>NZ_JBIBHG010000001.1:0-1104726 GCF_042956885.1 Streptomyces sp. NPDC008163 | reverse complement strand
ACCGTGCCCCACCCGGTGACGACGCCGTCGGTGTACGGCTTCTTCGCCTCCAGCCCGAAACCCGTCGCCCGGTGCCGCCGCAGCTGCTCCACCTCGTGGAAGGAACCCGGGTCGAGGAGCAGCTCGATGCGCTCGTGGGCGGTCAGCTTGCCCTTGGCGTGCTGTGCCTCGGTGGCCCGGTCACTGGGTCCGCGCCGGGCCTGCTCGCGCAGTGCCAGCAGTTCGGCGACACGGCCGCGGGTGTCGCTCGGCTCGCCCTGGGTTTCGTCCACAACGGTCATGTAACGACCCTACGAACCCCGCCAAGAAAATCCTGCCGTCGACTCCGTACAGTCTCCTGCCCGGTTTACTGGTGGAGCCTGACAGAAGGCCGGGCCCATGCAGGCGAAGTACCAGCCGGTACCGGGTTCTCCTTGTGGAGGTCCCACAAAGGGTTCACTGTGTCCTGCCGCACACGCCCTTGAGCCGGGGGACGCGGGCCACCTGGGCGTCCTGCACCTTCTGGATGTCCTTCAGGCGCGGGAGCACCGGCTCCTGCGGGTGCGCCACGGTCAGCAGCACCGCCTCGTAGAACGCGTCCCGCACCGCCGCCGGCATGACGTCCGAGGCGTCCAGGCACAACGGCACCCGCTGGTCCGTGAGCCGGCGCCCGACCTCGCGCTCCACCTCGCCCTTCCGGGCCGGGACCGCGGCATTGGCCGAGAACACCCCTCCCTCGCGGCCCCACGCCTCCTGGGCCTTCTCGGACGTGAGGCGCCGGATCATCGTCCGGGCCCGCTCACCGTCCCCGAACAGCGCGGCGAAGTCGGCCGACACCTCGTGGGCCTTCACGGTATAGGAGCCGCCGGGCAGCAGCCCCGCCGAGTCCACGAAGGCGGCCCCGGCCCTGCGGTCTCCGTAGAACGAGCGGGCGAAGGAGCCCTGGTGTTCCAGGGAGCAGCCCCCGCCGCCGTCGAAGAGCAGCCCGTGTCCGCCGGCCGGGCCGCGGTGGTCCCTGGTCAGGATCGCCTGGCGGTCCTCGCGCGAGCCCTGGGCGAGCAGGTGCGCCCAGGTGGTCCAGGCGGTGACGACGTGCGGGGCGGTCCAGGGCAGGTCGCCGGTGGCCCAGCGCGCGTACAGCATCGAGCCCGCCTGCTGGAGGAGCAGGTCCTCGATCCAGTCGCTGCCGGGCCAGCCCGAGGAGCCGTCGTCGCCCATGGCGGCGCACCAGGCGTCCAGGGCGGCCGGGGAGTCCGGCGGGGTCTCGCCCTTCCGGTACCAGACGATGGACTTGAGGTCGACCTTGAGCGGCACCCACAGGTCCTTCTTTATGCCCTCGGCCTCCGGCAGCCACGGGTTGCCGTACTCCCCCGGCTCGTAGAGGCCCGTGAGCGGCTTGAGCCGGTTGTCGGCGGCGTACTCGACCAGTTCACCGACGCCGGGCAGGATCGCGATGTCCGGCGGATTGCCGGCCTGCACCTCGGCGAGCAGGACCTCGCGGGTGGCCGCGGTGCCCTGGTAGGTGTACGGGATGCCGAAGCCGTCCAGGACCTCCTTGAACTGCCGTTCCTGCTCGTCGGTCCAGGGGCCGAGGATCGTCACCCTCGGCTCGGCGTCGCTGCCGCCCGGGGCCGCGAGGCCGCATCCCGCGGCGGTCAGGAGCAGGGCGAGGACGAGCAGGAGCGCCCGGGACCGCCGTCTCATCCGGCCCTCCAGTAGTAGTCGGCGTTGAGCCTGCGGCTGAGCCCGGCGGCCGGCAGCAGGAGGACCAGCGCGCCGGCGCCGAGCGCGCCGTAGTAGGTCCAGCTCTGCCAGCTCCGGGCGGCCAGTCCGCCGCGCAGCTCGGTGGAGGCGCGGGTGACGTACTGCTGGGCGTCGGCGAGGCGGTCCGGTTCGCGGGCCGTGTCCCCGGCCCGTACGAGGGGGTCGCGCGCGGTGTCCTCGATCCGCACCAGCTGCCGCCGCGCCGCGTCCAGCCGTTCCTGGGTGGCGGCGGTCGCCCACAGCGGTACGACCGCGAGGGCGACGGCCACCAGGAGCGTCGGCAGCAGCCACGGGTCCAGGCTGCGCCCGCAGCGGCGGCGCAGCAGCCACAGCGCGCTGAGCGTGGTCAGGGTCAGGACGAGGAAGCCCAGTTCGGCGACGGACCAGCCGGTGACCTGGAGGGGGCCGAGGGTGCTGATCCGGGTCATCCGGTGCATCTGGTGCTCCTGGAGGACGTCGAGGCGGGGCACGACCCCCGTGCCCGGGCGGTTCAGCTGGCGCTCGGCCTCGCTCATCTTCTGCCGTTGCATCAGCTCGTCGTCCACGTACTTCACGGTCCCGGGCGTGATGGAGCCGCTGTACGAGGTGAGCACTCCGGTGACGGTCTCCAGGACGCCCCGGCCCCGCTCGCCGTCGATCTGGACGTCGGAGAGCCGGGACAGGCCCTGGCCGGCGGCGGAGAGCTGGGCCTCGTAGCGGGCGCCGGCCCCGACGACCTCGTCGATGCCGAAGCGCACGGAGACCTCCGCCTCCTGGTGGGCGCGGAGCAGGGCGAGCTGGGTCGCGGAGACGCCCTGGACGGCGGGGGCGGCGTGGGCGCGCATCTCGCCGGCCGCGTTCTGCACCTCGCGGTAGGAGACGAGGAGGGCGGTCATCGAGACGAACGCGGCGAGCACGATGACGGCCAGGTGCAGTTCGAGCAGCCGTCTGGTGCGGGAGCCGGTCCGGCGGGCCCGGAAGGCACGCGTCCAGTGGGTGGGCCGGGGCCTCACAGGCTCCTCCCGCAGGCGATGCAGTAGCGGGCGCCCGGCCCGGCGGTGTGACGGCAGCCGGGGCACTTGCCGGGCGGCCCCCCGGCGTGCGCGGGCAGGTCGAGCAGGGGGCCGGACGCGACCTGGAGCCGCCCCTCGCGCACGGTCCCCCGGTCGACGGTGGGGCCGACGCGGACCAGGCCCTGTGCCCCGTCCACGATGTCGGCCACGGTGCGGACCTTGGTGAGGACCCAGTCGGCGCCGATCTCGTGGGCCAGCCGGACCGCGAGCCCGAACTGCCGCTCGGCCTCCTCGCGGCTCATCGGGTCCAGGGCCGCGTAGCCCCGTTCGAGCGCGGTCCGCATCCGGGTCGCGGCGTTCATCGCGTCGACTGTGCCTCCCCCGCCGCCGCCCGCGCCCACGGCGACGCCGGGCGGCAGCCAGCGGACCACGAGCGGGGCGGTGGCCCCGCCGACGGACACCGTGGCGAGCTGGAGCAGCACCCCGAGCGGGTCGGCACCGGCGTCCGCCCGGACGGCGAGCAGGTAGTCCCGGGTGCCCGGCTCCCACTGGTGGGTGGCGAAGTCGTACCGGTGCGGGTGCTCCGGCGCCGTCGCCGGTACGAGGGCGTGCTGCCGGGGCTGCCGCTCGCTGAGCGCGACCCCGGTCACCGCGGGGCGGCCGGTGACGGTGACGGGCAGTTCGGGGCTCCGGACCCGGCGCAGCCGCCGCAGCGCCCCGGTGACGGCGGGGGCGAACCGGTCGGGCGCGGTGTCGGCGGTGCCGTGCAGCCCCTCGGTGAGGGCGAGCAGCGGTGCCGGGTCCCAGTCCACGCCGAGCGCGAGCACGTCCGCGCTGAACTCCTCCCGGCACGCGGCGATCCCGGCCCCGAGGTCCGCCTCGCCGGCCGGATCGTGCCCGGCGCCGTCGGTGACGAGGATCAGGTGCCGTACGGGCAGGGGGCGTTGTCCGAAGAGCGTCCGGGCGGCGGTGAGCCAGGCCCCGTACCCGGGCGGCGGCCGGTCGTCCGGGGTCGGCGCGACGCGCCCCACGCTGAACGCGGCGCGCCGCTTCTCGTCGGTGTCCGCGAGCGCCCAGGGCCCGCGCAGCGGGTAGCACCGCCCGGGGCCGTCGTCCCCGGCGCCGCCGAGCACCGTGAACGACAGCCCGTCGGGCAGGGCGCGCAGGGCGGCGGCGAGCGCGGCGGCGGCGTCGCGGCGGCGCGCCGGGGCGACGTCCAGCGCGAGGACGACGGCGAGTTCGGTGGCGGGCCGCTGGTCGCGGGGGCCGGTGCCGGTGGCCTTGACGCGCACATGGGCGTCGATCCGGGTGTCGTGGTGCGGCTGCTGGTCGCGTCGCACGTCGACGGACACGGCGAAGCTGAGCCCGGTCGGCGACGGGTCGGAAGCGGCCATGTACGGATCTCCAGGGGAGGACGGGGTGGTGGCTGGCGGGACCGGGGACGCGCCCTCAGAACCGTGTCTGCGGGCGCACCGCGTGCGACAGGTCGATGAGCCGTTCGTACTCCGCCGGTCTGCGGCGCTGCCGGGCCAGCCAGCGGTAGCACTGCTCCAGTTCGGCGCGGACCTCCCGTTCGCCGGGGACCGGCGGGGGCGGGAGGCTTCTGCGCAGCCAGGTCCGTTGTCCGGGCGGGGGGCCGGCCGCGGTGCGGACCGCGTCGAGTTTCCACTCGTACAGTTCGGTGCGGAGCAGCCAGGCCGCCTCGTCGCCCGCGACGACGGGGCCGGTCAGCGCGGCCAGTGCCGCGTCGATCTCCCCGAGACCGGGCAGTGGGCGGTCGCCGCGGGCCAGTCGGGCGGCCCGGATGCGCAGGGCGGCGACGCGGGCCACGGTGTGGTCGCGGGACTCGTCGGGGACCAGGTCCAGGACCTGGACGGCGGCGGTCCGGTCGCCCCGGGCCAGGGCGAGCCGGGCGAGGCCGAGGGCGGCGCCGACGTGGGAGGGGTTGCGGGCGTGCACCGCGCGGAAGAGTTCGTACGCGGACGGGCCCGCGCCGGGACCCGCCTGCTCCGCGCAGTAGGCGAGGGCGAGTTTCGCCGCGTACTCCCCGGGCAGGGCGCGGTGCACGGCCGAGAAGTGGCCGTGGGCGGCCTCCAGCAGCGCCTGCCGCTCCTTCTCCCGTACGTCCGCGCCGCGCAGCGCGACCAGGCCCCGGTGCCAGCTGAGGCGCCACTGCCGGACCGGGCCCGGTCCGGGGATCGCGGCCGCCGCCTCGACCTGCTCATGGGCCGCCGCCAGGGCCTCGGGGCCCTCCTGGCCGAGCAGCAGCCGGGCGTTGTGCAGGCAGATCTCGACGGACCGCTCCCCCTCGGCGGGCTGGGCGAGCGGCTGGCCCGGGTCGTAGCTGCTGACCCCGAAGCGGGCGGCCTGCGGGTCTCCGGGGTAGGGCCGGGGCACCGGCAGGCGGCGGGCGATCTCGGTCGGGGTCGGGGTCCCCGGGTCGAGCGTGGGCGCCGGGGGCGCTTCGCGGCGGCTGTGCAGCGGGCGGCGCAGCCAGTGCGCGTAGTCCGGGACCGAGCCCAGGCGGGCGCCGAGGAGTTCGGTGGAGGGCGTGAAGTACGCGGAGGGTTCGGGCTGGTCGCGCTTGCCGCGCAGGGCCCGGATCTCGCGCAGCACCCCGCGCAGCTGTCCCGCCATGTCCTCGGCGGTGCCGAAGCGTTCCTCGGGGTCCTCGGCGGTGGCCCGGGCCACGACGAGGCGGAAGGAGCTGATGCCGAGCCCGGGGACGTCGTCGCCGACCGCCCAGCGGGCCAGTTCGTCGAGGGTGACGCCGACCGTGTGCACGTCGTGGGCCACGGTGAGCGGCTTGGTGCCGTCCGTCTCCGGGGCGGCGAAGTACGGGGTGATCACGGGGGGCGGGTCGACGCTGCCCGCCTTGCGGACGCCCCCGAGGTCGATGACCTTGATGCCGTCGAGGTGGTGGATCACGTTGGACGGCTTCATGTCCCCGTAGAGGAAGCCCATCCCGTGCAGATGGGACAGGGCCTCCAGGATCTGGCAGCCGTAGGTGACGACGTGTTCGATGTCGAGGACGAAGTCACCCTGCCGGACCGACTCGACCAGCGCGGACAGGGTGCGGTCGCCGACGTCCTCCATGACGATGTAACCGCCGGAGACGGTGCCGTCGGCGTTGGTGGTGGAGACGAAGTCGCGGATCTGCACGATGCGTTCGTGTCGGATGGCGACCAGGCTGCGGCGTTCCTCACCGGCCTGGGCGGCGCCGCGCTCCGCGTAGCGGTTGAGGAGGCCCTTGACGGCGACGAAGTCCTCCAGGTGGGTGTCCTCGGCGAGGTAGACCCAGCCCTGTCCGCCGTGCGCGATGGGGCCCCGGATGACGTACTGGTCCTGGAGCGGCGGCCCGTCCCTGGTGAGTTCGGGACGGTACGAGTAGGGCGCCCGGCACACCGGGCAGTACCCCTCGTCCGGGGGCGGCGCGGCGGTGTGCGGCGGGACGAACGCGGTGTCGCAGGACTTGACGGAGCAGGTCATCACGATGCGCACGGGGTGTTCGGCGGCGGCCAGCCGTTCCGCCGGGCTGCCCGGGTCGAGCAGCGGGAGTTCGAGGAGTCCGGCGGGTCCGTGGTCCTCGGGCGCGGCGGGCAGCGGCGGGAGGCCGGGGGCGGTCTCGTCGCGGCCGCAGGTGTCGCAGTAGCCGGTGGACCGGACGGCGCCGGTGCAGGGGCCGCCGGTGAAGCGGCGGTGCGGGCAGGGGATCCTCATGGGCGGCCCACGGGTCCGGTGCGCTGCCCGGGCATGCGGCCCGGCGCCCCCGCGACGTCGGCGCGTAAATCGCGTAACAGCTGCTTCAGCCCCACCAGCCGGGCGTGCGGCTCGGACAGCCCGCGCAGCTCCCCCAGCCGGTGCCGGCGGGCCGCCGGGTCGGTGGCGGGGCGCGGGGGCGCCGAGGCGGAGTCGGTCAGGCCGTCCAGGCGGGACCAGGTGCGCTCCATCTGTTCCGCCCTCCTCAGCAGTTCCTCGGCGCGCTCGTCCAGCGCCGGTACGAGCAGGTCGCGTTCGACCGCGCCGGGCGCCGGGCCCTCCGTGCCGCGTACGACGATCAGCAGCCGGAAGCCGAGGGTGCGCACCCGGGCGAGGACGCGGACGAGCGCCGCCGGGTCCGGCTCCTCGTCCAGGCCGATCACCGCGAGGACCGGGCCCGCGGCGGGGCGCCCGGCGAGGGAGCGTTCGGGTTCGTCGCCGCCTTCGAGGAGCCAGTCGCGGTAGCGGTTGCGCTGGTGGAGCGGGGGGCGCAGCTGGGCGACGAGGGTGTCCACGAGTGCGTCGGGGGTGCCGCGTCCGCCGTGGTGGACGAGGTGGGCGCGGTGCAGCTGGTGGCGCAGGGTGCGGTCGCGGCCGCCGCCCTCCGGGATGACGCTGAAGCGCACCGAGGGCTGGTCGGCCCCCGCGAACCAGCGCCGCAGCCGCGCGGCGAAGGCGTGGTCCCATCCGTCCGGGCCGCTCAACTCGGCGACCAGGGGCAGGAGTTCCGCGATGCGGTCGACGGGGATCATGTACGAGAAGGCGAGGTCGTTCTCGGTGGGCAGCTCCATCTCCAGGTCGCCGCGCCAGCTGACGACGAGGCCGACGACGCTCTCGGGGCGCTCGCCCCGGCGCCCGGTGTGGACGGCGGCGCCGCTGAAGCCGGGCCGCACGACCTCCGCGTTGGTGCGGGCGTCGAGCTGCACCCAGTCGCCGTGGAGACCGCTGATCCGTGCGGCGAGCCACATGCCGTCGGCGTCGAAGGGTGCCGCGTAGCCGCCGAGCCACACCTCGGCGCCGCGTTCCAAGTGCCTTGACAGGGGCGCGGGTTCGGCCTGGGGGCGGGGGCTTTCCAGGGCGAGGACGGCGATGTCCTCGCGGCCCCGGAGCCAGCCGTCCGGGGCGACCCGGGCGGCGACGGGCGGGATGCCGGGGTTCTCGGCGAACTCGATCCACATCCGGGTGTCCGGTTCCCCGACGACGTGGGCACAGGTCAGCACCCTGTCCTGGGTGATCAGCACCCCGGCCCCGCACACCGGCTCCTTCGGGTCGTCCCGGCGCAGTCGCAGCCGCCAGTCCGCTCTCAACTCCCCCATGGTCCACGAGCGTACGCGCGCACGGGCCCCGCTTCCCAGTGTCCGGACACAATGGGAAGCGGAGCCCCGTGGGTGCTCACCCGCAGTGGAAACGGGCGTTGCCCCAGTCGGCGTGGTCGTTGCCGTTGCCGTCGCCGCCGTCACCGGCGATCAGCTCGACGTAGGTGGCGCCGGTGACGTCCGCCGTGAGCGACCAGGCGGCGTCGGAGGCGCGGAGCACCGGGGACTTCACCTTCTCGGTGCCGTCCGCCTCCACGGAGAACCGCACGCTGCCCGCGGTCTTCTGGACGTCGTCCACGCCGACCTCGGCGGTGAAGGAGGTGCACTGTCCGCCGAGGTAGTAGCGGATGGTCGCCGGGGCGTGGCTGCCGAGCCCCTTCTCGTAGACCGTGCCCCCGATGGTGAGCGCGGTGCCGTCGCCGGTGCCGGTCTCGCCGTTGGACAGATCGCGCTCGACCGGGCCCCAGCCGTTGGTGGTGGCCGTCCAGTCGAGGTCACTGGCCCAGCTGTCCCGGGTGGGCGGCGGCGGCAGGGTGCGTACGGAGGTCTGCGCGCCGAGCTCCCGCTGTCCGTCGCCGGTCGTGTACGTGGCCCGGGAGGTCAGGGTGTACGCGCGGTAGGCGGCGTCCACCGGCGGGGTGACCTGCCAGTGTGCGGTGACCTTCGCGCCGGGTGCGACGGAGTCGAAGGCGACGGCTCCGGCGGGCTCGGCCTGCCAGCCCTCGGGGACGGCGAGGTCCACCTGCACGCCGGTCGCGGGGGTGGACTCGTAGTTGGTGAAGCTCGCCTCGACGGGGTTGGCGGTGCCGGGCTCAAGTGTCCCGGTACCGGCCGCGACGGTCAGCGTGGCGCAGGTGGCCTGCTCACCGGCGGGCGCCTCGCCGAGGTCGGTGACGGTGAAGGCGTCGAGCACGAAGTCGGCGCCCTCCGGGGCGTCGCCGCGCTTGCGCAGCCCGGTCCAGGTGTCGCCGCAGCCCGCCGTGACGGTCTCCGTGAAGTGGCCGGTGTCGTGCTGGGCGCCGATGGCGGTGGTCCGGGTCTCGACGGAGGCGGGCTTGCCGTCGGCGGTGATCCGGTCGTAGCCGTCGACCCACTCGTAGGCCCCGGCGTGGCTGGACTGGTAGTCGTACTCCACCTTGTAGCGGTGGCCCGCGGTCATCGGGACGGTCCAGGGGGCGGTGCGGTAGACGAGGCCGGTGTTCTCCTCGTGGGCCTTCAGGGACTCCTTGCCGCCGATCACGTCGTCGATCGGCTTCCCGTTCCAGCCGGCCTGGGTGTACGGGGCGTGCAGCTGCGAGATGACGGTGCGGGGGTCGGTGGAGCCGCCCGCGTCGCCCTTGAGGAAGGGGCCCCAGCCCTGGTCCACGTCCTCGAAGTCCTCGTGGACGACGGTGTCGTTCTTGGTGGCGGGGGCGTTGGCGACGAGGCGGACGTCGTCGGCGCGGACGGTGGCGGTGCTGCCGTCGGCGGCCTCGATGCGCAGGGTGGTGCGGCCGTCGGCCGGGGCGGTGAAGTTGACCTTGGCGCGCTGGAAGTAGCTGCCGTGCCAATCGGACGCGGCGACGTAGTCCCTGGCGGTGGAGCGGTCCACGGCGACGGACTTCCCGCCCGCCGAGAGCGTGGTGTGCCGGCTCCTCCCGGGCTCGACCTCGATGAGCGCGGACGCGGTGTAGCGGGCGCCGGGCTTCAGGCCGCCGATGCGCTGGGAGAGCGCGGCGGTGCCGGAGCCGGACAGCTTGGCGCTGTTGCGGCCCTGGGCGTCGGTGTCGCGGACGGCGGTGCCGGTCCTCGTCCAGTCGCCGAGCCGGGCGTCGTTGAAGCCGGGGTCGGCGACGAGGGTGTCCTCGCCCCACTTCGGGTCGGCGGCCCCGGGGGCCCGGTGCGGGTAGAGGACGTACGGCTGCCCGGCCTCGGCCTTCAGCGTGATCCTCCCGTTCACCGGGCGGACCGTGCCGGTCTTCACGCGGCCGTTGTCGGTGAGCTCGAAGACGGTGTACGCGCCCTTCGAGGGCACCGCCCAGCTGCTCGTACCGCCCTTCTGGCTGTAGTGGTAGAGCTTCTTGCCGCCGTCCCACGGGAGCAGGTAGCCGGTGCCGCTGAGGACCTTGCGGCCGTGGTCGTAGAAGGTCCGCCTGCCGTCCTCGACCGTGCCGGAGATCCCGCCGGTGAAGGCGATGTCGTTGCCGTCCCAGCGGGTGATCTTCTGCTGCTGGAGGTACTTGGCGGGCAGGTCGCGCTGCCAGATGTTGTCGTAGAAGGCGTTCCAGTCGGTCTCGCCGGTCCAGCCCTCGAATTCGTCGATGGCGCTCTGGCCGAGGACCGGGTCGTTGTTCCAGACGTCCTTCTCGCCGTTCCGGATGAACCGGATGATCTTCGAGTTGATCCCCTTGTTGGTGGCGCCGCCGTAGTCCAGGTCGTTGGCCCAGTGCGACCAGAGCGAGGCCCGCTCGAACTTGTCGGCCCACTCGCTGGAGACGTTCCAGCCCTGCTTCTGGAGGGCCTGGACGGTCTTGTCGGCGATCCAGCCGTGGGTGTAGTAGACGTCGATGTACAGCATCGAGAGGTTGCTGCCGGTCTCGTCGCGCAGCTGCTGGAAGCGCTTGGCCAGGTCGCCGCTGTTGATGTCGCGGCGCTGGTCGATGTAGTAGCTCTGGCCCAGCCAGTTCCAGCCCGGCTTGGTCTTGTCGACCAGCTGCTCGTCGAACGCCTTCGCCTCCGGGTACGCCTCCGTGGCGTTGACGTGGACGCCGAAGGTGGCGCCCCACTTCTTGCCGTCCTTCAGCAGGGCGTTGAGGTCCTTGAGGCCGCCGGCGCGCTTGTTGTAGTCGCCGCCGTAGTCGGGGTGGGCGGAGTCGTGGCCCTCGGAGGCGTACCCCTTGAGCAGCGCGAGCTGGCCGAGGCCGTCCGTCGCGAGGGAGATCCGCTTGACGTCGTCCAGGGTGCGCAGGAAGGGGTGTGTGGCCTGACTGGCGAAGTTGAACGGGATGTGGGTGATGACCCGGTCCGCGGTGTCCTCGCTGCCCGGCGCGACGACGCCGATCGAGCGGAACGCGACGGCCCCGTCCTGCCAGTCGACCGTACGGTCGCCGTTGGCGTCGGGCGTGACGACGACCTTGGCCCAGGGCAGGGCGTCCCCGCTCTCCGGCTTCGGCGCGCCCTCGCCCCGGTAGGTCCACTGGCCGGACCGGACGGCGACCCGCGTCGAGCCGTCGTCCTCCTTGCGGGCCTGGTGCCAGAACCGGGCGTCGTCCCCGCCGGTGGCGCCGGAGGGCTTGTCGTACGAGGAGTTGGACTCGACGGCCGCGGCGAGCGAGTCGGTGTTGACGATCGCGTACGTGGCGCCGGTGGGCGCGGACTCGGCCGGGGTGTCCCCGGTGACCGATCCGAAGACGTCGGCGGTCTTCGTGGAGTCGGTGTCCAGCTTGGTGAAGGCGGTGGCCGCCCCGGCGTCCGTACTGGCGACGGAGACCAGGTCGTGCCCGGGTATGTCGATCGTGGACACCCGGAACGCGGCGGTGTCCCGGACGGCGGTGACCTTGAACGTGGTGGCGCGGCCGGACACGGAGAGCGCGGCGTCGATCTCCACCCCGGGAAGGTCGGTGAAGGTCAGCGTGTAGCGGGCGGCCGGGCCGGTGACCTTCGGGGCGCCCTTCAGCTTCACCGGGTGCGCGGTGCCGTTCAGGGTGACGGCGGTGACCGGTCGGGTGGAGCCGGTGAGCTGCTTGCCGGATCCGCGGTCGGTGTACGTGAGGACGCGCGGGAAGTCCGCGGCGACGGCGACCGCGAGCTGCGCGGAGGTGAGGACGGGGCTGCCCGCGGGCACGGCGGCAGCGGGTGAGGGGGCGGCGGCCACGGCGGGGAGGGCGGTCCCCACCAGGGCCAGGACGGCTGCTGAGGCGGCGGCTGCGACGCCCACCGGCATACGGCTTGGTGACATGTGCACTGCGTAGTCGTCGGCTCCGCGCACCGTCAACGACGTACGGCTCCGAGGGCTTCGCCAGTCCAACAACCGCCTTCCGTAAGTCCAAGGAAGCCCAAGTGGGGCGGGACCGGGACATCCGGGACGCCGTGTTCAGTTCCTGATCGCCACTTGTTCGGGTGTCGACCGCAGTCCAGGCAAGTGCCGCCCACCAGCGTCGAGTTGTGAAGAGTTCTTCTTTTTGAGAGCGCTCTCAGTCACAAGTCTTGACGCCCGTGCCGCGCATCGAGAAAGTGGTGCGCACCGCGGACGCCCCCCGCTCCACCTCCCCCCGCACGGTCCACCCGTCCGCGCCCCCCACGCACCCCCGGAGTCGCCTCATGATTTCGCGCCGGAAGTTCCTGACGGGCGGAGCCGCCGCCACCGCCACCGCACTGAGCTACCCCCTCTGGGGCAGCGCGCTGAGCCCGAGCGCCTCGGCCTCCGCCGCCACCTGCGAACTCGCCCTGGTCAACAAGTCGCTGCCCGGACGCGTCAACGCCTATGTCACCGGCCACGAGCAGGGCACCGACCGCTGGGTCCTGCTCCGCGCCGACGGCAGCGTCTACCACCCCGACTCCCCCTCGGCCCCGCAGACCCCGCTGCCGGTCGACTGCGCGATCCCGCTGAACGGGGCGGGCGGCGCGCCCGTCACGCTGACGCTGCCTCAGATGTACGGCGCGCGGGTGTACTTCGTTCGCGACGACACGCTGACCTTCTACCTCAACCCGGGCCCGGCCCTGGTCGAGCCGGCGTTCGCCACCTCCACGGACCCCAACTACGGGCGGACCTGGTCGTTCTGCGAGTTCACGTTCAACCCGCAGCAGCTGTACGCCAACATCAGCTACGTCGACCTGGTGACCGCGCTCCCGATCGGCCTGACCCTGGAGGGCGACTCCACGCACACCGTCGCCCCGCTCCCCGACGGCGCCGTGCAGCGGATCGCCGACGGCCTCATCGCCCAGGCGGCCGCCGACGGCCAGCCCTGGGACCAGTTGGTGACCCGCGGCGCGGACGGCAGCGTGCTGCGGGTCATCTCCCCGCAGAACCTGATGGCGCCCTACTTCGACCGGCCGGACCAGATGCCGTTCCGGGACCTGTTCACGGCGCAGATCGACCAGGTCTGGGAGAAGTACCGCTCGACGGACCTGCGCATCGACCTCCAGGGCGGGCGCGGCGTGCGCACGGGCCGGGTCAGCGGGGACACACTGACCTTCGACGGCGGGCACACCTTCAGCAAGCCGGTGTCGAAGGACATCTTCACCTGCAACCACGGGCCGTTCACCAACAACCCGGCGGACAACGACGACAAGAAGGCCCTGCTGGCCCGGCTGGCGGCGGGCTTCAACCGCTCGATCATGCTCAGCCACCCGGACCAGCCCAACGGCACCTCGGTGTCGGACTACTACCAGGGCGCGGTGACCAACCACTGGTCCCGGATCGTCCACGCCAACAGCCCGATCGGCTACGCCTTCCCGTACGACGACGTGCGTCCGGACGGCCAGCCGGACGTGTCGGGCGCCGCCAATGACGGCAACCCGCGGCGGTTCACGGTGAGCGTCGGTTCCTGACCTCACCCCACAGACCGGGAGGACCCCCGTCCGGGCGGGACGGGGGTCCTCCCCCATGCGCGTGCGCGGCTCAGGCGGCGAGTCCGTTGATGCGGTACTGCATGACCCGGTAGTTCTGGTTGTCGAACCACTGGCTGACGGCGAGGTGGAAGTCGGCGAACGTCGAGCCCGGGACGATGAAGCCGCCGTACGGGCTGGCGACCGCGTTGCCCACCTCGAGACCGGGCACGGTCGGCACGATCACGGTCTGCTCCGGGGTGGTGAACAGATTGGACGTGGGCAGCGCGAAGACCTGCGCCCTGATGTCGAGCGGGGCCATGTTGAGCCAGGTGAGGGCGTACTTGCCGCCCATGGCCCGGAAGCAGATCTCGCCCCAGCGGCGGGCCCCGGTGATGGTGGTCGGCGCGTTCCCCCAGGCCCAGGCGCCGCCCGCGTACCCCCAGGGCTGGTAGGCGGCGGGGTTCCCCAGGGCGTCCTGCCGTACGCGGTGGAGCAGCAGCCCCGAGGTGATGTCCCGGTTGAACGCGGTGGACAGGACGTAGCAGTACCCGTCGTCGGCGACCGCGTACGTCTTCTGCTGGAACTGGCCGCCGTACTGGTCGCCGGGCCACTGGCAGAGGTACTGCCAAGTGGCGCCGTTGTCGTCGGAGCGCCAGAAGTCCGAGTGGTGGGTGCGGTAGATGACCCCGCGCATCAGGTGCATGTACATCGTGGAACCGACGGTGAACACGTCGGACGGGATGGCCGTGGTGCCGCCCGCGTGGCCCTCGGGGACGAGCCCGTTCGCATGGGCCCCGCCGACGCTGCCGTCGATGACGAGGGAGCCCAGGGAGGGGTTCGAGGCGCGCAGGCCGATGGGGGCGCGCCAGTCGGGTCCGCCGACCCCGCCGCCGTCGAAGGTGTCGCCGCAGACGAAGAGCATCGATCCGTCGGGGCAGCGGGCGGGGATGCCGAGGTCGGTCCAGGGTGCGGCGAAGCGGCCGGTCTCCGCCGGTCCGGTGAGATTGCGGACCTTGCCCCCGGTGACGAGGGAGGCCGCGTCGGCTGCGGGGGCGGCGGCCGCGAGTCCGGCGGCGGCGAGGGCGGCCCCCGCGCCGGTGCGCAGCAGGGCGCGGCGGCTCGGATGCAGTGCGTTCATGGCGACTCCTGTGGGGGGTACGGGGAGCGCGGGTGCCCCGCCCGGACGGACGGGGCACCCGCGCGAGGAGGCCGGGTCAGCAGCCGCCGCAGTTGTAGTAGGTCACGTCCCAGTGGTTGCCCTCGTCGGCGTAGACGTTGCCGGAGCCGGACTTGTACTGGGGGGCGCCGTCACCGCGCAGGCCGATGTAACTGAACGCGCTCTTGATGTAGTTGGTGAGACAGGTGGTCTTGCCGAAGTCGAGCTTGTAGCCGTTCCAGTGCGAGTACGTGCCGCTGGCGTGCCCGGTCTCCGTGCCGCCGGTGATGTTCAGGGCGCAGCCGGTGGCGCTCTTCAGCGTCTGGGCGCCCTGGGCGGTCGTCAGGTTGAGCTGGTCGAACGAGGTGCAGGTGGAGACGTTCCGGTTGGAGCAGCCGCCGGAGGACGACCAGGTGATGCCGGACGAGCTGAACCGGGAGGTCGCCTGGCTGTGCGTGAGCTTGGTGACGGCGTACGCGTCGGTCGAGCCGCTCACCACGCCGAAGCCGGGCGCGAAGAGGACGCCGAGCACCAGGGCGAGGGCGGTCAGGACGGGGCGCAGCGTCATCCGGGACACATGGGGCGCGTGGAAGACCATGGGGGGACTCTCCTCCTGTGCATGACAAAGGGGCAGGAGAGATGGTGCCCCAGTTCTACGCGCGTCGCCAGAGGGCCTCACGTAACGGCCGCGTGAACAGATGACGGACACCGCGCGAGTCCCCGCGCTAGATGTTGAACTTTGAACAAGATAGGTCTACAGTGAATGTCGTTGAAGGTTAAACAACGGGTCGAGCCCGCTCGGCCAGGTCTTTGAGGAGGAGCCATGGCTCTGTTCAACCGCAAGTCCGACAACGCCGCTGCCGCCGCCACGACCACGGCCGTCGTCGACCCCGCCCTGGCCGCCCTCACGGGTGACTACACGATCGACCCGGCGCACAGCAGCATCGGCTTCACCGTGCGGCACGCCATGGTCACCAACGTGCGCGGCTCCTTCGCCGAGCACGAGGGTTCCCTGAAGCTCGACGGCGGCGACCCGGCCAACTCCTCGGCCTCGATCGACGTGAAGATCGCCAGCGTGGACACCGGGATCAAGGACCGCGACGGCCACCTGGTGAGCGGCGACTTCTTCGACGCAGAGAAGTTCCCCCTGATGACGTTCCGCTCGACCTCCGCCGAGCAGCTGGGCGGCGACAAGTACCGCGTCACCGGCGACCTGACCATCAAGGACGTGACCCGCCCGCTCGCCATCGACCTGGAGTTCAACGGCTCCGCGACCGATGTGTACGGCAACGAGCGCGTCGGCTTCGAGGGCGGCGCCGAGATCCTTCGCTCCGACTGGGGCCTGACCTGGAACGCGGCGCTGGAGACCGGCGGCGTCATGGTCAGCGACAAGGTGAAGCTGAACTTCGACATCTCCGCGATCAAGGCCGCCCCGCAGGCGTAGGGCCTGTTCGGCAGGTCAAGGCCGCCCCGCAGGCGTAACGCTCTCAGCGCGGCGCGTCCAGCACCCGCGCGGCGGCAGCACGAAGGCCCTTCACCGACTGGTGGAGGGCCTCGTCGCGTCGGGCGGCCAGCGCGGTGTGCGCGGCCTTGTGCGTGGTGTCGCCGGCGCGGGCGTCCGCGACCATCCGCCGCATGAGCTCGGCGCGCTCGCCGGACGCCCGGCCCACCCCGCCGACCGCCGCCACCATGGCATCCGGCCCCTCCACGAGGACGACCTCGGCGGCCCGGTGCACCTCGCGGGCCAGGCCGACGAACGCGTCGACCCGCTCGTCCACCGCAGCCAGGTCCGGCCGCTCCGGTCGCAGCGCCTCGAAGACGGCGTCCAGCGCGATGTCCCGGTCGTGCAGGGCCCCGAGGTACGCCACATACGCGTCCCGGCGGTGCTGTCTGCGCCACTGGTCGTACTGCGAGCGGGCCGCCGTCCGCCCGGTCACGAAGGCCGCCCCCAGGGTGGTGAGCGAGCCGACGGCGGCCCCTATCAGCGCGGCGACTTCGGCATCCATGCGCGCCATTGTGCCGCCGGCCCGGACCGGCTCAGCCCATGGACTTCGAGCCGTCCAGGGATTCCCGGATGATGTCCGCGTGGCCGGCGTGCTGCGCGGTCTCCGCGATGATGTGCATCAGCGTCCTGCGGGCCGACCACTTCGCGTCCCCGTCGAACCACGGGGCCTTCGGCAGCGCGTGCGCGGCGCCCAGGTCGGGCAGCGAGGCGACCAGTTCGTCGGTGTCCGCCGCCACCTTCTCGTAGGCGTCGAGCACGCCCGCCAGCGTCTCGCCCGGCTGCATCCGGAACTCGTCGGCCCGCTTGGCGAAGTCGGCCTCGGTCATCTTGTTGAAGTCCGGCATCGCGGCGGCCCCCTCCACGATGAACCCGGCCCAGCCCCGCTCGACCGAGGTCACGTGCTTGATCAGGCCGCCGAGACACAGCTCGCTCGCCGTGGTCCGCTGCCCGGCCTGCTCGTCGGTCAGGTCGCGGGTGGTGAACCGCAGGAAGTGCCGCTGCTTGTCCAGCGCCTCCAGGAGGTCCGCCCGCTCGTCCGAGCCGGTGTTCGCGGTGGCCGTCTCGCTGGCGTTCATGGTTCTGCCTTCCGTCGTTCTCGTTCCGCCGTCAGAACCGACAGTACGAGCGCATTAGGTCAGATCCGGTCCTGTACGCGCGGTCAACGCCGCCTGACCTTGAGGGCGTTGTCCGTACGGGTGGTGGGGTTGCCGTCCGGGTCGTTCTGGACGCGCTCGTGCTCCTCGCTGAGCAGCACCTCCCACTCCCCCTCCGGCAGCTCCAGCTGGGCCAGCACCTCGTCCGGGGTCGGCAGCTCCACGTCCGCGTGCCGGTGGTCCCAGGCCGGGAAGCCCGCGTGCCCCACGATCAGCAGCACCCCGCCCGGGGCGACCGCCCGGGCCGCCCGGCGCAGGATGCGTTCGCGGGGCAGGTCGCCCATGGAGTGCAGGAACTGCGCCGAAACCAGGTCGTACGCCCCTTCGGGGAAGGTGGCGCCCAGGTCGTGGAACTGCCAGTCGACCCGGTCGGCGACCCCGGCCTCCGCCGCGTGCTCGGCGGCCCGTTCGAGCGCCACGCGCGAGATGTCCGTCGCGGTGACGTGCCAGCCCCGGCCCGCCAGCCAGACCGCGTCCGCGCCCTCCCCGCAGCCCAGGTCCAGCGCCCGGCCCGGCGCCAGGTCCTCGACCTCGCGGACGAGCACGGTGTTGGGCTTGCCGCTCCAGATGCGGTGGCTCTCGCGGTACCGCTCGTCCCACAGCTCCGCGTCGGAGGGCGCGTTGCGGGCCCGCACGGCGCGCTGGGTGTCCTCGGTGACGAGGTCCCCGTTGATGGCGGCGCCCGCCTTGAGCCCGGCGGCGGCGGCGCCGATGACCTGGTCCAGGAGACCGGTGACGTTCCCGGCGACCCACACGTTGGCCGCCTCCGTCGTGCCCGCCGGGTCCGCCTCGATGTACGAACCGATCAGCTGCCCGCCCATCTCCGCCTCCACGGGCCGCAGCCCCAGGCTCTCCAGCAGGCCGGAGCGCGCCGTGAGCTTCGTCTGGACGACCACAGCCGCCCGCTCGACCACCCGGCCGCCCGCGAGGCGGACGCCGGTCAGCCGGTCGTCGGTCACCTCCAGCCCTGCCACCTTGCCGTCCACGACCGCGATGCCGCGCGCCGCGAGCTGCTCGTACTCCTCGTCGGTGGGCTCCGGACCGTCGTGCAGGAAGAGCGTGACGTCCTCGCTCCACTGCCGCCACAGGAGTGCCTGGTGCACGGCCATGGGGCTGGTGGCGATGACACCGATCGCCGCGTCGCGCACCTCCCAGCCGTGGCAGTACGGGCAGTGCAGCACCTCGCGGCCCCACCGGTCGGCCAGGCCCGGGATGGACGGCAGCTCGTCGGTCAGCCCGGTCGTGACCAGCAGCCGCCGCGCGGTGACGGCGGTCCCGTCCGCGCGTACGACTCGGAACCCGGAGTGCTCCGGCAGCGGCTCGGCGGTGGTGACCTCGCCGGTCACGACCTCGACCCCGTACCCGGCGACTTCCTCCCGCCCGATGGCCAGCAGCTCGCCGGGCGGGGTGCCCTCGCGGCCCAGGTAATTGTGGACGTGCGACGCGGGCGCGTTGCGCGGGTCCCCCGCGTCGATCACGAGCACGGACCGCCGTGCCCGCCCGAGGGCCAGCGCCCCGCTCAGCCCGGCGGCCCCGCCACCGATCACCACTACGTCGTACGCCTGCGTGTTGTCGCTCATGCGAACCTCCTCCATGTACGGAGATGGTGCGCACCGGCGGCCTGTACGGCAAACATCCTTGCCGGTGCGGCAAAAATGACGGGCGAACGTCTAGCGCCTCGTCGCCGTGAGGTACACGCGGCGGGACGGGATCTCGTTCTCGTATGCCTCGCGGACCGTGCAGTCGTCGGTGGCGAAGCCTGCCTCGTGGGCCGCCCTGCGGAGCTCGTACGCGGTGAACTCCGACCAGTAGACGCGGAGTTCGCTGCCCAGGGGGTCGGCGGTGACG
The DNA here is from genome assembly GCF_042956885.1 of Streptomyces sp. NPDC008163. Lineage (NCBI taxonomy): Bacteria > Bacillati > Actinomycetota > Actinomycetes > Kitasatosporales > Streptomycetaceae > Streptomyces > Streptomyces sp. NPDC008163. The sequence goes on along the minus strand of NZ_JBIBHG010000001.1, from coordinate 1,085,725 downwards.
CCGTCCGCCTCGCCCTCCTTCGCGACGATGAGCAGCCGGCCGCCGGGGCGTATCGCGGCGGCCCAGGACGCCATCGTGCCGGGCAGGCGGTGCTTGGGCTGGTCGTGGAGGGAGTAGTACGCGACCAGGCCGTCGAGCGGGCCGCCCGTGAGCGCGGTCTGGTCCATGACGGCGAACCGCACACCCGGCTGCTCCCGGCGCGCCAGCGCCACGCAGCGGGGTGAGAGGTCGATGCCCAGCATGTCGAGGCCGTGGGCCGCGAGCAGGGCCGTGACGTGACCGCAGGGGCCGCAGCCCGCGTCGTACACCCGGCCGCCCGCGCCGACCCGCTGGGCGAACGCGCGCAGGACTTCCAGGTCGTACGGCTTCTCCGCCAACTCGTCACGGAAGAGCCGCAGATAGTGGTCCGCGCGGGCGTCCCACGTACGGACGACGTCGGCGGAGCTGCCGGGTGCGGGCGACGGTACGGGCGCGTCGGTCATCGCCGTACCGTACACGCGCGTGGTTCTACCAGCGGTCGCGGTGGACCACATCGGCCACCGGGCGGCGGCGCACCGGGCCGAAGTTGCCCTGGGGCCGGCCGACCGGAATCGCGGCGAAGGTGTGCATGTCCGAGGGGATGCCGAGGGCGTCCTTCCACTCCTGCTCCAGCATCAGGTGCCAGATGGTGATGTTGGCCGCGAGGCCCAGCGCCCGCGCCGCCAGCAGGATGTTCTGGACGCCGGGGTAGACGCAGGAGCCCTCGGCCAGCGCCTGGAAGCGCGTCTGGGTGTTCGCCATGCGTTCCAGGCCGGCCGGGCCGAGCGACGCGGCGTAGACGCCCAGGCCCTCCTCGTCGAACCGCGGCTCGGGGAACCTGTAGCAGGGGATGATCAGCGCCGGGGTGTCCGCGAAGTGGTCGCGCTGGTACTCGATCGCCGCCACCATCCGCCCGTACGCGGCGTCGTCCATCCCCTCCGGCGCGTGCTTGCCGGTCGTCGCGAGGTAGGCGTCCACGCAGCGCTTCCAGAGCGGGGCGAGCTCGGCCATGACCGCGCGGTCGGTGACGACGACATACTCGTAACACTGCATGTTGCCGCCGCTCGGGCCCCACACGGCGGCCTGTATGAGCTGGTCGATGGTCTCGTCCGGCACGGCGTCCGGCTTGAGGCGGCGCATCGCGCGCATCGTGGACATCGTGGGGAAGAGCGCGGGGCCGTCGGCGGAGGGCGCGTCGGCGTAGATCGTTTCGAAGGTCATGATCGCGGAGTCTACGGCTCGATTCCCGCCCCGATAAGGCTCCTTGGGAGCCGCCCGGCGCCCCCTCGCGCCGGGCGGCGGGCCGTCACAGCCCCGCGCGCAGAGTGTTCACGCGGGCCGCGGCGGCGTCGAAGGCGGCCGGGTCCAGGGAGTCGCCCAGGGCGTCGGCCAGTGCGGTGACGGCCTCGTCGCCCTGGGAGACGCTGCGGGCCGAGCAGAGCAGCAGGTCCATCCCGGCGGCGGCGGCCTTCACGGCGCGCTGCGACGTACTGCCGTAGGACGAGAGCGCACCGGCCTCCAGCGCGTCCGTGACGGTGACGCCCTTGAAGCCGAGCCGGTTGCGCAGCTCGCCGACGACGGTCGGCGAGAGACCGGCGGGGCGGGCGGAGTCCAGGCCCGAGTAGATCGCCCAGGAGAGCATGACGAGCTTGACGCCCGCCGCGATGGCGTCCCGGTAGGGGGCCTCGTCCACGCTGCGGAGGGTCGAGGCGGAGGTGGTGATCGTGACGGACCGCAGGTCGGTGTTCTGGCTCGCCGTCGCCGGACCCAGGCCCGGGAAGTGCTTGGCGGTGGCGGCGACGCCCTCGCGCTGCTGCGCGGTGATGAAGTCCGCGCCGCAACTGGCCACGGCGGCGGCCGACTTGCTGTACGAGCGCTCGTACTGGTCGGTGAAGTCGCCGGCCGTGCGGTAGACGTCGAGGACCGGGGCCAGATTGACGTTCATGCCGACGCCCGCGAGGTTCAGGCCCGCGCCGCTGCCGGTGAAGTCGGCCCAGTAGTGCGGGTCGGAGGAGGCGCCGACGTCCTTCGCGGACTTGACGGGCTCCCCCGGCAGGCGGCGGATCATGCCGCCCTCCTGGTCGGTCATGAGGAGGAGCGGCGCCTTGATGGGCGACGAGGCGCGGGCCTGCTCCATGGACCGGATGACACCCTCGATCTGCGTCAGGTTCTGGACGTTCTCGCCGAAGAAGATGACGCCCGCCGTGTGGCCCTGCTCGATGGCCGTCATCAGGGACGCGGGGGGCGTGAGGCCCGGGTACGAGTGGATGACGCGCTGCCCGGCGCGCTGGAGGGGCGACAGGGCGGAGAGGCGGGGGCGGGCGCTCTCCGGCAGCAGGCGGGCCGCCTCCGCCGCACCGGCCGCCGGGCCCAGACCGCCGGCGAGGGCCGCGGCCCCGGCGATCAGGGCGCCGCGCCGGCTCAGGGGTGGGGTCATGACGTGCTCCTTCGTGAACGGTCATGGGGGGCGGGCGGGGCCGGAGCGGCCCGGTCGGGCCGCTCCGGCTCGTACACCTATACGTTTACGTTCACGGCGTGTTGTTCGCCAGGGCGAGGAGGCGGGAGCGGTCGCCGCTGAAGCGGTCCCGGTCGACGTTGCCGGAGACTCCGCTCACGGCGCCGGTGGAGGTGTACTGCCAGACCGTCCAGAAGGGGAAGCCCGACGGGATGCTGGGGCTGCCGGCGGAGGTCCAGTGGGCGACCCAGAGCGGGCTGAGGGCGGACATGCCGTTCCAGCCGCCGGTGCAGGTGTTCCACCAGCTCGGGCTGGTGTAGATCACGACGTCACGGCCGGTGCGGGCCTTGTACTTGTTGTAGAAGTCCAGCACCCACTGCCGCATCCCGGCCTGCGAATAGCCGTAGCAGGTGCCCTCGATGTCCAGTACGCCCGGGAGGGTGAGGTTGTCGCGCGACCAGGCGCCGCCGTTGCTCGCGAAGAAGTCGGCCTGCGCCGCCCCGCCGGAGACGTCCGGGCGGGCGTAGTGGTACGCGCCCCGGATGACGCCCGCGTTGTAGGCGTTCAGGTAGTTGGCGCTGAACGTCGGGTCCTTGTACGTCAGGCCCTCGGTGGCCTTCATCCAGGCGAACTCGATGCCCGCGCCGCGCACGGAGCTCCAGTTGATCGAGCCCTGCCAGCTGGAGATGTCGATGCCGACCGGGTTCGCCTTGAGGTTGGCGTCCGGCTGGGCGTCCAGGGCGAGTTGGCGGGTGTCCGGCTTGAAGTCCTTGCTGTCCTGGACGTAGCCGACGCCCATGTACCCCTTGCCGAGCGGGACGGGGTTGTCGTGGCGGGGTGCCGACGAGGCGGTGCCGGACATCAGGCCGAGCAGCAGCGCCGCGCTCGTACCGAGGACACCGGCCGCGGTGAGTCTCTTGCGAGTGATCATGAGGAGCCTCCTGCTGGTGGGGGGAGCGGCCGTGGCCGGGCCACTCGGGCAGCACGCTTCACGCATGGGTCTACGCGCGTCCACTTGTCGCGAACACGACACAGTCAGCCACAGAGGTGACCCTCCGGTAAATAGCTTCCAGTCTTCGTTAGTGGTCTAGACCACCACCCGCCGCCGTGAACTGCGCGAACGCCCGCCGCCCGGCAGAACTTTCCGTACGGCCGGACCGGTCCGCCAGGTCCGGTCCCACTCGATCGGGTGGACGTTCCCTCTCAAAGGCATGATTCACGGGCAAATGACGCGGGCGAGCGCGATCATGCCTCGGTGATCTCTACCAACCGGACGGTCCGCCGTCCCAAGTCCCCTGTGCTGGCCGGGTTCGGCGGCGTTCTCGCCCTGCTGAGCCTGATCCCGGCGATCCCCGCGACCGCCGCCGCTCCGGCGCGCGACAGCGCCGTACGCACCACCGCGTACGCGGCGCCGCGTCCGGTGACGCCCGCCGAACGCGGCACCGCCGCCTATCTGGACTCGCTGCGGGACCGGCCCGCGCGGCTGCGGGCCTTCTTCAAGGAGCTGCCCAAGGGCGGTGACCTGCACAATCACCTGTCCGGCGCGGTGACCACCGAATACCTGCTCCGGCTCGCGATCGAGCAGGGGCTCTGCATCGACGCGACGATGACCGCGGTGGCGTCGCCGTGCGCCCCGGGCGCCCGCCCGGCCTCCGACGCGCGCACGGACCCCGCGTTCCGGCAGCAGATCATCCGGGCCTGGTCGATGCAGGACTTCCCGGCCGACGAGTCCGGGCACGACCACTTCTTCGACACCTTCGGCAAGTTCGGCATGGCCACCTGGTACGCCCGGGGCAAGATGCTCGCCGATGTCGCGAACACCGTGGTGAAGCAGAACCAGTTCTACCTGGAGACGATGGTCAGCCCGGCCTCGGACAGCGCCAAGGCACTGGCCGACGCGGTGGGTTACGACGCCGATTTCGCCGCGCTGCACCGCAAGCTCGTCGCGGGCGGCAAGCTGGACAAGGTCATCGACGAGGCGGTCCAGGAGGCCGACGACAGCGACGCGCAGTTCCGCGAGGCCGCGCACTGCGACACCCCGCGCCCGGCGCCCGCCTGCAAGCTGCCCGTCCGCTGGATCTCCCAGGTCTCCCGGGGGAGTTCCCCGGTCCGCGTCTTCACGCAGATGGCCGTCGGCATGCGGCTGGCCGAGCGCGACCCGCGGTTCGTCGCGGTCAACCTCGTCCAGCCGGAGGACTGGGACAGCTCGCTGGAGAACTACAGCCTTCAGATGCGGATGCTGAAGTACCTGCGCGGGCAGTACCCGGGCGCCCACCTCACCCTGCACGCCGGTGAGCTGGCCCCGGGCCTGGTCAAGCCGGAGGACCTGACCTTCCACATCAACGAGGCGGTGCGGGTCGCCGGCGCCGAGCGCATCGGCCACGGCGTCGACCTGGTCCACGAGGACGACTGGCGCGCGCTGGCCCGGACGATGGCCCGGCGCCACGTGGCCGTCGAGGTGCCGTTCTCCAGCAACAAGCAGATCCTCGGCATCGCGGGCGACGAGCACCCCTTCAACGCGTACCGCCGCTACGGCGTGCCGATCGTGCTCTCCACGGACGACCCGGGCGTCTCCCGGATCGACATCAGCCACGAGTACCAGTACGCGGCGAAGACCTACCGCCTCTCGTACACCGAGCTGAAGGACCTCGCCCGCGCCTCGCTGGAGTACGCCTTCCGCGACGGCCGCAGCCTGTGGGCCACCGGCACCACGTCCTCCGGCTACCGCGTGGTGGCGGCCTGCCGGGCCGACCGTCCCGGTGACGGCCGCCCGGGCGCGCGCTGTGCGCGGTATCTCGCGGGCAGCCCGAAGGCGGCGACCGAGTGGCGCCAGGAGGTCGCCTTCGCCGCGTTCGAGCGGGCCCACGGGGGCCGCTGAGCCGGTCCGACCGTGCCGCGAAGGGGTACGGGGCGTGGGCCCCGTACCCCTGCGTCATGCCGGTGGAAGTCACGCCGCCGGAGGCCGCGCTCTCAGAACCCGCCGCCGAAGTCCCCGCCGCCCCCGAAGCCGCCGCCGTCTCCGAAGCCTCCCCCGTCGCCGAAGCCTCCGCCGCCGAAGCCGGACGAGTCGAAGTCCGTGCCGGAGAAGTCGCCGCCGGAGAAGTCCCCGCCCCCGTCACCGCCGCCGTAGTCGCCGCCCCCGTAGTCCGCCGCGTACGCCGGGGTCGCCAGCATCGAGCCGAGCATCGTGCCGACCAGGAGGCCCGGGAGCAGGCCGCCCCCGAAGTAGCCGCCCGCCCAGGGCCCGTAGGCCGGGCCCGCCTCCCAGTACGGGCGGCGGGTGCCGTCGCCCACCTCGACCGTGCGGCTCATCGGGTCCTCGCCCGCGTTCAGCCGGGTCTCGTCCGCCGCGCACACCGGGACCTCCCTGGCGCTGCCGCCCGCCGGGGCCCAGCGCACGTCCGCGACCGAGGGGCCGTGGCGCGGGTCGAAGAAGCAGGGCGGGCGGCGGTCCGGGAGTGCGCGGCCGGAGCGGCGGGCGTCGAGCACCGCGAGCGAGTAGCGCCCGTCCTCCAGGGCCTGGGTCACCCCGCGCACGTCCGAGGGGTGTTCCGCCCCGGCCATACGGGACTTGGCGCTCTCGTAGGAGTCGAGGGCGCGTTCGTAGTCACCGCGCATCGCGTCGTCGGCGCCGGGCTCCGCCGGGTGGAAGTCGAGCCGTTCCAGGGTCTCCCCGTACGCCGTGATGTCCTCGTCCACGACCACCCGCAGCTTGTCGAGCGCGAGCCGCTCCTCTTCCTCCTTGCGCCTGCGGTTGCGGCGTACGACCGTGTACGCGGCGGCCCCGCCGAGGACGACCACGCCACCGACGACGGCCAGGCCGACGGCGGCCGAGCTGCCGGATTCGGAGTGCTCGCCACCGCTCCAGGAGGCGGGGGCGCTGCCCCGGGCCTGTTCGACGGCGCGGTCCACGAAGGCGTTGAGCTGGGTCGCCGCGTCGGTGTCCGCGCCGGGGGTCTTCACGGCGGCGGTGAGGTTGATGACGGCGTTCCGGGACATGACACGCGGGTCGGCCCCCGCGCTGAAGCCGTCGCCGAGGCGGATCGCGTAGACGCCGGTGATGCCGGTCTCGGCGCGCAGGGTGCGCAGCACGGTGTCCTCGGGGAAGGCGGCGGTGTTCGGCAGGACGGCCACGAACACCGGTTTGTCCGCGTCCTCGATCTTCTTGCTCAGGGCCGCGGCCTGGCTCCGGGAGAGTTGGTCGGAGGCGGCCGGGTCCACGTAGACGGGGCCCTTGCGCAGGGCCTGGGCGACGTCCTGGACGGTGGAGGCGCCGGGCGCGGCGGGCGCGGCCGGGGCCAGGAAGAGGGCGAGTGCGGACAGCAGGGCCAGGAGCCCCGCCAGGAGCGCCGCCGGGGCCGCGAGGGTGCAAAACGGCCTGTTCCGCATACTCCCAAGCTAACGCACACGCGTGCGAAACGGGTCGGGATGTACGGAACGGGCGAGCGGCCTCCTGGTGCCGCCCGCCCGTTCCGCGTCGTCAGGCGGCCCGGTAGGCCGTCCTGAGCTTCGCCACCGCACCGGTCAGATCACCGGTGAGCAGCAGGTGGTCGGCGTCCGCGAACGGCTTGGACACCTTCTCGGTCAGCTTGCCGCCGGTCTTCTGCTGGACCAGCAGCCGGGCCTGGCCGACGATCTCGCGGCCGGTCTCGGTCCTGCCGAGGCCGGTGCGTTCGGCGACCTGGGCGGCCAGGCCGAGCAGGGCGAGCGTGACCTCGCCGCCGGCCGGGGGCTTCTTCAGTGTGGTGAGGCCCCAGCCGTACGGGAACTGCGGGTCGTACGACGCGTCGCCCACGTTGATCGGGAGCTGCGCCTCGGACTTGGGCCAGGTGACCGGGAGCTGCCCGGTGAAGGCCCGCTTGCCGAAGAGGACGTCGGCCACGCCGTCGCCCTCGGAGCCCGGCAGCCAGGACGCCACCAGCGCGTCGATGTCCCCGAGCTGGTCCCCGATGAGCTGGGGGCGGCCCGAGACGATCAGGACGGCGCACTTCATCGCGGCGCAGACCTTGTCGACCGCGGCTCGGTCGGCGTCGGACAGCTTCAGGTCGTGCCCGTTGCCGACGTCGCCGACGCCCTCCGCGTACGGGGTCTCGCCGACGACGACCACCCCGACGTCGTAGCCGGCGGTGTCGGCGGACGCGTCCTTGGAGTACGTGACGGAGGCGGCGTCCTTCTTCATGGCGGACAGGATCGTGGTGCCCGGGGTGATGGCGCCGGAGGAGCCCTGCCAGCTGACGGTCCAGCCGCCGGCCTGGTTGCCGATGTCGTCGGCGTTGGAGCCGGCCACGTACACCTTCTGCGTGGACTTCAGCGGCAGCACGTTGCCGTCGTTCTTCAGCAGGACCTGCGACTTCGCGGCGGCCTCGCGGGCCACGGCCCGGTGCTCGGCGGAGCCGATCTTCGCCAGGTTGGCGGTGTCCGCGTACGGCTTCTCGAAGAGGCCCAGCTTGAACTTCTGGGTCAGGATGCGGGAGACCGCGTCGTCGATCCGGGACTGCGGGATGCGGCCCGCGGCGACCTCGTCCTGGAGCGTCTTCGTGAAGTCCTTGTACTCGGTCGGGACCATGATCATGTCGAGCCCGGCGTTGACCGACGTGCGCACGTCGCTCGCGTAGTCGCCGGGGAGCTGGTCGATCGCCTTGTAGTCGCTGATGACGAAGCCCTCGAAGCCCATGCGGTCCTTGAGGACACCGTTGATCATCTCGGCGTCGCCGTGCATCTTCACCGGGCCCTGGTCGTCCCCGATGATGTCGAGCGAGGAGTAGGACGGCATGACCGTGCCGACGCCGCGCTCGACCGCGTCCTCGAAGGGCGCGAGGTGGACGGCCTCCAGCTCCTGCCGGGTGACCTTGGTGACGCCCTGGTCGGTCGTGTACGAACCGGTGGTGGACGAGCCGTACTCCGTACCGCCGTCGCCGACATAGTGCTTGGCGGTGGCCAGCACCTTGTCGTTGCGGTCCAGGTCCTTGCCGGACGCGGCGCCCTGCATGCCCTGGATCACGGTCTCCAGGGACTTCACGAGGGCCGGGTCCTCACCGTAGGACTCGTAGGAACGGCCCCACCGCTCGTCGCGCGAGACGCAGAGGCAGGGCGCGAAGTCCCACGGGACGCCGGTCGCGCGGACCTCGCTCGCGGTGACGGCACCGGTCTTCTCGGCCAGCTTCGGATCGCGCGTGGCGCCGAGGCCGACGTTGTGCGGCATGATCGTCGAGCCGACCAGGTTGTTGTGGCCGTGCACCGCGTCCACGCCGTAGATCAGCGGGATCTGGAAGCGGGTGGCCCGGGCGCGCAGCTGGTAGCCGTCGATCATCTTCGCCCACGCCTCGGGGGTGTTGGGCGAGGGGACCGAACCGCCGCCGGAGAGCAGCGAGCCGAGATCGTACGTGGCGATGTCGCCCTGCGTGGAGAGCGCGTTGCGCTCGGCCTGGGTCATCTGGCCGGCCTTCTCGGCGGGCGACATCCGGGCGAGCAGGTCGGCGACGCGCTGCTTCACCGGCAGCTTCGCGTTCTGGTACGGCAGCCCGTGGGCGTCGATGACGGCCTGCGGGTTCTCCTTCGGCGGCCGGGCGCCGGTCACCGTCAGCTCCAGCGGGACCGTCTTCGCGGTGGCGGCGCCGGAGATCTTCTTCGTCGCGACCTTCACCTGGTGGGTGGTGCCGGACGCGGTGCCCGCCGGGAAGGTGTACGTGCCGCTGACCGGCGTGAAGTCGGTGCCGGGCTTCGCCGTGCCGCCCTTCGTCTCGTACGCGACGGTGACGGGCTCGTCCAGCGGGACGGACCCGGTCGTGGTGAGCGTGAAGCCGAGGGACGCGGAGGCGCCCTGCTCGACCGGGACCACCGCCGCGTCGGTGACGACGCTCGCCTTCAGGGCCGCGTCGGCCTTGCCGTACAGCTCCACGCCGTCGAGGGCGAACTTCCCGGGGGCGCCGGTCGGCAGGGTGAGGGCGTACCCCCACATCTCGTTGAGGCCGAGGACCTGGTCGATGCCGCCGACGGGCTGGTAGTCGCCCCGGTAGGCGAAGTCGGCGAACGGGATCTCGACGAGGTGCCAGCCCTCCCAGTCGTCGGTGAACGAGGTGGTCCAGAGCTCGGACGCCTCGCCGTTGGCGCCGCCGTCCTTGATCTCGAAGTTGATCCGCTTGCCCGAACCGGGCGGCAGCGGCGCGGTGTTCTGGCCGTACCACCAGAAGCGGATGCCCTTGTGGGCGGACCAGTCGTGGGCGGGCCGGTCGGCGGCGTAGTCGTGGCTGAAGCCGCCGTAGCCGCTGATGTCGTAGGTGCCTTCGAGGACCTTGGCGCCCTCGGGGGCGTCGGCCCGGTCCTTCAGCGCCAGGGTGGGCGGGTCGTCGGCGTCGCCGCCCCAGGTGAAGATGCCCTCGGCCGGTTGGCTGGCGAAGGGCACCTCCCCCTCGAAGCGGTCGACGGCGACCGGCGCCGGTTCGTCGGCGGCCGGTGCCGCCGTGGACGGGACCGCCCCGGCGAGCAGGCCGGCCACCACGGTGGCGGCGGCCAGCACGGCGGTCGCGGGTCTCGCCCGGCGGCGGGTGCGGAGTGGCATCTGTGCGGCTCCTTCGTACGGTGCCCGGGCGCGGCCCGGCAGCGAGGCCGGGCCGCGCGCGGGACGCGGGTGGTACCGGAAGGTGACGTGCCTGTGGGGGGTGGTGGTGCGTGGGGGGTGGCTCGGGGGCCCGGGGGCGCTACTTCTTCTGCTCCACCCGCACCCAGTCGATCTCCGCCTTGACGCCGCCCTGCGCGACACGGTCGACGCTGGACTGCGGAAGTCCCCAGTAAGGGCTGGTGACCTTGTTCCACCCGGCGGGGTACGCGCCGCCGAGCGCCAGGTTGAGGATCACGTACTGGTTGTGGTCGAAGACCCACTTGCCGCGCGTGGACTCCAGCTTGGAGCGGGAGGTCGTCTGCACGACGCGGTCGTCCACGGTGAACGTCATGCCCTCGGGCGTCCACTCGACGCCGTAGGTGTGCCACTGGTCGGCCCGGCCGCCGTTCGCGTACGTCTGCTGCTTGCCGATGTTGCCGTCGGCCGAGTAGCCGGGGCCGTGCAGGGCGGAGCTGGTCCAGTCGCCGTAGCCGATGTTCTCCATGATGTCGGTCTCGCCCGAACCGGGCCAGGAGACGTCCGGGTTGTCGACGTCGCTGCCGAGCATCCAGAAGGCCGGCCAGAAGCCGTCACCGACCGGCAGCTTCATGCGGGCGCTGACCTTGCCGTAGGTGAAGTCGAACTTGGTGTTGGTGTCGATGCGGCCGGACGTGAAGTCGAAGGTACCGGCGGGTGTTCGGGTGCAGCCCTTGCAGTACTTCGACTGGAGGACCAGGGAGCCGTTCTCGGTACGGATGTTGTCCGCCGAGTCGACGTACGCCTGGGACTCGCCGTTGACCGGGTTCATCTCCGTGCCGGTGCGCACGACCCGCCACTTGTTGCGGTCGAGTCCCGAGCCGGTGAAGTCGTCGAAGAAGGTGGTGGTGTAGGCGCCGCCCGGGTTCTTCGGGAGGGCCGGATAGGCGGCGTTGGCGCTGCCGCCGGTGCCCCACACCTGGAACTCGTAGAGCGAGTAGCCGAATTGGGCGGTGGCGGGCGCGGGGTTGTAGAAGGAGCGGCGCTCGACACCCAGCATCCGGACGTAGCGGCCGGTCGCCGGGGACGGCAGCCTGACGGTGTCGTGCCGGCCGACGGCGTCGCCGGGCGACTTGACGTCCGCGCGGCGGGCGGCGACCTCGGAGGCGGACGGCTGGTAGACGGTGCGCCAGGTGCGGTTGTCGTCGGAGACCTGGATGCGGTAGTCGACGGCGTAGGCCGCCTCCCAGTACAGGTCCACGGTGTCGATGGTGGAGGTGGCCCCGAGGTCGACGCCCACCCAGCGGTTGGCGTTCCAGTCGCTGGACCAGCGGGACTGGTCGGCCTTCAGGTCGGCGGGCCAGCCGCCGTCGGTGACGAAGGCCGGGGAGTTGCCCGCGTGCTGGTAGAAGTCGCCGTACGCGGGGTGGTTGAGGGCGAGATTACTGCGGGTGGTGGAGGCCGGGGCGGGCTCTCCTCCGTACACCTTGAAGGAGTACAGCGAGTAGCCCCAGGGGGTGGCGCGCTGGATGCCTCGCATCCGGACGTAGCGGCCGGTGACCTCCTGCGGGTAGGTGTGCGCGGTGACGCTGCCGCCGGTGCCGTCGTCCTCGGTGTAGAAGGTGGTCCAGTCCGTGCCGTTCTTCGACACCTCCAGGACGTATTTCTTGCCGTAGGCCGCTTCCCAGTCGAGGGTGACGCTGCTGACGCGGATGACGGAGCCGAGGTCGACCCGGATCCAGGCGTCGTCGGCGAAGTTGCTGGACCAGCGGGTGGTGCCGTTGCCGTCGGCCACCGCCCCGGGCCCGGAGGCGGCGTTCTCGCTGCCGGAGGCGGTGACGGCGCCCGGGTTCGCCGTGTACGCGGCGGCGGCCCGGTCGGTGTCCCAGGCCGCGGCCTGCGCCGCGGCCGGCTTGGGGGCCGGGGCGGCGAAGGCCATGGGGGCGGCGAGGGCGATCAGAGCGGCGGTGGTGGCTGCCAAGGTCGTACGAGAGGGCATGGTGGGGTGTCCCGTTCGTATCGGTGAGGGTGAGGCGCCACACCCGCGGTCGCGGCTACGACGCGTCGCGGGTGAGCCGGATGGTGTCGCGGTACCACTTGGCGCTGTCCTTGAGCGTCCGCACCTGCGTGTCGTAGTCGACGCGGACGATGCCGAACCGCTTGTCGTAGCCGTAGGACCACTCGAAGTTGTCCATCAGTGACCAGGCGAAGTAGCCCCGCACGTCCGCACCCTGGGCGCGGGCGGCGGCGACGGCGGCGATGTGATCGGCGAGATAGGTGGTGCGGTCGGCGTCGTGGATCTCGCCGTCCTCGGAGACGGTGTCGTCGAATGCGGCGCCGTTCTCCGTGATGACCGTCGGGAGGCCGTAGTCCTTCTCCAGACGGACGAGCAGGTCGGTGAGGGCGGTGGGGGTGATCTCCCAGTCCATGGCGGTGCGCGGCAGATCGCGCTCCACCTGGCGGGTGACGGGCAGTCCCTCCGCGTCCGTGGTCGCGCCGTCCTCCGTGACGCCGGAGAACAGCGAGCCCCGGTAGAAGTTGACCCCGAGCACGTCCAGCGGCGTCGAGATCGTGGCCAGGTCGCCGTCCTGGACGGGCAGTTCGATGCCCTGGGCGGCGAGGTCGGCGACGGTGTCCTCGGGATAGGCGCCCTTGACCAGCGGGTCCAGGTAGAGCCGGGCGCCCAGGCCGTCGGCGCGGCGGCACGCCTCGGCGTCCTCGTGGCTGTCGGTCTCCGGGGTGGCGGTGCCCAGGTTGAGGGTGATGCCGAGTTCGAGCTCGTTGCCCCGGGCGGCGGCCTGCTCGCGCATGTACTGCGAGGCGAGTCCGTGGCCGAGGAGCAGGTGGTGCACGGCGTGGATGGCCTCGCCGAAGTTCTGCCGGCCCGGCGCCTGGCCGCCGTAGGCGTAGCCGAGCATCGCGGAGCACCAGGGCTCGTTGAGCGTCGTCCAGTGCGTGACCCGGTCGCCGAACGCGTCGTACGCCAGCGCGGCGTACTCGGCGAAGCGGTACGCGGTGTCACGGGCCGGCCAGCCGCCCGCGTCCTCCAGCTCCTGCGGCAGGTCCCAGTGGTAGAGGGTGACCCAGGGGGTGACGCCCTTGGCCTCCAGCTCGTCCAGCAGCCGCTTGTAGAAGTCGAGGCCCTTGGCGTTGGCCGGGCCCCGGCCGCCCGGCTGGATGCGCGGCCAGGCCAGCGAGAAGCGGTACGTGTCGACGCCGAGGTCAGCGATGAGCTGCACGTCCTGGGGCATGCGGTGGTAGTGGTCGCACGCCACGTCGCCGTTCTCACCGCGGACGACCATGCCCGGCACCCGGCAGTACGTGTCCCAGATGGACGGGGTCCTGCCGTCCTCGGCCGCCGCGCCCTCGATCTGGTACGCGGCTGTGGCGACGCCCCAGCGGAAGCCGGCGGGCAGACCGGGTACGGCCTGGGCGGCGATCTCGCGGGCGTATGCCTGAGGGGTGACGAGGTTCATGGTTCTCCTGTGGTGTGCGTTGCTCGGGCGGCCGGCGGGGCTAGGCGCGGGCGGTGGCCGGGGCCTCGTGGTGGAGCCAGCAGGCCACCGAGCGGGAGCCGTCCGTCCCGGGCGCCGCGAGCACCGGGACGTGGGTGTCGCAGCCCTCGACCTTCTTGGCGCAGCGGGGGTGGAAGGCGCAGCCGGTGGGCATCGACGAGAGGTGCGGGGGCGAGCCGGGGATGCCGCTGAGTTCGCGGCGGGGTCCGTGCAGCGCGGGGAAGGAGTGCAGCAGCCCGGCGCTGTACGGGTGGTGCGGGTCGCGGTAGATCTCGGAGGCGCCGGCCTGCTCCACGATCCGGCCGCCGTACATGATCGCGATCCGGTCGGAGAACTCGATCAGCAGCGAGATGTCGTGGGTGATGAAGACGACCGAGAAGCCGAGCTCCTCGCGGAGCCGGACCAGCTGGCGCAGGATCTGCCGCTGCATGACCACGTCGAGCGCGGTGGTCGGCTCGTCCATGATGACGATCTCGGGTTCCAGGGCGAGCGCCATCGCGATCATCACGCGCTGGCGCATGCCGCCGGACAGCTGGTGCGGGTAGGCGCCGAGCCGGTCCGGGGAGATCCCGACCAGGCTGAGGAGCTCGCGGGCCCGGGCGGTGCGGTCGGCCTTCTTCATCTCCGGGCGGTGGGCCTGGAGTACGTCGGTGAGCTGGGCGTGGACCGTGTAGACGGGGTTCAGCGAGTTCATCGCGCCCTGGAAGACGATGGACAGCTCCTGCCAGCGGAAGGCGCGCAGCTCGGCCGCCGACATGGCGAGCAGGTCCATGGCCTCGCCGTCGCGCCCGTGGTAGTGGACCTCCCCGCCGGTGATGACGCCGGGCGGGGAGAGGAGCCGGGTGACCGCGTAGGCCAGGGTGGACTTGCCGGAGCCGGACTCGCCGGCGAGGCCGAGGACCTCGCCGCGGTGCAGGGTGAGGTCGATGTCGCGCAGGGCGTGCACGGCGTCGGTGCCGGTCCCGTAGTCCACGTTGAGGCCGCTGATGGTGAGGACGGGCTCGCTCATGAGCGGGTCTCCTTGTGGCGCGGGGTGGTGCTGCCGGGGCGGGCCACCGGGGTGAAGCCGACGCGCATCTTGACCTTCTTGGAGCCGCCGGTCTCGGTGCGCAGGCGCGGGTTGACGAATTCGTCGATGCCGAAGTTGATCAGGGCGAGGGACATGCCGAGCAGGGCGATGCAGAGCCCCGCCGGGACGAACCACCACCAGGCGCCCTGGGCCAGTGCCTGGCTGGACTGCGCCCAGAACAGGACGGTCCCCCAGTTCCAGTTCGAGATGTCGGCGACGCCGATGAAGGCGAGGGTGATCTCGGAGAGAATCGCGAAGATGACCGTGCCGACGAAGCCGGAGGCGATGACGGCGGTGAGGTTCGGCATCACCTCGAAGAGGATGATCCGCCAGGTCGGTTCGCCCGTGGCGCGGGCCGCCTCCACATAGTCGCGGCGGCGCAGCGACAGGGTCTGGGCGCGCAGGACGCGGGCGCCCCAGGCCCAGGAGGTGAGGGCGATGACGAAGGCGATGAGCAGGTCGCCGGCGTCCGTGACGAAGCTGGCGATGATGATGATCAGCGGCAGTCCCGGGATGACCAGGAAGACGTTGGACAGCAGCGACAGCGCCTCGTCGGCCAGTCCGCCGAGGAAGCCGGCGGTGACGCCGATCAGCACGGACAGGGCGGTGGCGAGGATGCCCGCGACGAAGCCGACGACGAGCACGCCCCGGGTGCCGACCAGGATCTGCGAGAGCACGTCCTGACCGGTCTGCGTGGTGCCGAACCAGTGCGAGCCGGAGGGCGCCTCCAGCAGGTCCTGGCTCATCGCGCTGGGGTCGTACGGGGCGATCCACGGGCCGATGATCGCGATCAGCACGAAGAAGAGCAGGATGCCCAGTCCGATGACGGTCTTCCGGCCGCGCAGGAACCGGAACTTGCGCTTGCTCGCTGCCGGGGTTTCGGCGGCATCGAGTACGGCGACCTCGGTGGCGGTGACGGCCATGTCCTACGCCTCCCTTCGGGTACGGGGGTCGAGGAGCATGTAGAGGACGTCGGCGAGGAGGTTCGCCGCCAGGACGGAGAGCGTGATGATGAGGAAGATGCCCTGCATGAGGGGGTAGTCCTTGGCGCCCACGCCCTGGAAGAGCTGGTAGCCGATGCCCGGGTAGGAGAAGACCATCTCCACCAGGAGCGTGCCGCCGACGATGAAGCCGAGCGAGAGGGCGAACCCGGAGATGTTGGGCAGGATCGCGTTGCGTGCCGCGTAACCGAACATCACCCGGCGCTCGGAGAGGCCCTTGGCCTGGGCGACCATGACGTAGTCCTCGCTGGACACCGTCACCATCATGTTCCGCATGCCGAGGATCCAGCCGGCGACCGCGCTGAGGACGATCGTGAAGCCGGGCAGCACCCCGTGGTAGAGCGCGCTGGAGATGAACGGCCAGTCGAAGGCGGGCACCAGCGAGTTGTCGTAGCCGCCGTCGGCCGGGAAGAGCGGCCACTTCACGGCGAACAGCGAGATCGCGATCAGCCCGAGCCAGAAGTACGGGATGGACGAGATGAAGGTGGTGACGGGCAGCAGGTTGTCCATCCAGGAGCCGCGCCGCCAGCCCGTGAAGACGCCGATCCCGGTGCCGAGCAGGAAGCTGATCAGCGTGGTGATGCCGACGAGCGCCAGCGTCCAGGGCAGCGACTGCGCGATGACCTCGCTGACCGGGGTCGGGAAGAAGGTGAACGACAGGCCCAGGTCGCCGTGGAAGAGGTGCGCCCAGTAGTCGGTGTACTGCTCCCAGAGCGACTGCTTCTTGTCGAGCCCGAAGAGGGCCCTGAGCGAGGCGATGGCGCTGGTGTCCAGCTGGCCCTGGAAGCGGGCGATGAGTGCCTGGACGGGGTCGCCGGGCATCAGGCGCGGTATGAGGAAGTTGATCGTGATCGCGGCCCAGGCCGTGACCAGGTAGAAGGCGAGCCGTTGGAGCAGGAACTTCACTTCGCAGCCTCCTTCTCGTGGTCGTCGGTGCGGGCGGTGCCGATGCCGTCGTAGAGCCAGCAGGCGGCCCACTGGCCGTCGGCCAGGTCGAACCGGGGCGGCAGCTCGGTGCGGCAGCGCTCCATCGCCTTGGGGCAGCGGGGGTGGAAGCGGCAGCCGGCGGGCGGGGCGATGAGCGACGGGGGCTCACCGGTGCCCTGGTCCTCCGGCTCGTCCTCGGCGTGCTCCCGGTCGGGGTGCGGCGCGGAGGCGATGAGGAGCTGGGTGTAGGGGTGTGCGGGGCGCTGCGTGACGGTCTCGCTGTCACCGCCCTCGACGATGCGGCCCGCGTACATCACCAGGGTGGTGTCCGCGAAGTAGCGGGCGGACGCGATGTCGTGGGTGATGTAGAGGATCGCGAGGTGCAGCCGGTCCTTGAGGTCCTTGAGCAGGTTGAGCACCCCGAGCCGGATGGACACGTCCAGCATCGAGACCGGCTCGTCGGCCAGGAGGACCTGGGGGTCGGCGCCGAGCGCGCGGGCGATGGCCACGCGCTGGCGCTGACCGCCCGACAGCTCGTGCGGGAACTTGTCCAGGTACTGATGAGGAGGAGTCAGCTGGACGCGGTTCAGCAGAGCGGTCAGGTTCTGTTCCAGTTCCGCCTCGCCGTTGCCCGCCCGGCCGTGGATCTTCAGCGACCGGGTCAGGTGGTAGCGCACGGTGTGCACGGGGTTCAGCGAGGCGAACGGGTCCTGGAAGATGAGCTGGACCCGGCGTACGTAACTGCGGAAGGACCGGCCACGTCCGGCCTTCACCGGCTGCCCGTTCAGGTGGATCTCGCCCGAGGTGAGCGGATACAGCTGCGCGAGCAGTCTGGCGACGGTGGACTTCCCGGAGCCCGACTCCCCCACCAGTGCCGTGACGGTGCCGCGCCGCAGTTGCAGCGAGGCGTCGTCCACGGCGTGGACGGTACGGCGCGTGCGTCCGAGGAGGTCGCGGGCGTTGCGCCGTACGGCGAAGTGCTTGGTGACTCCGCGTGCTTCGAGCACGATGTGGTTGTTCTCTGGCTGTTCAGACATGGCCGGTACCTGATCCCTGCTGTACTACTTGGCGGGCTTGAGATTCAGCACGACTTCCAGCGAGGTGCGCTGGGTGTGCTGCGGGTCCGCGTACGGGTTGTCCTCGGTGGGCCAGCCCACCCAGTTCTTCGTGGAGTACTCCGCCCCGACGGGTGCAGCCGCGGTCGGGATCATCGGCGCCTGCTCGACCATGATCTTCTGGAGGGCGTCCATCGCCTGCTTGCGGGCGGTGTCCGTGGTGGCCTGGGCGAAGTCCTTCAGCGCCTCGGTCGCCTCAGTGCTCTTGAAGCGGCCGAAGTTGCCGGACTGCGACGGCTTGCCGATGGGCTGGAGCAGGGCGCCGTCCATGATGTTCTGGTACATGTCGTACGGCGTGGCACCGCTGTTGGTCCAGTGCAGGGTGGCGTCGAAGTTGCCGTTGGCGACGTCCGCGTTCCAGGAGTCGGCGGTCTGCGTCTTGACCTTGGCGTCGATGCCGATCTTCTTGATGTTGTCCTTGATGATCGACAGGCCCGTGATGTAGTCGTTCCAGCCGGCCGGGTCGGTGAGGGTGAGCTTCACCGGCTTGCCGTCCGGGTCCTTGAGGACGCCGCCGCTGAGCGTGAAGCCGGCCTTCTCCAGGACCTGCTTGGCGCCCTCGACGTCCGGCTTGGTGGTGGCCTTCTTGTACGTGTCGGAGATGAAGGACTCACCGGCGGGCAGCGGGATGCCGGTGGGGTTGGTGATCTCCGGGTAGAGCGTCGCCTCCGCCTGGGTGTAGATGGCGTTGCGGTCGACGACCATCGCCATGGCCTTGCGGAGCGCCGCGTTGTCGAACGGCTTGCGCGCGGTGTTGATCCACAGGCCGTGGATGCCGAGGCCCGAGGGGAACCACAGCTTGTGGTTCTTCGGGTCCTTGTCGATGAACAGCTTCTTGAAGTCCGGCATGAAGACGAACGACCACTCCAGCTTGCCGCTGGCCAGCGCGGTGGTCGCCGCGTTGTTGTCGTTGTACGTGCTGTAGCGCAGCTCCTTGACCTTGGTCGAGCCCTTCCAGTAGGTGGGCGTCGCGGTCAGGGTGGTCGTCTGCGGCGTGAAGGTCTTCAGCTTGTACGGGCCGGAGCCGACCGGGTTCCGGTTCGGCCAGGTCTCCGGGTTCTTGACCTTCTCCCAGATGTGCTTCGGCACGATGTACTGCTGGAGGATCTTGTTCTGGTTGACGTACTGCGAGCTGTTGAAGGTCAGGATGACCTTCTTGTCCTTGACCTCGACACCGCCCCACTGGATGCCGTCGGCGTTGAGCGCCGGGTGCTTCTTCAGCAGGTTGAAGGTGTACGCCACGTCGTCGGCGGTCAGCGGCTTGCCGTCGGCCCACTTGGCGCGCTCGTCGATGGTGAGGGTGACCTTCTGGAAGTTGAGGTCCCACTTCCAGTCGGTGGCCAGCCACGGGTCGGGCTTGTCGGCGGGCCGGATCTGGCTGACCATCGCCAGCGGCTCGTAGATCATCCAGCGGTAGCCGAGGGTGGCGCCGGCCGAGGTGTTGAGGAAGGGGTTGCTGTTGTTCGTCTGCGGCCCGTCCGGCTTGCCGATGTTCAGGACGCCCGAAGCGGCACTGCCGCCGTTCTTGTTGTGGTTCGAGTTGGCCGAGGAACAGCCTGCGGCGAGTGCGACCACGGCGGTGGCGAGCGCGGCGGCTCTCAGCGTGTGACGGCGTGCGGACATAACGACTCCAGGAGGGACTGGCGGGTCTTGGGATCCGGAAACGGGCAGCGCTGGGCGCGCCTTGGTACGGCTGTGCGGGTGGTGCGGGTGCGGTGTGGGCCTGGGGGTGCCCTTGTCCGCTAGGGCGCCGAGTGGCGCACGACCAATTCGGTGGGGAGCACGACCGGGGTGTCCGGTGCGAGCGTGCCGCCCAGGTGGGAGAGGAGCATCCGGGCGGCCATCTCACCCATCTGCCGGGTGGGCTGGCGCACGGTGGTCAGGGGCGGTTCGGTGTGCTCGGACATCGGGATGTCGTCGAAGCCGACGACCGCGATGTCCCCCGGCACGGTCTTGCCCGCGGCGCGCAACGCCCGCAGCACGCCTGCCGCGGTGATGTCGTTGTGGGCGAAGACCGAGTCGAACTCCGTGCCCGAGGCGAGCAGTTGCTCCACCGCGAGCCGGCCGGAGAGCTCGGTGAAGTCCCCGAGGACCACGTGTTCCGTGGGGAGGACCGAGACGAAGCCGGCCAGTCGGTCCCGTACGCAGCCGAAGTGCGCGGGACCGGTGATCACGACGGGCCTGGTGCGACCGGCGTCCCGCAGATGACGGGCGGCCGACGCGCCTCCTTCGTGGTTGGTGGTCACGACGGAGGGGAATTCGGGGTGGTGGCCGCGATCGTCGATGAGCACGATCGGCAGACCGTC
The DNA here is from genome assembly GCF_042956885.1 of Streptomyces sp. NPDC008163. Taxonomy (NCBI): domain Bacteria; kingdom Bacillati; phylum Actinomycetota; class Actinomycetes; order Kitasatosporales; family Streptomycetaceae; genus Streptomyces; species Streptomyces sp. NPDC008163. The sequence goes on along the minus strand of NZ_JBIBHG010000001.1, from coordinate 1,065,746 downwards.
GCGGTGCAGTTCCGTGAGGTGGTCCAGGGTGTTCTCGGGTTCCACCACCACCAGCCCGTCGAAGGCCCGCGCCGACACCTGGCTGGTGAAGCGCTCGACGGACTCGGCCCCGCGGTTGCAGGTGAACAGCAGCAGCCCGTAGTCGGCGGCCTCGACGGTGTCGACCACACCCTGGAGCAGTTCGCCCATCCAGGGCCAGGTCAGCGAGGGCACCAGCATGCCGACCGTCCGGCTGCTGCCGCGGGCCAGACCGACGGCGCCCGAACTGGGCACGTAACCGAGCTGCGCGATCACTTCGCGAACGCGCGCGGCCGTCGAGCCGTCCACCTCGCCCTTGGTGTTGATGACCCGGGACACGGTCGTCTTGCTGACGCCGGCCTCACGGGCGACATCAGCGATGGTGACGCGCATCGGGGCCTCCAGGGACACAACGGGACAGAGAGAACGGCCGCAACGGCCGGCGATGGAACCGGTACCGCAACCGGTTCCGGAACCGGTACCGGCGTTGGTGGCGTGAGTTAACCCCGCAGAAACACCGCCGTCAATACTTCACGTCGAGATTGGTCCGTACCCATCTGATAACGAGAAGAACACGGTCCTTACGTTCAACTTCTGAACGCAAAGACCTCTTGACGCGGGCACGCGAATCCCGTTCACTCAGTCCCCGTACGGGGCCGTACACGCGAACGCCCCCGTCCGCCCTGCCAATTGAGGCGGGCGGACGGGGGCGGGCGTGTGCGGGAGACGGCCCCGTGCGGGTCAGTCGGTCGGTTCGAGGCCGGCGCGCAGCAGACCGTAGGTGTACGCGTCCTCCAGCGCCTGCCAGGACGCGGAGATGATGTTCTCGGCGACCCCGACCGTCGACCACTCGGCGGTCCCGTCACCGGTGGTGATCAGGACGCGGGTGGTCGAGTCGGTGCCGGTGCGGCCTTCCAGGATGCGGACCTTGTAGTCCGTCAGCTCCAGCTTGGCCAGCTGCGGGTAGATCCGCTCCAGGGCCACGCGCAGCGCCCGGTCCAGGGCGTTGACCGGTCCGTTCCCCTCGGCGGTGGCGACGATCCGCTCGCCCTTGGCCCACAGCTTCACGGTCGCCTCGTTGGCGTGGGTGCCGTCGGGGCGGTCCTCCACGATGGCCCGCCAGGACTCGGTGCGGAAGTAGCGCCGCACCCGGCCCTCGGCCTCGGCGCGCAGCAGCAGTTCGAAGGAGGCGTCGGCCGCTTCGTACGTGTAGCCCTTGAGTTCGCGCTCCTTGACCCGGGCGACGACCCGGGCGACCAGCTCACGGTCGCCCCCGAGGTCGATGCCGAGCTCGTCGCTCTTCAGCTCGATGGAGGCCCGTCCGGCCATGTCGGAGACCAGCATCCGCATGGTGTTGCCGACGAGCGCGGGGTCGATGTGCTGGTAGAGGTCCGGGTCCACCTTGATCGCGGAGGCGTGCAGCCCGGCCTTGTGCGCGAAGGCCGAGACACCGACGTACGGCTGGTGCGTGGAGGGGGTGAGGTTGACCACCTCGGCGATGGCGTGCGAGACGCGGGTCATGTCGGCGAGGGCCCCGTCCGGGAGGACCCGCTTGCCGTACTTGAGCTCCAGGGCGGCGACGACCGGGAAGAGGTTGGCGTTGCCGACGCGCTCGCCGTAGCCGTTGGCGGTGCACTGGACGTGCGTGGCACCCGCGTCGACGGCGGCGAGGGTGTTGGCGACGGCGCACCCCGTGTCGTCCTGGGCGTGGATGCCGAGCCGGGCGCCGGTGTCGGCGAGGACCGTGGAGACGACGGCCTGGATCTGGGCCGGGAGCATCCCGCCGTTGGTGTCGCAGAGGATGACCACGTCGGCGCCGGCCTCGGCGGCGGCCTTGACGACGGCCTTGGCGTACTCGGGGTTGGCGCGGTACCCGTCGAAGAAGTGCTCGCAGTCCACGAAGACCCGGCGGCCCTGCTCGCGGAGGTGGGCGACGGTGTCGCGGACCATCTCCAGGTTCTCCTCCAGCGTGGTGCGCAGCGCGAGCTCCACGTGGCGGTCGTGGGACTTGGCGACCAGCGTGATCACCGGGGCGCCGGACTCCAGCAACGCCTTGACCTGCGGGTCCTCGGCGGCCGTTCCGCCCGCCCTGCGGGTCGCGCCGAAGGCGACCAGCTCGGCGTTCTTGAACTCGATCTCCTGGCGGGCGCGGGCGAAGAACTCGGTGTCGCGGGGGTTGGCGCCGGGCCAGCCGCCCTCGATGAAGCCGACGCCGAACTCGTCCAGGTGCCGGGCGATGGTCAGTTTGTCGGCGACCGTCAGGTTGATGCCTTCACGCTGTGAACCGTCGCGCAGCGTGGTGTCGAAGACATGGAAGCTGTCGTCGGTGGGCTTGGCCTTGGTGGTCATTGCTGGTCTGACTCCTGTCGGATGAGTGGATCCGGACGATCTGGCTCCACTTGCCCCCATCATCCCGTGCGCCGCGTCCCCGGCCGAGGTGGAGGCCGGAAAACAAAAAACCCCTCGCGGGTGCGAGAGGTCTGCGCGCGGGTCTGGGGCACGGTGGCCGTGCCGTACGTGGTGGTACGGAACGGTCACTGCGGACCGGCGCGCCTGCTGCCAATAATCATGACGAACGAGGACACGGAAGCAGTCTGGCACAGGACCGCCGCGGTGAACCGCCCGTCTCAGGATGCGGGCGTACCGGGGCCCCCGGCGAGACACCGGGGGCCCTCCGTACGGCTGCTCACGCCAGGGAGTGCATCCAGCCGTGGGTGTCCTCGGCGGTGCCGCGCTGGATGTCGAGCAGGCGCTCGCGCAGCTTGAGGGTGACCGGGCCGGGGGTGCCGTCGCCCTGGGTCCACTCGCCGCCCGCGCTCTTCACCGTGCCGACGGGGGTGATGACGGCGGCGGTGCCGCAGGCGAAGACCTCGGTGAGGGTGCCGGCGGCGGTGTCCTCGCGCCACTGGTCGATGGAGACGCGGGACTCCTCGGAGGTGTAGCCGAGGTCACTCGCGAGCTTGAGGAGCGAGTCCCGGGTGATCCCGGCGAGCAGGGAGCCGGTGAGGGACGGGGTGACGATCCGGTCCCCGTACACGAAGTACAGGTTCATGCCGCCCAGCTCCTCCACCCACTTGTGCTCGACGGCGTCGAGGTAGGCGACCTGGTCGCAGCCCTTGGCGGCGGCCTCGGCCTGGGCGAGGAGGGAAGCGGCGTAGTTGCCGCCGGTCTTGGCGTCGCCCATGCCGCCGGGGACGGCGCGGACCCGGTCCTCGGAGAGCCAGATGGAGACGGGCTTCACACCGCCGGGGAAGTAGGCGCCGGCCGGCGAGGCGATGACCAGGAACAGGTACTCGTTGGCCGGGCGCACCCCGAGGCCGACCTCGGTCGCGATCATGAAGGGGCGCAGGTAGAGGGACTCCTCGCCGCCGTGGGCCGGGACCCAGGCCGCGTCCTGCTGGACGAGCGCGTCACAGGCCGCGACGAAGGTCTCGACGGGCAGCTCCGGCATAGCGAGGCGGCGGGCGGAGGAGCGGAAGCGCTCGCCGTTGGCCTCGGGGCGGAAGGTGGCGACGGAGCCGTCGGGCTGGCGGTACGCCTTCAGGCCCTCGAAGATCTCCTGGCCGTAGTGGAGCGTCATGTTGGCCGGGTCGATCGACAGCGGCGCGTAGGGCACGAGCTGGGCGTCGTGCCAGCCGCGGCCTTCGGTCCACTTGATCGTCACCATGTGGTCGGTGAAGTAGCGGCCGAATCCGGGCTGGGCCAGGATCGCCTCGCGCTCCGCGTCGGACAGCGGGTTCGAGGAGGGCTTGAGCTCGATCGTGGTCGTCATGAGTGCGTGTCCTTCACCGTGATGTGTGTGTAGGACCGCGTGCACGCCTTCAAGTGCTAGGACGTCCGAGCTTCGCTGCGAGCCACGGCCCCGTTCGATTATCTCTCGAAGGCTGCCGTGCACGAAATGGCGTGAATGCGGTCCAGGATTCGATGGTGACACCCGGGGCCGCACAGGAGAAGCCGCCGGGTGCGTCTGCGACCCGGCGGCTTCCGTGGGAGTCGTCGGGTCAGCCCGCTACGCGTACCGCGAGGGCGTCGCCGATCTCGTCGGTCGTACGGGCGCTGCCGTCGCGCTCCGCGAGGTCGGCGGAGACGGCGTCCTCGATGCGCACGGCCTCGGCCTCGTAGCCGAGGTGGCGCAGCAGGAGGGCGACGGAGAGGATCGTGGCGGTCGGGTCGGCCTTGCCCTGCCCCGCGATGTCGGGGGCGGAGCCGTGGACCGGCTCGAACATCGACGGGAAGGCGCCCGTCGGGTTGATGTTGCCGGAGGCGGCCAGGCCGATGCCGCCGGAGACGGCCGCGGCGAGGTCGGTGAGGATGTCGCCGAAGAGGTTGTCGGTGACGATGACGTCGAAGCGCTCCGGCTGCGTGACGAAGAAGATCGTCGCTGCGTCGACGTGCAGGTAGTCGGTGGTGACCTGCGGGTACTCGGCGGCGACCTTGTCGAAGGTGTTCTTCCACAGGTGGCCCGCATAGACCAGGACGTTGTTCTTGTGGACCAGCGTCAGCTTCTTGCGCGGGCGGGCGGCGGCACGCTCGAAGGCGTCCCGGACGACCCGCTCGACACCGAAGGCGGTGTTGAGGCTCACCTCGGTGGCGACCTCGTGCTCGGTGCCGGTGCGCAGCGAGCCGCCGTTGCCGGTGTACGGACCCTCGGTGCCCTCGCGGACGACGACGAAGTCGATGTCCGGACGGCCGGCGAGCGGGGTCTCGGTGTTCGGGAAGAGCTTCGACGGCCGCAGGTTGATGAAGTGGTCGAAGGCGAAGCGCAGCTTCAGCAGCAGCCCCCGCTCCAGCACGCCGGAGGGCACGGACGGGTCGCCGATCGCGCCGAGCAGAATGGCGTCGTGCCCCTTGAGGGCGTCGAGCTCCGCGTCGGGGAGGGTCTCACCGGTGCGGTGCCAGCGCTGGGCGCCGAGGTCGTACTCCTTGGTCTCCAGCTTCACATCCTGCGGGAGAACAGCGTTGAGGACCTTGAGGCCCTGGGACACGACCTCCTGGCCGATACCGTCGCCGGGGATCACTGCGAGATTGATGCTGCGAGACATGGTGGCACCCTACTGCTCGTCCCACCCCATGACACGTCCCGTCCACCATACGGACACATGATCATCTGTACGTGTACCGTTCACCTATTCGACGGGGTGCCGTCAGCCGCGCGGTGGAGGTTGTCACCCATGGACCTCCCCCGCTTCGGCATCCCCGAGAAGCTCGCCGGCCGCATGACCATGGCCGAGCAGCACGACTACCTCCGCACCCGGCTCACCCGCCGCGGGGCGCTGCGCACCGGCGCGGCGACCGCCGCCGTGGTGGGCACAGGGATCGGCCTCGCCTCCGCCTCCCCCGCGTACGCCGCCCCCACCGTACTCACCTCGCACAGCACCACCCGGGTCGACGGCGCGCTGGTCGCCCCGTTCGGGCGCCACCTGGCGTACGGGGCCGACCCGAGGACGCGGATGGCGGTCTCCTGGCAGGTGCCGTTCGCGGTGCGCCGCCCGTACATCCGGATCGGTCTCGAGCCGTGGGCGCTCAGCCGGAAGATCGACGCCGAGGTGCGCCACCTGACGACGCCGCAGCTGAACAACGGCAGGATCGCGGCGGCCGAGCAGTTCTACGTACACGCGTCCCTGGAGCGGCTGCGGCCCGGCACCACGTACTACTACGGCGTCGGCCACGAGGGCTTCGACCCGGCGGACGCGCGCAACCTGGGCACGCTCGGCACCTTCACCACCGCCCCGGCACGGGCGGAGAACTTCACCTTCACCGCCTTCGGCGACCAGGGCGTCAGCTACCACGCGCTCGGCAACGATCAGCTGATCCTGGGCCAGAACCCGGCCTTCCACCTGCACGCCGGGGACATCTGCTACGCGGACCCGTCGGGCTCCGGGCAGACCACCGACACCTATGACGCGCGCACCTGGGACCAGTTCCTGGCGCAGACGGAGACGGTCGCCAAGACGGTGCCGTGGATGGTGACGACCGGGAACCACGACATGGAGGCGTGGTACTCGCCGGACGGCTACGGCGGCCAGAACGCGCGCTGGACCCTGCCGGACAACGGGCCGGACCCGGTGAACCAGCCCGGCGCCTACTCCTTCGTGCACGGCAACGTGGGCGTGATCGCGCTCGACGCCAACGACGTCAGCTACGAGATCCCCGCCAACTTCGGCATCAGCGGCGGCCGGCAGACCCGCTGGCTGGACCGGCGCCTCGGCGAGCTGCGGGCCCGCCGGGACATCGACTTCCTGGTGGTCTTCTTCCACCACTGCGCCTTCTCCACGACCAACGCGCACGCCTCGGACGGCGGGGTGCGGGACGCCTGGGTGCCGCTCTTCGAGAAGCACCGGGTGGATCTGGTCATCAACGGGCACAACCACGTCTACGAACGCACCGACGCGATCCTCGGGAACGCCGTGAAGCGCCCGGTGCCGATCGGCGAGCGCACCGACCCCCGCCGGGACGGCATCGTCTATGTCACGGCGGGCGGCGCGGGCAAGGCGCTGTACGACTTCCCGGTGCCGGACAGCTACGAGGGGCATGTCGCGGACCTGGAGAGCGTGAACACCTACCACGTGGCCAAGGGCGGCGCGAAGGCCGTCGAGACCGTGGAGTGGTCGCGGGTGCGGTACACCGGCTTCTCGTTCCTCGCGGTGGAGGTGGAGGCCGGACGGCACCCCCGGATGAAGGTCACCGCCCTCGCCGAGTCGGGCGAGCGCGTCGACCACTTCGAGATCAGCCGCGGCTGAGCGCGGCCCGAGGGGGACCGGTCAGTGGCCGGTCGAGCCGCCGTTGTCCCTGCGGTCGAGGGCGCGTTGCAGGGCGGCGGCGGCAGCCCGTCGCTCCGACTCGGTCGGGCGGTGGGCGTGACGGACACGGCGGCGGGTGGTGGTCTCGGCCATGGTGGATCGACTCCTTGAGATCGCGAGGATTTCGAGATCGAACAGCGTGGGGTGATGTCGAGATCGTTGATTTCGAGGCGCCGGAAGGGGCGGGGAACGGGCGCCGCAGGGGTTGCCTGCGCAGGGCGCGCGCTCTCGACCGCCAGTCGCTTGATCTAGCGAGACGTTCGGCTCCTACAAAGCTAGAACAGCCCGGCCGGTCTGTCTCCACAATTACTCGGACTTCCTACTATCTGAGACGGAGGTTTCCGGCGGCTCACCCGCCGCTCACTCCTCCGCCGCCGCGGGGGGGTGGGCACGGCCGTGGGCCGGATCGCCCGGCTGCTCCGCGCCGGCCGGATCATCGGCAGCGCGGGCTCGGCCGCCAAGGTCGCCCGGCTCACCGGGCAGCTCGGCTTCGACGCGGCGTTCGACTACCACGACGGGCCGGTCGGCGAGCTGCTGGCGAAGGCCGCGCCGGACGGGATCGACGCCGCCGTGGACAACGTGGGCGGCGACCACCTGGAGGGCGTCATCGCCGCGATGCGCGATTCCGGCCGGATCGCCTGGGTCGGCGCCATCGCCCAGTACCACTCCGCGCACACGCCGCCACCGGCCCCGCGCAATCTGTTCGACGTGGTCGGCAAGAGCCTGCGCCTCGAAGGCGTGCTCGTCCGCAACCACCGGGACGCGCAGGGCGAGTTGGAGGCGCTGCTGGTCCCGCACCTGCGCAGCGGCCGGATCGCCCCGGACGTCACGGTCGTGGACGGCTTCGAGCGGACCGTGGACGGCTTCCTGGGCATGCTGCGCGGCGAGAACACCGGGAAGATGCTGATCCGCACGGCCGCGTAGGACCGGGGCCGCCCACGTACTCAGGCTCATTTGAGTACCCGGGCCGTGTCGAAAGAACGTGCGTCGCACGAGAGTTGCGGTCATGAACGGCCTCTACGCTCTCAAGCCCTGGTACGCGGACCGGCTCTCCGGCGTCCGCGCCTCGCTGGTCCGCCGTGAGGTGGCGCCCGACACCCTCACCGCCGCCGGGGTGGCCGCCGCGGCCGGTGCCGCCGCCGCCCTGGCCTGGCTGCCCGCCCCGGTGGCCGCCCTGCCGGTCGCCGTCCTGCTCGCGGCGCGGCTCGCCTTCGCCAACCTGGACGGGGCGCTGGCCCGGGACACCGGCCGTGCCACCCGGCGCGGCGCGGTCCTCAACGAGCTGGGCGACCGGGTCGCCGACCTAGTCGTGCTCGCCGGCTTCCTGACGCTCGCCCCGCTCTGGCTGGTCGCGCTGGCCGGGCTCGCGGCCACGCTGCCCTCCTGGGTGTCGCTGGCCGGGGCCGCCGCCGGGGCACCCCGCCGCAACGGGGGCCCGGTCGGCAAGACCGAGCGCTGCCTGCTCGTCGTGATCGCCGCCGCAGGCGGCTGGGCCGTCCCGGTCCTGGCCTTGATCGCCGCGGGCTCCCTGCTCACCGCCGCCCTCCGGCTGGCCGGCCTCTGGCGGGAGCTGGCATGAGCGCCGTCCTGATCGCCGAGGAGGCCGCCGTCCGAGCGGTGCCGCTGGTCGCGGGCGTGCTGGGCGCGGGCGGGGTCGCCGTCGCGGTGCTGCCCGCCAGGGTGCGGATGCGCGCGGAGCTCCGCAAGCGGTGGCGGACCTGGGCGCTGGTGGCCCCGGTCTTCCTGGGGGCGTTCTTCCTGGGCGGCGGCGGCACATACGTGCTGGCCGCCGGGCTCGGCGTGGTCGCGGCCGGCGAGTACGCCCGGATGGCGGGGCTGCGCCGGGGCGACGTGGCCGTCCTCGCGCCGGCGGCGGCGGCCCTTCCGGCGCTGGCCTGGCTCGCCCCGCACGCGCTGGACCTGCGGGCGGCGGCCCTGCTGCTCGTCGCGGCGGCGCTGCCCTCCGTGCTGGGCGGCGACGACCGCATGGGCTTCACCCGCACTGCCCGGACCGCCTTCGGGCTGCTGTGGATACCGCTCGCGCTGACCGGCCTGGTCACGCTCGGGGACACGGCGGTCGCGGTGGGCCTGGCGGTGGCGCTCGGGGACGTCGGCGCCTGGTGCGGCGGTACGGCGCTGGGGCGGCGTGGTCCGCTCGCCCGGCCGCTCTCGCCGCTCTCCCCGAACAAGACATGGGCCGGGGTGCTGGGCGCGGCCGCCGCCACCGGGGCGCTGCTGCTGGTCCTCGGCGCGTTCAGCCCGGCGCTGTGGGCGGCCGTGGTCGGCGGCTGCGTCCTCGGTGACCTCGTCGAATCCATGGTCAAGCGGGAGTCCGGGGTGAAGGACGCGGGCAGCTGGCTGCCCGGCTTCGGCGGGCTGCTGGACCGGATCGACTCCCTGCTGGTGGCCCTTCTCCTGGCGATGGTGATGACGTGACGCTGCCCGGAAGCACTCCTGTACGCACCCCCTCCCTCCTCCCGGTCCGCTCCCGGGTCGCCTCCGCGCTGCGGCGCGGCCTGTGGTGGGGCGTACTCAGCCTCACCGGCGGGGTCGAGCGGCGCGGCAGGCTGCCGCGCGGCGGTTGCGTGGTCGTCGCCAACCACAGCTCGCACGCGGACACGGCGGCGCTCCTGGCGGCGCTGGACGCCCGGCACGGCCCCGCGATCGGCGCGGCGGCGGACTACTGGTTCGCCTCCCCCTGGCGGCGCCGGATCTGCCGCAGGCTGGCGGCCGGCTTCCCGGTCCGCCGGGCGGGCGGCGGGATGGCGGACCTGCTGACGATGACCGGCGAGCTGCGCGAGGGCCGGGCGGTCGTGCTCTTCCCGGAGGGCACCCGCGCCGAGGACGGCACTCTCGGCGCGTTCCACAAGGGCGCGCTGGTCCTGGCCGAGGAGGCCGGTGTGCCGGTGGTGCCCGTGGGCATCGCGGGCACGGACCGGCTGCTGCCCAAGCACGGGCGGCTCCGCTCGTCCCTGGTCCGGGTGGCCATCGGTGCGCCGCTGCCCGCCGGGGTCACCCCGGAGGAGGCCCGGGACGCGGTGCGCGCCCTGCACGACCGGACGGCCGCCGAACCGCTGCGGGACTCCGCGGTCCGCAGGCGGGTGGCCTCGGTCGTCACGTCCCTGGTGGGGCTGCCGCTGGCCTTCTGCTGGGCGTTCGCGGAGGCACTGAGCTGGCCGCTGATGCCGGAGCTGCTGCTCGGGGTGGTATGCGTGGCGGTGCCGCGCGCGGCCCTGAGGATGTCGCTGGGCGCGCTGGCCGGGAGCCTGGCGGGCGGGCTGCTCGCCCTGCACCTGGCGGCGGCGGGCGTGCAGCTGCCGGCCCCGCTGACCACGGACCGGATGCGGGCGCAGGTCCGCGCGGAGCTGTCGGTGGAGGGGGCGCGGGCCGTCCGCCACCAGCCGTGGAACGGCATCCCGTTCAAGGTGTACGGGGCGGAGGCGGGCCGGGCCGCGGTGCCGGCGGCGGACTGGGTGGCCGCCTCGTCGGCGGCCCGGGGAGCGCGGACCCTCACGGTGGGACTGGCCTTCGGCGCGTCCGGGCTGCTGCTGCGCCGCCACCGCCGGCTGTACGGGCGCTACCTGGCGCTGCTGGGCGGCGGCTTCGCGGCGGGGCTCGGGCTGATCGTGCACGGGTGGAGCTGAGCCGCGTATGGAAACCGCCCCCCGTCCGGCAGGGGAACCGGACGGGGGGCGGGACTCGGGGCGGGGCGACGGGCGCCCCGGAGGGCGTCAGCCCTGGTGGGGGTAGGTGTACTCGGTCGGCGGGACCAGGGTCTCCTTGATGGCCCGGGTGAGGGTCCAGCGCTGGAGGTTCTGGGGGGCTCCGGCCTTGTCGTTCGTACCCGAGGCGCGGCCGCCGCCGAAGGGCTGCTGGCCGACGACGGCACCGGTCGACTTGTCGTTGATGTAGAAGTTGCCCGCGGCGTACCGCAGCTTCTCCATCGTGTACGCGGCCGCCGCGCGGTCGTTCGCGATGACGGAACCGGTGAGGGCGTAGTCGGAGACCGACTCCATCTGCTCCAGCATCGCGTCGTACTGGTCGTCCTCGTACACGTGCACGGCGAGGATCGGGCCGAAGTACTCGGTCGTGAAGACCTCGTTCTCGGGGTCGGTGCACTCGATGACGGTCGGGCGGACGAAGTAGCCCACCGAGTCGTCGTAGCTGCCGCCCGCGACGATCGTGCACGCCGGGTCGGCGGCGGCGCGGTCGATCGCGGCCTTGTTCTTCGCGAAGGAGCGGTCGTCGATGACGGCGCCCATGAAGTGCGAGAGGTCGGTGACGTCACCCATGGTGATGGAGTCGACCTCGGCCGCGAACGCCTCCTTGAAGCCCGAGTTCCAGATGGAGGCCGGGATGTAGGCGCGCGAGGTCGCCGAGCACTTCTGGCCCTGGTACTCGAAGGCGCCGCGGGTCAGCGCGGTCTTCAGGACGGCCCGGTCGGCCGACGGGTGGGCGACGACGAAGTCCTTGCCACCGGTCTCGCCGACGAGCCGCGGGTAGGTGCGGTAGTTGGCGATGTTGTTGCCGACGGTCTTCCACAGATGCTGGAAGGTCGGGGTGGAGCCGGTGAAGTGGATGCCGGCCAGGTCGCGGTGGTTCAGGGCCACCTCGGAGACGGCGATGCCGTCACCGGTCACCAGGTTGATGACGCCCTTGGGCAGACCGGCCTCCTCCAGGAGCTGCATCAGCAGCACGGCGGCGTGGGTCTGCGTCGGGGACGGCTTCCACACGACGACGTTGCCCATGAGGGCGGGCGCGGTCGGCAGGTTGGCGGCGATGGCCGAGAAGTTGAACGGCGTGATCGCGTAGACGAAGCCCTCCAGCGGGCGGTGGTCCATGCGGTTCCACACGCCCGGGGAGTTGGCCGGGGGCTGCTCGGCGAGGATCTGGCGCGCGTAGTGCACGTTGAAGCGCCAGAAGTCGACCAGCTCGCAGGGGCAGTCGATCTCGGCCTGCTGGGCGGTCTTGCCCTGGCCGAGCATGGTGGAGGCGGCAAGGGTCTCGCGCCACGGGCCGGACAGCAGCTCGGCGGCGCGCAGGATGATCGCGGCGCGGTCGTCGAAGGACATCGCGCGCCAGGCCGGGGCGGCGGCCAGAGCCGCGTCGATCGCGTCCTGGGCGTCCTGCTCGGTGGCACCGGCGAAGGTGCCGAGGACGGCCTTGTGGTTGTGGGGCTGCACGACCTGGACGCGCTCGCCGCCACCCATCCGCTTCTCGCCGCCGATGGTCATCGGCAGGTCGATGGGGTTCTGGCTGAGCTCCTTGAGCTTGGCCTCCAGGCGGGCGCGCTCCGGGGAGCCCGGGGCGTAGGAGTGGACCGGCTCGTTGACCGGCGCGGGGACCTGGGTCACAGCGTCCATGGTGTCCTTTGCTCCTTCAGTCAGTCGTTGGGAGGGGTGGAGGGGTGCTCAGCCCTTGGTGAGGATGGAGCGGCCGAAGAACAGCAGGTTGGCCGGCTTCTCGGCGAGGCGGCGCATGAAGTACCCGTACCAGTCGGTGCCGTACGCGGTGTAGACACGCATGCGGTGGCCCTCGGCGGCGAGCCGGATGTGCTCGTCGCTGCGGATGCCGTACAGCATCTGGAACTCGTACTCGTCCAGCTTGCGCCCGGCCTGGCGGCCCAGCTCCTGGGCGATGGCGATCAGGCGGGGGTCGTGGGACCCGATCATCGGGTAGCCCTCGCCCTGCATCAGGGTCTTCAGGATGCGGACGTACGCCTTGTCGATCTCGGCCTTGTCCTGGTACGCGACGGAGGCGGGCTCCTTGTAGGCGCCCTTCACGATCCGCACGCGGCTGCCGGCGTCGGCGAGACGGCGGGCGTCCTCCTCGGTGCGGAAGAGGTACGCCTGGATGACGCAGCCGGTCTGCGGGAAGTCCCTCCGCAGCTCCTCGTGGATGGCGAACATCGAGTCGAGGGTGGTGTGGTCCTCGGCGTCCAGGGTGACCGTGGTGCCGATCGCGGCGGCGGCCTCGACGACCGGGCGCACATTGGCGAGGGCCAGCTCGTGGCCGCCGTCCAGGGACTGGCCGAACATCGACAGCTTGACGGACATCTCCGCCCGGGTGCCCAGGCCGAGGTCCTTGAGGCGCTCGATGAGCTCCAGATAGGCGTCGCGCGCGGCGGCGGCCTGCTCGGGCGTGGTGATGTCCTCGCCGACCACGTCGAGGGTGACTTCGAGCCCCTTGTCGGCGGCGTCCTCGATGACCGGGACGACCTGGTCGACCGTCTCACCGGCGATGAAGCGGTCCACGACCTGCTTGGTGCCGGGCGCGGCCGAGATGAACCGGCGCATCTTGTCGCTTCGCGACGCGGCGAGAATCACGGGACCCAGCACGGGGCACCTCCACGGAAAGTACGAACGAAGCCACACCGCCGTATATGCCGTGTAACGAACATAGGCGGTACAGCACGGAGAACCACCGTGAAATCTAAGGATCGCGCGGATTCCCTGCCATCGACAGCTGCCACACATCCGTGGACTGGATCTCAGACATATGTCTGAAGGGGTGCGAGAATGGCCGGGTGAAGGGCGATTACCAGGAGCTGGTGGACGAGATCTCCGCGCTGCTCGGTGTCCCCGCGACGCTGGAGAACCGGGACTTCGGCCTGGTCGCCTTCGGGGCCCACGACAGCGACGACACCACGGCGATGGACCCGGTCCGCACCCGGTCGATCCTGACCCGCCGGTCCACCCCGGCGGTCCGCGCCTGGTTCGAGAACTTCGGCATCACCCGCGCCACCGGCCCCCTCCGTATCCCCGCCGCCCCCGAGGCCGGCGTCTACCGCGACCGCATCTGCCTGCCGGTACGCCATCGGGGTGTCGTGCTCGGTTACGTCTGGCTGCTCGACGCCGACCCGGGGCCGACCGACCGCCAGCTCGACGCCGCGATGGACGTCGCCGCCCGGATCGGCGCACTGCTGGCCGACGAGGAGCGGGCGGGCACCGACCTGTCCCGGGAGTTCGGCGCGGTGCTGGCCGCCGGGCGCGGCTGGCAGCGGGACATGGCGGTCGCCGCGCTCGCCGAGGCGCTGGGCCCCGACGCGGACGGGCTGCACACCGTGGTCTGCGTGGCCCCGTGGGCGGACGGCCCGCCCGCCGTGCGCACCGTCCCCTCGGCGGCCGCGCTGACCGGCGCCCCGCTGCCGGGCCGGGCCGGGCCGCCGGCCCTCGCGGCGCTGGTCCGGCTGCGGTCGCCGGAGGTCCTGGACCCCGCGCTCACCGCAGCCGGCCGGCTGCGCGCCACCGCCGGGGAGGCGGCCACCGCCGGGATCGCCGTCCCGCGCCGGGGCCTCGCGGAGCTGGCGGACGCCTGGCACGAGGCGTCGGCGGCGGCCCGGGCGGCGGCGGCGGAGACCCGGTACGGCCCGGTCGCCGACTGGTCGTCCATCGGCCCGTACCGCACGCTGACCGCGCTCACCCCGGACGCCCTGCCCGACCCGGCCGTGCGCGCCCTGCTGACCCCGGCCCAGCGGGACCTGGCGCGCACCGCGGAAGTGTTCCTGGACTGCGCGGGCCAGGCGTCCCGGACCGCCGCCGAGCTGGGCATCCACCGCCAGACCCTGTACTACCGGCTCTCCCGCGTCCAGCAGCTCACCGGACTCGACCTCAACGACGGCGAGGACCGGCTGCTGCTCCACATGGCCCTGAAGGCGGCCCGGCTGCGGTGACGCGCCGGGGTCTCACAGCCAGGCGGGCGGCGGCGGGGCGGTGATCGGGCGGTCGCTGACCACGGCGGCCATGACCAGGGGCGCGTCCCCGTCACTGCGGCCGACGCTCACGCCCACCCAGCGCTCCCCCGGTCCGGGGAGCGGACCCCAGGCGGCCAGGTCGCCGTGGCAGTCCTCGGCGAGGAGGGCGTCGAAGAGCGGAGGGACCGGGGTGCCCTCCTGCTTGAGGAGCAGCGCGACGTGGACGGCGACGCGGTGGTGCGGGCCCCAGCGGGTCTCCAGCTCCGCGACGAGGGCGGCGAGCCGGGCCTCGGCCGCCTCCTCCGCCTCGTCGTCGCTGTCTCCGTCCCCGTCGGACTCCCAGAGCGGGACGGCCCGGAAGCCCTCGCCGGTGGTCGCCCGCCACTCCCCCGAGTCCGGGTCGCCCTCGGCCACCACGGGTCCGGCGGCCGGGAGCGGGGCGGTGAGCAGGGCCGCCACCTCGGCGGCGGTGCGCCCGAGGTCGAAGGGCTCGCCGGCCCGGACGGTCACCGGGGGTCCCCGGGGGCCTGGCCGCGTCCTTCCAGGACCAGCTTCAGGCCCTCCGTCAGGTCCTGGGCGGACGGGGCCGACTCGGGGTCCATCAGCCACTGGACCATGACTCCGGCCAGGAGGGCCTGGCAGAAGAGGCCGGCGACGCGGGCGCGCTCGGGGTCGGCCTCGGGGTCGACGCCCATCATGGACTCGGCGAGTCCGTCGCGGCCCGCGCGCTGCGGTCCGATGAGGGCCTTGCGCAGCTCGGGGTCGGAGTCGATCCGGGAGATGACCTCCATCTGGAGCTGCCAGACGGCGCGGGTCTGCTCGTAGCTCCCGATCACCCGTTCCCAGGTCTCACGGAACTGGTCGAGCGGGGCGGCGGGGGCCTCCGGCCCGCCCGCGGGGTCCTCGAACCGTTCGCCCCACTCCTCGGTCAGCTTGATGAAGGCGAGATTGAGCAGCGCGTCCTTCGAGCCGTAGTGGTAGCCGATGGAGGCGAGGTTCGTGCCCGACGCGGCCACGATGTCGCGCGCCGTGGTGCGCGCGTACCCCTTCTCCAGCAGGCAGCGCTTGGCGCCTTCGAGCAGATCCTCACGATGTCCCATGACAGCAGCGTACCCGGCATGCAGACGTTTGTGTAAGACGCGTGTCTACATGCCGGGTACGGGTGGGCCCGTGAGCCCCGAGGTCAGTCGGTGAGGTTCACCGTACGGGCCGAGGCGGCGCCGATCTCCGAGGAGATCTCGGTCAGCACGGCCGCCGGAACGTCGTCGTCCACGGTGAGGACGACGAGCGCCTCGCCGCCCACGTCGGCACGGGAGACCTGCATGCCCGCGATGTTCAGACCGGCCTCGCCGAGGATGCGGCCGACCGTGCCGACGACGCCGGGACGGTCCTCGTAACGGAGCACGATCATGTGGTCGGCGAGCGCCAGGTCCACGTCGTGCTCACCGATCGCGACGATCTTCTGGAGGTGCTTGGGGCCGGCCAGCGTGCCGGAGACGGCGACCTCCTGGCCGTCCGCGAGGGTGCCCCGGACGGTGACCACGTTGCGATGCTCGGGCGACTCGGAGCTGGTGGTGAGGCGGACCTCGACCCCGCGCTCCTGGGCGAACAGCGGAGCGTTCACGTACGACACGGTCTCGTCCACGACGTCCTCGAACACGCCCTTGAGCGCGGAGAGTTCGAGCACCTTGACGTCGTGCTGGGTGATCTCGCCGTACACCTCGACGTCGAGGCGGGCGGCGACCTCGCCGGCCAGCGCGGTGAAGATCCGGCCCAGCTTCTCGGCGAGCGGGAGGCCCGGGCGCACGTCCTCGGCGATGACGCCGCCCTGGACGTTGACCGCGTCCGGGACGAGCTCACCGGCGAGCGCGAGGCGCACGGACTTGGCGACCGCGATGCCCGCCTTCTCCTGGGCCTCGTCGGTGGAGGCGCCGAGGTGCGGGGTGCAGACGACCTGGTCGAACTGGAAGAGCGGGGAGTCCGTGCAGGGCTCCTTCGCGTACACGTCGAGCCCGGCGCCGGCGACGCGGCCCTCCTTGAGGGCGGAGGCGAGCGCCTCCTCGTCCACGATGCCGCCGCGCGCGGCGTTGACGATGCGCACCGTGGGCTTCACCTTGTGCAGCGCCTCGTCGCCGATCAGCCCCAGCGTCTCCGGGGTCTTCGGGAGGTGCACGGTGATGAAGTCGGAGACCTCCAGCAGCTCGTCCAGCGAGAGGAGCTTGACGCCCATCTGCGCGGCACGGGCCGGCTGCACGTAGGGGTCGTACGCGACGATCTTCATGCCGAAGGCGGACATGCGCTGGGCGACCAGGACGCCGATGCGGCCGAGGCCGACGACGCCGAGGGTCTTCTCGCTCAGCTCGACGCCGGTGTACTTCGAGCGCTTCCACTCGCCGTTCTTGAGGGCGGTGTTGGCCTGCGGGATGTGGCGCGCGGTGGCCACGAGCAGACCGCAGGCCAGCTCGGCGGCGGTGACGATGTTGGAGGTCGGGGCGTTCACGACCATGACGCCGGCCTTGGTGGCCGCGGAGACGTCGACGTTGTCCAGACCGACGCCCGCGCGGGCGACAACCCTCAGCTTGTTCGCTGCGGCGATGGCCTCGGCGTCGACCTTGGTGGCGGAGCGCACCAGGATGGCGTCGACATCGGCGATGGCGGGGATGAGCTCGGCGCGGTCCGCGCCGTTGCAGTGCCGGATCTCGAAGTCCGGGCCCAGGGCGTCCACCGTGGCGGGCGACAGCTCTTCAGCGATGAGTACGACAGGTTTCGAGCTCACGTGAGTCCTCACAGATCCAGTGCGGACGGCCGTCCCGACGGCCGCAGGCGTGGAGGGGCTTGCCGCGTGGAAGACGCACGACACTGTGGGCCTGACGCGTGTATGTGGAGCAGTGTAGTCATGCGCGAGACCCCGATCAGCGCCCCTTCGGAAGGATCACCCGCACGAGTGCGTGGGCGCCGGGGGCGGGGCTGACCCGCCCCCGGCGCCGGGGTGTTACGCGTCCTCGTCGTTGACCCAGCTCATGAGCTTGCGCAGCTCGCGGCCGGTGGTCTCCAGCAGGTGGTCGCTGTCGGCCTTCTTGTACTCGTTGTACTTGGGCAGACCGTTGTGGTACTCGGCCATCCAGTTCTTGGCGAAGGTGCCGTCCTGGATCTCGGCGAGGACCTTCTTCATCTCGGCCTTGGTGGCGTCCGTGATGATGCGCGGGCCGGTGACGTAGTCGCCCCACTCGGCGGTCTCCGAGATGGACCAGCGCATCTTCTCCAGGCCGCCCTCGTACATGAGGTCCACGATGAGCTTCAGCTCGTGCAGGCACTCGAAGTACGCGATCTCCGGCTGGTAGCCGGCCTCGGTCAGGGTCTCGAAACCGGCCTTGACCAGGGCGGCGGTGCCGCCGCAGAGGACGGCCTGCTCGCCGAAGAGGTCGGTCTCGGTCTCCTCGGTGAAGGTCGTCTTGATGACGCCGGCCCGGGTGCCGCCGATGCCCTTGGCGTACGAGAGGGCGAGCGCCAGGCCGTTGCCCGTGGAGTCCTGCTCGACGGCCACGATGCACGGAACGCCGCGGCCCTCCTCGTACTGGCGGCGGACCAGGTGGCCCGGGCCCTTGGGGGCGACCATGCAGACGTCGACGTCGGCCGGCGGCTTGATGAAGTCGAAGCGGATGTTCAGGCCGTGGCCGAAGAACAGCGCGTCGCCCTTCTTGAGGTTGTCCTTGATGGACTCCTCGTAGACCTGGGCCTGGATCGGGTCCGGGACGAGGATCATGATGACGTCGGCCTCGGCCGCGGCCTCGGACGGGGTCACCACGCGCAGGCCCTGCTCCTCGGCCTTGGCCTTGGACTTGGAACCCTCGTGCAGACCGACACGGACGTCGACACCCGAGTCACGCAGCGACAGCGCGTGGGCGTGGCCCTGGCTGCCGTAGCCGATGACCGCGACCTTGCGGCCCTGGATGATGGACAGGTCGGCATCGTCGTCGTAGAACAGCTCGGCCACTGGGTCTTCTCCTTGGTGTGCAGGTGTTGCGTCCCACCGTACGGCGGGGTGCGTCGATGAAGTTTTCGGGTCTCGCCATACGAGCGGGCGGCGGGTCGGCGAGTCCCCGGGGGGTTTACGCCGTGCGGTCGAGGGCGCGCAGGGACCGGTCGGTGATCGAGCGCGCGCCGCGCCCTATGGCGATGGTGCCGGACTGGACGAGCTCCTTGATGCCGTACTGCTCCAGCATCTTGAGCATGGCCTCCAGCTTGTCGGCGCCGCCGGTCGCCTCGATCGTGACGGCCTCGGGCGAGACGTCGACGGTCTTGGCGCGGAACAGCTGGACGATCTCGACGATCTGGGAGCGGGTCTCGCTGTCGGCGCGGACCTTCACCAGGACGAGCTCGCGCTGGATCGCAGCGGACGGCTCGAGTTCGACGATCTTGAGGACGTTGACCAGCTTGTTGAGCTGCTTGGTGACCTGCTCCAGGGGCAGGTCCTCGACGTTCACGACGATGGTGATGCGCGAGATGTCGGGGTGTTCGGTGGTGCCGACCGCGAGCGAGTCGATGTTGAAGCCGCGGCGGGAGAACAGGGCGGTGATCCGGGCCAGGACACCGGGCTTGTTCTCGACCAGGACGGAGAGCGTGTGCTTGGTGGACATGGAAGTCGGTCTCTCTCTGTCTCTCAGTCGTCTTCGTTGTCGCCGAAGTCGGGGCGGACGCCCCGGGCGGCCATGACCTCGTCGTTGGAGGTGCCTGCGGCGACCATCGGCCACACCATGGCGTCCTCGTGGACGATGAAGTCGATGACGACCGGGCGGTCGTTGATCGCGTTGGCCTCGGCGATGACCTTGTCCAGGTCGGCCGGGTCCTCGCAGCGGATCGCGTGGCAGCCCATGGCCTCGGAGAGCTTCACGAAGTCCGGGATGCGGGTGCCCTTGTTCGGCGGGGTCTCGCCGTCCGGGCCGGCGTGCAGCACGGTGTTGGAGTACCGCTGGTTGTAGAACAGGGTCTGCCACTGGCGGACCATCCCGAGGGCGCCGTTGTTGATGATGGCGATCTTGACCGGGATGTTGTTCAGGGCGCAGGTGGTGAGCTCCTGATTGGTCATCTGGAAGCAGCCGTCGCCGTCGATCGCCCAGACCGTGCGGTCGGGCATGCCGGCCTTGGCGCCCATCGCGGCGGGGACCGCGTAGCCCATGGTCCCGGCGCCGCCGGAGTTGAGCCAGGTGGCGGGCTGCTCGTACTGGATGAAGTGCGAGGCCCACATCTGGTGCTGGCCGACGCCCGCGGCGAAGATCGTGTCCGGCGGGGCGAGTTCGCCGATGCGCTGGATGACCTGCTGCGGCGAGAGGCTGCCGTCCTCGGGGAGGTCGTAGCCGAGCGGGTAGGTCTCGCGCCAGCGGTTGAGGTCCTTCCACCAGGCGGTGTAGTCGCCGGTGTTGCCCTCGGTGTGCTCGGCCTGGACGGCCTGGACCAGGTCGGCGATGACCTCGCGGGCGTCGCCCACGATCGGGACGTCGGCGGCGCGGTTCTTGCCGATCTCCGCCGGGTCGATGTCCGCGTGGACGATCTTGGCGTACGGGGCGAAGCTGTCGAGCTTGCCGGTGACGCGGTCGTCGAAGCGGGCGCCGAGGGCGACGATCAGGTCGGCCTTCTGCAGCGCGGTGACGGCGGTGACCGCACCGTGCATACCGGGCATTCCCACGTGCAGCGGGTGGCTGTCGGGGAAGGAGCCGAGCGCCATCAGGGTGGTGGTGACGGGCGCTCCGGTCAGCTCGGCCAGCACCTTGAGTTCGGCGGTGGCCCCGGCCTTCATGACGCCGCCGCCCACGTAGAGCACCGGGCGCTTGGCCTGGGTGATGAGCTTGGCGGCCTCGCGGATCTGCTTGGCGTGCGGCTTGGTCACCGGGCGGTAGCCGGGCAGGTCCATGACCGGCGGCCAGCTGAAGGTGGTCTTCGCCTGGAGCGCGTCCTTGGCGATGTCGACCAGGACCGGGCCCGGGCGGCCGGAGGCGGCGATGTGGAACGCCTCGGCGATGGTGTGCGGGATGTCCTCGGCCTTGGTGACCAGGAAGTTGTGCTTGGTGACCGGCATCGTGATGCCGCAGATGTCCGCCTCCTGGAAGGCGTCCGTACCGATGGCGGCGGAGGCCACCTGGCCGGTGATCGCGACGATCGGCACCGAGTCGAGGTACGCGTCGGCGATCGGGGTGACCAGGTTGGTGGCGCCGGGGCCCGAGGTGGCCATGCAGACGCCGACCTTGCCGGTGGCCTGCGCGTAACCGGTGGCCGCGTGGCCGGCGCCCTGCTCGTGGCGGACCAGGACGTGACGGACGCGCTTCGAGTCCATCATCGGGTCGTAGGCGGGAAGGATCGCGCCGCCGGGAATACCGAATACCGTGTCGGCCCCCACCTCTTCGAGGGAGCGGATGAGGGACTGCGCACCCGTGACGTGCTCAACGGTGGCGGAGGGCGATCCGCCGGTACGGGCCCGCGGCTGGGGATGGTGGGCCCCGGTGGCCTGCTCGGTCATCGGCATTCTCTTCTCGAAGCTGAGGTTTTTGCGAGTGTTTTACGACGTTTTGCCTGGTCCGGTGCAACAAAAAACCCCTCGTGCCGTGAGGCAAGCGAGGGGAGCGCGCCGGTGCGGTCCGCAGAGTGTCATGGAGGGACCCTGCTTCAGCCGACGCGCTTTCCAAGTACGAGAATTCGGGTGCGCATGGCATTGACCCTCTCTCCGACGCACGCGGGGTGTCAAGTGGGTGGGACGGGTGTCTCATCATGTGAGCGGCTGAGTGACGGGATCGCGCCGCCCGTGAGGACCTTCTGCGCGGGTACCCCGGCGGGCACCGGGAAGGTGCCCCGGGCCAGGGCGCGGCGCAGCCGGTACTCGTCCAGCGGCCCCGAGAAGGCGGCGCCCTGGCCGTGCGTACAGCCCATGGCGCGCAGGGCTAGGACCTGCTCCGGGACGTCCACGCCGTCGGCCACGGACTGCATGCCGAGGTCGCAGGCGATCCTGAGCAGCCCGCTGGTGATCTTGTGCAGCCGGGCCGACTCCACGACGCCCTCCACCAGGCCCCGGTCCAGCTTGAGCACGTCGATGGGGAGACGGCGCAGGGCGTTGATCGCGGCGTAGCCGCTGCCGAAGCCGTCGAGCGCGATCCGGACGCCCAGCCGGCGCAGCGCGGCCAGGCGCTGTTCCAGGTCCTCGAAGGAGACCCGGGGATCGCTGTCGGCGACCTCGATCATCAGCGCCCCGGAGGGCAGCCCGTACCGCGTGAGCAGCGCCTCGACGGAGCCGGCCGGGAAGCTGCGGTCGAGCAGCCGGCGGGCCGGGAGGCGGACGGAGACGGCGGTCCGGTGGCCCGCCCCGGCCCGGTCGGCGGCCTGCTCGACGGCCTCTTCGAGGAGCCAGCGGCCCAGCTCGGCGGTGCGGTCGCCGTCCTCGGAGATCCGCAGGAACTCGGCGGGCGTGAACAGGATGCCCTGGGCGGAGCGCCAGCGGGCCTGGGCGGCGACGGCGGCGACCCGGCCGGTGGCGAGGTGCACCACGGGCTGGTGGAGGAGTGCGAACTCGCCGTCGCGCAGGGCGCCGCGCAGCCGGGTCGCAAGCTCGGAGCGGCGGACCACGTCGGCCTGCATCTGCGGGGCGTAGAGCTCGACCCTGTTCTTGCCGCCGGCCTTGGCGCGGTACATGGCGAGGTCCGCGTTGCGCATGAGGTCGTTGGGGGTGATGCCGGGTTCGGCGAAGGCGACGCCGATGGAGGCGGTGACGCGGACCTCGCCGTCGCCGACCCGGTACGGCTCGGAGAGCGTGAGGCGCAGCCGGTCGGCGATCTCGTGGACCTGGCACTCCCGGGCGTCCTGCTCGCGGGTGGCGTCACCGACGATGAGGGCGGCGAACTCGTCGCCTCCGAGGCGGGCGGCGGTGTCCCCGGAGCGGACGGACTCGTGGAGGCGGCGGGCGGCCTGGACGAGGAGTTCGTCGCCGGCCTGGTGGCCGAGCCGGTCGTTGGCCGCCTTGAAGCCGTCCAGGTCGATGAAGAGGACGGCGGTGCCCGCGTCCCCGGCGCGGCGGCCGGAGAGCGCCTGGCGGACCCGGGCGGTGAACAGGGCCCGGTTGGGCAGGTCGGTGAGCGGGTCGTGCTCGGCGTTGTGCTGCAACTGGGCCTGGAGGCGGACGCGTTCGGTGACGTCCCGGCTGTTGAGGATCAGGCCGCCCTGATGCCGGTTGACGGTGGACTCGACGTTGAGCCAGTCGCCGGAGCCGGACCGGAAGCGGCACTCGATGCGGGTGGTGGGCTCCTCGCCGGGCGGGGCGGCGAGGAAGCGGCGGACCTCGTGGACGACCCGGCCGAGGTCGTCGGGGTGGATGATCGAGGACAGCTCGGCGCCGACCAGCTCGTCGGCGTCACGCCCGTAGACACCGGCGGCGGCGGGGCTGACGTAGCGCAGGACGCCGCTGGGGGCGGCGATCATGATGACGTCGCTGGAGCCCTGCACCAGGGAGCGGAAGTGGTTCTCCTTCTGCGCCAGTTCCTGGGTGAGGGCGATGTTGTCGAGGAGCATGATGCCCTGGCGCACGACGAGCGCGAGGACCACCGTGCACCCGGTGAGCACGACGACGCGGTCCACCCGGCGGCCCTCGATCACGTTGTACAGGATGCCCAGGGTGCAGACGGCGGCGGCGAGATACGGGGTGAGCGCGGCCAGGGAGCCGGCGATGGGGCGGCCGGCGGTGCCCGGGGCGGCCGGGTCCGCGCGCTGCTCCTCGTCCTGGACAGCGTTGTCCGCGTCGCGCGCGGCGCCCCAGGGGGCGTACGCGAGGAGCAGCGAGCCGGCGAACCAGCCGGCGTCGAGCAACTGGCCGGAGTGGTAGGTCTGGCGCAGCAGCGGCGAGGTGAACAGGGCGTCGCACAGCACGGTCAGGGCGAGTGCGGCGATGGCGGTGTTCACCGCGGCGCGGTTGACGCTGGACCGGCGGAAGTGCAGGGCGAGGACCATCGAGACGAGCACGATGTCGAGCAGCGGGTAGGCCAGCGAGAGCGCGGCGCGGGCCACGCTGTCGCCCTCGATGTCCGCGACGTGCGCGGTGTGGGCGAGGGCGAGGCTCCAGGACAGGGTGAGCAGCGAGCCGCCGATCAGCCAGGAGTCGAGGGCCAGGCAGACCCAGCCGGCGCGGGTGACGGGCCGCTTGGCGAGGACGAGGAGTCCGACGATGGCGGGCGGCGCGAAGCAGAGGAAGAAGACGTCGGCGAGGGACGGGCTCGGGACCCGGACCGCGCGCACGCACTCGTACCAGCCCCAGACGCCGTTGCCGCCGGCCGCCATCAGCGAGGAGAGCGCGAACAGCAGCCAGGCCGGGCGGAATCGCGGATCGGCGACGCGGGCGAAGAGGAAGCAGGAGACGGCTGCGGCGAGCGCGGCGGCGCTGAGGCCGAAGTCCCCCATGAACAGGGCGACCCGGACCGAGCCCCAGCCGGTGGCCGCGCCCACCGCGTAACCGCCGCAGACGAGGCCGAGGGCGAGCTGCGGGAGCAGCGCGGAGGTGCGGCCCGCCCCGGACTGCCGGGCGAGGAACGCTCCGCGGGTGCTCACCGGGGCGCTCACCGCGGCCCTCCCGAGGTGCCCGGCCGGCTGCGGCGCCGGTTCACCGGGCCCTCCGCGCGTCGTCGCCGGCTCCGTCGTGTCGGATCGTTCGCCCATCGGCCGTCCATCGCCCGTCGCCCCCTCGCGTGTGGCTGGCTCCCCGGCGCCGTCCCTGCCACGGCGCGACACCCCTTTCGGGACGATACACCAGACTCGTCACTCAGGGACATAGTTCCTCTACTCTCCGTGACGACCTGCGATGTTGCGGCCACGGAGGGGAACCGGACGTGCCCGTTGCGTGGTCAGCCGGTGGTGCGTACGACGTTGTCCAGCGGCTGCCCCGCGGCGAAGCGGGTGAGCTGTCCGGCGATCAGCCGCTTGGCGCGCGGCAGGAACGCGGAGGTACTGCCGCCGACGTGCGGCGTGATGAGGACGTTCGGAGCATGCCAGAGGGGATGGCCGGAAGGCAGCGGTTCCGGGTCGGTGACGTCGAGGGCGGCGCGCAGCCTGCCGGACTCGAGTTCGGACAACAGGGCCTTGGTGTCGACCACTCCACCCCGCGCGACGTTGACCAGGAGCGCCCCGTCGCGCATCGCGGCGAGGAAGTCCGCGCCCGCCAGCCCCTGCGTGGAGGGGTTCAACGGGGTGGAGAGGATGACCACATCGGCCTCGGACAGCAGGGCCGGGAGGTCGTCGAGTGTGTGTACGGGGCCGCGTGCGGTTGTCCGTGCGGAGCGCGCGACGCGTGCGACCCGCGCGCACTCGAACGGCGCGAGCCGGTCCTCGATGGCCGAGCCGATCGATCCGTAGCCCACGATCAGCACGGACTTGTCGGCGAGCGCCGGGTAGAAGCCGGACCGCCACTCCTCGTCGTCCTGGCCGTGCACGAAGCCGGGGAATCCGCGCAGCGAGGCCAGGATCAGCGCGAGGGTCAGCTCGGCGGTGGACGCCTCGTGGACGCCCTTGGCGTTGCACACCTGCACGCCGGCGTGGAGTCCGGCGAGGCCCGGCTCGACGTGGTCGGTGCCCGCCGACAGCGTCTGCACGACCTGGACGCGGCCCATCGCACCGAGCGGGCGGACCGCGACCTCCATGCCCTTCATGTAGGGGACGACGTAGTAGACGCAGTCGGCGGGGTCGGCCGGGTAGTCCTTCCCGCCGTCCCAGAAGCGGTACGTCAGCCCCTCGGGAAGCCCCTCGATCTCGTCTGCCGGGAGGGGCAGCCAGACCTCGGGGGCGGGGGCGGAATGCGTGGTGGAAGTCATGGTCAGGAGGCTATGCGAAGCCCTCCGGGACGCAGAGGTTAGGTTGTTGGCGGTGCGAGGAGGGGTTCGGGAGTTGGAGCGCAGGAGTCTCGGTGCGGCGGCGCTCGCCGTGGGCGCGGTCGGTCTCGGCTGCATGCCGATGAGCTGGGCGTACAGCGCCTCGCAGCAGCGCGGCGACCGCGCGCTGCGGGCGGTGCACGCGGCGCTGGACGCGGGTGTCGAACTGCTCGACACCGCCGACATGTACGGGCCCTTCACCAATGAGCTGCTGGTGGGGCGGGCCCTCAAGGGGCGGCGCTCGGAGGCGTTCGTGTCCACCAAGTGCGGGCTCCTGGTGGGCGATCAGCACATCGTGGCCAACGGCAGGCCGGGTTACGTGCGCAGGGCCTGCGACGCCTCGCTGCGACGGCTCCAGACGGATGTGATCGATCTCTACCAGCTCCACCGCGCCGACCCCGAGGTGCCCGTCGAGGAGACCTGGGGCGCGATGGCGGAGCTGGTGGGCGCGGGCAAGGTGCGGGCGCTGGGGCTGTGCGCGGTCGGTGCGCGGGCGTCGCGGCGGCCGGGTGCCCGGATGCATGACGGAACGATCCGGCAGCTGGAGCGGGTGCAGCAGGTCTTCCCCGTCAGCGCGGTGCAGGCGGAGCTCTCGGTGTGGTCGCCGCAGGCGCTGGAGTCGCTGCTGCCGTGGTGCGCGGACCGGGGCGTGGGCTTCCTGGCCGCGATGCCGCTGGGCAACGGCTTCCTCACGGGGACGCTGACGCCGGGCCAGGGGTTCGAGCCGGAGGATCTGCGCGCCCGGCACCCCCGGTTCACGGCCGAGATGATGGCGGCGAACCAGCCGTTGGTGGTGGGGCTGCGCCGGGTCGCCGAGCGGCACGGGGCGACGCCCGCGCAGGTGGCCCTGGCCTGGGTGCTGCACCAGGGGCCCCAGGTGGTGCCGGTGCCGGGCACGAAGCGGGAGGACTGGGCGGTGGAGAACGCGGGCGCGGCCGGGCTGACCCTGACGGAACGCGACCTGGCGGAGATCGACCGGCTGCCCCCGCCCCGCGAGTCCTGGGACTAGGGCCACGCCCGTCACCGGTCCGGAAAGCGCCCCGGTCCGCGCCCGCTCGGTGTAAGAACAGGGGACAGGCGGCCGTTGAAGGGACAGGTGTGGTGGTGGGATCAGTGCAGGGCTCCGAGGGGCGTCGTACGGGGGACGGCCGGGGTGGCCCGGGGGCGCGGCGGGGTGCGGTGGCCGTGCTGGCGGCCGGGGCCCTGCTGATGGCCGCCGGGTGCAGCTCGCAGGACGGCACCGGGAGTCCGGCGGGCGCGAGTTCCCCGGCGCACTCCCCCTCCGCGTCGGCCGCCGCGTCCCCCTCCCCGTCGCCGTCCGTCTCCCGCCCCCCGGCCGACCAGCCCCCCGCCAAGGGCTCGGCGAAGGTGGTCTCGACGCTCACCGAGGGGCTGAACTCCCCCTGGGGGCTGGCCGCGCTCCCCGGCGGCGACCTCCTGGTGGGCTCCCGGGACAAGGGCACGATCACCCGGATCGACGCGAAGACCGGCAAGAAGAAGCTCCTCGGCACGGTGCCCGGGGTCGCCCCGGCCGGTGAGGGCGGGCTGCTCGGCCTCGCCGTATCGCCCGACTTCGGCACGGACCACCAGGTGTACGCGTACTTCACCACCGCGTCGGACAACCGCATCGCCCGCATGATCTACGACGAGAACGGCTCCCCCGGCCAGTTGCTCGGCGCCCCGGACACCATCCTGCGGGGCATCCCCAAGGGGCAGATCCACAACGGCGGCCGGATCGCCTTCGGCCCGGACCGCGCGCTGTACGCGGGCACCGGCGAGACGGGCGACGACGGCCGCGCCCAGGACCAGAAGTCCCTGGCGGGCAAGATCCTGCGGATGACGCCCGACGGCGAGCCGCTGCACGGCAACCCGGACGGCGACTCGGTGGTGTATTCGTACGGGCACCGCAACGTCCAGGGCCTCGCCTGGGACGCGGAGAAGCGGCTGTGGGCCTCCGAGTTCGGCCAGGACACCTGGGACGAGCTGAACCTGATCGAGCCGGGCGGCAACTACGGCTGGCCGGACGTCGAGGGCACCGCGCACCAGAAGGGCTTCCACGATCCGGTCGCCCAGTGGAAGACCTCCGAGGCGTCGCCGAGTGGCATCGCGTACGTCAAGGGCTCCATCTGGATGGCCGGGCTGCGGGGCGAGCGGCTGTGGCGCATCCCGCTCTCCCGCGAGGACGGGGCCGCCGACGAGCCCCTGGCGGACCCGCAGGCGTTCCTGGAGGGCGAGTACGGCCGGCTGCGGACGGTGCTCGCGGCGGGCGGCGACAAGCTGTGGCTGGTCACCGGCGAGACGGACAGCCGGGGCACGCCGGAGCCGGGCGACGACAAGATCCTGCTGGTACAGGTCAAGTAGCCCCCGGCCGCCTCACCGGTGCTCCGGCACCGGGTACAGCCGCAGCCGGTGGGCGAGCGCCGCGGCCTCGCCCCGGCCGGTCACGCCCAGCTTGGCCAGGATGTTGGAGACGTGGACGCTCGCGGTCTTCGGCGAGATGTACAGCTCCTCGGCGATCCGCCGGTTGGTGAAGCCCGCCGCGACCAGCCGGTGGACGTCCTGCTCGCGCGGGGTCAGCCCGAAGGACTCCACCGCGGCCGCGGCGGCCCGCAGCTGCTCGTCGGAGGGGTCCCGGGCGGGCCCGGGCTCGTCCGACACGACGACCGCGGCCGGGATCTCCTCGGCCTCGCCGCCCGCCCCGGCCAGGGCGATGCGGGCGCGGCCGGCCAGCAGCTCGATGGTCTCGGTGAGCGGGCGGGCCCCGAGCCGGACGGCGGTGGCGTGCGCGTCGCGCAGCAGGCCGGTGGCGGCGGCCCGGTCACCGGAGGCGACGAGCAGGGCCTCCGCCCAGCGGTGGTGGATCTGCGCCAGCTCGTACGGGCGGTGCAGCGGGGTGAACGCCCGGGCGGCGCCCTCCCAGTGGTCCGGGGTGTCGACGCCCTCGGCCCTGGCCAGCTCCGCCTCGACCAGGAGGGCGTAGGCGGACCAGACCGGGACGAGGACCGGCAGCCGCTTGAGGTGGCTGCGGACCAGGTCGAGGACGGCGGGGCGGCCCGGCTCGGTGGCGGGCAGGCCACGGGCGTCGGCCTCGGCCGCCGCGACGACGTGCAGCATGGGGAAGGCGTAGCGCTGGGTGCCGGTGGGGAAGCCCTCGGCGGCCTGTTCCTCGAAGGCGGCGCGCGCCTCGGGCAGCCGGCCCTGCCGTACGGCGATCTGGATGGTGTGGCGTACCGGGTTGATGAAGTGCTGGGGCTGGGGGTCGCTGGAGCCGAAGCAGCGGCGGGTCAGGGCGAGTTGCCGTTCGGCCTCGGCGATGTCGCCCCGGGCGACGGCGAGTTCGGTACGGCGGGAGGCGACCAGTCCCTGGGACTTGCGGGACAGCGACTTGCGGGCGGCGGCCTCCGTGGTGGCCGCCGCCTCGTCCCAGCGGCCCAGCGAGAACAGGGACATCGCCTGGTTGGTGCGGACCCACGCCTCCATGTCCGCGACGCCGTGCTCGTGGCAGATGCGGATGCCGTGGTCGGCGGCGGCCACCGCCTCCAGGGAGCGGCCCATGGCCTCCAGCGTGGAGGGCAGGTTGATGCTGGCCCGGCCCATGATGTCGATGAGGCCCAGCTCGTCGGCCCGGTCGCGCACGGTGTACATCTCGGCGATGCCCTCGTCCACGGCGCCCGCGTCCGCGTTGAGCCAGCCCCGGGTGAGCCGGGCGTGCAGCCCGATGTACTCGTCGCCGACGAGCTGGGCGTACTCCACGGCCCGCTCGGCGGCGGCCAGGGTCTCGGCGCCGGGGCGGTGCAGGGCGCCCCAGCCGGCCACCAGCATCAGGACGAACGCGTGCACCTTCGACGGGGGCAGGCCCCGGACCAGCCGCTCGGCGGTGGCCAGCTCCTCCCAGCCGTCGCCGCGCGTCAGGTCCTGGACGAGGCGGGAGCGCTGGACCCAGAACCAGGCGGCGCGCAGCGCGTCGTCCTCGCCCTCCAGGATGCGCAGGGCCTTCTTGCAGATGGCGAAGGCCCGTTCGCGCTCGCCGCCGAGGCGCGCGGCTACGGTGGCCTCGGCCATCAGGTCGAGGTACGTCAGCGGGGTCGAGGCGTCGCGCCCGCAGGTCGGGTAGACCTCGGCGTAGTCGATGGGGCGCAGGGTGCGGCGGACGTCGTCGGGGGCGTCGTCCCACAGTTCGAGGGCGCGTTCCAGGAGGCGCAGCTGCTCGGCGTAGGCGTTGCGGCGGCGGGCCCGGACCGATGCCTTCAGGACGGCGGGCAGCGCCTTGGCGGCGTCGTGCGCGCCGTACCAGTAGCTGGCCAGGCGGGTCGCGCGCTCGTCGTCGGGGACGAGGGAAGGATCGGCCTCCAGCGCTTCCGCGTACCGGCGGTTGAGGCGGGAGCGCTCGCCGGGGAGCAGGTCGTCGCTGACGGCCTCGCGGACCAGGGAGTGGCGGAAGCGGTAGCCGTCGCCGTCCGGGGTGGTGAGGAGCAGATTGGCGCCGACGGCGGTGCGCAGCGCCGCGATGAGGTCGTCCTCGCCGAGCCCGGCGACGGCGGCGAGCAGTTCGTACTCGACGGCGGAGCCGCCCTCGGCGACGATCCGGGCGACCTTCTGGGCGTCGGCGGACAGGGCCTCGACCCGGACGAGGAGGAGGTCGCGCAGCGATTCGGGCAGGCCGTCGCCGTCCCCGTCACCGCACTCCAGGATGCAGGCCAGCTCCTCCACGAAGAAGGCGTTGCCGTCGGAGCGCTCGAATATCTCGTCCACCAGGGCGGGGTCGGGGGTGTCCGCGAGGATGCCGGCGAGCTGGCGGCGGACCTCGGGGCGGGTGAACCGGGAGAGTTCGATGCGGCGGACGGTGCGGAGCCGGTCGATCTCCGCGAGGAGGGGGCGCAGGGGGTGGCGGCGGTGGATGTCGTCGGCGCGGTAGGTGCCGACGACGACGAGGCGGCCGCTGCGCAGGGTGCGGAAGAGGTAGGCGAGGAG
Source organism: Streptomyces sp. NPDC008163 (assembly GCF_042956885.1). NCBI lineage: Bacteria > Bacillati > Actinomycetota > Actinomycetes > Kitasatosporales > Streptomycetaceae > Streptomyces > Streptomyces sp. NPDC008163. The sequence continues at coordinate 1,035,375 of NZ_JBIBHG010000001.1, read as the reverse complement.
GTGGCGGGTCGAGGAGTCCGCCCAGTGCAGGTCCTCCAGGACGAGGACGACGGCCCGGTCGGCGGAGATGCGTTCCAGGAGCCGGACGGTCAGTTCGAAGAGGCGGGCGGTGCCGAGTTCGTCGTTGCCGTCGCGGGCGGTCTCGCCGAGTTCGGGGAGGAGGCGGGCCAGTTCGCCCTCCTGGCCGGCGCAGGCGGCGGCCATCTCGTCGGGCAGGGCGCGGCGCAGGGCGCGCAGGGCGGTGGAGAAGGGGGCGTAGGGCAGGCCCTCGGCGCCGATCTCGACGCAGCCGCCGACGGCGACGACGGCGTCACGCCGGGCGGCGAGGGCGAGGAACTCCTCGACGAGGCGGGTCTTGCCGACGCCGGCCTCGCCGCCGATGAGCAGGGCCTGGGGCGCGCCGGAGAACCCTCCGGCGGCGCCGGAGGGTTCCTTGGCGGCGCGGGTGAGCGCGCCGGTGAGCGAGTTGAGTTCGCCGGTGCGGCCGACGAACACGGGACTGACTGACCTGGTCTCCACGTGGGCGAGCATCGCACACGGGTCCGACCGTGCGGACGGAATTTGCCGTGGGCTGAGAGGCCCCGGGCCCCGGTCCACCGCCACTGCCTCAGGCGGCGTGCGTGAACCGGTCCCGTACGCCGCCGGTACTCACCGGCCCCTCCGCCTCCTGGCGTGCGGTGCGGCGGGCGTCGCGGCGCGAGGTGCGGCGGGCGCGGGTCGCTTCGCCGGCGAGGCGCTGGAGGTCGGCGCGGCGCAGGAGTTCGGCGTGCATGACCTTGTGGAGTTCGTACTCGAACATGGGATGTCCCCCTGGGGTGAGGGCCCTTGCGGGCCTCGGTGGGCGGCAGTTCCTCTGCCGTGCCACCACTCTCGTCCCCCAGGGGGGTGCGCCACATCGGGCGTGTTCCGCATCTGTGGCGTACGGGCGCCTTAGGCCCGGGGCCTTACCACCCCTAGGACCGGTGAAACCGTCCGGACATGCCTTAGTCCGTGGCGCCGGAGGCCCTAGGGGGCGTCGTCACCTTCCCGTCTGCCGGGCGACGCCATGTGACGACAGGGCCTAGCCGCCCGCGGTGGGCAGGGCGACGATGAGGTCGAAGTACATGGCTATGGAGATCAGGACGCCGAGGGCGCCGAGGGCGATGCCGCCCCGGGCGACCGCGCGGACCCAGCCCGCCTGCGGCTGCCGGGCGGGGGCGCCGAAGGCGGGCCGGACCAGGACGTAGCTGCCGACCAGCAGGGCGAGGAGGCCGAAGATGCCGTTGACCAGGGCGGTGGAGTGCCAGGCGTCGCCGTAGATCTCGTTGATCTGCTGGGCGGCCGAGCCGCCGGACTGGGTCTTGATCTGACCGATCAGGGTCTCGCGCTCGGCGGCGACCCGGCCGGTCCAGGCGCCGGTGAGGCCGACGACGCCGAGTCCGGCGGAGACGACGGCGGCGGAGGCGGCGGCGAGCCGCCCGGAGGTCTCCTCGTCGGTGTCGTCGTCGGTCTCCTCGACGGCTTCCGGCTCGTCCACCGGGCCCGTCTCGTCCCGGTCCCGCGGTTCCTGGCTCTCCGCGACGGCGCGGTCGGTGCTCTGTGTCGTCTCCGGGGTCTCGGTCGGCTCGTCGGTCGTCTTCTCGCCGTCGGTGACGGTCGCGGGCGTGGTGCGGTTCATGCGGCGCACGCTAGGTGCCCCAGATGAGAGGCCCCTTAACGCCCTCCGTCGCCCCGGCGTGCGGTCAGTGGACGCGCTCGGCCGGCTCGTCCTCGTACGTCCGCACAGCCGGCACCGGCACCCGCACCACCGGGCGGTCCGGCGGTTCGATGCTCAGGCGGGGCAGCCGGCGCTCCAGCCAGCCGGGGAGCCACCAGTTGGCGCCGCCCAGGAGGTGCATGAGGGCCGGGACGAGCAGGGTGCGCAGGACGAAGGCGTCCAGGGCGACGGCCGCCGCGAGCGCGATGCCGAACATCGCGATGACGCGGTCGCCGCTCAGGACGAAGGCGAGGAACACCGAGATCATGATCACGGCGGCCGAGTTGATCACCCGGCTCGTCTCGGCGAGGCCGACCCGGACCGCGCGCCGGTTGTCGCGGGTCTCCAGCCACTCCTCGTACATCCGGCCGACCAGGAAGACCTGGTAGTCCATGGAGAGGCCGAAGAGCACGGAGACCATGATCACCGGCAGGAAGGGTTCGATGGGGCCCGGGCTGCCCAGGCCCAGCAGCTCGCTGCCCCAGCCCCACTGGAAGATCGCGACGACGACGCCGAACGACGAGGCGACCGCCGCGACGTTCATCGCCGCTGCCTTCAGCGGAATGCCGACGGACCGGAAGGCCAGCAGCAGGAGCAGGCAGCCGAGTCCTATGACGACGCCGATGAACAGCGGCAGCTTGCCGATGATGATCTGCGCGAAGTCGTCGTAGCTGGCCGTGACCCCGCCGACATGGGTCTCCAGCGAGGTGTTGTCGGCGGCCTTCGGCAGCACGTCCGTACGCAGCCGCTCCACGAGGTCGCTGGTCGCGCGGGACTGCGGGGCCGAGTCGGGGACGACGGTGATGTACGCGGAGTCGCCTGCGGCGTTGTACGTCACCGGGTGGGCCCACGCCACCCCGTCGACCGTGCGCAGGGTGGCCGGCAGGGCGTCCATCGCGAGCCGGTCGTCGGCGCCGTCCAGGTGCGCGGCGACGGTGAGCGGTCCGTTGACGCCGGGCCCGAAGCCGTCGGCGAGCAGGTCGTACGCCTGCCGGGTGGTCGAGGAGCGCGCGTTGTTGCCCTGGTCGGAACTGCCCAGGTGGAGCGAGAAGGTGGGCAGCGCGAGAACCAGCATCACCGCGGCGGCCACCGCGCCCAGGAGCTTGGGGTGCCGCTCCACGAAGGCGGACCAGCGGGCCGCGAAACCGGTGGGCGGCTCGGGCTGCGGCCCGTGCTCGGCGAGCCGGGCCCGTTCGCGCCGGCTGAGCGCCCGCAGTCCGATGAGCGAGAGGAGGGCCGGCAGCAGGGTGACCGAGGCGGCCACGGTCAGGACGACGGTGAGGGAGGCGGCGATGGCCACGCCGTTGAGGAAGCTCAGGCGCAGGATCAGCATGCCGAGGAGCGCGATGCAGACGGTGGCCCCGGCGAAGACCACGGCCCGGCCGGTCGTCGCCACCGCGTGCTGCGCGGCCTCCGGCACGGTCATGCCGCGCCTGAGCCCTCTGCGGTGCCGCGTGACGATGAACAGGGCGTAGTCGATGCCCACGCCGAGCCCTATCAGCATGCCGAGCATGGGCGCGAAGTCGGCGACGGTCATCAGGTGTCCGAGGAGCACGATGCCCGCGTACGCCGTGCCGACCGAGACGAGGGCCGTGGCGATGGGCAGCAGGCTCGCGGCGAGCGAGCCGAAGGCGAGGAAGAGCACGACGGCCGCGACGCCGACTCCGATGACCTCGCTGAGATGCGCGGCGGGCGCCTCGGTGAGCCCGATGGCCTGGCCGCCGAGTTCGACGCGCAGATGCGGGCTCCCGGCCGCCTTCGCGGTGTCCACGACCGCTCGCGCCTGCGCCACGGGCACGTCGTCGGCGCGCTGGTCGAAGGTGACCGTGGCGTACGCGGTGTGCCCGTCGGTGCTGATCTGCGCGGCCCCGGTCTCCGTGTAGGGGCTGTCGACCGCCCCGACCCCGGGCAGCCGCTCCACGGCGTGCAGGGTGCGGGTCATCTTCTGCTCGACGTCGGTGGCCCGGACCGTGGAGTCGGCGGTGTGCCAGACGATGGTGTCGGTGTCCCCGCCGAGATCGGTGAACCCGCTCTTCAGCAGCTCCGCGGCGCGCCCGGACTCGGTGCCCGGCGCCTCGTAGTCGTTGGTGTAGGCGGACCCCGCGAACCCGGCGGCGGCGGCCGTGCCCCCGAGGGCGAGCAGCCAGAGCAGGACGGCGATGAGGCGGTGCGTGACGCACCAGCGGGCGATGGCAGCCAAGGGGACGTGCTCCCTGCGGGTTCGTGGTGCTCCCGGAACCGGCAGAAGCCGCCCGAGGGAGAACGCATGACCTGAGAACGGCCACTCTCGCAGCCATTCGAGATCATTTGCCCCATTCGTGGGGAGGGTCACAGCGGGCGCATCCCCTTATGGGCGACATGGCCGCACCCACCCCGTGGACCCGGGTACGACGAGGGGCGGTGCGCCCGGTTCGCACCGGACCCACCGCCCCTGCGGCGTACGCGGGAGGCGTCAGCCCTCGACGCCCAGCTTCTCCAGGATCAGCTCGCGGACGCGGGCCGCGTCCGCCTGGCCTCGGGTCGCCTTCATGACCGCGCCGACCAGCGCGCCGGCCGCCGCGACCTTGCCGCCGCGGATCTTGTCCGCGATGGCGGCGTTGCCCGCGATGGCCTCGTCCACGGCGGTGGACAGCGCGCCCTCGTCGGAGACGACCTTCAGGCCGCGCTTCTCGACGACGGTGTCCGGGTCGCCCTCGCCGGCGAGCACGCCCTCCAGGACCTGGCGGGCGAGCTTGTCGTTGAGGTCGCCCGCGGCGACGAGCTCGGCCACCCGGGCGACCTGTGCCGGGGTGACGGGCAGTTCGTCCAGGCCGCGGCCGGTCTCGTTGGCGTTCCGGGCCAGCTCGCCCATCCACCACTTCCGGGCCTGGTCCGAGGGGGCGCCCGCCTCGGTCGTGGCGACGATCAGGTCGACCGCGCCCGCGTTGAGGATGGACTGCATGTCGTGCTCGGAGACGCCCCACTCCTCCTTGAGCCGGGCGCGGCGGACGCGCGGCAGCTCGGGGAGGCCCTTGCGCAGCTCCTCGACCCAGGCGCGGGCCGGGGCGACGGGTACGAGGTCGGGCTCGGGGAAGTAGCGGTAGTCCTCGGCGTTGTCCTTGATGCGGCCGGCCGTGGTGGAGCCGTCCTCCTCGTGGAAGTGCCGGGTCTCCTGCACGATCGTCCCGCCGGAGTTCAGCACCGCGGCGTGGCGCTGGATCTCGAAGCGGGCGGCGCGCTCGACGGAACGCAGCGAGTTCACGTTCTTCGTCTCGGAGCGCGTACCGAAGGTCTCGGTGCCGTTGGGGCGCAGCGACAGGTTGACGTCGCAGCGCATCTGGCCCATCTCCATGCGGGCCTCGGAGACGCCGAGCGCCTTGATGAGCTCGCGCAGTTCGGCGACGTACGCCCGCGCGACCTCGGGGGCGCGTGCGCCCGCTCCCTCGATCGGCTTGGTGACGATCTCGATGAGCGGGATGCCCGCGCGGTTGTAGTCGAGCAGGGAGTGGGACGCGCCGTGGATACGGCCGGTGGCCCCGCCGACGTGCGTCGACTTGCCGGTGTCCTCCTCCATGTGGGCGCGTTCGATCTGCACCCGGAAGACCTCGCCGTCCTCCAGCTGAACGTCCAGATAGCCGTTGAAGGCGATCGGCTCGTCGTACTGGGAGGTCTGGAAGTTCTTCGGCATGTCCGGATAGAAGTAGTTCTTCCGGGCGAAGCGGCACCACTCGGCGATCTCGCAGTTCAGCGCGAGGCCGATCTTGATGGCCGACTCCACGCCGATCTCGTTGACGACCGGCAGCGCGCCGGGCAGCCCGAGGCAGACCGGGCAGGTCTGCGTGTTGGCGTCCTGCCCCAGCTCGGTGGAGCAGCCGCAGAACATCTTCGTCTTGGTGCCGAGCTCCACATGGACCTCAAGGCCCATGACGGGGTCGTACGTCGCGAGGGCGTCCTCGTACGACTCCAGGTCGATGACAGTCACGGAAAACTTTCCCTCTCAGCCCAGCAGTACGTCGTCGTCGCCGAGACGCTTCAGTTCGCGATAGAGGATCGCGAGACCGGTGGCGATGGCGGCGGCGGACACGGCGGCGTCGATGAGGCGCAGCGTGTCGTTGTCCGAGCGGGCCAGCTTCGCCTGCTTGGCGACGCTGAGCGCTCCGAAGGCGGTGGTCGCCATCGACACGTACAGCCCGGTCTTCGACTTCTTGAAGTTCTTGGCCTTCTTGGTCATGGCGCTCATAGCGACGGAGCCTCCTCGATCAGCGGGTGTCCCCACTTTTCCACGAAAGCGGCCTCGACGGCGGCTCCGACCTTGTACAGCCGGTCGTCCTTCATCGCCGGGGCGATGATCTGGAGGCCGACGGGCAGGCCGTCCTCGGGGGCCAGGCCGCAGGGCAGCGACATGGCGGCGTTGCCGGCGAGGTTGGTCGGGATGGTGCACAGGTCGGCCAGGTACATCGCCATCGGGTCGTCGGCGCGCTCGCCGATCGGGAAGGCGGTGGTGGGCGTGGTCGGCGAGACGATCACGTCGACCTGCTCGAAGGCCTGCTCGAACTCGCGGGTGATCAGCGTGCGGACCTTCTGCGCGGAGCCGTAGTACGCGTCGTAGTAGCCGGAGCTGAGCGCGTACGTACCGAGGATGATGCGGCGCTTGACCTCGTCGCCGAAGCCGGCCTCGCGGGTGAGCGCGGTGACGTCCTCGGCGGACTTCGTGCCGTCGTCCCCGACGCGCAGGCCGTAGCGCATGGCGTCGAACCGGGCGAGGTTCGAGGAGCACTCGGAGGGCGCGATCAGGTAGTACGCCGACAGGGCCAGGTCGAACGTCGGGCAGTCCAGCTCCACGACCGTGGCGCCGAGCGACTTCAGCAGCTCGACCGACTCGTTGAAGCGCTGGACGACCCCGGCCTGGTAGCCCTCGCCGGAGAACTGCTTGACGACGCCGACGCGCATGCCCTGGACCGAGCCGTTGCGCGCGGCCTCCACGACCGGCGGCACCGGCGCGTCGATCGACGTCGAGTCCATCGGGTCGTGCCCGGCGATCGCCTCGTGCAGCAGGGCCGCGTCCAGGACCGTGCGGGCGCAGGGGCCGCCCTGGTCGAGGGAGGACGAGAAGGCGACCATGCCGTAGCGGGAGACCCCGCCGTAGGTGGGCTTGACGCCGACCGTGCCGGTGACGGCGGCGGGCTGGCGGATGGAGCCGCCGGTGTCCGTGCCGATGGCGAGCGGGGCCTCGAAGGAGGCGAGGGCGGCCGAGGAGCCGCCGCCGGAGCCGCCCGGGATGCGGGTGAGGTCCCAGGGGTTGCCGGTGGGGCCGTAGGCGCTGTTCTCGGTGGAGGACCCCATGGCGAACTCGTCCATGTTGGTCTTGCCGAGGATGACGACGTCGGCGGCCTTCAGCTTCCGCGTGAGGGTCGCGTCGTACGGCGGGACCCAGCCTTCGAGGATCTTCGAGCCGACGGTGGTCGGCATGTCCTTCGTGGTGAAGATGTCCTTGAGCGCGAGCGGGACTCCGGCCAGCGGGCCCAGCTTCTCGCCGGCCGCCTTCTTGGCGTCCACGGCGCGGGCCTGGGCGAGCGCGCCCTCGCGGTCGACGTGCAGGAAGGCGTGCACCTTCTCGTCCACGGCGTCGATCCTGGCGAGGTGGGCCTCGGTGACCTGGACGGCGGTGAGCTCGCCGGAGGCGATCTTCGCGGCGATCTCGGCCGCGGTGAGCTTGATGATGCTGCTGATGTCCGTCATGGCAGTCAGTCCTCCCCCAGGATCTGCGGCACCTTGAAACGCTGCTGCTCCTGGGCCGGGGCGCCGGAGAGCGCCTGCTCGGGGGTGAGAGACGGACGGACGACGTCCGCCCGCATGACGTTCGTCAGCGGCAGCGGGTGGGAGGTCGGCGGTACGTCTTGGTCGGCGACCTCGGAGACGCGGGCGACCGCGCCGATGATGTCGTCGAGCTGACCGGCGAAGTGATCGAGCTCTTCGCCCTTCAGCTCCAGACGCGCCAGCCGGGCGAGGTGGGCGACCTCCTCGCGCGTGATGCCAGGCATGCAGCGATCCTCAGGGGTTGGTGTGTGGTTTTCGCCCAATCCTATGGGGTCGGCCGCACGGCTGAGGACACGGTTTTACGGGAGGCCGCCCCGTCGTCCGTACGGGAGACCGCTCCGTACGTCTTCACCGGAGGCCGCTACGTCGTCGCGGGGCGCGGGCCCGTCGTGCGGCCGGAGGGGCGCTGTTCCAGCTCGGGCGCCGGGGCCGCGGGCGCCGCGGCGGGGGCCGGGGCCCCGGCCCCCGCCGCCGCCGCCAGTTCGGCCGGGCGGCGCCAGCCGTGCTCGCCCCGGGCCCGCAGCCAGGCCGTGGTCTCCTGGGGCGGCATCGCGGCCGCCACCAGCCAGCCCTGGACCGCGTCGCACCGCAGGTCCCGCAGCCGCTCCCAGGTCTCGTCGTCCTCGACGCCCTCGGCGACGACGAGCAGGCCGAGCGAGTGGGCCAGGTCGATGGTGCAGCGGACGATCTCCGCGTCCTCGTGGTCGATGGCGAGCCGGGCCACGAACGAGCGGTCGATCTTCAGCTCGCTGACCGGCAGCCGGCGCAGATGGACCAGCGAGGAGTACCCCGTGCCGAAGTCGTCCAGGGACATCTTCACGCCGTGCCCGGTCAGCCCGGCGAGCGTGTCCGCCGCCCGCTGCGGGTCCTCCAGGAGCACGTGCTCCGTTATCTCCAGCTGGAGCGCTCCCGCCGGGACCCCGTGCCGGGCGAGCCGGGCCGCGACGCCGCCGGCGAATCCGGGGGTGTGCACATCGCGCGGCGACACGTTGACGGCGACGGGCACGAAGAGGCCCTGGGCCCGCCACCGGGCGACCTGGGCGAGCGCCGTCTCCAGCACGTACTCGGTGAGGTGCGGCATCAGCCCGGACGACTCCGCGATGGCGATGAACTCGTCCGGGGGCACTCTGCCGCGCTCCGGGTGCACCCAGCGCACCAGCGCCTCCAGGCCGGCGACCTGGCCGTCGAAGCGGACCTTGGGCTGGTAGTGCAGCTCCACCTCGCCCGCGTCCAGCGCCCGGCGCAGGTCGCCGAGGAGGCCGAGCCGGTCCGGGGTGTTGCTGTCGCGCTTGGACTCGTACACCTCCACGCCGGTGCGGTCCCGCTTGGCCTGGTACATCGCCACGTCGGCCCGGCGCAGCAGTCCCTCCGCGTCCAGCGCGTGGTCCGGGAAGACGGCGACGCCGGCGCTGGCCTCCAGGACCAGGGTCAGTCCGTCCAGGTCCAGCGGGGACGACAGCTCGGCGACCAGGTGGCGGGCGACGCGCTGGGCACTGGTCGTGGAGTCGGCGGTGGGCAGCAGCACCGCGAACTCGTCGCCGCCGAGCCGGGCCGCCTCCGCGCCGCGCGGCAGGGCGAGCCGGAGCCGTTCGGCGATCTGGAGCAGCAACCGGTCGCCGGCCAGGTGGCCGAGGGTGTCGTTGACGGCCCGGAAGCGGTCGAGGTCGATGAGGACCAGGGCGACCCGGCTGCCGACGCCCTCCGCCTCCTCCAGCGCGGTCCAGGTCCGCTCCAGCAGCCACTGGCGGTTGGGCAGCCCGGTCAGCGGGTCCTTCAGCTGCTCCTCGGCGCGGGCGCGGGCGATCCACAGCGTGGAGTCGAGCGCGATCAGCGGCACCGCGAAGAGCGGCAGCAGGACCGGCCGGGCCATCGCGACCACGCAGATCAGCGGCGCGATGCCGAGCAGGGCGACCGCGACGAGGCCCTGGCGCAGCATCGCGGTGCGGGCGACGGTGGGCAGGCCGCCGCCGGGCTGGGCCCGCGAGTACCACAGCAGGACCCGGGTGACGAGCAGATAGGTGGAGGCGGCGAGCAGGACCTCCGGGACGGCGTCGATGCCCCAGTCGAGTGGCCGCCAGGGCGCCTCGACGGACTGCACCTCGCCGAACGCGGCGAGCACCAGGGCCGCCGCGCCGACCCCGAGGATGTCCACGGCGCCGTGCAGCAGCCCCTGCCACCAGCGGTGTCTGCGGGCGACGCCGACGAGGACGACCACGACGAGGCTGACCAGTCCGGCCGGCACCCAGCCGTACAGCAGCAGGACGGCCAGGGTGAGGGCGGCGCCGGAGCCGGTGCCGCCCCACCAGCGGTCCCGGCCGAGCGCGACGAGGTGGCCGACGACGATGCCGGTGAGGACGGCGAGCGACCAGCCCGCCCGGCCGTCCGGGAAGAGTGCGTGCCCCTGGCCGAGGGCACGGGAGAAGCCGGTCGCGAGCTGGATCGTGGCCAGGGCCACCACGACGGCGCCCACTTTGGGCGCGGGTCCCACGAAACCTTGCAGCCGCGCCACCGGTGCGGCGCTCTCGGTCGGTTTCATTCCGTCCCTCTCACAGCCGGCGATGCCGATGTCACCCGATGAATGCGTGCCGTGCCACGACGCACCCCGGCCCCGCCCGGTGGCCAGGTTCGAGGGCGTGTCCGACCACAGTAGGCCGCGGAGGGCTGCTACGGGCAGCGGTCTACGGGTCTTGCCCGAATGCGAACCGACTATCCGTCAGCATCTGGTAGGGGGGCACCCCCTGGGCGCCGATCGGGTGACGCCGACGAGGCGTCGGCGGGCGCTCACTCCGCGGGGGCGGCGCCCTCCTCCGGAGCCGGTTCCCCGGCCGGGACCGCCGCCTCGCGGGCGGCGTCCGGGCCCTCGGTGAGGAGCACGGCGAAGCCGGCCTCGTCCAGGACGGGGACCTTCAGCTGGACCGCTTTGTCGTACTTGGATCCGGGGTTGTCGCCGACGACGACGAAGGCCGTCTTCTTGGAAACGGAACCGGTGACCTTCGCTCCCCGGCTCTGCAGGGCCTCTTTCGCGCCATCCCTGGTGTGCCCGGCCAGGGTGCCCGTGACGACGACGGTGAGTCCTTCGAGCGGCCGGGGGCCCTCGTCCTCGCCGGCACCCTCGTCCTCCATCCGGACGCCGGCCGCGCGCCACTTGCGCAGGATCTCGCGGTGCCAGTCCTCGGCGAACCACTGCTTGACCGAGGCCGCGATGATGGGCCCGACCCCGTCCGCGTCGGCCAGCTCCTGCTCGGTGGCCTCCTCGATGCGGTCGATGGACCGGAACTGGCGGGCCAGCTCCCGGGCCGCGACCGGGCCGACGTGGCGGATGGAGAGCCCGGTGAGGATGCGGGCGAGCGGGGCCTCCTTGGCCGCGGCGATGGCGTCGAGCATCGCGAGGGCGTTCTTCTTGGGCTCGCCCTGCTGGTTGGCGAAGACCTGGGCGATCTTCTCCTCGCCGGTCTTCGGGTCGCGCTTGGGCAGCCCGCTGTCCGGGTCGAGGACGTAGGCCCGGATCGGCAGCAGCTGCTCCACGGTCAGCCCGAAGAGGTCGCCCTCGTCGCGCAGCGGCGGCTCGGCGGGCTCCAGCGGCGCGGTCAGCGCGGCGGCGACCACGTAACCGAAGTGGTCGATGTCGAGGCACTTGCGGCCGGCCAGATAGGAGACGCGCTCACGCAACTGGGCGGGGCAGGAGCGGGCGTTGGGGCAGCGGACGTCGACGTCCGCCTCCTTCATGGGCTTCAGCTCCGTGCCGCACTCGGGGCAGTGGGTCGGCATGACGAACGCCCGCTCGGTGCCGTCGCGCAGGTCCACGACCGGGCCGAGGATCTCCGGGATCACGTCCCCGGCCTTGCGGAGCACCACCGTGTCGCCGATCAGGACGCCCTTGGCCTTGACCACGTTCTGGTTGTGCAGGGTGGCGAACTCGACCTCGGAGCCGGCCACCACGACCGGCTCGACCTGGGCATACGGGGTGACGCGGCCGGTGCGGCCGACGCCGACGCGGATGTTGACCAGCTTGCTGTTGACCTCCTCCGGCGCGTACTTCCAGGCGATGGCCCAGCGCGGGGCACGGGAGGTGGAGCCCAGGCGGCCCTGGAGCGGGATCTCGTCCAGCTTGACGACGACGCCGTCGATCTCGTGCTCCACGGAGTGCCGGTGCTCCCCGAAGTACGCGATGAACTCCCGTACGCCTTCGAGGGAGTCGACCACCTTGTTGTGTTTGGCGGTGGGCAGGCCCCACTCGTGCAGCAGCTCGTAGGCGTGCGACAGGCAGTCGATGTCGAAGCCCTCGCGGGCGCCGATGCCGTGCACCACCATGTGCAACGGGCGCGTGGCGGTGACCTTGGGGTCCTTCTGGCGCAGCGAACCGGCCGCCGCGTTACGGGGATTGGCGAAGGGCTTGTCCTCGGCCTCCACCAGCCGGGCGTTCAGCTCCTCGAACCCCTCCATCGGGAAGAAGACCTCGCCGCGCACCTCGACCAACGGGGGCACCCGGTCGCCCTTGAGCCGGTGCGGGATGTCCGTGATGGTGCGGACGTTGGGCGTGATGTCCTCGCCGGTGCGGCCGTCGCCCCGGGTCGCGGCGCGGGTCAGCACGCCATGCTCGTACGTGAGGTTGACGGCGAGGCCGTCGATCTTCAGCTCGCACAGGAAGTGGTAGCCGGGCGAGCCGACGTCCCGGGCGATGCGTTCGCCCCAGGCGGCCAGCTCCTCGTCGTCGAAGGCGTTGTCCAGGGACAGCATCGGCTCGCGGTGCTCGACCGACGTGAACTGCGTGCGGTACGGCCCGGCGACCTTCTGGGTCGGCGAGTCCGGGGTGCGCAGCGGGGGGTGGGACTCCTCCAGGGCCTCCAGCTCGCGCATCAGCCGGTCGAACTCGGCGTCGCTGACGACCGGCTGGTCGTTCACGTAATACCGGAAGCGGTGCTCCTCGATCTGCTCCGCGAGGAGCTTGTGCCGCTCCTGCGCCTCGGCTGGCACCGCCGTCTGCTCTTCGCCGGCCATCGTCCCGTCCTCCCGTTACCCAGCGTCCCGCTACTCAGGGTTGTCTGCGAGCGATCTCGCGGCCCGGGCGCAGTGGGCGAGCGCGGCCCGTGCGTACGCGGGCGACGCACCCGCGAGTCCGCACGAGGGGGTGACCGTCACGGACTCGGTGAGAGTCCCCGGATTCAGCCCCAGCCTGCGCCACAGCGTCCTGACACCCATGACGCTACCGCCCGGGTCGGACAATCGGCCCGAGGCCGGGTCGGTGCCGGGTACGACCCCGAAGAACATCCGGGTGCCGCCCTCGACGGCTTCCCCGATCGCCTCCTCCTCACGCTCGGTGAGCAGGGAGAGGTCGAAGGAGATACCGTCCGCCCCGGCCCGGCGCAGCAGCGCGAACGGGACCTCGGGGGCGCAGGTGTGCACGAGCGTCGCGGTCCCGCCGGCCGCCGCCAGGACCTCGCGCAGGGTGGCCTCCACGATCTGGCGGTCCACCGCGCGGTGGGTGCGGTAGCCGCTGGCGGTCCTGACCCGGCCGCGCAGCACGGCGGTGAGCGAGGGCTCGTCCAGCTGGAGGGCGATGCGCGCCCCGGGCACCCGGCGGCGGACCTCGGCGAGGTGGCCGCGCAGCCCCTCGGCGAGCGAGTCCGCGAGGTCGCGGCAGGCGCCCGGGTCGCCGAGGAACGCCTCGCCGCCCCGGCGTTCCAGGGCGGCGGCCAGCGTCCAGGGCCCCACGGCCTGGACCTTGAGCGGGCCCTCGTAGCCCTGGGTGAACTCCTCCAGGGCGTCCAGGTCCTCGCCGAGCCAGGACCGGGCCCGGCGGGTGTCGCGGCCGGGCCGGTCGCTGATCCGCCAGCCGCTGGGCTCGACGTGCCCGTACAGCTCGGAGAGCAGTCCGACCGTGCGCCCGGTCATGTCGGCGCCGGGCCCGCGCGCCGGGAGTTCCGCCAGGTACGGCATGCCCTCGCCGTCGCCGAAGGAGCCGGTGACGGTCCTGGCCGCCTCCCGGGCGTCTCCCCCGGGCATCGAACCGATCCCGGTGGCCGGGCAGTCCCTGAACACGTTGATCTCGCTCACGCGAGAAGCGTACGGCCCGGCGATCAGCGGCCGGGGCGCACGGTCAGGTCGTTGACCTCGGCGTCGCGGGGCAGGTCGAGCGCCATCAGGATGGTGGTCGCGACGGACTCGGGGTCGATCCAGCGGGCGGGGTCGTACTCCTTGCCCTCCTGCCGGTGGACCTTCTCCTGCATGGGGCTGGCGGTGCGGCCCGGGTAGACGGTGGTGACGCGGACGCCGTTGCCGTGCTCCTCGTGGCGCAGCGAGTCCGCGAGGGCCTTCAGGCCGTGCTTGCTGGCGGCGTACGCGCTCCACTCGGGGCTCGCGGAGAGCCCGGCGCCGGAGTTCACGAAGAGCACGTGGCCCTGGGCGACGCGCAGCTGGGGCAGGGTGAGCCGGGTCAGCTCGGCGGGGGCGACGAGGTTGGCGTTGAGCTGGTAGTGCCACGCCTTGGGGGTCAGCTCACCGACCGGGCCGAGCTCGACCACACCCGCGATGTGCAGCAGCGAGTCGAGCCGTTCCGGCACGCTCTGCTGGGCGAGGGCCCAGGAGAGCCGGTCCGGGTTGGACAGGTCGCCGACGAGGGTGCGGGCGCCGGGGTGGAGCGCGGCCAGCTCCTTGGCGCGGCCCGCGTCGCGGGCCAGCAGGACGAGGTCGTCGCCGCGCTCGGTGAGACGCCGGGCGACCGCTGCGCCGATGCCGGAGCCGGCACCGGTGATGAGGTGAGTGGACATGGCCCCCATCGTCGCATCCGCCGCCCGGGCCCCGTACGGCACATCACTGCAGGCCGGCCGACTCCTCCAGGTAGGCCAGGGCGCCGACGCCGTCCTCCGCGAAGAACACCAGCTCGGTCAGCGGGAGCGGCAGGAAGCCCTCGTCCTCCATGCGCTGGAACTGCTCGCGCAGGCCGTCGTAGAAGCCGGCGGTGTTGAGCAGGACGACCGGCTTGGTGTGCTTGCCGTGCTTCTTCAGCTCCAGGATCTCGGTCGCCTCGTCGAGCGTCCCGGTGCCGCCGACCATGATCACGACCGCGTCGGACTTCGCGAGCAGGAGCGCCTTGCGCTCGGCGAGGTCGCGGGCGATGACCATCTCGTCGGCGTTGGTACGCGCCTTGGCGGCCAGGAAGTCCACGGAGACCCCGACCAGTTTCCCGCCCGCCTCCTGGACGCCGTCGGCGACGACCTTCATCAGCCCGCTCTCGGACCCGCCCCAGACGAGGGTGTGCCCGCCGCGCCCCAGCAGCTCGGCGAATTCGCGGGCGGGCACGGTGTAGCGGTCGGGAAGGTCGGCGGCGGAGAGGAAGACGCAGATGTTCATGGCTGCCACGGTAAGGCCCGCCTTCCGCGGGCCCGCCGCCGGGATGCGGCGGGCGCCCGGGTGGCGGACCCTGAGATGCGTGGTGCGCACACCCTTGAGCGCCCCGCGCGGCCACGCCCGTACTGGGGTCGGGCGTTGCCGTGCGGGGCTTGTGCGCCTCTACGCGGCTCAGCCCGTCGCCGCGCGCTCCCGGCGGACCGTCGTCGCGATCGTCGCGGAGCCGACCACGCGGGTGCCGTCGTACAGGACGACCGCCTGGCCGGGGGCGACGCCCCGGACCGGCTCCGTGAACGTGACGTGCAGGCTGTCCTCGGCCGGCTCGGCGGTCACCTCGGTCTCGCCGCCGTGGGCGCGGAGCTGGGCGGTGTACGTGCCCGGGCCGCACGGGGGTGTGCCGCACCAGCGGGGCTTGATCGCGGTGAGCGCGGTGACGTCCAGGGCCTCGGCGGGGCCGACGGTCACCGTGTTGTTCACCGGGGAGATGTCCAGGACGTAGCGCGGCTTGCCGTCGGGCGCGGGATGGCCGATGCGCAGGCCCTTGCGCTGGCCGATGGTGAAGCCGAAGGCGCCCTCGTGGGTGCCCAGCTTCGCACCGGACTCGTCCAGGATGTCGCCCTCCGCCCTGCCGCCGAGGCGGTCGGCCAGGAAGCCCTGGGTGTCGCCGTCGGCGATGAAGCAGATGTCGTGGCTGTCGGGCTTCTTGGCGACCGCGAGGCCCCGTCGCTCGGCCTCGGCGCGGATCTCGTCCTTGGTGGTGAGGGTGTCGCCGAGCGGGAACATCGCGTGGGCGAGCTGGCGCTCGTCCAGGACGCCGAGCACGTAGCTCTGGTCCTTGGCCATGTCCGAGGCGCGGTGCAGCTCCCGGTTGCCGTCGGCGCCGGTGACGACCGTGGCGTAGTGGCCGGTGCACACCGCGTCGAAGCCGAGCGCGAGGGCCTTGTCGAGGAGCGCGGCGAACTTGATCTTCTCGTTGCAGCGCAGGCACGGGTTGGGGGTGCGCCCCGCCTCGTACTCGGCGACGAAGTCCTCCACGACGTCCTCGCGGAAGCGTTCCGCCAGGTCCCACACGTAGAAGGGGATGCCGATGACGTCCGCGGCGCGGCGGGCGTCCCGGGAGTCCTCGATGGTGCAACAGCCCCGGGCCCCGGTCCGGAAGGACTGCGGGTTCGCGGAGAGGGCGAGGTGCACACCGGTCACGTCGTGGCCCGCCTCGGCGGCGCGGGCGGCGGCGACGGCGGAGTCGACACCGCCCGACATGGCGGCGAGCACACGGAGGGGGCGCTGGGGAGTCTCAGTCATAGCCCCACCAGGGTACGTGGGGGCGGGAACCGAAAGCCCGCGGATAAGCGTTGTCCGTCGCATGGGGACCAAGGGGACGGACGGCGGCGGCACCGGGACCGGGATCAGCCGGCGCTCGGTGCTGATCGGCGGCGCCGTCACGGCCGTGGGCACGGCGGCGCTGGCGCGGGAGCCGCTGAAGCGTGCCTGGTGGCGGCTGCCCGGCGTGGAGAAGCCGCGTACCGCGGGTGCGGTGGATTACGCGGGGGCGCGGTGGGTGGCGGCCTCGGAGGCGAACTGGCGGCGGGCCGACCGCCCCGACGACTACGGCATCGACCGGGTGATCGTCCATGTCACCCAGGGCAGCCTCGGCAGTGCGGTCCGCGCCTTCCAGGACCCCGGGCACCAGGCCGCGGCCCATTACGTGGTGGGCAAGGACGGGCACGTGACGCAGATGATCCGCGAGCTGGACGTGGCGTTCCACGCGGGCAACCGCTCGTACAACGAACGCAGTGTGGGCATCGAGCACGAGGGCTTCGTGGAGCGCCCGCAGGACTTCACCGCCGCGATGTACGGGGCGTCGGCGAAGCTCACCGCGGCGATATGCGGGCGGTACGGCATCCCGGTGGACCGGGAGCACATCATCGGGCACGTCGAGGTGCCGGGCGCCGACCACACGGACCCGGGCCGCGGCTGGGACTGGGACCGCTACATGGAGCTGGTCCGGCGCGCGGCCACATCGGGTAACGGGGAGGACTAGCTGAGCCCAGCCGAGCGCGCTCTTTCCACCGCGGGGCCGATCGCCCGGGCCACGTCCTGGACGTCCTGCTTGGTCGAGGTGTGGCCGAGCGAGAAGCGCAGGGTGCCCCGGGCCAGGTCCGGATCGGTGCCCGTGGCGAGCAGCACATGGCTGGGCTGGGCGATCCCGGCGGTGCAGGCGGAGCCGGTGGAGCATTCGATGCCCTGGGCGTCCAGCAGCAGCAGGAGCGAGTCGCCCTCGCAGCCGGGGAAGGTGAAGTGCGCGTTGGCCGGCAGGCGGCCGCCCGGGGCCGGGTCGCCGCCGAGCAGGGCGTCGGGGACCTCCGCCAGGACGGCGGCGGCCAGCTCGTCGCGGAGCGCGCCGGTCTCCCGGGCGAAGTCCTCGCGCCGGTCGGCGGCGATCCTTCCGGCGACGGCGAAGGAGGCGATGCCCGGCACGTCGAGGGTGCCGGAGCGCACATGGCGCTCCTGCCCGCCGCCGTGCAGCACGGGCACCGGGGTGTACTCGCGACCGAGCAGCAGCGCGCCGACCCCGGTGGGCCCGCCGATCTTGTGCGCGCTGACGGTCATCGCGGCGAGCCCGGAGGCGCCGAAGTCCACGTCGAGCTGGCCGAACGCCTGGACTGCGTCGGCGTGCATGGGGATCTCGAACTCGCGTGCCACCTCGGCCAGTTCGCGTACCGGCAGGATCGTGCCGATCTCGTTGTTGGCCCACATCACGGTGATCAGCGCGATGTCGTCGGGGTCGCGCAGGACGGCCTCGCGCAGCGCCTCGGGGTGGACGCGCCCGTAGCGGTCGACGGGGAGGTATTCGACGGTCGCGCCCTCGTGGGCGGCCAGCCAGTCGACCGCGTCGAGGACGGCGTGGTGTTCGACGGGGCTGGCGAGGACCCGGGTGCGGCGCGGGTCGGCGTCGCGGCGGGCCCAGTACAGGCCCTTCACCGCGAGGTTGTCCGATTCGGTGCCGCCCGAGGTGAAGACCACCTCGCTGGGGCGTGCGCCGAGGGCGTCGGCGAGGGATTCCCGGGACTCCTCGACGGTACGGCGGGCCCGGCGCCCGGCGGCGTGGAGTGAGGACGCGTTGCCCGTGACGGCGAGCTGCGCGGTCATCGCCGCGATCGCCTCGGGAAGCATCGGCGTGGTCGCGGCGTGGTCGAGGTAAGCCATGGTGGGCTCGATTCTACGAGCCCCCGGTGGGGCGTACGGCGGGCGCATGGGGTCCCGGGGCCCGCGCACCCTGTGCGGCGGTGCGGGTCAGCCGCCGAAGTTCCAGGCGACGACGCCGTTTCCGGTGACCAGGAAGGCGAGGACCAGCAGGTCGGCGACGCCGAGCGCGAGGCCGAGGAAGGCGCGGCCGCGCCGGTTCGTGGCGCGGGCCAGGGCCACGATCGCCATCACGATGGCGGCGGGACCCAGCAGGATGTTCATCACCAGCAGCCCGACGAGGCCCAGCACGAACGAGGCGACGGCGAGCCCGTCGGCGTCCCGGCGGGAGCGCGGGGCGGCTTGCACGGGGGCGCTCACCGGGAACCCCGCGCCCGCTCGCGTACGGCGAAGACCAGCAGCCAGCAGCCGATGAGGGCGCCGAGGGCGAGCGACAGCGGAAGCGGGATCTGGGCCACCGCTCCCAGTGCGATCCCCAGCAGGAGCAGGGCGGCGACAAGGACGATCATGTTCGGCCTTTCGTGTGCGGATGGCGTGCGCCAGGAGCATTCAGAGTACGACTGTTCACTGACTCTTGAGTCTAAACCTGCTCACCCCTTCCCCGCTCCGGAGAACAGTTGTTTACTGAATGGCATGAGTCACATCGCCGGGGTCCGCCAGAACCAGAAGCTGAAGACGCGCCAGGCGCTCCTGGACGCCGCCCTCGGGCTGCTGGCGGAGCAGAGCCTGAGCAGCCTCGGGCTGCGCGAGGTGACCCGGGCGGCCGGCATCACGCCCACGGCCTTCTACCGGCACTTCGAGAGCGTGCCCGCACTCGGCGTGGCCCTGGTCGAACAGACCCTGGGCAGCCTGCACGGCATGATCGGCGCGATACTCGCGGAGACGGGCGACAGCGAGGTCCGGCTCGACCGCAGCGTGGAGCTGATACGGCGTCACGTACGGGAGCAGCCCGCGCACTTCCGCTTCATCGCGCGGGAGCAGCACGGCGGGGTCGGCCCGGTCCGCGAGGCCATCGCGGCGCAGCTGCGGCTGTTCGCCGAGGAGGTGGCGGCGGCCCTCGCGGCGGAGCCGGGCTCCGGGGGCTGGGCCGAGGAGGACCTGTTGATGCTGGGCGGCCTCTATGTGGACCACATGGTGATCACCGCGTCGGCCCTGCTGGACGCGGGCCCGGCGGACGACGAGCGGGTGGCCCGCACGGCGGGGCGCCGGTTGCGGCTCATCGCACTCGGCGCCCTGCACTGGCTCGACGAACCGGCCCAGGGCGCCTGAGAAGGGGGCCCGGGAGGGTCAGTCGCGCGGGGCGCGGGCGAGCTGGCGGGACTGGGCGACCAGACGGTCGGCGCTGTCCCAGACGTCCGCGTCCTCCTCCAGGAAGCCGCCCGCCAGATTGCGGGTGGTGATGGAGACGCGGAGCGGGCCCGGGGCGGGGCGGCAGCGGATGTGCGTGGTGAGCTCGATGGTGGGGGTCCAGCCCTTGAGCCCCAGCTCGAACGAGGTCGGGGGCAGGGCGTCCACGGTGAGCAGCAGCGAGAGCGCGTCGGGGTCGCGGCCGTCCGCCAGACCGAACCAGCCGCGCATCTCGCCCTTGCCGGAGGGCTGTCCGATCGCCCAGCCGATGGTCGCCGGGTCCAGCTTGATGTCGAGCCGGTCGGTGATCGCGGAGCTGCCCGGGATCGGCGCCGGTCCGTCGCCGGGACCGAGGCAGTGCTCGCGCGGCGGGATGGCCGGCGGCTTCGCGGCGGTGCGGATGTCGTCGGTGAGCGCGTCCAGGTCGCCGTAGGTGGCGAGGACGCGGATGCGCTCGACCTCGGTGCCGTCCTCGGCGTACTGGAAGAGCGACGCCTGACCGGTGGAGAGGGTGCGGCCGGTCCGGACGGCCTGGGTCCGGATCACCGCCGGGCCGGGCACGGAGGCGGTGAGGTAGTGCGCGGAGACGGAGAACGGGTCCGCGTGCGGCAGGGCCTCGCCGAGCGCGCGGCCCAGCATCGCCAGCAGGTATCCGCCGTTGACGGCGTGGATGATCGTCCAGCCCGCCGAGAGCTCCGCGTCGTAGACGCCCTCTTCGCGCAGGGTGACCGCGGTGTCCCGGTCGAACTCGCTGTCCCCGATGGTTGCCTGTGCCATGGTCGCACCGTACACCGATTGTATTACTGAGCGGTAGCTTTTTGTGCTCCCGAGTAGCTCACCCCTCGTCCGCCCGCGCCGAGCGCCGGTTGTAGGCGCGCGGGGCCCGCCAGTGGAAGCGGAGCGCGAGCAGCCGCAGCACGAACGCGGTGATCACGGCCGCGCCGCTGGTCAGGGCGTTGAGCGCGTCGAAGCGGATGCAGAGCACGGTCATGGCGGCGCCCACCATGGCGGGCACCGCGTACAGGTCGCGGTCCCAGCGCAGCAGCGACGGCACCTCGTTGGCCAGGACGTCCCGCAGCACACCGCCGCCGACCGCCGTGGCCAGGCCGAGCGCCGCCGACGCGGTGAGGCCGAGCCCGTAGTCGTACGCCTTCACCGTGCCGGTGACGCAGAAGAGGCCGAGACCGGCCGCGTCGAACACGTTCACGCCGACCTGGATGCGCTCCACGTGCGGATGGAGGAAGAAGACCAGGCCCGCGGCGAGCAGCGGGGTGGTGAAGTACCCCAGATCCGTGAAGGCGGCGGGTGGCACCGCCCCGATGATCAGGTCACGGAAGAGCCCTCCGCCCAGCGCGGTCACCTCGGCGAGCACCGCGATGCCGAAGACATCGAAGTTCTTGCGTACGGCGAGCAGGGCGCCCGAGATCGCGAAGACGAAGATCCCCACGATGTCGAGCGCGTGCTGGACGGAGGGCGTGAACAGTTCGTTGAGCACCGGGCAATTGTGCCCGTACTACTCCTTCGTACCGTCCGGGGCGGGTTCGGCGGGTTCGGCGGCCTTCGCGGGCTCCTCGGGCGCCTCGGCCGCGGACTCCTTCACGGGCTCCTTCGCGGGCGCCTGCCGGACCGTGATGACGTCCGCGACCAGCGGGGCGTCGCCCGGCACCTGGTCCTCGCCGTTCTCCGGGTGGTGGCAGGCCACCTGGTGCCCGGTCTTCATCTGGAGCAGCGGCGGCTCGGTCGTCCCGCAGACCTTCGTCGCCTTCCAGCACCGGGTGTGGAAACGGCAGCCGGCGGGCGGCGAGATCGGCGACGGCACATCGCCCTTGAGCAGGATGCGGTCGCTCTTGGCACCGCGCCGGCGCGGGTCCGGCACGGGCACCGCGGACATCAGCGCCTTGGTGTACGGGTGCATCGGCGCCTCGTACAGCGACTTGCGGTCCGCCAGCTCGACGATCTTGCCGAGGTACATGACCGCGATCCGGTCCGAGACGTGGCGGATCACCGACAGGTCGTGCGCGATGATCATGTAGGTGAGCCCGAGCTCGTCCTGGAGGTCGTCCAGCAGGTTCACCACCTGCGCCTGGATCGACACGTCCAGCGCGGAGACCGGCTCGTCCGCGACGACCAGCTTCGGCTTGAGGGCGAGCGCGCGGGCGATGCCGATGCGCTGACGCTGGCCGCCGGAGAACTCGTGCGGATAGCGGTTGTAGTGCTCGGGGTTGAGCCCGACCAGCTCCAGCAGCCGCTGGACCTCCGCCTTCACCCCGCCCTCGGGCTTGACGCCCTGGAGCCGGAAGGGCGTGGAGACGATCCCGCCGACCGTGTGGCGCGGGTTCAGCGAGCCGTACGGGTCCTGGAAGATCATCTGGATGTCGCGCCGCATCGGCCGCAGCCGTCCGGCGGACAGGTGGGTGATGTCGCGGCCCTGGAACTCGACCTTGCCGCCGGTCGGTTCGAGGAGCCGGGTCACCAGCCGCCCCATGGTCGACTTGCCGCAGCCCGACTCGCCGACGACGCCCAGGGTCTCCCCGGGGCGCACGTCGAAGGTGAGGCCGTCGACCGCCTGGACCGCGCCGACCTTGCGCTTCAGCACGCCCTTGGTGATCGGGAAGTGCTTGACCAGGCCGTCCACCTTGAGGAGCGGTTCGGGGCCGGACCCGTCCGACCCGGCCGCGGCGGGCGCGGGAGTCTTCTTGTTCAGCTCAGTCACAGCTTCGGCGCAATCTCTTCGGTCCAGATCCGGTCGCGCTGCTCGGGCGACATGTGGCACGCGGAGAAGTGCCCGTCGCCGACCTGCCGCAGCTCCGGACGCTCGGTGCGGGTGATGTTGTCGGGCGGGACGTCGGCGTACGGGCAGCGCGGGTGGAAGGCGCAGCCCGAGGGGACGTTGATGAGACTGGGCGGCGAGCCCTTGACGGGGATCAGCCGCTCGGTCTGCTCCCGGTCGATCCGCGGCATCGAGCCGAGCAGACCCCAGGTGTACGGGTGCTGGGGCTCGTAGAACACCTTCTCGGCGGAGCCGCGCTCCACGCACCGTCCCGCGTACATCACGAGGATCTCGTCCGCGATCTCGGCGACGACACCCAGGTCGTGGGTGATCATGATGACCGCCGAGCCGAACTCCTTCTGCAGATCCCGGATCAGGTCCAGGATCTGCGCCTGGACGGTGACGTCGAGGGCGGTCGTCGGCTCGTCGGCGATGAGCAGCTGCGGGTTGTTGACCAGGGCCATCGCGATCATCGCGCGCTGGCGCATGCCGCCGGAGAACTGGTGCGGATAGTCGTCGAACCGGCGGTGCGGCTCAGGGATGCCGACCCGGTCGAGCATCTCGACGGCCCGCTTCTTGGCGGCCTTCTTGTCGACCTTGTGGTGGACCCGGTGGGCCTCCACGATCTGCGCGCCGATCGTGTAGTACGGGTGCAGGGCGGACAGCGGGTCCTGGAAGATCATGGCCATCTTCTGGCCGCGCAGCCTCCGGACGCGCTCGGCGCCCGAGCCGATCAGCTCCTCGCCGTCGAGCCAGATCTCGCCGCCGATCCGGGCCCGCTCCGAGGTGTGCAGGCCCATGACCCCCAGCGAGGTCACGGACTTGCCGGAGCCCGACTCGCCGACGATGCCGAGGGTCTTGCCTGCCTCCAGGTCGAAGCTGACGCCGTCCACGGACTTGACCAGGCCGTCGTCGGTGTCGAAGTGGACCTGGAGGTCGCGTACGGAGAGGAACGGCCGGCCGTCGCCCGGGCGGGGGGCCGGGACGCTCTCTGCCGTCTGGGAGTCCTTCTTGGTCGCGCCGCTCATGAGAGCCTCACCCGGGGGTCGATCGCGGCGTACACGAGGTCCACCAGCAGGTTGCAGATGACGATGAAGAAGGCCGCGACCAGGGTCACGCCCATCACCTTGGGCAGGTCGGCGGTGGTCACGCCCTGGATCGCGAAGGCGCCCAGCCCCTGGAAGGAGAAGACGCGTTCGGTGATGACCGCGCCGCCGAGGAGCAGCGCGAAGTCCATGCCGAAGATGGTGACCAGCGGGGTGAGCGCGGACCGCAGCCCGTGCTTGACGACCACCTTGCGTTCCTGGAGGCCCTTGGCGCGCGCGGTCCGGATGTAGTCCTCGCTCATGGTCTCCAGCATCCCGGCCCGGGTGAGCCGGGCGTAGAGCGCGGAGTACAGCAGGGCGAGGGTGCACCAGGGCAGGACCAGGCTGCCCGCCCAGGCGACCGGGTCCTCGGTGATGGGCACGTACTCCCCGTTGCCGAAGAGCGCCAGGACCACCAGGCCGGTGAAGAACATCGGGAGGGAGACGCCGGCGAGGGCGACGCCCATGGAGAGGCGGTCGAAGAGCGAGCCCCGCTTCAGCGCGGAGACGACGCCGATCGCGACACCGGAGATCACCCAGATGACGGCGGCACCGACGGCCAGCGAGAGCGTGACCGGGACCCGGTCCACGAGCTGCGGCCAGATCTCGGTGTGCGTCTTGAACGAGTAGCCGAAGCACGGGGCGTTGCACGTGACGGGGTCGGGGCCGAACTGGTACTGGGCGCCGACCACGATGCCCTTCACGAAGTGCCAGTACTGGAGGTACAGGGGCTGGTCGAGCCCCAGGTTCTTCTTGACCGCGGCGATGACGTCGGGGTCCGGGCTCTTCCCCACGTACTGGGCGGCCATGGAGTCGAGGGTCTGCCCGCCGAGGCGGGGCACCAGGAAGAAGATCGCGAACGTGACTGCGCTGACCACCAGCAGCAGCAACACCGCGGCGAATACGCGTCGGATGATATACGCAGCCACAGCCGTGCGGCGCCGGGCGGGTGGGGCGGGAAACCCCGCCGCCCGGCGCCTTCACCTGCCTTTCAGGGGATGCTTTTGATGAACAGGCGCTACTTGCTGGACGACATGAGCACGTAGTCGTACATGCCGAGGTACGCGTCGGTGACGGTGACGTTCGCCGCGGAGGCCGGGCGGTACAGCAGGTTCTTGCGGTAGAAGAGGGGAACGACCGAGGCGTTCTCCATGACCTTCTGGTCGACCTCGCCCCACGTGGCGTTGCGCTGCGTGGTGTCGACGGTCCCGATGCCCTTGACGAGGAGTTCGTTGATCCCCTTGTCGTTCAGCTCCATCAGGTTGGTGCCGCCGGAGGGCTTGATGGCCGAGCCGTTGACGATCTGGTCGAGGAAGCCGAAGCCGGTCGGCCAGTCGGCGCCCCAGGCCATCATCATCATGCCCGCGTTGTTCTTGTGGACCCAGGCCGGGACACCGGCGAAGTCGGTGAAGTACTTGTCCGCCGGGAACTGCTTGATCTCGGCGGTGACGCCGATGGCCTTCAGGCTGTTCTGGAGCTGGGTGGCGGCGGTGACCTCGTCAGGACGGTCCGAACGGGCCGTCAGCGTGGTCTTGAAGCCGTCCGGGTGACCGCACTTGGCCAGGTGCTCCTTGGCCTTGGCCGCGTCGCCCTTGCTGCCCTCGGTCGGGTACAGGTCGAACTTCTTGTAGCCGGCGACGGTCGGGGGGATGACCGTGCTCGCCGGGTCGCCCTTGACCGGGCCGCCGATCGAGTCGATCATGCTCTGCTTGTCGACCGCGTACTGGACGGCCTTGCGGCACTCGATGTTGTCGAACGGCTTCACGTTGACGTTCAGCGCGAGGTACTGCAGGGCGCCGGCGTACGGGTTGTCCGTCTTCGCCTTCTCCGACGCCTTGACCAGGACCTTGGGCTGGGTCTTGGACTGCAGACCCGTGCCCGCGATGTCCGCGGTGGTCTCGTCGTTGAGCAGGTGCTCGTCGACCGTGGTGGGGTTGACGTTGAACTTCAGCTCGATCCGGTCCGGCAGCGCCTTGCGGATCGGGTCCGACTTCGGGTCCCACTCCGGGTTGCGGACCAGGGTCGCGCCCTTGCTCTCGTCGTACTTCGAGAACTTGTAGGGGCCCGAGGAGACCATCTTCTGGACGTAGCTGGCGCCCGTGTCGGCCTTCTGCTGGACCGGCGCGGTCTGCGAGAACGCGGCCAGGTAGTCCATGTCCGCGAACGGCTTGTTGAGGTGGAAGACGATCGTGTACTTGTCCGGGGTCTCGATGGACTTCAGACCCGCGGTGGACTTGTCCTTGTACGGACCCTTGTACTTGTCGCCGCCCTCGAGGTAGGCCTTGAAGTACGTCGGGCCGTTGGACAGGGCCTCGGGCGCGAAGTTGGAGCGCTCCACGGCGTACTTGACGTCCTGCGAGGTGATCTCGGAGCCGTCCTCGAACTTCACGCCCTTACGCAGCGTGTACGTCCAGGTCTTCGCGTCCGCGCTCGCCTTGCCGAGACCGGTGGCGAGGTCGGGGACGACCTTCAGGCTGTCCTTGCCGGCGGCCGGCTGGAAGGTCACCAGCGAACGGGCGTACAGGCGGGAGAAGTTCTGCACCCAGCCGTAGTACGTGTTGCCGGGGTCCAGGGAGTCCGGGCCACTGGAGTGCTCGTAAGTGACCGTCCCGCCCTTCTTGTCGCTGGCGTTGACGATGCTCGTCAGGCCGGCGTCGGCCTTGGCGTTGCCACCGCCGCCGCCCTTGCCGCTGCCTCCGTCGGAGTCCTTGCTGCACCCCGTGGCGGCGAGCGACACCGCGATGGCGACGGCTATGAGCGCCGCTGTCTTCTTGTTCTGCATGCTGAGGAAAGCCCCCTCGCTAGTCCTGTGCGGCACTGCCGCGATTACTTGCCACGAGGGTCGAGTGCGTCACGCAGCCCGTCCCCCAGCAGGTTGAAGGCCAGCACGGTGATGAAGATCGCCATGCCGGGAATGACCATGAACATCGGGTCCACCTCGTAGAGGTCGACCGCCTGCGTGAGCATGCCGCCCCAGGAAGCCTGCGGCGGGGCGATGCCGACGCCCAGGAAGGACAGGGCCGCCTCGAAGAGGATGTTCGTGGGGATCAGCAGGGTCGCGTACACGAGGATCGGCGCGACCAGGTTGGGCAGCAGTTCGCGGAAGAGGATGAACGGACCGCGTGCGCCCAGCGAACGGGCGGCCTCGACGAACTCGCGCTCGCGGAGCGACAGCGTCTGCGCGCGCACGATGCGCCCGATGTAGGGCCAGCTGAAGAAGCCGATCACGAAGATCAGGACCGCGATCCGCAGCGTGAGCCCTTCCATTCCGAAGGCGTTGCCCTGGAGGGACGCGGAGATGGAGATCGCGAAGAGCAGCAGCGGAAAGGCGAGGAAGGTGTCCATCAGCCGGCTGATCAGGCTGTCCACCCAGCCGCCGTAGAACCCGGCCACGACACCCATGACGACGCCGATGGCGACGGAGAGCAGGGTGGAGCCGACGGCGACGACCAGCGAGACCCAGGAGCCTTCGAGGATGCGCGCGAAGATGTCGCGGCCGGTCTGCGGTTCGACACCGAACGGGTGGTCCCAGCTGATCCCGCCCAAGCTGCCCTTGGGGGCCAGCATGACGGGGTCGACCAGGCTCTGGTTGAACGCGTTGGGGTCGAGCCCCAGCAGCGACTGGAGCGGCTTGGACAGCACCGCGGTCAGGATCAGCAGGACGACAACGATGCCACCGGCCATCGCGGCCTTGTCCCGCTTGAACCGGGTCCAGGCGATGCGGCCGAGCGAACGGCCCTCGATCTCCTTGCGGCCCGCGCCTTCCAGCACCGCTTCGGGCTGCGTATCCGCCCTGGTGGTCTCGATAGGTGCCGTCATTGCGCTGGAGACCCCTCTCGACCGGCGGTGGCCGGCCCGTGACCGCCGCGGTAGCGGCTCGTACATAGCTAGTTGCGTGGGAGTCTTCAGCCAGTTCGCGCACACCCGCCAGACCTGGCGGGGAATGTTTGCTCAAACGTGATGACGTCAGAATGCAACCGATATCCGAACAGCCGGACTCGGCAATCGGGCCTCCCGGTCACAAAACGGCGATTACGAACACTTCGCACGCGAACGCCGAAGTGCCCGCAATGCCCCCGATATGCCGGGAACCTGACGCGGGATCAGCAAACGGGGTCAGTACGCGGGGCTCTGCGGGTAGCCGTAACCGGGCGCGGCGTGCGCCTCGCGGTCGTAGAAGGGCCGGGAGTTGGCGCGCAGCCACATCGCGACCGGGTCGTACTCGTCGGACATCGCGACCGTGGAGACCGGCAGCCCCTCGGGGACGGCGCCGACCGACTGGCGCATCATCGCGCGCACCGCGTCGACGGACGGCCTGCTCGTGTCGTACAGGTCGAGACCGACGGCGAGGTACGGGACGCCCAGCGCGGGCTGCACCCAGGCGCGGCGCAGCGAGCGGATCGCGGGGGTGTGGTGGGCGTTCTGCGTGAGCTGGGCGTAGAACTGCGGGATGTCGACGGCGGGTTCGCTGATCCGCAGCGGCCCGGCGGGCATCCGGTCGAGGCCGGTCGCGATGCGGCGCAGGTCCAGCCAGGGGATTCCGACGCCGCCGCCCGGGGCGTGCGGATTGAGCCAGACGCCCCAGCGGTCGGGGTAGAGGGCGCGCGCGACGTCCAGCCCGGCGACGACCTCGTGGTCCCGGCTCCAGCCGCTGGCGGTGAGCTCCTGGGGGGAGGTGACGCAGGGGGCGTAGCCGAGGCCTTCGACCTCCATGTTCCCGTACTGGGCGTCGGGGGCGCCGGGGCGGCCGTGCCAGAGGAGCATCCAGACCCGGCCGGCCGCGAGGGCCTGGAGCAGCGCCTCGTAAGCGTCGTAGCGGCCGGGCGCGACCTGTCGCAGCATGTGCTCGACCTGACCGGCCGCCGCGGTGCCTGACGCACTCACCCTGGTCCCGCCCCTCGTTGATCCTCTGCTTCGGCCACCGGGCATCGGCCTTCGGCCATCAAACCAGCTTATGCGGCCGCGCTGTCACCGGCTTGACGCGGCGGCCGCCCCCCGTCACTCCGGGGCGCGCGTGTAGAAGGGCCGCACCCGCTCGCGCATCCAGTCGGCGACCGGGTCCTGCGCCACGTCGAGGAGGACGAGGTTGACCGGCCACGGCACCGCGACGCGACCCAGCGCCCGGCCCAGGGCGTCCATCGGGGCGCTCTGTCCGGCGCCGTCCCAGGTGGAGAACTCGACGCCGACGAAGAGCACCGGGTCGTCGCCCTCGATGCTGGCCAGGACCCGGCGGGCGGTGCGGACGACGCCGCTCTCCTGGAACTCGCCGGCGGCGGCGGCCAGGAAGTCGACGGGCTCCTCCTTCCAGTCCGGCTCGTACAGCCGGACCCGGCCCCCGGTCGCCGGGCCGTCGAGCGGGGTGCGCCCGGCCCGGCACAGTTCGGCGACGGCGGGCGGGGGCAGCGGCAGGCCGACCGCGCCGCCCGGGTTGACGGCGATGCCCAGCTGCGGGGGCAGTCCGCGGGCGAACTCGGCGGCCGGGGCGATGGTGAAGGACATCTGCGCCCCGACGCAGCTGAGGAACTGGTGCTCGGAGCTGTAGACGGGGACGTAGGCGGCGCCGTCGATCTCCATCGCCGGCAGGTCCAGCTCACCGGCGGCGGGCCCGCCGCCGTTGGGAAGGGGGACCCAGACGTGGCTGCGGCCGAGCACCTCCAGCAGGCGGCCGCCCGCCTCCGGCGTGCCGAGCGAGGCGCCCAGCACCTCTTCGAGTTCATTGGCCGGCCAGCCGCCCTGCGGCAGGCTCCCGGTCTGTGCCGGAATGTCCACTGCTTCCCTCTCGCCCCGTTGCCGTGCAGCAAGAGGGTACGGCCTCGGTGGTCCTCCGTCGCTCCCCGGGGCCGCCCGGAAAACACTCGTTCCCGGCTACCGTCCAGCCGTTGGACGGTCCGTTTTCAGCCGTCGGTCTGTGCGTCTGCGAACGTGATGCGGGTAAGGGCCCCGGCCGCCTCGCGGTCGAGCAGCACCGCCGAGGCGCAGCCGTGCGGCAGCAGTCCGGCCTCGGTGTCGCGCAGCAGCCGCCGCACGGCTCTGCGGTGCCGGGCGAAGGCGTACGCGGAGACGCCCCGGCCGCGCTCGCGCTGCCCCTCGCGCGCGGTCCGGGCGGAGACGTCGAGCAGGACCAGATGCAGGCCGGTGCCCCGGCGCCGGGCATGGCGGGCGAGCAGGGTGCGGACCCAGCTCTGCGTACCGCAGTCGTGGACGACGGCCGAGGCGCCGGAGCGCAGCACCCGCCGCAGCCCCCAGTAGTGGGCGAGGCGGACGAGCGGGCGGTAGAGGACGTACGGGAGTAAGCCGGGCAGCCGGCGGGCCCAGCGGTCGCGGGTGTCCTGGGAGTCGACCGCGTGCGCCGGTGCGGTGCGGGAGATCAGCGTCGACTTGCCGCTGCCGGGGAGCCCGGAGACCACCACCACGTCCCCGGCGGCGAAGCGGAGGGCGCGCGGGCCGCGCCCGGACCGGCCGCGCAGGTCGCGGACGACGGGCGGATGGGTGCCCACCGCCTGCCGGGGCGGTGAGCCGGACTGCGCGGGCAGCGTGGTGCTCGTGGTTCCCGCGGTCGTGGCGTAGCGCAACGTCATCGCCTCCCCCTGGCCGTACGGCCGACGCGTGCAGGACCGATACCTACCCCTGAAGTGTAAAGAAAAGGTAATGCGAGGCAACCGTCCGACCCGCCGCGGAAGCGTGACGGGCTCCACCGGTCCCGGCGCCCCACTCCCCCGGAATGCGTGCGATGATGACCCCGCCAACTGCATACAGGCCGCTTGAATCCGCGCGGGAGAGTCCCGGTCACCGTGCCGGGCGCCGAAGGAGCAAGATCCTCCCTTGAATCTCTCAGGCCCCGTACCGCGTGGATGAGGCAGATCTGAAAAGCGAGCCGCCCGGCGGCTCCACCCAAGGTGCAAGCCGAACCCCGGTGGGGTCTCTCGGCGAACCTCTCAGGTTCCGATGACAGATGGGGAGGGATCGTCCTCACCGTCGTCATGCCCTGGGAGCCCGTTTCATGAGCAGCACCCCTCGTCTCACTGCCCTCGATGCGCTGCATCGTTCGCTGGGCGCCACCATGACCGACTTCGCGGGCTGGGACATGCCGCTGCGCTACGCCAGCGAGCGCGACGAGCACAACGCCGTCCGCACGAAGGCGGGCCTCTTCGACCTGTCCCACATGGGCGAGATCACGGTCACCGGCCCGCAGGCCGTGGACCTGCTGAACTACGCGCTGGTCGGCAACATCGGCACGGTCTCCACCGGCCGGGCCCGCTACACGATGATCTGCGCCGAGGACGGCGGCATCCTGGACGACCTGATCGTCTACCGCCTCCAGGACACGGAGTACATGGTCGTCGCCAACGCCGGCAACGCCCAGCTCGTCCTGGACACGCTGACCGAGCGCGCCGCCGGCTTCGACGCCGAGGTCCGCGACGACCGCGACGCCTACGCGCTGCTCGCCGTCCAGGGTCCCGAGTCCCCGGCGATCCTCGCGGCCGTGACCGACGCCGATCTGGACGGCCTGAAGTACTACGCCGGGCTGCCCGGGGTGGTCGCCGGGGTGCCCGCGCTGATCGCCCGTACCGGCTACACCGGCGAGGACGGCTTCGAGCTGTTCGTCGCGCCCGGCCACGCCGAGCAGCTGTGGCAGGCGCTCACCGACGCGGGCGCCGCGCACGGCCTGATCCCGTGCGGCCTGTCCTGCCGTGACACGCTGCGCCTGGAGGCGGGCATGCCGCTGTACGGGCACGAGCTCACGACCTCGCTGACCCCGTTCGACGCCGGGCTCGGCCGGGTCGTGAAGTTCGAGAAGGACGGCGACTTCGTCGGCCGCAAGGCGCTGGAGGCCGCCGCGGAGCGCGCCGCGACCGCCCCGCCGCGCAAGCTCGTCGGCCTGCTCGCCGAGGGCCGCCGGGTGCCGCGCGCCGGCTTCCCGGTCGTCGCGGACGGCCGGGTCATCGGCGAGGTCACCTCCGGGGCCCCCTCCCCCACGCTGGGGAAGCCGGTCGCCATGGCGTACGTCGACGCGGCGCACGCCGAGCCGGGCACCGCCGGAGTCGCGGTGGAGATCCGAGGCAGCCACGAGCCGTACGAGGTCGTGGCGCTCCCCTTCTACAAGCGCAAGAAGTAGAACCGTAGGACCCGGCCGGTGCCGCATACGTGACGCGGTCCCGTCTCACACCGTAAGACCATCGTTCATCCGCACTCCCCGCGTACAGGAGAATTCAGACCATGAGCAACCCCCAGCAGCTGCGGTACAGCAAGGAGCACGAGTGGCTGTCGCCCGCCGAGGACGGTGTGGCCACGGTCGGCATCACCGAGCACGCGGCCAACGCGCTCGGTGACGTCGTCTACGCGCAGCTCCCCGAGGTCGGTGACGCGGTGACCGCGGGCGAGACCTGCGGCGAGCTGGAGTCGACCAAGTCGGTCAGCGACCTGTACTCCCCGGTGACCGGTGAGATCACGGAGTCCAACCAGGCCGTCGTGGACGACCCGTCGCTGGTCAACTCCGCTCCGTTCGAAGGCGGCTGGCTGTTCAAGGTACGCGTCGCGGAGGAGCCGAAGGACCTGCTCTCCGCCGACGAGTACACCGAGTTCTCCGGCAACTGAGACCCCAAGGGACCACCTGATGTCGCTTCTCAACTCCTCCCTCCACGAGCTGGACCCGGACGTCGCCGCCGCCGTCGACGCCGAGCTCCTGCGCCAGCAGTCCACGCTCGAAATGATCGCCTCGGAGAACTTCGCTCCGGTCGCCGTCATGGAGGCACAGGGCTCCGTCCTGACCAACAAGTACGCCGAGGGCTACCCCGGCCGCCGCTACTACGGCGGCTGTGAGCACGTCGACGTCGTCGAGCAGATCGCGATCGACCGGATCAAGGCGCTCTTCGGCGCCGAGGCCGCGAACGTCCAGCCGCACTCCGGTGCGCAGGCGAACGCCGCCGCGATGTTCGCGCTGCTGAAGCCGGGCGACACGATCATGGGCCTGAACCTGGCGCACGGCGGTCACCTGACCCACGGCATGAAGATCAACTTCTCCGGCAAGCTCTACAACGTGGTCCCGTACCACGTCGACGACACCGGTGTCGTGGACATGGCCGAGGTGGAGCGCCTGGCCAAGGAGGCCAAGCCGCAGCTGATCGTCGCCGGCTGGTCCGCGTACCCGCGCCAGCTGGACTTCGCCGCCTTCCGCCGCATCGCGGACGAGGTCGGCGCGTACCTGATGGTCGACATGGCGCACTTCGCCGGTCTGGTCGCCGCGGGCCTGCACCCCAACCCGGTGCCGCACGCCCACGTCGTCACCACCACCACGCACAAGACCCTCGGCGGTCCGCGCGGCGGTGTGATCCTCTCCACCCAGGAGCTCGCCAAGAAGATCAACTCGGCGGTCTTCCCGGGTCAGCAGGGCGGTCCGCTGGAGCACGTGATCGCGGCCAAGGCGGTCTCGTTCAAGGTCGCGGCGGGCGAGGAGTTCAAGGAGCGCCAGCAGCGCACCCTGGAGGGCGCCCGCATCCTGGCCGAGCGCCTGGTCCAGCCCGACGTCACCGAGGTCGGCGTCTCCGTCCTGTCCGGCGGCACCGATGTGCACCTGGTCCTGGTGGACCTGCGCAACTCCGAGCTGGACGGCCAGCAGGCCGAGGACCGGCTCCACGAGATCGGCATCACGGTCAACCGGAACGCCATCCCCAACGACCCGCGCCCGCCGATGGTCACCTCCGGCCTGCGGATCGGCACCCCGGCCCTGGCCACCCGCGGCTTCGGCGCCGAGGACTTCACCGAGGTCGCCGAGATCATCGCCTCGGCCCTCAAGCCGTCCTACGACGCGGACGACCTGAAGGCCCGGGTCGCGAAGCTCGCCGAGAAGTTCCCGCTGTACCCCGGCCTGAAGTAGCCGGTCCGGCGCATTCGCGCCTCCGGGAGGGGCACCCGCACACTGAACAGTGGGCGCGGTGCCCCGTCCCTTGTCCCCCGCTTTGTCTCATGCACTCCGGGCCGTCCCGCCCGTACCGCACCACCCGGCAGACAACGGCGTCTACCAACCCTGAGGAGTTCCCCGTGGCCATCTCGGTCTTCGACCTGTTCTCGATCGGCATCGGCCCGTCCAGCTCCCATACGGTCGGCCCCATGCGCGCGGCCCGTATGTTCGCGCGCCGGCTGAAGAACGAGGGCCTGCTCGCCCACACCGCCTCGGTCCGCGCCGAGCTGTACGGTTCCCTCGGCGCCACCGGCCACGGCCACGGCACCCCGAAGGCGGTCCTGCTCGGTCTGGAGGGCGAGTCCCCGCGCACCGTCGACGTGGAAACGGCCGACGAGCGGGTCGAGGCGATCCGCTCCACCGGCCGGATCAACCTGCTCGGGATGCACGAGATCGACTTCGACGCGGACGAGCAGCTGGTCCTGCACCGCCGCAAGGCGCTCCCGTACCACGCCAACGGCATGACCGTCTTCGCGTACGACGCCGAGGGCGCCCCGCTCCTGGAGAAGACGTACTACTCGGTCGGCGGCGGCTTCGTCGTGGACGAGGACGCCGTGGGCGAGGACCGGATCGTGCTCGACGACACGGTCCTGAAGTACCCCTTCCGCACCGGCGACGAGCTGCTGCGCCTCGCCCGCGAGACCGGGCTTTCGATCTCCTCGCTGATGCTGGAGAACGAGCGCGCCTGGCGCACCGAGGAGGAGATCCGCTCCGGGCTCCTGGACATCTGGCGCGCCATGCAGGCGTGCGTCTCGCGCGGCATGTCCCGCGAGGGCGTCCTCCCCGGCGGCCTGCGGGTGCACCGCCGCGCCGCGAAGACCGCCCGCCAGCTGCGCGCGGAGGGCGATCCCCAGGCGCACGCCATGGAGTGGATCACCCTGTACGCGATGGCGGTCAACGAGGAGAACGCGGCGGGCGGCCGCGTGGTCACCGCCCCGACGAACGGCGCGGCCGGCATCATCCCGGCCGTCCTGCACTACTGGATGAACTTCGCCGCGGGCGGCTGCACGGAGGCCGAGAAGGAGGACGGCATCGTCCGCTTCCTGCTGGCCGCGGGCGCCATCGGCATGCTGTTCAAGGAGAACGCCTCCATCTCCGGCGCCGAGGTCGGCTGCCAGGGCGAGGTCGGCTCCGCCTGCTCGATGGCCGCCGGCGCCCTCGCCGAGGTCCTGGGCGGCAGCCCGGAGCAGGTGGAGAACGCCGCCGAGATCGGCATGGAGCACAACCTGGGCCTGACCTGCGACCCGGTCGGCGGCCTCGTCCAGATCCCCTGCATCGAGCGCAACGGCATGGCCGCGGTGAAGGCGGTCACGGCGGCGAAGATGGCGCTGCGCGGCGACGGCAGCCACAAGGTCTCCCTCGACAAGGTCATCAAGACGATGAAGGAGACCGGCGCCGACATGAGCGTCAAGTACAAGGAGACGGCCCGGGGCGGTCTCGCGGTGAACATCATCGAGTGCTGAGGGTCCCGGAAATCCGGTAAAGGGGGGTGTCCCCGGTTCGATAGGATGCAAAACGGCCTGCGACAGAGGCACCGGCACCTTAGAAACTGGGAGCATCCGACGATGACTCGACACCTGATCACCAGCGCGCTTCCCTACATCAATGGGATCAAGCACCTGGGGAACCTGGTCGGGTCGATGCTCCCGGCGGACGTCTATACGCGGTATCTGCGCCAGCGGGGCGAGGAGGCGCTGTACATCTGCGCCACCGACGAGCACGGCACCCCGGCGGAGCTGGCCGCGAAGGCGGCCGGGCTGCCGGTCGCCGAGTTCTGCGCGCAGCAGCACGACGCGCAGAAGGCGGTCTACGACGGGTTCGGGCTCGCGTTCGACTACTTCGGGCGCAGCTCCTCCGCCGAGAACCGCGACATCACCCAGCACTTCGCCCGCAAGCTGCACGAGAACGGCTTCATCGAGGAGCGGGCGATCCGCCAGGTCTTCTCGATCGCCGACGACCGCTTCCTGCCGGACCGCTACATCGTCGGTACGTGCCCGCACTGCGGGTACGACAAGGCGCGCGGCGACCAGTGCGAGAACTGCACCCGCGTGCTGGACCCGACGGACCTGATCGAGCCGCGCTCCGCGATCAGCGGCAGCAGCGAGCTGGAGGTCCGGGAGACCAAGCACCTCTTCCTCCTCCAGTCGAAGCTGTCCGGCGAGGTCGAGGCGTGGATCGACGAGACCAGCGACGAGTGGCCGCACCTGGCCTCCTCCATCGCTCGCAAGTGGCTCACCGAGGGCCTGCACGACCGGTCGATCACCCGTGACCTGGAGTGGGGCGTGCCGGTCCCGGCCGACACCTGGCCGGAGCTGGCGGCCGAGGGCAAGGTCTTCTACGTCTGGTTCGACGCCCCCGTCGAGTACCTCGGGGCGACGAAGGAGTGGGCGGACCAGGAGCCGGAGACCCGGGACTGGAAGTCCTGGTGGTACGAGGCGTCCGACGTCCGGTACACGCAGTTCATGGCCAAGGACAACGTCCCGTTCCACACGGTGATGTTCCCGGCGATGCAGATCGGCACCCGGGAGCCGGTCAAGCGGGTCGACCACGTCAAGGCGTTCAACTGGCTGAACTACTACGGCGGCAAGTTCTCGACGTCGCAGCAGCGCGGCATCTTCTCCGACACGGCCCTGGAGCTGCTGCCCGCGGACTACTGGCGCTACTTCCTGATGGCGCAGGCCCCCGAGTCGGACGACACGTCGTTCACCTGGGAGCTGTTCGCCACCTCGGTCAACAAGGACCTGGCCGACACCCTCGGCAACTTCGTGAACCGGGTGCTGTCCTTCTCGCGCAAGCGGTTCGGTGACGAGGTCCCGGCGGGCAAGGAGGCCGGGGAGGCCGAGCGGAAGCTGGGCGAGGAGATCGCGCGGCTGCTCGCGGAGTACGAGGGCCACATGGAGGCGCTCCAGTTCCGCAAGGCGGCCCAGGCCCTGCGCGCGCTGTGGAGTGCGGGCAACTCCTACCTGGAGGAGAAAGCCCCCTGGCTGGAGATCAAGACCGACCAGGACGGCGCCGCGCTCACCCTGCGCACCGCGATGAACCTGATCCACCTGTACGCGGTCGTCTCGGAGCCGTTCATCCCGTCGTCCGCGCGGGCCATGCGCGAGGCGTTCGCCCTGGCGGACGACACGGCGACGTGGGTGAGCGCCGACGAGGCCCGCGCCCTGGCGTCCGTACCGGCCGGGACCGCGTTCACGGTGCCGCCGGTGCTCTTCGCCAAGATCACCGACGAGGACCTGGAAGCGTGGCGCTCGCGCTTCGGCGCCCAGTAGCCCTCGCAGTCGTACGTCGTCGCCCGGCCGGGTCCTCCCGGCCGGGCGACTTCGCGTTCCCGGGCCCTCGCCGAGTCCGTTCCGGCCCGGCTCTTCGACCCGCCGCCGCTCCCGGCGGGCTCCGGCTGCAACTGACCGGCTCGAAGGGGCGCTCACCGAATCAGCCGGACGGCTCCCTGGCCGCCCGACGCGCGGGCGGCCCAGGAGTAAGCCAACTGCTCACAACCGCGCAGGAGTTCATGTCGATCACACATTTTCGGTCACCTGCTCCTTCCCTCCTCTGCTCGCGGGGAGTTCACTGGACGTGACGAGTGGTGACGCGACCGCCGCGCACGTCAGGCGGCGCGCTGCCCCGGGCCAGGCTCCGGCCGCCCGGTCCGCGCGGAGGAAAGAGGACAGTCATGCCAGCCGCCCCTCCCCCCGGCACGCCCACGGCGTGATCCGGCCGTGCGGGCCGCGCACGGCCGTCCGGAGCGGCCGGCCGGGTTTCCCGCGACGACCGCCTGCCGCGCCCACGCCGGAGCGCCGGCGCGGCGGGCGTCGTCGCGGCGGGCGTCGTCGCGGCCGGCCCGTGATCCCACCGCACTCCCGCCGCGCCGGTACGGGCCGCTGCCGCACGACCCCGGGAACGTCCGCCATTCGTCGTCGCGCGTTCCTTGTGCGCGTATCCGTCTCGCGCATCCCCCTGCCCTGTTCTTATCGTCACGACGAGGTGCACCATGAGCAAGATCGCGCTTCCCGAATTCCACATGCCGTTCGAAAGTGCGGGATGTCATCCGGGAGTTGAGAAGACGAAGAAGGCCGCCTGGGAATGGGCGGAGGCCAGTGAACTCGTCCTGTCACCCGTGGCCGTGAAGAAAATGATCAGAACCCGCCCGGAGCTCTGGATCTCGCTGATATTTCCCCGGGCCTCGCAGAAACATCTGGACCTGTTCTGTCAGTGGCTCTTCTGGGCCTTCCTGGTGGACGACGAGTTCGACGACGGCCCGGCCGGACGCGACCCCCGGCTGTGCGAGAGCGCGATCGGGCGTCTGGTGGACGTCCTGGACGGGATGCGGGCGCCCGTCGGCCGCATGGAGCACGCGCTGGACGAGCTGCTCGCCCGGACCTGCGTGGACCGCCCGGCGCACTGGGTGCGGCAGTTCCGGCGGGACACGGCGGCGTGGCTGTGGACGTACTACGCGGAAGCCGTGGACCGGGCGGCGGGACATGTGCCGAGCACCGCCGACTTCGTGAAGCACCGCCGCGATTCCGTGGCGATGCAGCCGTTCCTGGATCTGCACGAGATCACCGCCGGAATCGACCTCCCGGAATCCGCCCGGAGCCTGCCCGCCTATATCGCGCTGCGCAATGCGGTGGCCGACCATTCCGGGCTCTGCAACGACATCTGCTCGTTCGAGAAGGAGGCGGTGCTCGGATACGAGCACAACACCGTGCGGCTGCTCCAGCGCGACCGGGGCTGCTCGCTCCAGGAGGCGGTGGACGAGGCGGGAATTCTGCTCGGCCGTATCGCCGACCGGGTCCAGCGCGCCGAGAAGGAACTCGTACAGGAGATCGAGGCGGCGGGCATCGAGGGCCCGACGCGCGTCGCCCTGGAGCGCTGTGTCCAGGACTACCGGGGGCTCGTACGGGGGGACTTCGACTACCACGCCCGGGCCGAGCGCTACACCCGTCCGGAGCTGACGGAGATCGAGGAGGACGGCTCGATGTCCCGGAATTTCGCGGCCTGACGGGCCGGAGCGGGGGCGGGCGGGACGGGGGCCGGGACCGGGGCGCGGGGCCGCGTCGGCGATTTCCGGACTTTTCTCGTCGCGCCGGGCCCCCGCGCCGCCGCGGGGGCCGGGAAGGCCGCCGGTGGCCGGAACCAGCGGCCCCGGCGCCTGTCCCGGATCAGCCCTTGCGCTGCGCGACTTTTGCTCAGCCCTTGTTCTGCGCGGCCCAGAACTCGTCGAACGTGAGGAGCCCGTCGCCGTTCGCGTCGTGGGAGTTGATCACGGCCTGCGCGACCGGCTCGGTGACGTACGGGTCACCCAACTGGGCCATGACGCTCGTGTACTCGGCGGCCGAGATCAGCCCGTCGCCGTTCAGGTCGTACCGCTCGAACGCCTTGCGCGCCGACTCGATGTCCGCCACTGTTCCGCCCCTTCGTATGCCTGTCTGACGAGAGTCAGATTATCGGGCGCCCCGGGCGGCCCACGACGCGGCGGGGGTCGACGGTCCGGGGCGCGCGGTCCACATCGTGGACGATCAATGGATCATGCGCGGATACCGATGAATATTCATGGATTTCCAGGCGAGTGACCCAACACACCTGCGTTTCCTCCATGAAATGTCCATAAATGCCGGGTAATGCGATGTATGCGGCTTTGGCTGGGGAGTCTTCCGTCTGTCATAGTCGATGACACGACCCCCATTGACCCGGGCCAGGTCGTCATGAGCGGCCGTGAACACACCCCCCATTTCACGGTCCCCCCACAGAAGCCCCCGAGGCGCCGCACCACGGCCGACACGGGGGCTTCTGTCTGCCCGGGGCGGCCGTGCGGAACGGGGTCAGCGGTCGGAGATGCGCATCTCGAACCAGGTGGTCTTGCCCCGGGGTAAGAGGTCCACGCCCCAGCGGTCGGAGAGCTTGTCCACGAGCATGAGGCCCCGGCCGCTGATGTCCATCTCACGGACCGGCATGAGGCACGGCAGCCCGCGCGAGGGGTCGCGCACCTCGATCCTGATCCAGCCCCGGCGGCGCAGCATGCGCAGCCCGAAGACCCGGGCCCCGGTGTGCCGCACGGCGTTGCCGACGAGCTCGGAGACGAGCAGGACGGCGTGCTCGGCGGCCTGCGAGGAGAGCGCCCACTGATGCAGGACGACGCACGAGGTGAGCCGGCGGGCCGTGGCCGCGGACTCCGGGCGGGAGGGCAGCCGGACTTCTTCCTCCGTCGGGTTTCCGAACAACTCCAGCGCTTTGAACGCCTGTTCGTCCTCGACGGCCGGCAATCTCCGTGCCGCTGTCGCGCTGCTGCGCGGTCGCGGCTGCTCCACACCCTCCAGGCCCGCCATGCACACCATCATGGCCGCACAGCGGGCCTTCCGGGGCCGTTCCGGGGGAATACGCGACCCGTAATCAGTCGTTCCGCGAGGGCCGTCCGGCATATGCCATGGGCACTACGCCATCGAAAACAGCCCGTCTGACCTGCGAAAACAATCCATCCGGTCGGGTTCTCCGGCACCTCCCGCGCAACGGTTCTTAAGGTTGCCTTAAGGTTTTGCTAATCCGCCCGCACGGATGAACGCGCCGGTTTCCGTTCTCCACCGGCGTTCGGTCGGGGCTTCAACCAACCCCCGGTCAGAGGAATTTCGCCTTGCCCGGACCCTCCTCCACGAAGCTGCGCATCCCGCGCTCCCGGTCCTCCGTGGCGAACAGACCGGCGAACCACGTCCGTTCGATCGTGAGGCCCGTGTCGATGTCCGTCTCCAGTCCGGCGTCGACGGCCTCCTTGGCCGCGCGCAGCGCCAGCGCCGGGCCCTTGGCCAGCTCGGCCGCCCAGGCGTGCGCCTGCTCGTACACCTCGGCGGCGGGCACCACACGGTCCACGAGCCCCATCGTCAGGGCCTCGTCCGCCCGGACGTGGCGGCCGGTGAAGATGAGGTCCTTGGCCTTGGCGGGGCCGACCAGGCGGGCGAGCCGCTGGGTGCCCCCGGCGCCCGGGATGAGGCCGAGCAGGATCTCCGGCTGGCCGAGCTTGGCGTTGTCCCCGGCGATGCGGAAGTCCGCGCAGAGGGCCAGTTCGCAGCCGCCGCCGAGCGCGTAGCCGGTGACGGCCGCGACGACGGGCTTGGGGATGCGGGCGACGGCGGTGAAGGAGTCCTGGAGGGCCTTGGAGCGCAGCACCATGGCCGCGTGGTCCATCGCCTGCATCTCCTTGATGTCCGCGCCCGCCGCGAACACCTTCTCGCCGCCGTAGAGCACCACGGCGCGCACGTCGTCGCGCCGGGACGCCTCTTCGGCGAGCTCGCGCAGCCGGTCCTGGGTCGCCACGTCCAGGGCGTTCATCGGCGGACGGTCCAGGCGGATGGTGCCGACGCCGTCGCGTACTTCGAGGGTTACGGTCATGGGGTGCAGGTTAACCAACGCTAACCGCGGGCGGTACGGGCCGGGGGCGGTGCCGTGCGTCACGGCGGACGCGGGCGGGCCCGGCACCGTGGATCTCGGTGCCGGGCCCGCCGGGGTGTGAGGGGGGGTGGAGCTACTTGGTCCACTCCGACCAGCTCATGTTCCAGCCGTTGAGGCCGTTGTCCGGGCTGATGGTCTTGTCGTGGGAGTTCTTCACGACGACGACGTCGCCGATGAGCGAGTTGTTGAAGAACCAGGCCGCCGGGGTGGAGGAGCTGCCGCCGCCGCGCACGTCCTGGAGGCCGACGCAGCCGTGGCTGGTGTTGGCGTTGCCGAAGACCCCGGAGCCGCCCCAGTAGTTGCCGTGGATGAAGGTGCCCGAGGTGGACAGGCGCATCGCGTGCGGCACGTCCTTGATGTCGTACTCGCCGCCGAAGCCGACGGTGTCGCCGTTCATCCGGGTCACCCGCAGCTTCTCGCTGATGACCATCTGGCCGTTGTACGTGGTGGTGGCCGGGGCGCCCGCCGAGATCGGGATGTCCTTGATCTGCTTGTCGTCCCGGACGACCTTCATCCGGTGCGTCTTCGCGTCGACGGTGCTGACCTGGCTGCGGCCGACGGTGAAGGAGACGGTCTTGGCCTGCTTGCCGTAGACCCCGGGCCGGCCCTCGACGCCGTCGAGGTTGAGCCGCACGGTCACCTTGGTGCCGGCGGCCCAGTACTGCTCGGGGCGGAAGTCCAGGCGGTCGTTGCCGAACCAGTGGCCCTCGACGGGGACGGCCGGCTCGGCGGTCACCTTGATGGCCTTCTCGACGGCCGCCGGGTCGGTGATGCCGCGCGTGAAGTGGATGGAGACCGGCATGCCGACGCCGACCGTCGAGCCGTCCTCCGGGGTGTACTGCCCGATGAAGGTGTTCTTGGGGACGAGCGTGGTGAAGGAGGTGTCCTTCGCGGACTCACGGCCCTTGGCGTCCTTGGCCACCGCGTGGACCTTGTACTTGGTCGCCGATGCCAGGTGCTGGTCGGGCACCCAGCTGGCGCCGTCCGTCGCGATCTTCCCCTCGACCTCGCCGCCCTTGGCGTCCGAGACCTTGACGACCGTCAGCTTCCCCTGCGCGGCGGTGATCTTCAGCGCACCGCTCGTCGCGACGTCGTCGGTCCCGTCCTTGGGCGCCACGGTCACCACGGCCTGCGAGGCGCTGGTGTCCTGGTCCTTGACCCCGCCCGCCTTGCC
Organism: Streptomyces sp. NPDC008163; assembly: GCF_042956885.1. Classification (NCBI taxonomy): domain Bacteria; kingdom Bacillati; phylum Actinomycetota; class Actinomycetes; order Kitasatosporales; family Streptomycetaceae; genus Streptomyces; species Streptomyces sp. NPDC008163. The sequence goes on along the minus strand of NZ_JBIBHG010000001.1, from coordinate 993,519 downwards.
GTCCGCGCTCCCCGCGTCGGCGTCTCCCCCACCGCAGGCCGTCACCAGAAGCAACAGCGCACCCACCGCCAGGGCCGGCAGACCGGTGGCTCCCCGCAGCCGCCGCCTGCCGCCCGTCCCGGCCGATGTCCCCGATATCGGCTGCCCGTTCAATGTGGTCGTCTCCCCTCACACGGCCTGGCCCCGCCAAGGCCCGGGGAACCCGTGGGTTCCCGCCCCCGCGCACTGCACACGTGCGCTCAGCAGAGAGATAATCACACCGACTGCGGGCAGATCCTCTCGGAATTGTCACCGTTCCGTCCCAAGTGGCGCCGGGGCGTGGCCGACCCGCTAGCGGAGCGCGGAACCCGCCCTCCACTTGGCCCAGTCCAGGTTCCAGCCGCTGAGTCCGTTGTCCGGAGCGACCGTCTTGTCCGGGGAGTTGACGACCTCGACCACGTCCCCGATGAGGGTCCGGTCGAAGAACCAGCCGGCCGGGGTCGAGCCGCTGCCGCCCTGGACGTCACGCAGCCCGATGCAGCCGTGGCTGACGTTGGTGGAGCCGAAGACGTCCTCGTCGGACCAGTAGTTGCCGTGAAGGAAGGTGCCGGACCTGGTCAGCCGGATGGCGTGCGGCACGTCCTTGATGTCGTACTCGCCGCCGAAGCCGACGGTCCGCCCGTCCATCCGCGTCACCTCGTGCATCTCGCTCACCACCATCTTGCCGTTGTACGTGGTGGTCGTCGGCGAGCCGGCGGTGACCGGGACCGTGGAGACCAACTGCCCGTCCCGGCGCACCTCCATGGTGTGCGCGGCGGAGTCCACCCGGGAGATCTGCTCCCGGCCCACCGTGAAGCGCACGGTCTTGCGCTGGCTGCCGTACACCCCCGGCGCGCCCTCCACATCGGCCAGCCCGATGTCCACCGTGACCTCGGTGCCGGACTGCCAGTACTCCTCGGGGCGGAAGTCCAGGCGGCTCTTCCCGAACCAGTGCCCCGCCACGGCCACCGGCGGATCGGCGGTCACCCGGATCGCCCGCTCCACCGCCGCCCGCCGGGTGACGGGCCGGTTGAACTCGAAGGAGACGATCATCCCGGTGCCGACGGTCGAGCGGTTCTCCGGCTTGAAGTAGCCGATGAAGCGGTCCTTGGGGACGGCGGTGGTGAAGGTGGTGTGCCGGGCCGCGCGGTGACCGCCGCCGTCCACCGCGACCGCGTCGACGCTGTACTTGGCGGCCAGACCCAGCCGCGCCCCCTTCGCCGGTGCCCAGGAGTGGCCGTCCTCGGCGATCCGGCCGGGCACCTCCTGCTCCTGCGCGTCCTCGATCCGCCGCACCCGGACGCTCTCCAGCCGCCCGTCCGGGACCTCCACCCCGACCCGGGTGTCCGCCCGGACGTCCTCGGCCCGGTCGGCGGGCGTGACCCGGATGGCCTCCTGCGGCTTTCCCTTCCCGCCGATGAACGAGCCGGCGCCCGAACAGCCCGTCAGCACGGCCAGCAGCGCCAGTACGGCGAGCAGGCACCGCGCGGGCGGCGGGGCGAACGGACGCGTCCCTGCCTTCTTCGCTACGTCAGTCATGTCCCCCCAACGACGCGGGCCGCCCGGGGGAAACGTGAGTGCGGGCCGCCCGGTGGGCAGAACAGAGGGGACGGCCGCACTCGGGGAGCCGCGGCCGGGACGCCGCACACCCCCTTCCGGTGCCGGTCCCACGAGCCGCGGGAGGCGAGCAGGTGTCGAGCGCAGCCGAGCAGGAAGCAGTACGGGAGACGGACGCGGGGACCGTGGCGGGGACCGCCGGGGCCGTGGCGGAGGCGGTCGCCGCCGTCACGCCCGGACCGCGCCCGCCCGCGGTGTGGCCGGGGGCGCCGATGCCGCTCGGCGCCCGCTTCAGGACCGGCCCCGACGGGGTCGCGGGCACCAACTTCGCGCTCTGGGCGGGCGGCGCGGAGGCCGTCGAGCTGTGCCTCTTCGACGAGGACGGCACGGAGACCCGGCTCCCCCTGACCGAGCTCACCCACGAGGTCTGGCACGGCTTCGTGCCCGGGGTGCGGCCGGGCCGGCGGTACGGATACCGGGTGCACGGCCGGTGGGACCCGTGGACGGGCGCCCGGTGGAATCCGGCGAAGCTGCTGCTCGATCCGTACGCCCGGGCCGTGGACGGCGAATTCACCCTTCCGGCCGAGGTGTACGGCCATGTGAGGGACTGGCCCGACCAGCAGTTCGCGGACACCGTACGGGACGAACGGGACTCCGCCCCGTACGTGCCGAAGGGGGTCGTCGTCCACGACGACGACGACTGGGCCGACGACCGCCGGCCGAAGACGCCGTGGGCGGACTCCGTCATCTACGAGCTGCACGTGAAGGGCTTCACCCAGCGCCACCCGGGCATCCCGGAGGAGCTGCGCGGCACCTACGCCGGGCTCGCCCACCCGGCGGCGGTCGGGCATCTGAAGGACCTCGGGGTGACGGCGGTCGAGCTGCTGCCGGTGCACCAGTTCGCGCACGAGGACCACCTGCTGCGGCGCGGGCTGCGCAACTACTGGGGCTACAACTCCATCGGCTACTTCGCCCCGCACGCGGCCTACTCGGCGAGCGGTACGACGGGCGGCCAGGTCGGCGAGTTCAAGCGGATGGTGCGCGCGCTGCACGACGCGGGCATCGAGGTCATCCTCGACGTGGTCTACAACCACACCGCGGAGGCGGGCGAGCTGGGCCCGATGCTGTCGCTGCGCGGCATCGACAACCGGGGCTACTACCGCCTCCAGGGCGACGCCCGCCGGTACGCGGACTACACCGGCTGCGGCAACACCCTGCACGTCGTCCAGCCCAACGTGCTGCGGCTCATCACGGACTCGCTGCGGTACTGGGTGACCGAGATGGGCGTGGACGGCTTCCGCTTCGACCTGGCGGCGGCGCTCGCCCGCTCCATGCACGACGTGGACATGCTCTCCCCGTTCCTCGCGGTGATCGCCCAGGACCCGGTGCTGCGCCGGGTCAAGCTCATCGCCGAGCCCTGGGACGTCGGCAACGGCGGCTACCAGGTGGGGGCGTTCCCGCCGCTGTGGACCGAGTGGAACGACCACTACCGGGACGCCGTACGGGACTTCTGGCGCGGCGCGCTGCCCGACGTAAGGGACCTCGGCTACCGGCTGACCGGGTCGAGCGACCTGTACGCGTGGGGCGGGCGGCGCCCGTACGCCTCGGTCAACTTCGTCACCGCGCACGACGGCTTCACCCTGCGCGACCTGGTGAGCTACCAGGAGAAGCACAACGAGGCCAACGGCGAGGAGAACCGGGACGGCACCTCGGACAACCGGGCCTGGAACTGCGGGGCCGAGGGCGAGACGGACGACGCGGAGGTCAACGCGCTGCGCCGCCGCCAGCTGCGCAACCTGCTCACCACGCTGCTGCTGTCGACCGGGGTGCCGATGCTGGTCGCGGGCGACGAGATGGGGCGTACGCAGGGCGGCAACAACAACGCGTACTGCCAGGACAACGAGATCGGCTGGGTCGACTGGTCGCTGCTCGACCGGCCGGAGTGGCGGGAGCTGGCCGCGCTGACCGCGCGGGTCCTCGCGCTGCGCCACCGCCACCCGGTGCTGCGGCGCCGGGCGTTCTTCGCCGGGCGGCCGCAGGCCCCGGACGGGCTGCGGGACCTGGCGTGGTTCACCAGTGCGGGCGCGGAGATGACCGAGTCCGACTGGTACGCGCCGGCCGCGACGGTCGGCCTCTACCTCTCCGGCCGGGACATCCCGGGGCGGGACGCGCGCGGGGAGCAGGTGACCGACGACAGCTTCCTGGCCGTGCTGCACGCCGGCCACGAACCGGCGGACTTCCTGCTGCCGGGTCCGCCGTGGGCCCAGGCGTACGAACTGGTCCTGGACACCTCGCGCGAGGACCAGGCCGGGCCCCCGGGCACGGTGCACCGGGGCGGCGAGCGGCTGACGGTGCCGGAGCGGTCGGTGCTGCTGCTGCGCGTACGGGAGTGAGCCGCCGGGTCAGCCGAGGATGCCTCGGTCGTAGCCGGTGGCCACGGCGGCGGCGCGGTCCTTGACGCCGAGCTTGGCGAAGAGGTGGGTGAGGTGGGTCTTCACGGTGGCCTCGCTGATGAACAGCTCGGCGGCGATCTCCCGGTTGGAGGTGCCCCGGGCGACGAGCGCCAGGACCTCGCGCTCGCGGGCGGACAGCGTGTCGTTGCCGGGGGCGGCCGGGGCGCGTACGGCCGAGACGAGCCGCGACGCGACGGCGGGTGACAGGACGGTCCGGCCCTCGGCGGCGGCCCGGACGGCGGTGAACAGCTCCTCGCGGGGCGCGTCCTTGAGGAGGTAACCGGTCGCGCCCGCCTCGATCGCGGGGAGGGTGTCGGAGTCGGTGTCGTACGTGGTGAGGACGAGGACCTTGGAGCGGGCGCCGCGCCGGGTCAGCTCGGTGATCGCGGCGACCCCGCCGCCGCCCGGCATCCGCAGGTCCATGAGCACCACGTCGGGGTCGAGCCGGAACGCCATCTCGACGCCCCCGACCCCGTCGGCCGCCTCACCCAGCACCCGGAACTCCGGTGCGGAGGCGAACATCCCGCGCAGTCCGTCCCGTACGACGGGGTGGTCGTCGACGACGATCAGGGTGATGACGCGCGCGGGTTCCCGGTCCATGGCGCCCACGGTACGGGACGGGTTCAGGCGTGCGGCACCAGCGGGACGCGGGCGCTGACCGCCGTGCCCAGGCCCGGTCCGGTCTCCACCTCGACGGTGCCAGCGATGCGTTCGGCGCGCGAGCGCATCCCGCCGAGGCCGAATCCGCCGGCACCCCGGTACGGGGGCAGCGCGGCCGGGTCGAAGCCCCGGCCGTCGTCGCGGACGTCGAGCGTGATCTCGTCGCCCATGTACGACAGGGTGACTCCGGCCCGGGACGCCTCCGCGTGCCGGCCCGCGTTGGCCAGGGCCTCCTCGGCTATGCGGAGCAGGGTGGCGCCGACCTCGTCGTGCAGGGGGGCGACGGTGCCGGTGACGGTGAACTCGGCGCGCACCCCGGTGCGCTGGGCCCAGGTGGCGACGGTCTTCTTGAGCGCGCCGGGCAGGTCGTCGTGTTCGAGGGCCGCCGGCAGCAGGTTGTGCACCGAGCGGCGGGCCTCGCCGAGGCTGTGCCGGGCGAGGGCGGCGGCCCGGACGAGGTGGACGCGGGCGAGGTCCGGGTCGGTGTCGGCGGTGGAGGTGGCGGCCTGGAGCTGGGCGATGATGCCGGTGAGGCCCTGCGCGATGGTGTCGTGGATCTCGGCGGCCAGCCGGCTCCGCTCGTCGGCCACCCCGGCCTCGCGGGCCTGCACGAGGAGCTGGGCGTGCAGCCCGGCGTTCTCCGCGAGGGCCTGTTCCAGGCGGGCGTTGGCGGTCTCCAGGGCGGTGATGGTCTCGGTGCGGGCCCGGTCCTGCTCGGCCTCCCGGTCCCCGATCTGGGCGAAGACCATGGTGAGGGTCACGTGCACGGCGAGGACGATGCCGAAGACGATCCAGTTCATCAGGGTGGCGGGCGGCAGGGTGCTGCCGCTCTGGGCGCCCGCCATGATGACGGCGACCGCGAGCAGCCCGGGCCGGACGCCGCGTCGCGGGAGGACCCGTCCGGCGTCGAAGTAGCCGAGCACCGCGTAGATGGAGAAGAACGGGTTGCACCAGGTGAGCCCGAGGGTCAGCAGGGTGCGGGCGGTGAAGTAGCTGACGCCCGCCGCCGGTCCGGCGGTGGGCGCGCTCCGGGACCACCACAGCTGGAGGACGAGCGCCGCCGGCAGGAGCACGGCGGCGGTGCGCTCGTCGGCCGGGGACATGACGAGGTTCCGGGTGACCGCCGAGACCACGGCGGCCAGGCCGAGCAGCCCGTACGGGCCGTACCGGAAGAACCGGCCCCACCACTGCTCGGCCGTCGTGACGTGTGCGCTCATACGGGAAGTCTCCCCCGGCCCCCGCTACTGCCACCGGAACGCACGGATCGCGGTCCACCCGGCCGCGACGGCCCAGGCGGCGACCGCGCCGAGGAAGGCCCAGGCCGGCCAGTCGCCCCGGGCGGCCTGGTCCAGGGCCTGGGACGCGGCGCCGAAGGGGGTGGCCTGGACGATGCGGCGGAGCGCGTCGGGCATGGTCTGGACGGGGACCCAGACGCCCGCCGTGAACATCATGGAGAAGTAGACCAGCGAGCCCGCGGCGGCGGCGATCTTCGTCGTACGCGAGAGGGCGCAGATCAGCGAGCCGATGGCGAGGACGCAGCCGACCGCGAGCAGCAGCGCCAGCAGATAGCCGAACGGCTGCTCCGGCAGCCGCACCCCGTAGGCGGTCCGGCCGACGGCCACGACCAGCAGGGCGGAGACGAGCGCGGCCGCGCCGTGCAGCGCGATCTGCGCGCCGAGCAGGGCGGAGGGCCGCACAGGTGTGGTGGACATGCGGCGCAGGATGCCGCGTTCGCGGTAGCCGGTGAGGACGGGCGGCATCGCCTGGAGCCCGGACATGATCAGGGCGAGGAGCACCGCGACGGGCACGTACAGATCGATGACGCGCCGGCCGCCGAGCCCGTCGTCGTGCGCCCGGAAGGAGGGGACGAGGCCGAGGATCGTCAGGAGCGCGGTCGGGAAGACGACGATCCAGAACAGGCTGCCGGGTTCCCGCAGGAAGAGCCGGGTCTCCGCCTTGAGGACGGCGAGGGCCGCGGCGGGGACCGCGGTGCGGGGTGCGGCGGTGGGTGCGGTGTGCGCTGTGGCCATCTCAGGCCGCCCTTTCTGTGCGGCCGGGCCCGTCGGCGGGGCCGGTGAGGTCGAGGAAGGCGTCGTCCAGGGTGGCTTCGGAGACGCGCAGGCGGTGGGCGGTGACGCGGAGCCGGGCGAGCAGCGAGATCACGGCGTTGACGGTCTCGTCGGTGCCGTTGATGACGACCCGGCCGCCCTCGGTCTCGTACGACACCGCGCCGGGCAGGCCCGCGAGTTCGGCGTCGGGCAGCGGCTCGGAGGGCGTGAAGGAGATGACGGTCGAGCCGTCGGCGCCGGCGACGAGGCCGGCCGGGGTGTCGAGCGCGACGACGCGCCCCTGGTCGATGACGGCGATGCGGTCGCAGAGGCGCTGGGCCTCCTCCATGAAGTGGGTGACGAGCACGACGGTGACCCCGCCGTCGCGGATGTCCTCGATCAGTTGCCAGGTGTCGCGCCGGGCCCTCGGGTCCAGGCCGGTGGTCAGCTCGTCGAGGATGACGACGCGGGGGCGGCCGACGAGGGCGAGCGCGATGGACAGGCGCTGCTTCTGGCCGCCGGAGAGCTTGTGGAAGCGGGTGTCCAGCTTGGCGGCCAGGCCGAGCCGTTCGGCGAGCGGGCGCCAGTCGGCGGGCCGGGGGTAGAAGGCGCTGTACAGGTCCAGGGCCTCGCGTACGGTGATCTTGGTCTGGAGTTCGCTCTCCTGGAGCTGGGTGCCGAGCAGTCCGGTCACCCGGTCCCGGTCGGCGACCGGGTCGAGCCCGGCGACCCGGACGGTGCCCGCGTCGGGGACCCGCAGGCCCGCGACGCACTCGACGGTGGTGGTCTTGCCCGCGCCGTTGGGGCCGAGAATCCCGAAGATCTCCCCCTCGTCGACGGCGAAGGTGACTCCGTCGACCACGGGGCGGCCGGCGTAGGACTTGCGCACCCCGTTCGCTTCGATGATTGCCATGGCACCGAGCATCGGGGCGGCGGGCCCGCCCCGGTATCGGCCATCGCGCTCGAACCGGCATCGGCCGATCGGTTGATGTCTCCTACGACCCCCGCGGGGTGAGCGCCCGCCGGGGCACCCGTGGCGGGATAAAACCCCAGGACCGATATCCGGACGGACCGTAGGCTCCTCCCTGATGCACCAGGAACATGTAGAACCCAAGGACCGGTCGGCCGTACGTGCGCTGCTGCGGCTCTGGCCGTACGTGAAGCCGGTACGGGCACGGCTCTTCGGGGCCGCCCTGGTGGCGATCGTCGCCTCCTGTCTGGGCCTGGTGATCCCGCTCGTCCTGAAGTGGATCGTGGACGGGCCGGTCGCGGACGCGGACCCGGGCGGGGTCTGGCTCGGCGCGCTGTACCTGTTGCTCCTGGGCATCGCCGAGGCGGTGCTGTTCGGGGTGCGGCGGTGGATGGTGGCGCGCCCGCTGGCCGGGGTCGAGGCGTCGATGCGCGCGGACCTCTACCGCCACCTCCAACGGCTGCCCGTGGCCTTCCACGACCGGTGGCCCTCGGGGCAGTTGCTGTCGCGCGGGACGACGGACCTGATGATGGTCCGGATGTTCCTGGCCTTCCCGCTGACCTTCCTGCTGGTCAACGCGACCACGATCCTGGTCGGCTTCGTGGTCCTGCTGTTCCAGGAGTGGACGCTCGGGCTGGTGCTGCTCGCACCCGTCGTTCCGCTGGTCATCGTCTGCTCGGCCTTCGAGACGAAGTACGCCAAGGTCGCGCGCCGCGCCCAGGACCAGGTCGGCGACCTGACCACGGTCGTCGAGGAGAGCGTCCTCGGCATCCGCATCATCAAGGGCTTCGGCCGCCACCGCAGCCAGTCCGACGCCTTCCGGGAGCTCGCCGGGCAGCTGCGCACCACGGAGCTGGGCAAGGCCCGGCTGCTCGCGTGGATCTGGACCCTCATCACCACGCTGCCCGAACTCGCCATCGGGGCCGCCCTGGTGTTCGGCACGATCGAGGTCGCCGACGGCGGTCTGTCGGCGGGCACCCTGGTCGCCTTCCTCTCCACGGCCCTCGCGCTGCGCTGGCCCGTGGAGTCGATCGGCTTCCTGCTGGCGATGAGCCAGGAGGCGGCGACGGCGACCGAGCGGTACTTCGAGGTGATGGACGCCGCCGAGGAGGAGGACACCGGCCGGGCGGCCGCGCCCGCGGACCCCGGGGCGGGCGGGATGGTCTTCGAGGGCGTCCGGTTCCGCTATCCCGACGCGGAGGAGGGCTCGGCGCCCGTACTCGACCGCATCGACCTGCACGTCCGGCCGGGCGAGACCATGGCCCTGGTCGGCGCGACCGGGTCCGGCAAGACCACGCTCACCTCGCTGGTGCCCCGGCTGTACGAGGCGACGGCCGGGCGGATCACGCTGGACGGCGAGGACATCACCGCCATGCCGCGAGCCCGGCTGCGGGAGCTGGTGTCGGTGGCGTTCGAGGAGCCGACGCTCTTCTCGGCGAGCGTCGGAGAGAACGTGCTGATGGGCGCCGAAAGGGCCGGCGAGGAGGAGCTGCTGCGGGCGCTCTCGGTCGCCCAGGCCGGTTTCGTCCACGAGTTGCCGCACGGCGTGGGCACGGAGGTCGGCGAGCAGGGCCTGAGCCTGTCCGGCGGCCAGCGCCAGCGCCTCGCCCTGGCCCGGGCGGTGGTGGGCCGGCCGCGCTTCCTGGTCCTCGACGACCCGCTCTCCGCGCTCGACGTGCACACGGAGGCCCTGATCGAGGCGGCGCTCCGGCAGGTCCTGGCGGAGACCACGGCGGTGGTGGTCGCGCACCGGCCGTCGACCGTGATGCTCGCGGACCGGGTGGCGCTGCTGTCCGGGGGCCGGATCAGCGCGGTCGGCACCCATCAGGAACTCCTGCGCACCAACGCCGAGTACGCCTGGCTGATGTCGGGCGCGGGGGCGTCGGGCGACGCGGGGGCGGAGCCCGTACCGGAGCGGCCCGTCCCCGACACCGACCGCACCGAACCCCTGGGCGCGAAGGCCCCTGCCGAGGAGGGCAGCACCCGATGACGAGCACGACGACCGGACGGCCCGCTGAGCCCGCTGAGCCCGCTGAGCCCGCCGGACCCGGCAGCCCGGAGGACCGGCGGGCGGCCCCCGGGGACCCTTTCGACCGCGACGACCTGCCGACCCCGCGCGGTGCCACCCGGCAGCTGCTCGCCTCGCTGCTGCGGCCGATGCGGGGGCGGGTGGCCGCGTCCGCGCTGGCCATCCTGTTGCAGCAGGCGGCGGTGCAGGCCGGGCCGCTGCTGGTGGCGTACGCCATCGACAGCGGGGTGCCCGCGTTCCGCGCGGACGACTACGGGCCGCTGATCGCCGTGGCGCTGGGCTACGCGCTCTGCTCGGTGGTCTCGGGCGCCTTCCAGTACGCGTTCATCCAGCTGTCCGCGCGGGTCAGCCAGGACGTCCTGCTCGATCTGCGCGGCCGGATCTTCCGCCATGCGCAGGCGCTGAGCGTGGACTTCCACGAGCGGTACACCTCGGGCCGGCTGATCTCGCGGTCCACGACCGACCTGGAGTCGCTGCGGGAGCTGCTGGACGAGGGGCTCCAGGAGCTGATCCACATCGTCCTGTCGTTCGCGTCCATCGCCGTGGTGCTGCTCTGGCTGGACCTGGCCACGGGCGCGGCGGCGGTGGCGTCCTTCCTGCCGCTGTATCTGCTGGTGCGGCTCTACCGGAAGCGCTCCTCGGTGATCTTCGCGGGCCGTTCGACGGCGATCGCCTCGGTCATCGTGAAGTTCGCGGAGACCATGAACGGCATCCGGCCCGTCCAGGCGTTCCGCCGGGAGCCGGTGAACGACGCGGCGTTCCTGGAGCTGAACACACGTCACCGGGCGGCCAACGGCGACGCGATGCTGGAGAACGCGCGTTACGTGGTCGGCTCGCGGCTCGTCGCCAACACGGCGGTGGCCGGAATCGTGCTGTGGGGTGCCTACCGCGTCGCGGACGGTGGTCTCGCGCTGGGGGTGCTGGCCGCGGTCGTGCTCTATCTGCGGCGGCTGTACGACCCGATCGACCGGCTCAGCATGTTCCTCAACTCCTTCGAGTCCGCGGCGGCCTCGCTGGCGAAGATCGCCGGTCTGCTGGCCCAGGCGCCGACCGTCCCGGAGGCGCTGGAGCCCCGTGAGCTGCCGGCCAGGACCGGGGACCAGCCGGGCCGCGAGGCGGTCTTCGACGGGGTGAGCTTCGGATACCGGACGGGCGGCGAGGTGCTGCCCCCGTTCGACCTGACGATCCCGGCGGGGCAGACGGTGGCCGTGGTCGGCTCCACGGGGGCCGGCAAGTCGACGCTCGCCAAGCTGCTGGCCCGGTTCTACGACCCGAGCGCGGGCCGGGTCCTGCTCGACGGCACCGACCTGCGCGACCTGGCCACGCCCGAGCTGCGGCGCGGGGTGGTGATGGTGACCCAGGAGGCGTTCCTGTTCTCCGGGACGGTCGCGGACAACATCGCGATCGGCCGCCCGGGAGCGAGCCGGGAGGAGATCGAGGGGGCCGCGAAGGCGATCGGCGCCCATGACTTCATCACCGGTCTGCCCGACGGCTACGACACCGATGTGCGCAAGCGGGGCGGGCGGATCTCGGCGGGCCAGCGCCAGTTGGTGGCGTTCGCCCGGGCGCTGCTGGCCGACCCGGCGGTGCTGATCCTCGACGAGGCGACCAGTTCGCTGGACATCCCCGGTGAGCGCGCGGTGCAGCAGGCGATGGACACGGTGCTGCACGGCCGCACCGCGGTGGTCATCGCGCACCGGCTCTCGACCGTGGAGGTCGCGGACCGGGTGCTGGTGATGGAGCGGGGCCGGATCGTGGAGGACGGCACCCCGGCCGAGCTCATCGCCGGGACGGGCCGCTTCGCCGGCCTGCACCGCGCCTGGCGGGAGAGCCTGGCCTGACGGCCGCGCGCCGCCCCGGCCGGCCGCCCCTTTTGTCAGGGATGCGGCCAGTCGGATCCGGCCACGCCTTCATACCGTCTCGACAGGTGGGAACTTTCCGCTTGTTCACATTCGCGTCGTACTCCGCTCGTACGCCCGCAACCCCGACGCGCCCTGCACTTTCAGGTCGCACGAGCCCTCCGGGCACCCCTCGACACCCCCGCGTGACCATTCGCGAAACGTCCGCTTAACGAACACGCATCTTCCGGCAACGAACGAATTCCGGCCAAGTTGTTGACGCGGTCCTGACAGAGATGACCGACTCCTGACACTCTTCACCCCGTTCCGCGCTCTGCTTGCTCTGCCCGGACGGCTCACCCAGCCGCCGGTACCCCCCTCGCAGAAGGAGTCCGCGTGAGATCCACGCACAGCCGTCGTGCCACCGCGACCGGCGCTCTCATAGCCGCAGCCGCCCTCCTCGCCGTAAGCGCGCAGACCGGATCGGCCTCCGCCGCCCCGGACAACGGCACCACCAGGACCGCCTCCGCCTCCAAGGCGAACCCCGGCGCCCTCGCCAAGCAGCTCTCGCCCTCGCAGCGGGCCGAGCTGATCCGCGAGGCCACCGCGAGCACCGCGGACACCGCGAAGAAGCTCGGTCTCGGGTCCCAGGAGAAGCTCGTCGTCAAGGACGTCGTCCAGGACAACGACGGCACGACGCACACCCGTTACGAGCGCACCCTCGGCGGCCTCCCGGTCCTCGGCGGCGACCTGGTCGTCCAGGAGTCCAAGGCAGGCGCGACGGAGAGCGTCGTCAAGGCGTCCCGTGCCACCACCGCCCAGCTGAAGGCCGTCGACACCGTCGCGAAGATCACCCCGGCGGCGGCCGGCAAGCAGGCGCTCGGCGCGGCCAAGGCGGCCGGTTCGGACAAGGCCGTTGCCGGCAAGGCGCCCCGCAAGGTGGTCTGGATGGCCTCCGGGACGCCGCAGCTGGCGTACGAGACGGTGGTCGGCGGCCTCCAGGAGGACGGCACCCCGAACGCGCTGCACGTCATCACGGACGCCTCAACCGGAGCGAAGCTCTACGAGTGGCAGGCCATCGAGAACGGCGTCGGCAACACCGAGTACAGCGGCCAGGTCACCCTGGGCACCTCCGGGTCCTCCGGCTCGTACAACCTGACCGACACCGCGCGCGGCAGCCACAAGACGTACAACCTGAACCACGGCACGTCCGGCAAGGGCACGCTCTTCTCCGGCTCCGACGACACCTGGGGCAACGGCAGTGCCTCGAACGCGGAGACCGCGGCGGCGGACGCCCACTACGGCGCGGCCGAGACCTGGGACTACTACAAGAACGTCCACGGCCGCACCGGCATCAAGGGCGACGGCGTCGGCGCGTACTCCCGCGTCCACTACGGCAACAACTACGTGAACGCGTTCTGGGACGACAGCTGCTTCTGCATGACGTACGGCGACGGCAGCGGCAACGCCAACCCGCTGACCGCGCTGGACGTGGCGGCCCACGAGATGAGCCACGGCGTCACCTCGAACACGGCCGGCCTGAACTACAGCGGGGAGTCCGGCGGCCTCAACGAGGCGACCAGCGACATCTTCGCCACCGCCGTCGAGTTCTACGCCAACAACTCCGCCGACCCGGGTGACTACCTGATCGGCGAGAAGATCGACATCAACGGCGACGGCACGCCGCTGCGCTACCAGGACAAGCCGAGCAAGGACGGCGCGTCCAAGGACGCCTGGTACTCGGGTCTGGGCAACCTCGACGTGCACTACTCGTCGGGCCCGGCCAACCACTTCTTCTACCTCCTGTCGGAGGGCAGCGGCGCCAAGACCATCAACGGCGTCAGCTACAACTCGCCGACCTCGGACGGCCTGCCGGTGACCGGCATCGGCCGCGCGAAGGCCGAGCAGATCTGGTTCAAGGCGCTCAGCACCAAGTTCACCTCGACCACCAACTACGCGGGCGCCCGCACCGGCACGCTCGCGGTGGCCGGTGAGCTGTACGGCACCAGCAGCGCCGAGTACAAGGCCGTCCAGGACGCCTGGGCCGGGATCAACGTCGGTGCGCGCTCCGGCGGTACCGACCCCGGCACCGGCACCGTCTTCGAGAACTCCACCGCGGTCTCCATCCCGGACGCCGGCTCCGCCGTCACCAGCGCGGTCACCGTCACCGGCCGCACCGGAAACGCCCCGAGCGCCCTCAAGGTCGGTGTGAACATCACCCACACCTACCGCGGTGACCTGGTCATCGACCTCGTCGCGCCGGACGGCAGCACGTACCGCCTGAAGAACTCGTCCTCCAGCGACTCGGCGGACAACGTCAACACCACCTACACGGTCAACGCCTCGTCCGAGACCGCCAACGGCACCTGGAAGCTGAAGGTCCAGGACGTCTACAGCGGGGACACCGGGAAGATCAACAGCTTCAAGCTGACCTTCTGATCTTCTGACCGGACACGACACGGCCGCCCGGGAGAGGACCCCCTCTCCCGGGCGGCCTTCGTGTGCGCTCAGTTCGGGTTGTTCGCGTGGGTCAGGGTCTCCCAGGCGACGAACAGGTTGTTGGAGCCGGCCGGCCGCTGCCGCTCGGTGAGGGTCTGGGTGTTGGTCATCGCGATGCCCATCCGGTTGTGCAGCGCGTTGAACCCGACCTCGGTGACGGGCCCGAGGGCGTCCTTGAGGCTTCCGCCGCACAGATTGCCCGGTACCGGATTCCCCACCTGGTACTTGGCGTGCAGCCCGAGCGCGTGGCGCAGCCGCTCGGCGATCTCCGGGTAGAGGTCCTGGCCCTGGATCCGGCTGGTCTCGGCGATGTGCGAGATGGCCGAGAGGCCGTATCCGGTGTGGGTGAGGTCGCGGCAGGTCTCCTGGGAGAGCCCGTCCATGAACGTGGACTGCCCCTGCCAGTACTTGATGATCTTGTCCTTGGTGTCCAGTCCGCTGCCGGGCGCCGCCTTCGGCAGCGCGCCGTCCGCGCTCACATAGATGTACGCGGGCACCCGGCCGCGGAACTTCGCGACCGCCTTGTCGTACGCGGTCCGGTCCTCCAGGAAGACCGCGATGCCGATCGCGGCCTCGGTCATGGACAGCTCCCAGTTGCCGTTGCTCTGGGAGCCGTTGATGACCTTCGGCAGATAGACGTCGCGCAGCATGGTGGCGAAGCGGCCGGAGTTCGGCCAGGAGCCGTACGTGTACTTGATGATCTCGGCGGCGCGCGGCCAGGAGGAGCCCGCCCAGCCGGTCTGGAGCGGGGCGTTGCTGTTGGTGTGGTCCCTGATCACGGCCGACCAGGCATCCATGATCTCGATCGCCTTCTGCGCGTAACGGCTGTCCTGGGTGATGTACCAGGCCAGCGAGAGGGTGTACGCGGCGATGGCGTCCTCGCGCTCGTCGGTGCAGCCGTAGTTGGGGTTGGAGTACGAGCCGCACTCGACGACCGCGCGCGGCTTGGCGGTCCGGCCGAGCGAGGCGTACGCGCTGCCCATCATCTGGTCGTAGGCGCTCTTCCAGGGCTGGGCGCCCGCCTGGACCTTGGCGCGCACGAAGTCGAGCTGGGGGCGGCTGACGAGCACGCCGGGGTGGGTGAAGGCGGCGGGGGCGGCGGCCCGGGCCGGGGTGCCGGCGGGACCGGCGGAGGCGGGGGCCGTGAAGAGGCCGGAGGTGAGGGCCGCGAGGGCGGCGGCGAGGCCGAGGCCGCGCGCGATGGTTCCGGTGCGCATGTGGGGGTGCCTTCCGGTTCAGGGAGACCCGATGTTCACATCCATGAACGATGGGCCGGTTTGTGAACGCTGCGATGAGTGAGGAACCTAAAGGCATTCCATGGACACGTCAAGTTTCTGTCTTCGGAAAGCGAAGGGCCCGGTGCCGGGAGACGACTCCCGGCACCGGGCCCCTGCGGCCGCGCGGCTCAGCGCAGCAGCACGCCCCCGCCGTCACCCGCGGCCCCGGCCGGCTGAGCGACCAGGCCGAGTTCGGCGCCACTGGCCAGCAGCCGGTGGGCCGGCAGCACGCGCACGGTGTAGCCGTACGGCCCCGTGCGGTCCAGGGCGAGCGGGCCCTCGTACAGCCAGTGGCCCTCCAGGTCCTGACCGCCCGCCGGCTTCAGCGGGAAGACCTGGGCCTCGGAGATCGCGTCGGACGAGTCCACCCGCCCGGCCACCGCCTGCACCTCCACGTCGTCCGGTGCCAGCGCGCCCAGCGAGACCCGGACCCGCAGCGCCAGCGTGGACCCCAGCTCCGCCGTCGTGGCGGAGGCGGTCGGGGTCACCGCCTCCACATGGTCGACGGCCACCCCCGGCCAGGCGGCCCGGACCTTCGCCTTCCAGCCCGCCAGCTCCCGCGCCCGCGGGACGTCCAGCGAGCGCTGGGCCAGCGCGGCGGGGGCGTAAAGACGCTCGACGTACTCCGCGACCATGCGGTCGGCCAGCACCTTGGGCCCCAGGGTGCCCATCGTGCGCCGGACCATCTCGATCCAGCGGCCGGGCAGCCCCTCGGTCCCGCGCTCGTAGAAGTGCGGGGCGACCCGGTCCTCGATCAGCTCGTACAGGGCATTGGCCTCCAGGTCGTCGCGCCGGTCCTCGTCCAGCGCGCCGCCCTCGGCCGTGGGGATCGCCCAGCCGAAGTCCGGCTCGAACCACTCGTCCCACCAGCCGTCCAGCACGGACAGGTTGAGACAGCCGTTGAGCGCGGCCTTCATCCCGCTCGTACCGCACGCCTCCAGCGGGCGCAGCGGGTTGTTCAGCCAGACGTCGCAGCCCGGGTAGAGCTTCTGGGCCATCGCCATCCCATAGTCGGGCAGGAAGACGATGCGGTGCCGGACCCGGGCGTCGTCGGCGAACCTCACCAGCTCCTGGACCAGCCGCTTCCCGCCGTCGTCGGCCGGGTGCGCCTTGCCCGCGACGACGATCTGGACCGGCCGCTCCGGGTGCAGCAGCAGCGCCCGGAGCCGGTCCCGGTCGCGCAGCATCAGCGTCAGCCGCTTGTACGAGGGGACGCGGCGGGCGAAGCCGATGGTGAGGACGTCCGGGTCGAGCACCCCGTCGATCCAGCCGAGTTCGGCGGGCTGGGCGCCCCGGTGGCGCCAGGAGGCGTGCAGCCGCTGCCGGACCTCGGCCACCAGCTGTTCGCGCAGGGTGCGGCGCAGGTCCCAGAGCCGGCGGGCCGGGATGTCCGCGACGGAGTCCCAGCGGCCCGGGGTGCCTCCCGACTCGGCGCGCAGCCGGTAGACCTCGGGGGCGACCCAGGTCGGTGCGTGGACGCCGTTGGTGACGGAGGTGATCGGGACCTCCGGCGCGTCGAATCCCGGCCAGAGCCCGGCGAACATCTCCCGGCTGACCGCGCCGTGCAGGGTGGAGACGCCGTTGGCGCGCTGGGCGAGCCGCAGCCCCATGACCGCCATGTTGAAGACGCCCGGGTCGCCGCCGGGGTAGGTCTCGGTGCCGAGTTCCAGTACGCGTTCGGCGGGGACGCCGGGAAGCTCGCCGTCCTCGCCGAAGTGGCGGGCGACGAGCTCGCGGTCGAACCGGTCGATTCCGGCCGGGACCGGGGTGTGGGTGGTGAAGACGGTACCGGCCCGGACGGACTCCACCGAGGCGTCGAAGTCTAGCCCGGTCGTAGCGAGTTCGCGGATGCGCTCCAGGCCGAGGAAGCCGGCGTGGCCCTCGTTGGTGTGGAAGACCTCGGGGGCGGCGTGGCCGGTGAGCCGGCAGTACGCGCGCACGGCGCGGACGCCACCGATGCCCAGCAGCATCTCCTGGAGCAGCCGGTGCTCGCTGCCGCCGCCGTACAGCCGGTCGGTGACCTCGCGCTCGCCGGGGGCGTTCTCCTCGACGTCGGAGTCGAGCATGAGCAGGGGGACCCGGCCGACGTGGGCCTGCCAGATCTGGGCGTGCAGGGAGCGGCCGCCGGGCAGGTCCAGGACGACCTGGCTGGGGGTGCCGTCGGCCTCGCGGATCAGGGTGAGCGGCAGCTCGTTCGGGTCGAGGACGGGGTAGTGCTCCTGCTGCCAGCCGTCCCGGGACAGGCTCTGCCGGAAGTAGCCGTGGCGGTAGAGCAGCCCGACGCCGATGAGGGGCACGCCCAGGTCGCTGGCGGCCTTGAGGTGGTCCCCGGCGAGGATGCCGAGCCCGCCGGAGTACTGGGGCAGGGCGGCGGTCACCCCGAATTCGGGTGAGAAGTAGGCGATGGCCGCGGGGAGCGCGTCGTCCTGCCGGCGCTGCTCCTGGTACCAGCGGGGGTCTTGGAGGTACGCGCGGAGGTCGGCGGACGCCTCGGCGAGCCGGCGCAGGAACGCTTCGTCCCGGGCCAGCTCGGTGAGCCGTCCGGCGGACACGGAGCCGAGCAGGCGTACGGGGTCGCACTCCGCGCCGGAGCCGGCGGCCGGGTCGACGGCCCGGAAGAGCTCGCGGGTCTCGGTGTGCCAGGACCAGCGCAGGTTCCGCGCCAGGTCGCTGAGGGGTTGGAGGGAGTCCGGAAGGACGGGACGCACGGTGAATCGACGAATGGCCTTCACGCATTCCACCTTTACAGGGGACGTACGAATCCGAGCGGGACGCACCTCCATGTGCGCCGCTCCGTCACCCTCGACGGTAGCCGTGTTCCCGGCTCGCCCGACACGGCATCCGGTTTTCCCGTACGCCTCCATCGTCCCGGAAGGCCTCACCGGACCCGTGCGTCACAGGCGTTATGGCCGATTCCTTCTCCCCACTCGGTCTTGTGGGCCTTCGCGGCACAGGGAAAGCTGCCGGGTGGCGCCCATTCCCACGTCCCCCGTACGCCCGAGCAGATGACATATCACCGGATTGGCCCACCGCGATGTGGGGGAAGGTTTCCCGGGTACCCGGAACGAATGCATTCGGATGACAGCGATGACGGTTCATCTCCGGCACGCGCGTGATTCATTCCCTGGCCGCCGGTGATCGGTCCCCGATTCGTATACGACCTGTTTGGACTGCCATTCGAGTGAACGCGGACAGGAGCGGCCATGCCCAGACCCCACCAGTCATCCACCGAGCGGCTAGAAAGGACGCAACCCCATCTTCGCGGCGCGCGCGTTCAGCCTTCGGCGCCCGCTGCCCACTCTGCCGAGTCCGAGCTCCAGCCCCCAGGTGATTCCATGATCGGTCGCATTCCCGTTCTCGACGTCCATCCGCTCGTCGACTGCGGCAGAAGGCCCGCCAAGGCCGTTGCCGGTGAGACCTTCCAGGTCACCGCGACCGTCTTCCGCGAGGGCCATGACGCGGTGGCCGCCAATGTGGTGCTGCGCAGCCCGAGCGGGCGCCCCGGTCCCTGGACCCCGATGCGCGAGCTGGCGCCGGGCACCGACCGCTGGGGCGCCGAGGTCACCCCGGACTCCGAGGGCCGCTGGACGTATACGGTCGAGGCGTGGAGCGACCCGGTCGCGACCTGGCGCCACGCGGCGGGGATCAAGATCCCGGCGGGCATCGACACCGCGCTGGTCCTCGCCGAGGGCGCCGAGCTGTACGAGCGCGCCGCCGAGGGCGTCCCGAAGCGCGACGGCCGGGAGGCCGTGCTGGCGGCGGTGGACGCGCTGCGCGACGAGTCCCGGCCGGCCGAGGCGCGGCTCGCGGCGGCCCTGGCGCCGGAGGCCCGGGAGGCGCTGGACCGCCACCCGCTGCGCGAACTGGTCACCGCGTCCCGCCCGCACCCGCTGGTGGTCGAGCGCCGGCGCGCCCTGTACGGCTCCTGGTACGAGCTGTTCCCGCGCTCCGAGGGGGCCAGGTACGAGACCCCGAAGCCGCGCAAGGGGCGGGGCGCCAAGGCCGCCGAGCCGCAGCAGCCCCGGCTGGTGAGCGGCACCTTCCGGACGGCGGCCGAGCGGCTTCCGGCGGTCGCCGCGATGGGCTTCGACGTGGTCTACCTGCCGCCCATCCACCCCATCGGCACGACCCACCGCAAGGGCCCGAACAACTCGCTGACCCCGGGCCCCGAGGACGTGGGCGTGCCCTGGGCGATCGGTTCGGCGGAGGGCGGGCACGACGCGGTCCACCCGGACCTGGGCACGCTGGAGGACTTCGTCCACTTCGTGGAGACGGCCCGCAACCTGCGCCTCGAAGTGGCCCTGGATTTCGCCCTCCAGTGCTCGCCGGACCATCCGTGGGTGGAGAAGCACCCCGAGTGGTTCCAGCACCGGGCCGACGGTTCGATCGCGTACGCGGAGAATCCGCCGAAGAAATACCAGGACATCTATCCGATCGCCTTCGACCGGGATCTTCCGGGCATCGTCGCGGAGACCGTGCGCATCCTGCGGTTCTGGATGGACCGGGGGGTACGGATCTTCCGTGTCGACAATCCGCACACCAAGCCGGTGATCTTCTGGGAGAAGGTCATCGCGGAGATCAACCGCACCGATCCCGATGTGATCTTCCTGGCCGAGGCATTCACCCGGCCGGCGATGATGCGCACCCTCGGCGCCATCGGGTTCCAGCAGTCGTACACGTATTTCACCTGGCGGAACACCCGTCAGGAACTGACGGATTACGTGTCCGAACTGGCCGGTGAGACCGCCGCGTTCATGCGGCCGAATTTCTTCGTGAACACGCCCGACATCCTTCCGGGATACCTTCAGGAAGGCGGCAGGCCCGCGTTCGAGGCCAGGGCGGTGCTCGCGGCGACCCTTTCCCCCTCCTGGGGGGTGTACGCGGGGTTCGAGCTGTGCGAGAACACCCCGATCCACCACGGCAGTGAGGAGTACCTCGACTCGGAGAAGTACGAGATCCGGCCCAGGGACTGGGAAGCCGCAGAGCGCGAGGGCCGTTCGCTCGCCCCGCTCATCACCTCGCTCAACCGGATCAGGCGCCGCCACCCGGCCCTGCAGCAATTGCGCGACGTGCACTTCCACGCGTCGGACAACGACGCGGTGATCGCGTACAGCAAGCGTTCCGGTTCGAACATCCTTCTGGTGGTCGTCAACCTCGACCCGCACCACACCCAGGAGGCGACCGTCTCGTTGGACATGCCGCAACTCGGCCTCGACCGGCACGAGAGCGTGCCGGTGCGCGACGAGCTCACCGGCACTTCCTATCACTGGGGCAGGACGTTCTATGTGCGCCTAGAGCCGGGCGTCACGCCCGCGCACATCGCCGTCCTGCGACCGTCCCCGCCGACCGGAGGGTCACCCACACCATGATCGTCAATGAGCCCGTCCACGACACCTTCGAGGACACCCCGGCCAAGGACCGCGATCCCGACTGGTTCAAGCGTGCCGTCTTCTACGAGGTGCTCGTCCGGTCCTTCCAGGACTCCAACGGCGACGGCATCGGAGACCTGAAGGGGCTCACCGCCAAGCTCGACTACCTCCAGTGGCTGGGGGTCGACTGCCTCTGGCTGCCGCCATTCTTCAAGTCACCGCTGCGCGACGGCGGTTACGACGTCTCCGACTACACCGCCGTGCTGCCGGAGTTCGGCGACCTCGCCGACTTCGTGGAGTTCGTGGACGCCGCGCACCAGCGCGGCATGCGCGTGATCATCGACTTCGTCATGAACCACACGAGCGACCAGCACGAGTGGTTCCAGCAGTCCCGGACCGACCCCGACGGGCCGTACGGCGACTACTACGTCTGGGCCGACGACGACAAGCAGTTCCAGGACGCCCGGATCATCTTCGTGGACACCGAGACGTCCAACTGGACCTTCGACCCGGTGCGCAAGCAGTACTACTGGCACCGGTTCTTCTCGCACCAGCCCGATCTCAACTACGAGAACCCGGCGGTGCAGGAGGAGATCATCTCCGCGCTCCGCTTCTGGCTGGACCTGGGCATCGACGGCTTCCGGGTCGACGCGGTGCCGTATCTCTACCAGCGCGAGGGCACCAACTGCGAGAACCTCCCCGAGACCCACAACTTCCTCAAGCGGGTCCGCAAGGAGATCGACGCCAACTACCCCGACACGGTGCTGCTCGCCGAGGCCAACCAGTGGCCCGAGGACGTGGTCGACTACTTCGGGGACTACCAGTCCGGCGGCGACGAGTGCCACATGGCGTTCCACTTCCCCGTGATGCCGCGCATCTTCATGGCGGTACGGCGCGAGAGCCGCTACCCGGTCTCCGAAATCCTGGCCAAGACCCCGGCGATCCCGGACAACTGCCAGTGGGGCATCTTCCTGCGCAACCACGACGAGCTGACGCTCGAAATGGTGACGGACGAAGAGCGCGACTACATGTACGCGGAGTACGCCAAGGACCCGAGGATGCGGGCCAACATCGGCATCCGCCGCCGGCTGGCGCCGCTGCTGGACAACGACCGCAACCAGATCGAGCTGTTCACCGCCCTGCTGCTCTCGCTGCCGGGCTCCCCGATCCTCTACTACGGGGACGAGATCGGGATGGGCGACAACATCTGGCTGGGCGACCGGGACGCCGTACGCACCCCGATGCAGTGGACGCCCGACCGCAACGCGGGCTTCTCCTCCAGCGATCCGGGGCGGCTCTACCTCCCCACGATCATGGACCCGGTCTACGGCTACCAGGTCACCAACGTCGAGGCGTCGATGGCCTCCCCGTCCTCGCTGCTGCACTGGACCCGGCGGATGATCGAGATCCGCAAGCAGAACCCCGCGTTCGGCCTCGGCACGTACAACGAACTGCCGTCGTCGAACCCGGCCGTGCTCGCCTTCACCCGCGAGCACGGGGACGACCTCGTGCTGTGCGTCCACAACTTCTCCCGGTTCGCACAGCCGACGGAGCTCGACCTCAGGTCCTTCAACGGGCGTCATCCGGTGGAGCTGATCGGCGGGGTGCGCTTCCCCGCCATCGGTCAGTGGCCCTACCTGCTGACTCTCGCCGGACACGGCTTCTACTGGTTCCGGCTGCGCAAGGACGCGCCGCCGAGCTGACACGCGAGGCCACCGACGGGGCGGTTTCCACCGCCCCGCACGGGGCACTCGACCCCATACCGGGTGGTTCAGGAAGCTTCCTGGATCCTCCTGGCGTTTCGATCCCCTCATGTCGAGTCCGTACGGATCATCCTGACCCGACACGTCCCGCACAGCCGGACAGCCAATGCCGCAATCCGGGACACTCTTCGCATCCTGTGGTGTGCCCGGGGAAAGGACGCGATGCCATGTCGGAGGCTGCATCCGCTCAGGTCGCCCTGGCGAACAGCACAGCCCTGATTCCGTCTCTCGGACCGCTGCTCCACGAATGGCTGCCCCGGCAGCGGTGGTTCGCGGGCAAGGGGCGGCCCATCACCGCCTTCTCGCTCGTCTCGGCCACCGAGATACTGCCGGTGGACGGTGGCGACGGCTCCGCCCCCGGGCTCCTGCACCTACTGGTGCGGGTCCATCAGCCCACGATGCCCGCCCAGCCCCCCGTGGACTGCTACCAGTTGCTCCTCGGGGTCCGCTCCGCGCTGCCCCAGCACCTCGCGCCCGCCGCCGTCGGCCGGGTGTCCGACGGGCCGCTGGCCGGGCTCACCGTCTACGACGGGCTGCACGACGCCCGGCTCGCCTCGCTGCTGCTGGAACGATTGCGCACCCCCGGCCGGCTCGGCGCGGTCCGCTTCGACCGGGGCGCGGACCCGATCCCGGAGGACCTGGCGCCCCGGGTGCTGGACACCGAGCAGTCCAACTCCTCGCTGGTGTACGGCAACGCGTACATCCTGAAGATCTTCCGCCGGGTCTTCCCGGGCACCAACCCGGACCTGGAACTGCCGCTCGCGCTCTCCCGCGAGGGGTGCGGACGGGTCCCGGCACCGGTCGCCTGGTTCGAGGCGGCGACGCCGGAGCGGCTGACCCTCGGGGTGCTCCAGCCCTTCCTGCGCGGCGCCCAGGACGGCTGGCAGCTCGCCCTGCGCGCCCTCGCCACCGGGCACGACTTCGTGGACGAGGCGAGGGCGCTGGGCCGGGCCACCGCCGAGGTGCACACCGCGCTCGCCGCCGCCCTGCCCACCCCGGTGCTCCGCCGCTCCCAGACCGACGAGCTGGCCGCCGCCATGGTGGAGCGCCTGGAGGCCGCGGCCCACGCGGTCCCGGAGCTGGTCCCGTACGTCCCCGGGCTGCGCACCGCCTTCGACGCGGTCGCCGCGCTCGGGCACCGGGGGCGCAGCTGGGCCGCCCAGCGGGTGCACGGCGACCTCCACCTCGGTCAGACCCTGCGCGGCGCCGACGGCTTCTGGTCGCTGATCGACTTCGAGGGCGAGCCGGCCCGGCCGCTCCCGGAGCGCCGCAGCCCGCAGCCGCCGGTGCGCGATGTCGCCGGGATGCTGCGCTCCTTCGACTACGCGGCCCGCTCGCACCGGCCCTGGAAGCCCGAGTGGGCCGCCCGCTGCCGGGACGCCTACTGCGACGGCTATGCCGAGGCGGCGGGCACCGACCCGCGCGCCGAGCCGGAGCTGCTGCGCGCCCACGAGACCGACAAGGCGGTGTACGAGGTGCTGTACGAGGCCCGGCACCGGCCCGACTGGCTGCCGGTCCCGATGGCCGCGATCCACCGCCTGGCCTCGGTCTCCGGCTGAGGATGCCCCGTTCCCCGTACCGCCCCGCCAACACCTCCGAGGAGGCTGTCCCTGTGACCGCCCGCAAGCCGTCCCGCAAGTCCGAGCCCGCCGCCGAGCTCCCGCTCGCCGAGGAACCGATCGCCGCCACGCTGTCCGCGCCACCGGCCGCCCCCGCGGAGGCCGTCGCCGCGCCGGCGGCCGGGTCCGTGGCGGCACCGGAACCGGCCAGGCCGCCCGCGAAGAAGCGTGCGCCGAAGAAGGCCCCCGCCACGGGGGCCGCAGCCGCCCCGCCGAAGCGCGCGAAGAAGGCCGCGGCGCCTCCCAAGCCCCGCAGCGCCGGCAGCCAGGAGCTGCGGCCCGCCACCCCGCTGCACGACGCCGACCGGGGGCGGCTGCTGGCCGGGGAGCACCACGCCCCGCACGATCTGCTGGGCGCGCACCAGGTGGGCGACGGGGTGGAGATCCGGGTGCTGCGCCCGTTCGCCCGGTCGGTCACCGTGCTCGCGAAGGGGCTGCGGGCGCCGCTGCACGGCGACGGGGACGGGCTGTTCTCCGGGGTCCTGCCGCTGCCCTCGGTGCCGGAGTACCGGCTGCTGGTCACGTACGAGGACAACGAGATCGAGGTCCACGACCCGTACCGCTTCCTGCCCGCGCTCGGGGAGCTGGATCTGCACCTGATCGGCGAGGGCCGGCACGAGGAGCTGTGGACCGCGCTCGGGGCGCGGCCGATGGAGCACCAGGGGATCGCCGGGACGCGGTTCACGGTGTGGGCGCCGAACGCCCGGGGCGTGCGGGTGTGCGGTGACTTCAACTACTGGGACGGCACGGGCTTCCCGATGCGGTCGCTGGGCTCCTCCGGGGTGTGGGAGCTGTTCCTGCCGGGGACCGGCGAGGGCGCGCTGTACAAGTTCGACATCTGCCGCCCGGACGGTTCGCACACGATGCGCTCGGACCCGATGGCCCGGCACACCGAGGTGCCGCCCGCCACCGCCTCGGTGGTGACGGCCGCGCACCACGTGTGGCAGGACCGGGAGTGGATGGCGAAGCGCGGGAACGTGCCGGTGCACGAGGCGCCGTTCTCGGTGTACGAGGTGCACCTGCCGTCCTGGCGGCCCGGTCTCTCGTACCGGCAGCTGGCGGAGCAACTGCCCGCATACGTCAAGGAGCTGGGCTTCACGCACGTCGAGCTGATGCCGGTGTCGGAGCACCCCTTCGGCGGCTCCTGGGGCTACCAGGTCACCGGGTTCTACGCGCCGACCTCCCGGATGGGCTCGCCGGACGACTTCCGCTTCCTGGTGGACGCGCTGCACCGGGCCGGGATCGGCGTGATCATGGACTGGGTGCCGGCGCACTTCCCGCGCGACGACTGGGCGCTCGCGGAGTTCGACGGCCGGCCGCTGTACGAGCACGAGGACCCGAGGCGGGCCGCGCACCCGGACTGGGGGACCCTGGAGTTCGACTACGGGCGGGCCGAGGTCCGCAACTTCCTGGTCGCCAACGCCACGTACTGGTGCGAGCAGTTCCACATCGACGGGCTGCGGGTGGACGCGGTGGCCTCGATGCTCTACCTGGACTATTCGCGCGAGGACGGCCAGTGGTCGCCGAACGAGTTCGGCGGGCGGGAGAACCTGGACGCGGTCTCCTTCCTCCAGGAGATGAACGCCACGGTCTACCGGCGCAATCCGGGCGTGGTCACCATCGCCGAGGAGTCCACGGCCTGGGAGGGCGTGACCCGGGCCACCGACCACGGCGGGCTCGGCTTCGGGCTGAAGTGGAACATGGGCTGGATGCACGACTCGCTGGTGTACGTCTCCAAGGAGCCGGTGCACCGCAAGTACCACCACAACGAGATGACGTTCTCGATGGTGTACGCGTACAGCGAGAACTACGTGCTGCCGATCTCGCACGACGAGGTGGTGCACGGCAAGCAGGCGCTGGTCTCCAAGATGCCGGGCGACTGGTGGCAGCAGCGCGCCAACCACCGCGCCTACCTGGGCTTCATGTGGGCCCACCCGGGCAAGCAACTGCTGTTCATGGGGCAGGAGTTCGCGCAGGGTGCGGAGTGGTCGGAGGGCCACGGCCCGGACTGGTGGCTGCTGGACCCGGCGTACGAGGCGTCCGGCGACCACCGCGGGGTGCGGGAGCTGGTCGGCGACCTCAACAAGGTGTACGGGGCGACGCCCGCGCTCTGGCAGCGCGACACCCGTCCGGAGGGCTTCGCCTGGGTGGAGGGGGGCGCGGCGGAGGACAACGTGTTCGCGTTCCTGCGCCACGACGCGAAGGGCGCGCCGCTGCTGGCGGTCTCCAACTTCTCACCGGTGGTGCGGCACGACTACCGGCTCGGGGTGCCGGAGGGCCCCCGGCTGTGGGCGGAGGTCCTGAACACGGACGCGGCCCGGTACGGGGGCGGCGGGGTGGTCAACGAGGAGCCGCTGAAGCCGGAGGACGTGCCCTCCCACGGCAGGCCGTCGAGCGTGTCGCTGACGCTGCCGCCGCTGGCGACGGTGTGGTTCAAGCCGGCGTGACGCGGTGACGCGGCGAGGGGGCGGGGCCGGGTGGCCCCGCCCCCTCGGGCGGTTCAGAGCACGTCCTCCAGCTCCTGGAGGAGCCGGCGCTTCGGGCGGGCGCCGACCATGGACTTCACCGGTTCGCCGTCCCGGAACACCATCAGGGTCGGCATCGAGAGGACGCCGTACCGGGTGCTGATCCCCGGGTTGCGGTCGACGTCGATCTGGACGACGCGCAGCCGTTCGCGCTCCTCGTCGGCGATGGCGCCCAGGACCGGGGCGAGCTGGCGGCAGGGGCCGCACCAGTCGGCGGTGAACTCCACCAGGACGGGCCGGGTCTCCCCCCGCACCTCGGTGTCGAAGCTCTCGTCGGTGAGCTCGTCGACACCCGTTACGTGGATCATCTGTCATCCTCCCAGTTCGCAGCGTGGTTCGGGGCCGCCGGGCAGTCCGGCGGACGCCTCCAGCTCGGCGCGGGCCAGCTGGGCGCCCACCTCGGTGCGGACGGCCCGCAGCTGCTCGATGAGCCGGTCGAGCTCGCCGAGCTTGCGCCGGTAGACGGCGAGCGAGGCGGGGCAGGCGTCCCCGGCGGGGTGCCCGGCGCGCAGGCACTCCACGAAGGGCCGGGTCTCCTCCAGGTCGAACCCGAAGTCCTGGAGGGTCCGGATCTGCTGGATCAGCCTGAGGTCGCTCTCGTCGTACGTGCGGTAGCCGTTCACCGCGCGCCGGGCGGGCAACAGCCCGCGCGACTCGTAGTAGCGCAGCGTCCGCGTCGTCGTCCCGGCCCGTTCGGCCAGCTCCCCGATTCGCATACCGCGACCGTAATCCTTGACGCCGACGTCAAGGCAAGGGCGTCAGACCTTGGTGAGCGAGGGCCGGTCCTCGTCGCCGTCCCGGGCCTCGGGGACGTACGGCTCGGCGGGGCCCTCGTCGCTGAGCATCTTCTCGTCGAAGGGGACCGCGCCGGAGAGCACCTGGCCGACCCGTTCGCGGTCGATCTCCTTGGTCCAGGTGCCGACGAGGACCGTGGCGACCGCGTTGCCCGCGAAGTTGGTCAGGGCGCGGGCCTCGCTCATGAAGCGGTCGATGCCGACGATCAGGCCGACGCCGTCGACCAGCTCGGGGCGGTGCGACTGGAGGCCGCCGGCCAGCGTGGCGAGACCGGCGCCGGTGACGCCCGCCGCGCCCTTGGAGGCGATGACCATGAAGACCAGCAGGGAGATCTGCTCACCGATGCTCAGCGGGTCGCCCGTGGCGTTGGCGATGAACAGCGAGGCCATCGTGAGGTAGATCGCGGTGCCGTCCAGGTTGAAGGAGTAGCCGGTCGGGACGGTGATGCCGACGACGGGCTTGCTGACCCCCATGTGCTCCATCTTCGCGATCAGCCGGGGCAGCGCCGACTCCGAGGAGGAGGTGGACAGGATCAGCAGGAACTCCCGGCCGAGGTACTTCAGCAGCGCGAAGATGTTGACCCCCGCGACCAGGCGCAGGATCGCGCCGAGCACCACGAAGACGAAGAGCGCGCAGGTGATGTAGAAGCCGATCATGATGACCGCGAGGGACTTCAGCGCGTCCACGCCGGTCTCGCCGACCACCGCGGCCATCGCGCCGAACGCGCCGATGGGCGCCGCCCACATGATCATGGCGAGGATGCGGAAGACGAGGCGCTGGATGTGCCCGATGCCGCGCAGCACCGGCTCGCCGGCCGAACCCAGGGCCTGCAGGGCGAAGCCCGCGAGCAGGGCGATCAGCAGGGTCTGGAGGACCTCGCCCTCGGTGAAGGCGGAGACCAGGGTGGTCGGGATGATCCCGAGCAGGAAGTCCGTGGTGGACTCGCCGGCCCCCTCGGCCTGCTTCTCACCGGCGGCCCGGACCGCCTCCGTGATGTGGAGGCCGGAGCCGGGCTCCAGGATGTTGCCGACGATCAGGCCGATGGCCAGCGCCACCGTCGACATGACCAGGAAGTAGCCGAGGGCGAGGCCGCCGACGGCCCCGACCTTGGCGGCCTTGCGGACCGAGCCGACGCCCAGGACGATCGTGCAGAAGATGATCGGCGAGATCATCATCTTGATCAGGTTCACGAACCCGGTGCCGATGGGCTTGAGCTCGACGGCGGCGTCGGGGGCGACGAAGCCCACGAGGATGCCGAGGCCCACGGCCACGATCACGGCGAGATACAGGTACTTCGTACGGTCCGGCTTGGCGCGTTCCGGCTCGGCGGCGTTCACTGCCACGGGGGTCTCCTCGGGTCGTCGTCGTCCCACCCCCGTGCCGGGGGTCCCGGCGACTATCCCGCCCGCTGTGACCCCGGTCACCGTTGCGTGCATTTCGTTCATACGTTTTCGGCCAGGCACACTGATGGGCATGCGTTTCCCCCGTACCCGACCGCGCAGCCTGGCCGGCCAGCTGTTCGCGTGGCAGGTGGTGCTGGTGGCGGCCGTCGTGGCGGGGTGCGCGTTCTTCGCGTACGTCTCCGGGCGCGGCCAGGCCGAGGAGACGGCGGCCCGGCAGGTGCGGGCGGTGGCCCTCTCGGTGGCCGGATCGCCGTCCGTCCGGGAGGCGATCCGCACCGACGACCCCTCCGCCGCGCTCCAGCCGTACGCGGAGCGGGTGCGCCGGGACACCGGGATCGCCTTCATCACGATCATGAGCCCGGACCGGGTCCGCTGGACGCACCCCGACGCCGACCGCATCGGCGAGACCTTCCTCGGGCACACCGCCCGGGCGCTGCGCGGCGAGACCTTCACGGAGACGTACACCGGCACGCTCGGGCCCTCCATCCGGGTCGTCACCCCGGTCCGCGACGGCGGCCGGATCACCGGCCTGGTCAGCGCGGGCATCACCGTGGACCGGGTCTCCTCGCAGGTGCGGGCGCAGCTCGGCGCCCTGGCGCTGGCGGCCGGCGCGGCCCTGGTGCTCGGCGGGCTCGGCACGTACGTGATCAACGCGCGGCTGCGGCGGCACACGCACGGGATGAACGCGGCGGAGCTGAGCCGGCTGCACGACTACCACGAGGCGACCCTGCACGCGGTGCGCGAGGGGCTGCTGATGCTGGACGGGCAGCGCCGGATCGCCCTGATCAACGACGCGGGCCGGGAACTGCTCGGCCTGGCCCCGGGCACCGTCGGCCGCCGGATCGCCGACCTCGATCTGCCGGCCCCGCTGACCGGGGCGCTGCTCGCCTCCGAGGAGCGGGTGGACGAGGTGCACCTGACGGCGGACCGGGTGATCGTCGTCAACACCCGTCCGGTGGTCGGCGGCGAGCGGCGCGGGACCGTCGTGACCCTGCGCGACCACACCGAGCTCCAGGCGCTCTCCGGGGAGCTGGACTCGGAGCGCGGCTTCACCCGGGCGCTGCGCTCACAGGCGCACGAGGCGGCGAACCGGCTGCACACCGTGGTCTCGCTGATCGAGCTGGGCCGGGCGGACGAGGCGGTGGGCTTCGCCACGGCCGAGCTGGAGCTGGCCCAGGCGCTCACCGACCGGGTGGTGGGCGCGGTCGCCGAACCGGTGCTCGCCGCCCTGCTCCTGGGCAAGGCGGCCCAGGCGAACGAGCGGGGCGTGGAGCTGGTGCTCGCCGAGGACAGCCTCATCGACGACGGCGCCCTGCCCACCTCGCTCCCCGCCCGCGACCTGGTGACCATCCTCGGCAATCTGATCGACAACGCGGTGGACGCGGTGACCCGGGGGGCGGCCGTGTCCGGGCGGCGCGGCCGGGTCACGGTCACCGCGCTCGCCGACGGGGGCGAACTGCTGCTGCGGGTCGCGGACAACGGGGCCGGGGTCGCCCCGGCGGACGCGGCCGAGGTGTTCCGGGCCGGCTGGTCGACGCACGGCGCGGGGCGCGGCCTCGGCCTGGCCCTGGTCCGGCAGGCGGCGCACCGGGGCGGCGGGACGGTGGCTCTGGAGCGGGGTCCGGACGGGGGCGCCGAGTTCACCGTGCGGCTGCCGCTGACCGCGGGGGTGCGCGCGTGATCCGGGTGCTGGTCGTGGAGGACGACCCGGTCGCGGCGGACGCCCATCAGCTGTACGTGGGCCGGGTGCCGGGCTTCGTGGTGGCCGCCGTGGCGCACTCGCGCGCCGAGGCGGTCCGGGCGCTGGAGCGCACCCCGGTGGATCTGCTGCTCCTGGACCTCTATCTGCCCGACGGGCACGGGCTCCAGCTGCTGCGCTCGCTGCGGGCGGCCGGGCACTCGGCGGACGTGATCGCGGTGACCTCGGCCCGCGACCTGGGCGTGGTCCGGGAGGGCGTCTCGCTGGGCGTCGTGCAGTACGTGCTGAAGCCGTTCACCTTCGCCACGCTGCGGGACCGGCTCGTGCGGTACGCGGAGTTCCGGGCGGCGGCCGGCGAGGCGAGCGGGCAGGACGAGGTGGACCGGGCGCTCGCCGCGCTGCGGGCCCCGGAGCCGGCCCGGCTGCCCAAGGGGCTGAGCGGTCCGACCCTGGAGTCGGTGACCGGGGCGCTGCGGGCGGCCCCGGACGGTCTGACGGCCGCGGCGGCGGGCCTGGAGCTGGGGATCTCGCGGATCACCGCGCGCCGCTATCTGGAGCATCTGGTGACGGCGGGACGGGCGGTGCGCAGTCCGCAGTACGGGCAGGTGGGGCGGCCGGAGCTGCACTACCGGTGGCGGCCGGAGGGGCGCTGAGATGCCCGGGCGGCCCCTAGGACCTTCCTACGAGCCGTGTTCTCGGGTGAACACACCGTAGTCAGCGGAGCACCGGCCTCCTTACGGTGTCCCCGTGCACCCCTCTCCGCCTTTCAACGCCCCCGCCGCGCGAAGACTCCGCGAGGCCCTGGGTATGGCTCCCGGCCATGTCGCCTACGGTCTCGGCGCTCAGTACGGACTACGGATCACCGCCGAGACGGTGGCCGCCTGGGAGCGCGGGCTCGCGCTCCCCACGGAATACGAACTCACCGCACTGGCCGGGGTGCTGTGGTGCGCCCCGGGCGAGCTGCTGACGGCCGCGCGCAGCCTGCGCGAGCACCGGGTCTCCCGGGCGCTGTCGCCGGACGAGCTGGCCGCCCGGCTGGGGATGGCCGCCTCCGCGTATCTGCGGATGGAGGAGTCGGGGCGGTGGCGGGGCAACGAGCGCCAGTCCGCCGCGCTGAGCGAGGCGCTGGGCCTGACGCCCGCGGACTTCGTGACGGCGACCGGGCGCGAGGAGGAGCTGGCGGAGCTGCTGCGCAGCGCGGTGACGACGCGGTGGCAGGCGTACAGCCGGCCGGTGGCCAAGCTGGTGCCGGTGGACCGGCGCCGGATCCAGGAGGTCCTGGAGCGGCTGCACGGCGACTACCAGGCGCTGATGGTCTCCACGCTGAGCTGGAGCAGTGCGGGTACGGACCGGCCGGGCAACACCGGTGAGGAGGGCCGGGCCTTCCTCACCGGGATCGTGCCCCGCTTCTGGGAGGCGGCCGGCCCTCCGGCGTAACCCGCTCAGAAGACCGACTCGGCCTCGTGCATCCGGTCCAGCGGGACCGTCTTGAGCTGGGTGACCGCCTCGGCGAGCGGGACCATCACGATGTCGTTGCCGCGCAGCGCGGTCATCCGGCCGAAGTCGCCCCGGTGCGCGGCCTCCACCGCGTGCCAGCCGAAGCGGGTGGCGAGGACGCGGTCGTACGCGGTCGGGGTGCCGCCGCGCTGGACGTGGCCGAGGATGACCGGACGGGCCTCCTTGCCGAGCCGCTTCTCCAGCTCGACGGCCAGCCGGTTGCCGATGCCCTGGAACCGCTCGTGTCCGAACTGGTCGATCTCGCCCTTGGCGTACGGCATCGAGCCCTCGGCCGGGTGCGCGCCCTCGGCGACGCAGATGACGGCGAACTTCTTGCCGCGCGCGAAGCGTTCCTCGACCATCTTGACCAGGTCGCCCACCTCGAACTTGCGCTCGGGGAGGCAGATGCCGTGGGCGCCGCCGGCCATGCCGGACTCCAGGGCGATCCAGCCCGCGTGGCGGCCCATCACCTCGACCACCATCACACGCTGGTGGGACTCGGCGGTGGTCTTCAGACGGTCTATGGCCTCCGTCGCGACGCCCACGGCGGTGTCGAAGCCGAACGTGCGGTCGGTGGAGGAGATGTCGTTGTCGATGGTCTTCGGGACCCCGACGACCGGCATTCCGGCGTCCGCGAGCATCCGGGCGGCGGTGAGGGTGCCCTCGCCGCCGATCGGGATCAGCGCGTCCATGCCGTACCGCCGGCTCAGCTCGGCGCAGTTCTCGGCGGCCTCGCGCAGCCGGGAGCGCTCCAGGCGGGCCGAGCCGAGGATGGTGCCGCCGCGGGCGAGGATGCCGCTGACGGCGTTCAGGTCGAGGGGCCTGAAGTGGCCGTCGAGGAGGCCCTTGAAGCCGTCCTCGAAGCCGATGACCTCGTCGCCGTGGCCGACGACCGCCCGGTGGACGACCGAACGGATCACTGCGTTCAGGCCGGGGCAGTCGCCGCCTGCGGTGAGAACTCCGATGCGCATCCTGTTCCGTCTCCTGCTCGCTGGGCCCGTCCACTGGCATCCGGAACGGGGCTTCTACGGCTTGCCCCGTACCGTGAGTCACGACGAGTGTCCCACGCCGGGCGCGCGGCTCGCGCTCCCGGCCGCTCCGGTGCCGCCTGCGCGCGCCCTCGCGGGGCAGTCGTCCGGCGGGCGGCCCCTGCGCCCCCACGGGTATCGTCAAACGGGCGATTACCACTCGAACCGGGCACCATACCGGACCAGAGACGACGGGAGAGCACGCGTGACGCGCAGCGTGTACGTGACCGGGATCGACCGGGGAGACGGCCGCCAGGTCGTGGACCTGGGCGTCATGGAGCTGCTGACCCGCCAGGTCGACCGGGTCGGGGTGTTCCGCCCCCTGGTCCACGACGACCCCGACCGGCTGTTCGAGCTGCTGCGGGCCCGCTACCGGCTCTCCCAGGACCCGGGCACGGTCTACGGGATGGACTACCACGAGGCGTCCGCGATCCAGGCCGAGCAGGGCACCGACGAACTCGTCTCCCTGCTGGTCGAGCGCTTCCACCGGGTGGCCGTCGACTACGAGGTGGTGCTCGTCCTCGGCACCGACTACGCCGGCACCCAGCTCCCCGACGAGCTGGCGCTCAACGCCCGGCTGGCCAACGAGTTCGGCGCCTCGGTGATCGCGGTGGTCGGCGGCCAGGACCAGAACGCGGAGTCGGTGCGCGCCGAGACCCGCAACGCGTACCGGGCGTACTCCGGCCTGGGCTGCGACGTACTCGCGATGATCGTGAACCGGGTGGCCCCCGCCGACCGGGACGTCGTCGCGGAACGCCTCGCCGCGACCCTGCCGGTCCCCTGCTCGGTGCTGCCGGACGAGCCGGCCCTGTCGGCGCCGACGGTCGCCCAGATCACCGCGGCCCTGGGCGGCACGGTGCTCCTCGGGGACGATTCGGGGCTCGCCCGGGACGCGCTGGACTTCGTCTTCGGCGGCGCGATGCTGCCGAACCTGCTGAAGGCGCTGACCCCGGGGTGCATGGTGGTGACGCCCGGGGACCGCGCCGACCTGGTGATCGGTTCGCTCGCCGCGCACAGCGCCGGGACGCCGCCGATCGCCGGGGTGCTGCTGACCCTGGACGAGCGGCCCGGCGAGGAGATACTCACGCTGGCCGCGCGGCTCGCACCGGGCACCCCGGTCGTCTCGGTGGCCGGCGGCTCGTTCCCCACCGCCGCGGAGCTCTTCGCCCTGGAGGGCAGGCTCAACGCGGCGACCCCGCGCAAGGCGGAGACCGCGCTCGGCCTCTTCGAGCGCCACGTCGACACCGCCGCCCTCCTCGACCGGGTCTCGGTCGCCCGCAGCGGCCGGGTCACGCCGATGATGTTCGAGCACGAGCTGCTGGAGCAGGCGCGCGCGGACCGGCGCCGGGTGGTGCTGCCGGAGGGCACCGAGGAGCGCGTGCTGCGCGCGGCGGACGTGCTGATGCGCCGGGACGTCTGCGACCTCACGCTGCTCGGCGACCCGGACACCATCCGCAAGAAGGCCGCCGACCTCGGCATCGACCTCGCCGAGACCCAGCTCATCGACCCGCAGACCTCCGAGCTGCGCCAGTCGTTCGCCGAGCGGTACGCACAGTTGCGGGCGCACCGCGGGGTGACGGTCGAGCTGGCGTACGACGTGGTCTCGGACGTCAACTACTTCGGCACCCTGATGGTCCAGGAGGGCCTGGCCGACGGGATGGTCTCGGGGGCGGTGCACTCCACGGCGGCGACCATCCGGCCCGCCTTCGAGATCATCAAGACGAAGCCCGACGCCTCGATCGTCTCCTCGGTCTTCTTCATGTGCCTCGCCGACAAGGTGCTGGTGTACGGCGACTGCGCGGTCAACCCGGACCCGGACGCCGAGCAGCTCGCGGACATCGCGGTGCAGTCCGCCGCCACGGCGGCCCGCTTCGGCGTGGACCCCCGGATCGCGATGCTGTCGTACTCGACGGGGACCTCGGGCACCGGCGCCGACGTGGACAAGGTGCGCGAGGCGACGGACCGGGTGCGCGGGAGCCGCCCGGACCTGAGGATCGAGGGGCCCATCCAGTACGACGCGGCGGTCGAGCCGAGCGTGGCCGCGACGAAGCTGCCGGAGTCGGAGGTGGCCGGGCAGGCGACGGTCCTGATCTTCCCGGACCTGAACACCGGCAACAACACGTACAAGGCCGTGCAGCGCTCGGCGGGCGCGGTGGCGGTGGGGCCGGTCCTCCAGGGGCTGCGCAAGCCGGTCAACGACCTGTCCCGGGGCGCGCTCGTGCAGGACATCGTGAATACCGTGGCCATCACCGCGATCCAGGCCCAGGGCGAGGAGTGACCCGCATGACCACCCCGAACACCGAAGACACCGCGGCGGCCGGGAAGCCGAGCCGGGTGCTCGTCCTCAACTCCGGCTCGTCCTCCGTGAAGTACCAGCTGCTCGACATGGCCGACCGCTCCCGGCTGGCGTCCGGCCTGGTCGAGCGGATCGGCGAGGAGACCTCCCGGCTCGTCCACACCCCGCTGGCCGGGGGCGGCGAGCCCCGGGAGCGGGTGGGCCGGATCGCCGACCACGACGAGGCGCTGAAGGCGGCGGCCGAGGAGCTGGCGGCCGACGGGCTCGGCCTGGACTCCCCCGAGCTGGCGGCGATCGGGCACCGGGTGGTGCACGGCGGGCTGCGGTTCACCGAGCCGACCGTGATCACCGACGACGTGCTCAAGGAGATCGAGCGGCTGGTCCCGGTGGCGCCGCTGCACAACCCGGCCAACATCACGGGCATCCGCACCGCCCAGGCGCTCCGCCCGGACCTGCCGCAGGTGGCGGTGTTCGACACGGCGTTCCACACGACGATGCCGGAGTCCGCGGCGCGGTACGCGATCGACGTGGAAACGGCCGACGCCCACCGCATCCGCCGCTACGGCTTCCACGGCACCTCGCACGCGTACGTCTCCCGCAAGGCGGCCGAACTGCTGGGCAAGGAGCCGGCGGACGTCAACGTCATCGTGCTGCACCTGGGCAACGGGGCGTCCGCCTCGGCGGTCGCGGGCGGGCGGTGCGTGGAGACGTCGATGGGCCTGACCCCCTTGGAGGGGCTGGTGATGGGTACCCGGTCCGGGGACATCGATCCGGCCGTCACCTTCCATCTGAAGCGGGTGGCGGGGATGTCGGCGGACGAGATCGACGTCCTGCTCAACAAGAAGAGCGGCCTGGTGGGGCTCTGCGGTGACAACGACATGCGGGAGATCCGGCGCCGGGTGGACGAGGGCGACGAGCGTGCGGCGCTCGCCTTCGACATCTACGTCCACCGGCTGAAGAAGTACATCGGCGCCTATGCGGCGGTCCTCGGCCGGGTGGACGCGGTGGTCTTCACGGCGGGGGTGGGCGAGAACTCCGCCCCGGTGCGCGAAGCCGCCATCGCCGGCCTGGAGGAGCTGGGCCTCGCGGTGGACGCGGATCTCAACGCCGTACGGTCCGGCGTACCGCGGCTGATCTCGCCGGATTACGCGCGGGTCGCGGTCGCCGTGGTGCCGACCGACGAGGAGCTGGAGATCGCCACCCAGACCTTCGCACTGGTCGACAACTGAGCGGCCCCCCGCCCTTTTGTATCTTCCACCAGCCGGAATATTCCGCAGCGAAACAAACCGATAGGATCCGCCTCATGCGCCGTTCCAAAATCGTCTGCACCCTCGGCCCCGCCGTCGACTCCCACGAGCAGCTCGTCGCTCTGATCGAGGCCGGCATGAGCGTGGCCCGTTTCAACTTCAGTCACGGCTCCCACGCGGAACACCAGGGTCGTTACGACCGGGTCCGCGCGGCCGCCGCCGAGACCGGGCGGGCGGTCGGCGTGCTCGCCGACCTCCAGGGCCCGAAGATCCGCCTGGCGAAGTTCGCCGAGGGTCCGGTCGAGCTGGTCCGCGGGGACGAGTTCGTCATCACCGCCGAGGACGTCCCCGGGGACAAGTCGATCTGCGGCACGACCTACAAGGGGCTGCCCGGTGACGTGGCCAAGGGCGACCCGATCCTGATCAACGACGGCAACGTCGAGCTCAAGGTCGTCTCCGTGGACGGCCCCCGGGTCCACACCATCGTCATCGAGGGCGGGGTGATCTCCGACCACAAGGGGATCAACCTGCCGGGTGCCGCGGTCAACGTCCCGGCCCTGTCCGAGAAGGACGTCGAGGACCTGCGCTTCGCGCTCCGGATGGGCGCCGACATGGTCGCGCTCTCCTTCGTCCGCGACGCGAACGACGTCAAGGACGTCCACAAGGTGATGGACGAGGAGGGCCGCCGGGTCCCCGTCATCGCCAAGGTGGAGAAGCCGCAGGCCGTCGAGCACATGGAGGGCGTCGTCATGGCGTTCGACGGTGTGATGGTGGCCCGTGGCGACCTCGCCGTCGAATACCCGCTGGAGAAGGTCCCGATGGTGCAGAAGCGCCTGGTGGAGCTGTGCCGGCGCAATGCCAAGCCGGTGATCGTGGCGACCCAGATGATGGAGTCGATGATCACCAACTCCCGCCCGACCCGCGCCGAGGCGTCCGACGTCGCCAACGCGATCCTGGACGGCGCGGACGCGGTCATGCTCTCCGCGGAGTCCTCGGTCGGCGCGTACCCGATCGAGACGGTCAAGACCATGTCGAAGATCGTGGTCGCCGCCGAGCAGGAGCTGCTCTCCAAGGGCCTCCAGCCGCTGGTGCCGGGCAAGAAGCCCCGCACCCAGGGCGGTTCGGTGGCCCGCGCGGCCTGCGAGATCGCGGACTTCCTGGGCGGCGAGGCGCTGGTCGCCTTCACCAAGTCCGGTGACACCGCCCGCCGGCTGTCCCGCTATCGCGCGGCCCAGCCGATCCTGGCCTTCACCACGGACGAGTCCACCCGCAACCAGCTGGCGCTCAGCTGGGGCGTTGAGGCCCACGTCGTCCCGCACGTGGACAACACGGACGCGATGGTGGACCTGGTCGACTCGGAGCTGCTGAAGCTCGGCCGCTACAACACGGGCGACACGATGGTCATCACGGCCGGCTCGCCCCCCGGGGTCCCCGGCACCACCAACATGGTCCGCGTCCACCACGTGGGCGGCCAGGACCAGGACTGACGTCCTTCGCGCGAGCGGTGCCCCCGGTCCCGGAACCTTCCGGGACCGGGGGCACCGCCCTTTTCGGACCGGCCGGCCGCCTCCCGGTTCAGCGCGTCGACGAGCATGGCGACGGCCCGCACCCCGTGGGGCGGCGGGCCGTCGTCATACCACCCGGACGCGTCAGGAGCCGTCCTTGGTGAGGTAGTTGTGCAGTCCCGGGACCGTCAGCGTGCCGCCGAACTGGCCGGCCTGGGTGACCTTCACCTTGGTGAAGAAGGCGAACGGGACGTTCAGCGGGGGCGGGGTCTCCGGGCTGAAGGTGATCGGGATGAGGCCGAAGAGGTTGCCCTTCAGCTCCTCCGTGTACATCGTCACCGTGCCGTTGCGGATGGTGGAGGTGGAACCCTTCCGCGCCTGCACGTGGCCCGTGGTGCCGGGCATCGGGCCGGTCGTCAGCTGGTGCAGGTCCTTGATGTCGATCGAGGACGCGGTGAACTTCAGCACCTTCTTGGTGGCGCCGTCGCCCGTCCGTACCTCCACGATGCCCTTGTAGTCGAGCCCGTTCAGGGTGAGCAGCGAGCTCTCCAGGATCCACGGGTCGGTGGGCAGGTTCGGGATGCCCGGCTCCAGCTTGGCGTTGGCGAGCGCCTCCGGGTCCGCGGTCGGACACGGGAACGGCTCCTTGGCGCCGTCCGGGATGTCCTCGTCCTTCTTGGCGTCGGTGCCCTTGACGTCCTCGTCCAGCTCCTCGACCGTGCGGCCCGCCTTGCCGGCCGCGTCGCGGATGGCCTCGGTGGTCTTGTCGGCCGTGTCCTTCACGGTGTCCTTCGCCGCGTCGGTGGCCTTGTCCGCGGGCTCGTCCTCGGTGTCCGCGGTCGCGGACGGCTTCGGGGACGCCGTGGTGGGGCTCGGGGACGGGCTCGCCGCCTCCTTGTCCTTGTCGCCGTCGAAGAGGTCCTTGAGCGCGTCGCCGAGGCCCAGCGGGTCGAGCGGGTTCGTCGTCTTCGTGGGCGACGGCGTGGCGGCCGGGGTCTCGGCCGGGGCGGCGTCCGTGCTCTTCTTCGCGGTGTCGGTGCTCTTCGCGGTGTCGTCCGCGGAGCCCGTGGCCGTGGGCTTCGGGGTCGCCTCGTCGGTCGTCCCCGGCGTCGGCTTCGCGCTCTCGCTCGTGGAGGGGGACGGCGTCTTCGACGCGGAGGGCGTCGGGTCCGCCGACTCGCTCGGCTCGTCGGAGCGGGTGACGCAGGGGCCGGGCGCGTAGGGGATGTCCGTCGAGTCGTCGGCCATCGCCAGCCGGGGCGTGAGGCCCATCCCGACGAAGACCGCCGTCGGCATCGCGGCGAGCGCGAACGCCTTCTTGCCCGCGGGCATGTGGAGCTTCGTCAGCAGCGACTTCCGGGGCGCGGCGTGGCGGGGACCTCTGCGCTCGCGGGTCCCGTTCTCGTCCGCGCCGTTCATCTGCTCGTCGTCACCCCGCACGGTGCCTCCCGCCCTCGGCCGTGGTGTCGTACGGCGCCTGCGGCTGCTCGGGGATGCCGGCGCCGTGGAGCGCGCCCTCCGGGAACGGCTCGTCCTTCGCGAACGACACGTTCTCCGGGGCCTCCTCGGCGGGAGCGGGCTCCGCCTCGGCCTCCGCCTGCGGTTCGCCCGGGGCCCAGGACACGGAGAGCGCGCCGCCGAGCAGGGCGAAGATGAAGCCGATCAGGAAGCCGCCGATGTTGGCGACGGGTATGGAGATGAGGGCCAGCAGAATCGCCGCGACACCGGCGAACACGCGGACGATGCTGTGGAACCACATCGTCAGGCCCAGCGTGACGAGCAGGACCCCGATGATCAGCGAACCGGCGCCGGCCGTGGTGGACATCGCCAGCGTCACGTTGCCGAGGTGCATGTTCGCGTACGGGAAGTACATGATGGGCAAGCCGCCCAGCATGGTGAACAGTCCGGCCCAGAACGGCCGGTCACCCCGCCAGGTGCGGAAGCCTCGCCGGGCGACGGAGAGGTAGTGCTCGTTCTGCCCTTGGGATTCGGGGCTCATGGAAAACAGCTCCCTGGGAACCGGTACTGCTGTGAGAAAGAGAAGGGTGGGCGGCCGGGGACCCGTGATGCGCCCCCGGCCGCCCGGGCTAGTGCCCTAGTAGCACTCGTCGACGCCCTTGGACAGCCCAAGGTGCAGACCCGGCAGCTTGAACGTTCCTGCCGTGGTGGCCCACGCCTTCTGCTTGACGTTCTTCAGGTTGGCGTGCTCGGCCCGCTGCGCGAAGCCGTTCGGGTTGACCTTCTCCTCGGTCCCGGGCTGGATGCCCGGGCCCTTCAGGTCGCCCGAGCGCACACCGATGTCGATGTTCTTGAACTCGGCGTCGGCGTTGAGGTCCGAGACGTCGAGGTAGAGGCCGGTCGCGTCGACCAGCTTCTTCTCCCGGTCCTCGCCCGTCGCCTTGCCCGGGTCACCGGCGGTCAGCTTCAGCGTCACGCTGCCCAGCCCGAAGGGCAGGTTGGGCGTGACGACCGACTGGCACATCTTGGTGATGGTGGCGTGGCTGAACCCGGACACGGCGACCGGAGCCGCCTGGTCCTCGCCCTTGAGGCTCTTGCCCGTCGCGACGCTGCCGTACTGGACGAAGTTGTCGCCGTCCAGCTCCTGCGCCGTGACCTTGAACTCCTGGCCCGACACGCTGAAGGACGCGGCGAGCGCGCCCTGGGCCAGACCGACGCCGACGGCGGCGGTGGCTATGACGCTCGGCACCATGACGACAGCGAAACGCTTCCATCTCGTGCCACCGCGAACCTGGGAACTCATACTTTTCCTCCTTCTCGGACGTACATCTCCGGTCAGGCATCCTGCCCGACCTGGGATGGGAGAAGTGCTACGTCCTCGGAAAGGAGAGCGCCCGGATACGGAGGCTGTACCGCGCCCGCATCACCGGCGATCACCCCCGAGCGACAACCACGGGTCACGCGTGTGCGCGACCTGATCGGACAGGCCCTGCCGAACGGCAGGAACCCCCCTGTCCGGAGCCGGCGCCCACTGCCGCCGACCCGCCCGGTGGGGACCCAACGGAGCCGCCGCTCCCGACTGGCAGCCGGACTGGCGTTATTGGACCGAGCGTGGCCGATCGTGGTCCATTCCCGGCCGGGACACAAGGGGGTTCGTTACTCGCTGGTAACGCCCTCATAAACAGGCCACGACCTGCTGGCACCGACCGGCCACACAGGGTTGCCCCGGACCGACGGGCAAAAAGGAGGAAGAGCGAGCAGAACGGGACAGACCACAAAGATCGATTTACTGCGAGTAACAGGCCGTGCTTTTATCAAGATTTGGTAAAGCAGGGCCTACTCTTATCGCCTGATCGCGAAAACGGCCGCGGCGCCCGGAGGCGGCCGCGGCCGTGTTGTCAGTTCAGCACAATCGGTTCGGACAGACCGGATCAGAACAGGACGCGCGCGAGCGCGGTGCGCGCGGCACCGACCCTCGGGTCCTCCGGGCCGATCACCTCGAAGAGGTCGAGCAGCCGCAGCCGGACCCGGTCGCGGTCGTCGCCGAACGTCCGGCGCACGGTCTCGACCAACCGCCCGAAGGCGTCCTCGACATGGCCGCCGACGAGGTCCAGGTCGGCCGCCGCCATCTGCGCGTCCGCGTCGGCCGGCTTCTCCGCCGCCTCCGTGCGCACCTTCTGCGGGTCCGTCGCCCCGACCCGGGACAGCAGCTCGGCCTGGGCGAGGCCCAGCTTCGCCTCGGTGTTGGCCGGGTCGTCGGACAGCACGTTCTTGTACGCCTGCACGGCGCCCGCGAAGTCGTTGGCGTCCAGCGCCAGGGCGGCCGCCTCGAGCAGGGAGTCGTACGGGCCGGGCGGGGCCGGGGCCGCCGCCTGGGCCGGCTCACCGGCCGCCGACGGGTCCACCGCGATGCCGGTCAGGCCGAAGCGCTCCTCGCCGACCTGGATCAACTGGTCCAGGGTCTGCCGGATCTGCGCCTCGGGGGCCGCGCCCTGGAAGAGCGGCAGCGCCTGTCCCGCGACGACCGCGAAGACCGCCGGGATGCCCTGGATGCCGAACTGCTGCATCAGCATCTGGTTGGCGTCGACATCGACCTTGGCCAGCAGGAAGCGGCCGTTGTACTCGTGGGCCAGTCGCTCCAGGAGCGGGCCCAGCTGCTTGCACGGCTCGCACCACTCGGCCCAGAAGTCGATCACGACGGGCACTTCGGCGGAGCGCTGGAGGACGTCGTTCTCGAAGCCCGCCTCGTTGACGTCGATCACGAGGGAGGACGCGGGGACGGCCGCGGGGCCGCCCTGGCGTGCGGACTCGGCGCGCGTCTGCTCCGCCTTCGCCTTGGCCTCTCCGGCCGCCTTCACCGCGGCGAGGTCGACGACGCCGCTCATGGACATGTTTCTGGGCTGCATGCGTACATCCTCCCCCTTCGGTGCGCGGTTCCGGAAAGCGATACGTGAACCGCGCCCGTCCGCGACCCCCGCCGGTGTGCGGGGTGGACGGACAGACACGGCCGCGGGGCCCCTGAAAGACCCGGTTCGGCGCCCGGTCCCCACCCGGCGCCTGTGGCTGTCGTTCGTTCGTGGCGTCCACGACGGTCCGGACCGTCGCCTTACGCTACGACCCGTAGCGTAACTGGCCGGGCCCCCTCACGCACAAGAGTGTCCGGTGATCTGTCTCACGGCTTCCGGGGCCGGTCGGATTTACCTACTGACGGGTATGGTCTCGGCATGTTCAGCCGCCCCCACCCCAAACCCGCACGATCGGGACGCCCGCGCAGCACCGAGGCCGACGAGGCGATCCTGGAGGCGACCAGAGCCTCGCTCGTGGACCTCGGCTGGTCGAAGCTGACCATGGGTGACGTGGCGACGCGGGCCGGGGTCG
This sequence comes from Streptomyces sp. NPDC008163, assembly GCF_042956885.1. NCBI lineage: Bacteria > Bacillati > Actinomycetota > Actinomycetes > Kitasatosporales > Streptomycetaceae > Streptomyces > Streptomyces sp. NPDC008163. The sequence continues at coordinate 950,588 of NZ_JBIBHG010000001.1, read as the reverse complement.
CCAAGACGACCCTCTACCGGCGCTGGGCGGGCAAGAACGAACTGGTCGTGGACGCGGTGGCCGTGCTCTTCGACGAGCTGGAGATGCCGGACCTGGGCAGCCTGTCCGCCGATGTGGAGGCGGTCGTGCTGCAGTTCGCCGCGCTGCTCGACCGGCCGGAGACCCGGACCGCGCTGATGGCGGTGGTCGCCGAGTCGACGCGGGACGAGGCGCTGCGGGCCCGCATCCGCGACTCGATCGTCAACCGGCAGAAGCGGCTCGTGCTCCAGGGCCGGCGGCGGGCGCAGGAGCGCGGCGAGCTGCCCGTCGAGCCGGACGAGGCCACGGCCGACCTGACGGCGGACCTGATCTTCGATGTGATCGCCGGTGCGGTGGTGCACCGGACGCTGGTGAGCGCCGAGCCCGTCGATGCCGACTGGGCCCGGCGCTTCACGCTGCTGCTGCTGGCGGGGCTGGGCGCGGCCGCCGGTCAGCCGGTGCGTCAGAAGCCCGCGGGTTCCGTGTAGACGCCCCACTCGTCGCGCAGGACGCCGCAGATCTCGCCGAGGGTCGCCTCCGCCCGGACCGCGTCGAGCATCGGCGCGATCATGTTGGAGCCGTCGCGGGCGGCGGCCAGCATGGCGTCCAGGGCGCTCCTGACCCGCGCGTCGTCGCGGCCCTCCTTGCGGCCGGCGAGGACGCGGACCTGCTCGCGCTCGACCTCGTGGCTGACGCGCAGGATCTCCAGGTCGCCGGTGACCGAGCCGTGCGCCGTGTTGACGCCGACGACCTTCTTGTCGCCCTTCTCCAGGGACTGCTGGTAGCGGAACGCGGACTCCGCGATCTCGCCGGTGAACCAGCCGTCCTCGATGCCGCGCAGGATGCCGGAGGTGACCGGGCCGACCGGGTGCTGCCCGTCCGGGTGGGCGCGGGTGCCGCGCTCCTTGATCTGCTCGAAGATCTTCTCGGCGTCGGCCTCGATGCGGTCGGTGAGCTGCTCCACGTACCAGGAACCGCCCAGCGGGTCGGCCACGTTGGCGACGCCGGTCTCCTCCATCAGCACCTGCTGGGTGCGCAGCGCGATCTCGGCGGCCTGCTCGGAGGGGAGCGCCAGGGTCTCGTCGAGGGCGTTGGTGTGCAGCGAGTTGGTGCCGCCGAGGACGGCGGACAGGGCCTCGACGGCGGTGCGCACGACGTTGTTGTACGGCTGCTGCGCGGTGAGGGAGACCCCGGCGGTCTGGGTGTGGAAGCGCAGCCACTGGGCCTTGTCGGTCTTCGCGCCGTACGTCTCCTTCATCCAGCGGGCCCAGATGCGGCGGGCGGCGCGGAACTTGGCGATCTCCTCGAAGAAGTCGAGGTGCGCGTCGAAGAAGAAGGACAGGCCGGGCGCGAAGGTGTCGACGTCGAGGCCGCGGGAGAGGCCGAGCTCCACGTAGCCGAAGCCGTCGGCGAGGGTGTAGGCCAGCTCCTGCGCGGCCGTCGCCCCGGCCTCGCGGATGTGGTAGCCGGAGACGGAGAGCGGCTTGTACGCGGGGATGGAGGCCGCGCAGTGCTCCATCAGGTCGCCGATGAGGCGCAGATGGGGCTCGGGCTGGAAGAGCCACTCCTTCTGCGCGATGTACTCCTTGAAGATGTCGGTCTGGAGCGTGCCGTTGAGGACGGCCGGGTCGACGCCCTGGCGCTCGGCGGCGACCAGGTACATGCAGAAGACCGGGACGGCCGGCCCGCTGATCGTCATCGACGTCGTGACGTCACCGAGCGGGATGTCCTTGAACAGGACCTCCATGTCGGCGGCGGAGTCGATGGCGACGCCGCAGTGGCCGACCTCGCCGAGCGCGCGGGGGTCGTCGGAGTCGCGGCCCATCAGCGTCGGCATGTCGAAGGCCACGCTGAGCCCGCCGCCGCCGGCGGCCAGGATCATCTTGTAGCGCTCGTTGGTCTGCTCGGCGTTGCCGAAGCCGGCGAACTGGCGGATGGTCCAGGTGCGGCCCCGGTAGCCGGTCGGGTGGAGCCCCCGGGTGAAGGGGTACTCGCCGGGCCAGCCGATCCGCTCGAAGCCCTCGTACGCGTCTCCGGGGCGGGGGCCGTAGACGGGCTCCACCGGGTCCCCGGACAGCGTGGTGAAGTCCGCGTCCCGCTTGCGGGCCTTGTCGTAACGGGCCTGCCAGCGGCGGCGGCCTTCCTCGATCGCGTCAGCGTCCATGCCACCCAATTTACTAGGACGTCCTAGTAAATGTCGATGACAAACCGCCCGGCGCTTCGCGCGGGGCGGTTCGGAGATGTCAGACGTTCGCGGGGGCCGCGGGCGTTGCGTCGGCGACCAGCGGCTCGACCTCGCGGACGACCTTGCGCTCGACGAAGAACGCGGCCGTCGGGATCGTGCCCGAGATCAGCACCCAGGCGAGCTTGCCCAGCGGCCACTTCGCCTTGGAGCCCAGGTCGAAGGCGAAGATCAGGTAGATGATGTACAGCACGCCGTGGATCTGGGAGACGACGAGCGTCAGGCCCTCACCCTTGTCGAAGCCGTATTTGAAGATCATGCACACGCAGAGGATCAGCAACATGACGGCGGTGACGTAAGCCATCACCCGGTATCGGGTCAGCACACTGCGTTTCATGCCAACGAGCGTAACCGGACGTCCGGGGCGATCTTGCAGCGGGCCGGACACCGGAACCGCGCCTCTCAGATCTCCTCGAAGTCCTGCGCGGCGATGCGCAGCGGCCGCAGCAGCGCGAAGATCTCGGCGCACTCCTCGGCGTCGTACGCCCCGAGTCCGAACTCCATCGCGACCAGGTCCCGGGTGGCCGATTCCACGACCTCGCGGCCCTTGTCGGTGATCGAGGCCAGCGTGCCCCGGCCGTCGTTCGGGTTCGGGCGCTTGTCGACCAGGCCGGAGCGCACCAGCCGGTCCACCGTGTTGGTCACGGACGTCGGGTGGACCATCAGCCGCTCGCCGATCTTGGACATCGGCAGCTCGCCCGCCTTGGAGAAGGTGAGCAGCACCAGCGCCTCGTACCGCGCGAAGGTCAGTCCGTACGGCTTGACGACGGCGTCGACCTCGGAGAGCAGGATCTGCTGCGCCCGCATGATCGAGGTGATCGCCGCCATGGACGGGACCGGGCCCCAGCGCTGCTGCCAGAGCTCGTCGGCGCGGGCGATGGGATCGAAGGGGAGACTGAGCGGCTTCGGCACGGCCATGACCTTACCCATGGGGAACTTGGCGGTCCTCCCCGTCTCGCACTTCGGTCCGGGCCCCGGCAGCGGGTGCGGTTGCGCGGACCTCGGCGACGAGCACGAGCAGGCACAGCGTGCCGAGGACGGCCGCCCCGGCGACCACCCGGTGCACGGGGAAGAACTCGGCGGCGAGTCCGGTGAGGGCCATGCCGACGCCCTGGAGCGTCATGAGCCCGGCGGTGAGCAGGGTCATCGCCCGCCCGCGCAGCTTCTCCGGGACCTCGGCGACGAACCACTGGTCGAGGCCGATGACGTACGCGGACGAGGCCCCGGTCACCACCAGCGCGACGGCTGCCGCCGCGACGCCCGGCGCCAGCGCGTACCCCGCGAGGGGCAGCAGCCCGGCGGCGGCCAGCGGCAGCACGATCCGCTCACGGGTGCGCGGGCGCAGCGCGGTGCCCGCGTACAGCTCGGCGGCGATGTGGCCGACGGGCATGGCGCACATCAGCAGCCCGAGCGCGGCCGGGCCCGCTCCGATCTCGTCGGCGTACGGCGCGGCGACCGCCTCCGGCGCGACGACGAACAGCGGGGGCAGCCAGAACAGCAGCATCAGCGCCCGGAGCCGGCGGTGGCCGAGGACCAGGCGGGCACCGGACAGGGACTCCCGCAGCAGACCGGCGCCGCCTGCCGCGCGGGCGCGGGCGGGCCGGTCGCGGGTGCCGAGGCGCAGCAACGCGGCCGAGCAGAGGAAGGTGGCGACGGTGATCGCGATCGCGCCGCGTGGCGGAAGGACGGTCAGCAGTACCCCGCCGACGCCGAAACCGGCGAGCAGCGACCCCTGCGAGACGATCCGCAGCAGTGAGCGCCCCAGCACGAACAGCTCGCCCTCGCCGAGGATGTCGGTGAGCGCGGCCATCCGCGTCCCGGTGAAGACCGGCGAGACGGCGGCGACCAGGCAGCGCAGCACGAGGAGCCCGGCGACCGGGGTGCCCGGCAGCACCATCACGGCGACGCAGACCGCGCAGACAAGGTCGCAGGTGACGAGGACCCGGCGGGCCGGGTAGCGGTCGGCGATGCCGCCGAGCAGGGTGCCGCCGACGAGGTACGGCAGCATGCCGAGCGCGAAGGTCAGGGCGCTGAGCAGGGGCGACGAGGTCAGGTCGTAGACGAGCACGGTGAGCGCCAGCTCGCTGACGACGACGCCGAGCAGCGAGAGCAGATGCGCGGCGAAGACCGCGCGGAACTCGCGTACGGCGAAGACGGCGCCGTACCCCCGGGGCGCGGCCGGCCCGCTCGGGTCAGGGGGGCCGGCGCGCTCCGGGGGCGGGGCCGGGAGAGGGGCCGGTCCGGCGGTGGCGGGGTCCGGGGTGTCGGGGGTGGGGCGGCCCGCCCCGGGATCGGTGGTGTCTCTCGGCATGGCCGCAGCCTGCGGGACCGGGGCGGGCCGGCCGTAGACTTTCGGCCCCAGCCGAATCTTCCCGGGGTGCGCCGATGTCCTCCCACCTGCATTTCGACGGGAGCGATCTGCTGCGCTGCCGGTTCGCCGTCTCCCCGCTGTGGGAGACCCAGGCGGCGGTACGGGTGCTGGCGCGGCCGGAGCAGCAGGGCTACCACCTCCCGTGGCTGCGCCGGATCCGGGACGCGGCGGCCGGGCTCGAACTGGGGCCGCTGTGGCTGCTGATGCCGGACGGCGGGCACTGCCCGGACTTCTTCTCGCCGCCGCCGGTGGGCCCGCTGGCCTCCTTCGAGGAGGAGATCGCGGCGGTGCGTGCGGTCGCCCCGGAGCTGGTCCGCCAGGACATCGCGGCTTCGCTCCGGGGCCGGCCGAGGGCGCTGGACTCCCCCGCCGGGCAGGCGCTGCTGGCCGATCCGGCGCGGAGTCTGCGGGATCTCGCGGACCTGCTGGAGCGGGCCTGGGAGGTGCTGATCGCCCCGCACTGGCCCCGGCTGCGGGCGCTCCTCGAAGCGGATGTGGCGTACCACTCGCGGCGGCTGGCGGCGGTGGGTTTCGAGCGGCTGCTCGGTGAGCTGAGTCCCCGGCTGCGCTGGTCGGGCTCGACGCTGACCATCACCGACACGAAGAGCCGGCACTCCCGGGTGCTGGGCGGCCAGGGTCTGGTACTGATGCCGTCCGTGTTCGTCTGGCCGGCCACGGTCGGCGGCTTCGAGGACCCCTGGCTCCCGGCCGTCGTCTACCCGGCGCGCGGGATCGGGGGTCTGTGGACGGAGCCGGGCGCGAGTACCCCTCGGGCGCTGGCGCGGCTGCTCGGGCGGGCGCGGGCGGACATCCTGTGCGCCCTGGACGAGCCGGCCGGCACGAGCGCGCTGGCCCACCGGCTCGGTCTGGCGCCGTCCTCGGTGTCGGAGCACCTGTCGGTGCTGCGGACGGCGGGGCTGCTGACCTCGCGGCGCTACGGGCACCAGGTGCTGTACGAGCGGACGCCGCTGGGGATCGCGCTGGCGGTCCCGGAATGAGGGGAGCCCCCGCCGGCCGGACCGGGGCGGGGGCTCCGCGTACGTGCGTACGGAGGGTCAGTCGGCGAGGTACCGCTCGACGGTCTCCACCTTGGAGGTGAGTCCGTCGGTGACTCCGGGGCGGATGTCCGCCTTCAGGACGAGCGAGACCCGCCCGGCCCGCGCCTCCACGGCGGCCACCGCGCGCTTGACGACGTCCATGACCTCGTCCCACTCGCCCTCGATGGAGGTGAACATGGCGTCCGTGCGGTTGGGCAGCCCCGATTCGCGGACGACCCGGACGGCGTCGGCGACGTACTCGCCCACGTCCTCGCCGACCCCGAGCGGGCTGACGGAGAAGGCGACGATCATGCGCTGACCGTGCCTTCGCGGCGGGCCCGGGCGGCGATGACGCTGTCCGCCTCGTAGCGCTTGAGCACCTTGTCCCCGTACAGGCCGCCGAACGGCAGCACGCACAGCAGGAAGAAGAACGCGACGCGCTTCAGCGGCCACTTGGTCTTCGCCCACACGTCGAGCAGCAGCACGACGTAGATCACGAAGAGCACGCCGTGCAGCATGCCCAGCGGCATCATCAGGAAGTCGATGTCGGAGACCCGGCTCAGCACCGAGCCGAAGAGGATCAGCGCCGGGAAGGACAGCGCCTCGGGAATCGAGATGAGGCGCAGCCGGTGCAGGGCGGTAGCGGTCTTGATGTCCACGGGGGCACCTTCGGTGGGAGGGTCGTGACAGCTTGTGAACGCACGCACAAGCGGCACCCATTGTGACATCGCGGGCGGACGGCCCGGGCGCCGGGTACTGGCCCCCTGTTCCGGTGGCGGTCGCTGCGGCTATTTTCGCCGGGTGGCAATGTTCCGGCTTGAGGGAAACAAGACGCTCGCCGTCGATCTGGCAGGCGATGCCGTCAAGGCGAAGAACGGTTCGATGGTCGCGTACGAGGGCCAGATGACGTTCAAGAAGATGACGGGCGGCGGTGAGGGACTGCGCGGGATGGTGACCCGCAGGCTGACCGGTGAGTCGATGGCGGTGATGCAGGTCAGCGGGCAGGGCACCTGCTACTTCGCGGACCGGGCGAGCGAGATCAACCTCGTCACGCTGCACGGCGACAAGCTGTACGTGGAGGCGAGCAACCTGCTCTGCACCGACGCGGGGCTGCGCACCGGCACCACGTTCACCGGACTGCGGGGCGGCGCGACGGGCAACGGCCTGTTCACCACCACCGTGGAGGGGACGGGGCAGGCGGCGATCATGTCGGACGGCACGGCCGTGGTGCTGCGGGTCTCCCCCCAGTACCCGCTCTTCGTGGACCCCGGCGCGTACATCGCCCACCAGGGCAACCTCCAGCAGAACTTCCAGTCCGGGGTGAACTTCCGGACGCTGATCGGCGAGGGCTCCGGCGAGTCCTTCCAGATCCGGTTCGAGGGCGACGGACTGGTCTACGTGCAGCCCAGCGAACGGAACACGATCGGGGGGAACGTCTGATGCCGTTCCGTGAGATCAACTCGAAGATGGTCGAGGCGACGGTGGTCCCCGGCCAGAAGATGTTCAGCCAGCGCGGGGCGATGCTCGCGTACCGGGGCGAGGTGGCGTTCACACCGAACATCCAGGGCGGCCAGGGCGGCATGATGTCGATGATCGGCCGCCGCCTCGCGAACGAGGCCACGCCGCTGATGACGGTCGAGGGGAACGGCACGGTGATGTTCGGCCACGGCGGCCACCACATCCACGTGATCAGCCTCACCGGGGACACCCTCTACGTGGAGGCGGACCGGCTGCTCGCCTTCGACGGCACGCTCCAGCAGGGCACGATGTTCATGGGCTCGCAGGGCGGGGTGATGGGCATGGTCCGCGGCCAGGTGACCGGGCAGGGCCTGTTCACCACGACGCTCCGGGGGCACGGATCGGTGGCCGTGATGGCGCACGGCGGGGTGATCGAGCTGCCGATCACGCCGGGCCGCGATGTGCACGTCGACCCCCAGGCGTATGTCGCCCACCACGGCGACGTGCGCAACAAGCTCTCCACCGCGCTCGGCTGGCGCGAGATGGTGGGCCGCGGCTCGGGCGAGGGCTTCCAGCTGGAACTGAGCGGCAACGGTGCGGTGTACGTCCAGGCGTCGGAGGAGAAGCTGTGAACGGGCCCGTGGTCTTCGACCCGATGACGCTGCCGGCGGACGACAACGTCAACGCGTACACCTTCTGCGTGGAGCTCAAGGGGAGCCAGTGGTTCCTCCAGAAGGGCAAGATGATCGCCTACTACGGGCAGATCAACTTCGACGGCATCGGGCACGGCCGCTTCGAGCGGCTGGTCCGCTCCAGCTTCCACTCACCGCTGCACGCGAGCGACTGGGTGGTGGCCGAGGGCAGCGGCAAGATGCTGCTCGCGGACCGGGCGTTCGATGTGAACTCCTACGACCTGGACGACGGGAACCTGACCATCCGGTCCGGCAACCTGCTCGCGTACCAGCCGTCGCTGGCACTGAAGCAGTCGATCGTGCCCGGGTTCCTGACACTGATCGGCACCGGCAAGTTCGTCGCCGCGTCCAACGGTCCGGTGGTCTTCATGGAGCCTCCGCTGCGCGTCGACCCGCAGGCGCTGGTCGGCTGGGCGGACTGCCCCTCCCCGTGCCACCACTACGACCACGGCTACATGACCGGCCTGCTGGGCGGGCTGCGCGGGCTGACCGGAATCGGCGGAGCCTCGGGCGAGGAGCACCAGTTCGAGTTCGTCGGCGCCGGTACGGTGCTGCTCCAGTCCTCCGAGGCACTGATGGCCGAACAGCCGACGGGGGCGGTGCCGCAGCAGGCGGGGGTGCCGGGCGGGGGCGCGCGGCCGGGGCAGCCGCCCCGGGCCCCCGGTCAGCTGGGGGACCTCCAGCGTCGCTTCGGTTTGTGAACGGTAGTCTGCGGAGTGTGACGTCGAACGCCTGCGCCCCGGCACGGACCGCCCGTGCGGCGGCGCGGTGCCAGGGGTCACATCCTCACACTTCGTCCGGCTTTCAACTTCTTAGGTAGAATCCATACATGGAGACCGAGACGGCCACCCGCTGGCTGAGCGATGCCGAGCAGTGCGCCTGGCGCACCCATCTGGACGTCGGCAGGCTGCTGACCCACCAACTGGAGAAGGACCTCCAGCCGTTCGGCCTGACCATGAACGACTACGAGATCCTCGTCAACCTCTCGGAGTCCGAGGACCGCCGGATGCGGATGAGCGATCTCGCGGGGGCGACCCTGCAGTCCAAGAGCCGCCTCTCGCACCAGATCACGCGCATGGAGAGCGCGGGTCTCGTGCGGCGGGAGAACTGCGAGTCGGACCGGCGGGGTCTCTACGCGGTCCTCACGGACGACGGCCTGGAGACGATGCGGAAGGTGGCACCGCACCATGTCGCGTCCGTCCGCAAGCACTTCATGGATCTGCTGTCGCCGGAGGCGCTGGCGGAACTGCACGCGGCGCTGGCGCCGGTGGCGCAGCACCTGCGGGGGCAGCGGTAGGGGCGGTGCGGGTGCGCTGCGCCTGCGGCGGGCCCTGTCCGCCACCCGCCCCTCCCCGAAACCGGGGCTCCGCGCCGGACCCCGCGCCTCGATCGCCGGCGGGGCTGCCTGTGAGCCCCGCCGGCGCTTGAGGAGCGGGGGCACCCGTCACGGCGCGTACGCCGACAGCACCGTGCCGTTCTCGAAGCCCGCGAGCACCGTGTCGCCCTGGGCCAGGAAGGACACCGACGCCGGGTCGAGGCGGTCGTCCACCGTCGTGTCCGGCCAGCCCTTGATCTCCGCCGCGCCCCGCGGTCTGACCTCGCCCTCGGAGTCGAGGGGGATGACCGTGGGGCCGTACCACTGCATGATCATCGCCCGGTCGCCGACCACGAACGGCGCGCCCGACTCCGAGGGGTACTCGTCGCACTCGCACGTCGCCCACCGCATCTCGCCGGACCCCAGGTCCACCCCGTAGATCCGGTCCCGACTGCTGACCACGACCGTGTCGTCGGGCCCCAGCGCGGGGCGGTACGCGATGTCCACGCCGGGGAGCAGCGTGCGCCGTTTCCCGGGGGACGCCACGTCGAGCACGGTCAGGCCGTCCGCGCCCGCGCACAGGAGCCGACGTCCCTTCAGGGCCGGGGTGCGGCACGTCGTTCCGGACTCCGCGACGCGGGTCCCGTCCGACGCCTTCAGGACCGTCACCGCGTCGCCCGCCGCGACCAGGCGGCCGTCGGCCAGGAGGAGTTCGGGGGTGCCGGACCGCTCCCGCCACTCCTTGCCCCAGAGCCGGCCGTGGTCGCCCGTCAGGCGGCGCGCGGTCAGCCGGGCCGTCGCGGAGCCCCGCGCCCTCGTCGCGTAGTACAGGGTGCCGCCCGACTGCACGGAATCGGCCACGGCTGCCCCGTCCGGCAGCGGTTCGCGCCACTTCTCGGCGCCGTCGGACAGCGCCCGCGCCACCAGCGCGCCGCCCTCGAACGCGTAGACGGTGTGGTCGTGGACGGCGGCCACCGACGTGGGGCCGGATTCCGTTCGCGCGCCGCGCCAGAGCCGCTTGCCGTCCGCCGCCCCCAGCACCGTGATCCGGCGGGGGCCCGCGCACACCACGGACGTGCCCGCGTACACACACGCGACCCGGCCGTCGTCCACCTGCGCGTGCCACGCCCGCCAGCCCTCGGGGCGGGCCGCGACGTCGGCCGCCGCCGTGCCGAAGTCGCCGCTGCGGCCCGGGTCCGCGCCGGGGAAGACGACCTGGCCAAAGGCTCCGGCGCCCCCGCCGGTGCCGTCCCGCTCGTCGTCACCGGAGAGGAGCGCGGGGAGCAGGACCGCGCCCAGGGCGACGCAGGCCGCCGTCGCCAGCGCGGCGAGCCCGAGCCGCAGCCGCCTGCCGCCCTTCCGGTCCCCCGGGACCGCGACCGGCACGACCGGGGTGCGGGCGAACGCCGGGTGGTGGGGCGGGAGCGGCGGGGTGGCCGGGGCCGGGGCCGCCGCCCGTGCGCAGGCGTCGGCCGCCGCCGCGTGGGCGGCCAGCTGCCCCCGTACCGCACCGGTCCACGGGAACGCGCCCGGCGCGGGCCGCTCCGGCAGCAGCAGGTCCGCAAGGCGGGCGGGCGCGGGCCGGGCCGCCGGGTCGGTGTGCAGACACGCCTCGATCAGCGGGCGCAGGGCGGGCGGTACGCGGGAGAGCTCGGCCTCCCCCCGCGAGATCCGGAAGATCACGGCGGCCATGTCCGAGTCGTCGAACGGCCCGTGGCCCGTCGCCGCGAACGCCAGCACCGCGCCCAGGCAGAACACGTCGGACGCGGGCACCAGGGCGCGGGAGCCGTTGACGTGCTCGGGCGAGATGTAGCCGGGGCTGCCGACGACGACACCGGTCCGGGTGAGCTGGGTGGCGTCGAACGCCTGGGCGATCCCGAAGTCGATGACCTTGGGCCCGTCCGGCCCGAGGAGCACGTTGCCCGGCTTCAGGTCGCGGTGCAGGACCCGGACGGCGTGCATGTCCGCGAGGGCCAGGGCCAGTCCCGCGCCGAGGGCCCGGACCACCGGTTCGGGGAGCGGCCCGCCCCGTGCCACCGCCTCGGCGAGCGAGGGACCCGGCACGTACTCGGTGGCCAGCCACGGCAGCCGGGCGCTCGCGTCGCCGCCCACGAGCGCGGCGGTGTGCGGGCTGCGGACGGCCTCGGCGGCGGCGATCTCGCGGCGGAAGCGGACCCGGAAGCCGTCGTCCAGGTCCAGGTCGGGCCGGACGGTCTTGAGGGCGACGAGGCCACCGGAGCCCCGGCCGCCCACGGGCCGGGCGAGATACACCTCGCCCATGCCGCCCGCGCCGAGCAGCCCGAGCAGCTGGTACGGCCCGGTCAGCCGGGCCCGGCCGGCCGGCAGCGGCTGGATCACGGTGCGCTCTCCTCGGTGCGGGGGTTGCGGGCGGTTCAGTCCGGCAGGCGTACGGAGACCGCCGTGCCGTCGTCGTACACGAGGTGCACCACCCCGCCCACCGGCAGCACCCGGGGCGCGAGCAGTTCCTTGCCCAGTTCGATGCCCTGGGCCCGGTCGTATTCCGGGGTCGCGCTCGGGCCGGGGGCGCCGGGGACCGCGGTCCTCCTGAGGGGCCCGAGCGTGCCGTCCGGGCGCACGGGCACCGTGTAGAGCGTCGCGGTGTCCGCCCAGACCACGGTGTCGGCGACGATCAGCGGGACGGAGGCGGGGTTGCTCGTCCCCTCCTCGGGGTGCGGCGTCAGCGGGAAGCGGCCGAGGGTGCGGCCGTCCGCCCGGCTCACGACGTCGATCTCGTCGGGCACGCTCTCCACGTACTCGTCGCCCCTGCTGAGCACGACCACCCGGTCGTCGACGGCGGCCAGTGTGGCACCGGACACCAGCCCGGCGTCCAGCTTCACCCGTCCCTCGGACCTGAGGTCGCCGGCCGTGAACCGCAGGACGACGATGTCCTCGCCGAAGCCGGAGTAGCCCTCGCCGTTCGGCACGAACGACGCGCAGAAGGCGGAGGCGCCGCGCACCCGCAGGTCCGCGCAGCCGGAGTTCGCCGACTTCTGGCCGGCGTCGCCTCCGGCCGTGCCCAGCAGCCGGCCGTCCTCGGGGGCGAACGCCTTCGGGCCCTCCAGCCCGATCGCGTACACCGCCCTGCCGTCCGTGGCGACGGGCCAGAAGTTGCCCTTCTGCGCCATGGCGATGTCCTCCTCCGCCAGCCGCTTCCGCCACTTCTCGGCGCCCGTCCTCCGGTCGTACGCGGCGAGTTCGGCCCCCTCGGACGCGGAGGCGGCGGCGAGGACGAGGTCGCCGACGACCAGCGGCGCGCTCTCCAGCGCCAGGGCCGCGCCCGCCCTGGTCTCCCAACGCCCCTTGCCCGTACGGGCGTCCAGCGCGTGCAGACGGTCGCCGACCGCGAGCAGGACGGTGTCGTCGTACACCGTGGGCACGGTGGCCCCGGCCGGCATGAAGAACGCGCCGGTGGGCCCGTAGCCCGCTTGGCGGCCGGACATCTCCTGCCCCGAGTCGAACGTCCACAGGTGGTGCCCGTCGGCGGCCGACAGCCCCTCGTACGTGCCGTCGACCAGCCGGCACACCAGTACGTCGCGGCCGGCCGAGCAGCCGAGCGGGGGCTCCGCGAACGCGCCCCGCCACGGCTTCTTCCAGCCGGCCGGGCGTACGTCACGGCCGTAGGGGACGGTCCCCGACGCGTCCGGGCCGCCCTTCTCCCCCACGCCCGCCACCATCGCCGTCGCACCGCCGCCCGGGGATGCCCCGGAACCGCCGCCCCGCTCGCGCCATCCCAGATACCCGCCGGTGGCCGCGCCGAGGAGGACCAGGGCCACCAGAACAGCCGCGAGTCCCCGCCGCGGGCGGCGCGCGGGTGCGGGGAGGCCGGGGCCCTGGGTGGGGGCGAGGTGCACGGAGCCGGGCGGCCGGTGCGGGCCGGCCGGGTTCCCGGTGGCGGCCTCGGTGGGCGTGTAGCCGGGCAGCAGGGGGCCGTCGAGGGCGGTGACCCGGGCCAGCTCCCGGTCGTACTCCGCGATCTGCGCGCCGACCGGGGCGGGCCAGCCGGTGGCGGCGCCGGGCGTCAGCCGTTCGGCGAGGGCCGCGGCGGTGGGGCGGGCGGCCGGGTCGGCGGTGAGGCAGTCCTCCAGGACCGCGCGCAGCCCGTCCGGCACGTCCGCGAGGTCGGCCTCGACGTATTTGACGCGGTACAGGACGGCCGCCACGGGCCCGTCGCCGAAGGGGTCGCGACCGGTGGCGGCGAAGCAGAGCACGGAGGCGAGGCAGAAGACGTCGGAGGCCGGGACGACGCGTCCGCTGCCCGCGACGTGCTCCGGGGACATGAAGGCGGGGCTGCCGACCATCCGGCTGGTCGTGGTGAGCGGGGTGGCGCCGGTGTCCCGGGCGATCCCGAAGTCGATGAGGCGGGGCCCGTCGGCGGCGAGCATCACATTGCCCGGCTTCACGTCCCGGTGCACGATCCCCGCCGCGTGCACGACCGCCAGGGCGCGGGCGAGCCCGGCGCCCAGCATCCGCACCTCGGCGTCTTCCAGCGCGCCCGCTCCGCGCACGGCGGCGGAGAGCGTCGGCCCGGCCACGTACGCGGTGGCGAGCCAGGGCACGTCGGCGTCGGCGTCCCCGTCGAGCAGCGGGGCGAGGTGGGCGCCGGTGACGGACCGGGCGACGGCGATCTCGCGGCGGAAGCGGTCACGGAAGCCGGGGTCCCGCGCCACGTCGCGCCGGACGGTCTTGACGGCGGCGGGCGCGGTGGAGCCGCCCCGGTCGCCGAGGAAGACCTCCCCCATGCCGCCGGCGCCCAGCCGGGCCCGGATCGTGTACGGGCCGATGGCCCTGGGCGAGTCGTCCCTGAGCGGACCGAGCATGTGGCACTTCCCCCCTCGTGCGCATGACCGGCGGCCATCCTGCCACGGGGGCAAGGGAGTTGAGAGGCCTGTCCCGGGGCGCGGCCCGCACGCCGCGTCCCGGGAGGGGCCGTCAGCTCTCGCCCGTCAGCCCCGCCACGAGTTCGTCCGCCGCCGCGTACGGGTCGAGGCGGCCGGCCACGATGCGTTCGGCCAGGGCGTCCAGGCGGCGGTCGCCGTGCAGGGAGCCGATGCGTTCGCGGAGGCGGGTGACCGCGATCGTCTCGACCTCGCGGGCGGCGCGGGCGGCCCGGCGTTCGCCGAGGACGCCGTGCTCCTCCATCCAGGCCCGGTGCTTCTCCAGGGCCTCGACCACCTCGTCGACGCCCTCGCCCCGGGCGGCGACCGTCTTCACGATCGGCGGCCGCCAGTCGCCGGGGCTCCGGGACTCACCGAGGCCCAGCATGTGGTTGAGCTCGCGGGCGGTGGCGTCCGCGCCGTCCCGGTCCGCCTTGTTCACCACGTACACGTCGCCGATCTCCAGGATGCCCGCCTTCGCGGCCTGGATGCCGTCGCCCATGCCGGGGGCGAGGAGGACGACCGAGGTGTCGGCCTGCGAGGCGATCTCCACCTCGGACTGACCGACGCCCACGGTCTCCACCAGGATCACGTCGAAGCCCGACGCGTCCAGCACCCGGATCGCCTGCGGGGCCGCCCAGGCGAGGCCGCCGAGGTGGCCTCGGGTCGCCATGGAGCGGATGTAGACGCCCGGGTCCGACGCGTGGTCCGACATCCGGACCCGGTCGCCGAGCAGCGCCCCGCCGGAGAACGGCGAGGACGGGTCGACGGCGAGCACCGCGACCCGCCTGCCCTGCTTCCGGTACGCGGAGACGAGCGCCGACGTCGACGTCGACTTGCCGACGCCCGGCGAACCGGTCAGGCCGACCACGTACGCGCTGCCCGCCAGCGGCGCGAGGGCCGCCATCACCTCGCGCAGCTGCGGCGAGGCACCCTCCACCAGGGAGATGAGCCGGGCCACCGCCCGGGGTCCGCCCGCGCGGGCCTGCTCCACCAGGGTGGGGACGTCCACCATCACCGCTCCGTTCCGCTCGCCGCTCTCTCGTACCGCGTTACTTGCCCGGAACGCGCAGGATCAGCGCGTCGCCCTGGCCGCCGCCGCCGCACAGCGCCGCCGCACCGGTGCCGCCGCCGCGCCGCTTCAGCTCCAGCGCCAGGTGCAGCACCACGCGGGCGCCGGACATGCCGATGGGGTGGCCGAGCGCGATGGCGCCGCCGTTGACGTTGACCTTGTCCGAGGTGACGCCGAGGTCCTTCATGGACTGGACGGCGACGGCCGCGAACGCCTCGTTGATCTCGATGAGGTCCAGGTCCTCGACGCCGATGCCCTCCTTCTTCAGGGCGTGCCGGATGGCGTTGGACGGCTGCGACTGGAGCGAGTTGTCCGGGCCCGCCACATTGCCGTGGGCGCCGATCTCGGCGATCCACTCCAGGCCCAGCTCCTCGGCCTTGGCCCTGCTCATGACGACGACCGCGGCGGCGCCGTCGGAGATCTGCGAGGAGGTGCCCGCGGTGATCGTGCCGTCCTTGGCGAAGGCCGGGCGCAGCTTGCCCAGGGACTCCACGGTGGTCTCGGGGCGGATGCCCTCGTCCTTGGCGAAGAGGACCGGGTCGCCCTTGCGCTGCGGGATCTCGACCGGGGTGATCTCGGCCTCGAAGAGACCGTTCTTCTGGGCGGCGGCGGCGCGCTGGTGGGAGAGGGCGCCGATCTCGTCCTGGGCGGCGCGGTCCAGGCCGAGGCGGGTGTTGTGCTTCTCGGTGGACTCGCCCATCGGGATGTTCTCGTAGGCGTCGGTCAGACCGTCGTACGCCATCGAGTCCAGCATCTCGATCGCGCCGTACTTGTGGCCCTCGCGGGACTTCGGGAGCAGGTGCGGGGCGTTCGTCATGGACTCCTGGCCGCCGGCCACGACGACGTCGAACTCACCGGCGCGGATGAGCTGGTCGGCCAGGGCGATGGCGTCGAGTCCGGAGAGGCACACCTTGTTCACGGTGAGCGCGGGAACGTTCATCGGGATGCCGGCCTTGACCGCGGCCTGGCGGGCGGGGATCTGGCCCGCGCCGGCCTGGAGCACCTGGCCCATGATCACGTACTCGACCTGGTCGCCGCCGATGCCGGCCCGGTCCAGCGCGGCCTTGATGGCGATGCCGCCCAGGTCGGCGCCGGAGAAGGTCTTCAGGGAGCCGAGGAGCCGGCCCATGGGCGTCCGCGCGCCCGCGACGATCACGGAGGTGGTACCGGTCGTTCCTGACATGAGGCACAGCCCCTTGGAGTAGATGTGAACGAGGGTTTACTTGAATGTACTGAGCGGTACCCGCCCCGTCATCCGCCCGCGAGTGTGATCGCGCGCACCTTGCGTAACCGTCGGGAGCACGCTGCACTGTCCCCATGCTGACGCGAATCGACCACATCGGGATCGCCTGTTTCGACCTCGACGAGACCGTCGAGTTCTACCGCTCGACCTACGGGTTCGAGGTCTTCCACTCCGAGGTCAACGAGGAGCAGGGCGTACGCGAGGCCATGCTCAAGATCAACGATACGTCCGACGGCGGCGCCTCGTACCTCCAGCTCCTGGAGCCCACCCGGGAGGACTCCGCCGTGGGCAAATGGCTGGCCAAGAACGGGGAGGGGGTGCACCACATCGCCTTCGGCACGGCGGACGTCGACGCCGACGCCGCGGACATCCGCGAGAAGGGGGTCAGGGTGCTGTACGACGAGCCCAGGACGGGTTCCATGGGGTCCAGGATCACCTTCCTCCACCCCAAGGACTGCCACGGCGTCCTCACCGAACTGGTCACGGCGAAGAAGGAGCACTGACCCCAGCCATACCCGCCCGGTAGAGTGGGCTCTTCCGGGCCGGGGCCGGGTCGGGGGCGCGCCGCGTCCCCAGCCGTTGATCTGTCACCATTCCCCGAACGTTGAGAGCTCGGGGAAGGATGGGACCGCGCAGTGCGGGGCTACGAACGCCAGGAGAGCCACCGAGCTGAAGACGACCATCTCTCGCGGTTCGAGGCCGAGATGGACCGGCTCAGGACCGACCGGGAGAAGGCCGTCCAGCACGCCGAGGACCTCGGCTACCAGGTCGAGGTCTTGCGTGCCAAGCTGCACGAGGCACGGCGCAGTCTGGCGATGCGTCCCGCCTACGACAGCGCGGACATCGGCTACCAGGCGGAGCAGCTGCTCCGGAACGCCCAGATCCAGGCCGAGCAGCTGCGCAGCGACGCCGAACGCGAGCTGCGCGACGCCCGCGCCCAGACGCAGCGCATCCTCCAGGAGCACGCCGAGCACCAGGCCCGCCTCCAGGCCGAGCTGCACAACGAGGCGGTGCAGCGCCGCCAGCAGCTCGACCAGGAGCTGGCGGAGCGCCGCCAGACCGTCGAGTCCCACGTCAACGAGAACGTCGCCTGGGCCGAGCAGCTGCGGGCCCGGACGGAGTCGCAGGCCCGCCGCCTGATGGAGGAGTCCCGGGCCGAGGCCGAGCAGGCGCTCGCCGCCGCCCGGGCCGAGGCGGCCCGGCTGGCCGAGGAGACCCGTCAGCGCGTCGGTTCCGAGGCGGAGTCCGCCCGGGCCGAGGCGGAGTCGATCCTGATGCGGGCCCGCAAGGACGCGGAGCGGATGCTCAGCGCCGCGGCCGGCCAGGCGCAGGAGGCCACCAGCCACGCGGAACAGCTGCGGCAGACGACGACCGCGGAGACCGAGCAGACCCGGCAGCAGACCACCGAGCTGAACCGGGCCGCCGAGCAGCGCATGCAGGAGGCCGAGACCCGGCTGCGCGAGGCGCGCCTGGAGGCCGAGAAGGTCCTCGCCGAGGCCAAGGAGGCCGCGGTCAAGCGGCTGGCTTCGGCGGAGTCGCAGAACGAGCAGCGCACCCGGACCGCCAAGACGGAGATCGCCCGGCTGGTCGGCGAGGCGACCAAGGAGTCCGAGAGCCTCAAGGCGGAGGCCGAGCAGTCGCTCGCGGACGCCCGCGCCGAGGCCGAGCGGCTGCGCGCGGAGGCGGCCGAGGCCGCGCGCACCGCCGCGGCCGAGGACGCGGCGGCCCAGCTCGCGAAGGCGGCCAGGTCCGCCGAGGAGATCCTGACCAAGGCGTCCGAGGACGCGAAGGCGGCCACCCGGGCGGCGGGCGAGGAGGCTGAGCGCATCCGCCGCGAGGCCGAGGCCGAGGCGGACCGGCTGCGCGGGGAGGCGGCCGAGCAGGCCGACCAGCTCAAGGGCGCGGCCAAGGACGACACCAAGGAGTACCGGGCCAAGACGGTCGAGCTCCAGGAGGAGGCGCGCCGGCTGCGCGGGGAGGCCGAGCAGCTTCGGTCCGAGGCGGTCGCGGAGGGCGAGCGGATCCGGGGCGAGGCCCGCCGCGAGGCCCTTCAGCAGATCGAGGAGGGCGCGAAGACCGCCGAGGAGCTGCTCGCGAAGGCCAAGGCCGACGCGGAGGAGCTGCGCGGTACGGCGACCGCCGAGGGCGAGCGCGTACGGACCGAGGCCACGGAGCGGGCCGCCGCGCTGCGCAAGCAGGCGGAGGAGGCGCTCGACCGGGCCCGCGCCGAGGCCGAGCAGCTGCGCACGGAGGCGGAGGAGCACGCCGAGGCGGCGAGGACCGCAGCCGAGGAGGCGGCGGCCGCGCTGCGCGAGGAGACCGAGCTCGCCGTCGCGGCCCGGCAGTCGGAGGCGGCCGAGGAGCTGACCCGGCTCAAGGACGCGGCGGAGACCCGGGTCACCGCGGCCGAGCAGGCGCTCGGCGAGGCGCGTACGGAGGCGGAGCGCATCCGGCGCGAGGCCGGTGAGGAGTCCGAGCGGCTGCGCGCGGAGTCCGCCGAGCGGCTGCGGACGCTCCAGGAGCAGGTGGAGGCCGAGGCCCAGCGGCTGCGCGACGAGGCCGCGGCGGACGCCTCGCAGTCGCGTGCCGAGGGCGAGGCCGTCGCCGTACGGCTGCGCACCGAGGCGGCCACCGAGGCGGAGCGGCTGCGGACCGAGGCGCAGGAGACCGCCGACCGGATGCGGTCGGAGGCCGCGGCGGCGGCCGAACGCGTGGGCACGGAGGCCGCCGAGGCGCTGGCCGCCGCCCAGGAGGAGGCGAACCGGCGCCGGCGCGAGGCCGAGGAGACGCTGGACGCGGCCCGCTCCGAGGCGAACCAGGAGCGCGAGCGCGCCCGTGAGCAGAGCGAGGAGCTGCTGGCCTCCGCGCGCAAGCGGGTCGAGGAGGCGCAGGCCGAGGCGCAGCGCCTGACCGGCGAGGCGGAGACCCGGGCGGCCGAGCTGGTCGCGGCGGCCGAGCAGACCGCCCAGCAGGTGCGGGACTCGGTCAGCGGGCTCCAGGAGCAGGCCGAGGCGGAGATCGCCGGGCTGCGCTCGACGGCGGAGCATGTCGCGGAGCGGACCAAGTCGGAGGCCCAGGAGGAGGCCGACCGGCTGCGGGCCGACGCGCACGCCGAGCGGGAGCGGGCGGGCGAGGACGCCTCGCGCATCCGCCAGGTGGCCAAGGAGGAGACGGACGCCGCGAAGGCGATGGCGGAGCGCACGGTCTCCGACGCGATCGCGGAGTCCGAGCGGCTGCGGGCGGACACCGCCGAGTACAGCCAGCGGATGCGCACGGAGGCGTCGGACGCGCTGGCCTCCGCCGAGCAGGACGCGGCGCGCAGCCGGGCGGAGGCCCGCGAGGACGCCAACCGGATGCGGACCGACGCGGCGGCCCAGGCCGATCTGCTGGTCTCCGAGGCGACCTCCGAGTCCGAGCGGCTGCGTACGGACGCGGAGCACCAGGCGGCCCGGACCGTGGACGAGGCGGCGGGCGACGCGGAGCGGATGCGGGCGGAGGCTTCGGCCACCGTGGGCTCCGCGCAGGAGCACGCGGCGCGCACCCGGGAGGAATCGGAGCGGCTGCGGGCGGACGCGGAGGCGGCTGCCGAGCAGATGCGGGCGGAGGCACGCCAGGAGGCGGACCGGCTGCTCGACGAGGCGCGCGAGGCGGCGGCGAAGCGGCGGGCGGACGCGGCGGAGCAGGCGGACCAGCTCATCGCCAAGGCCCAGGAGGAGGCGCTGCGCGCCGCCACGGAGGCCGAGGAGCAGGCCGACACGATGGTCGGCGCGGCGCGCAAGGAGGCGGTGCGGATCACCTCCGAGGCGACGGTCGAGGGCAATGGGCTGGTGGAGCGGGCCCGGACGGACGCGGACGAACTGCTGGTCGGCGCGCGCCGGGACGCCACGCAGATCCGGGAGCGGGCCGAGGAGCTGAAGGCCCGGGCGGAGACCGAGGTCCAGGAGCTGCACGACCGGGCGCGCCGGGAGACGGCCGAGCAGGTCAAGACGGTCGGCGAGCGCGTCGACAAGCTGATCAAGGCCGCCACCGAGCAGCGCGAGGAGGCTGCGGCGAAGTCCAAGGAGCTGCTGGCCGACGCCAATTCGGAGGCGAGCAAGGTCAGGATCGCCGCCGTGAAGCGGGCCGAGTCGCTGCTGAAGGAGGCCGAGCAGAAGAAGGCCAGCCTGGTGCGCGAGGCGGAGAAGCTGCGGGCGGACGCCGAGGCCGAGGCCAAGCGGATGGTGGACGAGGGCCGGCACGAGCTGGAGGTCCTGGTGCGCAGGCGCGAGGACATCAACACGGAGATCTCCCGTGTCCAGGACGTGCTGGAGGCGTTGGAGTCTTTCGAGACCCCTGCGGCGGGCGGTAAGGGCGGGGGCCCCGCACCGGCCGGCGGCGTCAAGGCCGGGGCCGCGGCGGGCACTCGATCGAGTGGCAAGCAGTCCGATGGGTAGCCGACCGGCCTTCGTCCGTGGTTGCCCATGGACCGTCATTCGTCCGAGTGGCAAGGGTTACGGGGGTCAGCCACTCAAAAGGGGTGTCATTCTCCAGATCAAACCGGCATCTGCTCGATGACACGCCGTTCCGGCCCCTAGGATTCCCTCTATCACCTCACCGGTCTCACTTCGACAGGAACCCCATGAGTGACCCTTCCTCCCCCTTCGGCTTCGAACTCGTGCGGCGTGGTTACGACCGCGGTCAGGTGGATGACCGCATTACCAAGCTCGTCGCCGACCGTGATAGTGCTCTCACCCGCATCACATCGCTGGAAAAGCGCATCGAGGAGCTGCACCTCGAAACGCAGAACGCCCAGGCCCAGGTGAACGACGCGGAGCCGTCGTACGCCGGTCTCGGCGCGCGCGTGGAGAAGATCCTCCGCCTGGCCGAGGAGGAGGCGAAGGACCTGCGCGAGGAGGCCCGTCGCGCCGCCGAGCAGCACCGCGAGCTCGCCGAGTCCGCCGCCCAGCAGGTGCGCAACGACGCCGAGACCTTCGCCGCCGAGCGCAAGGCCAAGGCCGAGGACGACGGCGTCCGCATCGTCGACAAGGCCAAGGGTGAGGCCACCGCGCTGCGCTCCGACGCGCAGAAGGACGCGGCGCAGAAGCGCGAGGAGGCCGACGCCCTCTTCGAGGAGACCCGCGCCAAGGCCGCCCAGGCCGCCGCGGACTTCGAGACCAACCTCGCCAAGCGCCGCGACCAGTCGGAGCGCGACCTCGCGTCCCGCCAGGCCAAGGCCGAAAAGCGCCTCGCCGAGATCGAGCACCGCGCCGAGCAGCTCCGCCTGGAGGCGGAGAAGCTGCGCACCGACGCCGAGCGCCGGGCCCGTCAGACGGTGGAGACCGCGCAGCGCCAGTCCGAGGACATCGTGGCGGACGCCAACGCGAAGGCCGACCGCATCCGCAGCGAATCGGAGCGCGAGCTCGCGGCGCTCACCAACCGCCGCGACTCGATCAACGCGCAGCTGACGAACGTCCGCGAGATGCTGGCGACGCTGACCGGTGCCGCGGTGGCCGCCGCCGGCACCCCCGCCGACGAGGAGCCCGCCTCCCGAGGTGTCCCGGCCCAGCAGACCCGCTGATTCCGGTTGCCTCACCCGCGTGCCCGGTTCCGCCCTTGTGGTGGCGCCGGGCACGCGGGCGTTCTAGCGTGAACGCATGATCGAGCTCGATGGCCTCACGAAGAGGTACGGGAACAAGGTCGCCGTCGACCAGTTGTCGTGCGTGATCAGACCGGGAATGGTGACGGGTTTTCTGGGACCCAATGGGGCGGGCAAGTCCACCACGATGCGGATGATGCTCGATCTCGACAACCCGACCAGCGGTTCCGTGCGGATCGACGGCAAGCATTACCGCGAACTGGAGGAGCCGCTGAAGTACATCGGGGCGCTCCTGGACGCCAAGGCGATGCACGGCGGGCGCAGCGCGTACAACAATCTGCTCTGTCTGGCGCAGAGCAACCGCATTCCCGAACAGCGGGTGGCGGAGGTGCTGGAGACCGTCGGCCTGACCGCGGTGGCGCGGAAGAAGTCCAAGGGTTTCTCGCTCGGCATGGGCCAGCGGCTGGGCATCGCGTCGGCGCTGCTCGGTGATCCCCGGATCCTGATGTTCGACGAGCCGGTGAACGGTCTCGACCCCGAGGGCATCCACTGGATCCGGAATCTGATGAAGACGCTCGCCTCACAGGGCCGGACGATCTTCGTCTCCTCGCACCTGATGAGCGAGATGGCCCTCACCGCCGACCATCTGATCGTCATCGGCCAGGGCAGGCTGCTCGCCGACACGTCGATGGCCGACTTCATCCAGGAGAACTCGCGCAGCTACGTCCGGCTGCGCTCCCCGCAGCAGGAGCGGCTGCGCGACGTGCTGCACCAGGAGGGGGTCGTCGCCGTCGAGGCGGACGGCGGCACGCTGGAGGTGGACGGCGCCACCACCGAGGACCTGGGCGAGCTGGCCGCCCGGCACGGGATCACGCTGCACGAGCTGAGCGCCCAGCGGGCGTCGCTGGAGGAGGCGTTCATGCAGATGACGGCGGGCTCGGTCGAGTACCACGCGCACTCGGAGCCGGGCGGGGGCGCTCCACCGCCGGCCGAGGGCCGGCCCTGGGGCGAGGGCTGGGTCCAGCGGCCCGGCGGCGGAGAGGGGGCGTGACGATGGCTTCGGTCCCCGCGGTCCTGACCTCCGAATGGACCAAGATCCGTACGGTCTCCTCCACCACCTGGACGCTGATCTCGGCGTTCCTGGTCACCGTGGCGATGGGCGCGGCCCTGTGCGCGGTGATGAACGTCCAGTTCGACGATCTCGAACCGGCGGAGCGGGCCACCTTCGACCCGACGTTCATCAGCTTCTCCGGGATGATCCTCGGCCAGCTGGCGATGGTGGTGTTCGGGGTGCTCGTCGTCGGTACGGAGTACAGCTCCGGCATGATCCGCACCTCGCTGGCGGCCGTGCCGCAGCGGGCGACCTTCCTGTTCAGCAAGATGCTGGTGGCGGGGGTCCTCGCGCTGGTGGTGGGGCTGGTCACCGGCTTCGTCACGTTCTTCCTCGGCCAGGCGCTGCTGGGCGACCACGGTACGGACATCGGCGCGGAGAACGTGCTGCGCGCGGTCGTCGGCGGCGGGCTCTACATGGGGCTGATCGCGCTGTTCTCCATGGGGGTCGCGGCGATGCTGCGCAGTTCCATGCTGTCGCTGGGCATCCTGATGCCGTTCTTCTTCCTGGTCTCGCAGATCCTGTCGGCGGTGCCGGGCGCCAAGAAGGTCGCCCAGTACTTCCCGGACCAGGCGGGCTCCAAGATCATGCAGGTGGTGCCGGACGCGATGAACAGCGATCCGGCGCCGTACGGGCCGTGGGCCGGGCTGCTGATCATGGTGGGCTGGGTGGCGGCCGCGGTGCTCGGCGGCTTCCTCGTACTGAAGAAGCGGGACGCCTGAGCGCCCGTACGGCAGGACGGTCCGGGACTCACCCCCGTAACGGCTTGGGCGGAACCGTCAAGGCGCGGATATCCTCCTAACTCTTACGGGGGCGTACGGCCGGACGGCGTGTGCCCCGACGACAGAGAGTCGATGGGGCTGGAGCATGATCGAGGCAGTCGGCCTGACCAAGCGCTATGGCGCGAAGACGGCCGTGTACAACCTTTCCTTCCAGGTGCGGCCGGGTGCCGTCACCGGGTTCCTCGGTCCCAACGGGTCGGGCAAGTCGACCACCATGCGCATGATCCTCGGCCTGGACCGGCCGACGGCCGGCCGGGTCACCATCGGCGGCCACGAGTTCCGGGACCTGCCGAACGCGCCCCGCCAGGTGGGCGCCCTGCTCGACGCCAAGGCGGTGCACGGCGGGCGCAGCGCCCGCAACCACCTGCTCTCGCTCGCCCAGCTGGCCGGCATCCCGGAGGCCCGGGTGGACGAGGTGCTGGGCGTCGTCGGCCTCCAGGCCGTGGCCCGTAAGCGCTCCAAGGGGTTCTCGCTCGGCATGGGCCAGCGGCTCGGCATCGCGGCGGCGCTCCTCGGCGATCCGCAGGTGCTGCTGTTCGACGAGCCGGTCAACGGCCTCGACCCGGAGGGCATTCTCTGGGTCCGCAATCTGATGAAGATGCTGGCCTCCGAGGGCCGCACGGTCTTCGTCTCCTCGCACCTGATGAGCGAGATGGCCCTCACCGCCGACCATCTGATCGTGATCGGGCGCGGCCAGCTGATGGCCGACATGAGCGTCAAGGACTTCATCTCGGCCAACTCGGCCGACTTCGCCCGGGTCCGCGTCCCCGACGAGACGCCGGAGCAGCGCGAGAAGCTGACGACCACGCTGACCGAGGCGGGCGGCCAGGTCCTCTCCGAGCCGGACGGCGCCCTGCGGGTCACCGGCCTGGCGCTCCCCCGCATCAGCGACCTGGCCCACGAATCGGACGTCCGGCTCTGGGAGCTCTCGCCGCACCAGGCGTCGCTGGAGGAGGCGTACATGCGGATGACGCAGGGCGCCGTGGACTACCGCTCGACGGCCGACCAGCGCGCCCACCTCCAGCAGCAGCCGCCGCATCCCGGCTACGGGCCGCAGCCGGGGTACGCCCCGCCGCCCCAGCAGCCCGTGCCGGACGTGCCGCAGCAGGGCTGGTACGCCCCGCCGCCGCCCGGACAGAACCCGTACGCGGCCGCCGCACCGGCCCAGGCGCCCGCCCCGGCCGCCGCTCCTCCCGCACCGGCGGCGCCCGCCGAGGCACCCGCCCCCGCAGACCTGACCAAGCGCGAGACCAGCGAGGACCCCCGATGACCACGCCGCCGGCGCCGCAGGCGCCGTACCAGCAGCCCGCGCCGCAGCAGGGGTACCAGCAGCAGGGCTTCTACACCTCGCCGATCCCGCTGCGTCCCGCGACGCTCGGGGACGCGATCGCCTCGGAGTGGACCAAGATCCGGTCCGTCCGCTCGACCATGTGGACGCTCGGCGTCATGACCGCGCTGCTGCTGGTCATCGGGGTGCTCACGGCCGTCGCCGTCTCCGCCTCCGACTCCAGCATGAACGGCACCCCGGTGCTGAGCCTCGGCTTCTTCGGGGTGCTGCTCGGCACGATCTGCGTGATCACGCTCGGCGTCATGACGATCGCCTCGGAGTACGGCACCGGCATGATCCGTACGACGCTGACGGCCTGCCCGAGCCGGGGCCGGGTGCTCGCCGCCAAGGCGCTCGTCTTCTTCCTGCTCACCTTCGTCATCACCACGGTCATGACGTCGGTGGTCGCCCTGATCCAGTCGTCCATGCTGGACGCGGCGTCGCCGAGCGGCGAGGAGTGGCTGCGCGCCACGGTCGGCGTGGGGCTCTACGTGGCGACGCTGGGGCTGCTGGCGCTCGCGGTCGGCGCGCTGATCCGGCACTCGGCCGGGGCGATCACCCTCATGATCGGTCTGGTGCTGCTGCCGCTGGTGCTGGCGCTCTTCATGTTCGCCGACTCGCTGTCGACGCTCCGCGAGAAGCTGCTGGAGTACTCGATCCCCAACCAGCTGAGCATCTTCTACGACAGCTCGGTCACCTCGTCCGGGCCGTCCGGCTGGGACCCGCTGTGGATCATCCTCGTCGTGACGGCGGTGGCCATGGGCGGGGCGTACCTGTCGATGAACCAGCGCGACGTCTGAGGCCGCGCCGCCTCAGTAGCGGGGCGCGTTCCGGGACCGCTGCACCTTCGTGGTGCGGCGGTCCTTCGCGTTCCAGCAGGCCTTGTGCCAGTGCCTGCGGTCGTCGACGCCGCCGTACTCGGACCAGGCCACCAGATGCGGGACACCGGAGGGGATCTCCTGGTCGCAGCCGGGGCAGCGGTAACGCTTGCCGGCCGCGCTCGCGCCGCTGACCGGGCGCACCGACCACTCCTCGCCCTGCCACTCCTCCGTACGCCCTCCCCCGCCGTACCGGTCGCCCGACTCGCTCGCGCTGTCGTTGCGGCTCTCGCCGCCTCGGGGGCGGTTGCGGCGCGGGGACACGTTTCACCTCACGGAACGGGCTGGGCGGGACCCGTCCAGCGTAGGGCCATTCGGGCGGGGTACCCGACTCTCGGAGTTCGTGGCGCACGCGGTTACCGGAAAATCGCAACAACTCCGCGCCGGACCGTGCCTTTGGCACGTGTCAGACGTTGTTGCCAGTAGGGGAGAGCCGCGTCGGCCGCAAGGAGGCAATTGGCGATGCGCGTCGGAACGTTCGTACTGGCGGCCCAGTTTCCGGGCCAGGGACCGGGGGAAGCGCTGCACCGCGCGATCCGGTCCGCCGAGGTCGCCGAGGAGTCCGGGCTCGACTCGGTCTGGCTGGCCGAACACCACTTCGTGCCGTACGGGGTGTGCCCGTCGGCCGTCACCCTGGCCGCGCAGCTGCTCGGCCGGACCCGCCGCATCCGCGTCGGCACGGCGGTGAGCGTGCTGCCCACGCAGCATCCGGTGGCGCTCGGCGAGCAGGCGGCGCTGCTCCATCTGACCAGCGGGGGCAGATTCAGCCTCGGGGTCGGCCGGGGCGGTCCCTGGGTGGACCTGGAGGTGTTCGGCGGCGGCCTGGAGGCGTAGGAGAAGGGGTTCCCGGAGTCCCTGGGACTGCTGCTCGACTGGCTGCGCGAGCCGCGCGTGGCGGGCCGGGGCGAGCGCTACGCCTTCCGCGAGGTCGCGGTCGTCCCCCGGGCCGACGAGCTGATCGGCGCGGAGGAGGCGGAGGGGGCCGGGCCCGAGGTGATCGTCGCGTGCACCTCGCGCAAGACCGTCGAGCTCGCCGCCGACCGGGGCCTGCCGATGCTGCTCGGCATGCACTGCGGGGACGAGGAGAAGGCGGAGATGGTGGCGCTCTGGCGGTCCCGCGCGCTGGCGGCCGGCCATGCGCCGGAGAAGGTGCGCGGGGCGGGGCACGTCTCGGCCGGGGTGGCCCAGATCGCCGACCGCACCGAGGACGCCGTCGAGACGCTGGTGAAGGCGATGCCGGGCTGGCTGCGCCAGGGGCTGGGCGCGCATGTCACCGTCGACGGCCGGCACCGCGTGATGCGGGACCCCGTGGGGTACGCGGAGCTGCTCTGCGGCCTTCATCCGGTGGGCACGCCGGAGCTGGCGGCCGAGCGCCTCGCGGTGACCGCCGAGCGCACGGGCATCACCCGCTTCGCGCTCCTGGTGGAGGGGTCCGGAGATCTCGTCGCCACGGAGGAGAACGTAGCGCGGCTGGGCACGGAGGTACGGCCACTCCTCGAATGACCCCCGCGCACGGACGGAAGGGTGTACGGCGGTGTGCTTACGGAGCCGCCGCCCCGGACCAGTTGCACCTCCCGCGGCCCGGAACGGCGACGGAAGCGTTCAGCAGTCCCGTAGTTCGGGCGACTGGTTGAGCAACTGACCCCTCACCGAGGTGAACTTGGCCAGTCGGTCGTCGACCGAGGCGTCCAGCGGGAACACCGCGACGCGGTGGCAGTTCTGGAATGCGAGACGCACCCCGAAGTGCCGCTGCAGTGCTCCGCGTATCGCATCACTCGCGAGCGCGCGCAGCAGCTGACCACGTGCCTGCTCATTGGGCGGCGGCGTCTGGTTGTCGGCGAACTCCCCGCCGTCGACCTTCAGCTGAGCCACCAACGAGCTGATCATCTCCCATGCGTAGGGCAGGGAGGTCCGGACGCAGTCGACGAAGTCGGCTTCGTCGACCTCGCCTCGCTCGGCCTGTTCCAACAGAGCCGGTGAGACGTCGAGCGACATGGGTTCTCCTCTCGCGGCCCCGGCGGATTACCGGAGCCTTACGGGCAGGGAAGAAGGCCGACGACGACGCAGCGTGCACGCACGGCGACCTCCCGCTTCCACGGTAAGGGCGCAGTCCGGGCCGCACCAGGAGATTGGGAACACAACCGGCCAATAACGAAGGGGTTCAAAGAGGGGCAAGACAGAAAGCGTCAACTCCGGAAGGGACGGGAGTGACGGATGGGTGAATCGCGCCGGGCACCCGACGTCGAGTAGCGTTGCCGACCATGCGTCTCGTCATCGCCCGCTGCTCCGTGGATTACGCCGGCCGGCTCACGGCCCACCTGCCCTCCGCTCCCCGCCTCATCCTGGTGAAGGCGGACGGAAGCGTGTCGATTCACGCCGACGACAGGGCGTACAAACCGCTCAACTGGATGTCCCCGCCCTGCACCCTGAAGGAGGGCAGCGGCGACGCCGAGGGCGTCTGGACCGTGGTGAACAAGGCGGGCGAAAAACTGATCATCACGATGGAGGAAATCCTCCACGACTCAAGTCATGAACTGGGCGTCGACCCGGGGCTGATCAAGGACGGCGTCGAGGCGCACCTCCAGGAACTGCTGGCGGACCGCATCGAGACCCTGGGCGAGGGCTACACGCTGATCCGCCGCGAGTACTTCACGGCCATCGGCCCGGTCGACATCCTGTGCCGCGACGCGGACGGGCAGACGGTGGCCGTCGAGCTGAAGCGGCGCGGCGACATCGACGGCGTCGAGCAGCTGACGCGTTACCTGGAACTCCTCAACCGCGACCCGCACCTGGCCCCGGTGAAGGGCATCTTCGCGGCCCAGGAGATCAAGCCGCAGGCGAGGGTCCTCGCCACGGACCGCGGCATCGGCTGCGTGGTCCTGGACTACGACGCGATGCGAGGCATCGAGGACGACAAGCTGCGCCTGTTCTGAGCGTGCGACCGGCGCCCCTTTCAAGCCGGTCCGCCCAGTGGGCCTTCACCCGACCGATGGCCTTGGGCCCGGCGGCCCATTCAAGCCCGTCCGGCGATTGAGGACGGAACCCCCGGGCCGGGGGCCGGCGCCCCTGGGCCCGGGCCCGGCCTAGGCTCCCGACGGGCTGCCGGCGCCGGACGGCGCACTCACCGGATCCGATCCGTCGTCCCCGGACTCCGTCTGCGAAGGACTGGGGGACCCGGTGCCCGAGTCGCCCGGGTCGGGGGACGACGAGTCGCTCGGCGCCGTGGCCGACCGGTCCGGCGACGGGGACGCAGGCGGCTTCTCCGACGACTCCGTCGCCCGGGGCGACGACGGCGAACCCGGGGACGACGGCGTGTCCGGCGCCGAGGACGTCGCCGAAGGCGACACCCCACCGGCCGGCGCCGACCCGCTCCCCGTGGCCGACGGCGTCACCGAGGCCGACGAGGACGCGGAACCCGAAGGGGCCTCACTCGTGGACGGCCCGTCCGCCGGCTCCCCGACCTCCACATCCGAGTCGTAGATGCTGTCGTCGTCCGGCACCTCCTGCTCGGTCGACGTACCGGCCCCGCCCTGCGGGTCACTGCTCGACGTCAGCCCGAGCGTCACCACCGTGCCGAGCACCCCGGCCAGCAGCACGCCCGCCCCGGCGGCGACCAGGTTGCGCCGGGCCCCGCCGATCAGGGCCAGCGGCCCGCCCCGCGCAGCGCCCTTGCCGCCGCCCGCCGCAGGCGAAGGCACCCGCACCGTCATCGGCTCCTGCCGCGGCACCACGGCGGTGTCGGCGAACGCGCTCGTCATCGAGACCGGCACGACGGCGGGCACGCCCAGCGGCGGCGACGCCGCGAACGCACCGTCGCCGCCCGTCGCCCCGCCCCCGGCCCGGTCCTCGACCAGGGCGAGCGCCCGCCGCCCGGCCACCGCGCCGCTCTTGTCGGCGAGCGCCCCCCGCATGCTGATGGCGGTCTCCAGCTCCGCCCTGGCCCGGTCGGGGTGACCGGTGCACAGCGCGAGGACGCCCAACTCATGGTGGAAGTACGCCTCTTCGGCGACCTCCCCGGCGAGCCGCCCGGCCTCCTGGCCGATCCGGAGCGCCCGCTCCCAGGCCCCCCAGTGCAGCCCGGCCGCGAAGGCGGGCGCCGCGCTCCGGGCGAGGAGCACGGCGGCGCTCGTCCCCCCGGCCCCCTCCCCCGGCACCAGCCGGCCCAGGGCGGCGATGATCGCGTCGGCCTCGGCGGCCGCCCGCTCCGGGGTGACCGAGGGGTGCCCGGTCCACCAGGCGTAGTGCTGGGCTGCGGTGCGGGCGCGGTCGGCGGCGCCGTCCTCGTAACCGGCCGCCGTCAGCTGGGCCGGCACTCCGGCGGCGAGCCGGTAACGGGAGCCGGACGGGGAGAGCAGCCCGCAGCCGGCCAGCTCGCCGAGGGCGGCGTCGGCGTGGGTGTCCCCGACGAGCGCGGGCAGATGGGCCTGGTGCGGGACCTCACCGCCGAGGGCCACCGCGAACCGCAGCGTCTCGCGGGCGGCGTCGCTCAGCCGGGAGGCGAGCAGGGCCGCCGGCGCCGCGCCCTCGCCGAGGCTGGGCAGCGGCACATCGGATTCCTCGGCCGCCGCGGGCGCGGGCGGCGCGTCGGCGGGCCGGTTCTCCAGATAGCCGTACTCGTCGTACGCGCCGGCGTCCGTGCGCAGCCGGTCGCGCTGGCGCAGCAGCGCACCGGCCTGGACGAAGCGCAGGGGCAGGCCCTCGGACTCGAACCAGAGGTCTCCGGCCCAGTTGGCCTCCTCCTCGGTGAGCTGCCGTTCGACCACCCGGCGGAGCAGGTCGAGGGAGGTGGCGCGGTCGAGACCGGTGAGGAAGACCTCTTCGAGCGCGGAGTCGGCGCCGGGCGCGGCGATCTCGGGCGTGGCGGAGAACAGGAAGGCGCACTCGGGGGTCGCGTCGAGCAGTTCGTCCAGGGCGGCGCCACCGAGCTCCAGGTCGTCCAGGACGACGACGGCGCCGGTGGACCGCAGCGTCTCCAGCAGTACCGCCCGGTCCGGCCGGTACTGAGGGGCGTCATGGACGGCGTCGAACAGCGCGTACAACAGGTCGGTGGCCGTGCGCTTGTGGCCGCTGAGGCGGATGACCCCGTCGGGCGCGAAGTCAGCGCAGTCGGCGGCGACTGCGTCGAGCAGGGCGGTACGGCCGGAACCCGCCGGTCCGGTGAGCCGGACGGAACGGCCGCGGGCGAGGAGGCGGGTCAGCCGTTCGCGTTCCTCTTCGCGCCGCAGCAGCGGGAGCTGGAGGACGGGCGGTCCTGGCGGTACGGGGGGCGCCGCGGCGCGGGCGCGGGCGGTGCGCTCGGCGGGGGCGCGGCGGACGGGGGCGGCGGGCCGCTCACCGGGCGGGCAGGGCTCGACCTCGCTGCCGTCGACCGGGTTGACGGTGAGCGTCAGGTCGCCGGCGACGAGGGTGACCATGCGGACCTGCTGCGGTGTTTGCTGACCGAAATCCGGGGTCAGCGGATCGCGCGAAGGGCGGCGCCGGCCGGCCTCGTCGGCGAAGTCCTTGCTGTCGTGGCCGAACTCTTCCGACCCCCGGTGTATCGGGTCCATCGCCAAAGCCCCCAAGACGTGTCGAGCGCGGTTGTCCCTCCCGGCCTCGCACGTCCGGATGCCGCCCACGGTCCGGTGTCCGCCGGGTCGGGTCCGTCAATCGGCAGACGGCCGAACCCTAAACCTTCGCACAGTATCCACGAGCATCCGGGGTAACGCGCCGTCCCGAGATCACGGTCTCGTGAGGATTGTGTGCCTTCTCGCCGTACGGTCACCGAGGGTCTGCCGGGGGTCCACGGGGCGTCCCCGTAAGCCCCTTCACACCCCTCAGACGCGGGGCAGGGACTCCGCCGCGATGCCGCCCTCGATGGCGAGGATGCGGTGCAGCCGGGTGGCCACCAGGAGGCGTTGCATCTGCGGAGGCACGCCGCGCAGCACGAGGCGCCGTCCGGCGCGCCCGGCCCTGCGGTGTGCGCCCATGATGACGCCGAGCCCGGTCGCGTCCCACGAATCCAGCTCGGTCAGGTCGAGCACCAGATCGCCGACGCCGTCGTCCAGGGCCGAGTGCAGGACCGTACGGGCGTCCGCCGCGCTTCGGACGTCGAGGCGGCCCCCGACGACCAGCTCGGCGTGGTCGCCCCTGATGTGCATATGCGCTCCCCTGGAATGCTCCGTGGCCCGGTCCGGCTGTCCGAAACTGTCTCTGCCCCAACTGACTGCGGCAGCGACAGGGTAGTTGCCGTCTGTAAGCGAACCGATACCGAATTCACTCCGAGGAGTGATGCGGGACGGTCGCGAACGCTGGTGGATCCGGTGGATCCGGACGGCGTTCCCCGAACGGCACCCGGTCTGGCTGACAGCGGATCAGCCGGACCGGACCGAAAATGATCAGTAGGTGTAGAAGCCCTGCCCGCTCTTGCGCCCGATGTCACCTGCATCGACCATCCGGCGCATCAGCTCCGGGGCGGCGAACTTCTCGTCCTGCGACTCGGTGTAGATGTTGCTCGTCGCGTGCAGCAGGATGTCCACGCCGGTGAGGTCCGCGGTCGCGAGCGGCCCCATCGCGTGGCCGAAACCGAGCTTGCACGCGACATCGATGTCCTCGGCCGTGGCGACGCCCGACTCGTACAGCTTGGCGGCCTCGACCACGAGCGCCGAGATCAGCCGGGTGGTGACGAAGCCGGCCACGTCGCGGTTGACGACGATGCAGGTCTTGCCGACGGACTCGGCGAACTCCCGTGCCGCGGCGAGGGTTTCGTCGCTGGTCTTGTAGCCGCGTACGAGCTCGCAGAGCTGCATCATCGGGACCGGCGAGAAGAAGTGCACGCCGACCACGCGCTCCGGGCGCTCCGTCACGGCCGCGATCTTGGTGATCGGGATGGCGGAGGTGTTGGAGGCGAGCACGGTGTCGTCCCGGACGATCTTGTCGAGCGTCCGGAAGATCTCGTGCTTCACCTCCAGCTTCTCGAAGACGGCCTCGACCACGATGTCCGCGTCGGCGACGGCGTCCAGGTCGGTGGTCGTGGTGATCCGGCCGAGCGCCGCCTCGGCGTCGGCCGCGTCCAGCTTGCCCTTGGCGACGAACTTGTCGAAGGAGCCCTTGATGCCGTCGCGGCCACGGGTCAGGGCCTCATCGGTGACGTCGCGCAGGACGACGTCCCAGCCGGCCCGGGCGGAGACCTGCGCGATGCCGGACCCCATGAGTCCGGCTCCGATGACGGCGAGCTTCCTGGCCACGTTGGCACCCCTCTGTATGTGTCGCTGGTTCTGGTCCATGCCCTCCGGCGGAGGTTAGTACCCGGGGCGGGCGCTGGGGACGCGAAGAGATGCGCGTCACGTCTCAAATGACGGACATCACACCGGGGGCCGTCATTCGGCGGTGCGCCGGGCGTAGTTGAGCACCTTTTCGCCCAACAGGTCCTCGATGTCGTCCAGCAGGACGAGCGCCTCCCTGGACACCTCCGCGGGCTTGCCGCCGGCCACCATCTCCTGCCCGATGTACGCCATGAGGGTGCTGTGGACCCAGGAGAGCTGACCGGCCACCAGGACCGGTGTCCGGCCCCCCGCCCCTGCCCCGCCCACCTCCACGAGGGTGGCCTCCAGGTGCTGCGCGGCCTCCTGCTGGATGTGCCAGAGGCGCGCCTTGAGGCTGTCGGCCTCCTCGATGACCCGCATGAAGCGCGCGTACCCCTCCATCAGGCCGACGGTGGGCGACACGCTCTCGACCTGGATGCGCAGCTCCCGGAGCACGGCGTCGGCGGCGGACTCGCCCCGGTCGCGGCCCCGGACGTACCGCGAGAGGCGTTCCACCACGCCGTTGCCGCGGTCGAGGAACAGGTCCTCCTTGGCGGGAAAGTAGTTGTACACGGTGTTGACCGAGACGTCGGCGGCACGGGCGACCTCGGCGATGGTCACCGCGTCGAAGCCCCGCTCCAGGAAGAGGCCGGTGGCCACGTCCGAGAGGTGCTGCCTGGTCTGCCGCTTCTTGCGCTCCCTGAGTCCCTCAGCCATGGCTCCATCGTAGATCGTCTGGGGTTCCTTAAAAATTGGAGTCATTGCATTTTTGCAGTGACTCTGTTTTCGTGGGGCGCATGACCGTCATCAGCACGTCCGGG
This sequence comes from Streptomyces sp. NPDC008163, assembly GCF_042956885.1. NCBI lineage: Bacteria > Bacillati > Actinomycetota > Actinomycetes > Kitasatosporales > Streptomycetaceae > Streptomyces > Streptomyces sp. NPDC008163. Next base: position 916,468 of record NZ_JBIBHG010000001.1, on the reverse strand, counting down.
CTCGCCCGGACCTTCATGAGCAAGTCCGGACCCGTCGAGGCCGTCCGCTGCCTGGACCTGACCGTCGCGGCGGGCGAGATCGTCGGCCTGCTCGGGCCGAACGGCGCGGGCAAGACGACCACCCTGCGCATGCTCACCACGCTGCTCTCCCCCACCGGCGGCGCGGCCACCGTCGCCGGCCGCGACCTGGTCGCCGACCCGGCGGGCGTACGCGAGCGGTGCGGTTACGTCGCCCAGTCGGGCGGAGTCGACCCGCACACCACCGTGCGGGAGGAATTGGTCACCCAGGGCCGGATGTACCGGCTGGGCAAGGCGGCGGCGGTCGCCCGGGCCGCCGGACTCGCCGGGGAACTGGGCCTGTCGGACCTCCTCGACCGGCGCACCGTCACCCTCTCCGGAGGCCAGCGCCGACGTCTCGACATCGCCATGGGGCTCACCCACCGCCCCGCCGTGCTCTTCCTGGACGAGCCGACCACCGGGCTCGACCCGGGCAGCCGCGCCGACCTCTGGGACCTGGTGCGCCGACTGCGCGAGACGCACGGCACCACCGTCGTGCTCACCACGCACTACCTGGACGAGGCGGACGCGCTCGCCGACCGGCTCGTCGTCATCGACGGCGGCCTGGTCGCGGCGGAGGGCACCCCGCCCGCGCTCAAGACCCGGTACGCGGGCTCGCCCGACGCCACGCTCCAGGACGCCTTCCTCGCCCTCACCGGACGCGCCCCCGCCACCGACACCGCCCCCCTCGCGGTCTGACACCCCTCGGGACACCCATGCTGCTGCACGACACCGCGCTGATCTTCGGGCGCTACGCCCGCCAGACGCTGCGCTCCAAGTTCCAGATCCTCTTCGGCATCCTGATGCCCCTGCTCTACCTGCTCTTCTTCGGTCCGCTGCTCACCGGGCTGCCGCTCGGCGGGGGCACCGACTCCTGGCAGATCCTGGTGCCCGGACTGCTGCTCCAGCTCGGCCTGTTCGGGGCCTCGTTCGCCGGGTTCGGCCTGATCATCGACAAGTCGACCGGGGTGGTCGAGCGGATGCGGGTGACCCCGGTGAGCCGGGCGGCGCTGCTGCTGGGCCGGGTGCTGCGGGACGCTCTGCTGTTCGTGTTCCAGGCGGTGCTGCTGGTGCTCGTCGCCGTCCTCATGGGGCTGCGGGCGCCGCTGGCCGGGGTGCTGATCGGCTTTCTCTTCGTCGGCCTGCTCACGGTCTCGCTGGCCTCGCTCTCGTACGCGCTCGCCATGCGGGTCTCGACGCCGCAGGAGTTCGGGCCCGTCATCAACTCGCTCACCATGCCCGCGATGCTGCTGTCCGGCCTGATGCTGCCGATGACGCTCGGCCCGAAGTGGCTGGACGTCCTCTCGCACTTCACGCCGTTCCGCTACCTGGTGGACGCGGTCCGGGACGCGTACGCGGGCTCGTACGCCACCGCGCACATGCTGTACGGGGTCCTGGTCGCCCTCGGCTTCGCGGCCCTGGCCGTGACGGTGGGCACAGGTGTCTTCCGGAAGGCCGGGGCGTAACTACTCTGACCGCATGGTCAATCTGACGCGCATCTACACCCGTACCGGCGACCAGGGCACCACCGCCCTCGGCGACATGAGCCGCACCGCCAAGACCGATCTGCGGATCTCCGCGTACGCCGACGCCAACGAGGCGAACGCGGTCATCGGCACCGCGATCGCCCTCGGGCAGCTGGACGAGGACGTCGTGAAGGTCCTCGTCCGCGTGCAGAACGACCTGTTCGACGTGGGCGCGGACCTCTCCACGCCGGTGGTCGAGGACCCGAAGTATCCGCCGCTGCGGGTGGAGCAGTCGTACGTGGACAAGCTGGAGGCCGACTGCGACCACTACCTGGACCAGGTGGAGAAGCTCCGCAGCTTCATCCTCCCGGGCGGCACACCGGGCGCGGCGCTGCTCCACCAGGCGTGCACCGTGGTCCGGCGCGCCGAGCGGTCGACCTGGGCGGCGATGGAGGTGCACGGCGAGATCATGAACGCGCTGACGGCGACCTACCTCAACCGCCTCTCGGACCTGCTGTTCATCCTGGCCCGGGTGGCGAACAAGGAGGTCGGCGACGTGCTGTGGGTGCCGGGCGGCGAGCGCTAGGCATTCGGGTCCGGCGCCCGTTTCGGAAACACCGTGTAGCTCGCCGCGATCACCAGGTTGATCCCGATGACCAGCAGCATCGTCCGCTGCCAGGACCGCAGCGAGCTCACGTCCCCGTCCCCGCCCACGTACCAGACGGCCGCCTGGAGCAGCGCCAGCGCGGTCGCGGCGGCCACGGTCCAGCGGCCGGCCACCTTCCACTCGTGGACCGCCCGCGCCTTCCCGTACTTCGGCGGCCTCACCGGCTGCGGGCCACCGGCGAACCGGTGCGCGACGCGGGCGTCGGCCCACTTGATGGTGGAGTGCCCGAGGCCGGCCGTGAAGCCGATGTAGACCGCGGCGAGCCCGTGCTTCCAGTCCGGCTCGGCGCCGTTCTTCAGGTCGACGGCGGTCACCGCGAGCAGGACGAGCTCCAGCACCGGTTCGCCCAGCAGCACGGCGGCGCCCAGGTGCGGTTTGCGCGCCCCGTACCGCAGCGCCAGGCCGGCGGCCAGCAGCACCCAGAAGGCGATCTCGCAGGCGACGATCAGTGTGACGATCACGGGTCCGCTCCTTTTCGCTCCCTTCCAGCCTGGCCGCCGCCCCGGGCCCGATCATCGGTCCCGATGACGAATCCCGACTGCATACTTCGATGTAGTGCCGACTCCCTCCCCGCCCCGCCCGCACCGCGACGACGTGCTCATCGCGGTCCTCGGGCTGCTCGGCGGAGTGGTGCTGTGGCTGCTCAACCTCCACATGCGCACCGGTGACGTCCTCGGGGACACCCGGCTGCCGCTCATCCCGCTCGTCGTGATGTCGGGGGCGGAGCTGCTGCGCAGGACCTCGCCCCGCACCGCCCTGACCGTCGGCTCCGTCGCGCTCGTCGCGGACCAGTGCACCCACGGCAATCTGGCCACCGTGGCGATGTACACGGACGTCATGTACGCGGCCGTGCTGTACGGGACCCCGGCGGCCGCCCGCCGCATCCCGGTGGTCACCTTCCTGATCTCCCTCCTCGTCACCATCGGTTCGCTCGCCTGGACCCGCAGTCCCGAGGCCCTGCTCCTCGGCATCGTCACCGCCCTCGTCGTCTTCGTGCCCGCGCTCACCGGCGTCAGCGTGCGCAACCACCGGGACGCGGCCGAGACGGCCCGGCTGCGCGCCGACCAGACCGCCCTGCTCGCCGAGATGGACCGCACCCAGGCGGTGACCGCCGAGCGGGCCCGGATGGCGCGCGAGCTGCACGACCTGGTCGCCAACCACCTGTCCGCGATCGCGATCCACTCCACCGCCGCGCTCTCCCTCGACGACCCGGACACCTCGCGCGACGCCCTCGGGGTCATCCGCGAGAACAGCGTCGAGGGTCTGGCCGAAATGCGCCGCCTGATCGGGTTGCTGCGCACCGGTGGAGCCGACGCGGAGCCCAGCAGCTCGCCGTCCCTGGATTCGCTGGACGCGCTGGTCGAGCAGCATGGCGCGGCCGCCGCGGACGCCGGTCTGACCTGCGTACTGGAGGACACCAGGGACGGCGGGGCACCCCTGCCGGCGCCGGTCGGGCTGGCCGCGTACAGGATCGTGCAGGAGTCCCTGACCAATGCGCTCAAGCACGCGGCGCCGGGCCCGGTCACGGTGCGGCTGGGGCAGCCGGGGCGGCGGCTGACGGTCGAGGTGAAGAGCGCGCTCGGGGACCGGACGGGGCCGCGCGCGCCGGGGTCCGGGGCCGGTCTGGTGGGGATGCGGGAACGGGTGGCGCTGCTCGGCGGGGAGTTCGAGGCGGGCCCGGAGGGCGAGTGGTGGCGGGTGCGGGCGGAGCTGCCCGTGGACGAGGGAGAGGCGGGGTCATGACGGTCCGGGTGGTGGTCGCGGAGGACCAGACGGCGGTACGGGCGGGGCTGGTGCTCATCCTGGGCAGCGCGCCGGACATCGAGGTCGTCGGCGAGGCCGGGGACGGCGAGGAGGCGGTACGGCTGGCTCGGGAGCTGCGGCCGGACCTGGTGCTGATGGACGTGCAGATGCCGCGCCTGGACGGGGTTTCGGCCACCCGGCAGGTGACCGGTGAGGGGCTGGCGGACGTGCTGGTGCTGACGACGTTCGACCTGGACGCCTATGTGTTCGGGGCGCTGCGGGCGGGGGCGTCGGGCTTCCTGCTGAAGGACACCGAGGCGGCCGGGCTGCTCGACGCGGTGCGCACGGTGGCGCGCGGCGAGGGGCTGATCGCCCCGGCCGTGACGCGGCGGCTGATCGCGGAGTTCGCGGGGGCCCGCTCCGTACGGGCGGCGGACGCTCCGGACGCCTCGGTGCTGGAGGCGCTGACCCGGCGGGAGCGCGAGGTGCTGGGGTGTCTCGGCGAAGGGTTGTCGAACGCGGAGATCGCGGCGCGGCTGTCCATGGCGGAGGCGACGGCGAAGACGCACGTCAGCCGGTTGCTGGGGAAGCTGGAGCTGCGCAGCAGGGTCCAGGCGGCTGTGCTGGCCCAGGAGTTGGGCGTCTGAGGTTTATTCGGCGGACGGTCACGATCTTTGGTCCAGACCTCTTGACGATTGGTCCAGACCTTCTTAATCTCACCGAACACACTGCGGTGAGCCTGCCATGACAAAAGCGGGCTCAGGGCGGCGCAGGGTTGCAGTTCACGGACCACCCCGTATGTCCGGACCTCACCCGAGGAGCACCGTTGAGCACTGAGACCCCCCGCCGTTCCCGATTCAGACTCGGGTCCGGTCAAGCCACCAGAACCAGAGCCGTCGCGGGCCTCACCGCGCTGCTCCTTCCGCTCGCCGCCATGGTCGGCATGGCCTCCCCCGCCGAGGCGGCGACCTCCGCCACGGCCACGTACGTCAAGAAGTCCGACTGGGGCACGGGCTTCGAGGGCCAGTGGACGGTGAAGAACACCGGCACCACCTCCCTCAGCTCCTGGACCATCGAGTGGGACTTCCCCAGCGGCACCGCCGTCGGCTCCGCCTGGGACGCCACCGTGACCCACACGGGCAACCACTGGACCGCCAAGAACGTCGGCTGGAACGGCACCGTCGCCCCCGGCGCCAGCGTCTCCTTCGGCTTCAACGGCACCGGCTCCGGCAGCGGCGCCGCCACCAACTGCACGCTGAACGGCGCCTCCTGCGACGGCGGCCCCACCGTCCCGGGTGACAATCCCCCGTCGGCGCCGGGCACCCCCACCGCGAGCGCCGTCACCGACACCTCGGCGAAGATCAGCTGGACCGCGGCCACCGACGACAAGGGCGTCAAGAACTACGACGTCCTGCGGGACGGCTCGGTCGTCGCCACGGTCACCGGCACCACGTACACGAACACCGGCCTCACCGCGGGCACGGACTACTCGTACAGCGTGCAGGCGCGGGACACCGCCGACCAGACCGGCCCGGTCAGCGGCGCCGTCAAGGTCCACACCACTGGCGGCGGCGGCACCGACCCCGGCGGGCCGGGCACCGGCGACAAGGTCAACCTCGGTTACTTCACCGACTGGGGCGTCTACGGCCGGAACTACCACGTCAAGAACATGGACACGTCCGGTTCGGCCGCGAAGATCACGCACATCAACTACGCCTTCGGCAACGTCCAGGGCGGCAAGTGCACCATCGGCGACTCGTACGCCGACTACGACATGGCGTACACCGCGGACAAGTCCGTGGACGGCGTCGCCGACACCTGGGACCAGCCGCTGCGCGGCAGCTTCAACCAGCTGCGCAAGCTCAAGGCGAAGTACCCCCACATCAAGGTGCTGTGGTCGTTCGGCGGCTGGACCTGGTCCGGCGGCTTCGGCCAGGCGGCCCAGAACCCGGCCGCGTTCGCCGAGTCCTGCTACAACCTGGTCGAGGACCCGCGCTGGGCCGATGTCTTCGACGGCATCGACATCGACTGGGAGTACCCCAACGCCTGCGGGCTGACCTGTGACACCAGCGGCCCGGACGCGCTGAAGAAGCTCACCTCGGCGCTGCGCACCAAGTTCGGCAGCAACAACCTGGTCACCGCCGCCATCACGGCCGACGGCTCCCAGGGCGGCAAGATCGACCTGGCGGACTACGCCGGCGCCGCGCAGTCGCTCAACTGGTACAACGTGATGACGTACGACTTCTTCGGCGCCTGGGACGCGAAGGGCCCGACCGCCCCGCACTCCCCCCTCACCTCCTACAGCGGCATCCCGAAGGCCGGCTTCAACTCCGCCGACGCCATCGCCAAGCTGAAGGCCCAGGGCGTCCCCGCGTCCAAGCTGCTGCTGGGCATCGGCTTCTACGGCCGCGGCTGGACCGGTGTCACCCAGGACGCGCCCGGCGGCACCGCCACCGGCGCCGCGCCCGGCACGTACGAGGCGGGCATCGAGGACTACAAGGTCCTCAAGAACACTTGCCCGACCACCGGCACGATCGCCGGCACCGCGTACGCCCACTGCGGCACCAACTGGTGGAGCTACGACACTCCGGCCACCATCAAGTCGAAGATGGCCTGGGCGAAGACGCAGGGCCTGGGAGGCGCGTTCTTCTGGGAGTTCAGCGGGGACACCAGCAACGGTGAACTCGTGAGCGCCATGAACACCGGCCTCAAGTAACCCCCGAGGCTCAACCCCCCGAAAAACGCCGGGGAGACAGGTCCGCCCCCTGTCTCCCCGGTTTTCGCATGCGGTACGCGGCTCAGGCCACGTTCACCCTCTGGCCGGGCGGGGCCGCCTCCAGCCAGGCCAGGAAACCGGTCAGCGCGTCCTCGCTCATCGCCAGCTCCAGTCGGGTCTCGCGGTGGAGACAGCCGAGCACGATCGCGTCGGAGAGCAGCGCAAGCTCCTCCTCGCCCTCCGGTATCCGGCGGGCCACGACCTCGATCGCGGACCGCTCCAGGACCCGGCGCGGACGCGGCGAGTAGCTGAAGACGCGGAACCAGTTCACCTTGTCGCCGCTGTACCGGGCGACGCCGTACACCCAGCCCTTGCCGGACAGGTCCGGTTCCTCGGGTACGTTCCACCGGAGACTGCAGTCGAAGGTCCCGCCCGAGCGCTGGATCAGCCGCCGGCGCAGACCGAAGACGAAGAGTCCCAGCGCGACCAGTGCGACGACCAGTCCGCCCACCCACAGCGCGAGGTACATCTCCACCGACCTCCTCGCATCATCGAGTAGACGGACACCGTCCGTACGTCACCTGCATCTGCATCGCCTCAGCCGCGACACGGTCCGGAGGGGTCTCCGGCACGGGCCGCGGCTGAGGGTAAAACCATGTCGTGAGGTGGCTAGTGTGCCGCCACCGCACGCAGTCGCACTTCGGCGCGCCGCTCGGAAGCGGCGTCCGTGTCCGACTTCGCACGCTCAAGCGCACGTTCGGCGCGCTCGACGTCGATCTCGTCGGCAAGCTCCGCGATCTCAGCGAGAAGCGACAGCTTGTCGTCGGCGAACGAGATGAAACCGCCGTGCACGGCGGCGACGACGGTCGCGCCCTCGCTCGTACGGATCGTCACCGGGCCCGATTCCAGCACACCCAGAAGCGGCTGGTGACCGGGCATGACGCCGATGTCGCCGGACGTGGTGCGCGCGACGACCAGGGTGGCCTCGCCGGACCAGACACTGCGGTCCGCGGCGACCAGCTCGACGTGCAGCTCAGCAGCCAAGGGTGGCTCCTCGGGTCACCACCCGGCGGTCGTGCCGGGTGTTGGGTCAATTCTACGGGGCGTGGTGAGGGGGACGGGACGCACCCGCCCCCCTCGGTGAGCCGGGGGCTCAGGAGACGCCGAGCTCCTTGGCGTTGGCCTTCAGGTCCTCGATGCCACCGCACATGAAGAACGCCTGCTCGGGGAAGTGGTCGTACTCACCGTCGCAGATGGCGTTGAACGCGGCGATCGACTCGTCGAGCGGAACGTCCGAACCGTCCACGCCGGTGAACTGCTTGGCGACGTGGGTGTTCTGCGACAGGAAGCGCTCGACGCGACGGGCACGGTGGACAACGAGCTTGTCCTCCTCGCCCAGCTCGTCGATACCGAGGATCGCGATGATGTCCTGGAGGTCCTTGTACTTCTGCAGGATCCCCTTGACACGCATCGCGGCCGAGTAGTGGTCCTCGGCGATGTACCGCGGGTCGAGGATGCGGGACGTCGAGTCCAGCGGGTCCACGGCCGGGTAGATGCCCTTCTCGGAGATCGGACGGGAGAGCACCGTCGTCGCGTCGAGGTGGGCGAAGGTGGTCGCCGGCGCCGGGTCGGTCAGGTCGTCCGCGGGGACGTAGATCGCCTGCATCGAGGTGATCGAGTGACCGCGGGTCGACGTGATGCGCTCCTGGAGCAGACCCATCTCGTCGGCCAGGTTCGGCTGGTAACCCACCGCGGACGGCATACGGCCGAGCAGGGTGGACACCTCGGAACCGGCCTGGGTGTACCGGAAGATGTTGTCGATGAAGAAGAGCACGTCCTGCTTCTGCACATCGCGGAAGTACTCCGCCATGGTCAGACCGGCCAGGGCGACGCGGAGACGGGTCCCCGGCGGCTCGTCCATCTGGCCGAAGACGAGCGCCGTCTTGTCGATGACGCCGGAGTCGGCCATCTCCTCGATGAGGTCGTTGCCCTCACGGGTGCGCTCACCGACGCCCGCGAACACCGACACACCGTCGTGGTTGTTGGCGACGCGGTAGATCATCTCCTGGATCAGCACGGTCTTGCCGACACCGGCACCACCGAACAGACCGATCTTTCCACCCTTGACGTACGGGGTGAGGAGGTCGATGACCTTGACGCCGGTCTCGAACATCTCGGTCTTGGACTCGAGCTGGTCGAAGTTGGGCGCCTTGCGGTGGATCGGCCAGCGCTCGGTGACCTCGGCCTCGGCCTCGGGCTTGTTGAGGATCTGGCCGAGGGTGTTGAACACCTTGCCCTTGGTGATGTCACCGACGGGGACGGTGATGCCGGTGCCCGTGTCGGTGACCGGGGCCTGGCGGACCAGACCGTCGGTCGGCTGCATCGAGATCGCGCGGATCACACCGTCGCCGAGGTGCTGGGCGACCTCGAGCGTCAGGGTCTTGAGCTTGCCGTCCTCGGCCGGGTCGGCCACCTCGACGGTCAGCGCGTTGTAGATGTCCGGCATCGCGTCGACGGGGAACTCCACGTCGACGACCGGGCCGATGACCCGGGCGACGCGGCCCGTGGCAACGGCCGTCTCAACTGTGGTCGTCATTACTTGTCACTCCCCGCGGTCGCGTCGGCCAGCGCACTGGCACCACCGACGATCTCGCTGATTTCCTGGGTGATTTCGGCCTGGCGGGCCGCGTTGGCAAGCCGGGAGAGCGTCTTGATGAGCTCACCGGCGTTGTCGGTGGCCGACTTCATCGCGCGGCGGCGGGCGGCGTGCTCGGAAGCAGCGGCCTGCAGCAGCGCGTTGTAGATACGGCTCTCGACGTACCGCGGAAGCAGGGCGTCGAGGACGTCCTCCGCCGACGGCTCGAAGTCGAAGAGCGGCAGGATCTCGCCCTTGCCGGTCTCCTGCTCCGTGGCACCGAGACTGAGCGGCAGCATCCGGTCGTCGACCGGGTTCTGCGTCATCATCGACACGAACTCCGTGAAGACGATGTGCAGCTCGTCGACACCGCCCTCGGCGGTCTCCTGGGACACCGCCTCGATCAGCGGGGCAGCCGCCCGCTTGGCATCCGCGTACGTCGGGCTGTCGGTGAAGCCGGTCCACGAGTCCGCGATCTTGCGCTCGCGGAACCCGTAGTAGGCGACACCCTTGCGGCCGATCACGTACGTGTCGACCTCCTTGCCCTCACCGCGCAGCCGCTCGGTCAGCTTCTCCGCGGCCTTGATGGCGTTGGAGGAGTAACCGCCGGCCAGACCGCGGTCGCTCGTGATGAGCAGGATCGCGGCCCGGGCCGGGGACTCGGCTTCGGTGGTCAGCGGGTGCTTGGTGGTGGAGCCGGTCGCCACCGCGGTCACCGCGCGGGTGAGCTCGGTCGCGTACGGCGTCGACGCCGCCACCTGGCGCTGCGCCTTGACGATGCGCGAGGCGGCGATCATCTCCATCGCCTTGGTGATCTTCTTCGTGGCGGTGACGGAGCGGATGCGGCGCTTGTAAACGCGAAGCTGAGCGCCCATCGATCAGCCCTCGCCCAGGAGCTTGCCGTCCGAGGTCTCGAACTGCTGCTTGAAAGCGGCGACGGCGTCGGCGATGGCCTCGAGCGTGTCGTTGGACATCTTGGCGCCCTCGCGGATGCTGGTGAGGAGGTCCTTGCGCTCGCGGCGCAGGAACTCCAGCAGCTCCGTCTCGAAGCGGCGGATGTCCTCGACCGGGACGTCGTCCATCTTGCCGTTGGTGCCGGCCCAGACGGAGACGACCTGCTCCTCGACCGGGAACGGGGCGTACTGCGGCTGCTTCAGCAGCTCGACCATGCGCTTACCGCGCTCCAGCGACGCCTTCGAGGCCGCGTCCAGGTCGGAACCGAAGGCGGCGAACGCCTCCAGCTCGCGGTACTGGGCGAGGTCCACGCGGAGCCGGCCGGACACCTGGCGCATGGCCTTGTGCTGGGCGGAGCCACCGACGCGGGAGACCGAGATACCGACGTTCAGGGCCGGACGCTGACCGGCGTTGAACAGGTCGGACTCCAGGAAGCACTGGCCGTCGGTGATGGAGATGACGTTGGTCGGGATGAACGCCGACACGTCGTTCGCCTTGGTCTCGACGATCGGGAGACCCGTCATCGAACCGGCACCCATGTCGTCGGAGAGCTTGGCGCAGCGCTCCAGCAGACGCGAGTGGAGGTAGAAGACGTCACCGGGGTACGCCTCACGGCCCGGCGGGCGGCGCAGCAGCAGGGAGACGGCGCGGTAGGCGTCGGCCTGCTTCGAGAGGTCGTCGAAGATGATCAGGACGTGCTTGCCCTGGTACATCCAGTGCTGGCCGATGGCCGAGCCGGTGTACGGCGCGAGGTACTTGAAGCCGGCCGGGTCGGACGCCGGGGCGGCGACGATGGTCGTGTACTCCAGGGCGCCGGCCTCTTCGAGGGCGCCGCGCACGGAGGCGATCGTCGAGCCCTTCTGACCGATGGCGACGTAGATGCAGCGCACCTGCTTGTTCACGTCGCCCGAGCGCCAGTTGTCGCGCTGGTTGATGATCGTGTCGACGGCCAGAGCGGTCTTACCCGTCTGACGGTCGCCAATGATCAGCTGACGCTGGCCGCGGCCGATCGGCACCATGGCGTCGACGGCCTTGTAGCCGGTCTGCATCGGCTCGTGCACCGACTTGCGGACCATGACGCCAGGGGCCTGCAGCTCGAGGGCGCGGCGGCCGTCGGTCGCGATCTCGCCGAGACCGTCGATCGGGTTGCCGAGCGGGTCGACGACACGGCCGAGGTAGCCCTCGCCGACGCCGACGGAGAGCACCTCACCGGTGCGCTGCACCGGCTGGCCCTCCTCGATGCCGCTGAACTCGCCGAGGACGATCGCACCGATCTCGCGCTCCTCGAGGTTGAGGGCGAGACCGAGGGTGCCGTCCTCGAACTTCAGCAGCTCGTTCGCCATGGCGGAGGGCAGGCCCTCCACCTTCGCGATGCCGTCGCCGGCAACGCTGACCGTACCGACCTCCTCGCGCGAGGCCGCGTCCGGCTTGTACGACTGGACAAAGTTCTCCAGCGCGTCCCGGATCTCCTCCGGCCGGATCGTGAGCTCCGCCATCTGGGTTCCCTGCTCTCCTTGTTGGGCCCGAAGTTTCTTAAGGGGGTCTGGGGGCCGACCCCCAGGAATCTTCTGCAGTTTCTGCACGGCCCAACCGGGCCGCTGGTCTTGCTCTGTTCTGTTGCGCTGCGTCTGTGTCAGCCGGCCATACGACGGGTCGCCTCGTCGAGGCGGTCCGCGATGGTGCCGTTGATGACCTCGTCGCCGACCCGCACCGCGATCCCGCCGAGGACCGAGGGGTCCACGTCCAGGTTCAGGTGCATCTCGCGGCCGTAGAGCTTCGCCAGGGCGGCACCCAGGCGCTGCTTCTGCCGGTCGCTGAGCGGCACCGCGGAGGTGACGATCGCGACCATGCGCTCCCGGCGCTCCGCGGCGAGCTTGGAGAGGGAGTCGAGTCCCGCTTCCAGGCTACGTCCACGCGGCTGGGTGACAAGCCGCACGATGACGCGCTCGGTGGCGGGCCGCGCCTTGCCGCCGAGCAGGCTGCGGAGCAGCTCGCCCTTGGCGGCGGGGGTCGCGGTCCGGCTGGTGAGCGCGGCGCGCAGGCCGGTGTCCGAGGCGACGATGCGGCCGAACCGGAAGAGTTCGTCCTCGACGTCGTCCAGGTCACCGCCCCGCTGGGCGGCCGTGAGGTCGGCGGTGTTCGCCAGCTCCTCGACCGCGTCGACCAGGTCGCGGGACTGCGACCAGCGCGAGCGGACCATGCCGGTGACCAGGTCGACGGCTTCGCCGCCCACCTGGCCGCCGAGCAGGCGGCCTGCCAGCTCGGCCCTGGCCTCGCCCGGCTGCGCCGGGTCGGTCAGGACCCGGCGCAGCGACACCTCGCGGTGCAGCAGCGCCGTGACGCCGGCCAGGTCCTCGGCGAGCTTCGCCGCGTCGACCGACGTGGAGTCGGTCAGCGCGTCGAGACGCTCGCGTGCGGCAGCCAGTGCCTCGCGGCTCGCGCTGTTCATCGGACGGCCTCGGCCTTCGCTTCGAGCTCGTCGAGGAAGCGGTCGACGGTGCCACTCTGCCGGGCGTGGTCCTCCAGGGACTCACCGACGAGCTTGCCGGCCAGGTCGGTGGCGAGCTTGCCCACGTCCTGGCGCAGCGCGGCGGCGGCGGCCTTGCGGTCGGCCTCGATCTGGGCGTGGCCGGCGGCGACGATCTCGTCGCGCTGGCGCTGGCCCTCGGCACGCATTTCCTGCAGGATCACGGCGCCCTGCTCCTGCGCCTCCTGGCGCATACGAGCGGCTTCGTGGCGGGCCTCGGCGAGCTGAGCCTTGTACTGCTCAAGAACGCTCTGGGCCTCGGTCTGGGCCGCATCGGCCTTCTCGATACCGCCTTCGATGGCCTCGCGGCGCTCTTCCAGAACCTTGTTGATGTTCGGGAGGAGCTTCTTGGCGAGGAAGCCGAAGACGATGACGAAAGCGATGAGGCCAATGACGAGCTCAGGGATCGGCGGAATGAGCGGGTTTTCCGCTTCCTCCGCCGCGAGCTGAACCAGGGGGTTCACGTCAGTGCCTTCCGTCGAATGGGCTGTTCGCGACCGGTCAGGAGGTCGGGTAGACGAACGGCATGACCAGACCGATCAGGGCGAGCGCCTCACAGAAGGCGAAGCCGAGGATCTGGTTGGCGCGGATGAGACCGGCAGCCTCGGGCTGACGGGCGAGCGCCTGGGTGCCGTTACCGAAGATGATGCCGATGCCGACGCCGGGGCCGATCGCGGCGAGGCCGTAACCGATCGAGCCGAGGTTGCCCTTGATTTCGACGCCGGCGGCGAGGGTCTGGAGAGCGGACATGCCGGTTCTTCCTTCTCTTTCAATGTCCGGTGGGGGTTGGCCACCGGGTGCTTCAGGAGGTGGGGTGCTCAGTGGCCCTTGGCGAGAGCGCCCTGGATGTAGCTGCAGGCCAGCAGCACGAAGACGTAAGCCTGAACAGCCTGGATGAAGAGTTCGAAGGCCGTCATCACGAGGACCATCACGAACGACACGCCCGCGTAGGCGATGCCGATGCCGTTGAGCATGTACCAGCTGGCGATCGTGAAGAGCAGCAGGAGCGTGTGGCCCGCGAACATGTTGGCGAACAGTCGGACCGCGTGCGTGAACGGCCGGACCAGGAGGTTCGAGAAGAACTCGATGGTCATCGAGAGCGGCAGGACCCCGCCGAGGTTCTTGTCGTAGCCCGTGAAGTTCTTGAGGGCTCCGACGAACCCGTGCTTCTTGAAGGTCAGGCCGACCCACAGGAGGTAGACGATTCCGGCGAGGACCGCCGGGTACGAAATGATCGCCGTCACGGGGAACTGGGCAACCGGGATGATGGACCAGAGGTTCATCATCCAGATGACGAAGAACAGCGAGACCATCAGCGGGACGTACTTCTCGCCGTCCTTCTTGCCGATCGTCTCGTACACGATGCCGCGGCGGATGAAGTCGTATCCCGCCTCGGCCGTCATCTGGAGCTTGCCGGGCACCAACTTCGGCTTGCGGAAGGCGGCCCAGAAGAAGCCAACGATGATCACCGAGCCGAGCAGGGCCAGCAGCATCGTCTTGTTGAAGTACAAGTTGCTGTCCGCGTCGCCCCAGAGGGGCTCGAACAGGAACGAGTGCAGGCCGGGTGCCGGAAAGCCACAACCGTCGAAGAGGTGGCAATCGGTCTCGAAGGCGAGCACCTGTGTCGGGTCAGCACTCACCGCGGGCTCCTTCAGCGTGGCGCATAGGTACGGCAACCTCGTTGTGTCGGCGCGGCGCGCAGCCGCGGTTCGGCACTGGACTGGTGTTTCGGATGTGTGAGCGGCAGTCAGGCATGTGAGCCTCGCGATCGAGCAGGCGTCAGCTCACATGCACGCGCCCGCAGTGCCGCAGTTGGAACCGGACGATAGCAGGGTCCTGACCCCGCACTTATTCCGCCCCTACCCTTCACGCGTCGGACCCCGGTTTCCCGGCCTTGCCGGCCTTCTCGGATTCGGGTTCCACGTAAAGGATCTTGGCCTTCATGTGCGCACGCGCCTGTGCGGCGATCCACACGAGGGTCGTCGCGACCAGGGTGATCGCGAACGCCTTCGGGTTGAACAGCGAGGTGTTCTTGAAGACGGCGACGAAGATGAACAGGAGCAGGAGCTGCGCCGTGTAGAGCGCGAGCCCCATCGCCTGGAAGAGGTGGGGCATGGACCTGGCGGTCCGCTGGAGGACCACGAGTCCGATCCCCATGAAGAGGATGACCACGATCGTCCCCACGATCGCGCCCAGGGCTCCCTTGCCGCCCGCGACGCCAGCGCTGATGGCGGCGGCTACGGCGCCGGCAGCAGCGGTGGGTACGGCGGTCTGGAGGAGAGTCCGGACGTCGTTGGACGGCATGGCGGCAGCTCCGCTTGCAGGGGGTGGGCAGTGTGTCGTCATGGACGAGCGTAGGCCCGGTCCGAGTCGATGCCTCGGGCCGATGGACCGTGCTACATCAGGTCCTTCGGCTCTGTCACCGGGCTTCGTGAACGGTATCACAAACTATTTGATGAGGTCTTTACCTAGAAAGTGTGCTTGCTGTCACACGTGAGGGCTAATGAGCACGTGTGAGCGAGGCACGGCGCCGCTTTGTCTGCTAATGGGCGCCCGTGACCGGTTCAGCGGCGGGTGGAACCGGCCGCCCGACGGTCAGTCGTACGCGAACGGTGGCCGATCGCGGTCGCCCCGTTGACGCTCCGGGCCGCCGCGGCGACGGACGCCCCGGCAGCCGCCTCACGCTCCTCCGCGGCCCCCTCCGCCCCGGCCGTCGCACCCGTCTCCATCTGGCCGTCCGCGGGCTCCTGTTGGCCCTCCGCGGCCTCCTCCGACGCGGCGGCACCCGACCCCTCCGGGCGACCCCGTCTGCGGCGGTAGCGCGGCGGCACGAAGCGTTCCGCCCAGCGGGGGGCGCGCGGGGTGAACCGGGGCATCAGGAGCAGGATCAGCCCGAGCGCGCTCAGCCCCACGATCACGATCACGATCCACAGCGACGTCGAGTGCACCGAGTACCCCACCGCGCCGAAGGCGATCAGCGCCGACCAGAAATACATGATCAGCACCGACCGGCTGTGCGAGTGGCCGATGTTGAGCAGCCGGTGGTGCAGGTGGCCCCGGTCCGCCGCGAACGGCGACTGGCCGTTCCAGGTGCGCCGGACGATCGCCAGCACCAGGTCCGCCGCCGGGATCGCGATGATGGTCAGCGGCAGCAGCAGCGGGATGAAGACCGGGAGCATCGCGTGGGTGGCCTGGCGCTCACTGCCCTCGAAGATCTTCATGGTGTCCGGGTCGACCTGCCCGGTCACCGAGATCGCGCCGGCCGCGAGCACCAGACCGATGAGCATCGACCCCGAGTCGCCCATGAAGATCCGCGCGGGGTGCATGTTGTGCGGCAGGAAGCCGAGGCACATGCCCATCAGGATCGCCGAGAACAGCGTCGCCGGGGCGGCGGCCTCGATGGTGTGCCCGTACCAGAGCCGGTAGGTGTACAGGAAGAACGCGGCGGCGGCGATGAGCACCATGCCGGCCGCGAGCCCGTCCAGGCCGTCCACGAAGTTGACCGCGTTGATCGTGATGACGACCAGCGCCACGGTGAGCAGCGTGCCCTGCCACGGGGTGAGGGCGACGGTTCCGACACCGGGAATCGGCAGCCACAGGATCGTGAGGCCCTGGAGGACCATGACGGCGGCGGCGAGCATCTGCCCGCCCAGCTTGATCAGGGCGTCGATCTCGAACTTGTCGTCCAGGACCCCGATCAGCCAGATCAGCGCCGCCCCGGAGAGCAGCGCTCTCGGTTCGCTGGACAGCTCGAAGACGCCGTCGAGGTTGGCGAGGTGGTTGGCCACGATGAGCCCCGCGCACAGCCCGCCGAACATGGCGATGCCGCCGAGCCTCGGGGTCGGTTCGCGGTGGACGTCGCGCGCGCGGATCGCGGGCATCGCCCCGACCGCGATGGCGAACTTGCGCACCGGACCGGTGAGCAAGTAGGTCACAGCGGCCGTGACACAGAGTGTCAGCAGGTAATCACGCACGGGCTGCCCCACAGATATCGCCGGCCATCTCAGCCCACACCTTAACTAGACACGTCCCATGGTTGAGGACACGAAGCTGTCCGCGATGGTTGCACGGCCCGTCCCGGCAAGATCGACGGGCCCCTCTCACCCCGGGTACGGCGGATGGGACGCGGCCAGCTCGCGGACCCGGTCCAGGATGCCGTCCTCGCCGCGCACCGCCGCTCCGATCAGCACCGCGAGACGCGCCATGTCCCCCGCGTCCAGGCCCTGCGTCGTCACGGCGGCGGTGCCGAGCCGGATGCCCCGGGCCTCCCCGCAAGGCAGGGCGCAGGTGTCCAGCACCATGCCCGCCCCGGCCAGCCGGTCCCGGGCGGTGGGGCCGTCGACGCCGAGCGGGGCCGGGTCCGCGACGATCAGGTGGGTGTCCGTCCCACCGGTGGACAGCGCGAAGCCCTCCGCCGCGAGCCCCGCCGCCAGCTCCCGGGCGCGGGCGACCACCCGGTGCGCGTACGCGGCGAAGTCCGGCGTCGCCGCCTCACCGAGGGCGACGCCCTTCGCGGCGATCGTGTGCATCTGGGCGCCGCCCTGCGTGAACGGGAAGACCGCCCGGTCGACGCGCTCGGCGAACTCCGCGCGGCACAGCAGCAGCCCGCCTCTCGGACCGCGCAGCACCTTGTGCGTGGTCGCGCACACCACGTCCGCGTACGGCACCGGGCTCGGCGCCGCTCCCCCGGCGATCAGCCCCATCGGATGTGCGGCGTCGGCGATCAGGAGGGCGCCGGTCTCGTCGCAGATGTCCCGGAACAGTGCGTGGTCCGGGTGGCGCGGGTACGCGATGGAGCCGCTGACGACCGCCTTCGGACGGTGCGCCCGGGCCAGTGCGCGGACCTGCGCGTAGTCGATGATCCCGGTCTCCGGGTCGGTGCCGTAGCCGATGAAGTCGAACCAGCGGCCGGAGATGTTGGCGGACGATCCGTGCGTGAGATGGCCGCCGTCCGGGAGACCCATGGCGAGGACCGTGTCGCCGGGGCTCAGCAGCGCGGCGTAGGCGGCGAGCACGGCGGAGGTACCGGAGTGCGGCTGGACGTTGGCGTGGTCGGCGCCGAACAGGGCGGTGGCGCGCCGGACGGCGATGCGTTCGGCGGCGTCCGCCTGGGCGCAGCCGCCGTGGTGGCGGTGGCCGGGGTAGCCCTCGGCGTACTTGTTGGCGAGAGGTGAGCCCAGGGCGGCGAGGACGGCGGGCGAGGTGAAGTTCTCGGCGGCGCTCAGCTGGAGGGTGCCGGACTGCCGGTCCAGCTCCCCCAGGAGGACGCCGGCGATCTCGGGGTCCTCGCGGAGCAGGGCGCCGAAGTCCTGCGGCAGGCCGTCTGCGGCGGAGGGTGCGGCGGATCGGTTGACCGGCATCGGAGGCTCCGGGCGCCCGGGGACTGTGGCGTACCACCAATGTAGGCCCGTCACGGGCCGGCTGCCCGCCGCCGGGCGGTCAGTGGTGCGCGGAGACGCCGGTCAGCGCGGTCACGACCGGGTCCAGGGCCTGGCTGATCTCGTCGCCGATGGACCGGAAGAAGGTGATCGGGGCGCCGTACGGGTCGTGGACCTCGTCGGCGTCCGCGGTCGGGGCGAGCAGCCAGCCGCGCAGCGCCGCGGCGGCCCGGACCAGGGCGCGGGCACGCTCGACCACGCCCTCCTCGCGGGCGTCGGGCAGGGTGGCCGGGTCTATGGCCCGGACCAGCCTGGTGAACTCCTTGAGCGTGAAGGTGCGCAGCCCGGCCGAGTGGCCCATGGAGATGACCTGGGCGCGGTGGTCGCGGGTGGCCGTGAGCACGAGGTCGGCACGGATCACGTGCTCGTCCAGCAGCTCACGGCCGGTGAAGCCGGTGGCGTCGGCGCCGAAGTCGGCGAGGACCACCTCGGCGTTGGCCTCCATCGGGGCGCCCTCGTGGCCCCACGTGCCGGCGCTCTCCACGATCAGCCCGCCCTGCAGCGGGTCCCCGAGCCGGTGCACCAGGGCGTGCCGGGTCAGCCGCTCGGTGATCGGCGAGCGGCAGACGTTGCCGGTGCTGACGTGGAGGATGCGGAAAGTGTCGGGCCGCCCCGCTATGCCACGCCCCTCGGGGGCGGTCAATTGGCCACCTCGAGGTCGGGGACCACCTTGCGCAGCTCCTCCGCCGAGATCGCTCCGGCGCGCAGCAGGACGGGCACCTTGCCGGTGACGTCGACGATGGAGGAGGGCACGATGCCGGGGGTCGGGCCGCCGTCGAGGTAGACGGAGACGGAGTCGCCGAGCATCTCCTGGGCCGCGTCGCAGTCCTCCGGCGAGGGGTGGCCGGTCAGGTTGGCGCTGGAGACGGCCATCGGGCCGACCTCGGTGAGCAGCTCGATGGCGACCGGGTGCAGCGGCATCCGGACGGCGACGGTGCCCCGGGTGTCGCCGAGGTCCCACTGGAGCGAGGGCTGGTGCTTGGCGACCAGGGTCAGGGCGCCCGGCCAGAACGCGTCGACCAGCTCCCACGCCTGCTCGGAGAAGTCGGTGACCAGGCCGTGCAGGGTGTTCGGGGAGCCGATGAGGACCGGCGAGGGCATGTTGCGGCCCCGGCCCTTGGCCTCCAGGAGGTCGCCGACCGCCTCGGCGGCGAAGGCGTCCGCGCCGATCCCGTACACGGTGTCGGTGGGCAGCACGACGAGCTCGCCGCGGCGGACGGCCGACGCGGCTTCGCGCAGCCCCGTCGTGCGGTCGGTCGCGTCGTTGCAGTCGTATCGCCGTGCCATCAGCCGGCCTCCTCAAGCATGTACGGGTAGGGCTGGTAGAGGTGGCGTCCCCCGGTCACGGCATCGCCTTGCGGGCGGTGGCGAACCGGGGTCGCCGGTTGAGGTCGGGGTGGTCGGCCGCGTCGGCCCAGCCCCGCTCCTCGGTGAAGATCCAGGGCACCTGGCCGCCCTGGGTGTCGGCGTGCTCGATGACGACGAGGCCGCCGGGGCGGAGCAGGCGGTGCGCGGTGCGCTCGATACCGCGGATGGTGTCGAGGCCGTCCTCGCCGGAGAACAGCGCCATCTCGGGGTCGTGGTCGCGCGCCTCGGGCGCCACGTACTCCCACTCGGTGAGCGGGATGTACGGCGGGTTGGAGATGACCAGGTCGACCTGGCCGTCCAGCTCGGGCAGGGCGGTGAGCGCGTCGCCGCGGTGGACGGTGACGCGGGAGTTCTCGGCGTTCTTCCGGGTCCACTTCAGGGCGTCCTCGGAGAGCTCCACGGCGTGCACGCGGGAGCGCGGGACCTCCTGGGCCATGGCGAGGGCGATGGCGCCGGAGCCGGTACACAGGTCCACGATCAGCGGCTCGACGACGTCCATCGCGCGGACGGCGTCTATGGCCCAGCCGACGACCGACTCGGTCTCGGGACGGGGCACGAAGACGCCGGGGCCGACCTGGAGCTCCAGGTAGCGGAAGAAGGCGCGTCCGGTGATGTGCTGGAGGGGTTCGCGGGCCTCGCGGCGGGCGATGGTCTCCCAGTAGCGGGCGTCGAAGTCGGCGTCCGGCACGTTGTGCAGCTCGCCCCGCTTGACTCCGTGCACGAACGCGGCGAGTTCCTCGGCATCGAATCTCGGCGAGGGAACACCGGCGTCGGCCAGCCGCTGGGTGGCCTGGGCCACCTCGGCGAGCAGCAGGTTCATCGCGGTTCTCCGTACGGGTTCACGAGCGGGGCGGGGCGGGCGTGGGCTCAGGCGGCGGCCAGTTTGGCGGCGGAGTCGGCGTCGACGCACGCCTGGATCACCGCGTCCAGGTCGCCGTCGAGCACCTGGTCCAAGTTGTACGCCTTGAAGCCGACGCGGTGGTCCGAGATCCGGTTTTCCGGGAAGTTGTACGTCCGGATCTTCTCGGAACGGTCGACCGTACGCACCTGGCTGCGACGTACGTCCGAAGCCTCCTGCTCGGCGGCCTCCTGGGCGGCGGCGAGGAGCCGGGAGCGCAGGATGCGCATCGCCTGCTCCTTGTTCTGGAGCTGGCTCTTCTCGTTCTGGCAGGAGGCGACGACGCCGGTCGGCAGGTGCGTGATGCGGACGGCGGAGTCGGTCGTGTTGACGGACTGGCCGCCGGGTCCGGACGAGCGGTAGACGTCGATGCGGAGGTCGTTGGCGTGGATCTCGACGTCGACCTCCTCGGCCTCGGGCGTCACGAGGACACCGGCGGCGGAGGTGTGGATGCGGCCCTGGGACTCGGTGGAGGGCACGCGCTGCACACGGTGCACCCCGCCCTCGTACTTCATCCGGGCCCAGACGCCCTGGCCGGGCTCGGTGGCGCCGTTGCCGCCCTTGGTCTTCACGGCGACCTGGACGTCCTTGTAGCCGCCGAGCTCGGACTCGGTGGAGTCGATGATCTCGGTCTTCCAGCCGACGCGCTCGGCGTAGCGCAGGTACATGCGCAGCAGATCGCCGGCGAACAGCGCGGACTCGTCGCCGCCCGCCCCGGCCTTGATCTCCAGGAGCACGTCCTTGTCGTCGCTGGGGTCCCGGGGGACGAGCAGGAGGCGCAGCTTCTCGGTGAGCTCCTCGCGCTGCTGTTCCAGCTCCTTGACCTCGGCGGCGAAGTCGGGGTCGTCGGCGGCGAGCTCGCGGGCGGTCTCGATGTCGTCACCGGACTGCTTCCAGGAGCGGTACGTCGCGACGATCGGGCTCAGCTCCGCGTAGCGCTTGTTGAGCTTGCGCGCGTTGCCCTGGTCGGCGTGGACCGCGGGGTCGGCGAGCTGCTTCTCGAGATCGGCGTGCTCACCGATCAGTTCCTCGACCGCCTCGAACATCTCGGGCTCCTGGTTCCTTCGCTCGTCGTGCCTGCCGGCCGGTGGGTGCCTGCCGGGGCCGGGGTACGGAGACCCCGTGCCCGGACCGGAAAAAAACGCCGGCCACGGCGCCCCCGGAAGAGGGCACCGCGGACCGGCGCGGACGGCTCGCTACTTGCCGGCGGCCTTGGCGCCCTTGCCGAAGCGGGCCTCGAAGCGGGCCACACGGCCACCGGTGTCGAGGATCTTCTGCTTGCCCGTGTAGAACGGGTGGCACTCGGAGCAGACCTCGGCACGGATGGTGCCGCTGTCCAGCGTGGAGCGGGTGGTGAACGACGCGCCACAGGTGCAGCTGACCTGCGTCTCGACGTACTGGGGGTGGATGTCGCGCTTCAAGGGTGTCTCCTAGGTTCGGGAGGGCACCGGGTCGTACGCACGGATTGCGCGTCCGTGAACCGGGGCCGACGTACCAGTCTGCCAGGACCGGCCGTATCTCCCAAAACCAGGGTGGACGGCCGGGTATTCCCCCGGCTCCCGGCTCAGCGGACGACCTTTCCGGCGTCGCCCTTGTCGCCTGCCGACTGCTTCGTCGCGGCGGCGGGGATGGGCCGGTCGGCGCGGAGCGCGTCCCAGACCTGCCGGTCGGCCTTCTCCTGCGGGATGACGCGGTTGGGGTCGGCGGGGTCGTACTCGACGGGCAGGGTCACCATGTTCACGTTGTCGGAGCCGAGGCCCTTGAGGCCCTTGGCGAAGCTCGCGAGCTTGGTGACCGAGCCGAGTTCGGAGTCGGTGGTGACGGCCTTGGTGGCGGTGTCCGCGATGCCGTACAGCTTGGTGCCGTCGAACACGCCCACGCTCTTGACCTGCTGCATCAGCGCCTTGATGAACGCCTGCTGGAGCTGGATGCGGCCGAGGTCGCTGCCGTCGCCGACGCTGTGCCGGGTACGGACCAGGCCGAGGGACTGCTCGCCGTCCAGGGTGTGGGTGCCGGGCCGGAGGTCCAGGTGGCTGTCGGGGTCGTCGATCGCCTTGGTGGTGGTGATCTCGACGCCGCCGAGCTTGTCGATCAGCTTCTTGAAGCCGGTGAAGTCGACCTCGACGTAGTGGTCCATGCGGATGCCGGACATCGATTCGACGGTCTTGACCGCGCAGGCCGGCCCGCCGACCTCGTACGCCGTGTTGAACATGGCGCGCTGCTGCCCGGCCACGGTCTTGCCGCTGACGTCGCCGGTGCAGTCGGGCCGGGTGATGAGGGTGTCGCGCGGGATGGAGACCACACTCGCGGTCTTGTGGCCCTTGTTGACGTGGACGACCATCGCGGTGTCCGAGCGGGCCCCGCCGCCGTCGGCGCCGTATTTGCTGTTCGCGCCGGAGCGGGAGTCGGAGCCGAGGACGAGGATGTCCTCGGAGCCGTTGTCGACGTTCTCGGGGCGGTCCTTGCCGAGCGCGGTGTTGATGTCGACGGCCTGGAGATTGCCGTTGAGGTGCACGTACGCGTAGCCGAGGCCCGCACCGCCCACGACGACCGCACCGGCCAGGCTCCAGACGGCTATGCGCTTCGCCCGGCGGCCGCGGGACGGTTTCTTCCGGCGTTTGCCGGTGGCCCGTATTCGGCCGTTGCTCCCGCTTCGCTCGCTCATGCGTCTCCCTCGTTCCGTCGTCTGCTGTCCGGGTACCCCCTCTTGCGGTGGTGGCGACAAAAAGCGTGGCACAGGCCGCTGTGGGCCCCCGAGGACCACGAAACGGCTCGCGCGGCCGCGGAAACGGCTGGTATCCGGCCGCTCACCTGCGGTTTCGTGGTCCGTACAAGGGTCGTCGGGGGTCCCGCGCGGCCGCGCCCGTGTGGTGAAGGTCTCGGAACGGCAACGGGGTACGGCACAGGGCCGCCCCCGCACGGAAGTGCGGGGGCGGCCCTGTGTGCTGCCGGCGGGGCGACGACTAGTCGTTGTTGTTGCCCGGGGCCGGCGTCGTCTTCTGGATCTGGAGCAGGAACTCCGCGTTCGACTGGGTCTTCTTCATCCGGTCGAGCAGAAGCTCGATGGCCTGCTGCTGGTCGAGCGCGTGCAGCACCCGGCGCAGCTTCCAGACGATCCCCAACTCCTCGCTGCCGAGCAGGATTTCCTCCTTGCGGGTGGAGGACGCGTCGACGTCCACCGCCGGGAAGATCCGCTTGTCGGAGAGCTTGCGGTCGAGCTTGAGCTCCATGTTGCCGGTGCCCTTGAACTCCTCGAAGATCACCTCGTCCATGCGCGAGCCGGTCTCGACGAGCGCGGTGGCCAGGATGGTCAGCGAGCCGCCGTCCTCGATGTTGCGCGCGGCACCGAAGAAGCGCTTCGGCGGGTAGAGCGCGGTCGAGTCGACACCACCGGACAGGATGCGCCCGGACGCCGGGGCGGCGAGGTTGTACGCGCGTCCCAGGCGGGTGATCGAGTCGAGCAGGACGACCACGTCGTGGCCCAGCTCCACGAGGCGCTTGGCGCGCTCGATGGCCAGCTCGGCGACCGTGGTGTGGTCCTCGGCGGGGCGGTCGAAGGTCGAGGAGATGACCTCGCCCTTCACCGACCGCTGCATGTCGGTGACCTCTTCCGGACGCTCGTCCACGAGGACGACCATCAGGTGGCACTCGGGGCTGTTGACCGTGATCGCGTTGGCGATGGCCTGGAGGATCATGGTCTTGCCGGTCTTCGGCGGGGCCACGATCAGACCGCGCTGGCCCTTGCCGATGGGGGCGACCAGGTCGATGATCCGCGTCGTCAGGACGTTGGAGTCGGTCTCCAGGCGGAGCCGGTCCTGCGGGTAGAGCGGGGTCAGCTTCTGGAACTCGGGGCGGCCGCGGCCCGATTCGGGCGCCATGCCGTTGACCGAGTCGAGGCGGACCAGCGCGTTGAACTTCTCGCGGCGCTCGCCGTCCTTGGGCTGGCGCACCGCACCGGTGACGTGGTCACCCTTGCGCAGGCCGTTCTTGCGGACCTGGGCGAGCGAGACGTACACGTCGTTCGGACCGGGCAGGTAGCCGGAGGTCCGGATGAACGCGTAGTTGTCGAGGATGTCCAGGATGCCCGCGACGGGGATCAGGACGTCGTCGTCGGTGACGGGCGGGGCGTCGGCGAACTCGTCGCGCCCACGACGGCCCCGGCGGTCGCGGTAGCGCCCGCGCCGGCCGCGCCGGCCGCCCTCGTCGTCGTAGCCGTCGTCCTGCGGGCCGTTGTTGCCGCCCTGGTTCTGGCCGCCGCCCTGGCGTCGGTTGCCGCCCTGGTCGTCGCCCTTGCCGCGTTGCCGGTCGCGCTGGCGGTCGCGGCGCTGCTCGCCGCCCCGGTCTCCGCGCTGGCGGTCGCCGCGGTCGCCCCGGCGGCCCTCGGCGTTGTCGGCACCGGACTCGGCCTTGGCGTCGGCGGAGCGGTCCTCGGCGGGCGCCTCGTGCTTCTGGTCCTGCTTCGGCTCGTCCTGGGCGCGGTCCTTGGTCTGCGCCTTGGCGTCCGGCTTGCTCTCCGGGCTGCCCGCCTGCGCGGTGGCGCGGCGGCGACGGCGCTCGCCCGCGGGCTGGTCGTCGCTGGCCGGCTGGCCCGGGATGTCGATCTGCTGCTGGGCCGCGGCCCTGTCGGCGGGCGCGGCGGCCGGGGCCTCGTCGGCGCCGGTGCGCGCCTTGGAGGTGGCGCGGCGCTTCGGCTTGGTCTCGGCGCCCTCGGCGGGGGCCGCGGTGGCCTTGGCCTTGGGGGCGGAGGAGCCGCCGCCGGCCTGGGCTTCCTTGATGACCTCGATCAGCTGGCTCTTGCGCATCCGCGCGGTGCCCTTGATGCCGAGGCCGGACGCGACCTGCTGCAGCTCGGCCAGGACCATGCCCTCAAGGCCGGTGCCGGAGCGGCGGCGCCGTGCGGTGGTGCCAGTGGCAGCACCTTCGGCGGGCGCGGCGCTGTCGACGTTCTTGTCGGCAGTCACGCCCATCAGATCGGTGGTGTCGCTCACGAAGGGTCCTTCCCTGGAGCGGACGTCGGCCTTCTGGCTCGGCGACCGGTTGTGCTGTCCGGCTGCGGTCCTCGGTTGGTGCGGCCCGTGCCGGGGCGGTGGTCCGCCGGATGGAACGGCGGAGAGATGAGGTGTGCATGTGCCCGGCGCGAGCATCCCCCTGCTCGGCCCACTCCTGGACGAGCGAGGGGTGTCGTGCCGGTTCCGGAGCGTGCTCGCAACTGCTCAGGCAGGCTGCTCAGGCAGTTGGGGAGGCTCCCGGAAGAAATGGTGGTCCCGAAGGGGACACGGAGCAACGCGCCTCATGGACGTCGATTGCAGACTTGAGATTAACACTACCGGCTCCAACAAACATTCCCCCTCTCACTCACCGGCAATCACTTCTCGGCCGGCCTCGCGGGCCGGCCATGTCCGCGCAGTCCCGTCGTACGCCCGAAAGGCGTCGCGGGCCGGACGGGAGTGTGCGGACATGGCCTACGCGGCCAGCGGCAGGACGCTCGCGCCCCGCGCGTCGAGAGCGAGCCGGTTGGCCGCCCACCCCTCGCCCGCCAGTCGGGCGACCTTGTCGGCGTCGCCGTCGCCGGCCAGGGCCAGCACCGTGGGTCCGGCGCCGGAGATGACCGCGGGGACGCCCTCGGCGCGCAGCCGGCCGACGAGTTCGACGCTCTCGGCCATGGCGGGCGCGCGGTAGTCCTGGTGCAGCCGGTCCTCGGTGGCCGTGAGCAGCAGCTCGGGGCGCCTGGTCAGGGCCTCGACGAGGAGGGCGGCACGGCCGGCGTTGAACGCGGCGTCGACGTGCGGGACGGTGCGCGGCAGGAGGCCGCGGGCGGTCTCGGTGAGCACCGGCTTGCCGGGGACGAAAACCACCGGAACGATGGAATCAGCGGGATCCATCCGGATCGCGCGGGCGGAGGCGCCGTCCATCCAGGCGAGCGTGAATCCACCGAGCAGGCAGGCCGCGACGTTGTCGGGGTGGCCCTCGATCTCGGTGGCGAGCTCCAGCAGGGCCGCGTCGTCGAGGCGGGCGTCACCGCCGGTCGTCACGGCGCGGGCGGCGACGATTCCGGCGCAGATGGCGGCGGACGACGAGCCGAGGCCGCGTCCGTGCGGGATGCGGTTGGCGCAGACGATCTCCAGGCCGCGGGGCTGTCCGCCGAGCAGGTCGAAGGCGGTGCGCAGGGACCGTACGAGCAGGTGCTTCTCGTCGCGGGGCAGGGTGTCCGCGCCCTCACCGGCGATGTCGATGTGCAGTCCGGAGTCGGCGACGCGTACGACGACGTCGTCGTACAGGCCGAGCGACAGGCCGAGGGCGTCGAAACCGGGGCCCAGGTTGGCGCTGGTCGCGGGGACGCGCACCCGGACGGCGGCGGCTCGGAAGGCGGGACCGGCCATCGCTGTGACGACTCTCCTTGTGAGGCGGCGGGGATTTCCGGGGGCTGCGGGCGGGGGTTGTTCGGGGGAGCCGCAACGGCCCGGGGCACCCCGGCAGATGCGGCGGGGCGGGTTGGGTACAGCTTATCGAAGGAAGGTTCTGTGGCGACATAGGGCGCACAGGAGGCGCACGATGCGTGTCGCACGCCCGCGATGCGCTCTTGTTGCTGGAAAGGGCCGGTGGGACGGCCTTTCTGACGAAGTGTCGCGCTGCCCCGGACCGTCGTGCGGACCGGCCCGGGGCAGCGTTACGCGGTTACGCCAGGCCCAGCTTCTCGGCGGCGGCGGCCGCGTCGACCGGGACGGTGACGGGCTGCGGGGCGCCCGCGACGGCCCAGTCGGGGTCCTTGAGGCCGTTGCCGGTCACCGTGCAGACGATGCGCTGGCCGGGGTCGACCTTGCCCTCCTCGGCGGCCTTGAGCAGACCGGCGACGGACGCGGCCGAGGCGGGCTCCACGAAGACTCCCTCCTGCGAGGCCAACAACCGGTATGCGGACAGGATCTGACGGTCCGTGACCTCATCGATGAAGCCGCCGGACTCGTCGCGCGCGGCGAGTGCGTAGTTCCAGGAGGCCGGGTTGCCGATCCGGATCGCGGTCGCGATGGTCGACGGGTCCTTGACGACCTCGCCGCGCACGATGGGCGCGGAGCCGGACGCCTGGAAGCCCCACATGCGCGGCTTGTGCGTCGACATGCCGTCCCCGGCGTACTCGGTGTAGCCCTTCCAGTACGCGGTGATGTTGCCCGCGTTGCCGACCGGCAGGACGTGGATGTCCGGAGCGTCGCCGAGCGCGTCGACGATCTCGAACGCGGCGGTCTTCTGGCCCTCGATACGGACCGGGTTGACCGAATTGACCAGCGCGACCGGGTAGTTGTCCGAGAGCGAGCGGGCCAGCGTCAGGCAGTCGTCGAAGTTGCCGTCGACCTGGAGGATCTTGGCGCCGTGCACGAGCGCCTGGCCCATCTTGCCGAGCGCGATCTTGCCCTGCGGCACGAGGACCGCGCAGACCATGCCGGCCCGGACCGCGTAGGCGGCGGCCGAGGCGGAGGTGTTGCCGGTGGAGGCGCAGATGACGGCCTGCGCGCCCTCCTCCTTGGCCCGGGTGATGGCCATGGTCATGCCGCGGTCCTTGAAGGACCCGGTGGGGTTGGCGCCCTCGACCTTGAGGTGCACCTCGCAGCCCGTGCGCTCGGAGAGGACCTGAGCGGGGACGAGCGGCGTGCCGCCCTCACGGAGCGTGACGACCGGCGTCGTGCTCGTGACCGGGAGACGGTCCCGGTACTCCTCGATGATGCCGCGCCACTGGTGGGTGCCCTTGGTGGTCATGGGTCCTTACTCCCCTTCAACACGCATGATGCTGGCGACACCGCGCACGGTGTCGAGCTTGCGCAGCGCTTCGACGGTCCCGGAGAGGGCGGCGTCGGGCGCGCGGTGGGTGACGACGACGAGAGAGGCCTCGCCGTCGGTTTCCTGACTGTCCGGCCGGCTCTGCTGGCGGACCGTATCGATGGATACGCCCTGGTCGGCGAAGACCGTCGCGACCTGGGCGAGCACGCCCGGCTTGTCGGCCACGTCGAGGCTGATGTGGTACCGCGTGACGACGTCGCCCATGGGGCTCACCGGCAGGCGCGTGTACGCGGACTCACCGGGCCCGGGGGCCTCGTTGAGCTTGTTGCGGCAGACGGCGACGAGGTCGCCGAGGACCGCGGAGGCGGTGGGCGCGCCGCCGGCGCCGGGCCCGTAGAACATCAGCTGCCCGGCCGCCTCGGCCTCCACGAACACCGCGTTGTACGCCTCGCGCACCGAGGCGAGCGGGTGGCTCAGCGGGATCATCGCGGGGTGCACGCGGGCCGTCACGGAGGCGCCGTCGGCGGCGCGCTCGCAGATGGCGAGGAGCTTGACGGTGCAGCCCATGCGGCGGGCGGACGCGATGTCGGCGGCGGTGACCTCGGTGATGCCCTCGCGGTGCACGTCGCCGATCCTCACCCGGGTGTGGAAGGCGATCCCGGCGAGGATCGCGGCCTTGGCGGCGGCGTCGAAGCCCTCCACGTCGGCGGTCGGGTCGGCCTCCGCGTAACCGAGGGCGGTGGCCTCGTCCAGCGCCTCGGAGTATCCGGCGCCGCTGGTGTCCATCTTGTCGAGGATGAAGTTGGTGGTGCCGTTGACGATGCCGAGCACCCGGTTGACCTTGTCGCCGGCCAGGGACTCGCGCAGCGGGCGTACGAGCGGGATGGCGCCGGCCACGGCGGCCTCGTAATAGAGGTCCCGGCCGTGCTGCTCGGCGGCGGCGTGCAGGGCGGCGCCGTCCTCGGCGAGCAGGGCCTTGTTGGCGGAGACGACGCTCGCGCCGTGCTCGAAGGCGGTCCTGATCAGCGTGCGGGCGGGCTCGATGCCGCCGATGACCTCGATGACGACGTCGATGTCGCCGCGTTTGACCAGGGCGGTCGCGTCCGTGGTGATCAGGGCGGGGTCGATGCCCTCGCGCACCTTGGAGGGCCGGCGGACGGCGACACCGGCGAGCTCCACCGGCGCGCCGATGCGCGCGGCGAGGTCGTCGGCGTGCGTCGTCATGATGCGCGCCACCTCTGAGCCGACCACACCACAGCCCAGCAGCGCCACCTTCAGCGGACGCGTACGCATCATCCGACCTCGTTTCCTTTACACCTGTAGTACGGACCAGTCTCACTCACCGGACGGGTGTTCCCGCCACCCGTCCGGATCCTGAGATGTTTATCGGGGCAGCGTGGTACGCCCCCGGAAATACGTCATCAGCCGACGTCGAGACGCAGGAGATCTTCCTCCGTCTCGCGCCGGACGATCACCCGCGCCTCCCCGTCCCGCACGGCGACGACCGGCGGGCGCAGGGCGTGGTTGTAGTTGCTCGCCATGGAGCGGCAGTACGCGCCGGTGGCGGGCACGGCGATCAGGTCGCCGGGGGCCAGGTCGGAGGGCAGGAAGGCGTCCTTGACCACGATGTCGCCGCTCTCGCAGTGCTTGCCGACGACCCGGACGAGCATCGGTTCGGCGTCCGAGGTCCGCGAGGCGAGCGCGACGCTGTACTCGGCGTCGTACAGCGCGGTCCGGATGTTGTCCGACATCCCGCCGTCGACGCTCACATAGGTGCGCAGGCCCTCCAGCGGCTTGACCGTGCCGACCTCGTACAGCGTGAAGGCGGTCGGGCCGACGATGGCGCGGCCCGGCTCGACGGAGATGCGGGGGGTGGCGAGCCCGGCGGCCTCGCACTCGCGGGTCACGATGTCGCCGAGCGACTTGGCGATCTCGTGCGGTTCGCGCGGGTCGTCCTCGGAGGTGTACGCGATGCCGAGGCCGCCGCCGAGGTCGATCTCGGGCAGCTCGACGCCGTGCTCGTCGCGCACCTCGGCGAGCAGCTGCACGACGCGGCGGGCGGAGACCTCGAAGCCGGCCATGTCGAAGATCTGGGAGCCGATGTGGGAGTGGATGCCGACGAGTTCGAGCCCGTCCAGGGTGAGCGCCCGGCGCACCGCCTCGGCGGCCTGTCCCCCGGCGAGCGCGATGCCGAACTTCTGGTCCTCGTGAGCGGTGGCGATGAACTCGTGAGTGTGCGCCTCGACGCCGACGGTGACCCGGATCTGGACGCGCTGGCGCTTGCCGAGGCTCTGCGCGACGTGGGCGACGCGGACGATCTCCTGGAAGGAGTCGAGGACGATGCGTCCGACGCCCGCCGCGACGGCGCGCTCGATCTCCTCGGCGGTCTTGTTGTTGCCGTGGAAGGCGATGCGCTCCGCGGGCATCCCGGCGTCGAGCGCGGTGGTGAGCTCGCCGCCGGAGCAGACGTCGAGGTTGAGGCCCTCCTCCTTGAGCCAGCGCACGACGGCCCGGGAGAGGAACGCCTTGCCCGCGTAGAAGACGTCGGCCCCGGGCCCGAAGGCGTCGGACCAGGCCCGGCAGCGGGCCCGGAAGTCGGCCTCGTCCAGGAAGTAGGCGGGGGTGCCGAACTCCTCGGCGAGGCGGGAGACCGTGAGCCCCCCGACGGTGACGGCGCCGTGCTCGTCGCGGGTGACGGTACGGGACCACACCTTCTCGTCCAGGACGTTGAGGTCGTCGGCGGGGGCGAGGTAATGGCCCTCGGACATGACGTCGGCGTGACGGGGTCCGGCGGGGTGTGCGGATCGGCTCATCGTGTGGCTCTGCTCTCTCGGGGTGCTCAGAGGTGTTCGGGCGCGCTGACGCCGAGCAGGGACAGGCCGCCGGCCAGCACCGTCCCGGCGGCTTCGGCGAGGGCCGTCCGGGAGCGGTGGGCGGCCGAGGGTTTCTCGTCCCCGGCGGGGAGCGGTGGGGCGGCGTCGTGGAAGTCGAAGAAGGCGCCGGCGACCGCGTCGAGGTGCCGGGCGAGCCGGTCGGGGGCACGGTGGCGGGCTGCGCCCGCGAGTGCGGCGGGGTGCGCGTCGAGCAGCGCGAGCAGGGCGGTGGACGCCTCGGCGGCGGCGCTGCGCGGCCCCGCGGTGGACGCGGTCGCGCCGATGCCCCGGCTGGGCCCTGCGGTGGACGCGGTCGCGTCGACATCCCGGCCGGGTCCCGCGGCCGCCCCGGTCGCGTCGACGTCCCGGCGGGGCCCCGCTGCCGCCCCGGGCGCGTCGATGTCCTCGCCGGGCCCCGCGACGGCGACCCCGAGGCGGGCCGCCTCGCGGACGACGGCGCGGGCGCGTGCGTGGGCGTAACGCACCCGGAAGAGGGAGTTGGCCTCGGTCTGCGCGATGAGCTCGGGCCCCAGGGGGGCACGGTCGTGCCCGGCGACGCGGAGGAGGCCCCAGCGGGCGGCGTCGGGGCCGAGCCGGGCCAGCAGGGTGGCGGCGGTCTCGCCCGCGGGGACGGGACGTATGGGGGCTTCCGCCTGAGCCCCGGGCGCCTCCGTACGCACCCCGAGCCGCGTCCAGTCCGGGTCCGGCTCGCCCTCGCAGCCGACGCGCACGTCGGCGCCCTGGGCGCTCAGGAGGCGGCGGACGGCGTCGGCGGTGACGGCGGCCCGGACCTCGCGGGCGTGGACGACGCACAGCCGCTGTCCGGCGAGTTCGTCCCCGTACCCGTACCGCGGCCCCTGCTCCCGCACCCGGTGGACGAGGGCGCGGTGGGCGGCGGCGCCGGTGGCGGCGTCGAGCGTGAAGTTGAGGAAGCCGGGTCCGGTGATCTCGACCCCGGCGACTCCGGGGGCTCCGGCGAGCCGGTCGCGCAGGATCTCGGCGACCTCGCGGGCGCCGAGGCCCGCGGGTCCGGCGAGCTGGAGCGCGACGGCGCTGGCGTAGTCGCCGCGCCCGCCGGGCCGGGTCCTCTCCACCCGTACGCGCGCGGGCACGGGCGCGCGCAGGGCGTCCTCGCGGACTGCGCGGCGCACGGCGCGCAGCACAGTCGTGGAGAGATCGACGGGGGTCACGGGACAAGCGTATGGGAGGGAGGGGGTCCCTTCGCGAACCGGTTTCGCCATGCGGTCAGCCGACGGAGCGGTCCGCCCGCCCGGCACGCGACCCGCCGTCCAGAACGGGCGGCCGGCCGCGCTCGACGAGCCGGCGCACGAGCATCACCAGCTCGCCCGGCTCGAACGGCTTGGCGAGGAACGCGTCCACTCCGGCGGCGACCCCGTGGTCCACCTCGTAGGGCGTGCAGGCGCTGACGATCGCGAGCGGCAGATGCCCGGTGCGCGGGTCGGACCGCAGCCGGCCGGCGGTCTGGAGGCCGTCGAGCCGGGGCATGACCACATCGAGCGTGATCACATCGGGGCGGACCCGGTGCACGAGATTCAGACACTCGACACCATCGCCCGCGGTCACGACCTCGAAGCCCTCAAGCTCAAGGTTGACCCTGATCAACTGCCGGATGACCTTGTTGTCGTCGACAACAAGCACGCGGCCGCATGCCCCAGACACCCTTCGAGAGTAGGCGCGCCGGAGGGGCTGCGTCCGGGTTTTGCCCACTTCCGCCCCAGGAGGACCGCCCGTAAGGATGGCCGGATGTGCGTACGAGGGGGCGCGCACCGTCACGCGATGACGCGGAATACCTGTTCACGGGCACCCCGTCGGAGCTGGTAGTGTTTCACCCGTCGCAGAGCAGCACAGCGATACGCCCCCGTAGCTCAGGGGATAGAGCATCGGCCTCCGGAGCCGGGTGCGCAGGTTCGAATCCTGCCGGGGGCACCTCATGGAGGTGCCAAAGACCCCGCCGTCAGCGGAAACGCTGAGGTCGGGGTCTTCGCGTATGGGCGTACGGTCGGGCGCCGCGTTTCTCGTCGCCACCTCCGACCGCCGCGGTCGGGCTGCCGGAGCTCAGGTGCCGCACGCGCAGCCCGCGGTCGCGGGTGCCGCCTCGGTCGCCGGCTGGTCGGTGCAGCAGGCGGCGGTGGATTCGGTCGCGGGGCTCTTGCCCATCCGGTCGGCGTCGGCCTTGACGACGTAGACCTCCCAGGGTTCCCTGCCGGGGCCGTGGACCCAGACCTTGTCCTGGAGGGCGTAGCAGCAGGAGGTGTCGTTCTCCTCGAACGTGGCGAGTCCGGCCTCCTTGAGGCGGTCGGTGGCGGCGGTGACGGCCCCGGTGGATTCGACCTCGACGCCGAGGTGGTCCAGGCGGGTGTCCTGGCCGGGCTCGCCCTCGATGAGGACGAGCTTGAGCGGGGGCTCGGCGACGGCGAAGTTGGCGTACCCGGGGCGGCGCTTGACCGGTTCGACGCCGAACAGCTTGGAGTAGAAGGTCACCGAGGCTTCGAGGTCGGCGACGTTGAGCGCGAGCTGGACACGGGACATGACGGTACTCCCCGAACAGGTTGATTCGATGTCTGTCGATACAACCTTGCGTCGAAGATTGAAGGATGTCAATATAGAAGAATGTCGAAACAAGAGCTCGTGGTGCTCGGCCAGGACGGTGCCGCGGGATGCTGCCCGGCGCTGCTGACCGCCCCGCTGGACGAGGACCAGGCCACCGACCTGGCGAAGGTGTTCAAGGCGCTGGGTGATCCGGTGCGGCTGCGACTGCTGTCGCTGATCGCTTCACGGGCGGGCGGCGAGGTCTGCGTATGCGACCTGACGCCCGCCTTCGACCTGTCGCAGCCGACGATCTCCCATCACCTGAAGCTGCTGAAGCA
Organism: Streptomyces sp. NPDC008163; assembly: GCF_042956885.1. Taxonomy (NCBI): domain Bacteria; kingdom Bacillati; phylum Actinomycetota; class Actinomycetes; order Kitasatosporales; family Streptomycetaceae; genus Streptomyces; species Streptomyces sp. NPDC008163. Next base: position 882,471 of record NZ_JBIBHG010000001.1, on the reverse strand, counting down.
GGCCGGGCTCATCGACTCCGAGCGGCGCGGCACCTGGGTCTACTACCGCCTGCTGCCCGAGATGACGGACCGGCTCGCCGCGATCCTCACCCGCCCCGCCGGAACCGTCTCGTGACGACGGACGCCGCCGCACCGGCACCGGCCGTCGGAAGGCTGTCGTTCCTCGACCGCTTCCTCGCCGTCTGGATCCTGCTCGCGATGGCGACCGGGCTCGGCCTGGGCCGTCTCGTGCCCGGTCTCGGGGACGCGCTGGCCGGGGTGACCGTCACCGGTGTCTCCCTGCCGATCGCGCTGGGCCTGCTCGTGATGATGTACCCGGTGCTGGCCAAGGTCCGCTACGACCGCCTCGACACGGTCACCCGCGACCGCGCGCTGCTCGTGACATCCCTGGTCCTCAACTGGATCGTCGGTCCGGCGCTGATGTTCGCGCTCGCCTGGATCTTCCTGCCGGACCTGCCCGAGTACCGCACCGGCCTGATCATCGTCGGGCTCGCCCGCTGCATCGCCATGGTCGTCATCTGGAACGACCTCGCCTGCGGCGACCGCGAGGCCGCCGCCGTCCTGGTCGCCCTGAACTCGCTCTTCCAGGTGCTCGCCTTCGCCGCGCTGGGCTGGTTCTACCTGTCCGTGCTGCCCGGCCTGCTCGGCCTGGAACAGACCGCGCTCGACGTGTCCGTGTGGGAGATCGCCCGCTCGGTCCTGATCTTCCTCGGCATCCCCCTGCTGGCCGGGTTCCTCACCCGCCGCCTCGGCGAGAAGGCCCGGGGGCGCACCTGGTACGAGACGAAGCTGATCCCCCGGATCGGCCCGGTCGCCCTGTACGGGCTGCTGTTCACCATCGTCGTACTCTTCGCCCTCCAGGGCGACGCCATCACCTCCCGGCCCCTGGACGTCGCCCGGATCGCGCTGCCCCTGCTGGCGTACTTCGCGCTCATGTGGGCCGGGTCCATGGCCACCGGCCGCGCCGTGGGGCTGGACTACCCGAGGACGACGACGCTGGCGTTCACCGCGGCCGGCAACAACTTCGAGCTCGCCATCGCCGTCGCCATCGCCACCTTCGGCGCCACCAGCGGCCAGGCGCTCGCCGGGGTCGTGGGCCCGCTCATCGAGGTCCCCGTCCTCATCGGGCTGGTCCATGTCGCCCTCGCCGCCCGCCGCCACTTCCCTCAGCCGTCGCCCGCCGCCCCGGAAGGCTCCGCCCGTGCCTGAACCCCGACCGTCCGTGCTGTTCGTGTGCGTCCACAACGCGGGCCGCTCGCAGATGGCCGCCGCTTTCCTGACCCACCTCTCCGAAGGCGGCGTCGAGGTCCGTTCCGCCGGGTCCGCGCCCGCGGCTTCGGTGAACCCGGCGGCCGTCCAGGCCATGGCCGAAGTCGGCATCGACCTCTCCGCCGAGACGCCGAAGGTACTGACCGTCGAGGCCGTACAGGCATCGGACGTGGTGATCACGATGGGGTGCGGAGACACCTGCCCCGTCTTCCCCGGCAAGACGTACCTCGACTGGTCGCTCGAAGACCCGGCCGGTCACGGGATCGAGGCCGTCCGGCCGATCCGCGACCGGATCGAGCGACACGTCCGCGATCTCCTCGCCGGACTCCGGCCCCGCTGACGCGAGTCGAGACCCGATCCCCGGCCCGTCGCGGACCCGCCCTCTCGCCCACGGCCTGGGGCGAGTTGGTCGCGTACGCCGTCCAGGGCCGTGCCCCGCACCGTGCCCCGCACCGGTGGTGCGGGGCACGGTCATGTGGCTCAGGCGACCGGCAGGCCCGGTGCCGGGTACGCGTCCATGAGTTCCTTCACCTCCGCGCGCACCTTCCCGATCGTGTCCTCGTCGCCCGTGATCACGCGGTCGATCCAGTCCGCGATCGCGGCCATCTCCGAGACGGGGACGCCCCGGGACGTCAGCGCCGGCGTACCGAGGCGGATGCCGGAGGGGTCGAAGGGCTTGCGGGGGTCGTAGGGGACCGCGTTGTAGTTGGCGACGATGCCCGCCCGGTCCAGGGCCTTGGCCGCCGGCTTGCCCGGGACGCCCTTGGCCGTGAGGTCCACCAGCAGCAGGTGGTTGTCGGTGCCGCCGGAGACCAGGTCGTAGCCACGGGCCGACAACTCCTCGCCCAGCGCGCGGGCGTTGGCCACCACCGCGTGGGCGTAGGCGCGGAAGTCCGGGGTGGCCGCCTCCTTCAGGGCTACGCCGATCGCGGCCGTGGTCTGGTTGTGCGGGCCGCCCTGGAGGCCGGGGAAGACGGCGCGGTCCAGGGCGCGGGCGTGCTCGGCGCGGCTGAGGAGCATCGCGCCGCGCGGGCCGCGCAGGGTCTTGTGGGTGGTCGTGGAGACGACGTCCACGTGCGGCGCGGGCGAGGGGTGGGCGCCGCCCGCGACCAGGCCCGCGATGTGCGCGATGTCCGCCACCAGGATCGCGCCCACCTCGCGGGCGATCTCCGCGAAGCCCGCGAAGTCGATCGTGCGGGGCACGGCGGTGCCGCCGCAGAAGATGAGCCTGGGCCGCTCGGCGAGGGCCAGATCGCGGACCTCGTCCAGATCGACGCGGCCGGTGTCGCGGCGCACGCCGTACTGGACGCCGTTGAACCAGGTGCCGGTGGCGGAGACGCCCCAGCCGTGCGTGAGGTGGCCGCCCATGGGCAGCGACATGCCGAGCACGGTGTCGCCGGGCTTGAGGAAGGCCAGGTAGACGGCGAGGTTGGCGGGTGAGCCGGAGTACGGCTGGACGTTGGCGTGGTCCATGGCGAAGAGGGTCCGGCCGCGGTCGGCGGTCAGGGTCTCGATCTGGTCGATGACCTGCTGGCCCTCGTAGTACCGCTTGCCGGGGTAGCCCTCGGAGTACTTGTTCTGGAGCACGGTGCCGGACGCTTCGAGCACCGCGGCGGAGACGTAGTTCTCGCTGGGGATCAGGCGCAGGGTGTCCGCCTGGAGCTGTTCCTCGGCGGTCACGAGGGCGGCGAGTTCGGGGTCGGCGCCCGCCAGGGCGGGGTGGCGGGGGTGTGCGGGTACGGACGCGGTCACGGGTTCCTCCCGGGTCGGTCGCATGGCTGCGGCGTGGACCCGGATGCCCAGGCGGACGGCTCTCCGGCATGACGCCCCCGGGCACGCCCGGGGTGTGCCGCTCCCTCGTGGTCGATTCCACTGAGCACCCCGCGAGGAGTGCGCGCCAGTCGCGGCCTTCCGCACCTTACCGGGCGGCGGCGGCCCGAGGCGGAGTGAACCGGCCCGTCTCCGGACGCACTTGGCCGAGTCTTGAGGAATGCATGTCCCCTACATGAAGGGTTCCTCGCCAGAGTGGCGCATTACATGTGCACTTCATTCGGCACATGCTCCGTACGCGAGACCCATATCGCAGGGGGTTGTTGTTTTGATATTCAGCCGCGCCGGACGACGCGCCGGGCTGAGCATGGCAGTGACACTGCCGCTGCTCGCCGGGGCGCTCGCCCTCGGGATGCCCGACGCCAGTGCCGATGCCGGGCACGGGGGCCGGGACGCGTTGCAGGGCACCAAGCCGGCCTGGGCGACCGCCTCGGCCGACCAGGGGGCCGCTTCCGACAGCACGAAGGTGGCCGTGCGGGTGCACCTGGCGGGCCGGGACGCGAAGGGGCTGGCCGCCTACGCCGCCGCCGTGTCGGACCCGGAGTCGTCCTCGTACGGGAAGTTCCTGAGCCCCGCGCAGGCGCGGGCCCGGTTCGGGGCCACCCCGGAGCAGATCGAGCGGGTCAGGCAGTGGCTGGAGGCCGGCGGGCTGACGGTCACCGGGGCGAACGAGCACTACGTCTCGGCCACCGGTGACGTCGCTGCCGCCGAGAAGGCGTTCTCCACGCAGCTGCGCAACTACCGCAAGGACGGCCGCACTTACCGCGCCCCGTCCGGCACCGCCTCGGTCCCCGCCGGGCTGGGCGACGCCGTGCTCGCCGTGTCCGGCCTGGACAACGCCCCGCACACCGCCCGCCACGACGACGTGCTGCCGCCGCCGGACGCGGTGTTCCGCAACTCCGGCCCGTTCTCGTCGTACTTCGGGTCGAGGACGGCCTCCTCGCTGCCCAAGGCGTACGGGTCGAAGGCGCCGTACGCCGTCAAGGGCTACACCGGCAAGCAGCTGCGCGCCGCGTACGGGGCCGGGGACTACACCGGCAAGGGGGTGACCGTCGCCATCACCGACGCGTACGCCTCGCCCACCATCGCGAAGGACGCCGCCGAGTACGCCAAGCGCAACGGCGACGCGCCGTACCGGCGCGGCCAGTTGAGCCAGGTCCTGCCGGACGACTACACGAAGACCGAGGAGTGCGGGGCCTCCGGCTGGTACGGCGAGGAGACCCTCGACGTCGAGGCCGTGCACGCGGTCGCGCCCGCCGCCGGCATCGTGTACGTGGGCGGCGCCTCCTGCTACGACAACGACCTGCTCGACTCGCTGAACAAGGTCGTCGACCACCGCCTCGCGGACATCGTCTCCAACTCCTGGGGCGATGTGGAGGCCAACCAGACCCCGGACCTGGCGCTCGCCTACGACCACGTGTTCCAGATGGGCGCGATCGAGGGCATCGGCTTCTACTTCTCCTCCGGCGACGCGGGCGACAACGTCGACTCGACCGGCACCAAGCAGATCGACGTCCCGTCCAACTCGGCCTGGGTGACCTCGGTCGGCGGCACCGCGCTCGCGGTCGGCAAGCACGAGAAGTACCTCTGGGAGACCGGCTGGGGCACGCTCAACGCCCCGCTGGCGGCGGACGGCCGCAGCTGGGAAGGGTTCCCCGGCGCGTACACCTCGGGCGCGGGCGGCGGCACCAGCTCCACCGTGAAGCAGCCGTTCTACCAGCGCGGGATCGTGCCCGACTCGCTGGCGCGGGCGAACGGGAAGACCCGGATGCGCACGGCCCCGGACATCGCGGCCGTCGCGGACCCGAACACCGGTTTCCTGGTCGGGCAGACCCAGACCCTGCCCGACGGTTCGCTGGGCTACGACGAGTACCGCATCGGCGGCACCTCGCTGGCGGCCCCGGTCATCGCGGGCATTCAGGCGCTGGCGCAGCAGGCCCAGCACGGGCGGCCGATCGGGTTCGCCAACCCGGCGATCTACGCCCGGTACCACTCGAAGGCGTACCACGACGTGACCGACCACCCGCTGGGCGCACACCGTGACCTGGCCGTCGTCCGGGTGGACTTCGTCAACGGCGTCGACGCGGCGGACGGTCTGCGGACCACCGTGCGCAGCCTGGGCAAGGACGCCTCCCTGGCGGCCGTGCGCGGCTACGACGACGTGACCGGCGTCGGCACCCCGGCCGCCGGTTATGTGAGCTCCTACCGCCGGCGCTGACCGCCCGGCGCTGGGACGAGGCGTGGGGCCGGTACACCGAGATCGGCGTACCGGCCCCATGTCGTCAAAGGCTCGAAAGGCTCAGGCCGAGGCGCGTTTGCGGGATGCCGTGCTCTTCGAGCCCGTCTTCTTCGCCGTCGTCTTCTTGGCGGCCGCCTTCTTCGCGGTGCTCTTGGTGGCCGTCTTCTTGGCCGCCTGCTTGCCCGAACCGCTCGATGTGGACTTCTTGCCGCCGGTGGACTTCGGGGAGGAGGCGGACTTCTTGGCGGCGCCGCCGGAGCCGGATGCCTTCTTCTCGGCGCCGGACGCCTTGCGGTCCGCGAGGTGCGTGACGTCCGCCACGGACTCCTCCCCCTCCTCGCCCCGGGCCTCCTTCGCCGCCTTGACGCTGCTCTCCAGGGCGGCGAGCAGATCGATGACCTTGCCGCCCCCCTTCGCGCCCTTCTCGGCCGGCTCCGGCTCCTCGCCCGACGCCTTCGCCGCGATCAGTTCCTCGACCGCTTCCCGGTAGTCGTCGTGCAGCGAGTCCATGTCGACCTCGCCGAGGGTGTCCATCAGGGCGTCCGCGAGGTCCAGCTCCGCGTCGCGCACCGTCACGTCGGACTCCGGGGCGACGCCCTCGGGGGCGCGGATCTCGTCCGGCCAGAGCAGCCCGTGCATGGCGATCACGTCGTCCACGACCCGGAGCATGCCCAGGCGCTCGCGCCCGCGCAGCGCGTACTTGGCGAGGGCCACCTTCCGGCTCCGCTTCAGGGCCTCGCGCAGCAGGGTGTACGGCTTGGCCGCCGGGACGCCGTTGGCGGAGAGGTAGTAGGCCGCGTCCATCTGGAGCGGGTCGATCGCGTCGGCCGGGACGAAGGCCACGATCTCGATGGTCTTCGCGGTGGGCAGCGGCAACTGGCTCAGGTCCTCGTCGGTGATCGGGATCATCGTGCCGTCGGCGTCCTCGTACGCCTTGCCGATCTCGGCGGACGTCACCTCCTCCCCGTCCAGCTCGCACACCTTGCGGTAGCGGATGCGCCCGCCGTCCTCGACGTGGATCTGCCGGAACGAGATCGAGTGGTTCTCGGTGGCGTTGACCAGCTTGATCGGGATGCTGACCAGCCCGAAGGAGATGGCGCCGTTCCAGATGGACCTCACCGATTCACCCCTTGGATCCGTATATGCGAAGAAAAGACATTTTTGCGTGTGATTCTTATCGTATGACGCCGATCACCGAGGTGGAGGGGCGACGGCTGTCCCTGAGCAATCTGGACAAGGTGCTGTATCCGGCCACCGGCACCACGAAGGGCGAGGTGCTGCACTACTACGCGGCCACGGCGTCCGGGGTGCTGCTCCCGCATCTGCGGGACCGGCCGGTGTCCTTCCTGCGCTATCCGGACGGGCCGGAGGGCCAGCTCTTCTTCACCAAGAACCCGCCGCCCGGTACTCCGTCCTGGGTACGCCGGGCCCCGGTGCCGCACCACGGGAGCGAGCCGTCCGAACAGGTGGTCGTGCAGGATCTGGCCTCGCTGATGTGGGCCGCCAACCTGGTGGTGGAGTTCCACACCCCGCAGTGGCGGGCCGGGAGCCCGGCGGTGGCCGACCGGCTGGTCCTCGACCTGGACCCGGGGGCGCCCGCCACGGTGGTCGAGTGCTGCCGGGTCGCGCTGTGGCTGCGGGAGCGGCTGGCCGAGGACGGCCTGACGGCGTACGGCAAGACCTCGGGCGCCAAGGGCCTGCATCTGCTGGTCCCGCTCGTCCCCACGGACTCGGCGGCGGTGTCGGCGTACGCGAAGGGCCTCGCCGTCCGCGCGGAGAAGGAACTCCCGGACCTGGTGGTGCACCGGATGCGGAAGGCGCTGCGGCCGGGCAAGGTCTTCGTCGACTTCAGCCAGAACGCCGCCGCGAAGACCACCGCCACGCCCTACACCCTGCGCGCCCGCCCCGAGCCGGCCGTCTCGGCGCCGGTCACCTGGGCGGAGATCGAGGGCTGCCGCTCCCCCGGCGACCTGGTGTTCCTGGCGGACGGCATGGCGGCGCGGCTCGGCCGGCACGGCGATCTGCTGGCCCCGCTGTGCGACCCGGAAGCGGGACGGCCGCTTCCGGCCTGACCGTACGCACCCGCCCCGTCCTTACCGCACGCACACGACTCTTGTCATGGAACAGGGCAAAAGCGCGCCGGACGTGGTCGGATCGTCCGAGCCGTGGTGCACACTCTGCGCAGGCACTGCGTGTGTGACGTCGGCGGGGAGGCGATGGCGTGTTCGCGGGGATCGAAGAGGTCGACTGGGCCTCGATGGAACATGCCTATGGACCGGCGGACGACGTTCCTGCGCTGCTGCGGGGGCTGGCATCCGCCGATCCGGCGGAGCGCGAACGGGCGCTGGACGGGATGTACGGGGCGGTGCACCACCAGGGCGACGTCTATCCGTGCACGCTGGCCTGCATCCCCTTCCTCTTCGAGCTGGTCGCCGACCCCTGGGTGCCGGACCGGGGCGACATAGTCGAGTTACTGACCAGCATCGGCGGCATCGACCTCGGCAAGGACGACGAGGAAGAACTCGACGAGGACGAGGCGGAGGGCGCCGCCAACTACGCGATGGCCGCGGCGGCCGTCTCCGCCGGTGCGGGGGTCTTCTTCGCGCTGCTGGCCGACGACGACCCCGGTGTACGGCTCAGCGCCCCGCTGGCGCTGGCCGCCCTGCACGACGAGCCGGGCAGGGTGCTGGCCCTGCTGCGGGCGCGGCTGGCGGCGGAGCGGGACGAGGAGGTGCGGCTGGCCCTGATCGAGGCGGCAGGGCGGCTCGCCCTGCGCCACCGGCCGCTGGCCGGTCCGGTCGCCGACTGGCTCGGCCGGCTGGCGGGCGACGCCGGACCGCCGGGGCTGCGGCTCGCGGCCCTGGCCCAGCTGGCGCGCTGCGCCCCGGGTGCGCTGCCCGGCGATGTGGTGCCCCTGGTGACGAGCCTGCTGGGCCGCCTGCGCACCTCGCCCTCCGGCCTCGGCTCCACCCGGGCGCGCCCCGTCGAACCGCCCGCCCCCGGCGCCGAGGCGGCCCCGCTGACCCTGCGGGGGCAGGTGCGGGCGCTGTCCGCCGAGGAGACGGCGGGGCGGGCCGCGCCCTGGACCGCCGATCTGCTGCGCAGCCTGCACGACGGGCTCGACGACCGGGTCGCCGAGCGGGCGGCCCTCCTGGCCGACCAGCTGAGGAGCGCCGCCCCCTGGCAGCGCGTCGACGCCGTCCGCATGAGCGCCCGGCTGATCGGCGGCTGGCGGGGCTCGTACGCGGAGCTGGTGCGGCTCCTGGGCGAGCAGTTGACCGCGCCCGAGCCGAGGCTCGCCGAAGCCGCCTCGCAGCTGCTGGAGGGCCTGTTCGGGCTGGCCGCCCCGGCGGCGGACGCGCTGGCGGAGCGGGTGGCGGCGGACCCCGGGGCCTGGGTGCGGACCGGGCCGGACGGGCGGGCCCGGCTGGGCAGCGCGGTGACGGCCCTGGCCCGGCTCGGCGACCCGCGCGCCCTGCCGGCCCTGACCGCCGCCCTCGCCCGTCCCCTGGTGCCGCCCGAGGTGGAGTCCGGGATCGCCCGGCTCGGCGAGGCGGCCCGGCCGCTGACCGGGGCGCTGCGGCAGCGGCTGGGCGAGGCGGTGCTCGACGAGCAGGCGTACGACCGGGCGGGACCGCTGCTGGGCGCCCTCACCGCGCTCCGGGCGGGCGAGGCGGCCCCGGAGGTGCTGCGGGTGCTGCGCGGGGCCCAGGAGCCCGGGAGCGAGTTGCTGCGGACGGCGGCGCTGCGGGCGCTCGCCGCCTTCGGGCCCGCCGCGCGCTGCGCCGTACCGGAGCTGCGGGCCCTGCTGCGGCGTACCGGCACGGTGGAGGCGGCGGAGGCGGCGGGCGCGCTGTGGGCGGTGGAGGAGGACGCCGACGCGGTGCTGCCCGCGCTGCTCGCGGGGCTGGCCGCCTGGGACCTGGACGCGCGGCACGCCGCGGTGGGCGCGGTGGGGCGGCTCGGCGGACGCGCGGCGGCGGGCGCGCCCCGGCTGCGGGAACTGCTGCGCGACGGAAACCTGTGGTTGCGGGTGGACGCGGCGACCGCACTGTGGGAGGTTTCCGGTCGTGCCGAGGAGTCCGTCCCGGTGCTGCTGGCAGCCTGGGAGCAGAACCACCGGGTCCGGGTCCGGGTGGCGGAATGCCTGGCGCGGATGAGGCCCGCTGGTGCAGGGTCGGACGCGGCACGGGTGCTGCTCGCCGAGCTCACCTCCGTACGCCGTCACAACGCGCCGGAAGGCGCCTACGGCAGCCACGACACGTACACCGACGAAAAGCTGCTGGCGCTCTGCCGCCGGGCGCTCCCGGGGAACACGGGGAAGGAACCGACATGATCATTTTCGGCACGCGGGGTTATCTGTACCAGCTGGCGATCCTGACGCTGGTCTGCGGCTGGTGCGGGAACCCGGCGGCGCACACGCTGCGCAAGCGGGTCACGAAGTTCACGCTGTTCTTCGTGCCGCTGTTCCCGGTCTCCACCTCGTACGCCACGCAGTGCACGTTCTGCGGTGGCGAGCAGCGGATACCGAAGGACCAGGCCGAGCAGCTGCTGGCCCAGCAGATGGCCTCGCAGCGCGGCAATCCGTACGGCCAGGCGCCGCAGCAGGGTTACGCGCCGGGCGCCTCGGGGCCTGCGGGGCAGGGGCAGAACCCGTACCAGCAGTAGCCCGCGCCACCCTGACCGCGCGTCAGCGCTAAATACGCATAAGAGACTTCCATCCGAATAAGGTCGGCAGGGCCCGGTCCGTCCGCCCGTCCGTCCGCCGGAAACGGAGGAAGTCATGCGTCTGCGGCTGCCTGCCCTGGCGACCCTGGGGGTCGTGCTGCTGGCCGGCTGCGGCACCGGCGGGGAGCTGCGGAGCGCCGGGCGGACCCCGCCCGCGGACGGCCCGGTGCGGCTGTGGCCGACGCTCCCGCCGGCCTCCGCCGCCCCTTACGACTACGGCGAGGGCGAGACCGCGCGCATCCCCGGCATCCGGGTCACCGGCGGCGACGTGCGCCGGCTCGACCCGGTGGCGGTGGTGCGGGCGGGCCTGAAGGTGCCGCCCGAACGGGCCGGCGAGGGCGGTGAGCTGCCGGCCCGGACGGTGGCGCTGGTCGAGGCCTGCCGGTCGGCGCCCCGGACCTGCCCGGTGCTGCCCCCGTACTTCCGGGACCTGACGGGCGACGGCCGGGACGAGATGGTCCTCGCGGTCCGGATGCCGGGCCGTCAGCTCTCCGTACGCGTCTACATGCCGGAATCCGGCGGGCTGACCCGGATCATGTCCACCTCGGACGCGGTCCTCAGCGTCCAGCTGGCCGGGCGCGACCTCATCATGCGGGCGCCGTCGGCGATCACGGGGTACGAGTACCGCACGGCCTGGTCCTGGGACGGGCGGCAGCGGGCGATGCTCCCGACGCAGGACGAGATCCTGCGCACCCGGGACGGCGGGCGGCGGACTCCGGTGCCGCGCCCCTCCGCCCCGCGCACGCCCCGGCCCACGGCCTCCCTGTCGGCGGAGCGCCGGTGAGCCGCCGGGCGGCGGCGCCGCGACGGCGGGCGCGGCCGCGCCTTCCGGCCTGGACGGCGACGCTGACGTGGAAGGCCGCGGTGTTCATCACCGTGATGTGCTGCGTGCTCGCCGCGCTCCTCGGCGTCCTGGTGCACACCGCGGTCACCCGGCAGACCGTCGGCCACGCCCGCGAGAAGTCCCTCGCCCGGCTGACCGAGGTGCGGGCCGCCTTCGAGGCGGGCGAGGCGCTGCCGCCGCGTTCCGGGGTGGACCCGCCGGGGCTCCCCGGTCCGTTGCGGGCGCTGGCGGCGGACGGGCGGCGGGGCACGATGACCGGGCGGCTGCGGGGGCGGCCGGTGATGTGGGCGGCGGCCCCGGCGGACGGCGGGCACGCGCTGGCGGCCTGGACCGACTACAGCCAGAGCGCCCGCACCATCAACGGCCTGGACGGGGCGATCATCGGCTCCTCGGTGCTGGCGATCGGCGCCACGCTGCTGATCGGCGCCTTCGCGGTCACCCGGGTCACCCGGCGGCTGCACCAGACCGCGCGGGTGGCCCGGCGGATCGGGGCGGGCGACCTGGACGCCCGGGTGGACGACCCGCGCACGGCGGACCCGTCGCGGCGGCAGGACGAGGTCGCCGTCGTCGCCGGGGCGCTGGACACCATGGCCTCGGCGCTCCAGCGCAAGCTCCAGGCGGAGCAGCGGTTCACCGCGGACGTGGCGCACGAGCTGCGGACCCCGCTGACCGGTCTGTCCGCCGCCGCCGAGCTGCTGCCGCCGGGCCGCCCCTCCGAGCTGGTGCAGGACCGGGCCCGGGCCCTGCGCGCCCTGACCGAGGACCTGCTGGAGATCTCGCGCCTCGACGCCCGGACCGAACACGTGGACCTGGACGCCCATGAACTGGCCCCGCTCGCCGCCCGGGTGGCGCAGGGGACGGACACCCGGGTCGAGGTCACCGGGGAGCCGGTGCGCGTCGAGACGGACCGGCGGCGCCTGGAACGCGTCCTGGGCAATCTGATCAGCAACGCCCACCGGCACGGCAGGCCGCCCGTGGTGCTCACCGTGGACGGGCCCGTGGTGACCGTGCGGGACCACGGCGACGGCTTTCCGGAGTACCTGACGGCGGGCGGCCCGCAGCGCTTCCGCACCGAGGGCGGCGGCAAGGGGCACGGCCTCGGGCTGACCATCGCGGCCGGCCAGGCCGAGGTGATGGGCGCGGCGCTCGCCTTCGGCAACGCGCCGGACGGCGGCGCGGTGGCCCGGCTGACGCTGCCCCGGTACGTACGGCCGGACGGGGACGACCGTCACGAAGGGCCGTGAGCTTGCCCGTACGCGTCGCGACATAACCGACATAACACCCGCGTCTTGCTACGTTGCGGGGCATGACCGCATCGACGGCGGACGCACCCCCGCCCGAGCTGCGCCTGCCCCGGCGGCGCGGCGTGGAACTCTCGCTCCTCATCGGGGCCGTCCTGATCTCCGTCTACGGCTACGCCGCGGTCGGGCTCGCGCACGACGACGCGGTCCCGCCCGATGTCGCCGGATACGGCGCCGGCCTCGGGCTGCTGGCGCTGCTCGCGCATCTCGCGGTACGGCTCCGCGCCCCGTACGCCGATCCGCTGCTGCTGCCCATCGCCGTGCTGCTCAACGGGATCGGCCTGGTGCTGATCTACCGGCTGGACCTGGAGACCCCGGGCGACCGGGCGGCGACGACGCAGCTGATCTGGTCCACGATCGGCGTCGCGTTCTTCATCGCGGTCGTGGTGTTCCTGCGCGACCACCGGATCCTCCAGCGGTACGCGTACGTGTCGGTGGCGGCCGCGCTGGTCCTGATGATCGTGCCGATCTTCTTCCCGGCGGTGAACGGGGCGAAGATCTGGATCAGGATCGGCGGCTTCTCCTTCCAGCCCGGCGAGTTCGCCAAGATTTTGCTCGCGGTGTTCTTCGCCGCGTACCTCGCGGCGAACAGCAACGCCCTCGCGTACACCGGCCGCAAGGTCTGGAAGTTCCAGCTGCCCACCGGGCGGGTGCTCGGCCCGATCGTGGCGATCTGGCTGCTCAGCGTCGGCGTGCTGGTCCTGGAACGCGATCTGGGCACCTCGCTGCTGTTCTTCGGCCTCTTCGTGATCCTGCTGTACGTGGCGACCGGGCGGCGCGGCTGGATCGCGGTGGGGCTGCTGCTCGCGGCGGTCGGCGCGTTCGTCGTGGGCTCGTTCGAACCCCATGTGCACAGCAGGGTGCAGGACTGGCTCGATCCATTCGCCTCGATCGACGCCGGACGCGGTCCCGGCCAGCTCGCCCAGTCGCTGTTCGCCTTCGCGGCCGGCGGGATGCTCGGTACGGGGCTGGGGCTCGGCCACTCCGTGCTCATCGGCTTCGCCGCGAAGTCCGACTTCATCCTGGCCACGGCGGGCGAGGAGCTGGGGTACGCCGGGCTGACCGCGCTCTTCCTGCTGTACGCGCTGCTGGTGGCGCGCGGCTTCCGGGCGGGGCTCGCGCTGCGCGACGCCTTCGGGCGGCTGCTCTCGATCGGGCTCGCCTCGATCCTGGCGCTCCAGGTCTTCGTGATCGCGGGCGGGGTGATGGGGCTGATCCCGCTGACCGGGATGGCGATGCCGTTCCTGGCACAGGGCGGTTCGTCCGTCGTCACCAACTGGATCATCGTGGCGCTGCTGATCCGGGTCAGCGATCTCGCCCGCAGGCCCGCGCCGGACCCGGTGGAGACGGGGGTGGTGGCGTCGGTCCCGGCGGGCTCGTCGCAGTCCCCGGGCGAGGAGGACGAGCGGTGATCCGCTACATCCGGCACGCCGCCGCGTTCTGCCTGCTGCTGCTCGTGGCGCTGCTGGCCAACGCCGCCCGGGTCCAGGTCTTCGAGGCCGACTCGCTGGACGACAATCCGGCCAACCGGCGCAACACCATCGCCCGTTACGACCAGGCGCGCGGCAACATCCTGGTCGACGGGCGGCCCGTGACCGGCTCGAAGAACACCGGCGAACAGCTCGCCTACGAGCGGACCTACCGCTACGGGCCGCTGTACGCGCCGGTCACCGGCTACGCCTCGCAGACGTACGGCACCACCCTCATCGAGAACGCCGAGGACGGCATCCTCGCCGGCACCGACCCGCTGCTCGCCCCGCTCCCCCTGTGGGGCGAGGTGAGCCGGACCCAGCAGCCGGGCGGGGACGTCGTCACCACGGTCCGGGACGGGATGCAGCGCGCCGCGTACGAGGGCCTGGGCAACCGGCGGGGCGCGGTCGCCGCCGTCGAACCGGCGACCGGGCGCATCCTGGCGCTGGTCTCGACCCCCTCGTACGACCCCGAGCGGCTGTCCGGGACCGGCGCGTCCGTCACGGACGCCTGGCGGGAGCTGAACGACGCGGAGAGCCGGCCCATGCTCAACCGGGCGATCCGGCAGACCTATCCGCCCGGCTCCACGTTCAAGATCGTGACGGCGGCGGCCGCGCTGGACGCGGAGGTCGTCACCGATCCGGACGAGGAGACCGACACCCCGTCCCCGTACGTCCTGCCGGGCACTTCGACCGTGCTGCCCAACGAGTCGCGCGGCTGCGACAAGGCGTCCCTCTCCGACGCGATCCGGGTCTCCTGCAACACCGTGATGGCGCACCTCGGGGTGGAGGTCGGGCTCGACGGAATGGTGGACGCGGCCGAGCGGTTCGGCTTCAACGACACCGGGCTGAAGATCCCGTCCGGGGTGGCGAAGAGCAACTTCGACACGGAGATGAGCGACGACCAGCTGGCGCAGTCCTCGATCGGCCAGTTCGACACCACCGCGACCCCGCTCCAGATGGCAATGGTCGCGGCGGCCGTCGCCAACGGCGGGGAGCTGATGTATCCGCACCTCGTGGAGCGGACGACCAAGCACGACGGGGCCACGGTCCGCACCACGGGGTCGGCCTCGTACCACCGGGCGATGAACCCGATGACGGCGACGCAGCTGCGGCAGATGATGGTCGACGTGGTCCAGGACGGTACGGGCACCAACGCGGCGATCGACGGGGCGACGGTCGGCGGCAAGACCGGCACCGCCCAGCACGGCGTCGACAACTCCGACCTGCCGTACGCCTGGTTCATCTCCTGGGCGCAGGCCGACGGCGCGGCCCGCCCGGCGGTGGCGGTCGCCGTGGTCGTGGAGGACGCCGAGGCCGACCGCGCCGACATCAGCGGCGGCGGCAGCGCGGCCCCGATCGCCCGCGCCGTGATGGAGGCGGCCCTGGAAGACTGAGCCCATGGCCGCTTCCGGAGACACGCACGGGGAACTGCGCGAGGTGCTGGCCTCGATCGCCCGCGAGGATCCCGGGCTCCGCGCCTTCCTCGACGTCTGGCCCGAGGACGCGCTCGCCCGGCTCCCCGCCGCGTCCCGGCTCCCGCTGGCCGGGCTCCCCTTCGCCGTGAAGGGCCCCACCGGCCTCCGCTCGTACGCGGCCCGGCGGCTGATCGCGGCGGGCGGTGTCCCGGTCGGCTCGGCCTCCGTGCCCGGTCCGGGGACGCACTGGCAGACCTGGGGGCTCGGCAGGCACGGCCGCACGGTCAACCCCTGGCGCCCGGACCGGACGCCGGGCGGTTCGTCGGCGGGCTCGGCGGCGGCGGTCGCGGCGGGCCTGGTGCCGCTGGCGACGGGCAGCGACGGGGCGGGGTCGGTGCGCATCCCGGCCGCCTGGTGCGGGGTGTTCGGCCTGAAGACGACGAACGGGCTGCTGCCCTCACCGGACCGGTCGGGGCTCGCGTCGGCCGGGGTGCTGGCGGCCTCGGCGGCGGAGGCGGAGACGTATCTGCGCTGCGTGCTGGACGGGTACGCGGGTGTTTCGCCGGTGCTGCCGTTGTCCGCCGCCTACAGCCCGGACCTGGGCTTCGCCGAGACCGAGCCGGAGGTGGCGGCCGTGGTGCGGGGCGCGGTGCGGCGCCTGGAGGCGGCCGGGGTCGTGCGGCTCGGCGGGGACCGCTGCGATCTGCTGGACCCGGCGGCGACTTGGCTGGCGGTGCGGGGCGGGGGCATACGCCCGCCGGAGGCGGAGGTGCGCGCGGAGAACGACCGCCGCCTGGACGCCCTCTTCGCCCGGACGCCGCTGCTCCTGACCCCGGTCACGCCCAACCGCCCGCACGGCCACGAGGGTCCGGGTGACACCTTTTCGACCGCGCTGACCTGGGCGTTCAACCTGAGCGGGCATCCGGCGGCGAGCGTTCCGGCCGGGTTCACCGGGGATGGCTGCCCGGTGGGGCTCCAGCTCGTCGCCGCCCGGGGGCGGGACGCGGAACTCCTGGGCGCGGCGAGGGCGGTGGAGCGGGCGCTGCGGGGACCGGGTGTGCCGTTCGCCCACGTACGCGGACCTCGTGGATGAGTACGTGTACTCAGGGCGGCCCGACGCCCGGACCGGCAGCCTGGACTCCGACAGCCACCCTCTGAAGGAGAGTCACGATGCGTACGACCAGCCGCCCCCGTTCCCTGCGGACCACCGCCGCCCTCGCCGCGGGCGCCGCGGTGTTCGCGCTGCTCACGTCCGCCTGCTCGACGGCGGACGCGGTGTGCTCCGGCGGCGAGTACCCGGTGCTGTACGTCGGCAGCACGGGCAGCGCGTGCGTGAAGGACGGCGAGGAACCGCCCAAGGGGTACGCCCGCTACCCCGAGGGCAAGGTGCCGAAGCACGTGGACGACAAGTGGTGGACGTACTGGAACGAGCACAGTCTCGACAAGGACGGGAACATCATCGAGGTCTCGCAGTAACGGCCGGTCAGCCGGCCGTCCCCGCCCCCGCCCCGATGGGCTGCCGCATCTCCTTGCGGACCTGGGCGGCCTGGCGGGCCGCCTCGGCCAGATCGACCTCGTCGGGGTCCTGGAGGGCGGTCTCCTCGGTGACGACGGCGACGAAGGAGGCGGTGTTGTCGTCGCCCCAGGCGCACATGGGCAGGGTGCTGGTGACGCCCCCGTCCTCGGAGCGGACGACCTCGCAGGCGACGGTGATGCCGTAGCCGGCGGGCGTGAACTCCCGCGCGGGCACCGCCACGGTCATGCCCTCGGCCTCGGCGGCGCCCTTGAGGATCGTGTCGCGGGAGAACTCGGGCTTCTTGATGCGCCCCCACATCCCGGAGACGATCAGCGTCCCGCCGTCCTTGGAGGCGTACTGCGTGACCACGGCCTTGGGGTCGCGGATCGTCGGGTCGTACGTCTCCTCGATGTCCTTGCCGTCCGTGGCCGAGGTGTCCGCATGGAGCGTGTAGTCGCCCTCGAGCAGCGTCTTCGGCACGGTGAGTCTGTACTCGGCCGCCGGGAACCCGTCGGACCCGCCGGACCCACTGGACACCGGCAGCTTGTCGTCGGCCTTGTCGCCCAGCTGCACGACGCCGAAGACGACGCCGCCCGCCACCACAAGCGCCCCGGCGACGACCGCCGCGATCACCCCGGGCCGGGTCCGCCGGCCCGGCGGGAACCCGGGCCCGCCGGGCGGCGCTCCCCACGGCTGGGGCGCGGCGCCCTGCGGGGCTCCCCAGGGCTGCTGCTGGGCGTACGGATTCGGCTGGGGCTGCGGCGGGCCGTAGGGGCCCTGGGGTGCACCGTAAGGGCCCTGCGGCGGCGGGGGCATGCTCATGCCGCACAAGCTACGGCATGGACGCGCGCGCCCTCCACGGCCGGTGCCGGGTCCGACCGCGCTCCCGGGGCCGGTGCCGTCAGGCTCCCGCCCCGCCCTGTGCGATCGCCTCGGCCACCTCCGCCACCCTCGCCCGCTCCTCCGCCTCGAAGCGGTCCTTGTCGAGTTGTTCGGCGATCTCCTCGTCCTGGGCCATGAGCAGGTCGAGGCTGGAGTCGCCGAGTTCGAGGACGCCCATGTCGACGTACGCCTTCTGGAGCCGTTCGCCCCACAGGCCGATGTCCTTGACGCACGGGACGATGCGGCTGAACAGCAGCTTACGGAAGAGCTGGAGGAATTCGGAGTGCTCGCTGAGCTCCTTCGCCTCCTGCTTGCCGATGCCGAAGTTCTCCAGGACCTCGACCCCGCTGAGCCGGTCGCGCATCAGGTAGCAGCCCTCGATGACGAACTCCTCGCGCTCGCGCCGTTCCGCGTCGCTGAGCTGCTTGTAGTAGTCGCGCAGCGCCATCCGCCCGAAGGCGACGTGGCGGGCCTCGTCCTGCATCACGTACGCCAGGATCTGCTTGGGCAGCGGCCGGGTCGTGGTGTCGCGGATCATGCCGAACGCGGCGAGCGCCAGGCCTTCGATGAGGACCTGCATGCCGAGGTACGGCATGTCCCAGCGGGAGTCGCGCAGGGTGTCGCCGAGCAGGCCCTGGAGGCTGTTGTTGACCGGGTAGAGCATCCCGATCTTCTCGTGCAGGAACCGGCCGTAGATCTCCGCGTGCCGGGCCTCGTCCATGGCCTGGGTCGCGGAGTAGAACTTGGCGTCCAGGTCGGGGACGGCCTCCACTATCCGGGCGGCGCAGATCATCGCGCCCTGCTCGCCGTGCAGGAACTGGCTGAACTGCCAGGAGGTGTAGTGCTTGCGCAGCTCGCCCCGGTCCTTCTCGGTCATCCGCGCCCAGTGCGGGGTGCCGTACAGGGTCAGGGCCTCGTCGGGGGTGCCGAGCGGGTCGGCGGGGTCGACTTCAAGGCTCCAGTCGATGCGCTTGTTGCCGTCCCACTGCTTGTCCTTGCCCTTCTGGTACAGGGCGAGAAGGCGCTCGCGGCCGTCGTCGTAGTCCCAGCTGAAGCGGGCGGCGCCGGTGGCGGGAACGGTCCACAGCGGTTCCTCGGGGGCGGTGGTGTAGAGGTCGTGGGTCGACACGGACGGCTCCTTCGCCTCGCGACTGCCGGGAAGTCGGCGGGCTCCCCGCTCAGTTGGCAGGTTCACACGTTGGTAGACGCGCGGTCAACAAGTCGCGCACAAGGGATTGACGGCCTTGCTGACAAGCAGTCTCATAATGGGTGACCGTCGGTAACCCATGGATGAGGTGGATCCGCGATGACGACCGTGACCGAAGGCGGCCTGCAGACGCTCCGCGACGCACTCGGCCCGCTGCGCGGCCGCGAGCAGATCGCCGAACGGCTCCTGGAGGCGTCCGCCAAGCACTCCTTCGACCCCGACAAGGAGCTGGACTGGGACGCGCTGCCCGAGGACGGCAAGTGGTTCTGGCCGCCCGAGCTGGTCTCGCTCTACGACACCCCGCTGTGGCGGCGGATGTCGCACGACCAGCGGCAGGAACTGGCCCGGCACGAGGCCGCCTCGCTCGCCTCGCTCGGCATCTGGTTCGAGATCATCCTCATGCAGCTGCTCGTCCGGCACGTCTACGACAAGCCCCCGACCAGCAGCCACGTTCGCTACGCGCTCACCGAGATCGCCGACGAGTGCCGGCATTCGATGATGTTCGGCCGCATGATCACCTGGGGCGGCGGCCCCACGTACACGGTGCCGCGCCGCTATCACAACATGGCGCGCGTCCTGAAGAGCGTGTCCACGACGCCCGGTTCGTTCGCCGGGACGCTCCTCGGCGAGGAGATCCTCGACTGGATGCAGCGGCTGACCTTCCCCGACGAGCGCGTCCAGCCCCTGGTGCGCGGGGTGACCCGCATCCACGTCATCGAGGAGGCGCGGCACGTCCGTTACGCCCGCGAGGAGCTGCGCCGCCAGATGGTGACGGCGCCCCGCTGGGAACGCGAACTGGCCCGTGTCAGCTGCGGACAGGCGGCCCGCGTCTTCTCCGTCTGCTTCGTCAACCCGCAGGTGTACGAGAACGTCGGGCTGAACCGCCACGAGGCGGTCGCCCAGGTCAGGGCCAGCGGACACCGCACGGAGGTCATGCAGACGGGCGCCAAACGGCTCACCGACTTCTTCGAGGACATCGGCGTCCTGAACGGGGTGGGCCGCAGGCTCTGGAAGAGCTCGGGCCTGCTGGCGTGACGACGGGTGCGCTTAGTCTGGGTGTCATGACCCCAGCCGCCGCCGCGCCGCCCGGCCGTGCGTACCGAAGACTCAGCGTCGAGGAGCGCCGCACCCAGCTGCTCGGCGCGGCCCTCACGCTCTTCGCGCACCGGCCCCCCGACGAGGTCTCGCTGGACGAGGTCGCGACGGTGGCCGGGGTGTCCCGGCCACTGGTGTACCGCTACTTCCCGGGCGGGCGGCAGCAGTTGTACGAGGCGGCGCTCCGTTCGGCCGCCGAGCAGCTGAAGCTGTGCTTCGCCGAGCCGGCCGAGGGCCCGCCGACCGAGCGGGTCACCCGCGTCCTCGACCGCTATCTGGCCTTCGTGGACGAGCACGACGCCGGATTCAGCGCGCTGCTCCGGGGCGGCAGCGTCGCCGAGACGTCCCGCACGACCACCATCGTGGACGAGGTGCGGCGCGCGGCGGCCGAGCAGATCCTCTTCCACCTGGGCCAGGACGAGCACAGCGAACCCGCGCCCCGGATGAGCATGATGGTCCGCACCTGGATCGCCGCGGTCGAGGCGGCCTCGCTGATCTGGCTGGACGAGGGCAAGCGGCCGGACGCCGCCGAACTGCGGGACTGGCTGGTCGACCAGTTCATCGGCCTGCTGGCCGTCACCTCGTCCTCGGACCCGCAGACCGCGGCCGCCGTGGCCGCGCTGCTCCCGCTGGAGACCGTGGAGGGCCCGGCCGGACGGCTGGTGGACCGGCTGGCCCCGCTGGTGGGCGTCGCCGCGCATCTGCTGCCGCCGGAATGACCGGCGGCGCGGGGCCCGCCCCACGATCGGTCAGACTGGCCGGGTGAGAAGCGAGAACACCGCCTTCGTCGGCGGCCCGCTGGACGGCCGGGTCCTGCCCGTCCTGACCGGCGCGACCGGCCACCCGCCCAAGTGGTACGAGGTCCCGGTCCCGGACGCGGCCGGCGGACCGCCCACGGTGCACGCGTACCGAAGGACCCCGGCCGGTCACACGAAGCGGCTCGGCATCCAGCGGGGGTGGGTCTACGAGTACGCCCCCGAGGGGCGCGAGCGGCCCCGGTGGCCGTGGTCGAAGCCGGGCGGTGGGCGGCAGGAACCGCCCCATTAGGGCCTGCCCGTCCCGCTGCCGCCGTCGCCCGCCCGGCAGACGGCAGCGGGACGGCAGGCCCTAAGATCGAACGTCTGGTCCCTGGGGACGGGACGGGGACGGTCACAAGGGGGGATGCGCCATGGAGGCGCCGCGTCAGGACGAGCCACGCCGCTTCGGTCCGTACACCGTGCTGGCCCGCTTGCGTGAGACGGCCGCCGCGGTGCAGTACCTCGCGCACGGCGCGGACCCCGGCGAGCTCTTCGTGGTCACCGCCGCCCGGCCCGAACTCGCCGCCTCGCCCGCCTACCGCCAGCGCTTCGACGCCGAGGCGCGCCTCGCGGGCCGGCTCGCCGGGGGCTGGGTCGACGGGCCGCTGGAGACCCGCACGGACGGGGCCGACGCGCCCTGGACCGCCGCGAAGTACGTCCCCGCGCTGACCCTGGCCGAGGCCATAGAGGCCGCCGGTCCGCTGCCCGCGCGCGCCGTGCGGATACTGGGCGCGGGCATCGCCGAGACCCTGTCCCGGGTCCACGCCACCGGCGCCGTGCTGCACGGCCTGGCGCCCGGGACCGTGCTGCTCGCCGAGGACGGCCCCCGGCTCAACGCCTTCGGCCCGCTGGGCGCGGCGGCCGAGGCGTCGGCGGGCGAGGGCGGCCGGCTCTCCGTACGGCTCGGCTATCTGACCCCGGAACAGCTCGCGGGCGAGGAGGCGGGCCCGGCCTCCGACCTCTTCGTGCTCGGCCTGCTGCTCGCCTACGCGGCGACCGGGACGACCCCGCTGGCGGAAGGGCCCCCGGCCGAGGCCGCCGACCGCATCGCCCAGGCCGCCCCGGAACTCGGCGGCGTCCCCGGCGAACTGCGCGACCTGATCGCCCGCTGCCTGGCGAAGGACCCGGCCGACCGCCCCGCGGCGGGCACGGTCGCCGCCGAACTCGCCCTGGAGGGCGCGGCGGCACTCGCGGCGGGCGACTGGCTCCCGGGGCAGCTCGCGGCGGCGGTGGCCGAACAGGGCGCCCAGGCCCGGAGGCCGGCGGGCGGGGCGCACTCGCCGGCCGGGGCGGGCCTGGCGCCCGGCGCCGGCACCCCGTCCCCCGCGTCCGGGGCCGACGCCCGGCCGGTGTCCGGCGCCGCGCCGGTGTCCGGCGCCGCGCCCGCAAGCGCCGCCCCGCCCGTGAACCTGCCCGTGCCCGTGAAGAACGCGTCTGTGGAGAACCCCGTGTCCGATCAGTATCCGGTGTCCGACGAGAACCCCTCGGGCGCCCGGGGTGCCAATGCCCCGAAGTCGTACGGGGACGTC
The DNA here is from genome assembly GCF_042956885.1 of Streptomyces sp. NPDC008163. Lineage (NCBI taxonomy): Bacteria > Bacillati > Actinomycetota > Actinomycetes > Kitasatosporales > Streptomycetaceae > Streptomyces > Streptomyces sp. NPDC008163. The sequence continues at coordinate 860,347 of NZ_JBIBHG010000001.1, read as the reverse complement.
TGGGACGCCGTCGCGCCCGCGCCCCGGCCGGCGCCCGAGCCCGACATACAGGACGCCGTGCCGCCGCAGCACGAGCCGACGCCGGTGCCCGCGTGGCAGCAGCCGACGGTCGCCGGGGGCGGCACGGTCCCGGACGCGTCCGGCGTCCCGGACGCGTCCGGCGTCCCGGACACCCGCACCACACAGCTCGGGGCGATCGGGCAGCAGGCGCAGCCCGCTCCGTGGCCGGACCAGTCCGCGTACGGGTATCCGCAACAGCAGCCGCAGCCCCCGTACCAGCACCAGGCGCCCCAGCCCGTCCCCGTGCCGCTGCCGCCCGCACCCGTCCCGAACGCCGCACCGCCCGCCGAGCCCCGGCGGTCCGGGCCGAGCCGGCGCGGGCTGCTGTTCGGGGCGGTGGGCGGCGTGGCCGGACTCCTTGTCGGCGGCGGGACGCTGTACGCGCTGACCTCCGGCGACGAGGACGAGCCCGGCCCGGACCCGAAGCCGGCGCCGACGTCGGGCGGGCCCAGCGTCGCGGGGGCCGCGCCGACGCCGCGCTGGGTCTACAACCACCCGGCGTCCGAGCCGGTCCCGCTGACCGCCGCCGTGTGGAACGACCGCCTGCTGGTGCTGTCGGACGAGAGCCAGGCCAGCGCGGTCGACCTGCGCACCGGGCGCCGGCTCTGGGAGAACCCCGACGGCGCCACCGGCCGGGCCGCCCTGCCCGCCGACGAGGAGCACTGCTTCATGTCGGGGCGCACCGAGATGCTGTGGCTCGCGGTGAAGGACGGCAAGGTCGCCCACCGGGTGGCCTACACCGAAGCGTTCAAGGACGCACCCGGCCTGGTCGTGCGGACGCTCGTCGGATCCGACGGCGCGACCGTCTGGTTCACCGGCTCGACCAAGGCCGTCGTGAAGGCGCCCAAGCCGAAGAAGGGGCAGAAGCCCGGCAAGGACAAGCAGGTCGTCAAGTCGTACATGTTCGCGTACGACATCGTGCGGCGCCGGGAACTGTGGCGGACCCAGGTGCCCGACGGCCGCGGCTCCGCCGCCCCGATCTACCGGATGATCGCGGTCCGCCCGGACTCCGTCATCGTGCGCCAGCGCCCCGCGACCCTCACCTCCGGCCAGGTGAAGGGGTACAAGAACAAGACCCACTTCCACAGCTTCGACCGCGAGACCGGGAAGGTCCAGTGGTCCAAGGCGCTGGGCACCGTCGGCCTCAGCGCCCAGGCCGTGGGGGACTCCAACGGCGTGGTCTACGCGGCGGACGGCTCCGGCCTCCGCGCCTTCGACACACCCGGCGGCAAGGCGAAGTGGACGGTCAAGGGCGGTCGCGGCTCCGTCTTCGGGGCCTCCGTCCGGGCCAAGGACGTGCTGCACACGACCAACGTCAACCAGGAGGTGGGCGCGGTCGACCCGGCGAGCGGCCAGGTCAAGTGGCGCCGTTCCACGGAGGCGACGCCGGACAAGGCGACGCCGGTCCTCACCGTCACGGCCTCCGGCAAGACCGTCCTGGCCGCGGGTACCGGCCAGGTCACCGCCTTCTCCGCCACCGACGGCAAGCGGCTCTGGAAGTTCCAGGACATCGGCAACCAGGCCCCGGAGGGCGAGACCGTCACGGCCGGCTACCAGGTGCTGGCGTACGACAGGACGGCGATCGTCCGGCGCGGCCGCACGGTGTACGCGTTCCCGGTCGCGTGACGTCGTCCGCCGCCTTCCGGGCGAATCCGGAGGGCGGCGGGGGGCCGCCACGGCCGTGGGTTCTTGCATCGCCCCGTCGCACGGGTGAGCGTATGACCGCATTGCGCTCACTCATGGGGTAGTCGCACGATTCACCCCGGTTCCGGAGGTGATGTCGTGTCGTCGGGCACCCTGGTGCGTTCCCTCGGTACGGCGGCGCTCGCCGCCGTCGTGGTGGTCTCGCCGGCCACCGCCGTAGCCGCCCCCTCGCCCGCCCCGCCCGCGCCCGGCGCCCCGGCCGGCGGGGCCGCCGCGCTGCTGAGCGAGTTGCAGCGCCTCTATCAGCAGGCCGAAGAGGCCACCGAGACCTACAACGGCACGACGGCCGAGCTGAAGAAGCGGACCGCGCGGGCGAAGAAGCTCGACGCGGCCCTCGTCACCGCACGGCGCTCACTGGCCAGAGGCCGGGACGCGGCCGGGCAGCTGGCCCGCGAGCAGTACCAGGGCCGGTCCGAGCTCTCCGCGTATCTGCGGCTGCTGCTGATGCGCGACCCGGAGGCCGCCCTGACCCAGGGCCAGGTCATCCAGCGCCTCGCCGCCGGGCGGGTGGCGGCCGTTCAGCGGCTGGGAGCGGCCGAGAAGCGGGCCGGCGAGCTGGCGAAGGAGTCCCGCAAGGTGCTCGCCGAGCAGCGGACCCTGACCGCGCGGAAGAAGAAGGACCGCGACACCGTACGCACCCGCCTGAAACAGGTGGAGGCGAAGATCGCCACGCTCACCGAGGACCAGCTCGCCGAGGTCTCCGGCCTCGCCCGGAAGAACACGGACAAGGCCCAGGACGCGCTGGTCGCCTCCGGCGCGCTGTCCTCGTCCCGCCCGCCGACCGCCCAGGGCGGGGAGGCCGTCCAGTACGCGGTCCGGCAGATCGGCAAGCCGTATGTGTGGGGTGCGGAAGGGCCGGGTTCGTTCGACTGCTCCGGGCTCACCTCGCAGGCGTGGGCGAACGCCGGACGCGTCATCCCGCGCACCTCGCAGGAGCAGTGGCGGCAGCTGACCAGGATCCCGGTGAACGCGCTGCGCCCCGGCGACCTGGTGGTCTACTTCCCGGAGGCGACCCATGTGGCGCTGTACCTCGGCAACGGCCTGGTGGTGCAGGCGCCCCGGCCCGGCACCAGCGTGAAGGTCTCGCCGGTGGCGTCCAACCCGGTGCTGGGGGCGGTCCGGCCCGACCCGGACGGCACGCCGCTGGCCTCGTACCGGGGCCCGGAGCTGCCCGACGGTGCGACGGACGGTTCGGACGAGGGGTACGGGGCGTCCTCGGCCCCGGCGTCGTGAGCGCCGGGGCCGGAGGGCGCGATCAGGCGGCCGGGCCCGCCACCGAGGCAAGGTAGGCGTTCGCCTTCTCCGGCTCGAAGAAGAAGTTCTCGAAGTCGGCCGGGTCGTTGAAGCCGTTGGCGAAGCGGTCCGCGACCGGCTGGAGCTGTCCGGCGGCGCCGATCAGGTTCAGCACGTGCTCCGGCGGGACGCCGAGCATCGCGTTGGTCCACTTGGTGACGTGCTGGGCGGTGTCCCAGTACCGGTCGAACGTGGACTGCATCCACGCCTCGTCGAACTCGCGGTCGCCGCGCTCCACGATCGAGTCGAGGTAGGCGGCGGCGCACTTGGACGCCGAGTTGGAGCCCTGGCCGGTGATCGGGTCGTTGGCGACGACGACGTCCGCGACGCCGAGCACCAGGCCGCCGCCGGGCAGCCGGCCGATGGGCTTGCGGACGGTGGGGGCGTAGCGGCCGGCGAGGGTGCCGTTGGCGTCGGTCAGCTCGACCTTGGTGGCGCGGGCGTACTCCCAGGGCGTGAAGGTCTCCATGAGCTCCAGGGTCTTCGCCAGGTGCTCGGAGGGGTCCTTGATGCCCTGGAACGCGTCGAGCGGCCCGCCCGGGACGCCCTCCCAGAACAGGATGTCGGCGCGGCCGGAGGTGGTCAGGGTCGGCATCACGAAGAGCTCGCCGACGCCCGGCACGAGGTTGCAGCGGACCGCGTCGAACTCCGGGTGCTCCGGGCGCGGGCCCATGCCGTGCACGTACGCGACGGCCAGCGCGCGCTGCGGGGCGTCGTACGGGGAACGGGAGGCGTCCCGGCCGAACATCGAGACCAGCTCGCCCTTGCCGGCGGCGACCAGCACCAGGTCGTAGGTGCGCGAGAAGTAGTCCAGGTCGGAGACGGCCGCACCGTGGATGACGAGCTGTCCGCCGCGCTGGGCGAAGGTGTCCATCCAGCCGGCCATCTTGACGCGCTGGTCCACGGACTGGGCGTATCCGTCGAGCTTGCCGACCCAGTCGACGGCCCGCGAGGAGTCGGGGGCGGCCACCGAGACGCCGAGGCCCTCGATGCGCGGGGCCTGCGACTCCCAGAAGTTGAGCTGGAGGTCCCGCTCGTGCTGGAGCGCGGTGTGGAACATGCACTGCGTGGACATGACCCGGCCGGAGCGGATCTCGTCGGCGGTGCGGTTGGACATCAGGGTGACTTCGTACCCCTTGGACTGAAGTCCCAGGGCGAGCTGGAGCCCGGACTGACCGGCTCCGACTATCAGTATCTTCCGCATCGCGGTTCTCCGTTGTGTGGTGCTGAGGGGGAGGCTGGGGGGGCTACGCGGGGGTGGCGTCGAGTGCGTGGCCGACGAGGGCCAGCAGGGACTCGACCACCGTGATCCTGTTGCGCGCGTCCATGATCACTACGGGCACGTGCGGGGGCACGGTCAGGGCCTCCCTGACGTCCTCGGCCTCGAAGCCGGGCGTTCCCTCGAAGTGGTTGACGGCCACGATGTACGGCAGCCCGCAGCTCTCGAAGTAGTCGAGGGCGGGAAAGCAGTCGGCGAGGCGGCGGGTGTCGGCCATGACAACGGCACCGATCGCACCGCGCACCAGGTCGTCCCACATGAACCAGAACCGCTGCTGGCCCGGGGTGCCGAACACGTACAGCACGAGGTCGTCGTCCAGCGTGAGCCGGCCGAAGTCCATGGCGACGGTCGTGGTGGCCTTGTCCGGGGTGGCGCTGAGGTCGTCGGTGTCCTCGCTGGCCCGGGTCATCATGGCCTCGGTCTGCAACGGGGTGATCTCGGAGACCGCGGTCACGAACGTGGTCTTGCCGACGCCGAAGCCGCCCGCGACCACGATCTTCGTGGCGATCGGGGCCCGGGTGCGGTCCAGCTGCCAGGGCTGGAGCTTCTCCTCGGGCCGCTCCTCCGGGCCCGGCTGCCGCGGGGCGAACAGCGACTCAGAGACGGCGGAGTCCATCGAGCACCCTTTCGAGCAGTGCGCGGTCGGGCTGGCCGGTGCCGTGCCCGGTCCCGTACACGCGGATCTTTCCCTGGTCGGCCAAGTCGCTGAGCAGCACCCGGACCACGCCGAGCGGCATCTTCAGCAGTGCCGAGATCTCGGCGACGGTACGCATCCGGCGGCAGAGCTCGACGATGGCCCTGAGCTCCGGCATCAGACGGGTCGCCAGATTGCCGTTGGTGAGTTCGCGGCGCTCCTCGGGGGCCTCCAGCGCGGCGACGAACGTCTCGACGAGCAGGACGTGCCCGAAGCGGGTGCGGCCGCCGGTGAGCGAGTAAGGACGGACCCGCGCGGGCCGTTTGCCGGCCCCCCGGACGGGCAGTTTGCGGGCGGGTCCGGCTGCGGCGTGGCTCACTGGGCGCTCTCCATCGATTTGCGCAGCTCACTGCGGAGTTCGGGGGTGAGTACGTGTCCGGCGCGGCCGACGAACAGCGCCATGTGGTACGCGATGACGCCCATGTCGCAGTCGGGGGCGGCGTGCACCCCGAGCAGCGAGCCGTCGCTGATCGACATCACGAAGACGCTGCCCTCCTCCATGGCGACCATGGTCTGTTTCACACCGCCGCCGTCCATCAGCTTCGCCGCGCCGACGGTGAGGCTGCCGATGCCGGAGACGATGGTCGCCAGGTCGGCGCTGGAACCGCGCGGTCCGCTCTGCGGGGCCGCGGGCTCGGCGGCGTCGTGGTGGCCGGGGTCGGAGGACAGCAGCATCAGCCCGTCGGACGAGACGACGGTGACGGAGTGGACCCCTGGCACCTCCTCCACGAGATTGCTCAGCAACCAGTGCAGGTTCCGGGCCTCGGTGCTCAGCCCGAATGTGCTGGGCGCAGTCAACTGCGTGCCTCCTCGACTGTGTCCCCCGTCTCTCCGGTCCGGCCGTCGCTACGGCCTGCCGGCTCGGCGTGCTCGGTACGTGTGGGGCTCGCGCCCTCGGCGAGCTCGGCCTCGACGTCGCGGCGGCCGTCCCTGGCCCCCTGCTGGAAGCCGCCGAGCCTGCGCCGCAGGGCGTCCTTGTCGACGCTCCCCCGCCGCTCGGCGACGGGCGCCCCGGCAGGCCGGACGACCTTGGGCGTCCGCTTGGGCAGCCCCTTGTCGGTGACCGGGTCGGCCTCGGGCCGCCGGGGGCCGGGGACGGTGTCCGTCGGCGCGGGGGCCTCGGTGGTCACGGGGGCCGGTGCCTCGTCGGCGGCACGCTCGTGGCGGTCGGGGCCGATGGCGTACGGGTCGGCGTCCACCGGCTTGGGGGGCCGGGGCAGGCGGACCTGGAGGGTGCGCTCGGGATCGGTCTCGGCCTCCGGCTCGGGGGTGGGCTCCGGCTCGGGGGTGGTGGCCTCGGGAGTGGTGGCCTCGGGAGTCCCGGGCACCGCAACGGCCTCCGGTGCCGCAACGGCCTGCGGTGCCTCGACGGCCTCAGGGGTCACCGGCGCCTCCGGCGCCACGGGCGGCTGCGCCGCCCCCGCCCCCGCAAGGGCGCGTTCCGCTGCCGCGATCATCGGGTCGTCCGAGGGGGACGCGGTGCGCCCCGGCAGGGTGTTGGAGTTGGCCTCGGCCACCGAGCCCGGCAGGTTCAGCGCGGGTGCGTCGCCCGGGGCGGTGACCGGCGGGGGCGTCGCCGCCGGGAGGGCCTTGGGCAGCAGGGCCTCGGGCAGGACGACGACCGCGGTCACCCCGCTCCCCTTCTGTTCGCGCAGCTCCACGCGTACGCCGTGCCGGGCGGCGAGCAGCGAGGTGACCTGGAGGCCGAGCCCGGCCCCGTCGGCGTTCTGCTCGCCGGCCTCGAAGAGCGCCGGGTCGGCCAGCCGGGTGTTGAGCTCGCCCATCCGTACGGAGGACATGCCGATGCCCTCGTCCTGCACGGAGAGCATCACCTCGCCGCTCTCCAGGAGCCAGCCGGAGAGCTGGACGTGGGAGTCGGGCGGCGAGAACGAGGTGGCGTTCTCCAGCAGCTCCGCGACCAGGTGGCTGAGGTCGTCGGCGGCGAACCCGGCGACCTGGCCGTGCGGCGGCAGGGACTGGATGGTGACCCGTTCGTACCGCTCGATCTCGCTGACGGCCGCGCGCAGGACGTCGACCAGCGGGATCGGGCCCTGGTGGCCGTGGCCGTGGTCCGCACCGGCGAGGACCAGCATGTTCTCGCTGTGGCGGCGCATGACCGTGGCCATGTGGTCGAGCTTGAAGAGGGTGCCGAGCCGTTCCGGGTCCTGCTCGCGCTCCTCCAGGGACTCGATGACGCCGAGCTGCCGTTCGACCAGTCCGAGGGTGCGCAGCGAGAGGTTGACGAAGGTGTGGCGGACGGTGTTCTGCAGCTTCTCCAGCTGGGCCGTCAGGTCCGCCGCGCGCACCTGGAGTTCGGCGCGCTGGACCGTGAGGGCCTCGCGTCCGGCGACCAGTTCGGCGCGCTCGGTCTCCAGGCTCTCGAAGCGCCCGTTGAACTGCTGGAGCAGCTCCCGCAGGCGGCCGTGCAGGGCGTTGATGGAGCGGACGGTCTGGGCGAACTCGTCGTTGCGGCCGGTGTAGCGGACCGGTTCGGCGGTGGCGGGTTCGGCGGCGAGCCGGGCGGCGCCGATCCGGAGCACGGCGAGCGGCTGGGTGAGGGTGCGGGCGACGGCGGTGGAGACGGCGACCGCGACGAGGAAGCAGCCACCGAGGAGGGCGATGCGCAGTTCGAGGGCGGTGACGTCGTCGTCGCGGAGCTGTTCGAGGCGCTGGACCTGGGTGGTGCCGAGCGCGGACTCGACGGAGCGCATCCGGTCGACGCGGGCGGCGAGGGCGGCGGCGACCTTCTTGTCGCTGACCTTCAGGTCGGACTCGGACAGCTCGGGGCGGTCGGTCAGCTCGGCGAGGTACTTCTCGGCGCTGTTGACCTCGGGGCCCGTGACGGTGGCGGCCAGCTTGTCGCGGGCGGTGGCGCCGGCGGACTGGTCGAAGTCGGCGAGCGCGGAGAGTTCACCGACCCGGGCCTGCTGGGCGGCGGCGCTCAGCGCGTTCCGGGTGCGGTCCTCCTTGGTCTCCCCCTCGTCCTCGCTCTGCACGGGCAGCCCGGTGAACGGGTCGATGCGCGGGGGCGCGGGCTCGGGGCGGGGGACGGCGAGCGCGGCGAGCAGCAGCCCGCGGGCGGCGGACGCCTCCTCGGTGGCCCGGCCGAGCGCCTGCGGGGTGCGGGTGGCGGCGGCGGCGCGCGGCGGGGTGGAGCGGCCCAGTTCGTCGGCGAGGGAGTGGAGTGCGGCGATGACCTCGGAGTACGCCCGGTGGGCCTCCAGGGCCGTGCCCTTGCCGCTGATCGCGTCGCGGCGCAGGGACGGGATGGTGGACAGGTCGCGCAGCAGGTCGGCCGGGGCCGTCCCGCGGATCTCGTCCACCTGCTGGTCGACGCGGGTGCCCCGGCTGCCCGGTTCGCCCTCGCGGCCGCCCGCGATGTAGACGGTGACCTCGTCGCGCTCGTCGGCGAGGGAGTGGGCCAGGGAGATCGCCTGCTGGTTCAGCTCGGCGAGGGTGACCAGGTGCTGCGAGTCGTTGAGGTCGGACGACGCGGCGAGCACGGCCGGCGTCCCCGCCGCTATGACGGTGATCCCGACGACGGCGACGCCCGCGACCAGCCGGTTGCGGACGCGCACGCGGCGACCGCCCTCGGCCTGGGTCGTCGGCGCCGCCTCGGAACCGCTGTTGCTGCCGCCCTTGCTCCGAGGCCGCTTCTTCTGCACCGGTGCTCGCAATCTCGACTCGTCCGCCCTTGAAGCAGAGGTGACGCACGGTCACATGAACGAGCGTCCCGCCCCCCTGGTACGGCTCCCGACCATTCCAGTGCTTTTCAGGAGGGGGCGCGCATCAACCGCTCCGCCACACGAACGAGTGAACAACACTCCCGAGTTGGCGAACAAGTCTCCCCAGCGGGCCCCGACGTCATGCGTGGACACCGGCTGGAACTTCGGCGCGGGCTTTGGCAGGATGCCCGCCCGCACCTCGGGGCGGAGGGATTCCTTCCGCTCCGACCACCCTTCTGACCTGCTGGTACACACCAATCCCAGGGCCGTGCAGGCACGGTGAAGGCATCGTGCAGACTGGCCGGATGCGCATCGAACTCGCGACCGCTCCCGGCGCCCCGGACCGCCCGAATGAGGACTGGACGGCCTCGGTCCTCCCCGCCTCCGGTCGGGGCGGCGGTCTGGTGCTGCTCGACGGCGTGACCCCGCCGCAGGGGGATGCCGGTTGTGTGCACCCGGTCCCGTGGTTCACCGCCCGGCTGGGTGGAGCGCTGGTCGAACTGTCCGGTTCGCGGCGGGATCTGACCTTGCGGGAGATCCTCGCGGAGTCCATCCGGCGCACCGCGGACACCCACCGCTCGACCTGTGACCTTTCTCACGTACGTACGCCACAGGCAACCGTCGTCGTGGTGCGTTGGGACGAGGCCGAGGTGGAGCACCTGGTGCTGTCCGATTCGGTGCTGCTCCTCGAAGCGCCCGACGGGGGTGTCCGCGCGGTCCTGGACGACCGGCTCGACCGGCTGCCCCGGGAACTCCTGGTCTCGGACGCGGTGGCCGACGCCCGGGCGCGCAACAAGGAGGGCGGCTTCTTCACGGCCGCCGCCGATCCGGCCGTGGCGGAGCGCGCGGTCACCGGGCGGACGCCGCGCGCCGGGGTGCGGGCCCTGGCCGCGATGACGGACGGGGCGAGCCGCTGGACGGAGATGTTCGGCGCGGGCGACTGGGGGGCGTGCCTCGGGATCCTGGAGAAGGAGGGCCCGCAGGCGCTGATCGACCGGGTTCGCGCCCTGGAGGACGCGGACACGGAGCGTAAGCACCTCAGGGGCAAGACGCACGACGACGCGACGGCGGCGTACGTACGGCTGTGAGCCCCTCCCCCGGGCACTCAGTCCTCGGCGCTCGCGTTCAGCTGGTGCAGCAGGCGGGCGAGTTCCGCGACCTCGGCGCGGTCCCAGTCGGCCAGCTTGCGGACGTAGCGGTCGCGGCGGGCGTCGCGGACGCTCCGGAAGCGGGCGAGCCCTTCCTCGGTGAGGTGCACGAGAAAGGCGCGCCCGTCGGCCGGATCGGGCTCGCGCGCCACCAGGCCGAGGGCCTCCAGGGCGCGGAGCTGCCGGCTCATGGTGGCCTTGCCGACGCCGAAGTACGCGGCGAGATCGGTGGCCCGCTGCCGGCCGGCCGATTCCAGGCGTACGAAGAGGCCGTAGGCGGCCGCTTCGAGTTCGGGATGCACCTCGCGCGCCATCTCGCCGGAGTTGGCCCGCGCGCGGCGCAGAAAGACGGCCAACTCCAGCTCCAGGGCGAGGAATTCGTGGTCCACACCACTTCCTCCGGTAGCGCCGGGGTCTCGTCCGCTTTCGCTCCCGTGCACGTCAACTCCCCTCAAGAGCTTTCCCGCAGATGAAAGTTTCTTCCGCCGACGGTCATCGCCGCAGCTCCGCCAGTATTTCGCAGGAGTAGACCAACGGCGCCGCCCAGGCCCTCTTCCGCCGCACGGGTCTACGTGCGTAGCGTCATGCATGGCATGTCCACACCATGGCATGCCGCCGGGATCGCCGCGCGGCGCCTCCCGGGTCGGCAGCTCCCCCCACTGAGGTCTCGGAGGCACGCAATGCCCGTGCACAGATCCGGCTCCACGAAGTCCCGCCGCTCGCGCCTCGCCGCGGCCGGCACCCTGCTCGCAGCCCTCTCCCTCCTCATCGCGCTCCCCGGCGCCTCGAACGCGGCGGGCGGCGACCCCACCGCGCCCGCGCGCGGCAGCGCCACCATGGGCATGGGCGTCGTCGCCCACGACGGCAAGGGCGGTCTGCCGGTCGAGGGCCGCGCCGCCCAGACCGAGGGCGTGGACGTCAGCAGCCACCAGGGCAACGTCGCCTGGTCGACGCTCTGGAACAGCGGCGTGAAGTGGGCCTACACCAAGGCCACCGAGGGGACGTACTACACGAACCCCTACTTCGCGCAGCAGTACAACGGCTCGTACAACGTCGGGATGATCCGCGGCTCGTACCACTTCGCCACGCCCGACACCACGAGCGGCGCCACCCAGGCCAACTACTTCGTGGACCACGGGGGCGGCTGGTCCAAGGACGGCAAGACCCTGCCGGGTGTGCTCGACATCGAGTGGAACCCGTACGGCGCGCAGTGCTACGGCAAGACCGCCGCGCAGATGGTCGCGTGGATCCGTGACTTCGTGAACACGTACAAGGCGCGCACCGGGCGCGACGCGGTGATCTACACCGCGACGAGCTGGTGGAAGGACTGCACCGGCAACAACGGCGGCTTCGCGACCACCAACCCCCTGTGGGTGGCCCGCTACAACACCACGGTCGGCGAGCTCCCGGCCGGCTGGGGCTTCTACACGATCTGGCAGTACACGTCCTCCGGCCCGACGGTGGGCGACCACAACCACTTCAACGGCGCCCTGGACCGCGTCCAGGCACTCGCCAACGGATAGTTCCCGGCCCCGCGGAGCCCGGTGACGCACCCCGTCACCGGGCTCCGTCGCGTCCGGGCCACCCCACTATGAACTCGGTGTATACATCGCAGGTATAGTCACCGCTCCAGGTCGCACACCAGTGCGTCCGTTCACCTGAGGGAGTGGCGCGCCGTGCCCAGTAAGAGGAAGTCGATCGGTACGGGGTTGGGCGTCGCTCTTGTGACGGCGCTCACGCTCACGCTGAGCGGCTGCACGATGGAGACCACCGCGCCCGGCTCGGCCCGCGACGACGCCGCTTCGGACGCCAAGGCCCCGATGGGCCCGGTGGACTGCCGCAAGGCCAAGTGCATCGCGCTGACCTTCGACGCGGGCCCGGCCGAGGACACGCCCCGTCTGCTGGACATCCTCAAGGAGAAGAAGGTCCACGCGACGTTCTTCCTGCTCGGCAAGAACCACGTCAGGAAGCACCCGGACACCGTGAGGCGGCTCGCCGCCGAGGGCCACGAGATCGCCAACCACACCTGGTCGCACAAGATCCTGACCGACCGGAAGCCGGCCGAGATACGCGCCGAGCTGGAGAAGACGCAGGACGCCATAGCGGACATCATCGGTAGGAGACCCCGGCTGATGCGCCCGCCGCAGGGCCGTACCGACGACACGATCTCCGGCATCTGCAAGGACCTCGGGCTCTCCCAGATCCTGTGGAGCGCCACCGCCAAGGACTACTCGACCACCGACTCGGCGCTGATCAGGAAGCGGATAGTCGACCAGGCGAGCAAGGACGGCATCATCCTGCTGCACGACATCTACAAGGGCACCGTGCCCGCCGTGCCCGGGATCATCGACACGCTGAAGAAGCAGGGCTACACCTTCGTGACGGTCCCCCAGCTGATGGCCCCCGCCGAGCCGGTCCCGGGCACGATCTACCGGCCGTAGGCGCGGCGGTACGCGGAACGGCCCGCCTGCCCGGGCCGTTCCGCGTCCGTCGTTTCGGTTGCTTCCGTTACGCCGCTTGTGCCGCCGGGATCCTGCGCTCCGCCGTGGCCGGGGCCAGGGCGATCTCCAGGACCTGGCGGACGTCGGTGACCGGGTGGACCTCCAGGGTCTCCAGCACCTCGGCCGGGACATCGTCCAGGTCGGCCTCGTTCCGCTTGGGGATCACCACGGTGGTGATGCCCGCCCGGTGCGCGGCCAGCAGCTTCTGCTTCAGGCCGCCGATCGGCAGCACCCGCCCGGTCAGCGACACCTCACCGGTCATCGCCACGTCCGTGCGGACCAGCCGTCCGGAGAGCAGCGAGGCCAGCGCGGTCGTCATCGTGACGCCCGCGCTCGGGCCGTCCTTGGGGACCGAGCCCGCCGGGAAGTGGATGTGCACGCCCCGGTCCTTGAGGTCCGCGACCGGCAGCTCCAGCTCCGCGCCGTGCGACCGGAGGAAGCTCAGCGCGATCTGCGCGGACTCCTTCATGACGTCGCCCAGCTGGCCGGTGAGGGTCAGACCGGACGCCCCGGTCTCCGGGTCGGCGAGCGACGCCTCCACGAAGAGGACGTCCCCGCCCGCCCCGGTCACCGCGAGCCCGGTGGCCACGCCCGGCACCGACGTACGGCGCTCGGCCGGGTCCTGGGCGGACTCGGGCACGTGGTGCGGGCGGCCGATGAGACCGCGCAGGTCGTCCGCGCCCACGGTGAACGGCAGCTCGCGGTCGCCCAGCTCGCTCTGGGCCGCGACCTTGCGCAGCAGCCGGGCGACGGCGCGCTCCAGGTTCCGTACGCCGGCCTCGCGGGTGTACTCGCCGGCCAGCTTGCGCAGCGCCGGTTCGTCGAGCGCGACCTCGCCCTTCTCCAGACCGGCCCGTTCCAGCTGGCGCGGGAGCAGGTGGTCGCGGGCGATGACGACCTTCTCGTCCTCCGTGTAGCCGTCGAGCCTGACCAGCTCCATGCGGTCGAGCAGCGCCTCCGGAATGGCCTCCAGGACGTTGGCCGTGGCCAGGAAGACGACGTCGCTGAGGTCGAGCTCGACCTCCAGGTAGTGGTCGCGGAAGGTGTGGTTCTGCGCGGGGTCGAGGACTTCGAGGAGGGCTGCGGCCGGGTCGCCCCGGAAGTCGGAGCCGACCTTGTCGATCTCGTCCAGGAGGACGACCGGGTTCATCGAGCCGGCCTCCTTGATGGCGCGCACGATGCGTCCGGGCATCGCCCCGACGTACGTACGCCGGTGGCCGCGGATCTCCGCCTCGTCCCGGACACCGCCGAGCGCGACGCGGACGAACGTGCGGCCCATGGCGTGCGCCACGGACTCCCCGAGCGAGGTCTTGCCGACCCCGGGCGGGCCGACGAGGGCCAGCACCGCGCCGCCGCGCCGCCCGCCGACGACCCCGAGGCCGCGATCGGCCCGGCGCTTGCGCACGGCGAGGTATTCGGTGATGCGCTCCTTCACGTCCTGGAGGCCCGCGTGCTCGGCGTCCAGGACCTCCTGGGCGCCCTTGATGTCGTAGGCGTCCTCGGTGCGCTCGGTCCAGGGCAGTTCGAGGACGGTGTCGAGCCAGGTCCTGATCCAGGAGCCCTCGGGGCTCTGGTCGGAGGCGCGCTCCAGCTTGTCGACCTCCTTGAGCGCCGCCTCGCGGACGTGCTCGGGCAGGTCGGCGGCCTCGACACGGGCCCGGTAGTCGTCGGACTCGTCCTCCGGGTCGCCGTTCAGCTCGGAGAGCTCCTTGCGTACGGCGTCGAGCTGGCGCCGCAGCAGGAATTCGCGCTGCTGCTTGTCGACGCCCTCCTGGACGTCCTTGGCGATGGACTCGGCGACGTCCTGCTCGGCGAGGTGCTCGCCCAGCCACTGGATGGCGAGCTTCAGCCGGGCGACCGGGTCGGTGGTCTCCAGGAGGCGGACCTTCTGGGCGGTCGTGAGGAAGGGCGAGTAACCGGAGTTGTCGGCGAGCGCGGAGACGCCCTCGATCTGCTGGACCCGGTCCACGACCTGCCAGGCCCCGCGCTTCTTCAGCCAGCTGGTGGCGAGCGCCTTGTACTCCTTGACCAGTTCGGCGACGGCCCCGGGCAGGGGGTCGGGGACGGATTCGTCCACCCGGGCCCCTTCCACCCAGAGGGCGGCGCCGGGGCCGCTGGTGCCCGCTCCGATGCGGACCCGGCCGCGGCCCCGGATGAGGGCGCCCGGGTCGCCGTCGGAGAGCCGCCCCACCTGCTCGACGGTGCCGCGGACACCGATCCCGGTGTACGTCCCGTCGATGCGCGGGACGAGCAGCACCTCCGGCTTGCCCCCGCCCTCCCGGGCAGCGGCCTGCGCGGCCTCGACGGCGGCGCGCACCTCGGTGTCCGACAGGTCCAGCGGCACCACCATCCCCGGCAGCACGACCTCGTCATCGAGCGGCAGCACGGGCAGGGCGAGCGGTGTGACGGCGTTGGACTCAGTAGCCATGATCTCCCCTTCGGCAGTCAAGTTGAGCTATACCGGCTCAATGCTTGTGAGCCCCGCAATGTTCCCCGGGCGTTGTTCGCTCTGAGCGATCAGCCGCGACGTGGCGGACGAGGCCGTAGCGGCGGCCGCCCCGGTCGCGGCGCGGTGCCCCAGGGGGTGCCCCCGCCGACTCCGCGTACGGCCCGGACGAGCCCCTGCCGGACCTGACCGGCCTGCGCGGACTCGCGCTCCGGGCGCTGGACCGGGTCCTGACGGAGCCGTCCGAGGCGCTGGAGCTCTGGGAGGGAGCGGAGGACGGGCCCTGGCACACCGGGGTCAACCGGCTGCGCGAAGTCCTTATGCCCCGGCCCTGAGCGGCCCTGGTCCGCACCCCGATATTCCGTGGAGCCGGGGCGCCGCGCCGGACAGGATGGCCGCATGACCGAGACCCCGCTCCCCGTACAGGCCCTGATCGTGGTGGACGTGCAGAAGGACGGGGTGACCGGGGCGGGGGCCGTCCCCGCGGCCGAGGTGCTGCTGGACCGTACGGCCGGGCTGCTGGCGCGGGCCCGGGACGCGGGGGCGGTCGTCGTCCACCTCCAGAACGACGGCGACCCGGGGTCGGGCGACGAGCCGTTCACGCCGGGGTGGGCGCTGCACCTGCCGGTCGTGGCGGGCCCCGCGGAGTCCGTGATCCGCAAGACCTGGGACGACGGCTTCAAGGACACGTCCCTGGGCGCCGTCCTGGCGGAGGCGGGCGTGGAGTCGCTGGCCGTCTGCGGCGTCATGTCGGAGATGTGCGTCCAGGCGACGGCCCGCACCGCCCTGGCGCGGGGCTACCGGGTCGTCCTCCCGTACGACGCCCACGCCACGCACGACGTCCCGGCCGCCCCCGGGATCAGCGACGCGGTCCCCGCCGCCGTCGTCTCGCGGGTCGCCGCCTGGGCGATCAGCGCGGACGCGGATGTCACCGCACCCGCCTCGGCCGTACGGTTCACGGCGCCGCCGGGGGCGTGAACCGGGCGGCGGGCGGCCGCCGATAGAGGGGGTGTGAGCGACATGCGCCCCTCGGGGGACGACCGGAGCGACGAAGCGCTTCTGCGTGCCGTCGCGCAGGGCGACACGGCCGCCCTGGCCGCGTTCTACGACCGGCACGCCGGCTGGCTCCTCGCCCGGCTGAGCCGCCGGTGCCCGGACCCGGAGACCGTACGGGAGGTCGTCCAGGACACCTTCGTGACGGTCTGGCGCTCCGCCGCCGCGCACCGGGGCGCCGAGGCGGGCGGCTGGCTCTGGGTGATCGCCGCCCGGCGCCTCGTCGACGCCCAGCGGACCCGGGCCCGGACGGAACGCGCGACGGCGGCCGAGCAGGCGGGCGACGCCCGCTGGGCCGCCCCCGCACCGTCCGCCGAGGACCGGGTCCTGGCCGGCCTGGAGTACGGGGATGTGGGCGCCGCGCTCGACCGGATCTCGCCGGAGCTCCGCGAGGTCCTGCGGGCGACGGTGGTCGACGGCCTGACCACCAGGGAGGCGGCCCGGCTGCTCGGCATACCCGAGGGCACGGTCAAGACCCGGGCCATGCGCGCCCGCCGCGAGCTGCGCGCCGCCCTCGACCGCCTGGTCGCGGAGAACGGCCCCCTGGGAGGCACGGCATGACGACGTGGCACGTGACGGACGATCTGGTCCTGCGGTACGCGGAGGGCACGGCCCCGGAAACGGACTCCTGGTCCCTGGAGAAGCACGTCGAATCCTGCACGGGGTGCGCGGAACGCGTGTCGGCGGCGGTGCGCGACGGGGGGGCCGGAGCCGCGGTACTGGACGCGGTCCGGGCGGCGGTGCTGGCGGATGCGCTGGCGGAGCCGGTGGCGGGCACGTGGCGCCGGGTGCGGGGCGCGGGGCGACGCTCCGGCGGCGCGGACGTGCCCTGGTCCGGAGCATGGCGCCGGGCGCTCGACGCGGGTGTGCGGGGCCGCGTGACCGGGCCCCGCCTCCTCGGACGGGCGCTCCGGGCCGCCGGGCCCGCCCTGCGTGGGCCCTGGGGTGGGGCGCTGGTCCTCGTGGTGTGCGCGGCCGTGGCGCTCGCGTACGGGGGTGGGCTCGGGGGGTCGGTGCGGGCGCTGCTGCTGCTCGTGGCGCCGGTGCTGCCGGTTGCCGGGGTCGGGGTCTCGTACGGGCGTTCCGCCGACCCGCTGCACGAGATCATCGCCACCTCCCCCGGCGGCGGGCTGCGGCTGCTGCTGACCAGGACGGCCGCGGTGCTCGGGGTGACCGTCCCGGTGCTCGCCCTGGCCTGGGCGGTGCTGCCCGCGTCGGCCGGCGGGCCGGGGCCCCTGGCCTGGCTGCTGCCGGGACTCGCCCTGACCCTCGCGGCGCTGGGACTCGGCTCGTACGTCGGCTGCCGCACCGCGGCCCTCGTCGTCGCGGCGGGCTGGGCGGCCGCCGTCACCGTACCGGCGCTCGACACGTCCCCGTCCGCTCTCCTCGACGGAACGCCGAGGGCGCTCCGCTACTTCGCGGGGCTCCCCGCACAGGGCGCGTGGGCGGGGGCGGCCCTGCTCGGCGCGGCCCTGCTCGTCCTGCGCCGCCGATCCTTCGACCACCTGGAGACGTCATGAGCGTGATCGCGTGAACAGCACCGTCAGGGTGTCCGGGCTGACGGTCCGGCACCGCCGCAGAACCGCCCTGGACGCCGTGGAGCTCGCCTTCGGGCCCGGTGTGCACGGGCTCCTGGGCCCCAACGGAGCCGGCAAGACCTCGCTGATCCGCGTCCTGTCCACGGCCGCCGCGCCGGACGCCGGGCGGGTCGAGCTGCTGGGCGCCGACGTGGGGCCGGCGTCGGGCCACCGGGCCCGGGCGGAGGTCCGGCGCAGGCTGGGCTATCTGCCGCAGGAGTTCGGCTACTACGCCGGTTTCACGGTCCGCGAGTTCGTCGCCTATGTGGCGTGGCTCAAGGAGATGGACGGCCCCCGGGTGGCCGCCGCCGTGGAGCGGTCCGTGGACCGCGTAGGGCTCGCCGACCGCATCGACTCCCGGATGAAGACGCTGTCCGGCGGCATGCTCCGGCGCGTCGGCATCGCCCAGGCGATCGTCAACGAGCCGGAGCTGCTGCTCCTGGACGAGCCGACCGCCGGGCTCGACCCGGAACAGCGCGTCGAGTTCCGCGCCCTGATGCGGGACCTCGGGGAGCACGCGACGGTCATCCTCTCCACCCATCTCGTCGAGGACGTGGTGGCGGCCTGCGAGGACGTGACGCTGATAGAGGCGGGCCGCGTCGCGTACCGGGGGACGACGCGCGAGCTGGCGGCCCTCGGCAGGGACGGCGACGACCCGGACACGCTCCACGGCAGCCCGATCGAGCGCGGCTACACGACGGCCCTGCGCTCCCACCGGGCGACGGCGGGCGCCCGATGACCCTGACCGAAACCCCCGCGCGCCGAACGGCCCCGGGCCCGGCGCGCCCCGCGCTGCGGACCGAGGCGCGGCGCGGCATCGGCCCGTGGACCGGGCTGTCCACGGCGCTCATGATCGGCGTGACCATGGCCGCGAAGGCCGACGACTGGCAGGGCGACTGGATCGAGACCCAGAGCATCCTGCACTCCGGCGCCACCCTGCTCGCGGGCCCGCTGGTGGCTGCGGCGGCCTGCTGGCAGGGCGCCCGCGACCACCGGCGCGCCACCGATGAGCTGTGGCGCTCGACGCCGCGTGCCCGGTGGCAGCGGATGACGGTCGCCGCGCTGCCGCTCGCGCTGTGGGCGGTCGCCGGGTACGCGGTCGGGCTGGCCGGATCGCTGGCGGCCACCTGGCCGTATGCGGGCGGCGGCAGCCCGCTCCTCTCGCTCGCCGTGGTGGACGCCGCGTTCCTGGCGGCCGTGGCGCTGCTCGGGTTCTCCGTCGGCGTGCTGTGCCGGTGGCGGCTGGCCGCGCCCGTGCTCGCCGCCCTGATGTACCTGGTGCTCGGGGTGCCGAACTACTCGGAATCCCCGGCGCAGTTCCTCGACCCGGCCGTGCAGTACGCACTGGACAACAGCCTGCCCGTGGGGTGGTACGCCCCCGCCATGGTGGCCTGGACCTGTGGACTCGGGGCCGCCGCGCTGACCGCCGTCGCGGCCCGGCGCCGGCTCGCCGCTCTCGTACCGCTCGCCGTCGCGGCCGCCGTCGCCCCGCTGATCGTGTCCACGGGCGACGGTCTGTTCCCGCACGACCCGGCGGCCGACCACCTCGTCTGCACGGAGGGGAGTCCTCAGGTCTGCCTGAGCGGGCGCCGGGCGCACCTGCTGCCCCAGGTCGCCGAGGCGCTGTCGGGGCTGACCGGGCGGCTGGAGGGGGTGCGGGGGGCGCCGACGCGTTACGTCGCCCGGCTGCCGCTGCACGGCCCGGAGGAGGCGTGGATCCCGCCGCCCAACCCCGGCTGGTACCTCTTGCGCGGGCGGTTGCAGGACACGGGGGACTACGCCTGGCAGGTGGCGGCCAACATGACGATGCGGGACTGTCCGGATCTCCACCACGAGGGCGCCGGCGGCCGTCGGGTGGGCGAGACGGACAGCGCTGTCGGGCAATGGCTCGCCCCCGCCGGGGCGGCCCCCGGCGCGGAGAAGTCCCCCGAGCTCCGCCGCCTCGAAGCCATGCCCGACGCCGAGCGCCGTGCCTGGCTCGGCCGCTACTTGACCACGCGCACCAGCTGCGACTTCTCGGAGGTGCCGGTCCTGTGAGCCTCCCCGTCCTCTACCTCCGCTCCCGCGCCCTCCCCCGGACCGCCGCGGCCCTCGCCTGCACGGCCGTGCTCGCCGCCTGGGCAGCCCACTGGATCCAGGCGCAGCCGACCTTCGACCACAGCGCCCGCGTCCCCGTCCTGGTCCTGGCCCCGCTGCTGGTCTCGTCGGCCATCGGGACGAGCCTCCACGCCGCGGCGGACGAGCTCGACCGGACGGCGGTCCGGCGCTGGTGGCCCCGGCGGCTGGCGCACCTGCTCGCGCTCACCGTCCCGGCCGCCGCGGCACTCGCGCTGGCCGTCCCCGGGCACCCGGAGGCGTTCGGCGCGCCCGGCATGGTGCGCAACGTGCTCGGGGCGACCGGGATCACCGCCGCCGCGGCCGCCCTGATCGGGGCCCGGCTGAGCTGGCTGCCGGTCACCGTGTACATCGGCGCGGTCTATCTGGCCGCGCCGCGCACCCCCGGCGGCGCGGCCTCCGTGTGGGCCTGGCCGATGCAGCCGGGGCCCCAGGTGGGGGCGTGGGCCGTCGCGGCGGCGGCGTTCGCGGCGGGGGCGGCGCTCCACGCCGTACGCGGGGCGCGCCGCGAACGCGGCTGACCGGGGCCCTGAGAACCCACTGGCCCCCGCCCGCCCCCGCGCGAAAGGATGGCGGGGACAGCGACCACGGCCACCGGAGACCAGTGCCATGCCCCACACGTTCGGCCCCGACGCCGACGCCCCCGTCACCCTGGACCGCCGCGAGGGACCGTTCGGGGAGGTCGTGCTGCGCCGGCGCGGGGAGCACTTCGAGATCATCGCCAACGGGTGCTTCCTGATGGACACCTCGGACGGGCGCTCCGAGCGGCTGCTGATCGACGCCGCGCTGGACGCGCTCCCGGCCGGCCGCACCGCGCCCGCCGTGCTCATCGGGGGGCTCGGCGTCGGGTTCTCGCTCGCCCGGGCCGCCGCCGAGCCCCGGTGGGGCCGGATCGCGGTCGCCGAGCGGGAGGAGGCGATCGTGGACTGGCACCGGCGGGGGCCGCTGGACCGGATCTCGGGGCCCGCGCTCGCCGACCCCCGTACGGAGATCCTGACGACCGACCTCGTCGCGTATCTGCGTACGACTACGGACCGTTACGACGCGCTGTGTCTGGACATCGACAACGGGCCGGACTGGACCGTCACCGAGGACAACAACGACCTCTACTCCCCCGCCGGTCTCGCCGACTGCCATGCGCGGCTCACCCCGGGCGGGGTGCTCGCCGTCTGGTCCGCACAACCGTCCGCCGCATTCGACCGAGCCCTACGGAATGCCGGTTTCCAGGGGGTACGTGCGGAAGAAGTGGGCGTTGCCCGAGGTGTGCCCGACGTGGTCCATCTCGCAATCCGGGGCGAGTGAGATCCCCCCGGCGGGTATCGGAAGCCCCCGGATGCCCGGAGAGCCGGGCGCACCGGCGCTCCGTCCCGCCCCGCGCGAAGATCCCTCACAGCGGTCCGGCCTTGCACCCTGCGTAGCCGAAACGCCTCCGCTGCCTCTACGCTGCTGACCGGTAGCGGGATCACCCACGAAATTCACGAGCGAAAACCGTACGTCCGGGGGAATGGCCTCCGTGAGAACGGGCAGGGGCGGGGCGATGGAACAGACACACACCACCCACAGCGGCGTCGCGGCCACCCCGGGCGCGCAGCGCCGGGTGCTGGTGGTCGAGGACGACGCCACGATCGTCGATGCCATTTCCGCCCGGCTGCGGGCGGAGGGCTTTCTCGTGCAGACCGCGCTCGACGGCCCCGCCGCCGTGGACGCGGCCGAGGCGTGGCAGCCGGACCTGATGGTGCTCGACATCATGCTGCCGGGCTTCGACGGCCTGGAGGTCTGCCGCCGGGTCCAGGCCCAGCGGCCGGTACCGGTGCTGATGCTGACCGCGCGGGACGACGAGACGGACATGCTCGTCGGGCTCGGGGTCGGCGCCGACGACTACATGACCAAGCCGTTCTCGATGCGTGAGCTCGCCGCCCGGGTGCACGTCCTGCTGCGCCGGGTGGAGCGGGCCGCGCTGGCCGCGGTGACGCCGCGCAGCGGCATACTCCGCCTCGGCGAGCTGGAGATCGACCACGCGCAGCGCCGGGTGCGGGTCCGCGCCGACGACGTGCACCTCACCCCGACCGAGTTCGACCTGCTGGTCTGCCTGGCCAACACCCCGCGCGCGGTGCTCTCCCGGGAGCAGCTGCTCGCCGAGGTGTGGGACTGGGCGGACGCCTCGGGCACCCGGACGGTCGACAGCCACATCAAGGCGCTGCGCCGGAAGATCGGCGCGGAGCGCATCCGTACCGTGCACGGCGTCGGCTACGCGCTGGAGACCCCCGCGCCATGACCTCGCCCGGACCGGGGCTGCGGCCGTTCTCGATCAAGGCCAAGCTGGGCACCCTGGTGGTGGTCTCGGTGTTCATCACCACCGGGCTGATCATGGTGGCCTTCCGTACGCGGACCGAGCTGCGGTTCATCACCGTGTTCTCGGTCATCGCGACGCTGCTGATCACCCAGTTCGTGGCGCACGGCCTGACCGCGCCGCTGGACGAGATGCGCGCGGTGGCCCGGTCGATCTCGCACGGCGACTACACGCGGCGGGTCAACGGCGCGGACCGGCGCGACGAGCTCGGCGACCTGGCGCAGACCATCAATCTGATGGCCGACGACCTGGCGGCCGTGGACCGGCACCGCAAGGAGCTGGTGGCGAATGTCTCGCACGAGCTGCGCACACCCATCGCGGCGCTGAGAGCCGTCCTGGAGAACGTCGTGGACGGGGTGTCCTCGGCCGATCCGGAGACGATGCGCACCGCGCTCAAACAGACGGAGCGCCTGGGCCGCCTGGTGGAGACGCTGCTCGACCTGTCCCGGCTGGACAACGGCGTCGTCCCGCTGAAGGCCGGCCGCTTCGAGGTGTGGCCCTATCTGTCCGGGGTGCTGAAGGAGGCGAACCTCGCCGCCGCGCACCGCCGGCTCTCCTCCGGGTCCGGCAACCACTCGCGTACGGACGTCCATCTGCACCTGGACGTGTCACCGCCCGAGCTGACCGCGCACGCGGACGCGGAGCGGCTGCACCAGGTGGTGGCCAATCTCATCGACAACGCCGTCAAGCACAGTCCGCCGCACGGCCGGGTCACGGTGCTGGCCCGGCGCGGCCCGCAGCCGGAGTCCCTGCACCTGGAGGTGGTCGACGAGGGCCCGGGCATTCCGGAGTCCGAGCGCCACCGGGTCTTCGAGCGGTTCAACCGGGGCGAGGTGGCCTCGCCGCACGGTCCGGGCAGCGACGGCGGTACGGGGCTGGGGCTGGCGATCGCCCGCTGGGCGGTGGATCTCCACGGCGGCCGGATCGGAGTGGCCGAATCTGCTCGCGGCTGCCGGATCCGCGTCACTCTTCCGGGGATTCCGCAACAGCGAGGTTGACATAGGGTTCGAACCGGAAGGCCGCGTTCTACGTGTTCCGGTTACGGGATACGGTCGAGGAGGCCGCTGCGGCGGCCTCGCGTACCCGGAGCGAAGCGGAACCATGCTTGTTTCCCGCCATTTCCAGCGCCGAAACCCGGCTTCCGATGTGACTTGCACGACGAAGACCTCCCCGGCCTGCAAGGAACGGCCACGGAGGCGTAGCCTTGATTCCCGCTGTCCATCACCTTGCGAAGCGGAAGAGGGCGGTCACCGCCGTGTCGTCTCAGTCCCCCAGTAACTCGAGCATCTCGACCGACCAGGCCGGCCCGGGCACCAACCCGGCCGCGGCATTCGGCGCCAATGAGTGGCTCGTCGACGAGATCTACCAGCAGTACCTCCAGGACCCCAATTCGGTCGATCGCGCCTGGTGGGACTTCTTCGCCGACTACAAGCCGGGCAAGACCGGCACGGCGGACAAGCCCGGCGCCGCAGCCGCGGGGGCTGCAGCGCCCGCGGCCCCGGCCGCCCCCACCACCGCACCGGCGGCCCCGGCCGCTCCGGCTCAGCCCGCCGCCCAGGCCCCCGCGGCACCCGCCGCCCCGGCCCAGGCCGCTCCTGCCAAGACCGCCGCCCCGGCCGCGCCCGCGGCACCGGCGAAGGCCGCCCCGGCTCCGGCCGCCAAGGCCCCCGCCGCGAAGGCCAAGGCCGCCGCGGACACCGAGGCGCCGGCCGGACCGGAGTACGTGACGCTGCGCGGCCCGTCCGCCGCGGTCGCGAAGAACATGAACGCCTCGCTGGAGCTGCCCACGGCCACGTCCGTGCGCGCCGTCCCGGTGAAGCTGCTCTTCGACAACCGCATCGTCATCAACAACCACCTCAAGCGCGCCCGGGGCGGGAAGATCTCCTTCACGCACCTCATCGGGTACGCGATGGTGCAGGCGCTCAAGGCCATGCCGGCCATGAACTACTCCTTCGCGGAGAAGGACGGCAAGCCCACCCTGGTCAAGCCGGAGCACGTCAACCTCGGCCTCGCCATCGACCTGGTGAAGCCGAACGGCGACCGCCAGCTGGTCGTCGCGGCCATCAAGAAGGCCGAGACGCTCAACTTCTTCGAGTTCTGGCAGGCGTACGAGGACATCGTCCGGCGCGCCCGCAACGGCAAGCTCGGCATGGACGACTTCACCGGCGTCACCGCCTCGCTGACC
Source organism: Streptomyces sp. NPDC008163 (assembly GCF_042956885.1). Taxonomy (NCBI): domain Bacteria; kingdom Bacillati; phylum Actinomycetota; class Actinomycetes; order Kitasatosporales; family Streptomycetaceae; genus Streptomyces; species Streptomyces sp. NPDC008163. The sequence goes on along the minus strand of NZ_JBIBHG010000001.1, from coordinate 836,217 downwards.
AACCCCGGCGGCATCGGAACCGTCCACTCGGTGCCCCGCCTGATGCCCGGACAGGGCCTCATCATGGGCGTCGGCGCGATGGACTACCCGGCCGAGTTCCAGGGCACCTCGCAGGACACCCTGAACAAGCTGGGCATCTCCAAGGTCATGACCCTGACCTCCACGTACGACCACCGGGTCATCCAGGGCGCCGCCTCCGGCGAGTTCCTGCGCATCCTCTCCCAGCTGCTGCTCGGCGAGAACGAGTTCTACGACGAGATCTTCAAGGCGCTGCGCATCCCCTACGAGCCGGTCCGCTGGCTCAAGGACATCGACGCCTCGCACGACGACGACGTCACCAAGGCCGCGCGGGTCTTCGAGCTGATCCACTCCTACCGGGTCCGGGGCCACGTCATGGCCGACACCGACCCGCTGGAGTACCACCAGCGCAAGCACCCCGACCTGGACATCACCGAACACGGCCTCACCCTGTGGGACCTGGAGCGGGACTTCGCGGTCGGCGGCTTCGCCGGCAAGTCGATGATGAAGCTCCGCGACATCCTCGGCGTGCTGCGTGAGTCGTACTGCCGCACCACCGGCATCGAGTTCATGCACATCCAGGACCCGAAGCAGCGCAAGTGGCTCCAGGACCGGGTGGAGCGTCCGCGCCCCAAGCCGGAGCGCGAGGAGCAGCTGCGCATCCTGCGCCGCCTGAACGCCGCCGAGGCGTTCGAGACGTTCCTGCAGACCAAGTACGTCGGCCAGAAGCGGTTCTCGCTGGAGGGCGGCGAGTCCGTCATCCCGCTGCTCGACGCGGTCATCGACTCCGCCGCCGAGGCCCGCCTCGACGAGGTCGTCATCGGCATGGCCCACCGCGGCCGCCTGAACGTCCTGGCGAACATCGTGGGCAAGTCGTACGCCCAGATCTTCCGCGAGTTCGAGGGCAACCTCGACCCGCGCTCGATGCACGGCTCCGGCGACGTGAAGTACCACCTGGGCGCCGAGGGCACCTTCACCGGTCTGGACGGCGAGCAGATCAAGGTCTCGCTGGCCGCCAACCCCTCGCACCTGGAGGCGGTCGACCCGGTCCTGGAGGGCATCGCCCGCGCCAAGCAGGACATCATCAACAAGGGCGGCACGGACTTCACCGTCCTGCCCGTCGCCCTGCACGGCGACGCGGCCTTCGCGGGCCAGGGCGTCGTCGCCGAGACGCTCAACATGTCGCAGCTGCGCGGCTACCGCACCGGCGGCACCGTGCACGTGGTGATCAACAACCAGGTCGGCTTCACCGCCGCCCCGGAGTCCTCCCGCTCCTCGATGTACGCCACCGACGTGGCGCGCATGATCGAGGCGCCGATCATCCACGTCAACGGCGACGACCCCGAGGCCGTCGTCCGGGTCGCCCGGCTCGCGTTCGAGTTCCGCCAGGCGTTCAACAAGGACGTCGTGATCGACCTCATCTGCTACCGCCGCCGCGGTCACAACGAGGGCGACAACCCGGAGTTCACCAACCCGCAGATGTACACCCTGATCGACAAGAAGCGCTCGGTGCGCAAGCTCTACACCGAGTCCCTGATCGGTCGCGGCGACATCACCCTGGAAGAGGCGGAGCAGGCGCTCCAGGACTTCCAGGGCCAGCTGGAGAAGGTGTTCGCCGAGGTCCGCGAGGCCACCTCGCAGCCCGCGCAGCCGCACGTCTCCGACCCGCAGGCCCACTTCCCGGTCGCCGTGAACACCGCGGTCTCCGCCGAGGTCGTCAAGCGGATCGCCGAGTCGCAGGTCAACATCCCCGAGTCGATCACCGTGCACCCGCGGCTCATGCCGCAGATGCAGCGCCGTGCCGCCTCGGTGGAGAACGGCACGATCGACTGGGGCATGGGCGAGACCCTGGCCATCGGTTCGCTGCTGATGGAGGGCACCCCGGTCCGGCTCGCCGGCCAGGACAGCCGCCGCGGCACCTTCGGCCAGCGCCACGCGGTGCTGGTGGACCAGGTCACGGGCGAGGACTACACCCCGCTCCTCTACCTGACGGACGACCAGGCCCGTTACAACGTCTACGACTCGCTGCTCAGCGAGTACGCGGCGATGGGCTTCGAGTACGGGTACTCGCTGGCCCGTCCGGAGTCGCTGGTCATCTGGGAGGCCCAGTTCGGTGACTTCGTCAACGGCGCGCAGACCGTCGTGGACGAGTTCATCTCCTCGGCCGAGCAGAAGTGGGGCCAGACCTCCGGCGTCACGCTGCTCCTGCCGCACGGTTACGAGGGCCAGGGCCCGGACCACTCGTCCGCCCGCCCGGAGCGCTTCCTCCAGATGTGCGCGCAGGACAACATGACGGTCGCGATGCCGACCCTGCCGTCGAACTACTTCCACCTCCTGCGGTGGCAGGTGCACAACCCGCACCACAAGCCGCTGATCGTCTTCACCCCGAAGTCGATGCTCCGCCTCAAGGCGGCGGCGTCGAAGGTGGAGGAGTTCACCACCGGCGGCTTCCGCCCGGTCATCGGCGACGACACCGTCGACCCGAACGCCGTCCGCAAGGTCGTCTTCTGCGCCGGCAAGGTCTACTACGACCTGGAGGCCGAGCGCGAGAAGCGGGGCGTCACGGACACCGCGATCATCCGTCTGGAGCGCCTGTACCCGCTGCCGGGTGCGGAGATCCAGGCCGAGATCGCCAAGTACCCGAACGCCGCGAAGTACCTGTGGGCCCAGGAGGAGCCGGCCAACCAGGGTGCCTGGCCGTTCATCGCCCTGAACCTGATCGACCACCTGGACCTGGCCGTCGGCGCGGACGTCCCGCACGGCGAGCGCCTGCGCCGCATCTCGCGTCCGCACGGCTCGTCCCCGGCGGTCGGCTCGGCCAAGCGCCACCAGGCGGAGCAGACCCAGCTGGTCAACGAGGTCTTCGAGGCCTGACCGGCACAGCCCGTACGCCCGAGGGGCCCGTCCCGCGCACCCGCGCGAGGCGGGCCCCTCGGCCGTGGCGGCTCAGGTGACCAGCGGTTCGAAGGGCCAGAACCGGGGAAGCGGGTCCGCCGGACCGGCGGTGAGCACCTCACGGCAGGCCACGGCCAGCGGGTGGCGGGTGCCCAGCACCGCGTCGGCCCGGGCGCTGTTCGTACGCCCCGGCAGCCGCCGGTCCGCGGGCCGCACCAGCGCAGCGTTCAGCGCCCAGCCGATCGCCCAGGGGTGGTCGTCGCCGACGGCCCGCGCCATCCGGACGACGGCCCGCTCGATGCCCTCGGCCCCCCGGTCCCGGTCGCCGGCCGTCCAGCGCATCAGCCCCAGGTTCCCCCGCGTACCGATGGTGTACGGGTGCTCGTCGCCCAGCATGCTCCGGTAGCCGGCCACCACCTGCTCGTGGAGGTCCAGCGCCGCGCGGGGGTCGCCCGCCTCCCGTTGCGCGGAGGCGGTGCCGGTGCTGATCAGGAGGGTGAGCGGGGTGTACTCGCCCAGGGTGCGCAGGGCGTCGCGCCGGATGCGGTCCAGGTCCGCGAGCACGGCCTGGGCGCCCCTGATCGCGCACTGGCAGAGCGCCAGGTGGTACCGGCCGCGCAGGGTCTGCGGGGCGTTGCCCCCGAGCACCCGCAGATGGTGGTCGACCGTTTCCCGCAGCGCCTGTTCCGCCTCCCGGTACCGGCCGAGGAGCCGCAGGTCCATGGCGAGGTTGATCTCCGAGTACAGCGCCGCCGGCGCGTCCGGCGACAGCACCGCCCGGCGGAGTTCGAGGCAGCGCTCGTCCAGGGCGAGCGCGTCCCCGTAACGCCCGAGGAGCCGCAGCGAGACGGCGAGATTGTTCTCCGCGTTGAGGGTGCGCGGGTCCTCGGGGCCGAGGACCCGGCGGTCGCGCTCCAGGATCGACGCGGACAGCTCCGCCGCCTCCTGGTAACGGCCGAGCCCGCGCAGATCGGCGGCGAGTCCGCCGGCGGCCCGCAGGTGGTCCAGGTCCAGCTCGCCGCGCTCGGCCGCGAGGAGGTCCGCGGTGGCGCGCTCGACCCGCTCGCTGTTGCGGTAGTCGCCGAGGGCCCGCAGCAGATTGGCGTAATGGTGGCGCAGCGCCCACGTCCGGGGGTCGCCGGAGCCGAGCGCGCTCTCCCAGGACTCCGTCGCCGCTTCGGCGAACCGGATGCCGCTGCCGTACTCGCCGGAGAGATACATGTAGCGCAGGCAGTTGAGGACCAGCTGATGGACCTGTGGGTCCGTGCTGTCCAGGACCTCCGCCCATTCGAGGTGAGTGGTGAGTGCGGCGTACGCGGGCCAGTGGCGCGGGTCCGAGGGGTCGCCCGGGTCGGCGGCGGCGAGCGCCCGGGCGGCCCCCTCGGCGAGCGCCCACCGCTCGCGCTCGGGGATGTCCCTGCGGATGATCTGGTGGACCATGCGGTGGAGGTGGACGGACTCGTCGCCCCCCCGGGACTCCACGCGGATCACGGAGAACCGGCGGAGCTGGCGGATCGCGCTGTCCCACGGCAGCGGATCGCGCGCGAGCCGGGCAAGCTCCTCGGGCAGTACCTCGGGCGGCACGGCCCTGAGCAGGTGTACGGAGACGGCCCCGGGTGCGAAGAAGCAGCAGAGGTGCAGCAGGCCGATCGCTTCCGGGGCGGTCTCGCGGAGCCGGTTCAGCAGGATCGCCCAGGCGGTCCGGAAGGGGAGCGGGAAGTCGGCCGACACGTGGACGACTTCCTGGTCGGCGCCTTCTTCCAGCAGTTCGATGTACTCCTCGACCGGCACGTCCGATTCGCTCAGCCAGCCCGCCGCCTGGTCGAGCAGGAGCGGCAGATCCTCCAGTGCCTCGGCGAGCCGGCCGGCTTCGGCGGCGGTGAGGCGTGGTGCCCGGCGGCACAGGAAGGTGACCGACTCCTGGCGGGCGTGGGCGGGTACTTCGACGACCTGACCGCCGCGTTCGGCCCAGTTCTGGTTCCGGGAGGTGATCAGCACGTGTCCGGTCCCGGGGGGCACCAGGTCCCACAGCTCTTCCGGGTCGTCCGCCCCGTCCAGGATCAGCAGCCACCGGGCGTACGGCTCGCCCCGGCCCAGCGCCTCGCGTACGGCCCGGAGCCGTTCCCCGTACTCGGCGCCGGTCGACAGGCCGAGTGCCGGAGCCAGTCCGGCGAGTCCCTGCCGGTAGTGCGCGCGCCGGTCGGCGGGCACCCACCAGATGGCGTCGTAGTCGGTGCCGAAGCGGTAGACGTACTCCGCCGCGACCTGCGTCTTGCCGATCCCGGGCATGCCGTGCAGGACCACGCGCCGCCGCCCCGGCTCGGCCAGGCGGAACTTCTCGTAGACGGTCGCCAGCAGCTCGTCGCGGCCGGTGAAGCGAACGTTGCGGCGCGGCACTCCGCCCCAGACGGCGGGCACGCTCGCCGGGAAGCGGGGCCGCAACGATGCTGCTGCTTCCGGGGGCAGCGGGTCCGTGGGCAGTCCCAGCCGGGCGAGGAGCCGCCGTTCCGCCTCCTTGGCACCGAGGCCGAGCAGGTCGGCCGCGTCGAAGACGCTCGCGTCTCCGGGAAGCGCGGACGTGGTGACGCGGACGGCCGCGAACCGGTCTGCTCGGGGGGCGACTTCGGAGCGCAGGGCGCGGTTCCACTCCTCGGGGCTCCGGGGCCCGAGCTGGACGTACCAGTCGCTGAGGACCACCAGGACGCGCCCGGGCGCGAGCGTCAGGTCGCGCAGCGGCTCCTCCAGCGGCTCGTCCGGCGCCGGGTTCCACTCCCGGTGGAGCACCCGCACCCCGCGCCGCTCAAGACAGTCCCCGATCCACGCCGCCCACGCCCGGTCGTGTCCGGCGGAGCTGACGGTGACGCTCGCGTCGGGCTGCGGGGCCGCCGGGCCCGGGCCCGGTGCGGTCAGGCCCCCCACGACCGCACCGGGCCGGGCCGACTCCGTGATGGCGCAGGGCAGTTCGGCCTTGCGGACGGAGGCGCCCCACTGGTTGAAGATGGTCAGCCGCAGCACCCCCGGACCGGCCGAAGGGCCCGCGGTGACGAGGAAGGTCGCGGGCCCGTACGTACCGCCGAAGCGGTGCAGGACGAGACCGGGGTCCTCGACGGCCTCGCAGACGAAGTGCGGCCCGCCCTCCAGCGCGACGCTGAACGTCAGCTCCTCCTCCTCGTACGGCCAGGCGTCGCCGTCCGTGTCCCCGTGGGCGTCGAGCGGGCCGCGCAGGTCGACGCTGACGCACTGGACGAGGCCGGGTTCCACCTCGGGGAGCCAGCCCACGACGGGCTCGATCAGCAGCGGGCGTTCGTCCGGGGTCATGGCCGCCCGCCCGCCTCGGTCCGTACGGGGGCGCCGTGGTGGCGGGCGGTGAGGCGCAGGGTGCTGAGCGGATGCCCGTAGTACTGGAACATCAGGCTGTACAGCAGGCGCAGCACGTTCTGCTGCCGGTCCTTGTCGAAGGTGCCGTCGTCCGTGACCATCATCGGGACCCCGCCGCCCGCGAGGAAGGTGTCGTAGACCTCCGCGCGGAAGGCCCGGAGCGCACCGGCGACGGGCCGGCCGGGAGTCTCGGCCACGCTGTCGACGATGCGGCGGATCATCACCCGGGCCTCCGGGTCGCCGACCGCACCGGCTGAGACGATGCAGCCGCCCGCGCCGTTGCGCAGGAAGATCTGGGTGAACCCGCGCAGATACTGCCTGCCGTCGCCGCCGTAGTCGAGGAACCGCCCGGAATGGCAGGCGTTGAGGCAGACCAGGGACGCGTCGCGGCCCAGGAGGCGCATGTCGAGGTCGTGGTAGTCGGCCCAGGTGCCGCCGCCCAGGGTGAGCTTGCTGAGTTCCTGGTCGAAGGTGCCGTGGCAGCCCATGTAGACCAGTCCGGTGCGCTGCCCGTCGAGGTCGTCCAGGTTGTTCAGGAAGCTCTGGATGCCGAAGTGCGGCCGGTGTTCGTACGGGTCGAAGAACTCCTGGTCGCGGGTCATGTCGGCGTGGAAGAAGCTGAGCACCCGGCCGTCCGGGGCCACCGCCCGGTCCGGGAAGTCGTCCAGCCAGCGCGCCACGTCCACGAGCGCGCCGAGCGGCCCGCCGCGCAGCCCGGCTCCCGGCTCCGGGGGCAGGTCCAGGGCCTCCCAGGGCAGTTCGAAGCCGGTCTGGTCCAGGACGACGATCTGGAGCGCTTCGCCGTGGACCCGCCGGCACCGGTTGATCCAGCCCGTCAGCCGGTGCTGGTACGCCGACCAGCGCCGGATGGACCGGAAGAGTTCGGAGGGCGGGATGCCGCCCCGGCGCGCATGGCCGAATCCGATGTCCCCGGGCCGGAGCTGGTCGGGTCCCGTGGTGTACGGGAGGCGGTCCACGCCCGCGCACCACGCCTCGACCCCGAACGCGTCGGGAGCACCGGGCCCGGTGTGGTGGCGCCCGACCCGGATGCGGGCGTACGCCGTGTCCGGCGGGCGGGCGGCGTCCACGGGCGCGGCGCCCAGCCCGCGCGGCTCCGGGGCGCCGGGTGCCGGGGGACGCGGTCCGGGCAGCGCCTGGGCGGCGGAGGCGACCATGTTCCGGATCACCCGGAGCCGCCCGTCACCCATGGCGCGCCTCCCGGTCCGGGGCGGCGGGGGCCTCCTCGGCGTCGGCCCCGCCGACGACCCCGCCGCCCAGGGCCTCGGCCAGGGCGGCCGGGAGGCGGGTGTACGGGGGCCGGCCCGGGTTCACGACGACGCCGCGGAGGCGGCTGCGGCCGAGGGTGCGGATGTGCGCCGCCACGGCCACGGCGTCGTCCACGCCGGTACGGCGCACCGGGCCCTGCCCCGGCCGGCCGCTGCGGCTCACGGCGAGCGGGACGTTGCCCCGCCCGTCGGTGGCGACGACCAGGAGCGCTTCGACGAGTCCGGCGCTGTGGTGCCGGAACGCCCGCCGCAGCGCCTGCCCGGCCAGGTCGAGTCCGTGGGCGAGCGGGGTGGCCCGTCCGGGGTGGCGGGCCAGGGCGGCGGCGATGCGGGGGTCCCGGGTGGAGCGGGCGGTGAACGCGCGGGCCCGGAGCTCGTCCGCTTCCCCCGCGGCGCCGACCTCGACCACGTGGACGGCGGCCCGGGTGACGTACGCCCAGCGCAGGAACGGTTCGAGGGCCGGGTACCAGTCCCAGCCCGCCCGGCAGGTGTGGTCGAGGACGACGGTCAGGATCCGTACGGGCTCCGGGGCCCGGAGATAGCCGCGCAGGTCCGCCGGGGCGATCACCAGCGGGCCTGCCGTACCGCCCCGGACGGCCCGGTACTTCGCGGCCTCCATCGCGGTGCGGACCGGGGCCAGATCCCACAGGTCGCGGGCGCGCCGCACCCCGATGACCGGCCCCCGGGAGGCGCGTGCCCCGGTGGCGCGCCGGGCCGGCACCCGCAGCGTGGTCTCGCCGCGCCCCGGGCCCGCCACGTCCTCCGGGTACGGGAGGTCGGCGGCCGGTGCCCGTTCGCGGGGGGCCGCCGCCGGGCCGAGCGGCTGGGCCGATTCCGGTCCGTGCACGGGGAGACCGGCTGCGGCCTCCTGCTCCGCGCCGCGCGAGGGTTCCGGGCGCGGCAGCGGACGGCCGGCCCCCGGCGGCTCGGGCGGCTCCCGGTCCGGGGCGTGCTCCGGCCGCGCTTCCGGGCGGTGCGGGGGGCGGAGCCGGATGAGCCGCGCGGCGCGGTCGACGTGGGCGGGGGTGACGGGGAGGGGCGGGCCGTTCCGCGGGGTGTCCGCCGGGCTCTCCAGCCGGGCCAGGGCGCGTGCGATGCGGGCCAGGGCGAGCGCGCGCCGGTTGCCGCCGCCCTCCTGCTCGTCCAGGAGGTCCAGCACGGCGGTGGCGGCCTCGTCGGTGAGCGTGGTGGGGGGCCGGGGGGTGTCCGCGGCGAGGGACGCCGCCCAGCTGTCGGGGAGCGGGCCGAGCGGGTCGGGGCCGGGGCGCGGGCGCAGGGCCGGGGCGGCGAGGCGCAGGGCGAAGCGGTCCAGGAGGTGCGGCGAGAGGAGCGCGGCGTCCTCGGACCGGCAGCACGCCAGCCACCGTGCGCGGGGCCGCCAGTGGTGCCGGAGACCGGAGTGCTCCAGGGTGGCGGTGTCCGAGCCGAGCAGCTGGACGGCGGCGCGCAGCCCGGGGACGCTGAGCCGGGCGAGGTCGGGGACGACGACCAGCCGGGGGCCGCCGTCCGGCTCGGCCAGCGGACCGGGGCCGAAGGTGAACCCGATGCCTTCCGGGCCCCGGCGCACCCGGGGGCGTATCCACAGGTCCTCGTCCACCGTGGCGGAGTCCAGCACGGTCCGGGGCGCGGGACGGCCGGGCGGCTGCCCGTACGCGCTGCCGAGCAGCCGCGCGAACGTCCGGGCGACGACCGGCAGGTGCGCGGGCGGGAGGTCGAACAGCAGGACGCCGGCGAGCGAGGGCTCCAGCGCGGCGGAGACCAGCACGGTGAGCAGCCGCCGGAGGTCGTCGTCCGGCTCGTCCGCCTGGTCCCCTGTCGGTCGCACCGGTGTCCCCATGTCAGCCGAAGAGCTCGTCCAGCTGGGATTCCTCGTCAGGACCCCAGACCGGCTCGGGTCCGTGCACCGAATCGGGCCTGCGGTGGCGCAGGGCGAGCGGCACCACCCGGCGTACGTGGGACCGCTCCACGGCCCGGGCGCCGTCCCGCGCGGCGAGCGCGCGGGCCGCCTTGGCCACGAGCAGGTCGCCCCGCTGGCCGACGGCCCCGGTGCGGGCGGCGGCCTCGGCGCAGAGCCTGCTGATGTCCGCGTCCAGCCGGACCGCCGTCAGCCGTTCCCGGGCATCGAGCAGGCCGTCCCGCAGGCGCTGGTTGTCGGCCTCGGCCTCCCGTAACCAGGCGGAGTCCGCGGCGAGGCGTTCCTCCTCGAAGGCGAGCACGGTGGTGATCATCCGGTGCCGCTCGTCGATGTCCAGGTCGGCCGCGGTCACCATGAGCCCGAAGCGGTCGAGCAGTTGGGCCCGCAGACTGCCCTCCTCGGGGTTCATCGTGCCGACGAGCCCGAACGAGACATGGGCCTCGGTGTCGATGCCCTCGCGCTGCACGGACAGGACCCCGGTGGAGACGACGTCGAGGATGATGTTGACGATGTGGTCGTCCAGGAGGTTGACCTCGTCCACGTACAGCAGGCCCTTGCGGTGCGCCTCCTCCAGGAGGCCGGGCTGCCGTCGCGCCTCCCCGTGCATCAGGGCGTCCAGCTCCCAGCCGCCGAGCACCCGGTCGTCGGTCGCGTTGATCGGCAGGGTGACGGGCAGGCAGCCGCCGGTCATCAGCGCGAAGGCCCGGACAACGGTGGACTTGGCGGTGCCGCGCCGGCCGGCGATGAGGACGCCGCCGATGGCCGGCGCGATGAAGTTCAGCTCCAGGGCGAGCTTCAGCTCCTCCTGCCCGACGATGCGGCTGTACGGGAGGATCGGCACCGGTAACGCCTCGGCCGCCGCCTCGCTCACGAGGGCTCCACCACCGTGGACACCCGCTCCTCGCGTCCCGGCTGCCAGCGGAAGGTGACCTGGATCTGCGCCTCCGCCCCGGCCTTGACCACGGCGGCCATCCCCGCTTCGAAGGTGATGCCGACCTGGAGCTCGACCTCGTCGGGCCGCAGCCCGTCCCCGAGGTCGCCCAGCCTGCGCATCGCCTGGGAGGCGCAGCGCCGGGCGAGGTCGAGGCCGTCCCCGTAGAGGTCCTGCGCCGCGCCGAGCGCCCGGCGGCCGGCGTTGTCCCGGGTCTCCTCGCCCCCGTAGAGGGAGTCCGCGTCGGTGACGGGCACCCCGGTGGCGGCGAACGCTTCCGCGTCCACGACCACCGGTATCGGACCGTCCTCGCCCGGTGCGGGTGATCCCACTACTACCGCCATCGATGCCCCCCTCCACTAACTGCCCTACGTCGCAACATTACTGACAGGCCATCATCGACGACCCCGAAGTCAGATCATCTGGGGTTCGAAGTCCCAGTAGGGCCGATTCCTGGAACGCGCCGACACGGTGTGCACGTGCTTCACACCAAGCGTGGCCTCCAGATCACCCAGCGCCTCCGTCTCGAACTTCTCCGCCCGCTGCCTGTCCCGAATCCCCCGAAGGTCCGCGGCATGAGCGATCCGAGCGGAGAGCGTCAGGGGATGCGTGCGCCCCAGGACCTCGGTGGCACGCGTGACCACTGAGTCCGACAGGGCCACGGCCGCCTCCACGTCACCGATCAGGTTGCGGGTGGCCGAGGCGTTGATGGCGCAGCCCAGCGTCCAGGGGTGGTTGTCGCCGACGGCCCGCTCCATGCCTGCGAGCGCTTCCTCCATCAGGTGGTACGCCTGCTGACGCTCGCCGACGCTGCGGAGGATCAGCGCATGATTGCCGCGGGTGCCCGCCACGTACGGATGCTCCTCACCGAGCATGTCCACGTAACCCTGGACGACCTTCTCGCTTATGGCCCTGGCCTGGTCGATGGCGCCGTCTTCGCGTGCGAAGAAGCTCTGGCTGGTGGCGAACATCATCGTGAGCGGGTCGCTCTCACCCAGCGCGCGCTCGCATCGCTCGAGAACACGGGTGAACAGCTCCGCCGCCTGAACGCGTTCGCCGTTGCGGTAGTGGCACAGCGCGAGGTTGTGCTCGGCGCGCAGAGTCTGCGGGTTGTCCACTCCCAAGACCCGTCGATGGACCTGGACACTCTGGTTCTGCAGGGAGAACGCCTCGCTGTAACGGCCGAGGAGCCGCAGGTCGGTGGCGTAGTTGATCTCGGAGTAGAGGGTCCACGGGTGGCGCTGGCGCAGGAATTGGCGACGGGCGTCGAGAGTCCTCCCATCGAGTTCGAGGCACTCCGTGTACCGGCCGAGCACCCGGTACGCCACGGCCAGGTTGTTCTGGGCGTTGAGCGTGCGGGAGTCCTGTTCACCCAGCAGTTCCTGGTATCCGGTCAGCACCCAGCCGGAGATCTCAAGCGCCTCGTCGTACCGCCCGAGGCCGCGCAGGTCGGCGGCCAGCCCGGTGGCGGCGCGCAGGTACTCCAGTTCATGGGTCTCACGTTTGGTGCGCAGATGCTCCACCGCCGCGCGTTCGATGGCCTCGGTGGCCGCGTAGTCACCGACGGACCTGAGCAGATTGGCGTAGTGGTAGCTCAGCTCCCAGATTCTCGGGTGGTCCTCGCCGAACAGCTCCCGCCAGGCGGCCAGGGCGCGTTCGCCCAGTTTGATGCCGGCCCGGTACTCCCCCGACAGGTACATGTAGCGAAGGCAGTTGAGCACCAGGGTCTGGACTGCCGGATCGGTGCTCTTCAGTACGTCGGCCCACTTGAGGTGCGGGGTGATCTCGGCGTACGCGGGCCACAGCCGGGTGTCGGTGGGGCGGCCCGGGTCCGCCGCCGCGAGGGCGCGCCGGACGACGTCGATGAACTCCTGGCGGTTCTCCTCCGACATGTCGTGCCCGACGATCTGGTGGACCATGCGGTGCATGTAGAGGGATTCACCGGCGGAGGCCGCGTCGGCCCCCGACTCGTGGGACTCCAGCCGGACGACGGAGTACTGGCGGAGCTGGTTGATGGCCTTGTTCCACAGCAGGGGGTCGCTCATCAGCCCGGAGACCTGCTCCGGCAGATCCCCCGGCGGCATGTCCTTGAGCAGCCTCACAGGAATGGAGCCGGGCGCGAAGAAGCTGCACAGGCGCAGCAGGTCGACGGACTCGGGGACGGTGTCCCGGAGCTTGTTCAGCAGTATCGACCAGGCGGTCTGGAAGGCGAGGGGGAAGTCCGCGGAGACCTTGACGACGTCCTGGTCGATGCCGCCTTCGAGGAGTTCGATGTACTCCTCCACGGACAGGTCCGAGTCGTTCAGCCAGCCCGCGGTCTGGTCGAGCAGCAGCGGCAGGTCTTCCAGGGCCTCGGCCAGCTGGTCGGCCTCGGCCGGGGTCAGGCGCGGGGCGCGGCGGCGGATGAAGGCCACGGACTCGTCGCGCCGGTAGACGGGCACCTCGACGAGGTTGCTGTTGTGCTCGCTCCACTCCGGGTTGCGGGAGGTGATGAGCACGTGCCCCGGGCCGGTGGGCACGAGGTCCCAGATCTGGTCGGGCTCGTCGGCGCCGTCAAGGATCAGCAGCCAGTGGGAGTGCGGGTCGCCCCGGCGCAGCGAGTCGCGGACGGCCCGGAGCCGTTCCCCGTACTCGGGGCCGGTGGACAGGCCCAGTTCCGGGGCGAGTTCGGCGAGCTTCTGGCGGTAGAGGGCGCGCCGGTCGGCCTGCACCCACCACACCACGTCGTACTCGGAGCCGAAGCGGTAGACGTACTCCGCCGCCAGTTGGGTCTTGCCGACGCCGGACATGCCGTGCAAGGTCACGACCCCGGCGCCGGGTCCGGACTCCTGGAGCGCCCGGTAGGCGTCGCTGAGCAGTTGCTCGCGTCCGGTGAAGCGGATGTTGCGGCGCGGCACTCCTCCCCAGACCTGCGGGATGTCGGAGGGGAATCGCGGACCCGCCGGGGTGCCGTCGGGCAGTGGGTCGGTGGGCAGTCCCAGCCGGACGAGGAGACGCCGCTCCGCCTCCTCGGCACCGACGTTGGTGAGATCGGCGGCACCCAGTGCGGAGGTGGCTCCGGGAAGCGCGGACGTGGTGACGCACACCGCTGCGAACCGGTCTGGATTGGGCGCGACTTCGGAGCGCAGTGCCCGGTTCCACTCGTCGTGGCTCCGGGGGCCGAGCTGGAAGTACCAGTCGCTGAGGATCACCAGGACGCGTCCGCGTGCGAGCGTCAGGTCGCGCAGCGACTCCTCCAGCGGGATCGAGACCGGCGGGTCCCACCGCTGCTGGACGACCTCCACACCACGCCGCTCCAGACGGTCCGCGATCCACGCCGCCCAGGCGCGGTTGAAACCGGCGAAACTGATCGTGACGGTGTTCGCCCCGGTTACTCCAACTGGCTTACGCGTTCCGGGCATTCAACCGTCTCCCTGCCTCGATACGAGCCTTCACAACATACCCCGGAGCATGGTCGCTCCGGCTGGAATCCGGGCGATGTTCACTGCCTTCGCGAGCCGTTCCTCTGCTGCCATATCACCTTGGTGGTGCTCACGTACGCCTCCGCGCGCGCAAGGTGCCCCGAGGGAGGCGGCGAATCCTCCAGACGGTGGTAGACCGAGATCATCTCGTTGACGACCGTCCGGCCCTCGGGGGTGAGCGCCGCCGAGCCGGCCAGCACCGGCAGTACGGCCCCGACCTGCTGCCGGCAGCGCGCGTGCTCGGCCCAGGCCAGGTCCCGGTGCGTCACGCGCCGGGCGTTCAGCGCGAACCGCTGCCAGTAGTCGGCGAGCGCGAGGTGCGAATAGGCACCCTGGAGCAGTCCGTCGAAGGGCCGGGGGTCGGGGCGCCAGGGCGCGAAGTGCCGGGGGGCCGTGTCCTCGTGGTGCAGGGGAACGAGGGCGCAGAGTGCGGCGAGCTTGGTGTGCTGGAGTTCGTGCACGAGCGTGGAGGCGAAGTACGCGGCGGTGGCGGGCTTGCTGCTGAGTACCGCGCCGAACGCCTCACGCCGGGTACCGCTGCAATGAGCGGCGCTACGGCCGGTGGGCCCGGAGCCCGGTGGGGGACCGAGCGGGACCATGCAGCGCAGCAGGACGGACGCCTCGGCGAGCCGGTGCTCGCCGCCCAGGCGCAGCAGCGGTTCGACCCCGGACCAGGACTCGGCCCACGCCTTGCGCTCCCAGTCGTCGATCTCGGCAGCGTCCCCCAGTCCGTGGGTCTCGGCTCCGCCCCCCCGCGTCCGGTACGGGTCGAGGTCGTCCAGCACCACGGGTGCCGCCCCCGGCACCACGGCGGGCAGTACGACCAGGGGCACCCAGCGCGGGTCCGCCGAGCTCGTGGCCCCGTCCCGATGGACCTGGACGGTGAAGGGCGCCCCGTCGGCCGGGCTGACCGTCAGTTCCCGTTCGAGCCCGTGGAGTTCTACCGGCCCGATGTCCGCGCGTACGGCTCCCAGCGTGGGCATCGACAGCAGCCCGCCCCGCGGGCCGAGCCGCGCCCGGAACCCGATCCCCGCCCGCACCCCCGCCACGGCCGCCAGCGCGGTCAGGTGGGCCAGGTCGGCCGACAGGTCCGCCCCACCCGACGTGAGCCCGCCCAGCAGCCGCTCCGCCCAAGGCCCGGCCAAGGGGTGGAACAGAACACTCCGCACCGCCCCCCGGTCCGCCCGTTCGGCCGCTTCGAGGAGGGCCCAGTCCGCGCGGAGCCGGTCCAGCATGGGTGGCGGGCAGACCGTGGCCGGGGCGGCCTCCGCGGCGTCGAGCACGGCGCGCAGGAGGACGAGGCGGCGGGTGTCCTGGTCGCGGACGAGCAGGCCCAGCGACGCGGCGTCGCCCTCGGTGCGGCCGAGTTCGCGCAGGACGTGGTCGGGGACGGCAGAACTCATGGGGGGTCTCCAGCGGTTGCTTCGGCGAGCCGGTCCGCGATGTGGCGGATCAGCCGTTCGAGGTCGGCGCAGTAGACGGAGGGGTTCCGGAAGCCGTTGTCTGCGCGGTAGCGGTGTGCGTAGTGGCCGCCCCCGCACACGGTCAGCAGCGGGCAGGCGCGGCAGGCGGCGGCGAGTGCGCCGGCCCCCGCCTGGCGGGCGGCCACGCCCGGGTGGCGCAGCGCCTCGTCGAAGGTGTGGTGGAAGACGTCGAGGCCGGTGGCGGCCGCGCCGTCGTACGCGGACTTCAGCGAGTCGACCTGCTCGATGGAGCCGTCCGTCTCGATCACGACCGCGTTGACCGGGTCCAGGCCGAGGGATTCGGTCGCGGCGGGCAGCCCGAGGAGCAGCGCGAAGCACTCCTCGAACAGCCGGATCCGGGTCTCCCGCCGGGGCGCCCCCCACCAGCGGTCGAAGACCGCGCACAGCCAGTCGCCGTAAGGGGTGGGACGCCCCGGTCCGGGAGCGGCGGTAAGGCCCGGCGGCGGACTGGACCAGTTGCCGTGCGGCAGCAGGAGGTCCAGGGCCGGAGGGCGCAGGGCGAGCAGGGACTCGTACATCTCCACCGGGTCGGTGCGCGGGTCGACGACGGTGAGGATGCCCGCGTACGCCTCGGGGTGGCGGTCGGCGAGGAGCCGGGCGCCCCGGGACGCGGCGGGCCAGGAGGGGCGGCCCGCATGGTCGGTGCGCAGGGTGTTGTGGGCGGCGAGCCCTCCGTCGAGGCTGATGCCGACGCGGATGCCGTGCCGGGCGAGCGTGTCGATGCCGGCGTCCGTGAGCAGCGTGGCGTTGGTCTGCACCGTGGTTCGTACGGCGCAGCCGGCCGGGACCCGTTCGCGCACCGCGTCGGCGAGGGCCGCCAGCCTGCCCGGTCCGGCGAGCAGGGGTTCGCCGCCGTGCAGGACGAGGGCGACGCTTCCCAGCCCGTGGGCGGCGGCGTGCTCGGCGATGCGGGCGGCGGTGCGCTCCAGGACGGCGGGCGACGCGGCGGACGGCCGGTCGCGCCAGGTGCGGTCGGGGCCCTCGTACAGGTAGCAGTAGCGGCAGGCCAGGTTGCAGCGGCCGTGCACCTTCACGATGAACTGCCCGAAGGGCACGGGTCCGGCGCCCGGGGCGCGCGGTTTCCCCTTCGCGTCGGGCTCCGTGTGCCGTCCCCGCGGTGTCGTCCGTCCAGCCACTCACGCACCCCCGTGCTGTACACCGGCCGGGGCACCCCGTACCGGCCCGGGGCGAGTGTTCCCGGTGATGGACAGGGCCAGGCGGCACCCGGGTGATGATGTCTCAATCGGGTGCAGCACGGGCCGGAATCGAGTGGTGCCGGGAAGGGGCCCCGGTGACGCGGCCCTCGCTCAGAAGGCGTTGGTGAACCCCCAGAGCATCTCCTTCGGCTGCTCGGCCCGCCCGCGCAGATCCGCCACCACCTCGGACAGCACCGGGTGGTCCATGGTCCGCAGGGCCGCCAGGTCCAGGCCCAGCAGGTCCGGCAGTTCACCCGCGCCGGCCGCGCCCGTTCCCTCGTACCGTGTCGACTCGCTCATCACGCCTCCCCGTACCGCAGCACCGGGCCGGCCGGTGACCCGCTCGCCGTTGAGCGCGTCCCGCCGGTCCCGCATCCCTGACCTGTCCTGTCGCCTGCTGCCTCACGCGCATGCCGGGGCCCGGCCCGCCCGCCCTCGGGCGCGCCGTTCTCACCGCTCCAGCTCCGCCAGCCGCTCGGCGGTCGCTTCGCCCGCCGCGCCGCCGTTGTCCGGCAGTTTGCGCCACTCCTGGCGGGCCGCCCGGTACGCGTCGCGCGCGGCCCGGGGGCGCCCCGCCCTCTCGTACGTCATACCCCGCCAGTGGTTGGCTGTAGCAGCCAACTCCACTGCTTCCTGGAGATGTTGTGGACTCTCTTGCTCCGTTTGTGCCTCGCCGGCCGCGTCGGCGGCCGAGCGGAACGCCTCCGCCGCCTCGTCGCGGCGGGCCGGGCGGTCGAGGATGCCGGCCGCCTGGAGGAGGGCCCGGCCCAGCTCCAGCCAGCAGCGGGCGGCGGTGAGCGGGGCGGTGGCCTCCTCGGCCGCCAGCTTGAAGAGGTACTCGGCCTCCCGCAGGTCGACCCGGTCCCACGTGGCGCGGTGGCGCAGCATCAGGGCGCGGCCCAGCATCAGCAGGCGCTCGGACTGCTGGGCGCCGCCGGCCGGGGTCTCCGAGCGGCAGTCGCGCAGCACCCGGACCGTCGCGCCGATGTATTCGCGGCCGTCCGGGAGTTCGGCGCGGCGCAGCAGGGTGGCGCCCCATTCGGCGAGCAGGTCGGTGTGGGCCCGGGAGTCGCGGGGGATGCCCCGCGCCGCGCGGGTGAACCACTCGGTGGCGGCGACGAGTTCGGCGGGGTCGCCGGTGTGTTCGTAGCGGGCGACCCGGACCCGGCCGGCCCGGGTCTGGAGCTGGGCGCGCTGGCGCTGGTCGCGCACGGTCTCCAGCGACTGGGCGGTGAGGGTGGCGGCCTCCTCCGGTTCGGCGCCCGAGGCGAGCAGCGCGTCGACCAGATCGAGGACGATGCGGACCTCGGTGCCCATGGTCTGCCCGGCGCTCTGGGCGAACGCGGTGCGCAGGGACCGGGCCGACTGGCGGGCGTACTCGCGCGACTGTTCGACGTCCTGGGTGGCGCGGGCCAGCTTCAGGAGGGTGCGGCCGTGCTGGAGGGGCAGGACGGCGGGGCGGTTCTCCTGGTCGGGCCAGGCGTCGGCGAACGCCTCCAGCATCCCGCAGGCGCTCTGGAGCAGGGCGGTGTCGCCGTCGAGCCGCCACTGCGCCTCCAGGGCCCGGACCCGTTCCAGGGTGAGGCGCAGGGCCTCGCCGGGCTCCAGTCCGGGGCTGGCGCAGGCCGCGGTGTACTCGCGGTCGGCGCGCCGCAGCAGTTCCAGCGCGCCGCGCCGGTCGCCGCGCCGGCGCCGGTCGTCGGCGGCCGCGTGGAGGACCTTGGCGAGCACCGCGCGTTCCCGTACGGCGCCGGGGCGGGCGGCGGCCCGTTCGGCGGCGCGTTCGGCCTCGTCGAGCAGGTCGGCGCCGCCCTGGACCTCCCACAGGCGCAGCACGCAGCGCGCGTACTCCGCCCAGAGTTCGGTGTCGTCGGCGGGGGCCGGGGTGTGCTCGGCGGCGCCCCTGAGCAGCTGTACGGCGTCGATCAGGCGCTGCACCATCTTGTCGGTCTCGAAGTGGCGCACGAGTTCCCGCGCGCGGCGCACGGCGAGGCCGGCGGCCTGGGGGTTTCCGGGCGTCTTGGGCTCCCGGGTGACGAATCGTGGCGGTACGGGCATGAATCGCTCCAGTACGCGGGCTGCGACTTCGGCAAAGGCGTGGGGGACGCGCGGACCCCCGGGTCTCTCGTTCCCCCCGTTCCCCTCGTTCTCCTCGCTGTCGTCGGCTTCTTCGGCCTCGCGGGCCGCGGTGTCCGTGGCGGGGGCCGGCCAGGGGGTGCCGTGCGCGGCGCCGCGGGTGGTGCCGTCGCCGAGCTGGGCGTAGGCCAGGGCCGGGAAGTTGGGCCCGCCCTTGCCGAACCGCTGCTCTATGTACTGCGAGCAGTGCTTGAGCACGAGCAGGGCCTCGTCGCGGCCGAGGGGCCCGAGCAGTGCTTCCTGGACGTCGGGCTCGAAGACGTACCACTGTCCGCGTCCGGTGCCGCCCTCCTGCCGCTTGAGGAGTCCGCTGAGCAGGACCTCGGCGAGTTCGGAGGGTCCGGAGTGGGGCAGCATCGTGCGCTGGACGAGTTGCATGACGGGCAGGTAGAGCGGGGCCGCGGCGAGGTAGACCGCGAGCTGTCCGGCGGCCGGGGAGGCCGTCGAGCGGAACCGGCTGACCAGTTGCAGCGAGGAGAGCGCGTCGCCCGGGCGGCGGGCCGGGGCCGCAGGCTGGTCCGCCCGGACCCAGCCGACCGCGCCCGGCACCGAGGCGGCGCCGGTTCCGGAGAGCAGCCGGGCCCAGGCGGCGAGCGCGTCCGCGACCGGCGGCAGCACGGGCACGGCGAGGGCACCGGGGTGGGCGGGGCCCGCTCCGGCGTCGCCGGTGACCTTGAGGAGGGTGGCCCCGGCCGGGCCCTCGCCCCGGGTGAGCGAGCCGAAGGTGACCGGCAGCCGGGTCCGGTTCCACATGCGCTGCGGCAGCGGCTGGAGCACGGCGACGGGGGCGAGCCGGGCGAGCTGGTGCAGCAGCCGGTGAGCGTGTCCGGTGCGCCAGAGGGGGCCGGCGCAGTCGCTGACCACGACGGTCACCCGGCGTCCGGTGGGGTCGCTGAGCCGGTCCGCCGAGTGCAGCGGGGCGGCGGTGGGGTCGGGGCTGCGGCTGACCGTGCAGCCGCCGTCGGGGCCGGGGTGGAGGTAGCGCATCTGCACGTCCCGGAACGCGCCGATCCGGGCGAAGATCTGCTGGAGCTCCTCGAACAGCCGGTCCCAGACCAGCATCGAGGAGGAGGCGTCCAGCACGCACTGCACGACGGCGTCGCCGCGCCGGACCCCCCGGAAGACGGGCATGACCACGCCTCCGGCGCGGGCGCTGCGTTCGGCGGTCGCCGTCTCGTCCAGGACCTGGCGCAGCGGTGCGGAGGCCGGGCGGTAGCGCTGCAACGGGCGCAGCGCGCGGGTCAGTTCGAGGGCCGCGGGCAGGACGGGCGCGGCCGGTACGCCGAGGGGCAGCACGGCGGCGTGGGCGTCCGCGCCGGGCCGGATGTCCTCCGGGCCGGGTGGAGCGTCCGGGTCGCCGGGCCGGGCGCGGCCGGGGACGGGGTGCAGGGAGATCCGTTCGCGGTCCCCCGGTGCGGGCGTCTCCTCGCGCCGGGCGTCCCGGTCCTCGTCCGGGGTGCGGGCGTCCGGGGTTGCGGTGCGGCGGGGGTCGGGGCGTTCCTCGGAGGGGCGGTGGCCGGGGCGGCGCGCGGGGTCCGGGCCGGACTCCTCGCCGGGCGCGGACGTGCCGCGGGTCCACCGGGCCAGCCAGAGGGCGTCGCAGAGCTGTTCGACGTCGGGGTCGAGCCCGGCGCCGCGCAGCCGCGCGACCAGCTCGGGCAGTAATCCGTCGTCGTGGGGCTCCGGGGCGCCGGGCCCGCCGCCGCCACCGTTCTCGTCCGCCGCACCGGACATCAGCGCCTCACCTCGGCCGGTCGAGTCGCTGGATGAGCAGGTCGGCGAGCCGGTCGCGGCCCGCCGGTGACGCGGCGTGCGTGAGGTATATGGCGTTCAGCAGCTGGTCCGTGGCGAGGAGTTCGGTGCGGGAGCGCTCCAGGAAGTGGGCGATCAGGTCGTCGCTGGCGCGGGCGGCCTCCTCGCCGAGGTGGGCCTTGACGAAGGAGGCGAGGCGCTTGTGGTCGGGGCGGCCGAGTTCCAGGTGGATGCAGCGGCGCATCAGCGGGGCCGGGAAGTCCCGTTCGCCGTTGCTGGTGAGGACGACGAAGGGGAAGGCCCGGCACTGCACCCGGCCGCCCTTGATGCGGACCTTGTTGCCGTCGTGGTCGAGGACGTCCGCCTCGCCGTCGGGCAGCCGGTCGGCGATCCGCTCCAGCTCGGGGATGGCGAACTCGCCTTCCTCCAGGACGTTCAGCAGGTCGTTGGGCAGGTCGATGTCGCTCTTGTCCAGCTCGTCGATGAGCAGGACGCGCGGCCGGTCCGAGGGCAGCAGCGCGGTGCCGAGCGGCCCGAGCCGGATGTAACTGCCCACGCTCTGTGCCGCGTCGGCCCCGGCGGCGCCGCCGGCCGCCGCGTGCGAGGCGATCTGGACGTCCTGGAGCCGGGCGATGGCGTCGTAGTGGTAGAGGCCGTCCTGGAGGGTGGTGCGGCTGACCACGGGCCAGCGGAGCACCTTGCCGAGTTCGAGCTCCCGCGCCACGGAGTGGGCCAGGGTGCTCTTGCCCGCGCCCGGGTCCCCGGTGACGAGCAGGGGGCGCCGCAGGTACAGCGCGGCGTTGATCATCTCCAGTTCCTCGGCGCCGGGCCGGTGCTCCTCGGCGACGCGCCCGGGGATGCCGAGCCGGCGGTCGGCGGACTCGCCGCCGTCCGCACCGGCGGACCCGCGGCCTCCGGTGAAGTCGCGCCAGGGCGGCGGGGGCGGCAGCTGGGGCACCTCGTCGTGCGGTTCGCCGATGCCCCGGTAGATGAGCCACTCGCTCGGTTCGCTCATAGCGTGTCCCTCGTTGTCACCCGTCCGCCAGGGGCGGCCTGCGTCGGACGTGCCCTACCGTATCGATCCGGATCAACACCCGTAAGGGGAAGGTCAGTTCGCTTACACGACTGATGCTTTGCGCGGTGGCTCACGGCGCCTCCAGGAAGTCGGAACCCGGCAGCGGACGGTGCGGATCGTCGTAGTAGAGGGCGGCGCCCGCGGACCAGTACATCTCCGTTCGTCCCGCGCTCACCCCGCGTCTCAGTTCATGGATCTTCCATGGCAGCCGGTCGTGGGTGCGGGTGTCCGACACCGCCTCGGCCACGCGCCGGTGGAACTCCTTGCAGACCGTGTCGCCCTCCGCCGTGCGCCGCTGGAGCAGCGCCACACCGAAGCCGCTGTCGAGCAGCCGTACCACCCCGGCCGTCACCTCGGGGTCCGGCAGGCTCCCGTAGCGGCACAGGACGGGCACGGTCCCGTGGGCCAGGGTGCGCAGCCGCGCCGACTCCGGTACACATACCCGCAATTCGTCCTCGCAGTCGACGACCTCGGCCCGGACGGCGGCCGCGAGACCCGCGTCCCACCGGGCGGGCCGCTCCTCGGCGGGCCCCTGGTACGGGCTGCGCAGTACCACGGGCCGTACGGCTCCGAGCCGCATCCCGGACGGCGGCAGCACCCAGTCGTCCACCGGGAGGCCGAAGAGCGCGGGCGCGACGACGACCTGGAGCATGGCGGGGCTGTCCGGTTCGTCGCACCGCCGGAACGCCTCGGTCAGCGCGGCGGCGAGCCGGTCCGGGACGGTGCCGAGCGGGACGCCGCGGCTGTCCTCGTCCACCGGCTCCGCCTCACCGGCTCTGCGGTCCACGGCGACCCGCCAGTCGTACTGGTCGCGCGCCCAGCCCTGGAGGTCCACGTGGAGCACGACGCAGTCGCGTTCGCCGTAGAGGACGGGCTCGCCCGCCGGGGCGCGGGCGGCCCGCTGGCGGTTCTGTTCCAGGCGGAGCCGGATCGCGGCCCACTCCATGTCGAGCTGCCGGCGCAGGTCGCGGGGGAGTTCGGTGTCGGCGATGCGCTTGACCCAGCCCCAGAGCGCCTTGGCGTTGCGCACGGAGAGCTGGCCGCAGGGGCGGTCGGCCGCGAGGACGCCCATGCAGTAGCGGACGATCAGCTCGAACCGGGCCTCGCGGTCCCGGGCCCGGGCGTCGTAGAGCGCGCCGAGGCCGTCGCGCCAGCCGCGCGGGGCCGGGCGGTGGTCGCGGGCGTACACCCCGGGCAGCCGGTCGAGCAGTGTCAGCAGCGACCGGGTACTGGCCGGGGGCGACAGCTCGGCGAGCCGGCCGAGGAGTTCGGCGCGCAGCTTGGGGCCGAGGATGCCGCCGGGCGGGTCGGGCAGGTCGCTCTGCGCGTCGGTCCAGGTCCGCTCGGTGCCGGCGGAGCTGGTGTGCCGGTCGGCGTGGTAGCGGTCGTGGGCGTGGAAGACGGACTGGTATATGTCGTCGGTCTCGGACTCGACGGGCCCGGCCGGCACCTCCAGGGTGCGCAGCCGCTCGACGCCGACGGCGGTGCCGCCCTGGTGGCCGTTGATCTGCGACTTGATGACGCCGACGACCTCGCCCCGGGCCAGGTCGACCAGCGGGCCGCCGGACATGCCGAGCTCCACCCAGTCGCCGTCGATCCTGACGACCTGTTCGGCGTCGCCCGATCCCCCGTACGAGCCCTTGACGACGCAGACGCCGCTGCGGTTCTGCAGTCCGCCGCCCTGGACGGGCGCCCAGCCCACGCAGCGGACCTCGCGGCTGCGGAGCATCGCCTCGGACCGCTCGGTGACGTACACGCAGGGGTGTTCGACGGGGCGCTGGAGCTGGATGAGCGCGAGGTCGGGGGCGGGCCAGCCGCCCGGGCCCGGGGGACGGGTGCCGGGCAGCGCGGCGACGACCCGGCCCGGCACCTCGGTCAGTTCGGTGCTGTAGCGGTCCTCCTTGAACCACACGCCCACCATGCCCCCCTCCCCCCGCATCGCCACGTGCGCGCACGTGAGGACCCAGCTGGGTGCGACGAAGAATCCGCTGCCCAGGAAGTCCCCTTCCGGCCCGTCCTGGGCATACCCGGACGGCGGGCGATGGATGCGTACGGTGGCGTCCTGGACGAGGTCCATGAGGGCGGCCTGGGCGGGGCCGAGGGCCCCCTCCGCGCCCCCCTGTTCCCCGAAGGTCATGCCCCGCCGCCGACGGTGTCGTCCGCACCGCCGGGGTGTGCCGGTGCGCCGGGGGGTGCCCCGGCGGGCGGGAGGCCGGGAGGTGCGCCGGCGCCCGGCGGCGGCGCCGTCTGCGCCGGTACGGGGGCGGGCGGGGGCGCGTCGATGGGCGGCCCGCCGCCGTTCCAGGTGAGGGTGACCGTGATGGCGCCCTTGGCCTCGCCGTCCGCGAGCAGCCCGACGATCTTCCCGGCCTTGGCGGTCAACTCAATGCCGAACTCGACGCTCACCTCGTCCGGCCGCACCGCCCGCAACGGCACGGCGAGCGAGCGGGCCACCCCGGTCACCACGGAGTGCAGGCTCTCGACCCGGGCCTGCACCTGGTCCGTGAAGTCCCCGAACCCGGTGTCCGTATAGGTCGGACCGCCTCCGGGCACCGGCGCGTCCAGCTCCTCGGCCCCGGAGATCCTGGCCCAGACCGGCGTACCGTCCGGCAGCTCAATGCGCGTAATACGGGACCCACTGTCACCCATGACACCCCCCGTTTCGCCAACTACCCGCAGATTAACGGCCGTAGCCGGCGGATGCGGGGTGGATCGACGAGGAGGCGGCCCGAGGTGCGTGAAGGCCGCTCTAGACTTGAGCCATGTACTTCACCGACCGCGGTATCGAGGAGCTGGAGAAGCGCCGAGGCGAGGAGGAGGTCACGTTCGAGTGGCTCGCCGAGCAGCTTCGCACGTTCGTCGATCTCAATCCCGACTTCGAGGTGCCGGTCGAGCGCCTCGCGACCTGGCTGGCCCGCCTGGACGACGAGGACGAGGACGAGTAGGGATCACTCCCCGCCGGGGCGGCCCTCGCGTACGCGGTCGTACGCGAGTCCCAGCGCCCCGTGCGCCATCAGGAGCGCCCCGGCGAAGGCCCAGCCGCCGCTGCGCCGGGCCGCTCCCCACAGGGCGAGCGGCAGTCCGGCCGCGAGCTGGAGGCCCGCCAGCGCCCGCGCCCTCGGGCCCCGCACCCACGGTCCGAGCCGGCTGCTCTCCACCGCGCCCAGGTCGACCCGGACCGCGTCGCGCCACCCGGGCCACTCGATGCGCTCGGCGCTCTCCCAGTCCTCCCCCGCGCCGAGCCCGGCCGGGAGTGCGAGGCCGGTGCGGGTGAGGACGGCGACCAGCCCGCGCAGCCGGGCCCGGGCGTCGGCGTCCGGGTCGGGGCGGGTGAGCGCTTCGAGCGACTGCACGTCCAGTACGGGGTCGAGCCCCAGCCGCTCGGCGAACGTCCGCATGGCCTCGTCCTCACCGGCCGGGGTGCCGTCCGCCAGCCAGACGTAACCCACGGGGCGGCGGAAGCCCGAGGCCAGCGTGTATCCGGCCCGGTCGGCGTCCCACCACAGCGCGAGCACCGGCCAGGTGGAGCCGACGGCGAGCGCGGTGGCCCAGCCGCCCAGCACCCGGTCGACGGGTTCGGCCCGCTCCCCCTCCCCGGCCCTGGCCCGGCGCCCGCCCTGCCAGGGCTCCCCCTCCGGTACGAGAACGCTCCAGCCCGGCCCGGCCGGTGCGAGCAGCAGCGGTTCGCGCAGCAGCTGCGCGACCGGGCGCACGGCGTCCGGCACGGTCCGGCACAGCAGCAGGGCACCCACGGGTGAGGTCGCGTCCATGCCTCACACCGTAGGCCACCTTGCCCCTGCTTGTGGGGTTTTGTGCACCCTGGCCACCCGCGCTCACGCCCCATTTCTTGACTTCCCCATGCCGCGATATATCGTGTTCCTCAAGAGACGCGATATGTTGCGTCGCCAGTACTATCGGGAGGTCAGATCCATGCCTGTCTCGACGTGGGCCGTCGCCGAGCCTCGGAAACTGGCCTTCGAGGAGCCCGTGACCGCACTGAAGGTGCGGATCGTCAACGGCACGGTCAACGTGGTCGGCACCGACGAGCCGACCGCGCGCCTGGAGGTCTCCGCCATCGAGGGCCCGCCGCTGGTCGTGACGCAGGAGGACGGCGTCCTGACCGTGGCGTACGAGGACCTGGCCTGGCAGAACCTGCTGAAGTGGTTCGACCGCAAGGAGTGGCGCCGCACCGCCGTCGTCTCGCTCGCCGTCCCGGCCGACTCCTCGGTGGAGGTCGGCGTGGTCGGCGCCGGGGCCTTCGTCTCCGGCGTCCGGGGCCGTACGGAGGTCCGTGGCGTCACCGGTGACACCACGCTCGTCAAGCTCTCCGGACCGGTCGGCGCGGAGACGGTCTCGGGCAGCATCGAGGCCCAGTCCGTCACCGGGGACCTGCGCTTCAAGTCGGTCTCCGGCGAGCTGACGGTCGTCGAGGGCGCGGGCGCCTCCGTGAAGGCGGAGTCCGTCAGCGGCGGCATGGTGCTCGACCTGGACCCGACCGGGAAGCCCACGGACATCCGGCTGACCACGGTCTCCGGCGAGATCGCCATCCGGCTGCCGCACCCCGCCGACGCCCGGGTGGAGGCGAACACCGCGAGCGGTTCCGTCTCCAACGGCTTCGAGGACCTGCGGGTCAGCGGCCAGTGGGGCGCCAAGAAGATCACCGGCACCCTGGGCCCCGGCACCGGCACCCTGCGGGCGACGACCGTATCGGGGTCGATCGCGCTCCTGCGCCGCCCGCCGGCCGAGGAGGAACCGTACGAGGCCGAGCCGACCGGAAAGGTGCTCTGACATGCCCCCCGTTTTCGCCCACGGCCGTCTGCGGCTGTATCTCCTCAAGCTGCTGGACGAGGCGCCCCGGCACGGCTACGAGGTGATCCGTCTGCTGGAGGAGCGCTTCCAGGGCCTGTACGCCCCCTCGGCCGGCACGGTCTACCCCCGGCTGGCCAAGCTGGAGGCCGAGGGCCTGGTCACGCACGCCACGGAGGGCGGCCGCAAGGTCTACTCGATCACCGACGCGGGCCGCGCCGAACTCGCCGACCGCACCGGGGAGCTGGCCGATCTGGAGCTGGAGATCCGCGAGTCGGTCGCCGAGCTGGCCGCCGAGATGCGCGACGACGTGCGCGGCGCCGCGGGCAAGCTGCGCAGCGAGATGCGGGCGGCGGCCGACGAGTCGCGCCACACGCCGGGCGCCGCTTCCGGCGGCGGGGACCCGTTCGGCGGGCTCGGCGACTTCGGTGACCACGAGACGTGGCGTACCGCCAAGGACGAGCTGCGCAAGGCCAAGCAGGAGTGGAAGGAGCAGGCACGCCGGGCGAAGGACGAGTCCCGGCGCGCCCGCCAGGACGCCCAGCAGGCCCGCCGCCAGGCGAAGGAGGCCCAGGACCGGGCCCGCGAGCAGATGCAGCAGGCCGCCCGCCAGGTCCAGGAGCACTTCGCCCGCGGCGACTGGCCTGCCGGGGTCCGCGAGGGCCTGGCCGAGATCACCGGCCAGCTGGGAGGCTTCGCCCGTACGGGAAGCCGGGGGCCGTACGCGAAGCCGGACGCCGCCGGCGCCGACCCCGAGTGGGGCAGGGACGCGGGCGGCACGGGCGACCCGGCCCGCGACCTGGACCGGCTGCTCGACCGCTTCCGCGACGAGCTGCGTGACGCGGCGCGGGACCACGGGGTGACGGAGGCCCAGCTCGCGGAGGTCCGCCGCCACTTGGGGACGGCGGCGGCGCAGGTGGGTGCGGTGCTCCGGGGGGACGGGGAGAAGTAGGTACGGGGGCCGGTCGCCCGGCCCCCGTACACCCGCCTGCCCCGCCCCCGTCGAGCCGGGCCGCCCGGCCCGCCCCGTCGAGTCAGCCCGCCTTGCGCTCCCGGCCGTCCGCGCCGCCGTCCCCGTACAGCGCGCGTCCGACCGAGGCGTACGTCGCCCCGTGGTCGGCGAGCGCGTCGGCGACGGGGCCGGGGGTCACGGTGAGGGCCAGCAGGAGGTGCTCCCCGCCGATGAACCGGTCGCCGCGCCCGAGCGCGACGCGCAGCGACTTCTCCAGGATCTTCTTCGCCTCCCGGGAGAAGGCCGGTCGGCCCGCACGGCGCCGGCGTCCACCGGCGTCCCGCAGGGCCCCCTCGCCGTGCGCCTCCTCGATGCGCGAGACGACGGCGGTGAGGTCGATGCCGATGTCCGCGAGCGCCTCGGCGTCGGCCCTGCTCATGCCCCCGCGCCTGCGGGCCTCGGCGAGCGCCGCCTCGACGGACTCCCTGCGGTCCACCAGGCCCAGCGCGGTGAGCGCGAAGGCGGCGCGGCCGTCTTCCTGGTCGAGGAGGGCGAGCAGCAGATGTTCTCCGGTGACCGGGGAGGCCCCGGTCCGCCCGGCATGGTCCACGGCGCCGGTCACCGTGGCGCGGGCTTCCTTGGTGAATCGCTCGAACATCAATGCCTCCCGTACTTCTTGTGCACGGCCTGCCTGCTGACGCCCAGTTCGGCGGCGATCTCCTGCCACGACCAGCCCTTGGCGCGGGCGCTTCCGACTTGTACGGCTTCCAGCTGCTCCAGCAGCCGCCGCAGCGCGGCGACCGACCGCAGCCCCACCCGGGGGTCGCGGTCGCCCGCCCGCTCGGCGAGATCCGTCGCTTCGGTCATGATGTCAACTTACATTGACATGCGGGCCTTGTCAACCATTGTTGACAGTGAGCACGATCTTCCCGAACTGGTCGCCCGCCGCGAGGCGTTCGAAGCCCTCCCGGGCGCGGTCCAGGGGCAGCACCTCGTCGATCACGGGGCGCACGCCCGTGGTGGCGCAGAAGGCGAGCAGGTCCTCCAGCTCGTCCTTGGAGCCCATGGTCGAGCCGACGACCTTCAGCTCCAGGAAGAAGATCCGGGTCAGCTCGGCGTGCGAGGGGCGGTCGCCGCTGGTGGCGCCGGAGATGACCAGCGTGCCTCCGGGGCGCAGCGACTTGACGGAGTGGGACCAGGTGGCGGCGCCGACCGTCTCGATGACGGCGTCCACCCGGTGCGGCAGCCGGGCGCCCGCCTCGAACGCCTCCACGGCGCCCAGCTCGACGGCCCGCCTGCGCTTGGCCTCGTCGCGGCTGGTGGCGTAGACCCGCAGCCCGGCGGCCCGGCCGAGCACGATCGCGGCGGTCGCGACCCCGCCGCCGGCGCCCTGCACGAGCACGGAGTCCCCGGGGCGCACCCCGGCGTTGGTGAAGAGCATCCGGTACGCGGTGAGCCAGGCGGTCGGCAGGCAGGCCGCCTGCTCGAAGCTCAGCTCCCTGGGCTTGGGCAGCACGTTGTACGTGGGAACGGTGACCCGTTCCGCGAACGTGCCCTGGTAGCGCTCGGTGAGGATGGACCGGGGCTCGTCGGGCCCGACGCCGTGCCCGGTCTGCCCGATGACGGAGTGCAGGACGACCTCGTTGCCGTCCTGGTCGATCCCGGCGGCGTCGCACCCGAGGATCATCGGCAGCTTGTCCTCGGCGAGGCCGACGCCGCGCAGGGACCAGAGGTCGTGGTGGTTGAGGGACGCGGCCCGGACGTCGACGGTGGTCCATCCCGGCCGGTCCTGCGGGGCTGGGCGGTCGCCCAGCTCCAGGCCGTTGAGGGGGTGGGCGGGGTCCAGGGCGGCTGCGTAGGCGGCGAACATGCCGCCGACGATAGGCGTCACCGTACCGACGCGTAACCGCCTGCGACTGTGACGCGCACCGCTGGTTTCGGGGCTCCGCCCCGGACCCCGCGCCTCAAACGCCGGCAAGGCTGAAAGTGGCCGCGGCCAAAATCAAGCCCCTCCGGCGATTGAGGAGCGGGGGTACGGGGGCAGCGCCCCCGCAACACCTCAGCGCCGGGCCACGCCCTCCGCCCGCGCCGCCGCCGCCACGGCCGCCGTGACCGCCGGGGCGACCCGCTCGTCGAACGGGGACGGAATCACGTAATCCGCCGCCAGCTCATCGCCGACCACGTCGGCCAACGCGTTGGCCGCGGCGATCTTCATGCCCTCCGTGATCCGGGACGCCCGCACCTGCAGCGCCCCCGCGAAGATCCCGGGGAAGGCCAGCACGTTGTTGATCTGGTTCGGGTAGTCCGACCGCCCCGTCGCGACGACGGCCGCGTACTTGTGGGCGATGTCCGGGTGGACCTCCGGGTTCGGGTTGGCCATCGCGAAGACGAAGGCCCCCGGCGCCATCGAGGCGACCGCCGCCTCCGGCACCGTACCGCCGGAGACGCCGATGAAGACGTCCGCGCCGGCCAGCGCGACCTCCAGGGGGCCCGAGATGCCCGCCCGGTTCGTGAGCTCCGCCAGCTCGCGCTTGACGTCGGTCAGGTCCTCGCGGTCCCGGCTCACGATGCCCTTGCGGTCCGCGACCGCCACGTCGCCGAGCCCCGCCTCCAGCAGGAACTTCGCGATGGCCACGCCCGCCGCACCCGCGCCGGAGATCACCGCGCGCAGATCGCCCAGGCTGCGCCCGGACAGCTTCGCGGCGTTGCGCAGGGCGGCCAGCGTGACGACGGCCGTGCCGTGCTGGTCGTCGTGGAAGACCGGAATGTCCAGCCGCTCCTGGAGCTTGCGCTCGATCTCGAAGCAGCGCGGCGCCGAGATGTCCTCCAGGTTCACCCCGCCGAAGGAGGGGGCGAGCCGGACGACGGTCTCCACGATCTCGTCCGCGTCGGTGGTCGCGAGCGCGATCGGCACCGCGTCCACCCCGCCGAACTGCTTGAAGAGGATGGCCTTGCCCTCCATCACGGGGAGGGACGCCTCGGGACCGATGTCGCCGAGGCCGAGCACCGCCGTGCCGTCCGTGACGACGGCGACGACCTGCGACTTCCAGGTGTAGTCGTGGACGAGCTCCGGCCGCTCCGCGATCGCGCTGCACACCTTCGCCACGCCCGGCGTGTACGCGAGGGACAGGTCGTCCCGGTCCCGGATCGGAACGGTGGCCTGCACGGCCATCTTGCCGCCCCGGTGGAGCGCGAAGGCCGGATCGAACGGCTCGTCGGTGGTGCTGTCGGTACTGCTGTCGGTACTGCTGTCGGTACTGCTGTCGCTGCGAGGATTGACGATCTCCGCTGCCATGGTGTTGACCCCTTAAGTCTTCATCGTTTGAGGGTGGCCACTCCTGGTTGAGGAGGGGTGGGCGGACCCGCGTACGTGCCCTGCGCCTGGCGGTTGGCCCGCCCCGGCAGGGGGAGGTACGTACGCGCGGGCGCGCCGCACACGCGCCCTGAGCCCCGGATGAGGGGTGTAAAGGTCTTTCTTACCGGACGGACCAGGTCACGGACGAGTCCATATGCGCTCCGTGACATGACTCATAGTGGGCTGCCATTTCAACAGGTCAGCCTCGTGCCGGAGCTGAGTCCGGCACGCGAGACGCGCCGCAGATCCTCCGGCCGCGATAAGGAAACCCCATAAAAGGTCCGGCCTTGGTGTACCGGCCTCAAGAGGTTCGGGGATCACCCGTTACCCGATTTTGACATGCCGGGCCCCCTGTTCGGGCTAATCCGCATGGCAACATGCCGTAATCACACAAGGCGGCGACACCCGACGCCGTGTGCCATTACCGCCTGGCGAACCGTCCCCACCTGCCGGAGGAACCCGAACATGACCGCACGCTCCACCCGTCGTACGGCCGCGACCACCCGCATCGCCGCGGTCGGCGCCATCGCGGTCGCCGGCACCATGCTGCTGACCGCCTGTGGCGACCAGACGAAGAACAACGACTCCGGATCGACCAAGGCGAGCACCGGCGCCTCCGCCGGCGAGAACTCCCCCGCCGACCTGCTCCCCGCGGACATCAAGTCCAAGGGCGTCATCCGCGTCGGCTCCGACATCGCCTACCCGCCGGTCGAGTTCAAGGACAAGTCCGGTGCGACCGTCGGTATCGACCCCGACCTCGGCGCCGCGCTCGGCAAGGTGCTGGGCGTCGAGTTCAAGTTCGAGAACGGCACGTTCGACACCCTGGTCACCGGCCTGCGCGCCAAGCGCTACGACGTCGCGATGTCGGCGATGACGGACAGCAAGGAGCGCCAGGAGGGCATCGACCCGGAGACGAAGAAGAAGGTCGGCGAGGGCGTCGACTTCGTCGACTACTTCACCGCCGGTGTCTCGATCTACACCAAGAAGGGCGATGACCAGGGGATCAAGACCTGGGCCGACCTCTGCGGCAAGAAGATCGCCGTCCAGCGCAACACCGTCTCGCACGACCTGGCCAAGGACGAGTCCAAGAAGTGCGCGGGCGGCAAGAAGATCGCCATCGAGACGTACGACACGGACCTGGAGGCCCAGACCCGTATCCGCTCGGGCGGTGCCGACGCCGGCTCCTCCGACTTCCCGGTCGCCGCGTACGCGGTGAAGACCTCGGGCGGCGGCAAGGACTTCCAGATCGTCGGCGACCAGGTCGAGGCGGCCCCGTACGGCATCGCCGTCGCCAAGGGCAACGACAAGCTCACCCAGGCCATCAAGGCGGCCATGGACGAGATCATCAAGAGCGGCGAGTACGACAAGATCATCGCCAAGTGGGGCGTCGAGGCCGGTGCGGTCACCGAGGCCAAGGTGAACGGCGGGTCCTGACCCGATCCGGCACTGAAAGGCATCAGCCGTGACTGACATCAAGAAGACGGGACCGGCCGACGAGCCGCCCGCATCCTCCGCCACGGCGGCGGCGCCCGCACCGGAGGCCATCCGGGCCATCCCGGTCCGGCACTACGGCCGGTACGTCGCGGCGCTGGTCGCCATCGCCGTACTCGCTTCCCTCGTCTACGCCTTCAGCCAGGGCAAGATCAACTGGGGTGCGATCCCGGACTACTTCTTCGACGACCGCATCATCGACGGTGTGGGGCAGACCCTGCTGCTCACCGTCCTGTCGATGCTGATCGGCGTGGTCGGCGGCATTCTGCTCGCCGTCATGCGGCTGTCGAGGAATCCGGTGACCTCGTCCATCGCGTGGTTCTACATCTGGTTCTTCCGGGGCACACCCGTCCTGGTGCAGCTGTTCGTGTGGTTCAACCTGGGGCTGGTCTTCGAGTACATCAACCTCGGGCCGATCTACAAGGACTACTGGTCCAGCTTCATGACGCCGCTGCTCACGGCGCTGCTCGGGCTCGGCCTCAACGAGGCCGCGTACATGGCGGAGATCTGCAGGGCCGGTCTGCTCTCGGTGGACGAGGGCCAGACCGAGGCGTCGCACGCGCTGGGCATGAGCCACGCGAAGACCCTCCGGCGCGTCGTGATCCCGCAGGCCATGCGGGTGATCGTGCCGCCCACGGGCAACGAGGTCATCAACATGCTGAAGACGACCTCGCTGGTGGCGGCGGTGCAGTTCTACGAACTCTTCAAGAACGCCCAGGACATCGGGCAGGCGTCCGGGGCACCGGTGGAGATGTACTTCCTCGCCGCCGCCTGGTACCTGATCATGACCTCGGTGCTGAGCATCGGGCAGTACTACCTGGAGCGGTACTACGCGCGTGGATCGAGCCGCAGCCTGCCGCCGACCCCGTTCCAGAAACTGAGGGCCACCGTGCTCTCGGTGGGCCGCCCGAAGGGAGGCATCGCATGACCGCGATGGTGAAGGCCGAGGGCGTCCACAAGTCCTTCGGCACCGCGCACATCCTCAAGGGCATCGACCTGGAGGTCGCCCCGCAGGAGGTCTTCTGCCTGATCGGCCCGTCCGGTTCCGGCAAGTCGACGTTCCTGCGGTGCATCAACCACCTGGAGCAGATCAGCGCCGGGCGGCTGTACGTCGACGGCGACCTGGTGGGCTACCGCCAGAAGGGCGACAAGCTCTACGAGCTCAAGGACAGCGAAGTCGCCCTGAAGCGCCGGGACATCGGCATGGTCTTCCAGCGCTTCAACCTGTTCCCGCACATGACGGCGCTGGAGAACGTCATGGAGGCGCCCGTCCAGGTGCGCCGCGAGTCCAAGGCGGTCGCCCGGGCCCGTGCCGAGCGTCTGCTCGACCGGGTCGGCCTCCGCGACAAGGCCGGGAACTACCCCTCGCAGCTCTCCGGCGGGCAGCAGCAGCGGGTGGCCATCGCCCGGGCCCTGGCCATGGAGCCGAAGCTGATGCTCTTCGACGAGCCCACCTCGGCGCTCGACCCGGAGCTGGTCGGTGATGTGCTCGACGTGATGCGGGGACTCGCCGAGGACGGCATGACGATGATCGTCGTCACGCACGAGATGGGCTTCGCCCGCGAGGTCGGTGACGCGCTGGTCTTCATGGACGACGGCGTGGTGGTCGAGTCGGGCCACCCGCGCGACGTCCTGGGCAATCCGCAGCACGACCGGACGAAGTCATTCCTGTCGAAGGTGCTCTAGGAATCACAGGAAGGGCGGTACGGACCACGGGGTCCGTACCGCCCTTCCGCCTTCCCGGGGTCAGCTCCCCGGCAGCAGCTCCGGACGCAGCATCAGCTCGCGCAGTTGGGCGCGGGTGAGCGGCGGGGTCTTCAGCAGCGGCCCCTGGACGACGTCGGCCTCGAAGCCGGTGCTGTCGCGTACGCCGAGCAGCGAGCCGTCCGCCAGGGTGAGCCGGGCGGCCAGCTCCGGCCCCCACTGCGGGGTGCCGTCGCCGTAGTCCATGTCGTCGCTCCAGATGGTGAGCACCCGGCCACCGGACAGCTCCTCGCGGACGCAGTTGTCGGGGGCCGGCTCGCCGTTCGTCGGGTGGCACAGGTCCACGACCGGCGCACCGCCACCGAGCTTCTTCTCCACGGCCTTCGCGTCCATGACGTCGATGGTCAGATAGCCGACGCCGCCCTCCCGGCGGATCTCGTACTGCCCGTCGAGCGGCCCGGTCCTGGAGGGCTCGGGCGGCGGTGGCGAGACGTGCTTGATGATGTCCGCGAACGACACCTCTTCGACCGTGCCGTTCAGATCCGGCAACAGCTTGAGCAGCCGCACGTCCCGCGGCGACTCACCGGGCTCCTGTGCCAGGGACCCCACGGACGAGGTCCGCGGGGAGGCAGGTCCCGAGGCGAGCTGGGGCACGACGAACGCCCCCGCCGCCACCGCGCACACCGCCGTCGCCGTCACAGCGGTGCGCCGCCGCCATCGCACCCGGGCCGCCTTGGCGAACACCGCCTCCGTGCTGATGACCGGCCGTCCGGCGTCGTCGGCGGCCTGCCCCAGCAGCTCACGCACGTCGTTCATACCAATACCTCCGCCATCTCGGCGCGCAGCGCCGCCAACCCCCGAGCCGTGTGGCTCTTGACCGTGTTCTCCCGCATCCCGAGCGTCGCGGCCGTGGCCTCGACGCTCAGGTCCTCCCAGTAGCGCAGCACCAGGACCGCCCGCTGCCTGGGCGTGAGCCGGGCGAGCGCCGCCCGTACCGCCAGGCCGGTGTCGCAGTCGGGTGCCTCGACCGCCCGCTCGGGCAGCTCCCCGTACGCCTGCTCGCGGCGCCAGAACCGGCGGCGGCCCGCGATGAAGGTGTTGACCAGGGTCTTTCGCGCGTACGCCTCGATGTTGTCGAGCCGCCCGTACCGCCGGCCGCCGAGCACGACCTTGACCAGAGTCGTCTGGACCAGGTCCTCGGCCTCGTGGCGGTCGCCGCAGAGCAGGAACGCGCTGCGGAACAGGGCGGTGCGTCTGCCCTCCACGAAGGCGTGCAGCGCGGCGTGGTCATCGCTCCGCATCCGGTTGTCCCTCCCCCGGCCCGCGGGGCGCGGACCGTCTCACCCTTCCAGTGCGGTGGCCGGCCCGGCGGGTTGCGGCGTGTACGCGGATATTTTCGGGGCGCCGCGACCCCCCGGCCCCCGCCCGTAATACCCTGTACGCTGAGCGACCCATTACGCCCGCTTCGCACCGACCCTGGACCGACGCCGTAAGGACACCTCGTGGAACTGGCCTATTACGCGGACTACGCCGTGCGCCTGGTCAACACCGAGCACCCGGCCCGGAACACGGACGCCCTCACCTCGGTCGACGCGGTCCGGGAGCTGTTCGGCCCGAGCGGCCAGGCGGCCCGGCGGGCGACCGACGCGGACGTGACCCGGTTCCGTTCCGTACGGGCCCGGCTGCGCGCGGTGTTCGAGGCGGCGGACGCCGGGGACGAGCGGCTCGCGGTGGACCGGCTGAACTCGCTGCTGATGGAGTTCCCGGTCAGCCCGCAGATCTCCGGGCACGAGGAGCGGGACGCGGACGGCAGGCCGGACTGGCACATGCACCTGGCGGACCACCCGTCCAACGCGACCGCGGGATACGCCGCGATCGCCTCCATGGGTCTGGCCTTCCACCTCACCTCGTACGGCGTGGACCGGCTCGGTCTGTGCGAGGCCGCGCCGTGCCGCAACGCGTACCTCGACACCTCGACCAACCGCTCCCGCCGCTACTGCTCGGACCGCTGCGCGACCCGTGCCAACGTGGCGGCCTACCGGGCCCGCAAGCGCCTGGAGACGGAGCGCGCCGCCGACACGGGCCGCAGCGCGGAGACCGCCCAGGTCACCACCCCGCGCACCGAGCGCTGATCCTTCGTCAGCGGCCGGTACCGCGCCCGGACGCGGGCCAGCACCAGCTCCTCGGGCACGGTCCCGTAGTCCGTGCTGTCCCCGCCCGCGTAACTGTTGTCCCCCAGCACCCACCAGCCCCCGGTCCGCCGCTCCACGGCCCGCTTCACCACCAGCAGGTCCTGCTGGAACGGGTGGCGCAGAATCACCACGTCACCGGGGCGCACCGGCGCCCCGTACTGCACGAGCAGCCAGTCCCCGTGGTGGAGCGTGGGCACCATCGAGGGCCCCGTCACCTCCACCACCTGGAACGGCACCCGCCCCGCCAGCCCGCGCGCGGGCTGCTCCTCGGCCGGTTCCGGCACGTCCGGCACCTCCCTCATCTCCGTTCCTCACAGGGTTTCGTACATTCGGCCACTGGACCCACACTCATCCCGGACTTTTGGCCTAAGCCCCCGGGGGCACTCGCTGAAACAGGCATCTCACGGAGTAATGTCCCACCTGAGAAGACGATCACGAGGAAGGACAGCTCAATGCTTTCCCGCCTGTTTGCCCCCAAGGTGAAGGTCAGCGCCCACTGCGACCTGCCCTGCGGCGTGTACGACCCGGCCCAGGCCCGCATCGAGGCGGAGTCCGTCAAGGCCGTCCAGGAGAAGTACCAGGCCAACGAGGACGCGGACTTCCGCACGCGCGCGGTCCTGATCAAGGAACAGCGCGCCGAGCTCGCGAAGCACCACGTCTCGGTCCTGTGGAGCGACTACTTCAAGCCCCCGCACTTCGAGAAGTACCCGGAGCTGCACCAGCTGGTCAACGACACCCTGAAGGCCCTCTCGGCCGCCAAGGGCTCGAACGACCCGGCCACGGGCCAGAAGGCGCTGGACCTGATCGCGGAGATCGACAAGATCTTCTGGGAGACCAAGAAGGCCTGATCTCCACCTGGGCGGCCCGACCCGTATTCCCACGGGTCGGGCCGCCTTGCTGTCTGGGGAGGGTGCCGTCGCTTGGATTGCCCTGCCGGCTCATCCGTGTGGGATCGCACGAGCGGCCGGGCCCCCGCCGACAGGGGCCCGGCCGCTCAGGTGTTACCGGG
Source organism: Streptomyces sp. NPDC008163 (assembly GCF_042956885.1). Lineage (NCBI taxonomy): Bacteria > Bacillati > Actinomycetota > Actinomycetes > Kitasatosporales > Streptomycetaceae > Streptomyces > Streptomyces sp. NPDC008163. Next base: position 799,181 of record NZ_JBIBHG010000001.1, on the reverse strand, counting down.
TCAGGTCAGCACTTGCCCGCCGGGCGGTCGCGCTTGACCAGGTTGGTGTAGCCGGTCGTGCCGTCCAGCCACAGGACGCGCCCGCCTTCGTCGGCCGCGCCGAAGACCTGGTCGCCGCGGTTGCAGGAGACGCGCTGCGGGCCGCCCTTGCCGTCGGGGGCGACCTGGTACAGCTTCGGCAGGGTCGCGTTGTCCCAGGAGGTGGCCAGGGGCAGCGAGGTGATGGTCACCGCGTCGTCCGAGGCGGTCAGCTGGTAGGCCGGGAGAGCGTCGGCGCCCGCCTCGGGGGTGACGGTGATCGGGTTCGTACCGTCGAAGTTCGCGCGGCGCACCGCGGCCTCGCCCATGTCGGTGATGTCGTTGTCCTCGATCCAGAACACCCCGTCATCGGTGACGGCCGTCTGGCCGAGGCCGCCCACGTTGGCCGGGTCGATCGGCATCAGCGTCTTCTTGCCGGTGGCGGTGTCCAGGACCTCGACGCCGAGCTTGTAGCCGTCGCTCTCGGGCCACAGCTTTGCGTAGGCGATCTTGCCGTCGTGGACGGAGGGAAGCGCCGTCTGGCCGACGGGGTTGGTGAACACCTCCGTGGTCTCCGACGTGCGGATGTCGATGTAACGCACCGCCGTCAGCCCGGTGCGCGGGTTGACGTAGCTGTAGACGACGTAGTTGCCGTCGATCGCGACCGAGTTGACGTTGGCACCGATGCCGCCGACGACCTTGTCCATGCCGCCCTTGACCGGGCGGACGTGGAAGCTGACGGCCGAAGGGCCGTACTCCGCCCACGCGACGTTCTTGCCGTCCGTGTCGGCGTACACGTTGTAGTTGCCGTTGTTCGGGCTGACCAGCTGCGGCTGGCCCTTGCCGTTGGTGTTGCCGAGCCAGACCGAGTAGGGCTCGCTGCCCTCCTCGTTGGAGCGGGAGACGGCGTACTTGCCGCCGCCGGCGCCGAGGCCGGTGCCCGCGATGTTGACCTTGGAGAGGATGGTGTCGGTGTCGACGCCCAGCGCCTTCTCCCAGCCCGGGACGATGCCGTGGGCGTCGAAGGAGCGCTTCACGATGTTGAGCTGGGCCTTGGTGACACCCAGCTCCTGCGCGGCGGCGATGACGGCGGCGCGGCCCTCGGTGAAGCCGTCGAGCGGCGTCATGTACGCGGAGAGAGCGCGGTAGACGATCTGGTCGGCGAGCTCCGCGCCCAGGTCCTCGCGCATGTCCCACAGCGAGCCGGAGAAGATCGTGGAGTTGAGGTGGACACCACCGTTGTCGCCGCGGTAGCTGACGCCGATGAAGTTCTTCGAGGTGGTGGCGCCGTCGTTGAGGTCGCGCAGGGCGCACTCGCGGGGCCCGGCATGGGTGCACAGGTCCTCGCCGAGCAGGCCCGCGTCCGGGTCGCTCATGGAGACGTGGTTGGCCTCCAGGTCGATGGCGTTGCCGAAGTAGTCGGCGATGGCCTCGTTCATCGCGCCGGACTGGCCCGCGTAGACCAGGTTCGCGGTGTGCGTGACGACGCCGTGCGTCATCTCGTGGCCCACCACGTCGGTGTCGGCCGAGAAGGTGCGGTAGTCGCCGCCGCCCTGCCCGTACACCATCTTGGTGCCGTCCCAGAAGGCGTTGTTGTACGGCTGCCCGTTGTTGACGACACCGACGAGCGAGTAGATGAACCCGTCCTTGCCGTCGAGGCTGTTCCGGTCGAAGTGGTTCTTGTAGAAGTCGTAGACCTTGCCCGCCGCCCAGTGGGCGTCCACCGCACCGGAGTTGGTGTACTCCTCGCCGAGCTCCGGGGTGGCGGGGCGGAAGGTCTGGATGCCGCTCGGCCAGACGCCGGAGGCGCTGGACGCCTCCCGGCCCCGGGCGTCGTAGGTGGCGATCATGGGGCCCGCGTACGGGGAGTCGGCGGCGCGCTTGCTGTAGTCGATCATCTGCAGGCCACCCTTGGTGTCCTTGTACAGATTGATGTCGACCTTCTCGCCGTCGTAGCGGACACCGCTGCCCTTGACGACGAGCTGGTCCGCCGCGGCGGTGGACGCCTCGGCGGGGGCGGCCGGGCCGTCCGTGGCACCAGTGGCCGTGTTCGTCGCGCCGAAGGTCTGGATGCCGCTGTACTGCATGACCGGGAAGCCGGAGTGCGCGTCGATGTACACCTCCTGCTGGACCGGCGAACCGTCGGCCGGGTTGGTGCCCGTGACGGTGATGTGCCGGGTCAGCACGCCGGTGCCCTGCGGAAGGATGGTGACGTCGCCCGCCTTGCCGGTGAACTCGGCGGCCGCCGCCTTCTCGCCCTTGGCCGGGACGCGCAGCATGCCGCCGCCGAACTGGGCGCTGACCGCGCCGACCGCGCGCTCGATCGCGGTCTTCTCGGAGACCTTCGGGGCGACCGTGTCCAGCTTCAGCTTGGTGAAGTAGTTGCCGGAGGTACCGGTGACGGCGCGCTTGCCGTCCTTCTTCGTCATCCGGACGACGTACTGGCCGCCCAGGACCTCGACGCCCTTGTACTTCTGCTGGAGGCGGACCGTCTCCTTGCCGCCCTTCTCGGTGGTGGTCCCGACGGAGGTCAGGTCCTTGGCCGAGGTGTCGGCGATGTGGTAGCGGCTCTTCCTGGCCTTGAGGTGGCCGCGTGCGGCGTCGGCCGCGCTGCCGGTGGCGGCGACCTCCTCGTGCAGACCGGTCACGAGCGAGGGGGCGTCGGTCTCGCTGCCGGGCGTGGTCTCGGAGGCGGCGGGGGCGGCCGCCGCGGTGTCGGCGTGTGCTGCCGGCATGGCGGTGGCCATCAGGCCCGCCGTGGCCAGCAGCGCGGCTATGCCCTGACCGACAACGACGCCGGTGCGGCGCCCCTGTGATCCAACTGCTCGTCTGCGTACTGAAGTCCGCACGGTGCTCCTCCGGTTGCCACAAAGGCGGGAACGGTTATCGGATGCCGACATGGAAGACCCGGAGCGGGATGTGAACAATGCGTTCCACCTGCAGACTTCTGTACGTGCACACTTGTGTGGCCCGCACGGGGCGGCGAAAATCGGCTGGTGAAATGGGCTGATCTGGACGAACAGTGGCAGGCACTCGGGCTCGGCGCCGACGAACTCAGGGTGTACGAGGAGCTGTTGAACACCCGCGGCGATCGCACCCGGGCGGCCCTCGCCCACGGCCTCGGCCTCTCGCCCCGGCAGCTGCGCAACGCCCTGGACCGCCTCGACGAGCGCGGCTTCACCCGCCCCGCCCGGGGCTCGGGGCTGCCGGTCCCGGACGCCCCGGCCACCGCCCTGCGCAACCTCATCCATCTGCACCAGGCGGAACTACTGCGGCGCGAGGCGGAGTTGGAGGAGCTGACCGGCTCCGTGGACCGGATCGCCGCGCAGCTCATGTCCGCCTCGCACACCCCGCGCACCCTCGGGATCGAGACGCTTCGGGGGCGTAGGGCGATCGCCGAGCGGGTCACCTCGCTGGTGGTGTCCGCGACCGAGGAGGTGGCCCTCCTGGACCGCCCCCCGTACGCCGCGAGCGAGCCGGACGGCATGCCCGAGCCGATCAACATGGCCGAGCCGGTCCGGCGCGGAGTGCGGGTGCGGGCCGTGGTCGACCGGGAGGGGCTGAGCTTCCAGGGGCGGGCGCGCGGGCTGAACGAGCTGTCCGCGCAGGGGGTGCAGATCCGGCTCGGCATGGACCTGCCGACGAAACTGATCACCGTCGACCGCCGGATGACGCTGCTGCCGCCGACCGACGCGGCCGACCCCACCGCCACCGCCCTGGTGGTCAGCGACGCGCTGCTGAGCAACGCGCTGGTGCCGCTGTTCGAGGCGGTGTGGGAGCGGGCGGTCCCGATCGGCTCGGTCGACAACGCCCAGGTCACGGACGAGGACCGAGAGCTTCTGACGATGCTCTCCTCCGGCCTGAAGGACGAGGCGATAGCCCGCCGCCTGGAGGTGCACGTCCACACGGTCCGCCGACGCATCAGCCGCCTGATGCAGGAGCTGAAGGCGGAGACCCGCTTCCAGGCCGGCGTACAGGCGGCGATGCGCGGGTGGCTGACGCTCTAGGGGGCATCTTGTCGATCAAGGCCGGGTCCGACCCCTGATCGGCAAGACACCCCCTAGCGCCGGACCGGCGCGCTCAGCTCTTCCGGCGCGTCCGCAGGAACGTACCGGCGAGCAGCGCCCCGGCCAGGACCAGGGCCGAGTTGACCAGGACGGCGACCGAGACGCCGGAGAGCACGCCGGACGGGCCGGTGTCGCCGAGCGCGGTCATCCGGGCGGTCGCGATGGCGCTCATGACCGGGATGCCGAGGGTGATGCCGACCTGCTGGGTCATCGTCGCGAGGCCGGTCGCGAGGCCCTGCTCCTCGTCGGGGAGGCCGGAGGTCGCGGTGACCATGAAGCCGACGATCATCAGCATGTTGCCGATGCCCCCGGCGAACGTCGCGGCCAGCAGGAGCCAGATCCAGCCGCCCGAGGTGCCGAGCGCCACCAGCGAGAGCGTGGCGAGGGCCTGGACGACTCCCCCGGCGACGATGGTCCTGCGGTTGCCGAAGCGGCCCACCGCCCGGCCGCCGAGGGTGCCGCCGATCACGGTGCCGATGCCGAGGACGCCGAAGGCGAGTCCGGTGGAGAGGGGGGTGTAGCCCAGGACCTCCTGGAGGTAGAGCGTCAGCAGGAAGACCAGGGACGTCTCGGTGACGAAGGCGATGAGCCCGGTGGCGTTGCCCCAGATGACGCTGCGGCGCTTGAGGATGCGCACGGGGACGAGCGGCGCCTTCGCCCGCTTCTCCACGAACCAGAAGGCGACGAGCAGGGCGAGCCCGGCGAGGAGCGCCACGAGGGTGGCGGGGGCGGTCCAGCCCGTCGCGCCGGCCTGGGTCAGCCCGTAGACGAGGAGCAGCAGCCCCCCGGTGACGGCGGCGGCGCCGGGAACGTCGAGCCGGGGGCGCTCGGCCGGGCGGGAGTCGGCGATGACGGCCGGGGCCAGGGCGACGACGAGGGCGGCGACGGGGACGTTGACCAGGAAGGCCCACCGCCAGGAGAGCAGGTCGGTGAGGAGCCCGCCGAGGATCGCGCCCGCGGTGAATCCGGCGGACATCAGGGCGCCGTTGAGGCCGAGGGCGCGTTCGCGCAGCGGGCCCTCCTTGAACGCGGTGGTCAGCAGGGCGAGTCCGGCGGGCGTGACGGCGGCGGTGGCGAGGCCCTGGAGCACGCGGGCGGTGAGCAGCACCTCCGGCGAGGTGGCCAGGCCGCCCAGCAGCGAGGAGAGGCCCAGGACCGCCATGCCCGCGATGAACAGGCGCTTACGTCCGACGAGGTCGGCGACGCGCCCGAACAGCAGCGTGAACCCGGCGGCGGCGAGGGCGAACGCGGTGGCGATCCACTGGAGGTCCTGGAGCGCGAAGCCGAGCCCGTCCCCGACGACGGGCAGCGCGACGTTCAGGATCGAGAAGTCCACGGCGATCATGAACTGGGCGCCGAGGAGCAGGGCCAGGACGAGCTTCTGGCGCCCGGTCATCCGGGCGGGCGGCGGCGGTACGGAGGCGGTGGGTGCGGGGCGTGACGGGGTGCGGCTGGGCGCGGACATGGTCGTCCCTCCTCGGACGGAAGCTAAACGGTTCCGTGGTTCCGTTAAGATGGAGTGACCGTAGCAGAGGAATGCTCACTAATGGAACTGGAGACCCATTATGGCGTCCGAGAGTGTGGAACCCGGCACCGTGAGGCCCGGTGGGCGGACCGCCCGGGTGCGGGAGGCCGTCCTGCGCGCGGCCGGCGACGCACTCGCCGAGCACGGCTTCGACCGCCTCGACCTCGCCGATGTGGCGCGCCGCGCGGAGGTGGGCAAAACGACCGTGTACCGGCGCTGGTCCTCGCCCACCGGTCTCATCGCGGACCTGCTGGACGACATGGCCGAGCAGTCCTCGCCGCGCGCGCGGACCGGCTCGCTGGAGGGGGACCTCAGGGCGAACGCGCGGCTGGTGCTGAAGACGCTCACCGATGAGCGCCAGGGCGCGCTGTTCCGCTCGGTGATCGCGGCGGCGACCTGCGATCCGCGTACGGCCCAGGCGCTGCACCGCTTCTACGCGATCCGGGTCGAGGAGTGGGCCGGCTGTGTCACCGAGGCCGTCGAGCGGGGCGAACTGCCGTCCGGCACGGACCCGGACGAGGTCGTCCGCGCGGTCTCCGCGCCGCTCTACTACCGCCTGCTGGCCGGCGGCGGCCCGCTGGACGAGGCAGCCGCGGACCGCGCCGCCGACGCGGCGGTCCTCGCGGCGAAGGCGGGGGCGTATACGAGGTGAGGGCGGGGTGCCCGAAGCGCCCCGCCCTCAGCCCGCCAACAGCCCCCGCAGCCGGGCCGCCCACGGGTGGTCCGCGCCCTCGGCCAGCGTGATCGTCTCGGCCAGCCAGGCGCGTGCGTGGTCGTCCAGGACCGGCAGCGCCGCGTCGAAGTCCCGCTCGTCCTTGGGCCTCCGGGACTTGGACTTATAGAGCAGCTGGATCTCGGGCGCGAGGTACGGAACGCCGTCCGGCGAGCGGCGTCCCAGCCGCTCCAGCGGCAGGCGGACCCGGGGGTCGCGGCGGAACACCCAGTCCTCGCCGTCCGTGCCGTCCAGCATGAACTGCAGCCGCCAGGGCTCGTCCGGCCCCGGCCGGCACCAGATGTCGTGGACTCCGGCGGGCAGGATCTCGCCGGGCCGCCAGGGCCGCAGCGTGCCGGGCGGATCGGCGGCCCACCATTCCCAGCCGGACAGGACCCGCTGGGCCTCCACCTGGTCGCGGCGCAGCAGGAGCACGTCGATGTCACCGTGGGCCCGGTACGCGCGGCCCACCGCCAGCTCGACCGCGTACCCTCCGGCGATCCACCACGGGGCGCGCAGCGGGGCGAGCAGCCGGACGGCATCGGCGAGCGGCGGCGGGTCCCAGACGCCCCACGGGGTCTCGGTGCGCATGGTCAGCTCTCCCGCAGGAGGTGGCGGTAGCTGTCGGGGTGTTCGCGCAGATAGCCGGCCAGGTCCATGGCGGGGCGGCCGGTCAGCGTCGGGACCGCGTCCGAGACGGTGGCCATCTCTCCGGCCGCGATGGCCTCGTACGAGGTGACCCAGCCGGCCACCTCCCAGTCCTGGGCCCCGTATCCGGCCCGTGAGGCGTAGGCCTCCTCGCGGGTCTCCGGCACATAGGTGACGGTGCGTCCGGTGACCCGGCTCAGCTCCTCCGCCGCCTCGGCGAGCGTGAACGCCTGGGGGCCGGTCAGGTCGTAGGTGCGGCCGTCGTGCGAGGGGCCGGTCGCGTCGGTGTCCGCGAGGAGCACGGCGGTCGCGGCGTCGGCGATGTCCTCGTGGGCGACGGCGGCGACCCGGCCGTCCCCGGCGGGACCGCGCAGCACGCCGTCGGAGCCGGTCATGGCGGGGAGCCCGGCGAGATACCAGCTGTCGCGCAGGAAGGTGTACCGGACGTCGGCGGTGCGAATGTGCGCCTCGGTGTGCCAGTGGTCCCGGGCGAAGGTGAAGGTGGCGTCGGGGGCGGCGCCCAGGAAGGAGACGTACACGATGCGTTCGACGCCGGCCGCGACCGCCGCGTCCACCGCCGTCGTGTGCTCGCGGACCCGGTCGGGGCTCTCGTGCGCCGAGACGAGGAACAGGGTGTGCGCCCCGGCCAGGGCGCGCCGCATGGCCTCGCCGTCGCCGTAGGGCGCGGGCGGTGCGAGGTCGGCGCCGGGGAGGACGGGCAGCCGGGACGGGTCGCGGCCGAGCAGCCGGACGGGGACGCCGGCCCGGGTCAGCCGGGCGGCGACACGGCTGCCGAGCGCGCCGCTCGCCCCGGTGACGGCGGTGGGCGGACCGCTGGCGACGGTCCCGGATGCGGGGTCGGGGCTCATGCGGGGGTGCCCTCCTCGGACGGCCAGGGGCGCACCTCGACGACCGCGTCGACGGGGAGCGGCCCGTAGATGTGCGGGAACTCCTCGCCGCCGGGCACGGCGGCCTCGTACCGCAGGGGTGCGGTGAGCCGTGCCGGGTCGATGACGAGGACCACGAGCTCCTGGTCGGCGGCTCCGGCCCGGCTCTCCGCGCCGTACAGCAGCTCGGCCACACCGGGGAGTTGGTGGGGCAGCGAGCAATGGATGAAGCCCTCTTCGTGCAGGGTGCGGCCGCGGGTGGACATCTCGTACGTCCCGATCCCGCGCGCCGCCTCCCAGAGCGGTCCTTCGGTGAGGTGCAGCAGTTCGGCCATGGCCCGAGGCTAACGCCGCGACGGGCCCCGGCGCGGAGCCTGTGGATAACCCCTCGCCGCGTCGGCGCGGCGGCCCGGCTTCTCAGCCCGCCAGGAGCTTCGCCTCCGTCTCCGGGGCGAGGCCAACGGTGGGGCGGTCGGGGCGCTGCGGAGCCGTACCGCCGATCTCGCGCAGCCAGGTCCAGGTGTCCGCGACGGTCTCCTCGACCGGGCGGCAGCGCAGCCCCGCCGCGAGGGCGCGGCCGACGTCGCCCTGGTGGAGGGTGTCGTACACCTCCCCCGGCGGCAGCCACACCGGCAGGTCGGTCCAGGGCTCGACGCCCGCCGCGAGGATCTTCTCCGCCGGGGTCCAGCGCAGTTCGGCGTCCGAACCGGTGGCGCGCACACAGGCGTCGAGCAGTCCGCCCATGGTGGTGTGGCCCGGTCGGCTGACCAGGTTGTACGGGCCGTGCAGCCCGCGCTCCGCCGCGTCGAGCACCCATTCGGCGAGGTCGCGTACGTCGATGTACTGGATGTCCGTGTCCGGGGTGCCGGGGGCCAGGACCGGGCCGCCGCGGGCGATCCGGTTCAGCCACCAGGGCAGCCGGCCGATGTTCTCCCAGGGGCCGAGGATCAGGCCCGCCCGGGCGAGGAGGGCGCGGTCCCCGAAGGCGTCCTGGGCGGCCAGTTCGCCGCCGCGCTTGGCCAGGGCGTACGACTGGTCGTCGCCGGCGTCCGGCGAGGCGCCCGCCACCACGGGGCCGTCCTCGGTGAGGCCCGCCGGGGCCGGGAAGTCGTAGACGGAACGGCTGGATATGTACGTGTAGCGGGCGGCCCGGCCGGAGAGCAGCCGGGCGGCGTCGCGCACCGCCGAGGGGGCGCCGCTCCAGGTGTCGACCACCAGGTCCCAGACAGGACCGTCGGCGGCGAGCGCGGCCAGGCCGTTCTCCGCGGTGCGGTCGCCGAGGATCTCGGCGGTCCCGGGCGGGGCCGGGTGGTGGCCCCGGTGGAAGACCGTGACCTGCCGGCCGCGCGCGAGGGCCGCCTCGGTCACGGCCCGTCCGACGAACTCCGTACCGCCCAGCATCAGAAGCCTCATGTCCCCGACTCTGCCCTGTCGCGGCGCGGTCCGGAACGGCCCACGCTCTCGGCTGAATCACCCGGAGGCGGGAACTCCCCGAGCGAGGCCCCGGCCCGGCCGCCCTCGGCTCAGGAGAGGACCAGCGGGCTGCGGTGGCGCAGCAGCCACTGGTGGTATCCGGCCACTCGGCGCGCCGCTTCCCGGTAGGCGGCCTCCAGTTCCGCGTAGACCTCGGTCATGTCCGCGCCGGGGCGGGAGACCAGGAGCAGCCGGACCGCGAGCGGATCGTCGCGCAGCGGGCGAATCGCCATGTCGTCCCGGGGGCCCGAGGTGGGCTGGCAGGGGGCGACCGCCTCGCCGAGGACGACGAGGGAGGCGGCGGTGAGGTAGTCGCCGTGCAGGACCACGGGCGCCAGCCCCGCTTCGCTGAACATCCGGCGCAGGCCGTCCCATTCGCCGTCCACCGTGGGGTCGACCATCCACCGGTCGGCGGCCAGGTCCGCCAGGTCGACCACGGGCAGCGCGGCGGCCGGGTGGTCGCGGGCCATGGAGACGAACTGCGGTTCGCGGTCCACCAGGACCCGCTGCTCCAGCCCGTCCGGGACGGCGAGCGGGCAGCCCTCCACCTCGTGCACGAAGGCCACGTCGAGCCGGCCGGCCCCGACCGCGCGGAGCAGGGCGCGGGCGGAGACGTCGACCCGGAGCGAGATGTCGGTCCCGGGCAGCCTCAGCCGCAGCCGGCGCAGCCAGCCGCCGATGACCCGGCTGGCGGTGCAGCCGATGCGCAGCCGGGGACCCTCGGCGCTCGCGGCATCCGCCATCGCGTCGCTGACCAGGGCGCTCATTCCGTCGACGAGGGGGCGGGCGCGGCTGAGGACGGCGCGGCCGAGGAGAGTGGGGCGGCAGCCGGTGCGTTCGCGGCTGAAGAGTTCGGCTCCGAGCGCGTTCTCGATCCGGCGCAGCTGGGTGGTGAGCGCGGGCTGGCTCACGCCCAGGGTGCGGGCCGCCCGGTGCAGGCTGCCGCTGTCGGCGATGGCGCACAGCGCCCTGAGGTGTCTCACCTCAAGCTCCATGGTGCCGAGATTAGGGCGGGCCGTCCGGGCGCACCATGGGCCGTAATCCCGTCAAAACTGAGCAATTCACCGCCGGTTGGGCATGTGGCCCGCAGACGTGCACGAGATGTGCACACGAGGGCGATAGGGCCGCGTTATCACCGGCTGACATCATCCGCCCGGGCTCCGCTTCCCCGACACTCTCTCCGTACCGCCCCCGTCCGAGTCCGATCATCGGACGGGTTCCTCTGACAGGTAACTGGTAGGAGACCCCCCACATGAGACACCCCAGGACCGTCATGTCGGCCGTGCTCGGACTCGGCCTCTCGCTCGCCGCCGCGTTCGGCACCGCCCCCGCCGTCGCCGCTCCGGACACCTCCGCCACGGCCCCCCACGTGGCGTTCACCGGCCCCTCGGACTCGCACGAGAGCGCCGCCGCCAACAAGGCGTTCTTCGAGGCGGTCGCGAAGTCGGTGGCCGAGAAGCGGGCCGCCAACCCGGGCGCCCAGTCCGTCACCATCGTCTACAGCACCGCGAACGCCCCGAGCTTCCGCACGCAGATAGCCAACAGCGCGTCGATCTGGAACGGCTCGGTCTCCAACGTCCGGCTCCAGGAGGGTTCGAACGCCGACTTCTCGTACTACGAGGGCAACGACCCCAGCGGCTCGTACGCCAGCACCGACGGCCACGGCAACGGCTACATCTTCCTGGACTACGCCCAGAACCAGCAGTACGACTCGACCCGGGTCACCACCCACGAGACCGGGCACGTGCTCGGCCTGCCGGACCACTACTCGGGGCCGTGCAGCGAGCTGATGTCCGGCGGCGGCCCCGGCCCGTCCTGCACCAACCCGTATCCGGACGCCAATGAGCGCAACCAGGTGAACTACCTCTGGCAGAACGGCTTCGCGGCCGCGCTGGCCAACGCCGGTTCCTGACCGGTTCCGCTCGCGCGGAGGGCCGCCCCGCAGGACGGGGCGGCCCGTAGCCGTGTCCGCGCGCGGTCAGCCGGTGCCGTATTCGGTACGGACCAGGGTCAGCAGTTCGTCCGCGGTGAGGCCCAGGCTCCTGGCCTCGCCGACGGTCTCACGGACCCGTTCGAGGAGCCGGGCGCGGTGCGGGGAGGCGCCGTCAGCGACGGCCGCGCCCCGGCCCCGGCGCAGCTCGATCAGGCCCTCCTCGCGCAGCCGCTGGTAGCCCCGCAGCACCGTGTGCACGTTGACTCCGAGCGATGCGGCCAGGACGCGGGCGGCGGGCAGCCGGTCGCCGGGGGCCGCCGCGCCGTCGGCCACGGCGCGCCGCACACAGGCGGCGATCTGGTCGCCGAGCGGCACGGTGGAGGTGGGGTCGACCCGGAAGAGCATGGTCAGTGGTCCGTTCGGCGCTGGTCGATCAGGGTGTTGAGGAGAGCCGCCCCGGTCGCCGAGTCGTCCACGGTCACCGCGAAGTCGCGGCCGTTCGACAGCCGGGCCACGATGCCCTCCCCCGACCGGATCATGACACCGCTGCGCCCGGGCCGGATGCGGTACCCCCAGCCGCCGTACTCGGCGAACGGGCTGATGTCGCGGCTGGCCGCCGCCTCTATCCGGTCCAGCGGGACCCGGACGCGCGGCCACGGGAGCAGCCCGGAGACGGTGATCCCGCGCCGGTCCACGGTGACGTACGGGCGGGCGAAGGCCGTCAGCAGCACGCCGATGACGAGAACCGGCAGGGCCACGGGCCAACTGGCCGTGAACAGCACGGTGACGCCGGTGCCGAGGACCAGGAGCGCGATGAGCGGCAGCCACCAGGCCCCGGCGCCCCGGGCCCACCCGGCGACCTCCCCGGCGCCCAGCGTGATGCGCGCGCCGTCCCCCTCGGGCCGGTCGTCGGCGGCCGGTTCGGGGACGGGTGTCAGCATGGCCGCGAGGTAGCCGATCCCGAAGGCCACGACGCCCGCCCCGGCGGCCGCGGCGATGTGCCACAGGGGGAAGTGGACGTCCTGCCCCCGGCCCTGCGCGTCCTCGACCGCGCCCACGTTGACGAGGAGCACGGCCCCCAGGAGATAGCCGAGGAAGGCGGCGAAGGCGTATCCGAGGGCGACCATCACGCGGTGGGCCTGGCCGGCGAACTTCCCGAAACCCGTCATCAGCGCCCACAGCAGCCCGACCCCGAGCAGTACGAGCGTGGTGGCGACCAGGTACGAGGTCCGCCCGGCGTAGTCGTCCACCCGGCCGTTGCCCACGAAGTGGCTGGCCAGCCGGGCGGGCAGCCGGTCGCGGCGGGTGGCGTAGAGCAGCAGGTCGACGGCGAGCGCGAGCAGGAACGGCAGGACGGTGAGCACCGCACGGCCGACGGACTTCAGGTTCATCAAAACCTCCCTTGTTCGCATGCTAGTAGAACAATGAAGGTGAAGACAACGGCACAAGGGGTGCGCGGCGGCCCGGCGCCCGGGCGGTCAGGCCGTTTCGAGCGGGAACGCTCCCCGGTGGCCCGTGCCGGCGCCCTCGGTCGGCCGGGGCTCGAACTCCCGGCAGCTCCATACCTCCTGGACGAAGCCGGTCCGGCGCTCCCACAGCCCGAGCACGTCCTGCTCACCGGCCGTGCCCCGGTACGCCTCCTTGGCACCCCGGAAACAGGCGAGCCCGCCGGAGAGGCCGCGGCCGGACACCGGGTCGGGGGCCGGGAAGTAATCGGAGAACGCACAGGCTATGCAGGTCCGCAGGCGTACCCCGGGCGGCAGCTCCCGCTGGATCGTCGCCAGCGCGGACCCGAAGTCGCTCTCGGCCCGCTGCGAGCCGAAGGCCGCCCCGCCGAACCGGAGTTCCAGGTACAGATAAGGGTCGGGCCTGCGCAGCGAGAGCAGGCAGCTCAGGGTCGCCTGCCGCTCCACCCCCTCCGCCAGGACGGGGAACGGCAGGTCCCACTCCAGGACGCAGTCGCCCAGCACGCCGTCCGTCAGCGCGAACAGCTCCTGTTCGGCCGGTCCGGCCGCCACCGGGCGCAGGCCGTCGAAGCTGCCGCCCTCGAAGTCCACACCCCGGACGCGGAGGCGGAGTTGCTGTCCGTCGGTGGTGAGGATGACGGCGTCCGATCCCTGCCGGTCCCGGTACCACCCTGCCCACGACTCATCTGTCATGAGCAGGGACTGTAGCCCCTGCCACCGACACCGCCCCTGCCGCCCTCCACTTGGCCGGCGCCGGCCTTCAACCCCTCCTGCCGGGCGCCCGCTTGTCAGTGCTTCCGGCGGGTGACGAACTCGGCCAGGGCCAGCAGATCGCCCGCCGCCGAGAGGTCCGGGACCGCCCTGGACAGGTGGTGCACGGCCCGCGCCATGCGGTCCGCGGCGCAGCTCTGCGCCCAGTCCCGGCCGCCCGCCCGGTCCACCGCCTCCGCGGCCCGGCTCACCTCGGCGCGGGTGTTCATCGCGCCCCGGTACAGCTCGGCCAGCTCCGCCGCCGCTGGGCCGCCCGCGGTGAGCGCGGCCACCACGGGCAGCGACTTCTTGTGGGCGCTGAGATCCGCGCCGACCGGCTTCCCGGTCTGGGCCGGGTCGCCCCAGATGCCGATCAGATCGTCGATCAGCTGGAAGGCGAGCCCCGCCTCCCGGCCGAAGCCGTCCATGGCCCGGACGGCCCGGTCGTCGGCGCCCGCGTAGAGCGCGCCCAGGGCGCAGGCGCAGCCCAGCAGCGCACCGGTCTTCGCCGTCGCCATGGTCAGGCACTCGTCCAGCGACACCTGGTCCGGGTCGCGGTCCTCGAAGGCGCAGTCCGCCTGCTGGCCCGCGCAGAGCTCGATCACACACGTGGAGAGCCGGGCCGACGCGCCGGGCGACATCGCCCGGCCGTCCTCGGCGAGCAGCCGCTGGGCGAGGGCCAGCATCGCGTCGCCGGCGATGACGGCGTCCGGGACACCGAACACCGTCCAGGCGGTGGCCCGGTGGCGGCGGGTGTGGTCCTCGTCGATGACGTCGTCGTGGAGCAGGGTGAAGTTGTGGACGAGCTCGACGGCGACGGCGGCCCGGACGGCCTGTTCGGGGTCGCCGCCCAGGGCGCGGGTGGCCGCCAGGACGAGCGCCGGTCTGATCGCCTTGCCCGCGCCGCCGGCCGCCGGGCTGCCGTCGGCGTTCTGCCAGCCGAAGTGGTACATCGCGACCCGCCGGATCGAGCCGGGCAGGGAGGCGACCGCCGCCCGCAGGTGCGGGTCCACGAGGGTCCGGGTGTACTCAAGGAGCGCCGCGGCCTCGTTGCCCTCGGTCGCGGCGTCTGTTCGGGTCATGGTCAATCGGTCACCCCTGTCGTTGCGGCCCCGCCCCGGCCGCTGGCGCGGCGGGGCCGGGGACGTGGGTGGTTGCTGGGAGGGCGGGCGGCCGGGGGCCCGGACCGCGAAGGGTCCGGGCCCCGTAGCTCACCGCCAGCGGCTGACCTCGACGTTCTCCAGGACACCGAGGGCGTCCGGGACGAGGACGGCCGCGGAGTAGTAGGCCGTCACGAGGTAGGAGATGATCGCCTGCTCGTCGATGCCCATGAAGCGGACCGAGAGGCTGGGCTCGATCTCGTCCGGGATGCCGGTCTGCTGGAGGCCGATGACGCCCTGCTCGGCCTCGCCGGTCCTCATGCAGATGATCGACGTGGTGCGGGCGTCGCTGACCGGGATCTTGTTGGACGGGAAGATCGGGACACCGCGCCAGGCGGGCACGTGGTGGCCGCCGATGTCGACGCTCTCCGGCACCAGTCCGCGCTTGTTGCACTCGCGGCCGAAGGCGGCGATGGCGCGCGGGTGGGCGAGGAAGAGCTTGGATCCGCGCCGGCGCGAGAGCAGTTCGTCCATGTCGTCGGGGCTCGGCACCCCGTCGTGCGGCTGGAGCCGCTGGCCGTAGTCGCAGTTGTTGAGCAGGCCGAACTCGCGGTTGTTGATGAGCTCGTGCTCCTGGCGCTCGCGCAGCGCCTCGACCGTGAGCCGCAACTGCTGCTCGGTCTGGTTCATCGGCTGGTTGTAGAGGTCGGCGACGCGGCTGTGGACCTTCAGGACGGTCTGGGCGACGCTGAGTTCGTACTCGCGCGGGGCTGCGTCGTAGTCCACGTAGGTGTGCGGGACGACGGCCTCGCCGACGTGGCCCGCGGAGAGGTCGATCTCCGCCTCGCCGTACTTGTTGGTGCGCTGCTGCGGGACGGACAGCAGCCCGGCGAGGTGGCTGCGCAGCGAATCCGAGCGTTCGGCGAGGTTGAGCACGTCCGCCCGCCGGAGCGTGAGCACCGTGCACGCGGTGACGGCGCGGGCCGTGTACTCCCAGACGGCGTCACCTTCGATGAGGGAGTGGTCCCCGAAATAGGCCCCGTCCGCATGGACCCCGAGCACCGTCTCGTCCCCGTACGGGCCGGTTCCGACCTTCTCGACCTTGCCGTGCGCCAGCAGGTAGACCCGGTCCGCCGCCTCGCCCGCCGTGGCCAGGAGCTGACCGGCGGGGATCTCGCGCTGCTCGCACCTCCTGGCCAGCTCGGCGAGCGCCTCCTCGTCCCCGAAGTCCCTCAGCGCCGGGAGCTCCCCCAGCTCGGCGGGGATGACCGTCACCCGGTCCCCGGTCTGCACGAACGTGACACGGCCGTCCCCGACCGAGTAGCTCAGCCGGCGGTTCACCCGGTACGTCCCGCCCTGCACCTGGACCCACGGCAGCATCTTCAGCAGCCACCGCGAGGTGATCTCCTGCATCTGCGGAGCGGACTTGGTGGTCGTCGCGAGGTTCCGCGCGGCTGCCGTGCCGAGACTCTGCTGCGGCGGCACCTGCGCGTTCTGAACCTCTTCACCAACGGACATCTGTCGTCCTCTCGATCTATCGGCTGACCTGCGGGAAGAACACTTCCAGCACGAGGACGGGGCACGCCATTACACAAAAGAGTGTGACTAATCGGGCTTTGGGCGGGGCACAACGCTGCGCGATGCCCACGCACCCCCGCCGCCATGCCACCCAGCCACGTTAATTTGCATCCGGAATACCACTTACTTAATCTGGCCGCCATGCGGCTGACCAAGTTCACTGACGTCGCGCTGCGCGTCCTCATGCGCCTCGCCGTCGTGAAGCACGAGGAGCCGCCGACCACCCGCGAGGTGGCGGCGGTCATGCGGGTGCCGTACTCGCACGCCGCGAAGGTCGTGGCCCGCCTCCAGCACCTCGGCCTGGTCGAGGCGCGACGGGGCCGGGGCGGCGGGCTCGCCCTCACCGAAGCGGGCAGGAACGCGTCGGTCGGCGCCCTCGTCCGCGAACTGGAGGAGCCCGGCGACGTGGTCGACTGCGAGGGCTCCACGCCGTGCCCGCTGCGCGCGGCCTGCCGACTGCGCGGCGCCCTGCGCGAGGCACAGAAGGCCTTCTACGCCTCCCTGGACCCGCTCACCATCGCGGAGTTGACCGCCGCACCCACCGGCCCCCTGCTGATCGGCCTCGGCGCCGGTCCGCCACCCCGGGACTGACCCCCGCCGCACCGGGCCCCGGCCCGGTGCCTACACTGCCGTTAAATGCGCATCTCAGATGCCAATTCAATATCCGAGGAGTCACCGATGCTCTCCGAGTCGTCCGCCGCCACCGTCCGCGCCACCCTGCCCGCCGTCGGCGCGGCCATCGGGGACATCGCCGATCTCTTCTACCGCAAGCTGTTCGACGCCCACCCGGAGCTCCTGCGCGACCTGTTCAACCGGGGCAACCAGGCGTCCGGCGCCCAGCGCCAGGCGCTCGCCGGTTCCATCGCCGCCTTCGCGACCCAGCTGGTCGAGCAGCCCGGCACCCGCCCCGACGTGATGCTGAGCCGGATCGCGCACAAGCACGCCTCGCTCGGGGTCACCGCGGCCCAGTACGACGTCGTCCACACCCACCTCTTCGCCGCGATGGCCGAGGTCCTGGGCGACGCGGTGACCCCCGAGGTCGCCGCCGCCTGGGACGAGGTCTACTGGCTGATGGCCAACGCCCTGATCGCCGCCGAGGAGCGGCTGTACGCGGAGCAGGGCGTCGTGGCCGGAGATGTCTGGCGCGCGTGGGAGGTCGTCTCGCGCACCGAGGAGACCGACGACGTCGCCCGGTTCCGCATCCGCCCCGCCGACGGCTCGCCGGCCCCCGCCTTCCGCCCCGGCCAGTACGTCTCCGTACAGGTCGAACTCCCGGACGGCGCCCGCCAGATCCGCCAGTACAGCCTCTCCGGCGCGCCCGGCTCGGCGCTCCGCTCGATCACGGTCAAGCGGGTGCACGGCAACGACGCCCCGGACGGCGAGGTCTCCCGCCACCTGCACGCCGAGGTCCGCGCCGGTGACCGGCTCCGGGTCTCGGCCCCGTACGGTGACCTCGTGCTGAAGTCCGGCGAGGCCCCGCTGCTGCTCGCGTCCGCGGGCATCGGCTGCACCCCGATCCTGTCGATGCTGGAGCACCTCGCGGAGTCGGAGCACCGCGCCCCGGTCACCGTCGTGCACGGCGACCGCTCCCCCGCCGACCACGCGCTGCGCACCGACCACACCGCGCTCACGGCCAAGCTGCACGACGCCGCCGCCCACTTCTGGTACGAGCACCCGGCCGACGGCCACCCCGCCGACCGCACCGGGCTCGTGGACCTGAGCGGCCTCACCGTCCTCCCGGGCACGCACGCCTACCTCTGCGGCCCGCTGCCCTTCATGCGCGCGGTCCGCACCCAGCTGCTCGCCCAGGGCGTCCCGGCCTCCGACATCCACTACGAGGTGTTCGGCCCCGACCTGTGGCTGGCCTCCTGAGCCCGGACCTGGCCGGATCGGCTCGCACAGGAACCGAACAGGGCCCCGCCGTCGCCCCGCGATCGGTCGGGGCCCTTCCGTCCGGGTAGAACCGCTCCTATCCGCACAAAAGGAGCCGGCCATGTCCTCACCCATGTCCGCGAGCGCTTTTCTCGCCGCCCTCAAGAAGGAAGGGCTCACCGTCGTCGAGGTCGGCGACTGGCGCAGCCACAACCGCAACCACAAGGGCCCCTGGGGCCCGGCCAACGGGGTGATGATCCACCACTCCGCCACCAAGGGGACCGACGCCACCGTGAAGATGTGCCGCGACGGCCACCCCGACCTGCCGGGGCCGCTGTGCCACGGCGTCATCGCCAAGGACGGCCGGGTCCATCTGGTCGGCTACGGCAGGACCAACCACGCGGGCATGGGCGACGACGACGTCCTGCGCGCGGTCGTCGCGGAGAAGAAGCGCCTTCCGCACGACAACGAGGCCAACACCGACGGGAACCGGCACTTCTACGGCTTCGAGTGCGAGAACCTCGGCGACGGCGAGGACCCCTGGCCCGACGCCCAGCTCGACGCGATCGAGAAGGTCTCGGCGGCCATCTGCCGCCACCACGGCTGGACCGCCCGCTCGGTCATCGGCCACCGCGAGTGGCAGCCCGGCAAGGTGGACCCGAAGGGGTTCTCGATGGGCGACCTGCGCGACCGCGTCCACGACCGCCTCAAGTGACCCCCGGGCGGCGACCGCCGCCACAATGGGACACATGTCCGCCCCGTCCCCCGTATCCCGGCTGCGCCCGCTGCTGCCCTCGCCCGTGCAGCCGGCCGACGACGAGCGCTTCGCCCGGCACGGGGTGACGCTGCTGCTCAAGCGCGACGACCTCATCCACCCGGATCTGCCGGGCAACAAATGGCGGAAACTCGCGCCCAATCTGGCGGCCGCCGCCGGCCGTCCCGTGCTCACCTTCGGCGGCGCGTACTCCAACCATCTGCGGGCCACCGCCGCCGCCGGCCGCCTCCTCGGATTCCGCACCATCGGGGTCGTACGCGGAGACGAACTGGCCCACCGCCCCCTCAACCCCTCGCTCGCCCGGTGCGCCGCCGACGGCATGCGGCTGCACTTCGTGGACCGGGTGACCTACCGCGCCAAGGCCGACCCGGCGGTCCTGGCCGGGCTGCTGGAGGCGTACGGGGACTGCGAGGTCGTCCCGGAGGGCGGCAGCAACGCCCTCGCGGCCCGGGGCTGCGCCGGACTCGGGCGCGAACTGCGGGGCGTGGCCGACGTGGCGGCGGTGGCCTGCGGGACCGGCGGCACCCTGGCCGGGCTCGCCGCCGGACTGGCGCCGGGGCAGCGCGCGCTCGGCGTCCCGGTCCTGCGCGGCGGCTTCCTGGGCGAGGCGGTGCGGGAGCTCCAGCGCGAGGCGTTCGGCGGTCCGGCGGGCGACTGGTGGCTGGACGAACGGTTCCACTTCGGCGGCTACGCCCGTACGACACCGGCCCTGCACGCGTTCGCAAAGGATTTCGAGGACCGGCACGGGCTGCCCGTGGAACGGCTGTATGTGGCCAAAATGCTGCACGCGCTGACGGTGCTGACCGAGGAGGGCGCCTTCCCCGCCGGCACCACGGTCGCGGCGGTGATCACCGGCCGCCCGGACGAGGAGGCTCAGCCCTCCTCCCGGTAGGCCGCCGCCTCCTCCAGGTCCAGCCGGCGCAGCAGCGTCCGCATCATCTCGTCGTCGATCCTGCGCTCGTCCCGCAGCCGCACGAAGACCTCCCGCTCGGTCTCGATCATCTCGCCGGCCAGCCGCCGGTAGGTCTCGTCCGCCGACTCCCCGGTGACCGGGTTGCCCGCGCCCAGGCGTTCCCACACGGCGTTGCGGCGGCGCTCCAGGACGGTCCGCAGGCGGTCCGCCAGGGGCTCGGGCAGCCGGTTGCGCTCGTCGGTGAGCAGGTCGTCCAGGCGGGCCTCGGCGGCCGTGGACGCCGCGTTCTGGGCCTGCGCCTCGGCCAGGGTGTCGGCCTGCCGGTCCCGGCCCGGGAGCTTCAGCACGCGCACCAGGAGCGGCAGCGTGAGCCCCTGGACCACCAGCGTGCCGATGACGGTGGTGAACGTCAGGAAGAGCACCAGGTTGCGCGCCGGGAAGGCGTCGCCGTCGGCTGTGACGAGCGGGACGGAGAAGGCGATGGCGAGCGAGACGACCCCGCGCATCCCCGCCCAGCCGACGATGAGCGGCGAGGTCCAGTCGGTACCGGTCTCCCGCTCCCTGATCCGCCGCGACAGCCACCGGGGCAGATAGGTCGCCGGGTAGACCCAGACGAAACGGACCACCACCACGGCCAGGAAGACCAGCACCGCGTACCCGAAGGCGTCCGCCACGGAGTACGCGCCGAGCCCCTTGAGGACGAACGGCAACTGGAGGCCGATCAGCGCGAACACGGCCGACTCCAGCACGAAGGCGACCATCTTCCAGACGGCGGCCTCCTGGAGCCGGGTGGCGAAGTCGACCTGCCAGGACCGGTGGCCCAGGTACAGCGCGACGACGACCACGGCCAGCACCCCCGAGGCATGCACGCGCTCGGCCGCCGCGTACGCCACGAACGGGATGAGGAGCGACAGGGTGTTCTGGAGCAGCGGCTCCTTGAGATGGGTGCGCAGCCAGTGCAGCGGGACCATGAGCAGCAGGCCGACCGCGACACCCCCGACCGAGGCCAGCAGGAATTCCCGCACCCCGCCGCCCCAGCTGATCCCCTCACCCACGGCGGCGGCCAGCGCCACCTTGTACGCGGTGATCGCGGTGGCGTCGTTCACCAGGGACTCGCCCTGGAGGATCGTCGTGACCCGCGCGGGCAGCCCCACCCGGCGCGCGATGGCCGCGGCGGTGACCGCGTCCGGCGGGGCGATCACGGCGCCGAGCACCAGCGCGGCGGTCAACGGCAGATCGGGCACCAGCAGATAGGCCAGCCACCCCACCGCGACCGTCGCGAACAGGACGTAGCCCACGGAGAGCAGCGCCACGGGCCGCAGGTTGGCCCGCAGGTCCAGGTAGGAGCTGTCCACGGCGGCCGTGTAGAGCAGGGGTGGCAGCAGCAGGGGGAGCACGATGTGCGCGTCCAGGGTGTACGACGGCACCCCCGGCACGTACGAGGCGATCAGGCCGACGGCGACCAGGAGAAGCGGGGCCGGCACCGGGGTGCGGCGAGCGAGGCCTGCCGTCGCGGCGCTGCCCGCGACCAGCGCCACCAGGGGCAATGCGTCCATCTCATGATCCTCGCATCCGTCGTAACCTGGCCATCATGAGTGGTTGCCCGCATGTACCGGACCTGCCGCGCCCCGAGCCCGCGCCCCTCGGTGAAACCTGTCCCGAGTGCCTGGCGGCCGGCACCCACCCCGTTCAGCTGCGGCTGTGTCTGAGCTGCGGTCATGTCGGCTGCTGCGACTCCTCGCCCGGGCGGCACGCGACGGGGCACTTCGAGCAGACCGGCCATCCGGTCATGCGGAGCTTCGAACCGGGCGAGAACTGGCGCTGGTGCTTTGTCGACGGTTCGATCGTCTGACGTCCGGGTACGTCAAACCGGCGCGCGTTGTTCGCAATTGAGCGACGCAGACCTCTAGGCACTGTGCGTACTCATGGATCTACCATGAGTGACAGCCGCCGGAGGGGGTTCCGGCGACACGGCATCATGGATCGCGATAGCGTCGCCGGACCGAGAACCGAAGACGTACCGCATGGCTCCGGGCGTTCTCCCGGAACCTCGAATGAGTTTGTGCCACCTTGGAGGTGAGGGTGTCCCAGATCGCAGGCGAGCCCGGGAATCAGGACTTCGTAGAGGTCCGGCTGCCCGCTGCGGGTGCCTACCTGTCGGTGCTGCGCACGGCCACGGCCGGGCTCGCAGCACGCTTGGACTTCACTCTCGACGAGATCGAGGACCTTCGCATCGCGGTGGACGAGGCGTGCGCGATCCTGCTCCAGCAGGCCGTGCCCGGTTCGGTCCTCAGCTGCGTGTTCCGTCTCATCGACGATTCACTCGAGGTGACGGTCGCGGCCCCGACCACGGACGGCCGCGCCCCGGAGCGCGACACCTTCGCCTGGACGGTGCTCTCCGCGCTGGCCGGGAAGGTCGACTCCTCGGTCGCCGACGACCGTACGGTCAGCATCAGCCTGTACAAACAGCGCGGCGCGGGACCCGGGCCGGCGTGAGCAACGGGAACGGGGACGGTCCTGTGCGGGACGAGACGATCCGACCAGGGGTGGTGCGTGCGGCAGGCATCCCGGAGCAGCAGGCCCTGCCTCATCCGGTGGACGGGGCGGAGCCGCCCCGTGCGGTGGACGGGGCGGACGGGCCCGCCGGCATTACGGTCGCGGTGGAGCAGTCGCAGGCGGAGCGGGCAGGCCAGATGAGCGAGCACGGGCACCACGATCCAAACGACCGCAGCGAGGCGCGGGCGTTGTTCATCGAGCTGGGCAAGCTCGCCGACGGTTCGCCGGAGCGGGCCGAGCTGCGCAACCGGCTGGTGCGGATGCACCTGCCGCTGGTGGAGCACCTGGCCCGGCGCTTCCGCAACCGCGGGGAGCCGCTGGACGACCTGACCCAGGTCGCCACGATCGGGCTGATCAAGTCCGTCGACCGGTTCGACCCGGAGCGGGGCGTCGAGTTCTCGACGTACGCGACGCCGACGGTCGTCGGGGAGATCAAGCGCCACTTCCGCGACAAGGGCTGGGCGGTGCGGGTGCCGCGCCGCCTCCAGGAGCTGCGGCTGTCGCTGACCTCGGCGACCGCGGAGCTCTCCCAGCTGCACGGCCGTTCGCCCACGGTGCACGAGCTGGCGGAGCGGCTGGGGATCTCCGAGGAGGAGGTCCTGGAGGGCCTGGAGTCGGCCAACGCGTACAGCACGCTCTCGCTGGACGTGCCGGACACCGACGACGAGTCGCCGGCCGTGGCGGACACGCTGGGCTCCGAGGACGAGGCGCTGGAGGGCGTCGAGTACCGGGAGTCGCTGAAGCCGCTCCTGGAGGACCTGCCGCCGCGCGAGAAGCGGATCCTGTTGCTGCGGTTCTTCGGCAACATGACCCAGTCGCAGATCGCGCAGGAGGTCGGCATCTCGCAGATGCACGTCTCGCGGCTGCTGGCCCGCACGCTGGCCCAGCTGCGCGAGCGGCTGCTCGTGGAGGAGTAGCGGGCGCGGTACGCGGAAGAGGCCGCCGGGTCGCCCCGGCGGCCTCTTCGTGTGCGGGGGGAGCCGTCAGGCGTCCTCGGTGTCCGTTTCCGGCTCCGCGCCCGGCCTGCGGATGCCGAGGGCCTCGATGGTGGCGGGCCTGACCAGCTGGTAGAGCGCGGTCAGGGCGACGGCGGCGAGCACGATGCCGGCCGGGATCAGCACGCCGTGGGAGCGCAGCAGCGTCCAGGCCACCGGGAGCGCGATGATCTGCGTGATGAGCGCGGGGCCCCGGCTCCAGCTGCGGCGCAGCAGGAGGCCGCGGGCGGCGAAGAGCGGGATCAGGCCGAGCGCGATGACGGTCAGCCCGCCCATCTCGGCCTGTTCGGGACTGTCGGGCCTGCCCAGCAGGCCCATCACCAGCATGTAGATCCCGCCGATGACCAGGGCCGCGCCTTCGAGGCCGCTGAGCGCGGCCACCAGGGTGATCCTGGCCGGCTTCGCGGGCTCGGCCAGGGGCGAGGGCACGTTCTGCTGAGTACTCACCCTTGCAGGTTGGCATCCCGGGCCCGGCAAAGGAAAGCCGGGGTGGCGGGTGCCACCGCCGCACGTCCGCACCGTCACGGAGCGTGAGGCCCTGCGGCCAGGACTTCGGGGGTGTACCTCGCGGTAGGTAGGCTGGCAGTCATGCGCGCACTTCTTGTGGTCAATCCAGCCGCCACCACCACCAGTGCGCGGACCCGTGACGTGCTGATCCACGCGCTGGCGAGCGAGATGAAGCTGGAGGCCGTCTCCACGGAGTACCGCGGGCACGCCCGCGACCTGGGACGGCGGGCCGCCGACAGCGACGACATCGACCTCGTGGTGGCGCTCGGCGGCGACGGCACGGTCAACGAGGTCGTCAACGGTCTGCTGCACCGGGGCCCCGATCTGGACCACCTGCCGAAGCTGGCCGTGGTGCCCGGCGGCTCCACCAATGTCTTCGCGCGGGCCCTCGGGCTCCCCAACGACGCGGTGGAGGCGACCGGCGCCATCCTGGACGCGCTGGCAAACCGGACCGAACGCACGGTCGGGCTCGGCCTCGCGGCGGGGACTCCGGGCACCGAGGACGAATCGGTGCCGGAGCGGTGGTTCACCTTCTGCGCCGGCCTCGGATTCGACGCCGGAGTGGTCGGCCGGGTCGAACAGCACCGGGAGCGCGGCAAACGTTCGACGCATGCCCTGTACGTGCGCCAGGTGCTCCGGCAATTCCTGGAGGAGCCGCACCGCAGGCAGGGCGTGATAACGCTCGACGTGCCGGGCGAGGATCCGGTCACCGATCTGGCGCTTTCCATAATCTGCAACACGTCACCCTGGACGTATCTGGGGAACCGGCCGGTGTACGCGGCCCCGAAGGCGTCCTTCGACACCGCCCTCGACGTGCTGGGCCTGCGGAAACTGTCCACGGCGGCGGTCGGCCGCTACGCCACCCAGCTGCTCACGTCGAGTCCCGAGAAGGGCCCACGGGGGAAGCACGCGGTTTCACGGCATGACCTCACGGACTTCACCTTGCATTCAAAGGTGCCACTGCCCTTCCAGATGGACGGTGACCACCTCGGAGTGCGTACAAGTGTGACGTTCACAGGCGTACGCCGTGCACTGCGTGTGATTGTGTGAGTGGAAGGGACCAAAGTCCTTTAACTCGAACGTTTGGACTGGGCTCCACCCTCTAGAAGTACGGCTGTGACCTAGCCGACACCGAGGAATCAAAAAAAACTTTCCTGAAGGGGTTGTATCCGCCGCCGAGGTTTGCGAATCTCTACATGGCGATCGGGACGGCCCGCAACAACGGCCTCCACTGAGAGCCAGAACCCCTCCTCACTTCACAGGACCACAACCAGTTCACCTGGGCGTCGGGCCTCCACCTGTGGGGGGATTCGTGAAAGCGTTCACATTCACAAGCCACAGTACGTATCACCAAGGAGAGGTAGCAGCCATGGACTGGCGTCACAACGCCGTTTGTCGTGAGGAAGACCCGGAGCTGTTCTTCCCCATCGGCAACACCGGTCCTGCGCTGCTGCAGATCGAGGAAGCCAAGGCCGTCTGCCGTCGCTGCCCCGTCATGGAGCAGTGCCTGCAGTGGGCGCTCGAGTCCGGCCAGGACTCCGGCGTCTGGGGTGGCCTCAGCGAGGACGAGCGCCGCGCGATGAAGCGCCGCGCCGCTCGCAACCGGGCGCGCAACGCCAGCGCCTGACCGACGCCACCGCTACGAACCTCAGCGCAGGCGGCGCGTACAGCGCGTACGCACCACCCCGCCCCCCGAGTCGCAGCGCGCAGTACCCCCGAAGCGCATGCTTGACCAGAGAGCCCGGACCGTTCACCAACGGTCCGGGCTCTCTGCCGTGTTCGGGCGGTCCGGCCGCCCTACTTCTCGTTGCGGACCGGGAGGTCGAGGACGACCTGCGTCCCGCGCTCCGGCGCCGGCACCATGCCGAACGTGCCGCCGAGCTCGCCCTCGACCAGCGTGCGGACGATCTGGAGGCCGAGGTTGCCGGCCTTCTGCGGGTCGAAGCCCTCGGGCAGACCGCAGCCGTCGTCCTGGACGGTGATGAGCAGCCGCCCCTCGGCGGGCGAGCCGCCCCGGACCGCCGAGACCTCGACGGTGCCCGACTCCGCGACGGAGAAGGCGTGTTCCAGGGCGTTCTGCAGGACCTCGGTGAGGACCATCGAGAGCGGCGTCGCGACCTCGGCGTCGAGTATCCCGAAGCGTCCCGTGCGGCGGCAGGTCACCTTGCCCGGCGAGATCTCCGCGACCATGGCGATCACCCGGTCCGCGATGTCGTCGAACTCCACCCGCTCGTCCAGATTCTGGGACAGCGTCTCGTGGACGATGGCGATCGAACCCACGCGCCGCACCGCCTCGTTGAGGGCCTCGCGGCCCTGCGGGGAGTCCATCCGGCGGGCCTGGAGGCGCAACAGGGCCGCGACCGTCTGGAGGTTGTTCTTCACCCGGTGGTGGATCTCCCGGATGGTGGCGTCCTTGGTGATCAACTCGCGCTCGCGGCGGCGCAGTTCCGTCACATCGCGCAGGAGGACCAGGGAGCCGATGCGGACGCCCTTGGGCTTGAGCGGGATCGCGCGCAGCTGGATCACCCCGCCCGCGCACTCCACTTCGAACTCACGGGGCGCGTAACCGCTGGCCATCTTGACCAGGGCCTCGTCCACCGGGCCCCGGGACGGGGCGAGTTCGGCGGTGATCTGGCCGAGGTGCTGGCCGACCAGGTCGGAGGCGAGGCCGAGGCGGTGGTAGGCGGAGAGGCCGTTGGGGCTGGCGTACTGCACGACCCCGTCGGCGTCCAGCCGGACCAGGCCGTCACCGACGCGGGGGGACGCGTCCATGTCCACCTGCTGGCCCGGGAAGGGGAAGGCCCCGGCGGCGATCATCTGGGCCAGGTCGGAGGCGGACTGGAGGTAGGTCAGCTCAAGGCGGGACGGGGTGCGGACGGTGAGGAGGTTGGTGTTGCGCGCGATCACGCCGAGCACCCGGCCCTCCCTGCGTACGGGGATCGACTCGACCCGTACGGGCACCTCCTCGCGCCACTCCGGGTCGCCCTCGCGCACGATCCGGCCCTCGTCCAGGGCGGCGTCCAGGAGCGGGCGGCGGCCGCGCGGGACCAGGTGGCCGACCATGTCGTCCTGGTAGGAGGTCGGCCCGGTGTTGGGCCGCATCTGCGCGACGGAGACGTACCGCGTGCCGTCGCGGGTGGGCACCCACAGGACGAGGTCGGCGAAGGAGAGGTCGGAGAGCAACTGCCACTCCGAGACCAGCAGGTGGAGCCATTCGAGGTCGGTGTCGCTCAGGGCGGTGTGCTGGCGTACGAGGTCGTTCATGGAGGGCACGTGTGCGAGCGTACCCGTGGATACGTGCCCGTCCGAACCGGAAGCGCCGCCCGTACGTGCAGTGAACCGGGGCCTACATTGGCACTGCGCATGGATGGACACGGCCCAGTGGTCTAGTCCACAATGCTTGATGTAGGACCTCCGCTCTCCCCGCACAGGAGAGCGGACCGAGGTACCCGCGCTCTCTGCCCTGACTGCGCCGGTGCCTCTCCCCCGGCCGGGGGCACCGCACACCGCCGGCCGAGCCGGCCGCCCGCGAGGGCGGCCCTACTCCGGGCTGCGGTGCTGGTCGGGCTGAGGGTCCCGGCCCGGCGCCGCGGCCCGCGGGTTCTTCCGGGGCCCCGAATCTCAGCGGGTCTCGGTGACCTTCGCGAGCGCGCGCGGCGCGTCCGGGTCCTGGCCCCGCGCGATCGTCACCTCGTACGCCAGCATCTGGAGCGGCAGGATCTCCAGGACGGGCTGGACCTCCTCCGCCACCCCGGACGTCGGCAGCACGAACCCCGCGGACGCCGCCTCCACCTGGGCCAGGGGCCCGACGACGAAGAGGTCGGCACCCCGGCCGCGCAGCCGGTCCAGGACGGGCTGAAGGGCCTCGCCGCCCCGGCCGTCGGTCACCACGGCGATCACCGGTGAGATGTTGTCGACCATCGCGAGGGGCCCGTGCAGCAGGTCGGCGCCGGAGTACGAGAGGGCGGGGATGTAGCTCGTCTCCATGAGCTTCAGAGCGGCTTCCTTGGCCGTGGGATAGCCGTATCCCCGCGAGGTGATGACCATGCGCTCGGCGAACCGGTAGCGCGAGGCCAGGGCCCGCACCTCGTCCTTGCGGGCGAGTACCTCCGCCGCGAGGTCCGGCAGGACACCGGCCGCCGCCCCGTCGCCGCCGCGCAGCCCCTCCACGAAGAGGTACAGCGCGAGCAGGGACGCGGTGTACGTCTTGGTGGCCGGCAGCGCCTTCTCGGGCCCGGCCAGGATGTCGATGTGGTACTCGGAGACGGCCGCGAGCGGTGAGTCCGGGTTGTTGGTCACCGCGAGGGTCACCGCTCCGGCCTCCCGGGCCGCCTTGGTCGACGCCACCAGGTCGGGCGAGCCGCCGGACTGGCTGACGGTGATCACCAGCACGTCGCGCAGGTCCGGCTTCGCGCCGTACGCCGTGGTGGTCGACATGGAGGCCAGCCCGCAGGGCAGCCCCAGCGTGATCTCCAGCAGGTACTTCGCGTAGAGCGCGGCGTTGTCCGAGGTGCCGCGGGCGGTGAGCAGGACGAAGCGCGGGTTCCTGGCCGCGATCCGGCCGGCGGTCTCGCGGATGGCGGGCGCGCCGCGCTCCAGGATGCGGCGGAGCACCGCGGGCTGCTCGGCCATCTCACCGGACATGATGCGGCCGGGCCACTCGCCGTCACCGGCCGGGTATGGGGCGGACATGTCTGGTGCCTCCCGGGTGTCGCGATGCCTCGCCCAAGTCGAACACGGGGTGCGCGGGGGCCGCCAGCGGGCGGCGGCCGCGCGGGGCGTCCGGGTACCGGTACGGGCCCCTCGGAGCGGGCCCGAGTCTGCTAGATTGGAACCTTGATTGGTCTATACCACATATCGTCACTCTCGATCGGATCGGCAGGCCCCGCGTGGAAGTTGTCATCGTCCCGGACGCCAAGGCAGGCGGCGAACTGATCGCGGGGGCCATCGGCACCCTGCTCGGCCGCAAGCCCGACGCCCTGCTCGGCGTTGCCACCGGCTCTACCCCGCTGCCCATCTACCAGGCGCTCGCGGACCTCGTCCGCTCCGGCGCCGTGGACGCCTCGCGCGCCCGCGTCTGCCAGCTGGACGAGTACGTCGGACTGCCGGCGGGCCACCCGGAGTCGTACCGCTCCGTGGTGCTGCGCGAGGTGGTCGAGCCGCTCGGGCTCTCCGAGGCCGCGTTCATGGGCCCCGACGGCTCCGCCGAGGACGTCCAGGCGGCCTGCGAGGCGTACGACAAGGCGCTGGCCGCGGCCGGCGGCGTCGACCTCCAGCTGCTGGGCATCGGCACCGACGGGCACATCGGCTTCAACGAGCCCTGTTCCTCGCTCGCCTCCCGCACCCGGATCAAGACGCTCACCGAGCAGACCCGGGTCGACAACGCGCGCTTCTTCGACAACGACATCGACCAGGTGCCGCACCACGTCATCACCCAGGGCATCGGCACGATCCTGGAGGCCCGCCACCCGATCCTGCTCGCGACGGGCGAGGGCAAGGCGGACGCGGTGGCCGCGACGGTCGAGGGACCGGTCGCCTCGATCGTGCCCGCCTCGGCGCTCCAGCTGCACCCGCACGCGACCGTGGTCGTGGACGAGGCGGCGGCCTCGAAGCTGAAGCTGGCGGACTACTTCCGCGCGACGTACGCGGCGAAGCCGGCCTGGCAGGGGCTGTAGTTCTCCTACGGGAGAGGGCCGGGACACCTTGGTGGTGTCCCGGCCCTCTCCCGTGTGCGGGGTCAGCCCCCGGTGATGATCTCCGCCGCCGCCTGGCCGCAGACGCGGGCGGCGCCGTGGGTCGCGATGTGCAGCGCTCCCCTGGGCCCGGCCTGGGGGACGCCCATCTCGACCACGATGGTGTCCGGGCGCGCCGCGAGCAGCGCGTCCAGGGCCTCGCTCATCCACGCGTGGCGGTGCGCGTCGCGGACCACGGCGACGATGCGCCGGTCGCCCGCCGCCCGGAGCGCGGCCTCGGCCGGGGCCTCGGAGTTCCCGTTGTACGTGTCGGTCTCCGTGCCGGGGACGAGCCGGGTCAGCTCGGCCGCGAGGCCCCAGGGGGTCTCGTCGCCGACCGCGATGTTCGCGACCGGGGTGAAGGCGGCCACGTACGCCGGACCGGTGAGCGGTGCGCCCTCGCCGGTCACCTTCACCGCGCGGCGGGCGGCGACCAGGCCGATGTCCGAGGCGATGCCGGTGTTCTGCCCGGTGCCGGGCGCGGTCCCCTCCTGTGCTGCCGCGCCCGGCTCCCGTACAGCCCCCCTGGCCTCCCGCGTCCAGGACGCGAGGGCCCGAACCCGTGCAGCGGCATCGGCGAGCCGCTCCTCGGGAAGTTCACCGGAGCGCACCGCCGCGACCAGCGCGTCGCGCAGCCGCAGAACGGTGCTGTCGTCGTCGAGCCCGCCGCCGACGCAGAGCGCGTCGGCACCGGCCGCGACGGCGAGGACGGAGCCGCGTTCGATCCCGTACGTCGAGGCGATGGCCTGCATTTCCACGGCGTCGGTCACGATGAGCCCCTGGTACCCCAGCTCCTCGCGCAGCAGACCGGTGAGGATCTGGGGGCTGAGGGTGGCCGGGCGGTGCGGGTCGAGCGCGGGCAGCAGGATGTGCGCGCTCATCACCGACTTGGAGCCCGCCGCGATGGCCGCCCGGAACGGGACGAGCTCCCGGGCGTGCAGGGTCTCCAGGTCGACGTCGATGCGGGGCAGTGCGTGGTGCGAGTCGACCGCGGTGTCGCCGTGCCCGGGGAAGTGCTTGGTGCAGGCGGCGACGCCGGCGGCCTGGAGGCCCTCCACGTACGCCGCGGTGTGCCGGGCGACCAGGTGCGGGTCGGCGCCGAAGGAGCGGACGCCGATGACGGGGTTGCCCGGGTTGGAGTTGACGTCCGCGGACGGGGCCCAGTTGAGGTTGACGCCGCACTCGGCGAGCCGGCGGCCCAGCTCGTGGGCGACGGCCCGGGTCAGCGCGGTGTCGTCCACCGCGCCGAGCGCCAGGTTGCCGGGGAAGGAGGAGCCGTGCCGTACCTCGAGGCGGGTGACGTCGCCGCCCTCCTCGTCGATGGCGACGAGGACGTCGTCCCGCTCGGCCCTGAGCTGGGCGGTGAGCGCGGCGAGCTGCTCGGGCGTCTCGATGTTGCGGCCGAACAGGCCGACGGAGGAGAGCCCTTCGCCGACCCGGCGCAGCAGCCACTCGGGCGCCGAGGTGCCGGTGAAGCCGGGCTGCAGCACGGCGAGTGCGTCACGGGTGACGGTGTCCGTGGTGGAGGTGAGGGTGGTCATGGGGCGGCGTTATCCCTTCACGGCGCCGGAGGTGAGCCCCGCGGCCATCTTCTTCTGCACGAACATGAAGAAGATCACGACCGGAAGAGCGATCATGGTGGACGCCGCCATCAGGGCGCCGTAGTCCGTACCGCGCTCACTGGTGAACGTCATCAGCCACACGTTGAGCGTGTACTTGGAGTTGTCGTTGATCAGGATGTAGGCGAAGAGGTACTCGTTCCACGCGTTCACCAGCGCGAAGATCGACGCGGCGGCGAGGCCGGGGGCGAGCAGCGGCAGGATCACCCGGCGGAAGGCACCGAAGCGGGTGCAGCCGTCCACCATGGCGGACTCCTCCAGCTCCACCGGGATGTTCACCACGAAGCCGCGGATCATGATCGTCGCGAAGGGCAGCGTGGAGACCAGGTAGACGACGATCAGGCTCCAGTACTCGTCGATGCCGCCCATGGCGTTGAGCTGGGCGTAGATCGGGATGAGCATCGCCGTGGGCGGGAGCATCTGGACCAGGATGAGGATGAGGACCAGGGGCTTGCGGCCGAAGAAGCGGAACCGGCCGATGGCCAGGGCCGCGAGGGTGGCGATGACCATGCCGCCGAGGACGGCGGTGATCGTGACGATGAGGCTGGACTGGACCGCGGTGCCGAAGTTCGGCTGGTCGACGGCCTTGACGAAGTTGTCGAAGGTGATCGACGAGGGCCACAGGGTCTGGTCGTACGAGCGGATCTCGCGGCTGGGCCGCAGGGCGCTGACGACCAGCCAGTAGACCGGGAAGACCATGACCAGGGCGATGCCGAGGCCGAGGATGTTCAGGCCGACCCGGGTCTTCTTGCGGTCCGGGCGCAGGACCTGAGGTGTGTCGGTCGTGGTGCTCATTCGACCTCTCCCGTCTTCATGAGCTGGCGCAGGTAGTACACGGCCACCGCGGACAGCAGGATCACCGTGATCAGGGCGATGGCGGAACCCTGGCTGAAGGAGGTGGACTCGAACGCCTTGGAGTACGAGTAGAGGCCGAGGGTCTCGTACTCGGGCTCGGGCTTGCTGCCGCGCAGCAGCCAGATCTGGCCGAAGACGTTGAAGTCCCAGATCACCGAGAGCGTGGAGACCATGCTGAAGACCGGCTTGATGACCGGCCAGGTCACGTAGCGGAAGATGCCGAAGCTGGTGGCGCCGTCGAGCGAGGCGGCCTCCTCCAGTTCCTGGGGGACCTGGGTGAGGGCGGCGTACAGCGTGACGACGACGAACGGGATGGCACCCCAGACGACCAGCAGCGTGATGATCGCGAAGCCCTGGACCGGGTCGAGGTACCAGTTGTGGCCGAGCCAGTCGTCGCCCACGACCTTCGCGATGAGGGTGTTGATGAGGCCGTAGTCGGAGTCGGCCATGAAGCGGAAGATGGAGGCGGCGACCATCAGCGGCATCGCCCAGGCGGCGATGAGGCAGAAGGTCAGGATGAGCCGCACCCAGTTGGACAGCCGGCGCATCAGCAGGGAGATCAGCAGGCCGATGCCCATGGTCAGCGTCACGCAGACGGCCATGAAGACGACGGTGCGGAAGGTCACCCACCAGAACTCGGAGTCACCGAGGATGTTGGTGAACTGGTCGAAGCCGACCCAGGGTGCGGGATCACCGGTCCACAGCTCGCGCCGGCCCATGTCCTGGAAGGACATGATGACGGTCTTGGCGAGCGGGTAGAGGTAGACGGCGGCGATCGCCACGATCGCCGGGAGGATCAGGAGGTAGGGCAGCAGTTCGCCCTTCTTCCGCTTCCTCTTCTGCTTCAGGGGGGCGTTGCCGCCCTCGTCGGACAGGGGGCTCCCGTCCGCTTCGGGATCACGTGGTACGGGGACCGGTGGCCCGGCGGCCTTGGTATCGGCGGCAGTCACGTGGCTGACCTTCCATCGCGGGTCCGAGGCAGCCCCCCGGAAAACACGGCGTTCTTGAGCTGGGGCGTGTTTCGAAAGTAGCGCCGTTCGCCCGGAGGGCGGGCCGGGCGGCGTCCGGTGCGTGCGATCGCAAGGCGCCGGGAAGCCCTCGCAGCGGAGCTACCAGGGCTTTTCGGCAACGCCGCGAGCGTGCGTGCCGGGCGTCGCCCGGCAGGCGGGACTTTCGAAACACGCCCCAGGGAGCGGGGGCCGCGGCGCAATGCCGGGCCCCCGCCAGGCGATCAGAAGGCTCAGGCCTTCTTGTTGATCAGTGCGTCGATCTCGCTGTCGGCCTTCTTGGTGGCGTCGGCGACGGACGTGCCCTTGAGGATCTTCAGGAGCATGTTCTCCAGAATCTCCTCCTTCTCGATGGAGGCCCAGCCCGGAGCGATCGGCGTGAACCAGGCGTCCGGCACCGCGTTGGCGATGGCGGCCGTCTCGGGCTTGGCCTTCAGCGGCTCAAGCTGCTTCTCGTTGTTCGGGAGGATGTTCTTCGACGCGAGGACGTCCATGGACTTCGCGTTGGTGAAGAGGGAGATCCACTCCTCGCCCAGGTCCTGGACCTTGGACTTGGAGATGGTGGCGAGGTCGGAGCCGCCGATGAAGGACGGGAGCGCCTTGCCGTTCGGGCCGGGCATACCGGCCGTGGCGATCTTGCCGTCGAGCTTCGGGTTGCCGTTCTCGCCCGTGGTGACGCTGCCGGCCTCCCAGGCCTGGCCGTAGATGACCGCGGCCTTCTCGTTGGCCATGACGTTGGCGTGGTCCTGCTCGTCCTTCGTCTGGTCGGCCTTGTTGTACTTCTTGACCAGGTCGACGAAGTGCTGGATGCCCTTCTGCGCCTCGGGGGTGGAGAGGGTGGCCTTCCACTCCTTCGAGCCCTCGTCGTACTTGGCGATCTGGCCGCCCTCGGCTGCGACGTAGGACATCGCGGCGTACCAGTAACGGCCGGGGTAGTACAGGGACGAGGCGCGCTTGTCCTTCTTCGCGAGCTCGGCCTGGACCTTGTCCATCGCCTTGAGGAAGTCGTCCTCGTTCTGCGGGAGGGTGTCGCTGCCGGTACCGGCCTTCAGCATGTCCTTGTTGTAGACCGCGAGGCGGGCGGAGGCGTAGTAAGGAACGCAGTAGATCTTGCCCTCGTAGGAGCAGGTGTCCTTGAGGCCCTTGATCCAGGTGTCCGAGTTCTCGTACTTCGAGGTGTCGATCTCGCCGAGCGCGCCATTGAGGATGTACTGCATGGTCTCGGTGTTGCCGAGTTCGACAACGTCCGGGAACTTGTCGCCACCGAGGGAGGTGTCGAGCTTCTTGACCTTGTCAGCCCAGCCCTGGTACTGGATCTTGACGTTGACGTTCGGGTACTTCTTCTTGAACTGGGCGTTGACGTCCTTCACCAGTTCGGGCCAGGTCGACTGGGCCTCGCCCATGAGCCAGACAGTCAGGTCTTCCTTGCGGTCCTTCGGGTCCTTCGAGGACGTCTTGTCGTCCGAACCACACGCCGCGATGGAAACCAACATGCCCGCGACGCCGATCGCCGCGATGAGCTTGCGCTTCACGCCACCCTCCTCAGGGATGCTGCAACCCCCTCCCCACCGCGCGAGAACGTCGACGAGTACCTCTGGGGCTGGGACCTGGTCTTTAATGGTTTAGACCAGTACCGGGAGCTTGGCCTAGACCTTTAGGGGTGTCAAGGGTGTATAAGAAGTGCACTCGCGTCCGTTATAGGACCGACACCTGAGGGAGGGCGACGAGCCGTGACCGGACCGTGCCACCATGTGAGCCGCGACAGACGGAGGAGCCGGTGACGGCAGCAACGCAGCAGTCGGGAAGGCGGGCCATGGGCGCCGACGGGGGCAGTTCGGAGAACGAGACGGGTGCGGGCGCCGGGACGCGCACCGCGCGCGTACCAAAGTACTACCGGCTGAAGCGACATCTCCTCGACATGACGGACACCATGCCGCCGGGCACCCCCGTCCCCCCGGAACGGACCCTGGCGGCCGAGTTCGACACCTCGCGCACCACCGTGCGCCAGGCACTCCAGGAACTGGTCGTCGAGGGCCGGTTGGAGCGCATCCAGGGCAAGGGCACCTTCGTCGCCAAGCCGAAGGTCTCGCAGGCCCTGCAACTCACCTCGTACACCGAGGACATGCGCGCCCAGGGCCTCGAACCGACCTCGCAGCTCCTGGACATCGGCTACGTCACCGCCGACGACACCCTCGCCGGGCTGCTCGACATCAGCGCCGGCGGCCGGGTCCTGCGGATCGAGCGCCTGCGCCTCGCGAGCGGCGAGCCGATGGCCATCGAGACCACGCACCTGTCGGCCAAGCGCTTTCCCGCGCTACGCCGTTCACTGGTCAAGTACACCTCGCTCTACACCGCGCTCTCCGAGGTGTACGACGTCCGGCTGGCCGAGGCCGAGGAGACCATCGAGACCTCCCTCGCCACCCCGCGCGAGGCCGGACTGCTCGGCACCGACGTGGGCCTGCCGATGCTGATGCTCTCCCGGCACTCGCTGGACGAACAGGGCGAACCGGTCGAGTGGGTGCGCTCGGTCTACCGCGGCGACCGCTACAAGTTCGTGGCCCGCCTGAAGCGGCCGCTGGACTGACCCGTCGTACGCATGTGCTTCCGAACGGCCCCCGGACCCGCCCCCGGGGGCCGTTCGGCGTTCCCGTAGCCCGGCTTGGCCTGGACCAACCCCCGGACGTTTGCCACCATTCCGGCCATCCGGCCGGTCCGTGACGACCGTTGCCGGACCGCAATGCGGACAGGGGGTGACGGTGGCCGGATGACTCGCCTAGATTTCCTGCGCATTACAGGTGATCAGCGAGGGGACGGAGTCGCCGCCATGCCGGAAGAACCAGAAGGAAAACCACCCACGGTCACACCCGTGCGGGTGGTCATCGCCCTGTGTCTCGTCGCGCCGTTCGTGGCGATGCTCTGGGTGGGTTCGTACGCGAAGATCGACCCGACCTTCATCGGCATCCCGTTCTTCTACTGGTACCAGATGCTCTGGGTGCTGATCTCCACCGCGCTCACCATGATCGCGTACAAGCTGTGGCAGCGTGACCAGCGCGCCCGCAAGGGAGGTGCGTCGGCATGAAGGACGGCGTGAACGGCGTCGCGCTCGGCGTCTTCATCTTCTTCTTCCTGGCCGTCACGGTCATGGGCTTCCTGGCCGCCCGCTGGCGCAAGGCCGAGAACGAGGCCACCCTCGACGAATGGGGCCTGGGCGGACGGTCGTTCGGCACCTGGGTCACCTGGTTCCTGCTCGGCGGCGACCTCTACACCGCGTACACCTTCGTCGCGGTGCCCGCGGCGATCTACTCGCTCGGAGCCTCCGGCTTCTTCGCGGTGCCGTACACCATCCTGGTGTACCCGCTGATCTTCACCTTCCTGCCGCGCCTGTGGTCGGTCTCGCACAAGCACGGGTACGTCACCACCTCGGACTTCGTCCGCGGCCGGTTCGGCTCGAAGGGCCTCTCGCTGGCCGTCGCGGTCACCGGCATCCTCGCCACCATGCCGTACATCGCGCTCCAGCTCGTCGGCATCCAGGCGGTGCTCGACGTGATGGGCGTCGGCGGCGGCGAGAACACCAACTGGTTCGTCAAGGACCTGCCGCTGCTGATCGCGTTCGCGGTGCTCGCCGCGTACACCTACTCCTCCGGGCTGCGGGCGCCGGCGCTGATCGCGTTCGTCAAGGACGGGCTGATCTACCTGGTCATCGCCGTCGCGATCATCTACATCCCGATCAAGCTGGGCGGCTTCGACGACATCTTCGCCTCCGCCCAGGACAAGTTCACCAAGGCGGGCGCGGGCAGCCTCGCACCGGCCGCGGCCGGGCAGTGGGGGTACGCGACCCTGGCGCTCGGGTCCGCGCTGGCGCTGTTCATGTACCCGCACTCGATCACGGCGACGCTCTCCAGCCGCAGCCGTGAGGTGATCCGCCGCAACACCACGATCCTGCCGCTGTATTCGCTGATGCTGGGCCTGCTCGCGCTGCTCGGCTTCATGGCGATCGCCGCCGGCGTCAAGGTGCAGAACGGCCAGCTGGCCATCCCGCAGCTGTTCGAGAACATGTTCCCCGACTGGTTCGCGGGCGTGGCCTTCGCCGCGATCGGCATCGGCGCCCTGGTGCCGGCCGCGATCATGTCCATCGCGGCGGCGAACCTGTTCACGCGCAACATCTACAAGGACTTCCTGAAGCCGGACGCGACGCCCGAGCAGGAGACCAAGGTCTCCAAGCTGGTCTCGCTCCTGGTCAAGGTCGGCGCGCTGGCCTTCGTCCTCACCATGGACAAGACCGTCGCGATCAACTTCCAGCTGCTGGGCGGGATCTGGATCCTCCAGACGATGCCGGCCCTGGTCGGCGGCCTGTTCACCCGGTGGTTCCACCGCTGGGCGCTGCTCGCCGGCTGGGCGGTCGGCATGATCTACGGTACGGCTGCCGCGTACGGGGTCGCGAGCCCCACGCAGAAGCACTTCGGCGGGTCCTCCAAGGAGATCCCGGGCCTCGGCGAGATCGGTTACATCGGCCTCACCGCGTTCGTGCTGAACGTCGTGGTCGTCGTCGTCCTCACCTTCGTCCTGAACGCCGTGAAGGCGCCTGCCGGGATCGACGAGACCTCCCCGGGCGACTACACCGCGGACGCGGGCGACCCGGGCGTCCAGGAGAAGCTGCCGCCGGCCACGGCGGGAGCGCCGGGCGGTCACTGACCGCACACCTTTACGCCACGCGACACAACATGTGGGGGCCGCCCGACAGGACGGCCCCCACATGTATGCTCATGCTCGCTGTCGCCGCAGGGGAATCCGGTGTGAATCCGGAACTGTCCCGCAACGGTGTATTCGGTGCGCTTTGGTGCATCCGTGGAGTCCGAGGACCTGCCGACAGCGCATCCGGCTCGACCGAACCGGATGCCCAGACGTCCGGGCCTCGTGGGATGGGCCGGTGGACGCCGCACGGAGTGCCGCCCCGCCCGGGCCCCCTCCTGCCCGGCTGCCCCCGCTCCCCGCCGGGCCGGAGCCGAGCGAGGGAGAGCACCACGTGACCATCGCGCCAGCCGATCCGGTCTCAGCGGCCGAAGCAACGGGAACCGCGGGCGACGGACCCGGCACCGCACTGCTGCGGACCCTGACCGAACTCACCGCCGACCTGCCCGACACCGACCCCGGTCGCGTCGCCGCCGCCGCACTGCGCGGCCGCAACGCCCGGTCGGACGAGGCGGAGCTGCGCTCGCTGGCCACCGAGGCCGCGGCGGGCCTCATCTCCGAGGACCCCGCCTACTCCCGCCTCGCCGCCCGGCTGCTCACCCGGACCATCGCGGACGAGGCCGCGGGGCAGGGCGCCACCTCGTTCTCGGCCTCGGTCGCCGTGGGCCACCGCGAGGGCCTGATCGCGGACCGCACCGCCGCCTTCGTCACCCTGCACGCGGCCGCCCTGGACGCCCTGGTCGAGCGGTCCCTCGCGGACGGGGCCGACGACCGCTTCGGGTACTTCGGGCTCCGCACCCTGCACAGCCGCTATCTGCTGCGCCACCCGCATACCCGCGAGGTCATCGAGACCCCCCAGCACTTCATGCTCAGGGTCGCCACCGGGCTCGCCGAGGACACCTCCGAGCGGGCGCTGGACGAGGTCGCCGCGCTGTACGGACTGATGAGCCGGCTGGACTACCTGCCGTCCTCGCCGACGCTCTTCAACTCCGGCACCCGCCACCCGCAGATGTCCTCCTGCTATCTGCTGGACTCGCCGCTGGACGAGCTGGACTCGATCTACGACCGCTACCACCAGGTGGCCCGGCTGTCGAAGCACGCGGGCGGCATCGGCCTCTCGTACTCCCGCATCCGCGCCCGGGGTTCGCTGATCCGGGGCACCAACGGCCACTCCAACGGCATCGTGCCGTTCCTCAAGACGCTGGACGCCTCCGTCGCCGCCGTGAACCAGGGCGGCCGGCGCAAGGGCGCCGCCGCGGTCTACCTGGAGACCTGGCACGCGGACATCGAGGAGTTCCTGGAGCTCCGCGACAACACGGGCGAGGACCAGCGCCGCACGCACAACCTGAACCTGGCGCACTGGATCCCGGACGAGTTCATGCGCCGCGTCGACGCGGACGGCACCTGGTCGCTGTTCTCCCCGGCGGACGTGCCCGGGCTGACCGACCTGTGGGGCGACGAGTTCGACGCCGCGTACCGGGCGGCCGAGGCGAAGGGCCTGGCCCGCAAGACCATGCCGGCCCGCGAGCTGTACGGCCGGATGATGCGGACCCTGGCGCAGACCGGGCAGGGCTGGATGACGTTCAAGGACGCCTCCAACCGCACCGCGAACCAGACCGCCGAGCCGGGCAGGGTCGTGCACTCCTCGAACCTGTGCACCGAGATCCTGGAGGTGACCGACGACGGCGAGACGGCCGTGTGCAACCTCGGCTCGGTCAACCTCGGCGCGTTCGTCGAGGGCGGCTCGATCGACTGGGAGCGGCTGGACGCCACCGTGCGGACCGCGGTGACCTTCCTCGACCGGGTCGTGGACATCAACTTCTACCCGACCGAGCAGGCCGGCCGGTCCAACGCCCGCTGGCGGCCGGTGGGCCTGGGTGCGATGGGGCTCCAGGACGTCTTCTTCCAGCTGCGGCTGCCCTTCGACTCCCCCGAGGCCCGGGCGCTCTCCACGAAGATCGCCGAGCGCATCATGCTCGCCGCCTACGAGGCGTCCTGCGCCCTCGCGGAGAGGTCGGGTCCGCTGCCCGCCTGGTCCGGGACCCGGGCCGCGCGCGGGGTGCTGCACCCCGACCACTACGACACGGAGCTGAACTGGCCGGAGCGCTGGGACGCCCTGCGGGCCCGGATCGCGAAGACCGGGATGCGCAACTCGCTGCTCCTGGCCATCGCCCCGACCGCGACGATCGCCTCGATCGCGGGTGTCTACGAGTGCATCGAGCCCCAGGTCTCGAACCTCTTCAAGCGGGAGACCCTGAGCGGTGAGTTCCTCCAGGTCAACGGCTATCTGGTGGACGAGCTGAAGCGGCTCGGCGTGTGGGACGCGCGGACGCGTGAGGCGCTGCGCGAGTCGAACGGCTCGGTGCAGGGCTTCGCCTGGATCCCGGCGGACGTGCGGGCGCTGTACCGCACCGCGTGGGAGATCCCGCAGCGCGGCCTGATCGACATGGCGGCGGCCCGTACGCCGTTCCTCGACCAGAGCCAGTCGCTCAACCTGTTCCTGGAGACGCCGACGATCGGCAAGCTCTCCTCGATGTACGCGTACGCCTGGAAGCAGGGCCTGAAGACGACGTACTACCTGCGGTCGCGTCCGGCGACCCGGATCGCCCGTGCCGCGTCCGGTGCCGCGCCGGCCGCCGCCGCCGTCCCCGCACAGCAGGCGCAGGCGCCCGACGCGGACGCCATCGCCTGCTCCCTGGAAAACCCCGAGTCCTGCGAGGCCTGCCAGTAATGACCGCCGTCACCACCGAGAAGAACCTGCTCGACCCGGGATTCGAGCTGACCCTGCGCCCGATGCGCTACCCGGACTTCTACGAGCGCTACCGGGACGCGATCAAGAACACCTGGCACGTCGAGGAGGTCGACCTCCACTCCGACGTGGCGGACCTCGCGAAGATGACGCCCGCCGAACAGCACCTGATCGGACGCCTCGTGGCGTTCTTCGCGACCGGTGACTCCATCGTCGCGAACAACCTGGTGCTGACGCTGTACAAGCACATCAACTCCCCCGAGGCGCGGCTGTACCTGTCGCGGCAGCTGTTCGAGGAGGCCGTGCACGTCCAGTTCTATCTGACGCTGCTCGACACCTATCTGCCCGACCCGGACGACCGCGCGGCGGCGTTCGCGGCGGTGGAGAACATCCCGTCCATCCGCGAGAAGGCGCAGTTCTGCTTCCGCTGGATGGACTCGGTGGAGAAGATCGACCGGCTGGAGTCGAAGGCGGACCGCCGTCGCTTCCTGCTGAACCTGATCTGCTTCGCGGCCTGCATCGAGGGGCTGTTCTTCTACGGCGCCTTCGCGTACGTGTACTGGTTCCGCTCGCGCGGGCTGCTGCACGGCCTCGCCACGGGGACCAACTGGGTCTTCCGCGACGAGACCATGCACATGAACTTCGCGTTCGAGGTGGTGGACACGGTCCGCAAGGAGGAGCCGGAGCTCTTCGACGACTCCCTCCAGCAGCAGGTCACCGACATGCTGAAGGAGGCCGTCGAGGCGGAGTTGCAGTTCGGCCGCGACCTGTGCGGCGACGGCCTGCCCGGCATGAACACCGAGTCGATGCGCGCGTACCTGGAGTGCGTCGCCGACCAGCGGCTCACCCGGCTGGGCTTCCCGGCGATGTACGGATCGCAGAACCCGTTCTCGTTCATGGAGCTCCAGGGGGTCCAGGAGCTCACGAACTTCTTCGAGCGGCGCCCGTCGGCGTACCAGGTGGCCGTCGAGGGCACGGTCGCTTTCGACGACGACTTCTAGGCCGACACCCCCTAGGGGGACTAGATTCTCGCCCAGCTCCTGACGTACGGACGCCGTGCGGCCCCCACCGGCCGTGCGGCGTCCGCCGTTCGCGGTGGGCGGGTACTCCGGTCCTGTTCCGCTTCGCGCAGCTCGCGGTCGATGCGGCGCTCGCGGGCCATGCCGACCAGCGCCGGCAGCAGGACGAGGGCGAAAAGTGCGGAAATGCCGAGGAAGTTCTGGAATGTGTTCATGCCTCTACTGTCCTCGTTCCGGCACGGAAGCGGCAGTGGCAGGACTGTCATAGGACATCGAATTACTGCCACACTGATTCCATGCTGAACAATGTCGCCGCCCTGATGCTCGATGACGTCCACCCCTTCGAACTCGGCGTGCTCTGCGAGGTCTTCGGCCTCGACCGCAGCGACGAGGGCCTGCCGGTGCACGATTTCGCGGTGGTCTCCGGCGAGGGGCCCGAGCTGCGGACGCACGCCGGCTTCACGATCCGGACCCCCTACGGCCTCGACCGGCTGGAGGAGGCCGACCTCGTCGCCGTACCGGCCGGCAGCCGCTTCGGGGAGCGCGAGTTCCCGGCGGAGGTCCTGACCGCCCTGCGCCGGGCCGTGGAGCGGGGTGCCCGGGTGCTCAGCGTCTGCTCGGGGGCCTACCTCCTGGGCGCGGCCGGGCTGCTGGACGGCCGCCGCTGCACCACGCACTGGCGGCACGCCGACGACCTGGCCCGCCGTTTCCCCGGGGCCGTCGTCGAGCCGGACGTGCTGTACGTGGAGGACGGGCCGGTCACCACGTCGGCGGGGACGGCGGCGGGGATCGACGCCTGCCTGCACCTGGTCCGCCAGGCGTACGGGCCGGCCGCCGCCAACACCATCGCCCGGCGGATGGTGGTGCCGCCGCACCGGGACGGTGGGCAGGCGCAGTACATCCAGCGGCCGCTGCCGCGCACCCGGTGCGACACCGTGGGCGACACACTCGCCTGGATGGAGCGCCACCTCGACCGCGAGATGACCGTCGAACAGCTCGCGGACCGGGCGCACATGTCGCCGCGCACCTTCGCCCGCCGCTTCCAGCAGGAAACCGGGACCACTCCGTACCGCTGGCTGCTGCGCCAGCGCGTCCTGCTGGCCCAGCATCTCCTGGAGACATCCGACGAAACCATCGACACCATCGCCGACCGGACCGGCTTCGGGACGGCGGCGGCGCTGCGCCACCAGTTCGTCCGGGCACTGGACACCACGCCACAGGCGTACCGGCGCACCTTCCGGGGGCCTTCCGCCATCACCGAGGCGGCCTGAGGCGAGCTGAGCGCATCGGATCATTCGCGACCGGCGCGAAGACCAGCCTGAGGCCGGGCAGCGCGGCGGTGCAGACGAGGGCGGCACACCGCTGCGGGCCGGGGCGGCACACCGCGATGGGGGCCCGCCGACGGACGGCGGGCCCCCATCGCGTCGGTCAGATACCGCAGTTGGGCGCGGACCAGTAGTGGCTGGGGCCCTGGTTCACGTGGACGTGGTCGTTGTGGTCCGGGTAGCCAGGGCCGAGGATGCCGTTGAAGCCGTGGTTGCGGGCCTCCTTGGCGAGGGTGCAGAACGCGATCCCGCCGAGGTCGGCCGCGTCACCGTACAAGTGGCGGCTGTTCGAGGCGCCGCCCACGGCGCTGTTGCAGGACGTCGAGCGGAATCCGCTGTTGATGGTGATGGGCCGGTCGCCGAGCGCGTGGCGCAGCGCCTCCAGCTTCCACATGGTGCTCAGCGCGTTGGCCTTCGCCGTGGCCGCCGAGACCGCGCCGCCCGACCAGGTGCTGTTGCAGCGGTTCATCTCGGCGTACGTGAAGTGCGCCGGGGTGCAGTCGTTGTCCTGGAGGGCGTAGATCTTGGCCTGCGTGGCGGGGCCCGCGACGCCGTCGGCGGCCAGCCCGTACGCGGTCTGGAAGCGCTTGACGGCGGCGGCGGTGGCAGGGCCGTACGAGCCGTCGATGGCCAGGACCGAGTTGTAGCCGGGGTAACCGGCGACCCGGATCTGGAGCTGCTTGACGTCGTCGCCGGTGGCGCCGGACTGCAGGGTGCGGGTCCAGGTGTAGCAGCCGTCGGCGTGCGCGGTGCCGGCGGTGACCACGGCACCGCCCAGCGCAAAGGCCATGGTCATGACAAGGCTGAGCAGGAGTCGTGCGGAACGTCTGATCACGGGGGCTCCCTACCGCTGTCGAAGGTGTGGTGCACGAGCCTGGCGGATGACGGGGAGCCCGTCAACTACGCGTGTAGAAACGGGTGTTGACGGAGAAACGAACGCGGCGCGGGACGGGCCCGCGCCGCGTTCGCCGTCAAGGCTCAGTCGTTCGGGACGACCTCGTAGCGCGGGGTGTTCTCCGCCA
This sequence comes from Streptomyces sp. NPDC008163, assembly GCF_042956885.1. NCBI lineage: Bacteria > Bacillati > Actinomycetota > Actinomycetes > Kitasatosporales > Streptomycetaceae > Streptomyces > Streptomyces sp. NPDC008163. Next base: position 755,389 of record NZ_JBIBHG010000001.1, on the reverse strand, counting down.
TCTGCCGCAGCGCGTCCTTGCGCTCGCGCTTGGAGAGCCGGTCGATGTACAGGTACCCGTACAGGTGGTCCGTCTCGTGCTGGAGGCAGCGCGCGAAGTAGCCCGTGCCACGCACCCGGACCGGATTGCCCTGCGCGTCCTGGCCGCGCACCACCGCGTAGTCCGGGCGCGCCAGCTTGGCGTACGCCGTCGGCACGGACAGGCAGCCCTCGCCGGAGTCGTCCAGGACGCGCGCCTCGGGCGGCAGCTCCTCCAGGACCGGGTTGCAGAGGGCGCCGACGTGCCGCACGCCCTCGTCGTCGGGGCAGTCGTAGACGAAGACCTTGAGGTCGACGCCGATCTGGTTGGCGGCCAGGCCGACGCCCTCCGCCGTGCGCTGGCTCGCGAACATGTCGTCGATCAGCGCGGCCAGCTCGTCGCCGAACTCCGTGACGTCCTTGCACTCCTTGTGCAGGACCGGGTTGCCCACGACCGTGATCGGACGGGAGGTACCGCGCTCGCGGTGTGCCGTCTCGCGCGCCTCACAGTCCTCGGTGTCGATGAGGAAGCCCTCCTCGTCGACGCTGACCTGCTCGTCCGTCTCCTGCTGCGCCATGTCCGCCGTACGCCTTCCTCAAAACCCGAATCGATGCGTACACAGCCTACGGGCAGCGCTCAGCAGACTTCTTCGAGATCGCGCCACTCGCGGCTGTCCGGGCTGTCCGCCACCCAGCCGTCCAGGAGTCCGCGCACCAGTCCGGCCGGGGCCGCCAGGCCGCATTCACGCTCCGGAACCCACAGCTCACCGGCCGTGCGATGACCCAGCGGACCCGGGTGGCCCGGCTCGCTGTGGTCGTGCGGGTCCAGGTGCTCGCCGTCGCCCTCGTCGCTCTCCATCCGGCTCTCCGAACAGGAACGGCACAGCAGCCGCACCGACGAGGACCAGTCCTCGGCGGCGAAACCGGCGTCCGAGGCCAGCTGCTCCAGCGCGTCCCGGTCCGCCTCCGTGGCCGCTTCGAGCAGCACCACCCAGGTCGGCACGGGCGACGGGGCCCACAGCTCGATCTCGTCGAACACCGGGTAGGACGGGCCCGCCGCGGTGATCCGTTCGCCGTTCGGCACTCCGTCGTGCAGCACGACCTCGCCCCAGCGGCGCCCGGAGGACGGCAGCGGGATCGACAGCACCTCTATCCGGGCCGGGTCGAGCCGCCGGCCCCACACGACCTCGGCCTCGCCCTCCGGCGACAGCCGTACCGCGGCGCTGCCCAGCTCCATGCCGACCGGCTCGTTGCCCGCGGCCGGGGTCTGCTGCCCGCCGCCGGGCACCTTCAGCCCGTACGCCTGCCAGGCGCGGCGCGCCAGCGGCCAGTCCTGGAGGGCGGTCGCGGCGATGCCCACGTTCCACCAGTCCGGCGCTCCGGACTCCTTGTCGAGCAGGGCGACGGCCCGCAGCCCGGCGGCCCTCGCCTGTTCCCAGTCGTGCCGGAACTTGTGCAGCAGCGCCAGGTTGAACCACGACTCGGAGAGCCAGGGCTCCAGGTCCGCCGCGCGTGTCAGCAGCGCCCCCGCGTCCTCGTACCGGCCGTCGCCGATCAGCGTGAACGCGCGGTCCGTGGCCTGCCGCCAAGAGGCGGACGGCCGATGCCGTACCTTCCCGAAGATCCTCACGATTCCCGCCTGTCCCGACTGGACACCCTCGTTCTACCGCTCTCTTCGCATCCAACCATGCCGGGCCGGACGCCCGCTCATTACCCATCGGTTACCCGGGCGGGACGGGGGTCAGACCGCCCCGGGCCAGAACCCGGGCCAGTGACTCCACCACCTGCGGCTGGTAGTCGTGCCCGGTGCCGAGCCTGAGCTGTTCCAGCGCACCCAGTGGCCCCGAGAGGCTTTCCCCGCTGAGGTCGTCGTATGCGTTCACCGCCCGGACGATCCTGGCGGACAGCGGCTGCTCGCGATAGGGGTCGGCCTGCCGCTCCACCACGACGGCGACTTTCGCGTCCACCCCGGTCTGCCGGACCACCGCACCCCCGAGCAGCGCGATCCGGCGCTGCTCGGCGGCCGGCAGCAGGGCCGTCGCCCCGTCCGGCACCGGGTCGACCAGCGAGAGCTGGCCGATGTCGTGCATCAGCGCCGCGTACTCCAGGACGGTGAGCTCCGGCCCGGTCAGGCCCATCTCGCGGCCGACGGCCGTGCACAGCTCGGCCACCCGGCGGGCGTGGCCGTGCGGGGTGTAGCCGGCGATCTCGGTGGACCGGGCGAGCGAGGCGATGGTCTGCCGGTAGGTGGTGCGCACGGCGGCGAACCTGCGGTAGGAGAGCTGGGTGAGCAGCAGCGGTACGCAGAGCACGGGCAGCGCCCACAGCCCGGCGGCGGCCACCCCGAGCGCCATGACCGCGCCGGTCGCGCAGACGGCCGAGCCGATGCCGATGAGCCCCCGCAGCTCGTCGCGGAGCAGCGGCCCGTACGGGGCGGGGGCCTGTCCGGCGGATCGTCGCGGGCCCAGGAAGATCCGCCGGACAGGCCCCAGGGCGGCCCGGGAGCCGCGCGGCAGGGTGCGGGCGCGCAGCAGGAGCGCGGCGAGCACGGCGTCGCACAGGGCGGTCAGGCCGAGCAGCAGGAGCAGGAAGGCCGCGTAGTACGGACCGTCGCCGAACCACGTCTCGCTGAGGCCCGCGTTGTACAGCGGCTGGAAGCAGACCGCCGCGAAGGTCACGGTGAGCAGCCGCCGGGCCACCTGGTCGGCGCCCGGCCCGTCCCCCCGCGCCAGTTGCGGCACCGAGGCGACGAGCTGGGCGGCGGCGAGGACCGCGACGACCTGGAGGACCCCGTGACTGGTGGGCTGCCCGCCGCTGCGCCCGAGCAGGGCGTACGCGAGGGCTCCGGCGGCCCCGAGGGGCGCGGGCTCCCGTTCCCCGGGCAGGGCGCCCCAGCGGGCCAGCTCCCCGATGGTGATGAGGGCGCCGAAGGCGAGGGCGTGCCCCGGATCGTGGACGCCGCGCCACAGCGTGTGACCGAGCCCGGCGACGGCGAGGACGAGGGCGGCGCCGCGCACGCCGAGGGCGACGGGGCCCGGGGTCACCGGGGGCCCTCGGTGCGGTCGGTCGGGTCGGGGCCGGCCGGCGGCCCGGGCCTGGCGGTGGGGCCCGGGCCGAGCGGTGCCCTGACGGCCGCGGCACCTCCGGCGCCCCGGCCGCCGTCCGCCTCGCGCGGAGGTGGCAGCTGCGCGTCGTCCGCCGTGACGGCCCCGAACCAGCCGTACCGCTCCAGGCCGCGCGCCAGGGCCCGCACCATCTGGGGGTCGAACTGCGTCCCCGCGCACCGCTTCAGCTCCTCCACGGCGACCGGGACCGGCCGGCCCCGCCGGTAGGACCGGGTCGAGGTCATGGCGTCGAAGGCGTCGGCGACGGCGACGATGCGGGCGCATTCCGGGATGCCCCGGCCGGAGAGCCCGTACGGGTAGCCGCTGCCGTCGAGGCGTTCGTGGTGGTGCAGGATCGCGGCCCTGGCCTCGCCGAGGAAGCCGATGCCCCGGACGATCTCGTGCCCGTACTCCGGGTGCAGCTCGATGACGCGCCGCTCCTCGGGGGTGAGGGGGCCGTCCTTGCGCAGGACACGGGTCGGCACGCCCAGCTTGCCGACGTCGTGGAGGATGCCGGCGAACCGGAGGACCTCGACGCGTTCCCGGTCCAGGCCCAGTTCGTGCGCGATGAGGACGGAGGCGCGGCCGACCCGTTCGCTGTGGCCCCGGGTGTAGGTGTCCTTGATGTCGACGGCCTGGACGAGCGCCCGGATGGTGGCCCGGTGCGCGGCGTGCTCGCGGTGGTACTGGGCGTAGACCCAGCAGGAGATGTACATGGGCAGCAGCACGAAAAGCGCGGCGAGCGGCCCGTACGAGCTGTTCCAGAGGACGGCCATCAGCAGTCCGGCGAGGCCGTGCACCAGGTGGGGGGCGAGCGAGCGCGGCAGGAGCCCGCGCCAGGCCCGGCGCACCGGCAGCTGTTCCGCGACGAGCAGGATCGAGCCGTCGAGGACGGCCAGCACGACGCTGAAGGCGAGGGTCGCCGCGCAGACGGGCAGCAGCGCGTAGGGCAGGTCGGGCGGGCTGCCGAGCGCGGCGGGCCCGCCGAGCAGCGCGTGGACGCGGGCGGCCGCCCAGACGGCGACGGCCGGTTCGGCGGCGCGCCAGATCCGGCGGGCGGCGAAGGGGGGTTTGCCGGCCCGGCCCGCGAGGGACCCGGGGACGGCGACGAGCGCCGCCGCCGCGGGCGGGAGCAGGAAGGCGGCGGCGAGCAGCAGCGGGAAGAAGGAGCCCGCGCCCACGGCGCCGACCGGGAAGGGCCGGCGGCCGAGGAGTTCGCAGGCGAGGTAGAGCCCGGCGAGCAGACCGAGGGTGGTCCACGGGGTGCCGGGGCGCAGGGCGGGCGCGGCGCACAGGGCCGCGCCGAGGGCGACGGCACCGATATGGGCCCGCGCCGCCCCGCGTGTGGCTCTCACCCTCGCTCGCCCCCCAGCTCCGCTCGTGGAGGGGCCACGCTAACGAGCGGGGCGATCCGGGCGGGTGCCGTTGGGGGCGATTAGCACGTTCGGGTGAAGCGGAGGGTCACTCCTTGGCGGCGCTCGGCACCTCGGGGCCGGAGACCGTGACGTCCTGTTCCGGGACCGCCTGGCCCGAGCGGATGAGGTCGATGCGGCCCATCACCTTGGAGCGCAGGTCGGCCGGCACGTCGTCCTGACCGCAGCAGCGCTTCACCAGCTTCTTGACGGCCTGTTCGAGGCCGTACTTCTCCAGGCAGGGGGAGCACTCCACGAAGTGCTCCTCGAACTTGGTGCAGTCGCTGTCGGGCATCTCCCGGTCGAGAAACTCGTAGAGGTGGTCGAGGACCTCTGCGCACTCCGTCTCGTGCGGCTCTCCGCAGCTCATGAGCCCGAGCCTTTCCGATCGTCCGACTCCCCGGCGCCGGCCGGGACGAGCCCGCGGTCACGGGCGTAGTCCTCCAGCATGCCGCGCAGTTGGCGGCGGCCCCGGTGCAGTCGGGACATCACCGTACCGATGGGAGTCCCCATGATGTCCGCGATCTCCTTGTAGGCAAAGCCCTCGACATCGGCGAGATAGACCGCGATGCGGAACTCCTCGGGGATCGCCTGGAGCGCGGACTTCACGTCCGAGTCGGGCAGGTGGTCGAGGGCCTGGGACTCGGCGGAGCGCAGACCGGTCGACATGTGCGACTCGGCGCGGGCCAGCTGCCAGTCCTCGATCTCCTCGGCGGCACTGCGCTGGGGCTCGCGCTGCTTCTTGCGGTACGAGTTGATGAAGGTGTTGGTGAGGATGCGGTACATCCACGCCTTGAGGTTGGTGCCCTCACGGAACTGGTGGAAGGAGCCGTACGCCTTGGCGTACGTTTCCTGGACCAGGTCCTCGGCGTCCGCGGGATTGCGCGTCATGCGCAGGGCTGCCGAGTACATCTGGTCGAGGAAACCGAGGGCGTCGCGCTCGAAACGCGCGTTGCGCTCGGCCGTCGTCTCCTGCGGGCGGCCGTCGTCGGTCCCTGTGTCGGTCCCTGTGACCGGACCCACCTCCTCCAACGCTGGGGCGGAGCCGAAACCGGACCCGCTCGAATCGGAGAATAGTCGACCTTGGTCCGGCGCGGGCTGTCGATCCGTTCCGCCGAGTGACCGCTCGGGAGTGGTCTTGGCCGCGTGAAGGACCGTCCACTCCAGGTCAGCAGCGTTCGAGCGACGCGGGCAGATGGTCGAACCCATACGACGGACTCCCTCTCCACTTACGACGTTGGCGTACCGATGTCCGGAACAACAGCGGCCCCGGGCCGGGCATTCCCGGGCGCGCGAGGGGCGCGTGTCACGCCGTTTCCGCCAGCCACGCGGTGACGGACGCGGTGAGGATCTCCATCGCCCGCTCCTCGGTGAGCCCCGACCGCTTCGGTACGGAGAAGCCGTGGTCGCCGTACGGCACTTCGGTGATCCGGTAGTCGCCGGGCGGGAATTCGGCGGGCTTCCCGAAGGGGTCGTTGCCGCCCTGCACGACGAGCGCGTCCACCCCGCAGCCCAGCAGCTCGTCGGCGCGGTTCTTCTCGGGGCGGCCCGGCGGGTGCAACGGGAAGCTGAGCGCCAGGACCGCCCGGGCGCCGAGCTCCGCGGCGGTGCGGCAGGCCACCCGGGCCCCGGCGCTGCGTCCCCCGGCGACGACCGGCAGCCCGGGCGCCGCGAGGGCCGGCCAGAGTCCGCGCCAGCCGGTGTCCAGGGTCTTCGGGGCGGGCGCGAGCTTCTTGCCGGCCACCCGCCAGGGCTGCTCCACGAGGGCGACGGTCACGCCGTGCGCGGGCAGGGCGGCGCCGAGGGCCTTGAGATCGCGGGCCTCGATGCCGCCGCCGGCGCCGTGGCCGAGGGCGAGCACGAGGCGGGGTCCGGGGGCGTCCAGCCAGGTGATCCGGGCGGTGCCGGTCCCGGTCTCGACGGTCTCGGTACGGGGGGTGGTGGCGTCGGTGTTCACGGCGCCCATCCAACCAACACCCGGTGGGCGGTACGCGGATGGCGCGGGGCCCCGTCGCGTACGGCTCAGAAGAGGGTGCTCACCTCGGGCTCGGCCAGCTCGTCCTTCAGCTCGGGGCCGTTGTTGCGGACGTTGCTGACGGCGGTCGCGACCGGGTAGGCGCGCATCAGGCCGGGCGGCGGCGGTGCGAGCAGGGCGCGCAGCTCCTCGATGTCGGTGCGCGAGGGGTCCAGCCAGTCGTCCCAGCGGTCCGGCGTGAGCATCAGCGGCATCCGGGGGTGGATGTCGGAGAGCGAGGCCGGTCCGTCGGCGGGGGCGACGGCGAGCGGACCGGTCTCCGCCTCCGTGGTGATCACGGAGCAGGTGACCCACCACGCCTGCGGGTGGTCGTCGGGCAGGGTGCGGTCGCGCCAGAACTCGTACAGACCGGCCATCGCGAAGACCGAGCCGTCGGCCGGGGTCACGAAGTAGGGCTGCTTACGGGGGCGCTTGCGGCGCCCCTTCTCCTCCAGCTCCCGTTCCTCGGCACCGGTCACCCACTCGTAATAGCCGTCGGCGGGCAGGATGCAGCGCCGGGAGACGAAGGGGCGGCGGAAGGACGGCTTCTCGTGGACGGTCTCGGCCCGGGCGTTGATCATCCGGGCGGCGCCCTCCGGGTTCTTGGCCCAGGACGGGACCAGCCCCCATTTCAGTGCCCGCATCTGGCGAACCGGTCGCTGGTCGTCCGCGTCTTTCACAGGACGTTCCAGTACGGCGTAGACCTCCTTGGTCGGCGCCACGTTGTAATCGGGCTCCAGCGCCTCGGCCGGTTCCCACTTCTCCACCTGGAAGAGTCCGGTCAGATCCTCGGGCCGCCGACTCGCTGCATACCGTCCGCACATAAGTGCCAGACTGCCACGACCGCCGTCCCGAACGGACCCCGATCCGGTAAGGAGCCGCCCGCCCCATGGACAGCACCGATCTCGGCAACCTGTGGGACCGCGTCACCGGCACGCAGCCCGCCCCGGAGCAGTGGCTGGTGGTGGTGACCGCGACGGCGGCGCTCATCGCGGTCGTGCCGAACATCCTGTGGCGGATGTCCCGGAACGCGATCACCATCGCGCACGAGGGCGGCCACGGACTGGTCGCCCTGCTCTCCGGCCGGCAGCTCTCGGGCATCCGGCTGCACTCGGACACCAGCGGGCTGACCGTGAGCCGGGGCAAGCCGACCGGGATCGGCATGGTGCTGACCGCGGCGGCGGGCTACACCGCGCCCTCGCTGCTCGGGCTCGGCGGCGCCTGGCTGCTGGTGGACGGCCGGATCACGCTGCTGCTGTGGCTGGCGACGGCCCTGCTCGCGGTGATGCTGGTGATGATCCGCAATGTGTACGGGGCGCTGACGGTGATCCTCACCGGCTCGGTGTTCCTGCTGGTCTCGTGGCTGGCCTCGCCCGCCTGGCAGTCGCTGTTCGCGTACACCGCGGTGTGGTTCCTGCTGCTGGGCGGAGTACGCCCGGTCTTCGAGCTCCAGTCGAAGCGGCGGCACGGCGGGGCACCGGACTCGGACGCGGACCAGCTGTCCCGGCTGACCGACGTCCCGGCGGCGCTGTGGCTGTTCCTCTTCCACGCGGTGTCGCTGTGCTCCCTGATCGGCGGCGGGCGCTGGCTGCTGGGGCTGTGACCGGGCTCACTTACGCCCAAACCTCTAAAGTGAGCGCATGACCGAAAGCTCCGTGCACCCCGCCCTCTGGCCCGCCCCCCTCGCGAGCGGAGCCGTCGACGCGACCGTCACGGTGCCCGGTTCCAAGTCGGTCACCAACCGGGCGCTGGTGCTGGCCGCGCTCTCCTCGGAGCCGGGCTGGCTGCGCCGTCCGCTGCGCTCCCGGGACACCCTGCTGATGGCGGACGCGCTCCGCGCGATGGGCGTCCGCATCGAGGAGACGGTGTCCTCCAGCTCTTCGGCGACCGGCGCGGAGGCCGCGGGCGAGGCGTGGCGGGTCATCCCGGCCCCGCTGCACGGCCCGGTCACCGTGGACGTCGGCAACGCCGGTACGGTCATGCGCTTCCTGCCCCCGGTGGCCACCCTCGCCGACGGACCGGTCCGCTTCGACGGCGACCCCCGCTCCTACGAGCGCCCGCTGACCGGGGTGATCGAGGCGCTGCGGGTCCTCGGCGCCCGGATCGACGACGACTCCCGGGGCTCGCTGCCGATGACCGTGCACGGCGGCGGCGCGCTGGACGGCGGGCCGGTCGCGATCGACGCCTCCTCGTCCTCCCAGTTCGTCTCGGCGCTGCTGCTGTCCGCGCCGCGCTTCAACCAGGGCGTGGAGGTCCGGCACACCGGCGACCGCCTCCCCTCGATGCCGCACATCCGGATGACCGTGGACATGCTCCGGGCCGTCGGCGCGCAGGTGGACGAGCCGGAGACCGGCGGCGAGCCGAACGTCTGGCGGGTCTCCCCCTCGGCGCTCCTCGGCCGCGACCTGACCATCGAGCCGGACCTGTCCAACGCCCAGCCGTTCCTGGCGGCGGCGCTGGTCACGGGCGGCCGGGTGACCATCCCGGACTGGCCGTCGCGCACCACGCAGCCCGGTGACGCGCTGCGCGACATCTTCACCGCGATGGGCGGCAGCTGCGAGCTCACCGAGCAGGGGCTGACCTTCACCGGCTCCGGCCGTGTCCACGGCATCGACGTGGACCTCTCCGAGGTCGGCGAGCTGACCCCGGGCATCGCCGCCGTCGCCGCCCTGGCCGACTCCCCCTCCACGCTGAGTGGCGTCGCCCATCTGCGGCTGCACGAGACGGACCGGCTGGCCGCGCTCACCAAGGAGATCAACGAGCTCGGCGGCGACGTCACCGAGACCGCCGACGGCCTGCACATCCGCCCGCGCCCGCTGCACGGCGGTACCTTCCATACGTACGACGACCACCGGATGGCCACCGCGGGGTCCGTCATCGGCCTTGCCGTCCCCGGAGTGGAGATCGAGAACGTGGCGACGACCGCCAAGACCCTGCCGGACTTCCCGCAGATGTGGACCGGAATGCTCGGGGCCTGAGACATGCGCCGCTACGGCAAGAACCCCGACGAGGACGACATCCGCGTCCGCCCCAACCGCAAGGGCAACCGCCCGCGCACCCATATCCGGCCCAAGCACGAGGACGCCGAGGACGGGATGGTCCTCACCGTGGACCGGGGCCGCCTCACCGTCCTGGTCGGCGACCGCACGATCGTCGCGATGAAGGCCCGCGAACTGGGCCGCAAGGCCGCGGTGGTGGGCGACACCGTCTCGCTCGTCGGCGACCTGTCCGGAGACAAGGACACCCTCGCCCGGATCGTCCGGATCGGTGAGCGGCGCTCGGTGCTGCGCCGGACGGCGGACGACGACGACCCCTTCGAGCGGGTGGTCGTGGCCAACGCGGACCAGCTGGCGATCGTGACCGCGCTGGCCGATCCGGAACCGCGTCCGCGCATGATCGACCGGTGCCTGGTCGCCGCGTACGACGGGGGGCTCTCCCCGCTCCTGGTGCTGACCAAGTCCGACCTGGCCTCACCGGACCAGCTGCTGAGCGCGTACACCCCGCTGGGGGTGCCGTTCGTCGTCACCAGCCGCGAGGAGCTGGAGAACGGGGACGCGGCCGACCGGGTCCGCGAGCAGCTCGACGGCCGGGTGACGGCCTTCGTCGGGCACTCGGGCGTCGGGAAGACCACGCTGGTCAACGCGCTGGTGCCGAAGGAGAAGCGGCGCACCACGGGGGTCGTGAACGCGGTCACCGGCCGGGGCCGGCACACCACCACCTCGGCCCTGGCGCTGCCGCTGCCGGGCTACCGGGGCTGGGTGATCGACACCCCCGGGGTGCGCTCGTTCGGGCTGAACCACATCGACCCCTCGCGTGTCATCAACGCCTTCCCGGACCTCCAGCCCGGTACGGAGGAGTGCCCGCGCGGCTGCACCCACGACAGCCACGAACCGGAATGCGCGCTGGACGCCTGGGTGGCGGCGGGGCACGCGGACCCGGCGCGGCTGGACTCGCTGCGACGGCTGCTCTCGACCCGGAACAGGCGCGAGGGCGACTGAGCGGCGACCGGGCCGGGCACGTTTGCGATCACTCGCTTCCGGTAAGTGCATAATCACGCCCAGCGGCACCGGCCGGTGCGGGGCGGGGCGGTCGGCGATGCGGGAGGGTGCGGACGATGGCATGGCTGCTGGTCGTGGTGGCGGGACTTCTGGAGACCGGGTTCGCGGTCTGCCTGAAGCTCTCGCACGGCTTCACCCGGCTGTGGCCGACCATCGCGTTCTGCGTCTTCGCGCTCGGCAGCTTCGGTCTGCTGACCCTGTCGCTGAAGAAGCTCGACGTCGGACCCGCGTACGCGGTGTGGACCGGCATCGGCGCGGCGGGGACTGCCATCTACGGCATGGTCTTCCTCGGTGACATCGTCTCCACGCTCAAGCTGGTGTCGATCTCGCTGGTGATCCTCGGCGTGATCGGCCTCCAGCTCTCCGGCTCCGCGCACTGACTTCCGGCCCCAGGACCCGTGTGGCCCGGCTCACCGGCGGGTCGATACTGTGACGGCATGCCCGATTACCACGATGATCTTCGCCTGGCCCACGTACTGGCGGACGCCGCCGACGCGGTGACGATGGCCCGGTTCAAGGCTCTGGACCTCAAGGTCGAGACCAAGCCGGACATGACGCCGGTGAGCGAGGCCGACAAGGCCGCCGAGGAGCTGATCCGGGGCCATCTGCACCGGGCGCGCCCGCGCGACGCGATCCTGGGCGAGGAGTACGGGATCGAGGGCTCGGGGCCGCGGCGCTGGGTGATCGACCCCATCGACGGCACCAAGAACTACGTACGGGGCGTGCCGGTCTGGGCGACGCTGATCTCGCTGATGGAGGCCGGGGACGGGGGAAGCTTCCAGCCGGTCGTGGGCGTGGTCTCGGCGCCCGCGCTGAACCGGCGCTGGTGGGCCGCGAAGGGCTCGGGCGCGTACACCGGCCGCAGTCTGACCTCCGCGACCCGGCTCCAGGTCTCCAGCGTGGAGCGGATCGCGGACGCCTCGTTCGCGTACTCCTCGCTGACCGGCTGGGAGGAGCAGGGCCGGCTCGACGGTTTCCTGGACCTGACCCGGGCCTGCTGGCGCACCCGGGGTTACGGGGACTTCTGGCCGTACATGATGGTCGCCGAGGGGTCCGTGGACATCTGCGCGGAGCCGGAGCTCTCGCTCTGGGACATGGCGGCGAACGCGATCGTCGTCCAGGAGGCGGGCGGCCGGTTCACCAGTCTGGACGGTGTGGACGGGCCGGGCGGCGGGAACGGCGCGGCATCGAACGGGGCCCTCCACCGCGAGCTGCTGGGGTTCCTGAACCAGCGTCACTGAGTGCGCTCCGCCCCCAGGGCGGCGTCATGAGCACGCGAGGGGCGTGCGGCGAGGCCGCGCGCCCCTTTTGTGATCTTCGCGACCCCTTGTCGTCCTCCCGCATCGGTGCAACTCTGAGCATTCCCCCACTTGTGAACTTGTGAATCGACTCACGCAGTCGCTTCACCGAGGAGGTGGCACTCTTCATGCTCGTCCGTGACGCCATGAGCACGATGGTCCTCACCATCGGCCCGGCCCATACGCTCCGCCAGGCCGCCCGGCTGATGTCGGCCCGCCGGATCGGGGCGGCCGTCGTCCACGACCCCGATACCTGCGGGCTCGGCATCCTCACCGAGCGCGACATCCTCAACGCCGTCGGCGCGGGCCAGGACCCCGACGCCGAGACGGCCTCCGCCCACACCACCACCGACGTGGTCTTCGCCGCCCCCGGCTGGACGCTCGAAGAGGCCGCGGCGGCCATGACGCACGGCGGCTTCCGCCATCTGATCGTCCTCGACGAGGACGGCCCGGTCGGGATCGTCTCGGTCCGCGACATCATCCGCTGCTGGTCCCCGTCCCGCCCCCGCCCCGCCGAACTGGTCGGCTGACCGCCCCCGCACACGCGACCGGCCCGGCCCCCGGGTGCGGGGCCGGGCCGGTCGTACGGCCGAGGGGACTCAGGCGCGCAGCGCCCGCACGGCCGCCTCCAGCCGCTTGCCGAAGTCCTCGTCGGCACGGCGGAAGTTGCCGATCGCGCGCTCGGCGATGTCGTCGCGCGAGACCTTCGCGATGAAGCCGGACAGATTGTCGACCAGCCGGGCCTTCTCGTCCTCGGACATCAGCCGGTAGAGGTTCCCGGCCTGCACGAAGTCGTCGTCCTCGGCGTGGCGCGGGGTCTCGTGGTTGCCCGTGACGCCCGCGACCGGGATGGCGCCGGAGAGCGGCCGGCCCGTCTCGGCGGGACCGCCGAAGCTGTTGGGCTCGTAGTTCTTCGCGCCCTTGTGGCGGCCGTCGTACAGGTAGCCGTCCCGGCTGTTGGTCCGCGCCTCGGTGGCGTGCGGGCGGTTCACCGGGAGGTGGTCGGCGTTGATGCCGACGCGGTAGCGGTGCGCGTCGCCGTACGCGAAGAGACGGCCCTGGAGCATCTTGTCCGGGGACGGCCCGATGCCGGGGACGAAGTGCGCCGGGCTGAAGACCGACTGCTCGACCTCGGCGAAGATGTTCTCCGGGTTGCGGTTGAGCTCCAGCTTGCCGATCTCGACCGGCGGGTAGTCCGCGTGCGGCCACACCTTGGTGAGGTCGAAGGGGTTGAAGCGGTACGTCGCCGCCTCGGCCGCCGGCATGATCTGCACCTGCACCGTCCAGGACGGGAAGTCACCGCGCTCGATCGACTCGCGCAGGTCCCGCTGGTGGCTGTCCGGGTCCACACCGGAGAGACGCACGGCCTCCTCGGTGGTGAGGTTCTTGATGCCCTGGTCGGTCTTGAAGTGGTACTTGACCCAGAAGACCTCGCCGGCTTCGTTCTGCCACTGGTAGGTGTGCGAGCCGAAGCCGTCCATGTGCCGGTAGGAGGCCGGGATGCCCCGGTCACCGAAGAGCCAGGTCACCTGGTGGGTGGATTCGGGCGAGAGCCCCCAGAAGTCCCAGACGTTGTCCGCCTCCTGGGAGCCGGTGTACGGGTCGCGCTTCTGGGTGTGGATGAAGTCGGGGAACTTGATGGCGTCCCGGATGAAGAACACCGGGGTGTTGTTGCCGACGAGGTCGTAGTTGCCGTCCTCGGTGTAGAACTTCAGCGCGAAGCCGCGCGGGTCGCGCGCGGCGTCGGCGGAGCCGAGGTTGCCCGCGACGGTGGAGAAGCGCAGGAACGTCTCGGTCTGCTTGCCGACCTCCGAGAGGAACGCCGCCCGCGTCCACCGCGACACGTCGCGGGTCAGGGTGAACGTCCCGTACGCGCCGGCGCCCCGGGCGTGCACCACCCGCTCCGGGATGCGCTCGCGGTTGAAGTGCGCCAGCTTCTCCATCAGCAGTTGGTCCTGCACCAGCACCGGGCCGCCGACCCCGGCGGTCTCGCTGTTCTGGTTGTCGGCGACCGGTGCGCCTGCCTCCGTGGTGAGCGGTCCCTGCGTCACGTGCGCCTCCTGCGTCGTTTCCGCACGTCATGCCTTCATGCCGTGCCCCGCGTCCGGCCTTCCTGTCCTCCGGCCGACGCCGTAAGCGATCCTACATTGGACAAAGTCCAAGTCAACTTGCCATCCAAAGTCGCACCTATTCAAGACCTGGCCCTTGCGCTGCTAGAATGGCGCCCATGAGTGACCTGCTGGAACGACTTCGAGGACGTGGCTGGCGTATGACCGCGCAGCGGCGCGTCGTGGCCGAGGTCCTCGACGGGGACCATGTGCACCTGACCGCCGACGAGGTCCATGCCCGCGCGGTGGCCAAGCTGCCCGAGATCTCCCGCGCCACCGTCTACAACACGCTGGGCGAGATGGTGAGCCTCGGCGAGGTCATCGAGGTCTCCACCGACCGCCGCGCCAAGCGCTACGACCCCAACGCGCACCGCGCCCACCACCACCTGGTGTGCGCACAGTGCGGCGCCATCCGCGATGTGCACCCCTCGGGCGACCCCCTGGCGGACCTGCCGGCCGGCGAGCGCTTCGGCTTCACGATCTCCGGGGTCGAACTGACCTACCGGGGCATCTGCCCGGACTGCGCCGCGACGGCCTGAACGCCGGCGCGCCGGGCCGCCCCCGCGCCGGGGGCGGTTTTTGCGCGCACCCACAGCCGCGCATACGACTGAGGGCCGGATCTTCGAAAAGATCCGGCCCTCGGTCTTCAGTAGCGGGGACAGGATTTGAACCTGCGACCTCTGGGTTATGAGCCCAGCGAGCTACCGAGCTGCTCCACCCCGCGTCGTTGTGTTCACAACCCTACGGGACGTCCTGGACCAGTGCAAATTCGTTTGTGCGGCTTCGTTCGTGCGGCTTCGTCGTGCGGCCGCATGACGCGGGGCGGCCCGGCCGTCCCCGGGCTCAGGCCGTCAGCTCCTGGTGCAGGGCCTCGCGCAGACGGGCCGCGCGTTCCGCGACCTCCGCCGGCCCCAGCTCGACCGCCCGGGCGCACCAGCGCTGCCCCTCCGCCAGCTCGCCCCGGCGCGCGGCCAGCAGGGCGAGCCGCAGCGCGGCCCGTCCGTGGCCGGCGGCGGCGGCCCGGGTCCACCACAGGGCCGCCTCGCGCTCGCTGCCCTCGCGGGCGAGGAGCAGGCCGAGGTTGAACGCCCCGTTGCGGCTGCCGGACTCGGCCGCCTCCCGGTACCAGTGCCCGGCGCTCTCCACGTCCCCCCGGGAGGCGGCGAGCATGCCGACGCGGACCTGGGCGCGGCGGTGCCCCTGCTCGGCGGCCCGCTCGTACCACTCCTCGCACTCGGTCTTCTCGGGCAGCGGCTCGCCCAGCGCGGGCGGCCCGGGCGGCGGCTGCCGCGCGTCGAGCAGCCCGGCCAGCCGGAAGGCCGCCTCCGCGCTGCCACCACCGGCCGCGCAGCGCAGATGGCGCTCGGCCTCCTGCTCCTCGCCGTGGTGCAGGAGCGCCATGCCGACCTGGAGCGCCGCCTCGGTGTGCCCGGCCGCGGCGGCCCGCTCGTACCAGAGGAGGGCGGTGCGGTCCTCGTCGCGCCCGGCGTAGAGGATGCCGAGGTTGAAGGCGGCGTCGACGCTGCCGGCCTCGGCCGCCTTGGAGAACCAGGGCTCGGCGCCGGCCGGGTCGCCGGCCTGGAGCAGGAGCACGGCGAGCGCGTTGGCGGCCTCGCGGTGTCCCGCGTAGGCGGCACGGCGGTACCACTGCTCGGCCTGGGCGGTGCGGTCCTGCGCGGCGCAGAGCAGCCCGAGGTTGTACGCGCCGTTGACGTCGCCCGCGTCCATCGCCGCCCGGTACCAGCGCTCGGCGGTCTGCTGCTCGCCCCGGGCCGCGTGCAGCGCGCCGAGGGCGTTCGCGGCGTTGCCGTCGCCGTCCTGGGCGGCGCGCAGCCACCACACGGCGGCGCTCTCACGGTCGCCCGCGTCGCGCAGCAGGAAGCCGAGCGCGCAGGCGGCCCGGGCCTCGCCCGCCTTGGCCGACATGAGGTACCAGCGCCCGGCCTCCTTGAGCTCGCCGCGCTGTTCGAGGATCGCGCCGAGGTGCAGGGCGGCGCGCCGGTGACCGCGCGCGGCGGCCTGCCGGTACCACTGCTCGGCCTCGCCGCCGCGCGCGTGGTCGGGGCCGGCGACCGGGCCGTCGGCCCCGGCAGTGCGGCGGGGCGCGGCGGGCTCGACGTCGGCGCGCGGGCCCAGGCCGGGGCGGCCGAACACCTCGTGCGCGGCATCGGCGGCGTTGCGCTCCAGGAGGCGCGCCAGCCGGTAGGCCGCCTCGCGGTGGCCCTGTTCGGCGGCGGCGCGCAGCCAGCGCTCGGCGCCGACGTCGCTGCGGTGCTCCAGCAGGTCGGCGAGGGCGTAGGCGCCGAGCGCGTGGCCCTGCTCGGCGGACTGGCGCAGCCAGTACTCGGCGGCGGGCTCGTCCCCGCGCTCGCGGAAGTGCCGGCCCAGGGCGTGCGCGGCCGCGGCGGAGCCGGCCACGGCGGCGGTGCGCCACCAGCCGGCCGCCTCGTCGGGGTAGCCGCGCTGGTGCAGCAGGACGCCCAGGTTGTTGGCGGCGGCCCGGTCCCCGTCGGCGGTGGCGCCCCGCAGGTAGGGCTCGGCACCGGCGAGGTCGCCCCGGCGCAGGAGCAGGGCGCCGAGCACGCTCATCGACGCGGTGTCACCGGCGTCGGCCGCGCGGCGGTGGCGCGCCTCGGTCTCGGCGCCGTCCGCGCTCGCCTCGGTCTCCGCCCGCTCGGCGTTCTCCACGCCGTCGGCGGTCTCGATGGTCTCTGCGGTCTCGGCGGTCGCGGCACTCTCCGCGTTCTCGGAAGTCTGGACGGTCTGGGTGATCCGGGCGGTCTCGGCGCTCTCGATGGTGTCTTTGTACTGCTCGGCGGCAGCGGCAAACACCACATCCGCCATCTTTTCCGCCGGATGGGCGTGTCCCCGCGCAAACCGCCCTGTCTTCAACAGAGTTGACCTGTCCCCCATAAATACCATCGTCGCACCACCTGTAACCCGCGTACACCTGGTATATCGCGGTCAGTGACGTCACTTCAGCGTTTTGTCGACATGCCCACAGAGAGACAAGTCAAACACGCCCCCGGTCAACTCGTGCCCCTCGAACCGCACTTCACGCCCACCTTGCGAAACAGGCTGCCACGGCACGACGAAGGCCCGGATCCCCTGGAGGATCCGGGCCTTCGTCTTTCAGTAGCGGGGACAGGATTTGAACCTGCGACCTCTGGGTTATGAGCCCAGCGAGCTACCGAGCTGCTCCACCCCGCGTCGTTGTGTTCAAACCGTACCACGACGCGGAGGTGGAGCTTTACCGGGTTACTCAGCCTCCGCCCGCATCGCCCGCTTCGTCCGAAGCGCCGGCCTGGCTGGCCTTGTCGGCCTTGTCACCCTTGTCGCTCTGATCGGCCTTGCCGTCATCGGACTTGTCGGCCTTGCCGTCGCTGTCCGCCTTGGACTGGGCCGCGGCCGCCCTCTCCAGGGCGTCCTGGAGATCGGTCTGCGCCTTGCCGTAGGCCGTCCAGTCCTGCTTCTTCAGGGCCGCCTCGCCCTCCGTGTACGCCTTCTGGGCGTCGGCGATGGCCTTCTTGAGCGCGGCGTCACCGGTGGCCGGCGGCTGACTGGTGTCCGGCGGCTCGGTGGTGTCGCCCGGTGGCTCGCTCGTATCGGAGCCCTCGGCACCGAACACGGCGTTCAGGGCCTCGCCGAGGCTGTTCTCGAAGACGATCTTCGAGCCGTAGGAAGCGGCGACCTTGCGCAGCAGCGGGTAGTTCTGCGTACCACCGCGCGTGTAGACCGGCTCGATGTAGAGGAAGCCCCCTTCGAGCGGCACCGTCAGCAGGTTGCCGTACTCGATGTCGGAGTCGGTGCCCTTGAGGTTTCTCACGAACTCGGCCACGTCGTCGTTGCCGTTGAGCTCACTCTGTACCTGCCCGGGGCCCTTCACCGCGCCGGTGACTCTCAGGAGCCTTATGGTTCCGTAGTCCTTGCTGGCCGCATCGGCGTCCACCGCCATGAACGCCCCGAGGTCGGGCCGCCCCTTCGGGGTGAACGTCGTGGTGAGCGAGAACTTCTGAGCTGTCTGACCCGGCATCTTTATGCTCAGGTAGTACGGCGGGACGGAGCCGGACTCCTTGTTGGTCGGGTCGTCCGGGACCTGCCAGGCGTCACTGCCGCTGTAGAACTGGGCGGGGCTGGTGACGTGGTAGCGGGTCAGCAGCTCCCGCTGCACCTTGAACAGGTCCTGCGGGTAGCGCAGGTGGTCCATGAGGTCCTGGGGGATGTCCGCCCTGGGCTTCACCGTGCCGGGGAACGCCTTGCGCCAGGTCTTCAGGACCGGGTCCTTGGTGTCCCACTCGTACAGCGTGACCGTGCCGTCGTACGCGTCGACGGTGGCCTTCACCGAGTTGCGGATGTAGTTGACCTGGTTCTGCTGGGCGACGACCGCGCGCTGGTTGGTGGTCAGCGAGTCGGCCGTGGTGTCACCGAGCGTGGTGCGCGAGGCGTACGGGTAGCCGTTGGTCGTCGTGTAGGCGTCGACCACCCACTGGATGCGCTTGTTGACCACGGCCGGGTAGGCGTCGCCGTCGATGGTGAGCCAGGGGGCCACCGCCTCGACGCGCTCCTTGGGCGTGCGGTTGTAGAGGATCCGCGAACCGTCGCCGATGGCGCCCGAGTACAGGATCTGCGGCTCGCTGAACGCCACGGCGTAGGCGGCGCGGTTGAACGTGTTGGAGAGACTGACCCCGCTGTCGCCCTTGTAGCTGGTGGTCTTCTCGCCGTCCTCCTCGTAGTCGAGCTCCTTCTGGGGCCCGCCGACGATGGAGTACTGCTCGGTCTTCTCGCCGTAGTAGATCTCCTGCTTGTACGTGCCCAGGTCGCCGGTGGTCGGCAGTCCGGACTCGGTGAAGTCGGGAGATCCCTTCGGGTTCTTGCCGGTCGTGGTCCCCCGGGCGGCGATGGCGCCGTAGCCGTGGGTGTAGGTGAAGTGGTCGTTGATCCAGTTGCGCTTGGGGATGCCCTGGATGTTGAGCTCGCGCAGACCGATGACCGTGTCCTGCTCCTTGCCGGCGTCGTCCTTGTAGCGGTCGACGTCCAGCGTCTTGGGGAACTGGTAGTAGTTCCTCTTCTGCTGGAGCTGCTGGAAGGCGGGCGAGACGACGTTGGGGTCCATGACGCGGTAGCTGGCCGCGTCGTTCGCCGCGGCCCGGAGCTTGGCGTCGTCGTCCTCGGTGGACTTGCCGGTGTAGTCCGAGACCTGCGCGTCATCGATGTCGTACGCGTTGCGCGTCGCCTCGATGTTCTTCCGGATGAACGGGGCTTCCTTGGCCTGCTCGTTCGGTTGGACCTGGAACTTCTGCACGATCGCCGGGTAGAGGCCGCCGATCAGGATCGCCGAGAGCACCATGAGACCGAAGCCGATGACCGGCAGCTGCCAGGTGCGCCGCCAGAGCGTGGCGAAGAACAGCACGGCGCAGATCGCGGCGATGCAGAACAGGATCGTCTTCGCCGGAAGGTACGCGTTGGCGTCGACGTACCGCAGACCCGTCCAGTTGTCGGTGGCCTTGAAGTCACTGGACTTCACCGCCAGGCCGTACCGGTCGAGCCAGTACGCCACGGCCTTGAGCGCGACGAAGACGCCGAGCAGCACCGACAGATGGCCGGTGGCCGCGCCCGTCGCCCGCGCGCCGGGGCTGGTGACGCGCAGCCCGCCGTACAGGTAGTGGGTCAGCGCGGCGGCGATCAGCGAGAGCACCGTGGCCGCGAAGCCGAAGCCCAGCAGGAAGCGGTACCAGGGCAGGTCGAAGGCGTAGAACGACACGTCCAGATGGAACTGGGGGTCCTTCTGGCCGAACGACACGCCGTTCACGTACATCAGCCACGTCCGCCACTGCCCCGAGGCGGAGGCACCCGCGATCAGACCGACCAGCGCCGTGACCGCGAGCAGCACCCACTTCTTGTACGGGGCGAGGCTCATCCGGTAGCGGTCCAGGCTCTGCTGCTCAAGCGACATCGCGCTCAGCGGCGGCCGGAGCCGGTGCGCGAGCCAGATGTTCAGGCCGACGGCCAGGGCCATCAGCAGTCCGAAGACGAGGAACAGCCCGATCTTGGTCCACAGGGTGGTGGTGAAGACGGACGAATACGCGACCGACCGGTACCAGAGCCAGTCCGTCCAGAACCCGGCGAACATGACGAACGCCATGGCGAGAATCGCCAGGACGCCCAGAGTCATGAGCAGGGTTCGGGCGCGCCGGGACGGGCGGCCGACTCTGATCCGTGGCCCGGTCGGGCCTCCGCCGCGGTCCGGCATCTGGAAAGCCAACGTGCGCACCTCGAAGTTCGCGGGTCGTGTGGAACGGGCCCAGCGATCGTAGAGCCCATCCCTTCAACTTACTGATGCTTTACCTAGTTCCCGTTCCGGGGGCGGAAGGAGGCAGGATGTTGCCCATGTCCAACGTTTCCCCCTCAGGCCCTCCGATGGCCGCGAGCCCGCTCACCGTCGCGGTGCTCGAAATCGATGAGTACGTCTCCACCCTCGGCTGGGACCAGCCGGCCCGCCTCTTCGCCCTGGTCGACACCGCGCGGCTGCGGGCCCAGGAACCGGGCCTCGCCGCCCAGCTCGGCCTTGATGAAGACGGTGCCAAGCCCGCCGCGCTGACCCCCGTCGAACAGGAGGAGCTGCCCGCGGGCACGGCGCTGGACGAGTTCCTCGCCACGATCGCCTGGCCCGACGCGGTCGCCGGCTGCGCGATGACGGTGGAACGCCTGATGCTGCCGCCGTCCGCCGAGGCCTCCGTGCCGGACGGGCTGGACGACAAGCGGCTGACCAAGTGGGTCGCCGAGCACCCCGACCGGCAGGAGGTGCGGATGACCGTGGCCGTCCTGCGGGACGGGGCGCGGGAGTCCGCCGTACGCCTGCGCGAGAAGGACTCGGCGAGCGAGGTGCTGACCGGTGCCGGTCTCGTCCCGGGGCTGGCCGAGGCGCTGGCGGCCACCTTCGAGTCCTGACCGCCGCCGTGTGCAGCGGGGGCGCGGTCAGCCCGCCGAGCAGCTCGGCAGCCCGGCCGTGTCCCCCGCACGGAGCTTGTCCAGGGACTTCTTGGCGTCGTCGATGTTCTTGACCCGGATCAGGGTGAGCCCGTCGGGAGTGTCCGCCGCGGCGGACGCGCAGTTCTCGTCGGGGGTCAGGAAGTAGCGTGCGCCCGCGTTCCGCGCGCCGACCAGCTTCATGGTGATCCCGCCGATGGGGCCGACCTTGCCGGCGTCGTCGATGGTGCCGGTGCCGGCGATGAACTTTCCGCCCGTCAGCTGCCCCGGGGTCAGCTTGTCGACGATGCCCAGCGAGAACATCAGCCCCGCGCTCGGACCGCCCACGTCGGCGAGCTTGATGTCGATGTCGAAGGGGAAGGTGTGGTCGGTCCCCGCCTGGATGCCGACGATCGCGCGGTTCTCCTTGGGGGCCTTCACGGTGGTGAGCGTGACCTTCTGGGTGCCCTCGGGCTCCTTGCCCGCCTTCTCGGCCGCCGCCGCGGTCTTGGCCGGGATCACGGTGAAGGTGACGTCCTGGCCGGGCTTGCGCTTGGTCACCAGCTTCGCGACGTCCTCGGGCTTCTCGACCGCGGTGCCGTCGACGCTCTTGATGACGTCGCCCGCGTGCAGCTTGCCCTGCGAGGGGCTGTCCTTGACGACGCTGGAGACCACGACGCGCGAGGAGACCGGGATGTTCAGTTCCTTGAGGGCCGCGACCTTGGCGCTCTCCTGGGACTGGCTGAACTCCTCGGCGTTCTCCTGCGTCGACTGCTCCTCGGTCTTGCCGTCCGGGTAGAGGGTGTCGTGCGGGACGACGACGCTGTCGTGGCCCAGCCATCCGGAGACGGCCTCGACCAGGTTCATGCTGTAGTCGGCGCCGGTGACGCGGACCGTCGTCATGTTGAGGTTGCCGGACGTCTTGTACGTCTTGTGGCCCGTGATCCGCAGGACGGGATCGCCCTCGACGTCACCGAGCGTGTTCACCGTCGGACCGGGAGACATCTCCGAGTACGGCACTTTGATCAGCACGCCTGCGCAGAGCAGCGCGATCAGGACCAGTGTGGAGGCGAGCATCGTCGCGGTGCGGCGTGGCATGGAACGACAGTACGGGAAGGGTCTGTCCGTGCACCGCCGGGGCCGGTCCGTACGGGGCCAGGGGCGGGCGGGGTGAGGGGGCCGAGTGCGACCTCAGGCGTTGGATATCTGCTCCACCGGTTCCGAACCGGAGTGCGACTTCTCCATGGCTTCGCGGAACTTCGCGTACCCGGCGAGTTCGGTGACGTCGCCGGTGGTGCGATTGCGGGCGGCCCAGCCTCCCCATATCGCAGCGCCGAACGCGGCGACAACCGGAATCAACAACCAGGCGAGCGCTGCCATGCCGACCTCCCTACCCCCTGATGCGGCCGACTGGCCGATCAGCAGATTAACCATCTGGAAAACCAACGCTCGTGGCAGGGGTGCGGTTACGCAAATCGGGGCGGATGCCCACCGTTCCGGTTTGCGATCAGCAGGCGCCGACCCACTCCTCGGTGCCGTCCGAGAAGCGCTGGTGCTTCCAGATCGGGACCTCGTGCTTGAGGTCGTCGATGAGCTTGCGGGAGGCCGCGAACGCCTCCGCGCGGTGCGGGCAGGAGACCGCCACGACGACCGCGATGTCACCCACCCGCAGTTCACCCACTCGGTGGACGGCGGCCAGCGCCCGGACCGGGAAGTCGGCGACGACCTTCTCCGCCACCCGGCGCAGCTCCTCGGCGGCGGAGGGGTGGCACGAATAGCCGAGGCCGTCGACGTCCTGTCCGCTGTCGTGGTCACGCACGGTGCCGACGAAGAGGGTGGTGCCGCCCGCGGCCTCGTCCCCGACCGCCCGGAAGACCTCGTCCACCGACAGCGGCGTTTCACGGATGTCCAGCAGCCGGATCGGGTCCTGCGCCGTCTGCTCGCCGGGGTGGTCGTACGTGAGTGCCATGACCCCCATCGTGCCGTACCGCACCGACAACACGGAATTGCCGATTCACCCGGCGGGCCGCGCTCCGTCTTGGAGCCTCCTACAGGGTGGTCAGATGCGGCGGCGGGCCTTGCGGGCGCGGCGCACCAGGGCCGCGGTGCCCAGCAGGGCGACGGTCGCCCCGGCTGCTCCGGCGGCGGTGGCGTCCTTGCGGCCGAGGCGGCGGCCGGCGACGGTGTGGCGTCCCTCCACCTCTTCCAGGAGCGCGGCGAGCACCTCCTCGTTGGTCCAGGCCGGGCGCCAGCCCGCGTCGTGCAGCCGGCTCACACTGACCACCCAGGGGTGCATGGTGTACGCCAGGTCGCCCGCGGGCGAGGGGGTGAGGCCGATCCGGTGCAGCCGGGCGGCGGCCCCCAGCGCGACGGCGGAGGGGAGCTCCATCCGGCGCACCCCGCTCAGCTCCTCGACCTCCTCCTGTTCCAGCCAGCCGTCGCAGCCGACCGCGAACTCCCCGTCGATCTTCTCCAGGGCGGCGTACTCCAGCGCCGTGACCAGGTCCTCGACGTGGCAGAACTGCCAGGCGGGCCGGGAACCGGCGACGACGAGCAGCCGGGGCGACTCGAAGTAGCGGGTCAGCGCGGTGTCCGTGCCGCCGACGAGCACGGCGGGGCGTACGACGGTGACGTGCAGCCCGGGGTGGGCGCGCGGGGCGCGGCGGCCGAGCCGTTCGATCTCCAGCAGGTCGCCGACGCCGGTGGCCTCGGCGGTGGCCCGCAGCTCGGCGTCCTCGGCGAGCGGGAGGTCGTTGTCGGGGAGCGCGCCGTAGACCATGGCGGAGGTGCACAGGACGACGCGGTGGACCCCGGCGGCCGCGGCGGCGGTCAGCACGGTCTGGGTGCCGCGCACGTTGTAGGCGGTGCGCGCGGCGGGGTCGGTCTCCAGGTCGAGGTCGAGCGCCAGGTGGACGACGACGTCCGCGCCGCGCAGCTTGTCGGCGATGGCGGGGTCGCGGACGTCGAGGAGGTGCCAGGTCGCGTCGGACACCTCGCCCCGGCGCTCGTCGATGGCGATGACCTGCTTGATCTCCTCGGAGGCGGCGAGGCGTGCGGTGAGCAGCTCACCGACCCCCGTCGCGGCTCCGGTGACGGCCACGACCGGGCCGCTGCCTCCGGGGCGGGCCGGGACGGATTTCTTCTCGGGTGACGGGTCGGCCAGGTTTCGCGCTGCGCGAACCTGCGGATCTGGGGAACTCACCGGGCGTCTCCAGCGGTTGTCTTCAGTACGTACCCGCGTGACACGTACGTACCAGGTGGCGTCCATCCTGCCGCAGGGCCGGACCGGGCGGAGCACTGAGGCCCTGAGCGGACTTGGTGTCTACGCTGGATGGTGATGTCGGGCAGTCGCCGCCGGTTCCCCCGGCGGCCCTACGAGCCGAGGAAACCCGTGAGTGACACCCCATTCGGATTCGGCCTTCCGCCGGAGGAGCCGGACGACGGCGACAAGGGCAAGAAGAACGACCCCACCGGAGGTGGGCAGGGTTCGGGCGGTCCGGCGAACCCGTTCGGCTTCGGCCCCGGCGCGGGCGGTGACAACCCCTTCGCCGCCATGTTCGGCTCGATGAACCCGAACGACCTGGGCGCGGCCTTCCAGCAGCTCGGCCAGATGCTGAGCTACGAGGGCGGGCCCGTCAACTGGGACATGGCCAAGCAGATCGCCCGCCAGACGGTGTCGCAGGGCACCCCGGACGGCTCCAAGGACGCGAGCGTGGGCCCCGCCGAGCGCTCGGCGGTCGACGAGGCGCTGCGCCTGGCCGACCTCTGGCTGGACGGGGTGACGTCGATGCCGTCCGGTGCCATCTCCAGCGTGGCGTGGAGCCGCGCGGAGTGGGTCGAGGCGACGCTCCCGGCCTGGCAGCAGCTGGTGGACCCGGTCGCCGAGCGGGTGGGCCTCGCCATGGGCGAGGTGCTGCCCGAGGAGATGCAGGCGATGGCGGGCCCGCTGATCGGCATGATGCGGTCGATGGGCGGCGCCATGTTCGGTCAGCAGATCGGGCAGGCCGTCGGTGTGCTGGCGGGCGAGGTGGTCGGCTCGACCGACATCGGGCTGCCGCTGGGCCCCGCCGGCCGGGCCGCGCTCCTCCCGCTGAACGTGGAGCGGTTCGGCAAGGACCTGTCCGTCCCGCTGGACGAGGTGCGGCTGTACCTGGCGCTGCGCGAGGCCGCCCACCAGCGGCTCTTCGCCCACGTCCCGTGGCTCCGCTCGCACCTGTTCGGCGCCGTCGAGGGGTACGCGCGCGGCATCAAGGTCGACACCAGCAAGCTGGAGGACGTGGTCGGCCAGTTCGACCCCGCGCAGCCCGAGCAGCTGCAGGAGGCCCTTCAGCAGGGCATGTTCCAGCCGGAGGAGACCCCGGAGCAGAAGGCGGCCCTGGCCCGTCTGGAGACGGCCCTGGCGCTGGTCGAGGGCTGGGTGGACGCCGTGGTGCACGCCGCCGCGAAGTCCCGGCTGACCTCGGCCGACGCGCTGCGCGAGACGATGCGCCGGCGCCGTGCGTCCGGCGGCCCCGCCGAGCAGACCTTCGCCACGCTGATCGGCCTCCAGCTGCGTCCGCGCCGGCTGCGGGACGCCTCGCGGCTGTGGGCCTCGCTCACGGACGCCCGTGGTCTTGAGGGGCGGGACGCGCTGTGGGAGCACCCCGACATGCTCCCGACCGCTCACGACCTGGACGACCCGGACGGCTTCGTCCACCACGAGCAGCTGGACTTCTCCGAGCTGGACAAGATGCTCGGTGAGGCGGCGAACGGCCCGAAGAAGCCCGAGGCGGGGGCGGACACCCCGGACGACGCCACGAACGAGGGCGACGGCGACGGCAAGGACGACAGCGACAAGTGAGCCTGCACGACGACGCCGTCCTCGTACTCAAGGGTTACGGGGCGGGGGCCGGGCAGGCCCAGGAGGAGCTGCGCGACGCCTATCTGGAGCACCTGGCGCGCCATCCGGACGGCATGTGGAAGTCCTGCGGGGCCGGGCATCTGACGGCCAGCGCCCTGGTCGTGGACCCGGAGCGCGGCCGGGTGCTGCTCACGCTGCACCGGAAGCTGCGGATGTGGCTGCAGATGGGCGGCCACTGCGAGCCCGGTGACGACACGCTCGCGTCGGCCGCGCTGCGGGAGGCCACGGAGGAGTCCGGGATCACCGGGCTGACGCTGCTGCCGGGCGGGCCGGTGGTCCTGGACCGGCATCCGATCCCCGCACCGTGCCACTGGCACCTGGATGTGCAGTACGCGGCGGTGGCGCCGGCGGGCGCGACGGAGAACATCAGCGACGAGTCGCTGGACCTGCGCTGGTTCGCGTACGAGGAGGTGGCCGAGGTCGCCGATGCCTCGGTGGTCCGGCTGGTGGAGCGCACGCGGGCGGCGCTGGAGGGCGGCCGGTAGCCACTCGTACGACGGGACAACGGTAAGGGGCGGCCTTCGGGAGGCCGCCCCTTACCGTTGCCGGGTGGCTCAGTTCCAGGCGTTGTTCTGGTTCTGGCCGTGGGCGCCGTGCTGGCCCATGCCGTACTGGGCGGCGAGGCCCTGTCCGATCTGGGCGTTCTGCGGCGGCATCAGCTCGCTCGGCTGGACCAGGGCGAAGCCCTGTCCGAGGAAGCTGAGCTCCCAGCCCTCGCCGGTGTTGCCGCGTCGGCGGAAGACGCCCGAGGAGTGCGTCTGGGCCTGCATCTGCACCCGCAGCGAGGTCGACCAGGCGACGATCGCGTCGGCGTCCGCGCTGACGTACTTGTCCGGCGTGACCTGCATCATCAGCGGCTGGCCCGAGGTCATCAGGGCGACCTTGCCGGTGCCGGAGATGTTGAGCTGGTACTTGCCGGTGCCCGAGATGCCGTACTGGCTGTCCACCGCGATGACCTCGGTGTGCAGCGAGGAGTCCAGCGCCAGGACGTACGAGCTGTCCACCGTCAGGCCGTCGCGGTCGACGTCCACGACGTGGATGTACTGCGCCAGGTTGGCGAGGTAGACGGTGCCCTGCCCGGAGCAGCGCATCAGGTCCAGGCCCTCACCGGTGTGGGCGCGGGCGCGGCGCTGGGCGTTCGACTGGTACTCGCCGTCGAACTCCATCAGCCCCTGGTACGCGACCATGGCGCCCTTGCGGGCGAGGACGTCGTCGTGGCCGGTCAGCGCGACCCGCAGCAGCTGCGGGTTCTGGATGGTGTAGCGGTCCTGGGACTGCTGTTCCGTCAGGCCGAAAAGCGAACTCTGCATGGTGTGTTCTCCCTCCCCGTCAGTGCCGGACGCGCAGCCGGTCGGTGCTGTCCTCGCTCGGCTGGACGACGACGATCCCCTGGCCGGAGAAGGCCATCTGGAACGCCTCGCCGCTGCCCCGCCCGATGAGCGAGGACGCCTTGAAGCTGCGCTTGCCCTTCACCTTGAGGTTCGGGGACCAGGCGACCAGCGCGTCCGGGTCGACGTACGTCTCGTCCTCGCCGCGCCCGCAGTCGACCACGAGCGGCGTGCCGCGCGAGGTGATCGCGACCCAGCCGGTCCCCGAGATGCAGACGTTCCACAGGCCCTGGCCGGCGAACTTGGCGAGACCCTTGACCCGCTCGACGCCCCAGGTGAGGTGGCCGTCGAAGGCGAGCACATTGGTGCCGTTGACCGAGATCGAGTCGTTGTTGAGGTTGATCACGACGACGTCGGCGCCGTAGTCGGCGAGGTAGAGCAGCCCGTCGCCGGTGCACTTCATGAGCGGCGCGCCCTCGCCGGTGATCCACTGCGAGGCGATCTGGCGGACGGCGGGCGGGTTGGGCTCGTACTGGATGAAGCCCTCGTACGCGACCATCGATCCGGTGCGCGCGTAGAGGTCCTGACCGGTCGCCATGGCGACCTTCAGCATGGAGTGGCCGTGGTTCTCCATCCGTGCCGTGACGGGGGTCGGGGCGTAGCCCGCGAGTTGCTGGTTCATGACGGGCTCCCTCAGACCTCGTAGGGCTGGACGACGATGAAGTTGCCGGGCGCGCCCCGGAACTGGAGGTTCACGGTCTCGCCGCTGTGTCCGGGGTACGCGTTGCGGCGCAGCCGGACCTGGCTGGAGATGATCACCTGGGACGCGGACGACCACGCCACCACGGCGTTGCAGTCGGCGAAGGTGGTCGGGGTGACCGGCAGGACGACGGGGACACCGTGCGTCTTGACGACGAGGGTGCCGGTTCCCTGGAACTGCATGGTGAACAGGGCGCCGCCGGGGATGCCGTGGCCCTCGATGCGGCGGACCTCGTACTGGAGCGACTCGTCGAAGGCGAGCACGTTCTCGGCGGAGACGCAGACTCCGTCGCCCTGGAGCTCGATGGAGTGCAGATGGGCGCCTTCCTCGGCGAGGAAGACCTGGCCACGGCCGGTACAGCGCATGAGCTGCATCTCCTGGCCGGTGGCGTTGCCCACCATGCGGCCGGCGAAACCCGCGCCCTTGTAACCGAAGTCTACCTTGCCCTGGTACATCACCATGCTGCCCTGCCGGGCGAGCACTCCCGTACCGCCCATGGTCAGGTCGACCCGCATGAGCTGCTGGTTCTGCGGGGTCCAGCGCTGTCCGGTGGCGGTCTCCTTGTACGGCTGGAGCGCGGCCTGAAGACCGGCTCCGGCGGCCTGCGGAGCACCGCCGGGCATACCGTGCCCGCCCGGCGGCATGCCGG
Source organism: Streptomyces sp. NPDC008163 (assembly GCF_042956885.1). Taxonomy (NCBI): domain Bacteria; kingdom Bacillati; phylum Actinomycetota; class Actinomycetes; order Kitasatosporales; family Streptomycetaceae; genus Streptomyces; species Streptomyces sp. NPDC008163. The sequence goes on along the minus strand of NZ_JBIBHG010000001.1, from coordinate 726,775 downwards.
GAGGCTGCTGCCCGTACGGGGACGGGGCCTGCTGTCCGTAGGGTGCGGGAGCCTGGCCGGGGACCTGCCCGAACTGCTGCTGGGGCGGATGGGGCTGCTGCCCGAAGTGCTGCTGCGGCTGCTGGCCGGGCTGCCCGTACGGGGCCGGCGCGGGCGGCGGGGGCACGGTGCCGCCGGGCGGGGTCATCGGGGCGACGATCGTCGGCGCGGCGTGCATCTGCTGCTGCGGGGTCGGCGCCGGGCCGGGGGCGGGCGGCGGAGTCCCGAAGGACGGCGCGGGCTGCGGCGCCTGGGGTGTCTGCGGGGCTGCCGGGGCGCCGAAGGACGGGGCCGGGGCGGCCTGCGCGGGCGGGGCGAACGACGGGGCGGCGCCCTGCGGCGGTGCGGCGGCGGCCGGTTCCTCCTCGGCGACCTCGCCGCCGAAGTTCTTCAGCAGCGCCTCCAGGCCGCCGTCGAAGCCCTGGCCGACCGCGGCGAAGCGCCAGACGTCCTTCAGGTAGAAGTCGCCCAGCATGACGGCGCGTTCGGTGCTGAATTCCGAGCCGTTGAACGCGTACCTGACGACTTCCTCGCCGCCCGCGACGATCCGGATGTATCCGGGCCCGACCTGCGACATCTGCCCGGCACCGTCGACGGTCGCGGTGAACGACAGCTTGTGGATGTTCGCCGGAATGCGGTCCAGGGTGACGCGGAACGACTCGGTGTCACCGGACTGGGCTCCGAGGAGCTGAATGGACTCCTCGGGAGATTTCGGCTGATTGAAGAAGATGAAATACCGGTCGTCGGAGAGCTGCTCATTGGCATCGAGCCCGAAGCAGCTGATGTCAAAGCTCAGCCCCGGGCCGGCGATCTGCACCCCTACGTACAGGTCCGTCCCCGGCGTGAGATCGCTGATCTTGGCCTTGTGGCCGCGTTGGAATTCCCTGGCCATGCGTAACGACCGTCCCCCATCCGGAAGGTGAATGCGTCGCGTCAGGCTATCCGCAAACTCCGGCATTGGGCGAAGCCGGTACAGACCCGGTACAGAAACACCCGACACCGCTCACCCGGCGCCACCACCAGTCACTCGCCGCGTGCGGCGGGCAGATGCGGCAGCCGGTCGGCGGCCACCACACCCTCCAGATAGCCGCGGGCCCGCTCGGTGCGGGGATAGGCGTCCAGCAGCCGCCAGAACCGCGGCCCGTGCCCGGGCACCAGGAGGTGGGCGAGTTCATGGACGAGCACGTAGTCCACGACGTACTCCGGCATGCCCTGCAGGCGGTGCGACAGCCGGATGCTGCCCTCGGACGGGGTGCACGAGCCCCAGCGGGTGTTCTGGTTGGTCACCCACCGTACGGAGGCGGGCCTGGCCCGGCCCTCGAAGTACTGCGCGGACAGGCGCTCCGCCCGCTCGGCGAGCTCGGTATCGCCGAGGACGCGCCTGCTCTCCTGGGCGGCGAGCTTGTCGAGCATCACGTCCACCCAGCGCCGCTCCTCGGCCTCGGACATCCGGGCGGGGATGAGCACGATCGTGCGGTCGCCCTCCCGGTACGCGGAGACCGTTCTGCTGCGACGGGCACTTCTGCGGACCTCGACGGCGCTCGTGGCCGGGGCGCGGCGGGCAGGATTCGCACCGCGCCGGCGTGGTCCGGCGCCGGGCACGGCGGGCTCCCCGGCGGAGCCGGGCGACGGGTCGGCGGGCACGGCTCGACGTTACCCGCTGTGTGCGGGGGAAGTCCCGCCTCAGGGACGGTTCTCCGTGATCGACTCCACGCCTTGCACCATTTGAACGACTAATGCCCACGCCTGTGGATAACTTTCCGCACGTCTCGGCGGCCCGCTGCATTCTGGCAAAGGAACACGCACAGCGAAGTCACAGACGCACAGTCGCGGACACACTGTCGCGGACACACAGACCGGGGGAAGCCGTGCATCCGATGTTGAAGCCCGCACTGCGCCGCGCATGGCGGGGCGGGGACACCGTGCAATTCGGAGTGACACCCGCACATGCGGTGAAGGTCGGCCCGATGGATATCGCGACGGGCTGTTTCATGGAACTGCTCGACGGCACCAGAGGTATGCCGCTCCTCCGTGAACAGGCCAGGGCGATGGACTTGAGCGAACGTCATGTGGACACCCTCGTGACGCGGTTGGTGGACGCCGGACTCGTGGACGACGTACGGGCGGGCGGCCCGGCGGCGGACGCCCTGCGGGCCAGGTCCGACGTCCTGGAGCGTCACCGGCCGGACCTGGCCTCGCTCTCCGTCGTGCATCCCGAGCCCGGCGGAGGGATGCGCAGACTCGCGGCCCGCCGCTCGATGCGCGTGCAGGTCCGGGGCGCGGGCAGGGTCGGTGCGACCGTCGCGGCCGTGCTCTCCGGAGCGGGGGTCGGCCGGGTGGAGGTCATGGACGGCGGGTGTACGGAGCCGGGCGACGTCTCGCCGGGCGGGCTGCCCGCCTCCGCCGTCGGGGAGCGCAGGGACATGGCGGCCCGGCAGTTGGTCCGCCGCTCCGCCCCGGGTCCGGGACCCCGGGCGCCCGGAGCGGCGGGCAGCGGTCCGGCCGGGCACGAGCCGGGGCTTTCCCTGATCGTGGTCGCCCCGCGCGACGGGCTCTCGGCGTACGTCCCCGATCCGGGCACCGCCGAGCCGTGGATCTCCTCGGGGACACCTCATCTGTACGCGGGGGTGATGGAGGCCACCGGCTTCGTCGGGCCCCTGGTCCTGCCCGGCGGCACGGCCTGCGCCGGCTGCCTCCGGCTCCACCGGCGGGAGCGGGATCCGCAGTGGCCGCGCATGCTGGCACAGTGGCAGTCCGGGCGGCGTGGCGCCGCGCAGGCGTGTGACCTGGCCGTGGCGACGGCGGTGGCGGGACTCGCGGCGGCGCATGCGCTGGCCTTCCTGGACGGCGAGTTGCCCGTGAGCACCGGTGCGCGGTGGGAGGCGGCGCTGCCGCTGTTGGACTGGAGGTCCGAACGGATCGGGGCGCACCTCGACTGTTCCTGTGGCGCCGCCGGTCACACTGAGGGGGTCCGCGCCTCCGGAGCCGGGACGGCACACGACACAATGGCCGGGTAACCGCCGCCCGCAGCGCGGCAGTCTGGGAATTGGAGGGGCATATGTCTGATCTTCCCCGGAAGGCGGTCACCCGTACCGCCAAGCTGGCCACGCTGCCGTTGGGTTTCGCCGGCCGCGCCACGTGGGGGCTGGGCAAGCGCATCGGCGGGAAGTCGGCGGAGCTGGTGGCCCGCGAGGTCCAGCAGCGCACCGCCGACCAGCTCTTCAAGGTCCTCGGGGAGCTGAAGGGCGGGGCGATGAAGCTCGGCCAGGCCCTGTCCGTCTTCGAGTCCGCGCTTCCCGAGGAGGTCGCGGGCCCGTACCGCGCGGCGCTCACCAAGCTGCAGGAGGCCGCACCGCCCATGCCGAGCGGCACGGTGCACGCGGTCCTGGCGGAGCGGCTCGGCGAGGACTGGCGGGAGCTGTTCCTCACCTTCGACGAGAAGCCGTCGGCTGCGGCGTCGATCGGCCAGGTGCACCGGGCGGTGTGGCACGACGGCCGGGACGTGGCCGTGAAGGTGCAGTACCCGGGCGCGGGCGAGGCGCTGCTCTCGGACCTGACCCAGCTCAGCCGGTTCGCGCGGCTGCTGGGCCCGCTGGTTCCGGGCATGGACATCAAGCCGCTGATCACGGAGATGCGCGACCGGGTCTCCGAGGAGCTGGACTACGAGCAGGAGGCGCGGTCCCAGCAGGCACATGCCGAGGAGTTCGCGGACGATCCCGATGTCGTGATCCCGGAGGTGGTCCACCAGTCGGCCCAGGTGTTGGTCACCGAGTGGATGGACGGGGTTCCGCTGGCCGATGTGATCGCCGACGGGTCGGCCGGGCAGCGCGACCGGGCCGGCCAGTTGCTCGCGAGGTTCCTCTTCTCGGGCCCCGCGCGCACCGGCCTGCTCCACGCCGATCCGCACCCGGGCAACTTCCGGCTCCTGCCTCCGGATTCGGAGGCCGAGGAGGGTGCCGACGAGGCCTCATGGCGGCTGGGCGTACTGGACTTCGGGACGGTGGACCGGCTGCCGGGGGGTCTGCCACAGACCATCGGGGACGCGTTGCGGCTGACGCTGGCGGGCGACGCGGACGCGGTCTACGAGATGCTGCGGACGGAGGGGTTCGTCAAGGACTCGATCGACCTGGAGCCGGACGCGGTACTGGACTATCTGCTGCCGATCATCGAGCCGGCCGAGGTGGAGGAGTTCACGTTCAGCCGGAGCTGGATGCGTCATCAGGCGGCCCGGATAGCGGATCCGCGCTCTCCGGCCCATCAGTTGGGCAAGCAGTTGAACCTGCCGCCGTCCTACCTGCTGATACACCGGGTGACGCTGAGCACGATCGGGGTGCTGTGCCAGCTCGGCGCCACGGTCCGCCTCCGCGACGAACTCGACTCCTGGCTGCCGGGGTTCCTGCCGGTGGAGGAGGACGCGGAGGACCTGGAGGTCCAGGAGGACGTGGAGGACGCGGAGGACCTGGCCTCGGAGGACCCGGACGCGGAGGACCCGGACGCGCAGGACCAAGGCTCCGAGGACCAGGGCTCCAAGCACGTACCGCCGGCACCGAGGTCCGCCGAAGCGGTGGACGCCGGTTAGCTGAGCCGGGCCGGACCCGGACGAGCCCGAGCGGACTCGGCCGGACTCCGGCTCCCGGACTCCGGCACCCGGTCCGGGCCCCGGCGATGTGGGCCCCGCCCGCCCCGAAACGCCCCCGGGGCCGGTCCGTCGGACGGATCGGCCCCGGGGTGGGGTGCTGCTGCGCGGGTGGCGCCGGGAGGCGCGGTCCGCCGGGCGCAGAGAGCGGCTGCGTCCGGGCGGGGCCTCCTTGGCCGGCCGGGGCCGGTCAGTGCATGACGGCCATGGCCAGCGCGCGGCGGGCGCGCATCGAGGCGCGCTCGGCACGACGCTGCATCCGCCGGGCGGAGATCAGGCGCACTGCCTGACGGTCCGCGTCGGCCTCGCGCAGGCGGTCGTGCATATGCGCACGGGCCAGGGCTTCTGGGATGAGTTGCATTTCGCGGGTCCTGTTCTGACGCGAGTCGTTCGCGCCGATGATGGTGACGTCTGGGGTCGCGGAGCCGGCGGGCTCGGACGTGGGGGTGGGGATGGTCATTGGAGCCTGGTTTCGGGGATCGTGGGTGAGGGGACGGTCGATGGTTCCGATGCGCTTCATGGGCTTGGGGGCCGGGACCCCCAGGTCGGCGGTCACGCCGCGACCGGGTTCTTGCGCGGGCGACCACGCGGCCGCTTCCGGGCGACGACGACGCCCTGAATGAAGAGCTCGCCACCCCAGACACCCCACGGCTCGCGGCGCTCCTTGGCACCGGCGAGACACGCCTCGACCAGCGGGCAGGTGCGGCAGAGGGACTTCGCGTACTCGACGTCGGCCGGCGACTCCGCGAAGAAGACCTCCGGGTCGTAGGCGCGGCAGGGGACGGGTACGCCGAGGTTCTCGATGGCGTCGTCGAGCGCGGTGAGCGCGGTGAGGGGGGTCAAGGTGGAGTCCTCCGTGAGGCCGGGCGGGGAGATCGTGTCGGAAGGCGGTACTGACGGGGCGTGCGCTTCGAGTTGCACGGTGGTGGTGTCCTCGTCTGGTCGTTTCCGGCCTGTTGGCCGGGGGGCGGCTGGTACCAGGTCCTGCTTGTCCCGAGGCCCCTTCTCGTTGTCTCGCCCGTGGAGGCAAAACAAAAGGGCCGCGGATCCCGAGTGGGGTTCCGCGGCCCTGAAGGCGCCGGCCTGATGCTGGATCAGGCTGGATCACTCCAGGGTTCAGGCCCACGGAAGGCCCACATCGTGTGGTGCTGCTTCGTCTGCTCGATGACGCCGGCTTCCGCTCCCGCACCGACGGCCGCAAAGGCATAGGCCGGGGCCTGTCCCTTCGCTACTGCTGCTGCCGGTGCCTGGGTCGGTCGCTCATTGCGCTCCCGCACGGGAAGGCCGGCCAGGGACATCGGAATGACGGCGGAGACGCCGGACACACCGGTGGCGCGCAGGGAGGACTTCGGGGCACGGGCGAGAAGGCCGAGCGAGCAGGCGGAGACGACCGAGAGATCGGTCATTTTGTTGGTCTCGATGATGCTGATCACTTCAATCGCCTCCTCTCGGCGTCTCGGGGGGACCGGCGGGCCGGTCCTGCGTATTCGGATAAGTACAGCACGGAGCGAGGGCTTCAGAGAAGCCGCTGTTTCCGTGGTTAAGAACCTATGGTGATGACTGGGGCGGGCGCAAACTATTTTTGCGACGAGTTTTTCTCACATCTCCCCGGCGGCCTCCGCCTCACCCTCGCGCCCATCGCCACCTGCGCAGATGTCCAGAACGGCGGCGCCGAAGCGGCCCAGCTTCCGCGCGCCCACCCCCGGGATCCCGGCCAGATCGCCCTCGGTGCCGGGCACCGCCTCCGCGATGGCCATCAGCGTCCGGTCGGTGAACACGCAGTAGGCGGGCTGGCCGATGTCCCGCGCCCGGGCCGCCCGCCAGTCGTGCAGCCGCTCGTACAGCGCCTCGTCCATGTCGGACGGGCAGTCGTCGCAGCGCATCAGCTTCATCTCGCCGGCGTCCGTCAGGGTCTTGCCGCAGACCCGGCACCGGGCCGGTGTCCGGGCCTTCCGCCTGGCCGCCGCCGGCCGCCCCGCGCCACCGGAGCCGCCCGCCCCGCCCTCGCCGCTCCGGAAGCCGTCCCCGGCCCAGACGCCGCCCTGCCCGGCCGCCGCCGCGCTCCGGGCGCCGGGGCCCGTGGAGCCGGGGCGGAGCCCGTTCAGGAAGCGGGTCGGCTTCCGTCCGGGCCGGCCGCCGGGGGACCGGGAGAGCGACCAGGACAGACTGAGGTGGAAGCGGGCCCGGGTGACGCCGACGTACAGCAGCCGGCGCTCCTCCTCGATCTGCTCCGCCGTCTTGGCGTAGGTGATCGGCATCATGCCCTCGGTCAGCCCGACCAGGAACACCGCGTCCCACTCCAGGCCCTTCGCCGAGTGCAGCGAGGCCAGGGTGACGCCCTGGACCGTGGGCGCGTGCTGAGCGGCGGCCCGCTCGTCCAGCTCCGCGACCAGGTCGGAGAGCGTCGCCCCCGGGTGGGCCCGCTCGAAGTCCTCGGCGAGCCGCACGAGGGCGGCCAGGGACTCCCAGCGGTCGCGCGCCGCACCGGACCCGGCGGGCGGTTCGCTGCGCCAGCCCGTGGTGGAGAGCACCGCGCGCACCTCGGCGGGGAGGTCGTCCGCGTGGTCCAGGAGGGAGTCGTTGCCCCCCGCACGGGCCGCCCCGCGCAGGGCCACGCCCGCCTCGCGGACCTCCGCGCGCTCGAAGAACCGCTCGGCGCCCCGGAGCTGGTAGGGCACGCCCGCGTCCGCGAGGGCCTGCTCGTACACCTCGGACTGGGCGTTGATCCGGTAGAGCACCGCGATCTCGCCGGCCGGGACGCCCGCCGCGATCAGGTCGCGGATGCGGCGGGCGGTGCCCTCGGCCTCGGCGGGCTCGTCCGCGTACTCCACGAAGGCCGGCTCGGGGCCGCGCTCGCGCTGCGAGATCAGGTCGAGGCGGTGCTCGGCGGCCCGGCCGGTGGCCTGCGAGAGCAGCCCGTTGGCCAGGTGGACCACCTGCGGGGTGGAGCGGTAGTCGCGAACCAGCTTCACGACGGTCGCACCGGGGTGGCGGGTGCGGAAGTTGAGCAGGTGGTCCGGGGTCGCCCCGGTGAACGAGTAGATCGTCTGGCCGGCGTCGCCGACGACGCAGAGGCTGTCCCGGTCGCCGAGCCAGAGGTCCAGCAGCCGCTGCTGGAGCGGGCTCACGTCCTGGTACTCGTCCACGACGAAGTGCTGGTACTGGCGGCGGACGTGGGCGGCGATGTCGTGCCGGTCCTGGAGGATGCCGACGGTGAGGAGCAGCACGTCCTCGAAGTCGATCACCGTGCGCTCGCGCTTCAGCTCCTCGTAGGTCTCGTAGACCTTGGCGATCTCCGCCGGATCGCGCGGGGCGTCCCGCTGGGCCTTGGCGACCACCGCCGGGTAGTCCGCGGGGACGGTCTGGGTGACCTTGGCCCACTCGATCTCGCTCGTGACGTCGCGCAGTTCGTTGCGGTCGAGCCGCAGGCCGCTGCGGGCCGCCGCCTCGGCCACCAGCTGGACCTTGCGCTCAAGGAGCCGGGGCAGCTCGCCACCGACTGCTTTCGGCCAGAAGTACTGGAGCTGGCGCAGGGCCGCGGAGTGGAAGGTGCGCGCCTGCACCCCGCCCGCGCCCAGCTGGCGGAGCCGGCCGCGCATCTCGCCCGCGGCCCGGTTGGTGAACGTGACGGCCAGCACGCTCGACGGCTGGAGTATCCCCGCGCGCACCCCGTAGGCGATGCGGTGTGTGATGGCCCGCGTCTTGCCCGTACCGGCTCCGGCCAGCACGCACACCGGGCCCCGCAGGGCCGTGGCCACCTCGCGCTGCTCGGGGTCGAGCCCGTCGAGGACGGCGTCCGCGGTGTCCGGGACCCGGGGGAAGAGGGTGGAGTGCGTCGCTGATGTCACCCCGCCATGCTGCCAGGTCGCACGGGACGCGTGCGGTGGTTGTCCACAGGGGTGAGGTATCCGTCGCACTAATGCGAGGACGGTCCCGCGGGCCGTCTCCGTAAGGGCCCCGGGGGCGGGAATGGCGGCCGGGTCGCATACGTTCACCTGGCGTGCGGCAACGCACGCCCCGGCCGCGTGTGACGTACCAGACGCGCGGGCGGCCGTCCGGGCGTGACGGGATTTGCCGGGACCGAAGAGACAGAGGAGCGCGAAGACATGCCGGGCACTGTGACGATGTACAGCACCACCTGGTGCGGCTACTGCCGTCGGCTGAAGGGGCAGATGGACCGCGAGGGCATCGCCTACACCGAGATCAACATCGAGCAGGACCCGGAGTCGGCCGCCTTCGTCGAGAAGGCCAATGGCGGAAACCAGACGGTCCCGACCGTGCTCGTGGTCCCCGAGAACGGCGGCGGGGACGTCGTGATGACCAACCCGAGCCTGGCCCAGGTGAAGCAGGCCCTCGGCGCCTGACGCCCCCGGGCTCCCCGCCCCCTCCGGTCCCGTACCGGTGGGGGCGGTGTCGTGTCCGGGCCGGGTCAGACGCCCGCGCGCACCGGCTTCGGGAGCGGCTTGCCGTACCAGAGCTCGATCAGCCGGGAGGCGATCGAGATGCCGAACGGGGGCAGGATCTCGCCCGACTCGAAGGCGGCGGTCAGCTCCTCGCGGGAGAACCAGCGCGCCTCCTCGATCTCCTCGCCGTCCACGTTGATGTCGAACGTCGCGGCGCGGGCCATGAAGCCCAGCATCAGGCTGGACGGGAACGGCCAGGGCTGGCTGGCGACGTACTCGACCTCGCCGACCGTGATGCCGGCCTCCTCGAAGACCTCGCGGGCCACGGACTGCTCGATCGACTCGCCCGGCTCGACGAACCCGGCCAGCGTGGAGAAGCGGCCCTCGGGCCAGTGCACCTGGCGGCCGAGCAGTGCCCGGTCCTGGTCGTCGGTGACGAGCATGATGACCGCCGGGTCGGTGCGCGGGTAGTGCTCGGCGCCGCACGCCGGACAGCGGCGGATGTGGCCGGCCGCCGCGATCACCGTGCGCTCGCCGCAGCGGGAGCAGAAGCGGTGCAGCCGCTGCCAGTTCTCCAGGGCCACCGCGTGCACCATCAGGGCGGCGTCGCGCGGGCCGAGCAGCATCCCCGCCTCGCGCAGCCCCGCCGGGCGGGCCGACTGGTCCATGCGGCCGGGCAGGGTGTCCTTCTGCAGGGCGAAGTAGCTGACGCCGTCCGCGTCCGTGCCGAGGAAGTAGCGGTGGGTCTCGGTGACGGGGGCCTCGAAGGCGGGCGTCATCACGAGTTCGGTGCCGTCGTCGGTGTCGTCGATCAGCACCTGGCCGCCGGAGACGACGAAGACCCGGGTCGTCGGGTGGCTCCACGCGGCGGACAGCCACGCCTCGTCAAGGCGGTGGTGCGCCGCGCGGTCGATGCCGCTCGGCGCGGTCAGACCGATGGGCCGGTCCGTGGTGGCGTTGTCGAAGGTGCTCACAGGTGCTTCCTACTCCCCCGGGATGGATCGGGCGTTCAGAGAATTCAGCGGAGGGCGGCCGCCAAGTCGCTCCAGAGGTGGGCGGCGGTCTCGACGCCCTTGAAGAGGAGGTCCAGTTCGACCTTCTCGTCGGGGGCGTGCCAGCCGTCGGACGGTACGGAGATGCCGAGGAAGAGGACCGGCGCGCCGAGCACGTCCTGGAGGTCGGCGGCGGGTCCGGAGCCCCCCTCGCGGGTGAAGAGGACCTTCTGGCCGAAGGCCCGGCCCATGGCGCGGGCCACGGCCCGGAGCGCCGGGTGGTCCAGGGGCGTCAGGCAGGGCCGGGTGGCGGGGAGGAAGGTGATCCGGTGGCTGATCCCGGCCGGGACGCGGGCCTCGGCCCAGGCCCGTACGGCCTTCTCGATGTGGTCCGGGTCCTGGCCCGCCACCAGGCGGAAGCTGATCTTCGCGCGGGCGGACGAGGGGATGATCGTCTTGCTTCCGGCGCCCTGGTAGCCGCCGCCGATGCCGTTGACCTCGGCGGTCGGGCGGGCCCAGATCCGTTCCAGCGTCGAATACCCGGCCTCCCCGGAGGCGGCCCGGGACCTGGCGGTGTGCAGCCAGTCGGCCTCGTCGAAGGGCAGCTCGGCGAAGAGCGCCCGCTCGGTCTCCGTGAGCTCGGCCACGCCGTCGTAGAAGCCGGGGACCGCGACCCTGCCGTCCGCGTCGTGGAGCGCGGCGACGAGGCGGGCGATCTCGGTGGCCGGGTTGGGGACGGCGCCGCCGAAGGAGCCGGAGTGGATGTCCTGCCCGGGTCCGTGGAACTCGATCTCGCACTCGGCGAGGCCGCGCATCCCGGTGCAGACGGTCGGCGTGGTCTCGTTCCACATGCCGGTGTCCGAGACGATCACCGCGTCGGCGGCGAGGTGGTCGGCGTGGAGTTCGACCAGGTCGCGGAAGTGCGGGGAGCCGGACTCCTCCTCGCCCTCCACGATCAGCTTGAGGTGCACGGCGGGGGCGGTGCGGCCGGTGGCGGCGAGGTGGGCCCGCACGCCGAGGGTGTGGAAGAACACCTGCCCCTTGTCGTCGGCCGCGCCGCGTCCGTACATCCGGCCGTCGCGGATCACCGGCTCGAACGGCTCGGTGCTCCAGCCGTCCTCGCGGGCGGCGGGCTGGACGTCGTGGTGTCCGTAGACCAGGACGGTGGGCGCCGACGGGTCGTCGGAGGGCCACTCGGCGAAGACGGCGGGTGCGCCGTCGGTCTCCCAGACCTCGGTGACCGGGAATCCGGTCTCCTTCAGCTTGGCCGACAGCCACTCGGCGCTGCGCCGTACGTCGCCCTCGTGCTCCGGCTGAGCGGATACGGAGGGAATGCGCAGCCACTCGGCGAGGTCGTCGAGGAAGGCCGCGCGGTGCTGCTCGGTGTACGTGCGGACAGCGCTGTCCGGGGTGTCGCTCATGACCTTCAGCTTATCCGTCCGACGGAAGTGGCTCGTCCAGAAGGATGCGCTCCAGCTCCGGACGGCCCGGCAGGGAGGCCGGGCGGACGGCCTCGCCGGTGCGGACGAAGAGGAAGGTGGCCGTGACGTCGGTGAGCGGGAGTCCGTGCAGCTCGGCCCAGGCCAGCCGGTACACGGCGAGCTGGAGCGGGTCGGCGGTGTGGGTGCGGCCGGTCTTCCAGTCCACGATCTCGTACGTGTCCCCCGTGCGGTACACGGCGTCGATACGGCCCCGGATGATCCGGCCGGCCAGGGTGATCTGGAACGGCGTCTCCACGCGGTACGGGGTGCGGCGGGCGTACGGGGTGCGCTCGAAGGCTTCCTTCAGGTCGGCGAGGTCGCGCTCGTCGGCGATGCCGGCGTCGCTCTCGTCGCCGCCGGGCAGCTCGTCGGGGCCGAGCATGGGCAGCGGCAGCTCCTCGAACCGGGACTCCACCCAGGCGTGGAAGCGGGTGCCCCGGCGGGCGGCGGGCTGCGGCGGTCGGGGCATGGGCCGGGCCAGCTCCCGGGCGAAGGCGTCGGGGTCGTCGGCGAGGCGCAGCAGCTGGGTGGCGGAGAGCGACGCGGGGACGAGGACGTCGCGCACGGTGGCGCGGGCCCGGCGCAGCTCCCCGGCCAGCGCGTCGAGGTCACGGTCCCAGGAGGCGAGGGTGCGCGTCTCCTCGGGGGTGAGGCGGGCGGGCGTGCGGGGGGCCGGGACCTCGGGGGGCCCAAAGGGCTCCGGGGCCTCCGAGCCCGCTGCGACCTCCGAGCCCGTTGCGACCTCCGAGCCCGTTGCGACCTCCGCGGCCTCCGCCCGGGACAGCAGCTCCATGACCGTGTCCGCGGCGGCCCTGCGGCGGGCCAGGGCGGTGTCGTCCAGCGGGAGCGGCCAGGCGTGGTCGGCGGACGCCTCGGCCAGGGCCGGGTTCTCGTCGGTCTCCGCCGGGGCGTCCGCCCACACCTCGATCTCGCCGTACCCGGCGGCGCAGTGCTCGTACAGCGCGTCCAGGAAGGGGGACGGGCCGCGCGGCTTCTTCTGGGTGGGGCCCCACCAGTGGCCGGAGCCGAGCAGCAGGGTGCGGGGGCGCGTGAAGGTGACGTAACCGAGGCGCAGCTCCTCCGTGTGCTGGTGCTCCTTCATCGCCTCCTTGAAGCCCTTGAGGCCCTTGGCGTCGTAGCCGTGGAGGGCGGGGAGGGTGGCGGTGTCGCCGCGCAGGGCGTGCGGGAGGACCTTGGCCTGGGAGGTCCAGGCGTCCCGGGACTGGCCGCTGGGGAACTGACCGGTGACCAGGCCGGGCACGGCGACGACGTCCCACTCCAGGCCCTTGGACTTGTGGGCGGTGAGGACCTTGACGGTGTTCTCGCCGCCGGGCAGCGCGTTGTCGAGGCCCTTCTCGTACTGGGCGGCGGTGTGCAGGAAGCCGAGGAAGGCGAGGAGTGTGGCCTCGGCGTCGACGGCGGCGAAGCGGGCGGCGACGTCGAGGAAGTTGCTCAGGGTCTCGCGGCGGCGGGCGGCCAGGGCCTGCGGGGAGGCGGAGAGCTCGACCTCCAGGCCGGTGGTGGCGAGGACGCGGTGCAGGACGTCCATCAGGGGGTCGGAGAGGGAGCGGCGCAGGTCGCGCAGTTCGGCGGCGAGGCGCGCGAAGCGCACGCGGGCCTCGGCGGAGAACGGAAGCCGGTCGTCCTCCTCGCCGCCGCCGTCCAGGAAGGTGTCGAGGGCGTCGGCGAGGGAGATCACCTCGGCCGGGTCGATGCCCTCGACGGCCTCGGCGAGTCTGCGGTCGGGGTCGGCATCCTGGTCGTCGCCGTGGGCGGCGCGGTGCACCAGGAGGCGGGCCCGGCGGCCGAGCAGGGCCAGGTCGCGCGGGCCGATCCGCCAGCGGGGGCCGGTGAGCAGCCGGACGAGCGACGCGTTGGCGCCCGGGTCCTGGAGGACCTCGCAGACGGCGACGAGATCCGCGACCTCGGGGAGGTGGAGCAGTCCGGAGAGGCCGACGACCTCGACCGGGATGTCGCGGGCGACCAGCGCGGCCTGGATCTCCGGGAAGTCACCGGCGGTGCGGCACAGGACGGCGATCTCGCCGGGCGCCTTGCCGGTGCGCACGAGGTGGGCGAGGGAGTCCGCGAGCCAGGCGATCTCCTCGGTGTGGGTGGGCAGCAGGGCGCACCGGACGAGGCCGTCCCGCTCGGCGCCGGGTGCGGGGCGCAGGGCCTCGACGCCCTCGTGCATGGCGCGCAGGGGTGCGGCGAGTCCGTTGGCGAGGTGGAGGAGGCGGCCGCCGCTGCGGCGGTTCTCGCTGAGGGCGTAGCGGGTCGCGGGGGTGCCGTCGGCGTGCGGGAAGTGGCTCGGGAAGTCGTCCAGGTTGGCGACGGAGGCACCCCGCCAGCCGTAGATGGCCTGGCAGGGGTCGCCGACGGCGGTGACGGCGTGGCCGGTCGGCTCACCGGTGCCGGGGCCGCTGCCGAAGAGGGCGGAGAGCAGGAGGCGCTGGGCGACGGAGGTGTCCTGGTATTCGTCGAGCAGGACGACCCGGTAGGTGTCGCGGAGGATCGCGCCGACCTCGGGGCGGGTGAGGGCCAGCTCGGCGGAGAGGGCGATCTGGTCGCCGAAGTCGAGGAGGTCGCGGCTCCGCTTGGCGTCGCGGTAGCGCCGGGTCAGCGCGAGCAGTTCGCGGCGGGCCTCGGCGGTCGCCGGGATCTTGCGCAGCTCCTCGTTGCTGAGCTTGGCGGTCTCCAGCGCGGTCAGCAGTTCGGTGTCGTACGCGTCGAGCTGTTCGGGGCGTACGAGGTGTTCGGCCAGCTCGGCGTCGAGGGCCAGCAGGTCGCTGACGAGGGTGGGGAAGGACCTGGTCAGGGCCGGGTAGGGGCCGGGGGCCTCGCGCAGCACGCGGGCGGCGAGCTGGTAGCGGGTGGCGTCGGCGAGGAGGCGGGTGCCCGGTTCGAGTCCGATGCGCAGTCCGTGCTCGGTGAGCAGCCGCCCGGCGAAGGCGTGGTACGTGGAGATGCCGGGTTCGCCCGGGGGGTTGTCCGGGTCGATCACGTCCGGGTCGGTGATCCCGGCGGCGACGAGTGCCTTGCGTACGCGCTCGGCGAGCTCACCGGCCGCCTTGTTGGTGAAGGTGAGCCCGAGGACCTGCTCGGGGGCGACCTGGCCGGTGCCGACCAGCCAGACCACACGGGCGGCCATCACCGTGGTCTTCCCCGACCCGGCTCCGGCCACGATCACCTGCGGGGCGGGCGGCGCGGTGATGCAGGCCGTCTGCTCCGGGGTGAAGGGGATGCCCAGCAGCTCCTTGAGCTGCTCGGGATCGGTGAGGCGCGGGGACACCCCACAGAGGCTAACCGGCGCCACCGACAACCGGCGAAGGCGTGGAAGCGGCCCACCTCTCCGCCTCCCGGCGGCGTCCGTCACACCCAAGCGGGTCTAAATTATCTGCTTGTCGCACCAACAGCCTTACGAGGACGGTCATATGAGCGCCGACGCAGCCGCCCCTGACGCCACCGAGCTCAGGAAGCGCATCGACACGACGAAGGCGCATCCCGCGCGGGTGTACGACGTCTTCCTGGGCGGCAAGGACAACTACCCGGCCGACCGCGAGGCCGCGGCCATGGCGCTGTCCGCCAATCCGCGCGGCTACCTCACCGTGCGGCACAACCGGGACTTCATGCGGCGGGCGGTGACCCTCGCCGCGAACGACGGCGTCCGGCAGTTCCTGGACGTCGGCACCGGGCTGCCCACGCAACAGAACGTGCACCAGATCGCGCAGCGCGTCGCGCCCGAGTCGCGCGTCGTCTACGTGGACAACGACCCGGTGGTCCTCGTCCACGCGCAGGCCCTGCTCACCAGCGGTCCCGAGGGCCGCACCGACTACATCGAAGCGGATCTGCGGGAGCCGGACCGGATTCTGGCGGCCGCCCGCCGCACGCTGGACTTCGACCGCCCGGCGGCCCTGGTCCTCGCGGCCGTGACCCACTTCATCGAGGACGAGACGGCCTACCCGGTCGTGCAGCGGCTGGTGGACGTGCTGGCCCCCGGCAGCTTCCTCGTCCTGAGCAACGTCAGCTCGGACCTCAACCCGGAGCAGGTCGGCAGCATCACCAAGGGCTTCAAGGAGCGCGGCTTCGCCATGGTGCGCCGGTCGTACGCCCAGATGGAACGGTTCGTCACCGACAACGGCCTGGAGCTCCTCGAACCCGGCATCGTCCCCGTGCACCGCTGGCGCCCCGAACGGGTCGTGGACCTTCCGGAGGCCCGGGACCCGGATCCGGAGTTCGTGGCGGGCCTGGACGAGCTGGACCGTACGCGCTACCAGGACATCAATGACGTCACCGACGCCGACGTCAGTGTGTACGGCCTGGTGGCCCGTAAGAACTGATCACTCGATGACGTTCCGCCCCTCCGGCTGCGCGCTGCACGACGCTTTGAAGGAGCAGTGGCCGCAGTGCTGGCCGGTCGTCGGAGTGAACCGTTCGTCCAGGACCCGGCCGGCCGCGGTCGCCAGCAGGTCGGAGACCCACTCGCCGTCGGGCGGCGCCTGGGCCTGCACCTTGGGCGCGGCGTCGCCGCCCTCCTTCTTGGGGGCGGGCCGGCGCAGCTGTACGAGTTCGGCGCCGCCCGGCTCCGGCCGCGTACCGCCGAAGGCGTCGTCGACCGCCCCTTCCCGGACCGCCAGCTGGTAAACGGCGAGCTGGGGGTGGCGGTGGACCTCGTCCTTCGTCGGGGACTGCTTGCCGGTCTTGAAGTCGACCACATAGGCCCGGCCCTCGGCGTCCCGTTCGACGCGGTCCATGGAGCCCCGGATGCGCACCTCGTACTCCCCCGCCTCCAGGGTCACGTCGAAGTCGTGCTCGCTGGCGACGGGGGTGCGTCCCGCGCGGTCCATGACGTGCCAGCGCAGGAAGCGTTCGAGGGCGGCGCGGGCCTGGTCCTTCTCCTGGCGCGACTTCCAGGGGGCGTCGAAGACGAGCCCGTCCCAGACCGAGTCGAGCCGTTCCATGAGGACGTCCAGGTCGGCGGGCGTACGGCCGGAGGCCACCTCGTCGGCCAGCACGTGGACGACGTTCCCGAAGCCCTGGGCGGCGGTCGCGGGCGCGTCGGCCTTCACCTCGCGGCCCAGGAACCACTGGAGCGCGCAGGTGTTGGCGAGCTGGTCGAGCGCGCTGCCGGAGAGGGTGACCGGCTGGTCCCGGTCGCGCAGCGGCACAGCCGAGCGGGTCGGCTCGTACAGGCCCCACCAGCGGTACGGGTGCGCGGACGGTACGAGCGGCTGGCCGTCGTCGTCGGTGAGCGCCGCGAGCCGGGCGAGGCGGCGGGCGGCCTCCTCGCGCAGCGCGTCCGAGGCGGCCGGGTCGACGGTGGTGGCGCGCAGTTCGGCGACGAGCGCGGCGACGGACAGCGGGCGGCGCGGGCGGCCGGTGATGTCGCGGGGTTCGACGCCCAGCTCGGCGAGGAAGCGGGAGGGCTGGTCGCCGTCGTCGGCGGGGGCCTTGACCGCCGTGACGACCAGGCGCTCGCGGGCGCGGGTCACCGCCACGTAGAACAGCCTCCGCTCTTCCGCGAGGAGGGCGCCGGGCGTCAGCGGCTCGGCGAGCCCGTCGCGGCCGATCCGGTCCGCTTCGAGCAGCGAGCCCCGGCGGCGCAGGTCCGGCCAGAGCCCTTCCTGGACGCCCGCGACGACGACGAGGCGCCACTCCAGGCCCTTGGAGCGGTGGGCGGTCATCAGCCGGACGGCGTCGGGGCGGACCGCGCGCCGGGAGAGGGTGTCGGCCGCGATGTCCTGGGCGTCCACCTCTTCCAGGAAGTTCAGCGCGCCCCGGCCGCCGGTGCGTTCCTCGGCACGGGCGGCGGTCTCGAACAGCGCGCACACCGCGTCGAGGTCGCGGTCGGCGTTGCGCCCCG
This sequence comes from Streptomyces sp. NPDC008163, assembly GCF_042956885.1. Lineage (NCBI taxonomy): Bacteria > Bacillati > Actinomycetota > Actinomycetes > Kitasatosporales > Streptomycetaceae > Streptomyces > Streptomyces sp. NPDC008163. The sequence goes on along the minus strand of NZ_JBIBHG010000001.1, from coordinate 709,364 downwards.
CGGTGCCCCCGCGCAGGGCCGCCCGCTCCAGCCGGCCCGGCCACGGGGTGCCCGACCACAGCGCCCACAGGGCCTCCTCGGCGGTGCCGCCCGCTTCCAGGAGCTCGCGGGCGGTACGCAGGAGCGCGCCGAGGCGCTGGGCGCCCCGGGCGTACGCCGGATCGTGCGTGACCAGGCGTTCCGGCTCGGCGAGCGCCCGGGCCAGCAGGGTGCCGGAGGGCGCGGGCACCTTGTTGCCGGCGGCGCGCTCCTCGTCCCGCAGGGCGCGGCCGAGGCGGCGCAGATCGGCGGCGTCCATCGCGCCGAGGGGCGAGGCGAGCAGGGTGAGCGCGGTCTCGGTGTCGAGCCAGGGCGCTTCCCCTTCCACGGGTGCCCCGCCCCGCACCGCCGCCTCCGCCACCGCGCGCAGCGCCGTCAGGAGCGGGCCCACCGCCGGCTCGTGGCGCAGGGCCAGATCGTCGCCGTCGACCTCCAGGGGGACGCCCGCCGAGGTCAGGGCCCGGCGCAGGGAGGGCAGCGTGCGTCCGCCGGCCCGGACGAGGACCGCCATCTCGGACCACGGGACGCCGTCCTCCAGGTGGGCCCGGCGCAGCAGGTCCGCGATGTTCTCCAGCTCCGTGGAGGCGGTCGGATAGGTGTACGCCTCGACGGTGCCGCCCTCGCGGACCGCGCCCAGTTCGCGGTGGGCGCGGACCTTCGCCGAGGGCAGCCGGGTGAGCGGCATCCGCCGGGTGAGCAGCCGGGTGGCGGCCAGCAGCCGGTCGCCGGAGCGGCGCGAGGTGGTGAGGACGCCGACCGGGGCCGGGGCGCCGTCCGCGCGCCGGAACATCTCCGGGAAGTCGAGGATGCCGTTGACGTCGGCGCCCCGGAACGCGTAGATCGACTGGTCCGGGTCACCGAAGGCGATCAGGTCGCGCCCGCCGCCGCCCCCCGGGGTGCTGCCCCGGTTGCCGGCCAGCGCGTGCAGGAGCCGCACCTGCGCGGGGTCGGTGTCCTGGTACTCGTCCACGAAGACCGCGTCGTACGCCCCCGCCAGCTGCGCCGACACCTCGGGACGCTCCGCGAGCAGCACCGCGCGGTGCACCAGTTCCGCGTAGTCCAGCACGCCCTGGGCGTCCAGCACGTCGAGGTATTCGGCGAGGAAGCGGGCGGCGGCGCCCCAGTCGGGGCGGCCGGTGCGCCGGGCGAAGGCGGCGAGGGCGTCCGGGCCGAGGCCCAGCTCACGGCTGCGGGCGAGCACCGCGCGTACCTCGTCGGCGAAGCCGCGCGTGGTCAGGCAGGCGCGCAGCTCGTCGGGCCAGCTGATGTGCGGGCGCCCCTCCTTCTCCAGTTCGAGCTGGCCGGCCAGGAGGTCGCGGACGGTCACGTCCTGCTCCGGGCCGGAGAGCAGCCGCAGCGGGTCCGCGAAGAGGTCGGCGTCCTGGTGGGCGCGGACGAGGGCGTAACAGAAGGAGTGGAAGGTGGTGGCCTGCGGCCCCCGGGCGGCACCGAGCCGGGCGGCCATCCGGTCGCGCAGTTCCACGGCGGCCTTGCGGCTGAAGGTGAGGATCAGCAGGCGGGCCGGGTCGGCGCCCCGGGCGATGCGCGCGGCGACGGCTTCGACGAGCGTCGTCGTCTTGCCCGTACCGGGTCCGGCGAGGACCAGGAGCGGGCCGCCGGGGTGGTCAACCACGGCGCGCTGCGCCGCGTCCAGGAGAGGGGGCTCCACCGACCCCGGCAGGGTGCGCACCAGCCGGTACGGGCCCGTGGTCCCCGGCCGTGCGTGACGGTGAGGACTGTGCCGGGTGGTGGAGGAGGTGCTCACGTGGGTTCGCCGGTCCTGGTGGGTGTACGGGTGGTCAGGGCGCGCTGTCGCCCGCGAACTGAAGACGCTACTCCGGCGTGCCCCTCGAATGGGGCGGGAGGGCTGCGGGGCTCGTCACGTTCTCCCGGCCGCACACCGCCGGACGGCCGGCGGCTCCCGGCGGGCCGGGTCGCGGACGGGCCGCCGCCCGCCCCGCGCCCACCGTACGGACGCGGATCCGCCCGTTCCGCCGCCCCATGGCGGAAGCTGTCAGGTGTGAGCTCCCCCACCGCCGCCGGCCGCCGCCGGGCCGCCCGTCTCGCCGTCCCATCGCGCGCGCCGCATGTCCAGGCGCGGGAGGTGGCCCTCCGCGCTCGCGGGGGCCTCGCGCAGCGGGGTGCCCTCCGCCCGGTAGTGGTCCAGGGCGCGCAGCTCGTGGCCGGGCAGCAGCCTGCCGTCGGAGCGCACCACGCGCCACCACGGCGCCGCGCTCCCGTACAGCGCCATGACCCGGCCGACCTGGCGCGGGCCGCCCTCGTCCAGCCACTCCGCGACATCGCCGTAGGTCATGACACGGCCGGGCGGGATCAGGTCGGCGACGTCGAGCACGCGCTCCGCGTACTCCGGCAGCGCGTCGCCCGTCGGGTGTTCGCTCATCCGCCCCATCCTGCCGCACACCACCGACAGCCCGGCCGCTCACGAGCCGTCCCGTGTCCGTGCGCACACGCAGCGTGCACACGGCGGGAAAGGAGCGTATGTTGCGCATCGCACGCCCCCGCATCGCACCCTGATGCCCCCTTGCGCCCATCGGCCGTGCCACCATCATGCGGGCGGTGACCGGTGATACGAGAACACGAAGACCAATCAGAGGCGACGAAGGAGCAGGGCGTGCAGCCACCGAAGGCGGCCGACGACGCCTCCGATGCCGAGCCGCGTCCGGACAGTGACCGGCGGCGGCCGGAGACGGACGCGGAGTATCCGGCAGGCTCGACGCTCGCCACCTCCGACGAGGCGCTGACCGAGCGCGTCTCCGGGGACGAACCCCTGCTGCCCGCCCGGGTGCACCGCCCCTCCGACCTGCTGCGCCTGCTCATCGGGGTGCTGGCGGTCGTCGTGCTGGTCTCCGTCGCCGCCTTCGCCCACGGCACGACCACCGGCCTCGAACAGGACATCAACAAGGGCACCGGACAGGCCCCCGACCTGCTGATCAAGCTCGCCGGGCTGGTCTCCAGCATCGCCGTGCTGCTCGTGCCGGTCGCCTTCGCCATCGAGCGGCTGATCAAACGCGACGGGCTGCGGATCGCCGACGGGGTGCTGGCCGCGGTGCTGGCGCACGGGGTGACGCTCGCCACCGACCTGTGGGTCGCCAAGTCCGCCTCCGGCACCATCCAGGACGCGCTGACCCAGCCGCAGCCCGGCGACGCGGTCACCGATCCCGTGCACGGCTACCTCGCGCCGGTGATCGCGTACATGACCGCAGTCGGCATGGCGAGACGGCCGCGCTGGCGGGTCGTGCTGTGGGTGGTGCTGCTGCTGGACGCGTTCGCGATGCTGGTCGGCGGCTACACCACCCCGTTCTCCATCGTGCTCACGGTGCTGATCGGCTGGACGGTGGCGTACGGCACGCTGTACGCGGTCGGTTCACCGAACGTCCGCCCGACCGGCCAGCACCTGATGGCCGGGCTGCGGCGCGTCGGCTTCCGCCCGGTCACCGCGATGCGCGCGGACGAAGCGCCCGACTCCGGCGACCAGAGCGACCGGGGGCGCCGCTATCTGGTCTCCCTGGAGGACGGGCCACCGCTCGACGTGACCGTCGTGGACCGCGAGCAACAGGCCCAGGGGTTCTTCTACCGGGTGTGGCGCAGGCTCACCCTGCGCGGCATCACCCAGCGGCGGTCCATCCAGTCGCTGCGCCAGGCGCTGGAGCAGGAGGCGCTGCTCGCGTACGCGGCCATCGCCGCCGGGGCCAACGCGCCCAAGCTCATCGCCACCTCCGAGCTCGGCCCGGACGCCGTGATGCTGGTCTACGAGCACATCGGCGGCCGGACCCTGGACGCCCTGGAGGACTCCGAGATCACCGACGACCTGGTGCGCGGGGCGTGGGACCAGGTCAAGGCCCTCCAGTCGCGCCGGATCGCGCACCGCAGGCTCACCGGCGACGCCATACTGGTGGATCGTTTCGGCACGGTGTTCGTCACCGATCTGCGCGGCGGCGAGATCGCGGCCGGCGACCTGGTCCTGCGGATGGACATCGCCCAGCTGCTCACCACCACCGGTCTGCGGGTGGGCCCCGAGCGGGCCGTGGCCGCCGCGCTCGCCGTGCTCGGCCCCGACGCGGTCGCCGACTGCCTGCCCCTCCTCCAGCCGATCGCGCTCAGCCGCTCCACCCGGGCCCAGCTGCGCAGGCTCGCCCGGGAACGTTCGCAGCGCGAGCGCGAGGCGGTCCTGGAGGCGTCGGACGCGGCCAAGCGCGCCCGGGCCGAGGACGCGGAGCTGTCCAGGAGCGGTGACCGCAGAGGCGCCCGCAAGTCGCTGCGCACCGAGAAGCAGGCCGAGAAGCGGGCCATGGACGACGCCCTCGAAGAGGCGCGCGAGGAGGACCTGCTCTCCCAGATCCGCCGGGAGGTCCTGCTGATCCGGCCGCAGGCGCCGGTCGAGCCGGTCCGCCTGGAGCGCATCAAGCCGCGCACCCTGTTCAGCTTCATCGCCGGTGCCATCGCCGCGTACTTCCTGATCTCGCAGGTCACCGAGGCCGACTTCGGGGCGGTCGTGGAGCAGGCGGAGTGGGGCTGGGTGGCCGCCGCGCTCGGCTTCTCGGCGCTGAGTTACGTGGCCGCCGCGATGAGCCTGCTGGGCTTCGTGCCCGAGCGGGTGTCGTTCGGGCGGACCGTCCTCGCGCAGGTCGCCGGTTCGTTCGTGAAGATCGTGGCGCCGGCGGCGGTCGGCGGGGTCGCGCTGAACACCCGCTTCCTCCAGCGTTCCGGGGTGCGGCCCGGTCTCGCGGTCGCCAGCGTGGGCGCGTCCCAGCTGTTCGGTCTCGGCTGCCACATCCTGCTGCTGGGTGCCTTCGGCTATCTGACCGGCACCGAGAAGACGCCGTCCTCGCTCACTCCGTCCAGGACCGTGATCGCCGGGCTGCTGACGGTCGCCGTGCTGGTCCTCGTGGTCACCGCCATCCCGTTCCTGCGGAAGTTCGTGGTGACCCGGGTGCGGTCGCTGTTCGCCGGGGTCGTGCCCCGCATGCTCGACGTGGTGCAGCGCCCGCAGAAGCTGCTCACCGGGATCGGCGGGATGCTGCTGCTGACCGGCGTCTTCGTGATGTGCCTGGACGCCTCGGTCCGGGCGTTCAGCGGGCCGGACACCCCGCACCTCAGCTACGCGAGCATCGCGGTGGTCTTCCTCGCCGGCAACGCGCTCGGCTCGGCCGCGCCGACGCCGGGCGGCATGGGCGCCGTCGAGGGCGCGCTGACGCTGGGTCTGATCGCGGTCGGGCTGCCGAAGGAGGTCGCCGCCCCGGCTGTGCTGCTGTTCCGGCTGATGACCCTGTGGCTGCCGGTCCTTCCCGGCTGGCTGTGCTTCAACCACCTCACGCGCAAGGGGCAGATCTGAACGTGCGCGGGCGCTGAGCGGGAGAGCCGGGTGCACGGGAGGGCGCGGGCGCGCAGCAGGGCGTAGGTGCGCAGAAGGGCCTACGTGCACGGGCCACCCACTTGGACCGGCACCCCGTGCGCGCGCCCCGGCGCCACCGCAGCATGGAGCGATGAGGACCTCCCCTGCCCTGCGCGCCGCGGCCCTCGCCGCCACCGTGACCGTGCTGCTCCCCCTCGCCGGCTGTGCGGACGGCGGTGACAAGGAAGCCGCCGACCCGACGAGCCAGGCCCGCGCGGCGAACGCCACCACCGGCAGCCCGTCATCCGGCCTCACCTCCCAGAAGCTGACGTGGAAGAAGTGCCCCGCGCCCTCCCAGGCCCAGGGCGGCGGCAAACCGCCGTCCCCGCTGCCCGGCGGGGCGAACTGGGAGTGCGCCTCCATGAAGGCCCCCCTCGACTACGCGAAGCCCGACGGGGACACCATCGAGCTGGCGCTCATCCGCGCGAAGGCGATCAGCCCGAAGAAGCGGATCGGCTCGCTCATCTTCAACTTCGGCGGCCCCGGCGGCTCGGGCGTCGCCACCCTCCCCGCATTCGGTACGGCGTACGACAAGCTGCGCGCCCGGTACGACCTGGTGAGCTTCGACCCGCGCGGAGTGGGGAACAGCGACGGCGTCGAGTGCGAGACCGACAAGCAGCTGGACGCCCGCTACCAGGAGGACGGCACCCCGGACGACGCGGCCGAGGAGAAGGCGTTCGTCCAGGACACCAAGAGGTTCGCCGCCGCCTGCGAGAAACGGTCCGGCGAGCAGCTCCCGTACGTCGGCACCACCAACGCCGCCCGCGACATGGACCTGATGCGCCAGGTCCTCGGCGACGACAAGCTGTACTACTTCGGCATCTCGTACGGCACCGAGCTGGGCGGCGTCTACGCGCACCTCTTCCCGAAGAAGGTCGGCCGGGCGGTCCTGGACGCGGTGGTCGATCCCACCGAGGACGCCGAGCAGTCCTCGCTGAGCCAGGCCAAGGGCTTCCAGCTCGCCCTGGAGAACTTCACCAAGGACTGCGCGGACCGGGGCGACGCCTGCAAGCTGCCCGGCTCCGACGCCGAGGAGATCGAGAAGGGCATCGCCGCCCTGCTGGACCAGCTGGAGAAGAAGCCCGTCAAGGGCATCGGCGCCCGCAAGCTGACCGAGACCCAGGCCACCACCGGCATCGCGGCGGCCCTCTACTCCAAGGAGACCTGGCCGCTCCTGGAACAGGGCGTGGACGAGGCCGACGGCGGGAACGGCTCCCTGCTCCTGGCGCTCGCCGACTCCCTCAACGGCCGCGCCGACGACGGGCGCTACGACAACTCCGCCGCCGCCTACTCCGCGATCAGCTGCGCCGACTCGCGCGAGCGGTTCACGCTGGAGCAGACGAAGGCGAAGCTCCCCGAATTCCGCGACGCCTCCGCGGTCTTCGGGAACTACCTGGGCTGGGGCCTGATGGGCTGCACCGACTGGCCGGTCAAGGGCACCTGGAAGACCCCCGACGTCAGCGCCCCCGGCTCCGCCCCCATCCTCGTCATCGGCAACACCGGCGACCCGGCGACCCCGTACGCGGGCGCCGAGGCGATGGCCGAGGAGCTGGGCGAGGACGTCGGCGTGCAGATGACGTACAAGGGCCAGGGCCACGGCGCGTACAACAGCGGCGACGCCTGCGTGCAGAAGGCGGTCGGCGGCTATCTGCTCGACGGCAAGGCCCCGGAGGCCGGCACGGTCTGCGGCTGAGCGCCCGCGGGGCGGCCCCCTACGATGGGCGAACTGCCGTACGGGCAGCGCTCGACGGGGAGGAAACGCACACGTGGTCGCACACGCACGGACCGGGGCCCTGGCCGCCGCCGCACTGCTGCTGACGGGGGTGCTCACGGGCTGCGAGGACGGTACGGACGACAAGCCGGGCGGGCGGGCGGACGGCGGCACCGCCTCGTCGTCCGCCCCGCTCGCCTCGCAGCACCTGGACTGGGCCCGCTGCAAGGCCCCCGAGGGCGGTGAGACGCCGGGCTCCGAGTGGCGCTGCGCGACGGTGAAGGTACCGCTGGACTACGCGAAGCCCCAGGGCGACACGATCGGCATCGCCCTGATCCGCAAGGAGGCCACGGACAAGGCCGGGCGCCTGGGCTCGATGCTCTTCAACTTCGGCGGGCCCGGCGGCTCCGGCGTCTCGATCCTGCCGCGCGCCGCCGCCGCGTACACCACCCTCAACACCCGTTACGACCTGGTGGGCTTCGACCCGCGCGGGGTGGCGCGGAGCGCCGGGGTGCGGTGCCGCGACGACCGGGCGCAGGAGAAGGCGTACCAGGATGTGGACATGACGCCGGACACCGCGACCGAGGAGGCGGCGTTCATGAAGGACGGCGCCGACTTCGGGGCCGGCTGCGCCCGCCTGTCCGGCACGGTCCTCCCGTACGTCGGCACGACGAACGCCGCCCGCGACATGGACCTGATCCGCCAGGTCCTCGGGGACGGGAAGCTGACGTACTTCGGAATGTCGTACGGCACCGAACTGGGCGGCACGTACGCCCACCTCTTCCCGAAGAACGTGGGGCGGACGGTCCTCGACGCGGCCGTGGACCCCACCGCGGACACCACCGGGCACGCGCGCAACCAGGCGACCGGCTTCCAGCGGGCCCTGGAGAACTACCTCAAGGACCGGGGCCAGGACCCGAAGGCGGGCACCCGGCGGATCGCGGCGCTGCTGAAGCGGATCGACGCCGAGCCGCTGCCGACCGGCACGGACCGCGAGCTGAACGAATCGCTGGCGATCACCGGCATCGTCACCCCCCTCTACTCCAAGGACAGCTGGCCCACCCTCACCCGCGCCCTGGACGAGGCCGAGGGCGGCAGCGGCGCCCTGCTGCTCCAGCTCGCCGACTCCTACAACGGCCGGGACGAGAACGGCCACTACGACACCCAGAACCACTCGCAGCGGGCCATCTCCTGCGCGGACGGCAAGGCGCGGCCCACGGCGGCCGAGGCCAAGGCGCTGCTGCCCGAGTTCGAGAAGCTGTCCCCGGTCTTCGGCCCGTTCCTGGCCTGGGACACGGCGGGCTGGTGCTCCGGCTGGCCGGTGGACGGCGAGCACGACCACCCGGAGGCGAGCGCTCCGGGCGCCGGTCCGGTCCTGGTCGTGGGGACGACGGGTGACCCGGCCACGCCCTACGAGGGCGCCCGCCGGATGGCGGACGAGCTGGGTGAGGGCGTCGGCGTGCTGCTCTCCAACGAGGGCGAGGGGCACGGCGCGTACGGCGGCAACAGCTGTGTGACGTCGACCGTGGACTCGTACTTCCTGGACGGGAAGGTCCCGGCGGACGGCAAGACCTGCTCGTAACGACGCCGTTGGAACGCCGAAGGGGCCGGCCCGCGCGATGCGGACCGGCCCCTTCGAGGTCTTCTAGTACACCGGCTTCTCGGGCTCGATCTGGTTGACCCAGCCGATCACGCCGCCGCCCACGTGGACCGCGTCGGCGAAGCCCGCCGACTTGAGGACCGCGAGGACTTCCGCACTGCGGACACCCGTCTTGCAGTTCAGGACGATGCGCTTGTCCTGCGGGAGGTCCTGGAGGGCGTTGCCCATCAGGAACTCGTTCTTCGGGATCAGCCGGGAGCCCGGGATCGCGACGATCTCGTACTCGTTCGGCTCGCGAACGTCGATGATCTCGATCTTCTCGTCGGCGTCGATCCACTCCTTGAGCTGCTTCGGAGTGATGGTCGAACCGGCCGCCGCCTCCTGGGCCTCCTCCGACACGACGCCGCAGAACGCCTCGTAGTCGATGAGTTCGGTGACGGTGGGGTTCTCGCCGCAGACCGCGCAGTCGGGGTCCTTGCGCACCTTGACCTGGCGGTACTGCATCTCCAGGGCGTCGTAGATCATCAGCCGGCCGACCAGCGGGTCGCCGATGCCGGCGAGCAGCTTGATGGCCTCGTTGACCTGGATCGAGCCGATGGAGGCGCAGAGCACACCGAGGACGCCGCCCTCGGCGCAGGACGGAACCATGCCCGGCGGGGGCGGCTCCGGGTAGAGGCAGCGGTAGCAGGGTCCGTGCTCGGACCAGAACACGGACGCCTGGCCGTCGAAGCGGTAGATCGAGCCCCAGACGTAGGGCTTGTTCAGCAGGACCGCGGCGTCGTTGACGAGATAGCGGGTGGCGAAGTTGTCCGTGCCGTCCACGATCAGGTCGTACTGGGAGAAGATGTCCATCACGTTCTCGGCTTCCAGCCGCTCTTCGTGAAGGACCACGTTGACCAGGGGGTTGATGCCCTGGACGGTCTCCTTGGCCGACTGGGCCTTGGACTTGCCGATGTCGCCCTGGCTGTGGATGACCTGGCGCTGCAGGTTCGACTCGTCGACCTCGTCGAACTCCACGATGCCGAGCGTGCCGACACCGGCGGCGGCCATGTACATCAGGGCCGGCGAACCGAGGCCGCCGGCGCCGACACAGAGCACCTTCGCGTTCTTCAGCCGCTTCTGCCCGTCCATCCCGACATCCGGGATGATCAGGTGGCGGGAGTACCTGCGGACCTCGTCGACGGTGAGCTCAGCAGCTGGCTCGACCAGGGGTGGCAGCGACACAGGAACCTCAACAATGCAGGTGGTCGGTTTCTACGTACTTCGACTACGTACGGTTGTTCTTCCCGTAACACTGCCACGCCCCCTCTCATTCCGAGATACCGGGTCCGATCCGCGAGACGATTTCGTCCCAGTACCTGGGCAGTGCCGCGAATGGGTCGCTTTGTCCGCGGCCATTCCCCGGACCGGACCGTCCGCCCCGGTCGGTGAAGAAGATCGTCCCGGCACCCTGCCAGCGGGCGATGCGCATCGCCTCCTCCAGGTGCGTGCGCGGAACGCCGTGCACGAAGTGCGCGAAGCGGCCGGGCGGGTAGGCCGCGGTCCACTCCGCCACCTGGGACCAGCGGTAGTCGCTCCAGGGACCCCGGAAGGTGACGAGCTGGTCGCCCGTCTCCGCGTAACCGGGATACGGGTGGGTGTCGTGCCCCAGCACGAGGTGGCCGTCCTCCTTCCCCAGGAAGACCCGCAGGGTGCCGGCGAGCCGCCGGACGGCGGGCAGCTCGGCGCGCCCGGCCGGGCAGCGGTCCAGGTAGAAGCCGTCCACCCGGTACCAGTCCAGGTACGACCGGGCGTCGGTGAGCAGCTCCCCGAACGGGCGGGTGCCGTGGGCGAGGTCGAGCTGTCCGAGCAGCCTGCCGCCGGAGGCCCGGACGGCGTCGACCGGATCCCCGTCGCGCAGCGCGCGGGCGCGGGCGTTGCGGAGCCGGCCGGCCGCCTCCAGGCAGTGCGGGTCGGGCCTGCTGCCGGGGCCGTTGTCGATGTTGAGGACGGCCCAGTGCAGCGGGGTGCCGGGGCGGGTCAGCTCGGCCCACTCGGCGGGGGCGAGCAGCGGGTGGGCGTAGCCGGGGACGCCGAAGCCGAGCCGGTCGGCGCCGCTGGTGCGCCGGGCGGTGCCGGTGCTCGTCAGATACGGCACGCCGCCTCCATCCAGATGTCGGCGAGCGATTCCTCCAGGTTGATCCGGGGGCGCCAGCCGAGCCGGTCCCGCGCGGTGCGGACGTCGGCCTGCTGCCAGGCGCCGCAGCCGTCCGGGTAGGGGGACGGGGTGGCCGAGAGGTGTTCGATGACCGACTCGGTGGAGGTGCGGGGGGCGCCGATGGGGAGGCGGGCGGGGGGCGAGTCCAGCTCGTGGAGCGCGCCCGCGTATCCGGCGACCTTGGCGAGGACGGCCGCCGCGTCGCGCAGCCGGACGGCCCGGCCGGTGCCGATGTTGACGACGCCCTGCGCGGCGGAGAGCGAGGCGGCGTGGACGGCCCGCGCCACATCGCGTACGTCCACGAAGTCCCGCTGCACACCGAGGCCGCTGAGCTTCAGCTCGCCGTCGCCGGCCTGCATGGTGCGGCGCATCGCCTCGGCGAGCCGGCCCAGCGGGGAGCCGGCCGGGGTGCCGGGGCCGACCGGCGAGAAGACCCGCAGGACGACCGCGTCGAGCCCGGAGCCGAGGACGAGCTCGGTGGCGGCGAGCTTGCTGACGCCGTACGGGCCGCCGGGGCGCGGGATGGCGTCCTCGGCGGTGGAGGACCCGGGCTGCGAGGGCCCGTACTCCGACGCGCAGCCGACCTGGACCAGGCGGGCGGTGCAGCGGCTGCGCCGCATCGCCTCGCAGACGGTGGCCACGGCGACGGTGTTGTGCCGGGTGAGGTCGCGCGCGCCGCCCCGGGTCGCGCCGGCGCAGTTGACGACGACCCCGGGGTGGACGGCGTCCAGGAAGCGGGTGAGCGCGCCGGGGCTGCCGGTCGCGAGGTCGAACCGGACGTCGGCGTCGTCGCCGCGGCCGAGGGCCGTGAGGTGGACGGCGGGGTCGGCGAGCAGCCGGTCGGCCACGAACCGGCCGATGAATCCGTTGGCTCCGAGCAGCAGCACCCTCATCGCGCACCGCCCCGGCCTGAGGGCCGACGGCGGGCTGCCGGTGCGGGGGATTGGCGGGTCATGTCGGTGTCTCCTTGAGGGCTGTTCCGTACGTTTCGGTGCGTACGGGTCGGGCACGGCCCGCGGCGTCGGCTCCGCGGGTGGGGGGCTCTGGGGCCGCCTCAGGGGGCGGCGTGGGCGGATGCCCGGGAAAGGGCGATAACGGCGGTGACCAGCAGGCCGAGCGCGGCGGTGCCGCAGGCGAGTACGGGCACGACCCCGGGGCCCGCCGCCTCGATCAGTGCGTCGACGGGGCGGGCCACCGCGTGGAGCCCGGGCAGCCGTCCGGCCAGGATCAGGGCGGGGGCGGCGGCCTCCATGGCGCAGGCAGCGGCGAGTCCGGTGGCGGCTGGTTCCGGGAAGCCGTGGACGGTCAGCAGGCGGGCCAGCAGGAGCAGCACCCCGAGGGCGGCGGCCCCGGCCGGTGAGCCGCCGGTGCCGAAGCCGAGACGGGCCAGGTGGAGCAGTGCGGCGAGGACGCAGACGAAGAGCGCGACGACCCCGAAGAGCAGGGGGCGCACCCCCGCCCCGAACTCCTCCAGCGCATGGCTGCCGTGCAGTCGGCGGTGCGCGGCGAGGGCGAAGAGGTGCGCGCACCAGGCGGCCGGGGCCACCGCGACGGCAAGCCCCAGCAGGGGTGCCGGGGTCAGCGTCCAGGGGCCCTCGGGGCCGCCGCTGAGGACTTGGTGGAGCAGGTCGTCGCCGTACAGGACGTAGCCGAGCAGCCAGCAGGCGCCGAGCGCGGCGGCGCCGGACGAGCCCGCCCCTTCCCGGGCGCTGAGCGGGCCGGTGCGCAGGGTGAGGGCGAGGCCGGTGAGTGCGAGGAGGGCACCGGCGGAGCCGAGGGCGAGGCGGGCGTCGCCGCCGAGCACCCCGTCGGTCAGCCCGAGTGCGACGAGGGTCGCGAGGCAGGCGGCGCCGGGGAGCAGCGCGCGCAGGGACCAGGCGGCGCGCGTGGTGACGTCGCGCGCCGGAGCGGAGCCGGTCACCACGGGCTCCCCCGCCACCGCCGGTACCCGCGCGAAGAGCTCCTCGGCGAGCGAGAACACGTCGCGGTGCCGGTAGCGAGCGGCGGTGCGGTCGGTGACCCCGTGGGCCTCCAGGCCTGCGGCGATCTCCAGCGGGTCGACGGCCCGTTCGCACAGGTCCCGGTGACGGTGCATGAGCGCCCGCACGGGGTCGGCGGTTCCCCGGCGCCCGACGGCGGTCTTGCGCACGGCGGACGCGGGGTGCGCGTGCGCCACTTCGGGGGCGCGCGGGGGCGCGCCCTCGGCCGCGAGCTCCCCCGCCGGTGCGGCGTCCCCCTGCTGGCCCTCGCGGCTCATCGTCGTTCCTCCGTGGTGCTGTTCGCCCGGTGCGGGGGCGGCCGGGTCCGCCGTCTCCTGGCTACGCATCGCCGCTCCCGGCGCCCGCCCAGCTGGGCGTGCGGTCGGCGCGCTCCCGGCCGGCCCGCTCCGGCCAGTGGTCCAGGACGTGGGCCTCCGGCGGGGTGGCGAAGGGGCGCGGGCCGTCGTGGGTGGCGGGATGCGGCCGCTCGCGTACCGGCGCCCGGGCGATCAGCTCCAGGTAGATGCCGTGGAAGGCGGCGAGATTCTGTTCGACGGTGAAGAGTTCGAGAGCACGGGCGCGCGCCGCCGCACCCAGGCGTGCACGGCGCTCGGGGTCGCGCAGGAGCGCGAGGCAGGCGTCCGCGAGCGCCCGGGGGTTGCGCGGCGGGACCACGAGCCCCGTGCCGCCGATGACCTCGACCACCGCGCCGACGTCCGTGGAGACCGTGGCCCGGCCGCAGAACATCGCCTCGACCAGGCTGATCGGGAAGCCCTCGACCACGCTGGAGAGCACCACGACCCCGCCCGCCGCGTACGCCTGGGTCAGCTCCGGGACCTCGGGACCGCCGATCTCCTCGAAGCCGACCGCGCCCTCCTCGGGAAAGAGCTGGACGGCCAGCTCGCGGCAGCGGGCGAGGTAAGCGGCGCCCGCCGGGCCCGGGGCCGGGGCGCCGATGATCCGCAGCCGGGCGTCCGGCTCGGCCAGGCGCACCTCGGCGAAGGCGTGCAGGAGGCCGATCAGGTCCTTGGCGGGCTCGATGCGGCCGACCCAGACGAGTGTGTCGGGCCCGCCGTCGTCCTCGCTCTCGCCGAGCGCGGCGAACCTGGCCGCCTCCATGCCCGGGTACACCGTCCGCAGCTTCGCGGGGTCGGCCCCGCAGCGCTCCTGCCAGCGGCGGGCGTGGGTGTTGCCGGGGGTGATGAGGTCGGCCTGCCGGTACACCTCGGTGGCGAGCTGTCCGTGCAGGTTGGCGAGGAGGGCGCGCACCGGCGCGCTGACCGGCGCACCGCCCGAGGCGAGGTAGTGCGCCCGCACCCGGACGGCGTGCTCGGTGACCAGCAGCGGCACCCCGAAGAAGCGTTTGGCCAGCAGCCCCGGCAGCGCGGCGGCACCGCCCGCCGTCGCGTGGCAGAGGTCCACGGCGCCGAGGCCGTCCTCCTCGTACCAGTCGAGGGAGAGGGGGCGCAGCACCCGGTCCAGCTCGGCGGCGAAGGCGAGCAGGTCGGTGACGGTGGCGGTCTGCACGGTGCGTCCGGTGCCGGGTGCGCGGCAGGCGGCCTCCAGGATGCGGACGGCCGTCTCGGAGCGCAGGGCGGCGGGCAGTCCGCCGTGTTCCCAGGCGAGTTCGGCGAGGCCGTAGAGCCCGCGGGTGAACCGCTCGTCCGCGAGCCGGGATTCGGCACCGCCTTCCGGGTGGCCCGCGTCCGTGCGCGCCCGCTCCGGGCCTGCGGCGGCGCAGACGGAGGCCGCGAGGTCGGCGAAGTGCGCGGCGAAGCGCCGCCGTTCGCGCCGGGCGTACGTCCGCGCGCCCCCGCCGGTCAGCAGCCGGGCCAGCGGTCCCCGGGGGGCGTGCAGGCCGAGGGTGTCCTCGTCGGCGGTCCACAGGGGTGCGGTGCGTACGCCGACGACCTGGGCGGGCAGCCGGACCCAGCCCGCCGCCTCCTGTTCGGCGGAGCGGCTGAGCGCGAAGAGGTCGAACTCGTGCGGTGCGAGCCCGCGTACGAGCCGGTCGCACCAGAGTCTGGACTCACCGGTCGCGTACGGATAACCACCGTCGGTGAGCAGTCCGATCCGCACGAGCGCACCCCCGATCTCCCTTGTGAGCGGCCGCCGTTCCTTCGGCGACTCGCGGCGGGACGACCGTAAGCGGATACGCCGGTGGCGCGACGGACGGTTGTCCGTCGCGCCACCGAAAGGGGTGAACCGGCGTAACTTTCCCGGCGAAATAGCGTTCTGTCGCGCTAAGGAAACTGAGGGTTACTCAGAGGTGGGGTACACCCACGGGTTGGGGCGGCACTTGATGCCGTCGAGGTCCAGCGTCTTGGTCTGCTGCTGCATGACCGGCGCGAGCGCGCCCTCCGTCCGGCAGCTCACGTGGTTGTGGCCGAGCCGGTGGCCGACCTCGTGGTTGATGAGCATCTGCCGGTACGAGTACAGCTTGTCCGGTCCGAAGGTGGCCGAACCCTGTGCCCAGCGATAGGCGTTGATCATCACGCGCTCGGTGGCGGCCGAGTCGCAGGAGACGTTGTCCTCCATGGTGTCCAGGCCGGACTTGGCGCACCACTTGCCGGTGGTGCCGGGGCTGGCCAGGGTGATGACGAAGTCCGGCTTGCCCTCGGAGATCCGTTCGAAGGTCATGTCGCCGTCGTGCGCCCAGCTCCGGTCGTCGTTGAGGGTCTTCTGGACGGCCTGGGCGAACAGCTGGGCGTCCAGGCCGAGGCCCTTCTCCACGTCGATCCGGTAGCGGTGCCTGGTCCCCTTGCCCGGCGCCTCGGCGGAGCCGGGCACGGTCTCGAACTTCCCCGTGCCCGTCAGCGCGGGCGAAAGCGGATAGGGCTCGGCCATCTTCTGTGCGTACGTGAGGGGCTTGACCGCCGCCGCCCCGGGCGAGGGGGTCGTACGGCTGTCGGAACGGGAGGCGTCGCCCGCGTCGTCCCGGTCCACCCCCGCGGCCTGCGCGGCGCCGCTCCCCGACGTGCTGTCGTGGGCGACCTGACCGGCCACCACGACCGCGAGCACGGTGGTCACCGCGGCGGCGGCGATCCCGGTGAACGTCCGGCCCTTGCCGCCCTTGGCCTCCCTCGCGGGGGCCGCGGCCTCCTCGCGCCGGGTCTCCGGCTCGCGGATGTCCCCGTCGGTGACGGAGCGGTGCGGGTCCTCGGCCACCGCCCCACGCCGGCGCGGGGCGGGCGGGCTGTCGAAGGCTTCGACGAACTCGCGCCGCGGGCCCGGTATCAGCGGCCGGCTGCCGGTGGCCCGCTGGTGGTGCGGGGGGCGCGGAGCGCCGGGGCGCGCGCCGGGCGCGGGCGCCTGGAGGCCGGGGCGGGAAGGGGTGCGCAGGGGGCCCGCGCCCCAGCCGCCGCCCGGTTCACGCTGTTCGGGGTGGCCGCCGCGCACCTCGGGCGCCCCCTCGAAGGGCGCGGATCCCGCCTGCCGTCTGCGCCGTCCGGTGCCGACGACGGGGCGGGACGCCTCGCGCCCCGCTTCGTCCGGCTCCGCCTGCCCGGTTGCGGGCGCGCTGGGCGCAGGGCCCTTCCGGCTGTGTCGTCCCACGCCCTGGATCAGCTCCCGCCGCATTCGTCGAGCAATTCCCGGAACGCCTGGGCGACCGTCTCCGGGTACTCCATCATCGCCACGTGCCCGGCATCGGGCAGTGTCAGCAGGCGCGCGTCGCGGAAGGCCGCGGACGCCCTGCGGGCCATCCGGAACGAGACGAGCTGGTCCCGTCCGCCGTACACCAGCTGGGTCGGCGCGAGCACCCGCTCGGCCTGGCGCCACAGCCCGTGCTGTCCGCCCAGGGTGTACGCGTCGACGATGCCACGGGCGGAACGCGCCATGGCGTCCCAGAAGTACGGCAGTTCCAGCCTGCGCTCCATTTCGGCCACCGCATCGCGGAAGCCTGCCTCGGAGACCCGTGCCGGATCGCCGTAACAGAGTGCCATGACTCCGCGGGTGCGTTCCTCCGCGGTCCAGTCCCGGGACAGCCGGGCGAACAGGGAGGCGACGCCCGGCAGTGCGAGCAGGGCGGTCGGGGCCGCCGTGCGCTGGACCCGGATCTCCGGCAGCGCGGGCGAGATCAGCGTGAGCGTACGCACCAGGTCGGGGCGGACCGCGGCGACCCGGGTGGCGACCGCGCCGCCCATCGAGTTGCCGAACAGGTGGACGGGGCCGCGCTCCTGGGCGTCCAGCAGGCGGATGACCGCGCGGGCGTGCCCGGTGACCGAGTAGTTGCCGTCGTCCGGGGGCGGGGAGTCGCCGAATCCGGGCAGGTCGACCGCCTCGCAGTCGGCCAGCTCCTCCAGGAGCGGCATCAGGGCCGACCAGTTCTGCGAGGAGCCGCCGAGGCCGTGCACGAAGACGGCGGACGGCAGCCCGGGCCCCCGGGAAGGCCGCGAACGGACGGTGAGCGTCAGGCCGGGCAGCTCGACGGAGCGCAGCCGCTCCCCCTCCGCGACCCTGACGGCGCTCACCGTGGGTGACACCGCCGCGGCGGCGGCGCGGACTCCCGGCAGCTCGGTCGAAGACATGCGGCAATGTTACGAGATGATCACACCGGGGTTCATGTGTTCGCCGTCACACGATCGCATAGCGGCTTCACGGGGTACCTCATAGGCTCGAACCGAGGAAGGGAGTCACCATGACGGTCGACCCGAGGGAGCCGGAGACCTTCGAGGACGTCCAGCCGGACGAGCCCGACCAGGAGACGCCCGAGGCGGACGCCGCCGAGCAGCACACCGATCTCCGTCCGGAGAGCGACGAACCGCTCGCGGACCTCGACCGCAGCGGCGCCAGCGAGGCGGACGCGGCGGACCAGGCCCGCGTGGTTCCACAGGATGAGGACGATTACCGCTGATACGTCCCGCTCTGCGCACGGAAGCGGGCCGTCTGCGGCTTCCGCAGCCGTCCGGTCCGTGAAATTCTGCGTCCGCGCCGCGCATACCGGGGTTACCCAAAAGTACGATGTCGGTATGGCGCGGCACGTACGGAACGGCTGTGTCGGACCACGAATTTGGGAGGCGGCGTGACAGCCATCGAGCAGACCGAGGCGGCGCGCCCGCGGGGCACTCGCCTGCCCCGCCGCGCCCGACGCAACCAGCTGCTGGGAGCCGCGCAGGAGGTCTTCGTCGCGCAGGGCTACCACTCCGCGGCGATGGACGACATCGCGGAGCGCGCCGGGGTCAGCAAGCCGGTGCTCTACCAGCACTTCCCGGGCAAGCTGGAGCTCTACCTGGCCCTTCTCGACCAGCACTGCGAGTCGCTGCTCCAGGCGGTGCGCACGGCGCTGGCGTCGACCACGGACAACAAGCTGCGCGTGGCCGCGACGATGGACGCGTACTTCGCGTACGTGGAGGACGAGGGCGGTGCCTTCCGGCTGGTCTTCGAGTCCGACCTGACCAACGAGCCCGCCGTGCGCGAGCGCGTGGACCGGGTCTCGCTCCAGTGCGCCGAGGCGATCTCCGACGTGATCGCGGGCGACACGGGCCTGTCCAAGGACGAGTCCATGCTCCTCGCGGTGGGCCTCGGCGGGGTGTCCCAGGTGGTCGCCCGCTACTGGCTGTCGAGCCGGTCGGCCATTCCGCGCGACACCGCGGTCCAGCTGCTCACCTCGCTGGCCTGGCGCGGCATCGCCGGCTTCCCCCTGCACGGCATCGATCAGCACTGACCGCCCGGACCGGCGCCCGTGTTCGCTGCGGGCGTGCCCGGGGGGCCCTGACGAGTCCCCTCAGCGGGCTAATGTGTGCTGCGTACGGCGCGGTTCGCCGCGCAGGGACTGACCGTCGGAGGGACATAGCCGTGGAGGTCAAGATCGGGGTGCAGCACACGCCCCGGGAGATCGTTCTGGAGAGCGGACTTTCCGCCGAAGAGGTCGAGAGCGCGGTGTCCGAGGCTCTCGCCGGCAAGGCGCGGCTGCTCAGCCTCACGGACGAGAAGGGCCGCAAGGTCCTGGTGCCGGCCGACCGGATCGCCTACGTGGAGATCGGCGAGCCCAGCACCCGACGGGTGGGGTTCGGCGCGCTGTAGAGCGTACGAACGCGAGGAGCGGCCCGGTGGGATTTCCCACCGGGCCGCTCCTCGTTTCCGTGCCCGGAGCCGGGGCCGGCTGTGCGGCGGCTGGGCGAAGCCTGTGCGCGGGAGGGTTGTGAGCGGTCGCTCACGGGTAGTACCAGCATCACCGAAGCACACGTTCCGCATATCTGCGAGGTGATCGTCCGTGATCCTGGAAACCGTGAGCGCCGTCGTGCTCGGAGTGGCCCTCTCCTGGGCGGCGCTCCGCTCGCTCCCCGGCCGGCTCCCGGCCCGCCGGACCGTGTTCGGCACGGGAGCACTCGGCGGCCTGTTCGGCGCGTCCCTGATGCACTCGGTGCTCGGCGGGGACCACACGGCGGCCGTCATCGTGGGCGCGGTGCTGATCGCCGCCGTGACGGTGTCCCTGCTGATCCGCCCCCGCAGCCGCCGGCTGCGCCGGTCGGCCGCCGCCTGACCTCCGGTTCCGTTACGCGGCCAGCCCCAGGGCGGCCATGCGCTTGGTGTGCGCCTCGGTGATCCGGGAGAACATCCGGCCCACCTCCGCCAGGTCGAAGCCGTCGGCGACCCCGCCGACCAGCATGGTCGACAGCGCGTCGCGGTCCGCGACCACCCGCTGCGCCTGCGACAGCGCCTCGCCCATCAGCCGCCGCGCCCACAGCGCCAGCCGGCCGCCGACCCTCGGGTCCGCCTCGATCGCGGCGCGCACCTTCTCGACGGCGAAGTTGCCGTGGCCCGTGTCGTCCAGCACGGCCAGGACGAGCGAGCGGGTGTCGGAGTCCAGGCGGGCCGCGACCTCCCGGTAGAAGTCGCTGGCGATCGAGTCGCCGACGTACGCCTTGACCAAGCCCTCCAGCCAGTCCGAGGGGGCGGTCTGGCGGTGGAAGTCGTCCAGCGCCCGGGCGAAGGGCTCCATGGCGGCGGTCGGCTCGACCTCGATGGCGGTCAGCCGCTGCGTCAGCTGCTCGAAGTGGTGGAACTCGGCGGACGCCATCTTCGCCAGCTCCGCCTTGTCGCCCAGGGTCGGCGCCAGCTTGGCGTCCTCGGCCAGCCGCTCGAAGGCCGCGAGCTCCCCGTAGGCGAGGGCGCCCAGCAGATCCACGACGGCGGCCCGGTACTGCGGCTGCGCGGACGCGGTGGCCCAGTCCTGGTCGGCGATTCTGGTCGTCGCGGGGGCTTCATTGGCGTTGTCAGGCGTCTCCATGCAGCGCAGAATAGCCCGCCCGGGCAGCGGCGGAAGGGCCCGCCCGACGACCGACGTCACACCGTTCCGACGAATTCGCCCAACACAGATGCGCGGATCCGGGGTACAGTGGTAATGCGCTTACTGAGCACTTTGCATCCGCTCGTGGCGCGAAATTGAATGAGGATGCCCGGTCGGTGGCCCGATCGGCTCCGACCCGACAGCCCTCCACGCGGTGTGTGCACACGTACGACCGCAGATGAGGGGCCCCCTCAGCGGCACGAGCGCTCGAGCGACGGCAGTGGTCCCGCGCCACCCGGCACATCCGCCGGATGACCAACCCCGGCACGGTACGACCCCCTTCGTTCGCCTCGGACCGCGTCTCACAGAAGAGGCAGCACCCTGACTACGTTCCGAGACCTCGGGATTCTTTCCGAGACGGCCGAGGCCCTTGAGGCCGTCGGCATCACCTCCCCCTTTCCCATCCAGGAGCTGACGCTCCCGGTCGCCCTCTCCGGCTCCGACGTGATCGGCCAGGCCAAGACCGGCACCGGCAAGACGCTCGGCTTCGGCCTCCCGCTCCTTGAGCGCGTCACCGTCCTCGCGGACGTCGAGGCGGGCCGCGCGAAGCCGCAGGAGCTGACCGACTCCCCGCAGGCCCTCATCGTCGTGCCCACCCGCGAGCTGTGCCAGCAGGTCACCAACGACCTGCTCACCGCCGGCAAGGTACGCAACGTGCGGGTCCTCGCGATCTACGGCGGCCGGGCCTACGAGCCCCAGGTCGAGGCCCTGAAGAAGGGCGTCGACGTGATCGTCGGCACCCCCGGCCGGCTGCTCGACCTGGCGGGCCAGCGCAAGCTGGACCTGTCCAAGGTCCGCGCGCTCGTCCTCGACGAGGCCGACGAGATGCTGGACCTGGGCTTCCTGCCCGACGTCGAGCGCATCATCACGATGCTGCCGGCGAAGCGCCAGACGATGCTGTTCTCGGCCACCATGCCGGGCGCGGTCATCTCGCTCGCCCGCCGCTACATGTCGCAGCCGACGCACATCAACGCCACCTCGCCCGACGACGAGGGCACGACCGTCAAGAACACGGCGCAGCACGTCTACCGCGCCCACTCGATGGACAAGCCCGAGATGGTCGCGCGGATCCTGCAGGCCGAGGGCCGCGGGCTCGCGATGATCTTCTGCCGCACCAAGCGGACCGCGGCGGACATCGCCGAGCAGCTGGAGCGGCGCGGCTTCGCCTCCGGCGCGGTCCACGGCGACCTCGGCCAGGGCGCCCGCGAGCAGGCCCTGCGCGCCTTCCGCAACGGCAAGGTCGACGTGCTGGTCTGCACCGACGTCGCCGCCCGCGGTATCGACGTCGAGGGCGTGACGCACGTCATCAACTACCAGTCCCCCGAGGACGAGAAGACCTATCTGCACCGCATCGGCCGCACCGGCCGCGCGGGCGCCAAGGGCATCGCGATCACGCTGGTCGACTGGGACGACATCCCGCGCTGGCAGCTGATCAACAAGGCCCTGGACCTGAAGTTCCCGGACCCGGTCGAGACGTACTCCACCTCCCCGCACCTCTACGAGGACCTCGACATCCCGGCCGGCACCAAGGGTGTCCTGCCGCGTGCCGAGCGCACCCGCGCCGGTCTCGGGGCCGAGGAGATCGAGGACCTGGGCGAGACGGGCGGCCGCAGCCGCAAGTCCGCCGCGCCGGCCGCCCGCGAGGAGCGCGCGCCGCGCACCCCGCGTCAGCGCCGTCGCACCCGTGGTGGCGCGTCGGTCGCCGAGGGCGACGCGACCGCGACCGTGCCCGCCCCGGCCGCCGAGGCCGAGGCCGCGGCCGACGCCCCGCGCACCCCGCGCCGCCGCCGGCGCACCCGTGCCGGTGCCGCGGAGGCCATCGCGGCGGAGGCCGCCGCCGCCAAGGCCGCGGTCGCCGTGGCGGAGGCCCCCGAGGCCGTCGTGGCCGAGCCGGAGGCCGAGGCCGCGCCGAAGAAGCGCACCCGGACCCGGACCGCCAAGCCGAAGACGGAGGCCGTCGCCGCCGAGGTCGTCGCGGAGACCGCGACCGCCGAGGCCGAGGCCAAGCCGCGTCGCCGCCGGGCCCGCGCCGCCAAGCCGGTGACCGAGGAGGCCGTGGTCCAGGCCGCGCCGGTCGCCGAGCCGGAGGCGCCCGCCGTCACCCGGCCGCGCCGCCGTCGGGTGATCAAGCCCGTCGAGGACGAGGTCGACTTCCAGATCGCGCCGATCTCGGAGCCCGAGCCGGTCCGTCGTCGTACGCGTACGGCGTCCAAGCCGAAGGCGGAGGCCGTGGCGGAGACCGCGACCGCCGAGGGCGAGGCCAAGCCGCGCCGGCGCCGGGCACCGCGCGCCACCGCGAAGGCCGAGGGCTGAGCGGACCACGCGGCATCTGACGGGCGGCCCCGGGGATCTCTCCCCGGGGCCGCCCGCCGTTCGTGCACGGAACTGCCCGCCCGCGCGGGACCGCGCCGCCTTTCGTCCCCGGGACGGCACCACCCGCCGTTCCCGGACAGGACGCCTCCCGTCCCCGGGACCACGCCACCCATTCCCGGACGGGCCCGCCCGTCCTTCGCCGGTGCGTGGGACGTCTTAACCTCGTTCCATGAGCCGGCCACCCACTTTCGTCCCGCCCTCCTGCGCCCGCGCCCGTGTCCTGCCCACCGCGCGTGGGGACTTCGCCGTGCTGGACGCGGCCCCCGCCGGGACCCCGCGCGGCACCGCCCTGCTGGTGCCCGGGTACACCGGCAGCAAGGAGGACTTCATCGCGCTCCTCGAACCGCTCGCGGACGCGGGCTTCCGGGCCGTCGCCGTCGACGGGCGCGGGCAGTTCGAGAGCCCGGGGACGGACGACCTCCGGGAGTACGCGCAGGAGGAGCTGGCCCGTGACGTGCTCGCGCAGACCGCCGCGCTCGCGGCCGGTGCGGGCGGGGTGCACCTGCTGGGGCACTCGCTCGGCGGACAGCTCTGCCGGGTGGCGGTCCTGCTGGACGCGACGCCGTTCCGCTCGCTGACCCTGATGTCCTCGGGGCCCGCCGAGGTGGTCGAGGCACAGCAGGTGAAGCTGAAGATCCTCGGTGACGCGCTGGCCACCATGACCATGGACGCCGTCTGGGACGCGATGCGCGCCTTCGACCCGCCGGCCGAGGCGGAGACGGGCGGCGAGGACCTGCGGCGGCGCTGGCTGCTCCACCGTCCGGCTCAGCTGATCGCGACGGGCCGCCAGCTGGCCGCCGAGCCGGACCGGGTGGCCGAGCTCGCGGCGACCGGGCTGCCGGTCCATGTCGTCTCCGGTGAGGTGGACGACGTCTGGCCGGTGCCGGTGCTGGACGAGATGGCGGTACGGCTCGGGGCGCGCCGGACCCGGATCGAGGGCGCCGAGCACTCCCCCAACACGGGCCGGCCGGAGGCGACCGCCGCCGCGCTCGCCTCCTTCTGGGACGGCCTGTAGCTCCCGTCCGCAGGTGGCCCGTACCGGCGGCTCTCAGTACTGCGACTGGAGGTGCTGCCAGAAGCCGTCGCGCAGCGCCCGGCGCAACGGGGGGTGGCCGCGCAGGGAGCGCTGGAGGAGGCGTTCGGCCTCGTGCAGCAGGTCCTGGTCGACCGAGCCCGGCAGGAAGGGGTGGCCGGGCAGCAGGTCGGCCAGGGATTCCCGGCCGCGCGCGGCGAGCCAGGCCGCCGCGATCTGCGCGCCGACGAAGTGGACGTCCTCGCGGGAGGGCGCGGGGGCGTCCTCCTCGTAGGTGGTGACGGGGCGTCGGGTCACGTAGGGGCGGCAGAAGTCCAGGTCGAAGGTGCGCTGGCTGTCCACCTCCCAGAGCAGCGGCTCCGCCTGGTTGCGGCCCTCGCCCGCCTCGATGCCCCAGAGGTGGACGCGGGCGCCGTACCCCTGCGCGGCCTCGACGGCCGAGACGAGGTCCTCGTCGCCGCCGACGAGCGCGGCGTCGCTGATGGCCCGGTGCCGGGCGAGCGACTCCAGGTCGGTGCGGATGAGGGAGTCGACGCCCTTCTGCTGGTTGTTGGCGTTGAGGTTGCCCAGTCTGACCTTGACGTCGGGAAGTTCGGCGATGGTCTGCTGCTCGGTGGTGTGGATGCGACGCCTGGCCCCGTCGTACCAGTACACGCGCAGCAGCCGGCTGTCCGCGAAGATGGTGCGGGCCTTGTCGATGAACGCCTCGATCAGCCCTTCGGCGTCGAGGTCGAAGGAGCGCCGGTCCTCGGTGCCGGTGACGAGCAGCCCGGCGGCGGCGTACACATAGCCCGCGTCCACGAAGATCGCGTGGGTCGACGGGGTCTTCGAGACCTCGGCGAGTACGCGTTCGAGCAGGGCGTTGGTGCGGTCCAGCCGCTCACCGATCTCCGCGTCGTTCATGCGCGTCCCGTCATGCCCGCACGCCTGATTACCGGCCGGTACTTAGACATCCGAAAATTTTCCTTAGCGTAGGGAATGATTGCAGGAGGCAAGCCGTTGTAACCACCGTGGGGCGCACGACAGGCGTGCCTGGCGCTCCTCATCCTTGCGGACGGGACACCGTCCTCCCAGTAGTTCTCCAGCAGGAGGATCAGACGAAGGGAAGCCCTATGCGCTTCGAGATCATGCGACTCGACGATGTCGACGGTACCGCCGTGGACAGCACCGTCGTGGACGCCGCCTCCGTCAAGCGGATCGTGCAGCAGGCCGCGGCCACGGGCCAGCGCATCTATATCCGACCGGCCGAAAGTCCGGCTTCATAACACCTTGCCGATGTGAGTTGTCGACGTAACGAAGACGAAGCGCCCCCGCACGGAACGATCGTGCGGGGGCGCTGTTGCGTCCGGGGCCGGGTCAGCCGCCCCGGATGACCTGGGTGACGCCGTTGATGATCTGCTGCACGGCGATGGCGGACAGCATCATGCCGGCCAGCCTGGTGACGAGCACGACGCCGCCGTCCTTGATGACGCGGATGATCAGCAGCGAGTAGCGCATGGTCAGCCAGAGCACGATGTGCATGGCGAGGATCGCCGTCCAGACGGAGACCTGGCTCGCCACGCTGTCGGCGTGCTGCACGGCGAGGATCACCGAGACGATCGCGCCGGGACCGGCGAGCAGCGGCATGCCGAGCGGTACGAGGGCGACGTTGACGTCCTTGGTCTGCGTCGGCTCGTCGGTCTTGCCGGTGAGCAGGTCGAGCGCGATGAGCAGCAGGAGCAGCCCGCCGGCGATCATCAGCGCCGGTACGGAGACGTGCAGGTAGTCCAGGATCTGCTGGCCGAGCACGCCGAAGACGGCGATGACGCCGAAGGCGACGGCGACGGCCTGGAGGGCCATCCGGCGCTGCACCTTGGCGGGGCGCCCGGCGGTGAGGGCGAGGAAGATCGGGGTGATTCCGGGCGGATCCATAATCACAAAAAGGGTGAGAAAAAGGGATCCGAAGACAGCGACGTCGAACACGGGTGAGCCTTGCGGGGAGTGAGCGGGTGTGCGGCGGGTGACCGCGGGGAAGCGGCGCACCGCACCGCCGCCCGGACGTGCCGGACGGCGGCGGGGTGTGAAGAGAGGACGAGCGGGTGCCGTTACAGGGCGGCGGGTCCACCGGCGCCCGGCACCGGGAAGGCTCCCGTGGCGCGCCGGGTGATCTCGCCGTAGATCTCGGGGTCGGTGGTGTACGTGCCGAGCTCCACGGTCTTGCGGCTGCCGTGGTAGTCGCTGGAGCCGGTCGTCAGCAGCCCGAGCTCGCGGGCGAGTGCGCGCAGCCGGGTCCTGGTGGGCTCGTCGTGGTCCATGTGGTCGACCTCGATGCCGTCGAGCCCGGCGGCGGCCAGCTCGGCGATCCGCGCCTCGGGCACCGTACGACCGCGCTTGACGGCGGCCGGGTGGGCGAAGACGGTGACGCCGCCCGCGGCCCTGACGAGCCGGATCGCGTCGAAGGGGTCCAGCTCGTGCTTGTCCGCGTAGGCGCGCCCGCCGTCCCCGAGCCAGTCGGGCGTGAAGGCGTCGGACACGGTCGGGACGACACCCAGCTCGACGAGGGCGGTGGCGACGTGCGGCCGGCCCACGGAGCCGTCTCCGGCGATCCGGGCGACCTGCTCCCACGTGATCGGGACGCCCAGCTCCTGAAGCTTGCGGACCATGGTCCGGGCGCGCGGCACCCGGTCGTCGCGCACCAGCTCGCGCTCGCGGGCGAAGTCCGGCTCGTCCGGGTCGAAGAGGTACGCCAGCATGTGCAGGCCCACGCCGTCGATGCGGCAGGACAGCTCGGCGCCCGGGACGAGGGTGAGTCCTTCGGGGAGCGCGGCGGCGGCCTCGGCGTGGCCGCGCACGGTGTCGTGGTCGGTGAGGGCGACGACGTCCAGGCCCGCGGCGGCGGCGTTGCGCACCAGCTCGGCGGGGGTGTCCGTGCCGTCCGACGCGGTGGAGTGGGTGTGCAGATCGATGCGCACGACTCGTACTCCAGTGCTCGCGGCCGGACAGGGGGACACCCCAGGATAACCGGCGCGCGAGCTTGATCCGGACGGTGCGAAGGCCCCCGTCAGGGGCCCGTCAGCAGGCGGGGGGTGAGGGCGCCGCAGGGCACCAGGTCCACCTCTCCCCCGGCGTCGCGCAGGTCGGTAAGCACCAGCTCGTCGTACATCAGCAGCCCGGACTGCTCGGGCCACACGATGGCCCACAGCCACAGGCCGCACGCCTCGCCCGCGAAGACGGCGCGGTCGGCGGGGGCGTGCCGGACGTGCCAGAGGGGGGTGGGGCGCCCGGCGGCGAGCACCTTGGAGTCCGGGGGGCCGTCCACGCGCAGCAGGGGTCCGGGGTCCGGTCCGTCGATTCCCGCGTACCGCGCGCCGAGCCCGACGCCCAGCTCCTCGGCGACGAGCAGCAGCTCGCCCATGCCGCCGAGCGGCCCGGGTCCGGAGCAGGCGACGGCGGTGGCGCGTCCGCCGGTGCGGTCGTCGCCGGCGCCGGCGACGCCGGTGAACAGCCAGCCGACGGGGAGGGGCCAGGGCATCCACACGGGGACCTGGGCCCGGTGCACCACCACGCCGAGCGCCTCGACGCTCGGCGGGACGACCGGCTGCAGCGGGTGCACGCTGCCGTGGTCGTCGCACTGCCAGGTGTCGGCGAAGAGCCCGGGCGCCCTGACCCGGCCTCCGCACTTCGGGCAACTTGGTTCGCCCCTCATAACGTCCCACGGTCCTCTCCGGCCGTCGCCTCGTCAAGGACGATCAGCCTCGCGCGCCGCGCACCCAGACCCCTCTACCCCGCGCGCCATGGGGTCACCGGGCCACCCTCGGAGAATTTAGATGTAACTTGCATTCATTAGCTTCTCTAACTTATTCTGTGTATAACGCATCGATCCAGTGGAGCCAGTGGAGAAGGAGAGGCCCATGCCGTCAGAGGCAGTAACGGGAGAGGATCCGTTCAACCAGGAGCCGGTCAGCATCCTGCGCCAGCCGAAGGCCGTCTGGGCCACGGCGGGCGCTTCGGTCGTGGCATTCATGGGCATCGGCCTGGTGGACCCGATCCTGCCGTCCATCGCCAAGGGTCTGGAAGCGACGCCGAGCCAGGTGTCGCTGCTCTTCACCTCGTACTTCCTGATCACCGCCGTCGCGATGCTCGTGACCGGCTTCGTCTCCAGCCGCATCGGCGGCCGCAAGACGCTGCTGGCCGGGCTCGCGCTCGTGGTGGTCTTCGCGGCGCTCTCCGGCACCTCCTCGTCCGTCGGCGAGCTGGTCGGCTTCCGGGCCGGCTGGGGCCTGGGCAACGCGCTGTTCGTCTCGACGGCGCTCGCGGTGATCGTCGGCGCGGCGGCCGGCGGCAGCTCGGCGGCGATCCTGCTGTACGAGTCGGCGCTCGGCCTCGGCATGGCGTGCGGGCCGCTGCTCGGCGCCCTGCTCGGTGACGCCAGCTGGCGCTTCCCGTTCTTCGGGACGGCCGCGCTGATGGCGATCGGCTTCGTCTGCATCACGGCGTTCCTGAAGGAGCAGCCCAAGCCCGCCCGCAAGACCTCACTGCTCGACCCGGTCAAGGCGCTCGGCCACGGCGGCCTCGCCTCCGTCGCGGCGTCCGCGTTCTTCTACAACTACGCGTTCTTCACGATCCTGGCGTTCACCCCGTTCGTGCTGAACATGACGCCGTACAAGTCCGGTGCCGTCTTCTTCGCCTGGGGCCTGCTGCTCGCGGTCTTCTCGGTGCTCGTGGCGCCGCGGCTCCAGCAGCGGTTCGGCTCGCTCAAGGTGCTCGGCGCCTCGCTGGTGCTGCTCGCCGCCGACCTGGTGGTCCTCGGGTACGGGAGCCACACCACGGCCATCGTCTGCACCATCGTGTCCGGCGCCCTGATCGGCATGAACAACACGGTGTACACGGAGCTGGCGCTCGGCGTCTCGGACGCGCCGCGCCCGGTGGCCAGCGCGGGCTACAACTTCGTCCGCTGGTTCGCCGCCGCCGCGGCGCCCTACCTGGCTCCGAAGATCGAGGAGTGGAGCAACATCCACATCCCGTTCGTGGTCGCCGCCGCCGCCTCGGTGATCGGTGCGATCGTCGTCTGGGTACGGCGCTCCGCGCTGACCCACGAGGCGGAGGAACTGGAGCCGAAGCACGCCACGGAGGACGGCGTCACGGTCTTCGCCAACTGACGCCGTCAGTCCAGCGTCACGGAACGTCGCAGGGGATCGCGCAGGTCGGTCCCCTGCGACAGCCATTTCTCCTGGAGTTCCTGCGCACCCCGGACCCGCTTCCAGGCGGCCTCGTTCTGTGTCATCGGCAGCAGCGGCAGGAAGCGCACCGGCTCCAGGGTCCCCCCCGTCTCCCGGCCACCACTCCTCACGGGGCCGCTGCCCAGCACAGCTTCATCGAGCTCCAGATCCTCGACCAGCCCCCCGCTCTCCGCGACGAGCACCGAGGTGAACGGCGCGCCCGGCCACAGCGGTTCGCCGACGTCCAGCGAGGCGCCGGGCGCCACGACCAGGCCCTCCACCTGGGGCGAGGCCGCGAGCACCGCGAGCTTGCGCAGCACCTGGTCGGTGTCGGCCAGGCCGCCCCGTACCGACAGGACCAGTTCGGCGCGCGGGCCCTTCAGCGGGTCGGCCACGACGGCCGTCGGGTCGGACATCGGCTGGGCGGACATGCCGAGCGTGGCGTACCGCACGATGTCGCCGTCGATGAAACGGAGCACCTCGATCCGGTCCGTCCCGAGAAACGTCACTGCCGCACGTGCGTCCGGTTCACCCAGGGCCGTCCGCAGACGCGCCTCGACCAGAGCAAGAATTTCTGCCATGCCGCGAGCATAGGTCGCGTATGGAACGGGCAAAGTAAGGGATTGGCCCTGTGGTGGCTGCTAGCCTGGGGTGTCGGCCGGGACAGCCACGCTGAAGCGTCGCTCTCAAGTCCCGGCGCCACGTCATCCCCCACGGGGGACCGGCAGGAGGAGGTGGGGCTGCGGTGGATCCGAGTCGATCGTGCAGTACCAACCGCTCTTCCGCCGGACGCCCCTCCGTGTGATCTGACACCCGGTCGGGGCCCTGGCATGTCGCACGACGGAAGAGCACAGCTTATTTCCTGTCTGTAGCGAACGCCGTCGTCGTGCCGCCGCGGTGCCGCCCGCTTTGCGGATGTGAGTCCACGTCCCCATTCCGGGCTGTTCCAGGCCCTCCGACGACGGCCCTCCGTGAAGGAGCCAGCCATGTCGATGATCCGTGACCTGCGCGCCGTCGTGCGTCCCTCCCTGCGCAAGAGCGCCCCTCTGCACAACAGCTACGACACCACCCGCGACCCGTCCGCCTCCAGCGCGGTGGTCGACTGCGCGGTCTACCGGGACGGCCGCCGGCTCGCCGAGGCGGACGGCACCTGCCGCACCGCCCGCGAGGCGATGCTCCGGGTCCGGGAGAAGGGCGGCTTCGCCTGGATCGGGCTGCACGAGCCGACCGAGGAGGAATTCGCGGGCATCGCCCGGGAGTTCGGGCTGCACCCGCTGGCCGTGGAGGACGCCGTCCACGCCCACCAGCGCCCGAAGCTGGAGCGCTACGACGACACGCTGTTCACCGTCTTCAAGACCATCCACTACGTCGAGCACGCCGAACTGACCGCGACCAGCGAGGTCGTGGAGACCGGCGAGGTCATGTGCTTCACCGGCCGGGACTTCGTCATCACCGTGCGGCACGGCGGCCACGGCTCGCTGCGCGCGCTGCGCCACCGTCTGGAGGACGACCCCGAGCTGCTCGCCAAGGGCCCTTCCGCCGTGCTGCACTCCATCGCCGACCACGTGGTCGACGGCTACATCGCGGTGGCGGGCGCGGTGCAGGACGACATCGACGAGGTGGAGATCGAGGTCTTCTCCACCCCGGACAAGGGCAGCGCGCGCGGCTCGGACGCCGGGCGGATCTACCAGCTCAAGCGCGAGGTGCTGGAGTTCAAGCGGGCCGTCTCCCCGCTGCTCCGCCCCATGCAGCTGCTGAGCGAACGGCCCATGCGGCTGATCGACCCGGACATCCAGAAGTACTTCCGGGACGTCGCCGACCACCTGGTGCGGGTCCAGGAAGAGGTCATCGGCTTCGACGAGCTGCTGAACTCCATCCTCCAGGCCAACCTCGCGCAGGCGACCGTCGCGCAGAACGAGGACATGCGCAAGATCACGTCCTGGGCGGCGATCGTCGCCGTGCCGACCATGATCTGCGGGGTCTACGGAATGAACTTCAAGCACATGCCGGAGCTGGGCTGGACGTACGGCTATCCGATGGTGATGGGCTTCATCGGCGTGGTGTGCTTCTCCATCCACCGCATGCTCAAGCGCAACGGCTGGCTCTGAGCGTCCCCATTAAGCTCTGCCCCATGACTGCTGCTGACACGCTGCTCGGGCCGGCCCTCGTCGAGGAGGCCACGAAGAAGTCGGGCCTCGTCTGGGTGCGCGCCACCGGCGCGGCACGGGCGCTGTGGCACGTATGGCACGAGGGCGCCGCCCACCTCGTGGGCGACGGCCCCGGCGAGCAGCCGCTCCCGGCCGGGCTGACCGAGGGCGCCACCGCCGAGGTCACCGTCCGCAGCAAGGACAAGGGCGGCCGCCTCGTCGCCTGGTCCGCCTCGGTCACCGTGCTCGCCCCGCACTCCGAGGAGTGGGAGGCCGCCGTCGCCGAGCTGAAGGGCAAGCGGCTGAACGCGCCGGACGCGGAGCGGATGACGGACCGCTGGGCGCGCGAGTGCCGGGTCGTCCGGCTCACCCCCCTGGACGCCCGCACCGAACTGCCCGAGACCTCCGGGGCGGCCGCACCGCTGCCGACGACGGCGACGACCCGGCTGCCCGTCCCGGCGGGCCTGCCGCGGCTGCTGAAGCGCTCCCTGCGCAAGTGAAGGTGTCTCAGGACGAGGTCTTCGGGAGCTGCTTGCCGTAGTCGACGGTCTCGTCCTTCGCGGGTGCCTTCAGCGTGAAGTCCTTGCCCCAGTCGGCGAGCGTGATCACGCCTCCGCCGCCGCCCCGGGCGAAGCGCAGCGGATACGGCTTGCCCTCCAGCGCCACGTCGAGCGCGCCGCCCGCGCCCTCGCCGCCCATGATCCGCACCGTGCGCACCCCGTCGACCTTGTCGCGGTCGCCCTTGGTGAGCTTGCCGTGCAGCGTGAGCATCCCGTCGAGCAGCACCTTCTTGTCGGTGAAACCGCTCAGCTGCTTGTACGTGGGGTCGCCCTCGGGGACCTTGACGTACTTGCCCTCCAGCTTGCCGGCCGCCGCCGCCCCGTCCTCGCCGGTGTCCGCCCTGCCCTCGTCGTCGTGGCTCCAGAAGCCGGCGCCGGCCTTGAGGTACAGCTCGTCATCGATCCGCAGCAGCGTGAAGGTGCTGTTCTTCGAGGTGACGGAGCCGGCACCGCCCTTGTCCTTGAGCCGCATATCGATCTTGTACGTGCCGCCCTTGCTGACCAGCGTCCCGGCGAGCCGCACCGCGTCGGCGGAGTCCGTCGCGGTCTGCGCCTTCTTCTCGATCTCCGGCGCGGAGAGCTTGCCGACGCCGTTGGTCCCCTCGTCCGGGTCCTCGCCCCCGCACGCGGTCAGCGCCGCGGTCAGGCCCGCGCAGAGCGCGACGGCAAGGGATGCGTTCCGGCGGCGGGCCCGTACGGCCGGGGCGGAAGAGGTCACAGGCGCACTGCCTCTCGTATCCATGGTGGGGGGTGGCAGACGGCAGCGTACCCGGGTGGCCTACGCCATCGGACCCGGAGCCGTCCGGACGGCCAGCCGGGGCGGTCCGCGTGCGCACGGGCTAGCCTGATCACGTCATAACAGCGCGATAACTGTCGGAAGTGGGCGGCCGGGGGCCGTTCCGAGGCGAGCGAGGAGGTGCGGGAATGACGCCGGTGACGCCCCGGGTGTTCGTCTCGCACCTGTCCGGTGTGCCGGTCTTCGACCCCAACGGCGACCAGGTGGGGCGCGTCCGCGACCTCGTGGCGATGCTCCGCGTCGGCGGCCGTCCGCCCCGGCTGCTCGGCATGGTCGTCGAGGTGGTGAGCCGGCGGCGGATCTTCCTGCCGATGACCCGGGTGACGGGCGTGGAGTCGGGGCAGGTGATCACCACGGGCGTGGTCAACATGCGGCGCTTCGAGCAGCGGCCCACCGAACGCCTGGTGCTCGGCGAGTTCCTCGACCGCCGGGTGCGCCTGGTGGAGACGGACGAGGAGGTCACCATCCTGGACGTGGCCATCCAGCAGCTGCCCGCCCGCCGGGACTGGGAGATCGACAAGTACTTCGTCCGCAAGGGCCGGGGCGGGGCGCTGCGCCGCAAGGGCGAGACGCTGACCGTCGAGTGGTCGGCGGTGAAGGGTTTCTCGCTGGAGGAGCACGGGCAGGGCGCCGAGTCCCTGGTGGCCACCTTCGAGAAGCTGCGCCCCGCCGACGTCGCCAACGCGCTGCACCACCTGACCCCCAAGCGCCGGGCGGAGGTCGCGGCGGCGCTGGACGACGACCGGCTCGCCGACGTCCTGGAGGAGCTGCCCGAGGACGACCAGGTCGAGATCATCGGCAAGCTCCAGGAGGAGCGCGCGGCGGACGTCCTGGAGGCGATGGACCCGGACGACGCGGCCGACCTGCTCTCCGAGCTGCCGGAGGAGGACAAGGAGCGGCTGCTGACGCTGATGCGCCCGGGCGACGCGGCGGACGTCCGGCGGCTGATGTCGTACGAGGAGCGCACCGCGGGCGGCCTCATGACGACGGAGCCGGTCATCCTGCGCCCGGACGCCACGGTCGCCGACGCGCTCGCCCGGGTGCGCCAGTCGGACCTGTCACCGGCGCTGGCCGCGCAGGTGTACGTGTGCCGGTCGCCGGACGAGACGCCGACGGGCAAGTACCTGGGCACCGTGCACTTCCAGCGGCTGCTGCGGGACCCGCCGTTCACCCTGGTCAGCTCACTCCTGGACAGCGATCTCGTACCGCTGCCGCCGGACACCCCGCTGTCGGTGGTGACCAGTTATCTGGCGGCGTACAACCTGGTGTCGGTGCCGGTGGTGGACGAGAGCGGTTCGCTGCTGGGCGCGGTGACCGTGGACGACGTGCTGGACCACCTGCTGCCGGAGGACTGGCGGGAGACGGACTTCCACGGCCGCGAGGGGGTGCTCCGTGACCGGTGACGACCGCGCCCGCGCGTCGAACGGCTCGACGGCGCTGACCCGTACCCCGAGGAACCGGCTCGACCAGCCGAAGGCGCCGCGCCGGCGGCTGCTTCCGGAGTACGACCCCGAGGCGTTCGGCCGGTTCTCGGAGCGCATCGCGCGCTTCCTGGGTACCGGCCGGTTCATCGTCTGGATGACGCTGATCATCATCGTGTGGGTGGCGTGGAACATCTTCGCGCCCGAGCACCTGAGGTTCGACCAGTACCCGTTCATCTTCCTGACCCTGATGCTGTCGCTCCAGGCGTCGTACGCGGCTCCGCTGATCCTGCTCGCGCAGAACAGGCAGGACGACCGGGACCGGGTCACGCACGAGCAGGACCGCAAGCAGAACGAGCGCTCCATCGCCGACACCGAGTACCTGACCAGGGAGATCGCGGCACTGCGGATGGGCCTCGGCGAGGTCGCCACCCGGGACTGGATCCGGTCCGAGCTGGAGGACCTGGTGAAGGACCTGGACGACCGCCGCGCGCTGCTGTCGGCCGAGAGTGACGAAGACCGCTGACGGGGCTACCCACGCGTACGGTACGGCGCCGTACCATCGTTCCTATGGCTACGGAAGACGCGGTGCTTGAGGCACTGGCGACAGTGAACGACCCCGAGATCCACCGTCCGATCACCGAGCTGGGCATGGTGAAATCGGTCGACATCGATCCTGACGGTGTGGTCGCTGTCACGGTGTACCTCACCGTCTCCGGCTGTCCGATGCGCGAGACCATCACCCGGAACGTGACCGACGCGGTGGCCGCCGTCGAGGGCGTCTCGCGGGTCGACGTCACCCTCGACGTGATGAGCGACGAGCAGCGCAAGGACCTCGCGGCCTCGCTGCGCGGCGGCACGGCGGAGCGCGAGGTGCCGTTCGCGAAGCCCGGCTCGCTGACCCGGGTGTACGCGGTCGCCTCCGGCAAGGGCGGCGTCGGCAAGTCCTCGGTGACGGTGAACCTGGCCGCGGCGATGGCGGCGGACGGGCTCAAGGTCGGTGTCGTGGACGCGGACATCTACGGTCACAGCGTGCCCCGGATGCTCGGCGTGGACGGCCGTCCGACCCAGGTCGAGAACATGATCATGCCGCCGTCCTCGCACGGCGTGAAGGTCATCTCGATCGGCATGTTCACCCCGGGCAACGCCCCGGTGGTCTGGCGCGGCCCGATGCTGCACCGCGCGCTCCAGCAGTTCCTGGCCGACGTCTTCTGGGGCGACCTGGACGTCCTGCTGCTCGACCTGCCGCCGGGCACCGGCGACATCGCGATCTCGGTCGCGCAGCTCGTGCCGAACGCGGAGATCCTGGTCGTCACGACCCCGCAGCAGGCCGCCGCCGAGGTGGCCGAGCGGGCCGGTTCGATCGCCGTGCAGACCCACCAGAAGATCGTCGGCGTCGTCGAGAACATGTCCGGCATGCCGTGCCCGCACTGCGACGAGATGGTCGACGTCTTCGGCTCGGGCGGCGGCGCCAAGGTCGCCGAGGGGCTGACGAAGACGGTCGGCGCCGAGGTGCCGGTGCTGGGCGCGATCCCGATCGACGTACGGCTGCGCGAGGGCGGCGACGAGGGCAAGCCCGTCGTGCTCTCCGACCCCGACTCCCCCGCCGGCAAGGCGCTGCGCACCATCGCGGGCAAGCTGAGCGGCCGTCAGCGCGGCCTGTCCGGCATGTCGCTGGGCATCACCCCGCGCAACAAGTTCTGACACCCGTACGACAGCGGGGAAGGCCGGGACCCGAGGGCCCGGCCTTCCCCGCTGTCGTATGCGTTACGCGTACGCCTGGATGTCCTTGACCACCGAGAAGCCCAGCCCGTACGCGCTCATCCCGCGCCCGTAGGCGCCGATGTGCACCCCGCCGGGCGCGGAGCCGGCCAGCACCCAGCCGAACTCGGACTCGCGGTAGTGGAAGGGCACCGGGACGCCGTCGACCGGCAGGGACAGCGCCGACCAGGCGGGGCCCTCCAGATCGTCGGCGAGCTCGAACGCGGTCTCCGTCTGCTGGTCCAGCCAGTCGTCGCGCAGGGTGTGGTCGAGCTGCGGCGGCCAGGTGCAGGACAGCAGCCCGGAACCGGCCAGCCAGGCCGCGGAGGACACGGTCGTCGCCTCCAGCACCCCGGTGCCGTCACCACTGCGCCGTACGGGGCTGCTGGCGACGGTCACCACGACCGCGAACCGCTGCTTGTCGGTGCCGGCGTCGCCCCGGACCAACGGCTCGTCGCCGTGCCCGATGGAGCCGTGCTGCACCTCGCCGTCGGCGGCGGTGCCCAGGGGCAGCAGCCGACGCGGACCGGTGAACGCCTCGTCCAGCGCGTACCAGGGGAACGGGGCCTTCAGATAGCCGTCGACCACCATGAGCCGGGCCGCCGGGACCGCCTCCACCGTGTCCGGCGCGTCCTGTGCGCCCACCCGACTCGTCGTCTCCATCAGCCCGGCCGCCTCCTCGATCCGTGGGTCCGGAGCGGCCCGCCCCCCGCGGGCGTCTCACAACCGGACAGATGGAGAATAGCCATACCGTCCGGGCGACCCGGGATTGGCCGCCCTCAGGTGGCGTCCGCGTCGAACGGGGGCGGGGTGTCCTTCGGCGGCTGCTCGCCCTTCTTGAGCAGGTCCGGAGCGCCCTTCGAGCCGTTCGCGGCCGTGACCGAGGCACCGCCCGACACGCCGGTCTTCGCCTCGACGGACGAGGTGCCGCGCCCGTTCACCGCGTCGGTGACCTCGGTGATCTCCTTGCGCAGGTCGAAGCTCTCGCGGATCTCCTTCAGCCCCAGGTCGTCGTTGCCGTCCATGAGCTGCTTGCGGACGAAGGTCTTGGGGTTGAGGTCCTCGAACTCGAAGTCCTTGAACTCCGGGCCCAGCTCCGTGCGGATGTCCTCCTTGGCACTCTCCGAGAACTCACGGATCTTGCGGATGAGGCGGGAGGCGTCCTGAATGACCTTGGGCAGCTTTTCCGGACCGAAGACGAGTACGCCGAGAATCGCGAGCGTCAGCAGCTCGAGTGCACCTATGTCGTTGAACACCTTGCGGCTCCTCGTATTCTCCGCGACCAGCTCGGATGAGGTCCGGACATCGAACACGGTACCCGGCGAATCTGTCCGGACGGTAGCTTCCCGTGGCGGTCACGTGCCGGTTGCCGAGCCCAGCGTCAAAGTTATGGACAGGTCTTTACCACCGCGGGTCACGGTCAGATCGAGCCGGTCGCCCGGCCGGTGCGAGCGGATCTTGACGATGAGCTCCTCGCCGCTGTGCACCCGCGCCCCGTCCACCTCGGTGATGACGTCGTCCGCCTCGATGCCCGCCTTGTCGGCCGGGCCGCCCGCCGTCACCGGCGAGGATCCCTGCGTGCTCCCGCCGACCTTGGCGCCGTCGCCGGTGTACTTCATGTCGAGCGTGACGCCGATCACCGGGTGGGTCGCCTTGCCGGTGTTGATCAGCTGCTCGGCGACGAGCTTGCCCTGGTTGATCGGGATGGCGAAGCCGAGGCCGATGGACCCCGCCTGCCCGCCCTCGCCGGCCGAGCCGCTGTCGGCGGCGCGGATGGCGCTGTTGATGCCGATGACATGGGCGTCGGTGTCCACCAGCGGGCCGCCGGAGTTGCCGGGGTTGATCGGCGCGTCG
Organism: Streptomyces sp. NPDC008163; assembly: GCF_042956885.1. Classification (NCBI taxonomy): domain Bacteria; kingdom Bacillati; phylum Actinomycetota; class Actinomycetes; order Kitasatosporales; family Streptomycetaceae; genus Streptomyces; species Streptomyces sp. NPDC008163. The sequence goes on along the minus strand of NZ_JBIBHG010000001.1, from coordinate 671,991 downwards.
GTCTGGAGCGCGTTGACGTAGCTGACGTCGCTGCCGTCGCCCTTCTCGCCGCCCGCGGTGATCGGGCGGTCCTTGGCGCTGATGATGCCGGAGGTGACGGTGTTGGACAGGTCGAACGGCGCCCCGATGGCCACGACCGGGTCGCCGACCCGGACGTTGTCGGAGTTGCCCAGCGGCAGCGGCTTGAGCCCGGAGACGCCGCTGACCTTCACGACGGCCAGGTCGTAACCGCTGTCCTTGCCGACGACCTCGGCGGTCGCGGTCTCGCCCCCGCTGAACGTGACGGTGATGTCGCCGGACGAACCGGCCGGGGCGACCACGTGGTTGTTGGTGAGGATGTGGCCCCGGTCGTCGAGCACGAAGCCGGTGCCGGTGCCGGACTCGGTGGCGCCGCTGACGTGCAGGGTGACCACGCTGGGCAGGGCGCTGGCCGCGATACCGGCCACGCTGTCCGGGGCCCGGCCGCCGCCGTCCCGCTCGTCCTGGGGCAGTTCGACGCTGGTGAGACCGCCGTTGCGTTCTATGTACGCGCCTATGCCGCCGCCGATGCCACCCGCGAGCAGGGCGAGGAGCAGCGCGCCGATCAGCAGCGCGCCGCGCCGGTTCTTCCGCCGCCCGTCCGGGAGCGGCGGTCCTGGCTGGGTGACGAGCGGCTGCCGGGGCGCGCCCCAGGGGTCGTAGCTCTGCCACTGGGGGGCAGGCGGGTGCGAGTCCTGCGGAACCGGCGGGGGCGCGATCCCCGCGCCGTTCGTCCCCGCGTACGGCGGGGGCACGGGGGTGCCGTGCGCGGGCGTCGGCCGCTGTACGGGAGGGGCGGGCGACCAGGGACCGGGGCCGCCGTAGGGCGGGGTGCCGTACGGGTCGGGCTCGTGCAGCGGCTGGGGCGCGGGGGCGTCGCGGGGTGCGTCGAGCACCGCGGGGGCCTCGGGCGCCTCGGGGACGTCGTGGGGCGCGGGGGTGTCGTAGGCACCGGGTGTCACGGCCGCGTCGTGGGCTTCGGGGGCGCCTGGTGTCCCGGCGGAGCCGTGGTCCCCGGGTGCCCCGGGCGGTGCCGGGGGCAGGCTCGCCGTGGGCGCCTCAGCCGACACGGGCGCCTGGGCCGACCCAGCCGGCTGGGTCGGCGCGGGTTCCGGGGCCTCGCCGGCCGTGGCCTGCCCCGCCGGGGGGCGGCTCCACCACTTCGCCTTGGGCTCGGTCGGCTTCCCGTCGTCCATGTTCTCCCCGCAACTGCCGCAACCGGCCCTCCGCACGCCCCCGAAGGGGCGTCCCTCCCAAAATCCTGCCGGAATTCAACCAGGTTTGGGCCTGGGCCGCGCGTCCCGTACCGGGTACGGGATCAGCGACGGGGCGCGAGGGGCAGTCCGTGGTCGGCGGAAGCCGGTTTCGCGGCGGCGGAGGTGGGCGGCAGGGAGGGCTCCGGGGCGGGGGCGGACGAAATCGGATCGAGCCCGCCGACCGGGGTGCGGCCCAGCAGCGAACCGGCCCCGCCGGGGCGTATCGCGGACATGCCGGAACGCAGGCCGCCCAGCCCGTACGGATTGCCGGAGAGGCGGCCGGTGCCCAGCAGCGACGGGGCGGCGAACCCGGCCGACACGGTGTTCACCGCGAGGGAGACCGAGCGGTCCGCCTGGCCGGACATGGTGCGCGTACCTTGGCCCGGCCCGTTCCGCCGGGCGGCCAGGACGGAGCCGCCGGTCCGGGCGTCGGCGCCCGCCGGGGTCACGTTGTTGCCCGAGCCGGAGGCGCGGGTCGGGGTCTCGGTGGTCGTCGGGAGCGCGCCGCCGAGCGCGATGGCGGCCAGCGACACGGCACTCGCGGCGGCGAAGGCGAACCTGCGGCCCCGCCACGGGGAGCGGTCCCCCTCGCGCCCCACCTCGTGGATGCGGAAGCCCGCACCGGGCGAGGGCAGCGCCGTGGCCCCGCCGCGGGCGGCGGGGAGGTAGCCGAAGCCGTCCAGCGGGCCGGGACCGGCGGTGAGCTCCGCCCGGCCGCCCGGCGGGCGCGTCCCCGGGAGGAGTCCGTCACCGAACCGCCCGGAAGCGCCCCCGGATCTTCCCTGCGGGTCGTCGTCACCCCCGGGCGGTCCGCCCGGAAGCCCTTGGAGGCGGGCCAGGAAGCCTTCGGAGGGCGAGGGCGGTGCGGCCTGCGCGAACACGTTCTTCAGGCGGCGCTGGGCGGCCGCCTCGGCCGCGCACTTGGCGCAGGTCGCGAGATGAGCGAGCACCCGGTCGCGGGCATCATGCTTGAGCTCGCCGTCGACGAGCGCGGCGAGGCGGTCCCCCAGGTGTTGTTCCGCGGGGGTCGGATCCGTACCACTCACGCCGTGCCGCCCTCCCCGGCCAGGAGGGCCCCGGCGCCCGCGAGGGAGCGCTGCTGCTCGGCGCGCGCCTCGGGCGAGCGGTGGCGCAGCGCCTTGCGCAGGTGGGAGCGCCCGCGGTGGATACGGCTGCGCACGGTGCCGAGCTTCACGCCGAGCGTCGCCGCGATCTCCTCGTACGACAGACCCTCGATGTCGCAGAGGACGACGGCGGCACGGAATTCGGGCGCGAGGGTGTCCAGCGCCTGCTGGACGTCGGCGTCGAAGTGGGTGTCGTTGAAGACCTGCTGGGGGGAGGGCTCGCGGCTGGGCAGCCGCTCGGCCGCGTCGTCCCCGAGGGAGTCGAAGCGGATGCGCTGCTTGCGGCGGACCATGTCCAGGAAGAGGTTGGTCGTGATGCGGTGCAGCCAGCCCTCGAAGGTGCCGGGCGTGTAGGTCGACAGCGAACGGAAGACGCGGACGAAGACCTCCTGCGTGAGGTCTTCCGCGTCGTGCTGGTTTCCCGTCAGCCGGTAGGCGAGGCGGTAGACGCGGCCGCTGTGCGTGCTGACGATCTCTTCCCATGTGGGCGGGGTCCACGCCTGGGATTCCGCATCGGAGGCGAAGGTCGCGGTCGGTGCGGAGTCTTTGGAAGAACGGTCAGCAATGTCGGTCACGGATTTCGGCTCACCCGCCGACCTGAGAAAGCGCCGAAGCACTCCTCCCCGATCCACAGGCGCTGCCGCACCTCCCCTATCGGCTCTGGTGGTGTCCAGTGGAGCCCCTACCATAACCACCTCGCCCGTTAGCTCCGGATAAGCCTTTTTCCAGCTGGGGCCGGGGAAATCCCCGGAAGCTCTCCCGTGCCACGGACCCGATCGGCGGGCCTCGTCACCGGGCTTCTCCCCACCTTTGGACAACGCCCGGTCCCATCTGCGGGTTCCCGGGTCCAGCGGATACAGTCACCGTTGCGCCAACTAAGGGGACAGGAGAGGGTCATTACCGCCAACCGGCAGACGAGCTGGGCGTTCGCCGACGCCTTTGTCGCCGAGGACGAAGCACTGCGCTGGGCCCGGGACCGGGCCCGCGAGGCAGGGCTCCGCTCGGTGTCGCCAGGCACCGGGGCCGCCCTGCGCCTGCTCGCTGCCACCACGGACGCCAAGGCCGTGGCGGAAATCGGCACCGGCACCGGCGTGTCCGGCATCTATCTGCTGCACGGGATGCGGCCGGACGGGGTGCTGACCACGGTCGACCCGGAGCCCGAGCGGCAGCAGTTCGCCCGGGAGGCGTTCCGGGCGGCGGGCTTCGCGGCCAACCGGTCCCGTTTCATCCCCGGGCGCGCCCTCGATGTGCTCCCCCGGCTCGCGGACGGCGGCTACGACCTCGTGTTCTGCGACGGCGACCGGATGGAGAGCCTGGACTGTCTCGCTGAATCGTTGCGCCTGCTGCGACCTGGGGGTCTCGTCTGCTTCGAGGGCGTCTTCGCGGACGGCCGTACGGTCGACTCGGCCGCCCAGCCGGCGGAGGTGCTGCGCGTACGGGAACTGCTGCGCGCGGTCCGCGAGAGCCAGGAGCTGATGGCGACGCTGCTGCCGGTGGGCGACGGCCTGCTCTGCGCGGTCCGGCGCGGCTGAGCCGTACACCCGGCTGCCCCGGCGTACGCGTACCGCCGGCTCCGGACGCACCGCTGCCCCGGCACGGGAACCATGCCGGGGCAGCGGTGAAGTTATGAGCGTCTGCTCAGCCGACGACCTGCTTGAGGGCGTCGCCGAGGGCATCGGCCTCGTCCGGCGTCAGCTCCACGACAAGCCGACCGCCGCCTTCGAGCGGAACTCGCATGACGATGCCCCGCCCCTCCTTTGTCACCTCGAGCGGGCCGTCGCCCGTCCGCGGCTTCATGGCCGCCATGCTCGTTCCCCTTCCTGAAACCAGCTCATCGCAACCGGCGGCCCCATGACAGGCGCTGCCTCACCGGCATCGAACACAATGCTTCCACGCCATTATCCCGCATCACCGACCCCGATGACCAACATCGCTCTGCATCTCTTGGGCAACGCGCTCACTCAAAACCACCCAATTCGGGGACCTCACTGGGATACTCCGGCCCCTTCAGCCCCTCCGTGACGCGGAAATGTTTGACGCAGGTCACATGTCCACCCCCCGCGAAGTCGGCCATGCTTGCCTGGACACGCAGGTCGACGACACGCAGAGGGGACCTTCCCATGGCCGATCACGACGACGTGGTGCGGTACGACATCAGCGACGGGCTCGCGACCATCACGATCAACCGGCCCGGCGCGATGAACGCCATGAACACCGCCGCCAAGGTGGCCCTCCGTGACGCGCTGCGGTCCGCCGCCGCCGACACCGGCGTACGGGCGGTGCTGCTCACCGCGGCCGGGGAGCGTGCCTTCTGTGTCGGGCAGGACCTCAAGGAGCACTTGGCCAAGCTGGCCGAGACCGAGGCGGCCGGTGAGGGCAACGCGCTGAGCACCGTGCAGGAGCACTACAACCCCATCGTGCGGGCGCTGACCGAGATGCCGAAGCCGGTCGTGGCCGGGATCAACGGCGCCGCCGCCGGTGCGGGCTTCGGCTTCGCGCTCGCCTGCGACTACCGGGTCGCCGCCGACACCGCCTCCTTCAACACCTCATTCGCCGGGGTCGCCCTCACCGCCGACTCGGGCGTCTCCTGGACGCTGCCCCGGCTCATCGGCCAGAGCCGCGCCGCCGACCTGCTGCTCTTCCCGCGCTCGATCTCCGCGCGGGACGCCCATGAGCTGGGCATCGTCAACAGGCTGGTGCCCGCCGCCGAGCTGGCCGCCGAGGCGGCCGCCGTGGCCCGCGCCCTGGCCGACGGGCCGACCGTCGCCTACGCGGCGCTCAAGGAGTCGCTCGCCTTCGGCGCCGGTCACAGCCTGGCCGAGGCCCTGGAGAAGGAGGACGAGCTCCAGACCAGGGCGGGGGTGTCCGAGGACCACGGGATCGCGGTGCGGGCCTTCCTCGCGAAGGAGAAGCCGAAGTACCTCGGGCGCTAGGGGGTGTCTTGTCGATCAGGGGCGGATCAGGCCGCGGCGTCTGGTGCGGTGCATCGCAAGGCGCCGGAGCGTCTCGACTGGGGTCTCCCCTGCTCGAACGGAGTTGAGAGCTTGGGGAAGGAGCTGTCGGGGCGTTTCGGCAACGCCGCGAGGTGCCGTGCCAGGCGTCGCGGACCCGGCCATGATTGGCAAGACACCCCCGGCCTGTCCGGCGACAGGCCCTAGGCGGGGGTGGGGCGGGAGACGCAGTCGGCCAGGTGGTCGTCCACCAGGCCGCACGCCTGCATCAGGGCGTAGGCGGTGGTCGGTCCGATGAACCGCAGCCCCCGCTTCTTCAGCTCCTTGGCCAGGGCCGTGGATTCGGGCGTGACCGCCGGTACGTCCCCGAGGGTCTTCGGGGCCGGGCGGCTCAGCGGGTCGGGGGCGTACGACCAGATCAGCTCGTCCAGCTCACCGGCGTCCCAGCCGGCCAGCACCCGGGCGTTGGCCATGGTCGCGTCGACCTTGGCGCGGTTGCGGATGATGCCCTCGTCGGCCAGCAGCCGCTCCCGGTCCGCGTCCGTGAACTCCGCGACCGCCGGGATGCTGAAGCCGGCGAACGCGCTGCGGAAGCCCTCGCGGCGGCGCAGGATCGTCAGCCAGGACAGACCCGACTGGAACGCCTCCAGGCACAGCCGCTCGAACAGCGCGTCGTCGCCGTGGACCGGGCGGCCCCACTCCGTGTCGTGGTACCAGAGGTAGTCCTCGGTGGACAGGCCCCAGGGGCAGCGCAGTCCGCCGTCCGCCGCCGCCGCGGCTCCGCCGGTCATCGGCCGGGCTCCTCGTCGTCACCGGCCGGCCGCTCGTCCGCCGGGGCGGCGGTCCCGGGCGACTCCCAGGGGCGGGGCGTCTCCTCCTTGAGCAGATCGGGGCCGCCGGTCCTGGTCGCCTGCGCACCGGCGAGGGCCGACTCCAGCTCCGCGATCCGGGCGTCCCGTTCGGCGAGCTCGGCGCCCAGCCGGCCGAGCGCGTCGTCCACGTCGGCCATCCGGTACCCCCGGAGGCCGACGGGGAGCCGCAGCGCCTCGACGTCCGCCCTGCCGACCGGGCGCGAGGCGGGCAGCGGGTCGGTCAGCTGCTCGGGCGCCACGTCCTGCAGGACGGCACTCCTGCCTCCACCGACCACCGCGAGGGTGACCGTGGCAACCACCACCACCATCGCCAGCAGCAAGAACCAGAACACGCGTATCTCCCCGGGAGCGGAATTCGTCCGGGTCCGATCGTGCCATGCGGTACTGACAGTTAGTGTCGGCTGTTGGCCTGCGAGGGTTGTTCCGCAGGTGGATCCACAGGAAGGGACACGGATGGCAAGCGGTGTGCTCCGGCTGGGGCGGCGTGAATTCGGGGCGCACGAGCAGGTGATCATGGCGATCGTGAACCGCACCCCGGACTCCTTCTACGACCGGGGCGCCACCTTCCGGGACGAGCCGGCGCTCGCCCGGGTCGAGCAGGCCGTGGCCGACGGGGCGGCGATCATCGACATCGGCGGCGTCAAGGCGGGCCCCGGCGAGGAGGTCACCGCCGAGGAGGAGGCCCGCCGCACGGTCGGGTTCGTCGCCGAGGTGCGCCGCCGCCACCCGGACGTGGTGATCAGTGTCGACACCTGGCGCCACGACGTCGGCGAGGCGGTCTGCGAGGCGGGGGCGGATCTGCTGAACGACGCGTGGGGCGGGGTGGACCCCAGGCTCGCGGAGGTCGCCGCGCGGTACGGGGCGGGGCTCGTGTGCACCCACGCGGGCGGGGCCGAGCCCCGGACCCGGCCGCACCGGGTGGGGTACGAGGACGTGATGGCCGACATCCTGCGGGTGACCGTGGGGCTGGCCGAGCGGGCCGTCTCCCTGGGGGTCAGGACCGACGGGATCATGATCGACCCCGGTCACGACTTCGGGAAGAACACCCGGCACTCGCTGGAGGCGACGCGCCGGCTCGGCGAGATGGCGGAGACGGGGTGGCCGGTGCTGGTCTCGCTCTCCAACAAGGACTTCGTGGGCGAGACGCTGGACCGGCCGGTGAAGGAACGGCTGCTCGGGACGCTGGCGACGACGGCGGTGTCCGCATGGCTGGGGGCCCGGGTGTACCGGGTGCACGAGGTGGCAGAGACGCGGGACGTCCTGGACATGGTGGCGTCCATCGCGGGGTGGCGGGCACCGGCGGTGGCGCGGCGCGGGCTGGCGTAGGGGGCGGGTGCTCTTCGCTCCTGTCGCCGCGGATGTGCGGCGACAGGAGCGAAAATCAAGCCCCTCCGGCGATTGAGGAGCGGGGGTACGGGGGCAGCGCCCCCGCAACCCTCAGCGCCCCACTTCCTTCGTCACCAGCGCCACCGCCTCGTCCACGTCATCCGTGACGTGGAACAGCAGCAGGTCCTTCTCCGACGCCTTGCCCTGCGCCACCACCGTGTCGCGGAGCCAGTCCACCAGACCGCCCCAGTACGCCGTGCCGAAGAGGACGATCGGGAAGCGGGTGACCTTGCCCGTCTGGACCAGGGTCAGGGCCTCGAAGAGTTCGTCCAGGGTGCCCAGGCCGCCGGGCAGGACGACGAAGCCCTGCGCGTACTTGACGAACATCGTCTTGCGGACGAAGAAGTACCGGAAGTTGACGCCGATGTCGACGTGCGGGTTCAGCCCGGACTCGAAGGGCAGCTCGATGCCGAGGCCGACCGAGACGCCGCTCGCCTCGCGCGCGCCCCGGTTCGCCGCCTCCATCGCACCCGGGCCGCCCCCGGTGATGACCGCGAAGCCCGCGTCGACCAGCGCCCTGCCGATCCGTACACCCGCCTCGTACTCCGGTGCACCGGCGGGCGTACGGGCCGAACCGAAGACGCTGATGGCGCTCGGCAGTTCGGCGAGCGCGCCGAAGCCCTCGACGAACTCCGACTGGATGCGCATCACCCGCCACGGGTCGGTGTGCACCCACTCGGAGTCGTCCTCGGAGTCCAGCAGCCGCTGATCGGTCGTGCCGGGCTGCACCTGGTCCCTGCGGCGCAGTACGGGGCCGAGTCGCTGCTCCTCGGGCCGTACCGCGCCCTCGGGGATCTCCGCACCCTCGGGAATGCGCGCGTCCTCGCGGTTGCCCATGACCTGCTCCCTCCGCCGACGTCGGGGGCGCCCTGCGACGCCTCCGTCTCCCGCCAGCGTAGATCGCCACGGGTTACGGACAGGGGAATCCGGGGGGTCAGGTCGTGGGTCAGGCGGTGAGCCAGGAGCGCAGCCGCTCCTCGCAGTGGGTGATGCGCTCCACCTTGACGTGCTCGTCGCGCTTGTGGGCGAGGACCGGGTCGCCCGGGCCGTAGTTGACCGCCGGGACGCCGAGGGGGCCGAAGCGGGCCACGTCCGTCCAGCCGAACTTGGGCCGGGCGACGCCGCCGACCGCGTCCATGAAGGCCTTGGCCGCCGGGTGGGAGAGGCCGGGCATCGCCGCGCCGGAGTGGTCGTCCACGGTGAACTCCGCGACGCCGCAGTCCGCGAAGACCTCGCGGACGTGGGCCAGGGCCTCCTCCTCGCCGAGGTCGGGGGCGTAGCGGTAGTTGACGACGACCGTGCAGGCGTCGGGAATGACGTTGTTGGCGACGCCGCCCTCGATGCGTACGGCGTTCAGGCCCTCGTGGTATTCGAGGCCGTCGATCACCGGTCGCCGGGGTTCGTACGCGGCGAGGCGGGCGAGGACCGGGGCGGCGGCGTGGATGGCGTTGGACCCCATCCAGCTGCGCGCGGAGTGCGCCCGCTCGCCCGCCAGGTGGAGGAAGACCCGCAGGGTGCCCTGGCAGCCGCCCTCGACCTCGCCGTTCGAGCCCTCCAGCAGGATGGCGAAGTCGCCCTTCAGCCAGTCCGGGTGGGCGTCGGCGATGCGGCCGAGGCCGTTGAGGTGGGCGGCGACCTCCTCCTGGTCGTAGAAGACGAAGGTGAGGTCGCGGTTGGGCTCCGGCACGGTGGCGGCGATGCGCAGCTGGACGGCGACGCCGGATTTCATGTCGGAGGTGCCGCAGCCCCAGAGGAGGCCTTCGGCGTCGAGCCGCGACGGCACGTTGTCGGCGATCGGCACGGTGTCGATGTGCCCGGCCAGGATGACGCGTTCGGAGCGGCCGAGATCCGTCCTGGCCACGACGTTGTTCCCGTACCGCTCGACGGTCAGGTGCGGCAGTGCGCGCAGCGCCGTCTCGATGGCGTCGGCGAGGTCCTTCTCCTCCCCGCTGACCGAGGGGAAGTCCACGAGCGCGGCGGTGAGGGCGGGCCCGTCAAGGGTGAGGTCAAGCATGCTTTCGGCCATGGCTACGAGCCTAGTACCTCGCGTACGGTGACCCCCGTGACCAGGACCGATTCCGCTGCTCCCCGGCGTCCCGGCCGCAGCCGCCGGCTGCGGATCGTGGCGGCCGTCGGTGTGCTCGCGGCGGTGGCCGGTTATGTGACGGTCCAGTACGTCTCGGGCGGGCGCGGGTCCGATCAGTGCACGGTGCGGTCGGCGGACGGTTCGTACCGGCTGACGCCCGAGCAGGCCGCGAACGCCGCGACGATCTCCGCCGTCGGCACCCGCCTCGGGATGCCGGAGCGCGCGGTGACCATCGCGCTGGCCACGGCGTTGCAGGAGTCCGCGCTGCACAACCTCGACCACGGTGACCGGGACTCGCTCGGGCTGTTCCAGCAGCGGCCCTCGCAGGGCTGGGGCACCGCGCGGCAGGTCAGGGACCCGGTGTACGCGGCCGGGAAGTTCTACCAGCACCTGGCGAAGGTGCCGGGCTATTCGCGGCTCCCGCTGACCGAGGCCGCGCAGCGCGTCCAGCGCAGCGGTTTCCCGCAGGCGTACGCGAAGCACGAGCCGGACGCGGCGCTGCTGGCGGCCGCGCTGACCGGCCGCACCCCGGCCGCGCTGGACTGCGAGCCGCCGCGGACCACCGGCGGGACGGGCGACGCGACGAAGGTGCGGGCTGCCCTGGTGAACGCCTTCGGCACGGACGTGCTGCCGGCCGGCACCGGCACGGCGGGCCCCTCGGCCTCGGGGACGCTCGCGGTCCCGGTGCGGGCGGACCGCCGCGCCGACCGGGACGGCGTACCGCAGCGCGGCTGGGAGCTGGCGCACTGGGCGGTGGCCCAGTCCGAGGCGCTGGGCATCGACCGGGTCGCGTACGGGGGCCGGGTCTGGGCGGCGGGCTCGGGCTGGCACACGGAACGCGAGGCGTCCCGGCGCGAGGCGTCGGACACGGACGAGGTGCGGCTCCGCCTGGTGAGCTGAGAGCGCGCTCGGGGTCGCCCGCGCACACGTGCGGACCGTCGCCCGTCCGGGCGTACCGTCGTGCGCCCCCGGCGCCCCCCGGAAGGCCCGTCGGGGGCCGGTCGTGCGCCGCTCGCGAGCCTTGTGGCGCAAGGGGAGTGACGGTTCGCCGGGTGACCACGGAGCGCACCGTTTGCCCGGGTTCCTCCGCTGAGGATTATCCGACGCATTGCTCAGTCTTTACGTCACCGCACCGCAACCTCACCCGCCCCCACGACGGTTGTCATGGCGTCCGGCTCACGGACAGCCCGAATTCCTCTCCCGTCGAAGGAGCATCATGTCCCTCCCCCTGACCCGTCGGATCGCCCGTACCGCGCTGCTGATCGCGGCGGGTGCGGCCCCCGTGGTCGGTGCGGCCGGTGCCGCGGGTGCCGCGGAGCTCCCGCAGGCCCCGGACCTCGGCGGTCTCACCAGCGTCGAGGGTTCCGGTCTCGGCAAGACGGTCGAAGGCGCCGCCAAGCCGGCCTCGGGCGCCGCGAACGAGACCGGCGGCAAGCTCGTCGGCACCGCCCTGCCGGTGGCGGGCAAGACGCTCACCGACGTCGGCGGCAAGGCCGCCCCCGCCGCGAAGAAGGTCTCCGGCGCCACCAAGGGCGGTGCCACCGGCGCCGTCTCCAAGACGGCCAAGGGCGGCCTGCCCACCGACTCGCTCACCCAGGGCCTGCCCCTCGGCTGACGCCCGCCCGACGCATGAGGGCCCCCGGGAGCGCGTGCTCCCGGGGGCCCTCCCGTACGCAGGTGGTCAGCCCAGGCGCTTGACCGCCGCCGCCACGCGCTCGTCCGTGGCCGTGAACGCCACGCGGACGAAGCGGTCGCCGGCGGGTCCGTAGAAGTCGCCGGGCGCGACCAGGATGCCCAGCTCCGCCAGGTACGCCACGGTGTCCCAGCAGGGTTCGTCGCGGGTGGCCCAGAGGTACAGGCTCGCCTCGCTGTGCTCGATGCGGAAGCCGTGGGCCTCCAGCGCCGCGCGCAGGGCGGCGCGCCGGTCCGCGTACCGGGCGCGCTGCTCGGCCACGTGCGCGTCGTCGCCGAGCGCGGCGACGGTCGCGGCCTGGACGGGCGCGGGCGTCATCATGCCGCCGTGCTTGCGGATCAGCAGCAGCTCGCCGAGCACGGCCGCGTCGCCCGCGATGAACGCGGCGCGGTAGCCCGCGAGGTTGGACCGCTTCGACAGGGAGTGGACGGCGACGATGCCCTCGTACGTACCGCCGCACACGTCCGGGTGGAGCACGGAGACCGGCTCCGCTTCCCAGCCCAGTTCCAGGTAGCACTCGTCGCTGAAGACCAGTACGCCGTGCTCGCGCGCCCAGGCGACGATGCGGATCAGCTCGTCCTTGGCGAGGACACGGCCGGTCGGGTTGGACGGTGAGTTGAGCCAGAGGAGCTTCAGGCCGGCCGGGTCGAGCTCGGTCGGGTCGTCGTAGACCACCGGCTCCGCGCCGCAGAGCCGGGCACCGACCTCGTACGTCGGGTAGGCGAGGCGCGGGTAGGCGACCTTGTCGCCGGGGCCCAGGCCGAGCTGGGTCGGCAGCCAGGCCACCAGTTCCTTGGAGCCGACGACGGGCAGCACGTTCTCGTGGGCGACCGACACCGCGCCGAGCCGCCGCTCCACCCAGCCGGTGAGCGCGTCGCGCAGCGCGGCGGTCCCCCACACCGTCGGATAGCCGGGGCTGTCCGCGGCCGCGACGAGCGCCTGCCGGATCAGCTCGGGCACCGGGTCGACGGGAGTGCCGACGGACAGGTCCACGATCCCGTCCGGGTGGGCCTCGGCCGTCGACTTGTAGGGCGTCAGCCTGTCCCAGGGGAAGACCGGGAGGCGGGAGGAGACTGCGGACACGGCTCTCTGCTTTCTCGTACGGAGTTCACGCGGGCGGCGCGGGAAACACCGCGGTCCCGCACGGCGGCGAGCCGTACGGGACCGGGGCGGCGCACGTACCGGGGCGCTGTTACTGGTTCTGCGGCGGCAGCGCGGCGATGAACGCGTGGTCGCGCTCGATCAGACCAAGCTTGGAGGCACCACCCGGCGAACCGAGGTCGTCGAAGAACTCGACGTTCGCCTTGTAGTAATCCTTCCACTCGTCCGGGGTGTCGTCCTCGTAGAAGATCGCTTCCACCGGGCAGACCGGCTCGCAGGCTCCACAGTCGACGCACTCGTCCGGGTGGATGTACAAGGACCGCTGGCCCTCGTAGATGCAGTCGACGGGGCACTCTTCGATGCAGGCCTTGTCCTTGACGTCGACACAAGGCTGCGCGATGACGTAGGTCACGCTGTCGTTCCTCCTCGGTAGGGCGTTGGCTCTCGCGCGGGAGCGCGGCGTCGTCGATGCCCGCACCTAGTATCTCCGTTCGCGGGCACGATCCGAACAGGAGGGGCGGACAGAGCTGTGGAATTCACCATCGGCGGACGGCTTGAGGTCCGAATTGCACCGGCTGACGTGGGCAAACGGGTATCAGTCCGGCGTCTGACCGAAGACGGCTCGGACGGGTCGAAATTCACCGACACGGTCGGCGTTCTCACATCATGGAACGATGGTGTGCTGTGCGTCACACCCAGGAATGGCGAGTCGGTGCGGATCGCGGAGTCCTCCCTCGTGGCGGGCAAGGTCGTGCCGTCCGCCCCGGCCCGGCGGCGCGGTCCCGCCGCCTCCTTCACCGAACTCGCCCGGGTGACCGCGCGCGCCTGGCCGCCCGTGGAGAGCGAACCGCTGGGCGACTGGCTGCTGCGCGCCTCCGCCGGATTCACCCGCCGCGCCAACTCGGTGCTGCCGCTCGGCGACCCGGGCATGCCGCTCGACGCGGCGCTCGGGCGTGTCCGCGCGTGGTACGCGGACCGGGGGCTGCCCGCGTACGTACAGACCGCGACCGGTGCCGAGGGCGCGCAGGAGGAACTGTGCGCGGCTCTGGAGGGGCACGGCTGGCGGCGCGAGGTGACGGCGGAGGTCCGGATCGCGGAGCTCGCCCCGGTCGGTGACCTGCCGGCCGAGGTGTCCCGGGTCCGGCTCGACCGTACGGCCGGAGCGTCATGGCTCGCCCGCTACCAGCGCGTCGGGAAGCCGGGGCCGGAGGTGACGGCGGTGCTGCACGGCGGCCCCTCGGTGTGGTTCGCGACCGTACCCGGGGATGAAAGCGAGGCGCCCGCCGCGATCGGGCGGTGCGTGGTGGACGGCCGGTGGGCCGGTTTCATGGCCGTCGAGGTGGCCCCCGAGCACCGCCGCCGGGGCCTGGCGACCGCCGTGATGACCGCGCTCGCCCGGCAGGCGATGGACGAGGGCGCGTCCGCGGCCTGGCTCCAGGTGGAGGCGGACAACGAGGGCGCCCGCGCGCTGTACGACGGGATGGGCTTCACGGCACACCACCGCTACCACCACTTCCGGCCGGTGTGACCGGTGGCTCCCGAGAGGAACGACCGCGAGGAGCTGCGCCGCCGGTTCGCGGAGGAGGCCCGGGCCGAGCGACCCGATCTGGCGCTGCTGTGCCTGCTGGTGGCGGCGGAGGCGGATCCGGAGCTGGACGCGCACGGCATCGACGAGGCCCAGATCGAGCTGGACCGGCTGGCCGGGCTCCTCCCGTACGGGCTGCGCGGAGCCCACGCCTGGGCGTCGGCGCTGTCCGAACTGCTCGGCGAGCGCTACGGGTTCGAGGGGTCGGCGGCGGACTACCAGCGGCTGGAGTCGTCCCTGCTGCACGAGGTGCTGCGGCGGCGGCGCGGGCTGCCGATCCTGCTGTCGGTGGTGTGGATCGAGGTCGCCCGGCGGGCGGGCGCCCCGGTGTACGGGGTGGCTCTGCCGGGTCATTTCGTGGTCGGCTTCGGCGACCCGGCCGAGCGGGTGCTCGCCGATCCGTTCGCCGGGGGGCGGCCGCTGACGGACCAGGACGCGGAGCTGCTGGTGACGAGCGCGACCGGGGAGCGGTGGGAGCCGTCGTCGCTGGAGCCGGCGCGGCCGCTGGAGGTCGTGCTGCGGGTCCTGAACAACATCCGGGCCTGGGCCGCGGCCCGCCCGGAGCACACGGCCGTGGCGCTGTGGGCGGCCGAGCTATCGCTGCTGCTGCCGTCGCACCCGGCCAGGCTGCGCTACGAGCACGCCCAGCTGCTGGTGCGCGCGGGCGAGTTCCAGCGCGGGGCGGCCGAGATGGAGGAGTACGCGCGGGTCGTCGAGGACGTGGAGCCGGCCGTGGCGGAGTCGGTGCGCAACAGTGCGCGGGCGGCACGTGCGCTCCTGAACTGACGGAGCGGGAGGTGGGGCGCGGCGCCCAAACCTCACGGCGGCGCGGCATGCCGTCCAACGGGTGATTATCCGCTCTTCGCCACTCGATGGGCCCACGCCGTAGCCCCAATGCGGCGCTCTCCGATGGCGCGCTCCCGGGTTCGGACTGACGGTGGATCACGTAGCCGCTGCGTCACCAGGAGTCGACACGTCGTCACTCCTCGCAGGGGCGACGAAAGGAAATGTGTACAGATGCGCTCTGCCCGCACGCTGTTCGCTTCGGCCGCCGTCACGGCGGTCCTCACCATCACCGCTCCCTCGGCCTACGCGATGACCGTCGCCGCCGACCAGCACCACGGCGGCTCGTCCGCCTCCGACCACGACAGCTCCGACAGCGACTGGAAGAAGGACAAGCCGCACGGCGGCATGCACACCGGCGGCGGCGCGCTGTCGAAGACCGTCACCAAGGAGTGGCAGCCGGGCGACGAGGGCGGCAAGTACAGCAAGGACGACGAGGACAAGCCGCACGGCGGCATGCACACCGGCGGCGGCGCCCTCGCCAAGGCCGTGGCCAAGGAGTGGCAGCCCGGTGACGAGGGCGGCAAGTACAGCAAGGACAAGCCGCACGGTGGCGTCCACACGGGCGGCGGCGCGCTGGCCAAGACGCTCGCCAAGGAGTGGGAGCCCGGCGACGAGGGCGGCAAGTACAGCAAGGACGACGAGGACAAGCCGCACGGCGGCATGCACACCGGCGGCGGCGCCCTCGCCAACACCCTCGCCAAGGAGTGGCAGCCCGGCGACGAGGGCGGCAAGTACAGCAAGGACGACGAGGACAAGCCGCACGGCGGCATGCACACCGGCGGCGGCGCCCTCGCGCAGACCGTCACCAAGGAGTGGCAGCCCGGTGACGACGAGGGCGGCAAGTACAAGGACGAGGAGAAGCCGCACGGCGGCATGCACACCGGCGGCGGTGCGATGGCGATGACCGGCAGCGGTCTGGCGGCCGGTTCGCTGCTGCTGCTCGGTGGCGCCGGTGTGGCCGCGTACCGGCTCCGCCGCCGTCAGGCGTCCGGCGGTGCGATGGCCTGACCGGCCCGCGGGCCCTCTGTCGTCGCGGTCGCCGTCCCTCCGGGGCCGGCGGCCGCGGCGCCCGCGTTTTCCCGGTCCTCCCCACTCGTACCGCCCCCGTATGGACGAAAGGCACGTTCTCCATGGCCGCCCCGCAGACCACCGAAACCCCCTCCCCCGGGGCCGCGTCCCGCACCGGCTCACTCGGCCGTGCCCTGTTCTGGCCCCTCGCGACGGCCGGTCTCGGCATGACCCTGATCTACCACTCCATCGGTTCGCCGGCCGACGACAAGGCGCCCGCCCCGCCCCCGGCGGCCGCGTCCGCCGCCGCGTCCCCGTCGGTCGCGGCCTCGGCCGAGGCCGCTCCGAGCGAATCGCCCGCGCTGCCCCGCTCGGTGCCGACACGGCTGCGGATCCCGGCGATCGCGGTGGACGCGCCGTTCACCCCGCTCTCCATCGGCACGTCGGGCCGGCTCGACGCACCGCCGCCGAACGACAAGAACCTGGTCGGCTGGTTCAAGGACGGTGCGACTCCCGGCGAACGGGGGGCGTCGATCGTGGCGGGCCATGTGGACACCACGACCGGTCCGGCCGTCTTCCTCCAGCTGCGCTTCCTGAAACCCGGGGCGACCGTCGACATCACCCGCGCCGACGGCACGGTGGCCACGTTCGCCGTGGACACCGTGGAGACGTTCAGCAAGGCGGACTTCCCGGACGACAAGGTGTACGCCGACACCCCGGACGCACAGCTGCGGCTGATCACCTGCGGCGGCAACTACGACCGCAAGGCCAAGGACTACGAGGACAACGTCGTGGTCTTCGCCCACCTGGACTCGGTGAAGAAGGGGTGAGCGGTCTTCCCCCGCGGACGGGTGGGAAAACCGGATGCGGGCGGGCGCGGGGCGCTGTTAGCTTCGGAACCATGCAGCGTGCCGCCATGAACACGACGACGCCGGAGAGTGTCCCGGCGCGCTGACCGATGATCAGTCGACAAGCCCCGGGGCGAGTGCCCCGGGGCTTTCGCGTGGGGTCGCTCGCCCTTCCCACGCGAGGAGACCGCCATGCACGACCACCGCAGACTCGGCCGTGAGCTCGAACTGTTCGACACCGATCCGTTGATCGGCGCCGGGCTCCCCTACTGGCTTCCGGACGGGGCGGAGCTGAGGCACACCCTGGAGGAGTACGTCCGGGGCGCCGAGCGGCGGGCGGGCTACCGCCATGTGTACTCCCCCGTGCTCGGCAAACGGGAGCTGTACGAGCGCTCGGGGCACTGGGCGCACTACAGCGACGACATGTTCCCGCCGATGGACCTGGGCGAGGGTCAGCAGCTGGTGCTGCGGCCCAGCCTGTGCCCGCACCACGCGCTGATCTACCGCTCCCGGGCGCACAGCTACCGCGAACTGCCGCTGCGCATGGCGGAACTGGGCGGGATGTACCGCGCGGAGCTGTCCGGGGTGCTCGGCGGGCTGTCCCGGGTGCGCTCCATCCAGCTGAACGACGCGCACATCTTCTGCACTGTGGAGCAGGTCGCCGACGAGGCACGCGGCGCGCTCGACATGATCCTCCGGGCGTACGGGGCGCTGGGCTTCCGCGCGGCCCGCTTCCGGCTCTCGCTGCCGGGGCCGGGCGGCAAGTACGTCGCGGCCCCGGAGCTGTGGCGGCGCTCGACCGCGCTGCTGACCGAGGTGCTGGAGGCGTCGGGGCTGCCGTACGAGGCGGCGGAGGGCGAGGCGGCGTTCTACGGGCCGAAGATCGACGTCCAGGTCGAGGACGCGGCGGGGCGCGAGTTCACCCTGTCCACCGTGCAGGTCGACTTCCACCAGCCGGAGCGCTTCGACCTCCACTACATCGGCGAGGACGGGGCGAAGCACCGCCCGGTCATGGTGCACCGCTCCATCATCGGCAGCGTCGAGCGGGCCGTGGCCCACCTCATCGAGCAGCACGGCGGCGCGTTCCCGGCCTGGCTCGCCCCGAAACAGCTGGCCGTCCTGCCGGTGTCCGACGCCGAACTCCCGGACGCGGAGGCGCTGGCCGCGCGGTGCGCCGAGCTGGGGCTGCGCGCGGAGATCAGCGGCCGGGGGCGCGGCAGCCTGGGCGCCCGGATCCGCGAGGCCAGGCTGGTGCCGTACCAGGTGGTGATCGGCGCGGCGGAGGCGGCCGACGGACTCGTCGCGCTCCGCCTGCGCGATGGCCGCAGGCTCGCCCCCATGCGGGCCGGGGACGCGCTGTCCCGGATCGCCGCGCTGACCGCCGCGCACAGCACCGCGCTGTGGGACGAGGAGCCGGAGGCGTAACGACTCCCGCGCTCAGGAGATGAGGGCCTCGGGGGGCGAAGGCCTCAGGGAGCGAAGGCCTCAGGGAGCGAAGGCCTCAGGGAGCGAAGGCCTCGGGATGCGACCGCCTCAGGGCGCGACCGGCGCCGCCTCCGTCCCGGTCGCGTCGCTCTCGCGGCCGGGGCCCAGCGCCCCGGCCAGCGTCGCCGCCAGGGCCACCAGGGCCAGGACCACGGTCATCGTGAGGCGCAGGCCGATGTGGTCGGCGAGGAAGCCGAGGGCGGGCGGGCCGACCAGGAAGGCGCCGTAGCCAGCCGTGGAGACCGCCGCCACCCGGGCGGCGGCGTCCGTCGGGTGGTCGCCCGCGGCGGACACCGTGACCGGGAAGCCGAGTGAGGCCCCGAGCCCCCACAGGACCGTGGCGGCGCCCGCCATCAGGGGACTCGGGGCGACGATGACCACCGCCAGGCCCAGCGCGGCGGTCAGGCCGCTGATCCGGACGACCAGTGCCCGGCCGAACCGCTCCAGGAAGGGGCCGCCGGCGAGCCGCCCCAGGGTCATCGAGGCGGCGAAGACCAGGAAGGTGAGCGAGCCCGCCGTGGGGCTCACGTCGTACCCGTCGACCATGAGCAGCGGCAGCCAGTCGTTGGCCGCGCCCTCCGCGAAGGCCATAGCCAGCACGATCACGCCGATGAGGACGAGCTGCCGGTCGCGCCATACGTGCAGCTGACCGCGGAGGCCGCCCTGCCCGGCGTCGGCCGCGGGCGCGTCGTCCTTGCCGGTGCCGGGCGGGATGGCGAGGACCGCCCGCGTACCGGCCGCGGCTATCAGCACCGCGACGAGTGTCAGATGCCATCCGACAGGGAACGCGGCCGCCGTCAGCGCCATGCCGAGGAGCGCCCCGACGACGGTGCCCAGGCTGAAGCAGCCGTGCAGCACGGGCAGGACGGGCCGCCCGATGGCGGTCTCGACGGCGGCGCCCTCGATGTTGAACGCCACCTCGCTCATCCCCATCCCGCCGCCGAACAGGGCCAGTCCCGCGAAGACCACGGCCGCGAGCGAGAGGGCGGTGCCGGCCGCGACCACCAGCAGCCCGGCGACGATCAGGGCGACCCCGCCGAGGATCGTCGTCCGGCCCCCGTGGCGCCGCACCAGCGGCCCGGACGCCATGACACCGGCCATCGAACCGGTGGAGAGCCCGAACAGCACCAGGCCCATCGCGCCGGTGGACACGTCGAGCCCGTCCCGGACGGCCGGGGTGCGCGCGACCCAGGAGGCCATGCCGGTACCGGCGGCGAGCATGAAGAGGAACAGTGCGGCACGCCAGTGGCGTGTGGCGGCATCCATACAGCGGGGCCTCGTCAGACGGTCGGAGGAGTGGCGGTCGGAAAGCGGGTTCGAGAAGTGGCGGGCGCCATGAGCGTACGATCGTACGCCTGGAGTGTACGATCGTACCCATGACGGACTACTTCGCGGGTGATCCGCGCACGAACCACGAGCGGATGCTCGCCGGAGACCTGTACATCGCGGACGACCCGCAGATCGTGGAGGCCCAGAAGCGGGCCGTGCGGCTGGCCGCCCGCTATCTCGCCGCCTACGCCGAGGACCCGGACGCGGCGCAGCCGGTCGTCGCCGAACTCCTCGGCGGTCTCGGCGCGGGGGCGCACATCCGGCCGCCGCTGTACGTCGACTACGGCTCGTACATCACGGTCGGCGAGGACACCTTCATCAACTACAACCTGACCGCGCTGGACGTCGCGCCGATCACCATCGGCCGCGACTGCCAGATCGGGCCGAACGTCCAGCTGCTCACACCCACGCACCCGGTGGAGCCGGAGCCGCGCCGGGACAAGCTGGAGGCGGCACGGCCCATCACGATCGGCGACAATGTCTGGCTCGGCGGCGGGGCGATCGTGCTGGCCGGGGTGACCATCGGGGACAACAGCGTCATCGGCGCGGGAGCCGTCGTCACCAAGGACATCCCCGCCAACGTGGTCGCCGTGGGCAATCCGGCCCGGGTGATCCGTTCGATCTAGACGAGGGACAGAGCGTGGCGACCGGACAGAACGACCCCGAGCGGCGGGAGCGCATCATCACCGCCGCGCTCGACCTGATCGCGGCCGAGGGGGTCGCCGGGACCTCGCACCGCAAGGTCGCCGCGCGTGCCGGGGTGCCGCTCGGCTCGATGACGTACCACTTCGCCGGCATGGACGAGCTGCTGCGGGAGGCGTTCACCCGCTTCTCCAGCAGCATCGTCGCCGTCTTCGAGGAGCGGCTGGGCGCCGCCACCACGCAGGACGAGGCCCGCGAGGCGGTCGCCGATCTGGTCCACCATCTGTCCGGCGGCAATCAGCGCGAACTGGTCCTCACGCACGAGCTGTACACCCTCGCCGCCCGCAAGCCCGCCTACCGCGAGCTGACCCGCGAGTGGATGCGCCGCAGCCGGGTCGCCCTGGAGTGGCACTTCGACCCGGCGACAGCCCGTCAGCTGGACGCGCTGATCGAGGGCCTTTCCATCCATCGCGCGCTGGAGACCGAACCGCACGACCGCGCCCTGACCGTCGAGGCCATCGCCCGCATCACGCGCGCCTGACGCGCCCACAGCCCCTGGCCGGCACCTCACCTGACCAAGGTGCCGGCCAGGTCACACCCTTGACGCACCGGCCACCCGGGCCAGCAGGCAGACCTGGGGCCACCTCGAACCCGGGGTCGTCAGCCGGGCGGTGAGGGCGAAACCGGCCTCCTCCAGTTGTCCGACAACCCTGTCGGGTGACAGCAGATGGATGGCGTACGCGAATCCGCCGGCACGCTTCTCCGAGACGTAGGGCTCCCCGTTCCCCGCGTGGAACCCCAGCAGCAGCCGGCCGCCGGGGGCGAGGACGCGGCGGAACTCCGCGAAGAGGACCGGGAGCCGGTCCGGCGGCGTATGCAGGATCGACCACCAGGCGACGATTCCGCCGAGGCCGTCGTCCGGCAGCCCGAGCGCGTCCATCGTTCCGGTCTCGAAGCGCAGCTCCGGGTGGCGTCGCCGGGCGATGTCCACCATGCGCGGCGACACGTCCATGCCGTGGACGCGCAGCCCGAGGCCGGCCAGATGGGCCGTCACATGGCCGGGACCGCAGCCGAGATCGGCGACGGGAAGTCCGCCGTCCGCGCGGACCTCCTCCGCGAACGCGCCGATCAGCGCGCGCCCGGGCACGTCCTCGGCGAAGAGGCCGGGAACACGTGCGGCGTAGTCCTCGGCGACGGTGTCGTAATAGGCGCGGGTCGCCTCGGCTTCGGTCACCCGTACGACCCTACGGGGTGGTGACGCCGGGCGACTCCGGGTGATCTCGCGCTCCCGGGTGGTCACCGTCAGCTCCTGAACCCAAGAGCACGCCGAACTGGCCACAGAGCGGGTCAATTGCCGTGCCACAGACATTATTTGTTGCGCACAGCCCGGTTGGGACAAGGCTTCCGATGCACACCTCTTGACGTGTCCAGGGTAACGGCGGAAGCATCGACACCCACCGGAGAGCGCTCTCTGAGTGCTTCTCGGGACCGTTCGTCGCGTCACCCGCACCAAGACCCAGGAGACGTACGTCCATGCACCTTCCCCCCACGGAAGCCCCCACCACACCCCCCACACCCACCCCCACCGCACCATCCCGCCGCAAGCGCCGGGGCAGGGCCTTCGGGTTCGCCGCGTTCGCCGTGTCGCTGCTCATGGCCGTCCCCACGGCGCAGACCGCCTTCGGGCAGGACGCGCAGGCCGTCGAGGGCGGTGGCGACCTCGGGCCCAACGTCATGGTCTTCGACCCGTCGACGCCGGACATCCAGGCCAAGGTCGACGAGGTGTTCAAGAAGCAGGAGTCGGCGCAGTTCGGCGACGGCCGCTACGCGCTGCTGTTCAAGCCGGGCACGTACGACAACATCAACGCGCAGATCGGCTTCTACACGTCGATCGCCGGTCTCGGGCTGAACCCCGACGACACCACGTTCAACGGTGATGTCACCGTGGACGCGGGCTGGTTCAACGGCAACGCCACGCAGAACTTCTGGCGCTCGGCCGAGAACCTCGCGCTGAACCCGGTCAACGGCACCGACCGCTGGGCCGTGTCCCAGGCCGCGCCGTTCCGCCGGATGCACGTCAAGGGCGGGCTCAACCTCGCACCCGACGGCTACGGCTGGGCGAGCGGCGGGTACATCGCCGACAGCAAGATCGACGGGCAGGTCGGCCCGTACTCGCAGCAGCAGTGGTACACCCGCGACAGCTCCATCGGCAGCTGGGGCAACGGCGTCTGGAACATGACGTTCTCGGGCGTCGAGGGCGCGCCCGCGCAGAGCTTCCCCGAACCGCCGTACACCACCCTCGAGAACACCCCGGTCTCGCGCGAGAAGCCGTTCCTCTACCTGGACGGCAACGACTACAAGGTGTTCGTCCCGGCCAAGCGCACCAACGCGCGCGGGGTCTCCTGGGGCAACGGCACCCCGCAGGGCGAGTCCATCCCGCTCGACCAGTTCTACGTGGTGAAGCCGGGCGCGAGCGCGGAGACCATCAACGCGGCGGTGGACCAGGGCCTGCACCTGCTGTTCACGCCCGGGATCTACCACGTCGACCAGTCGATCGACATCGACCGCGCCAACACCGTCGTGCTGGGCCTCGGCCTCGCCACGATCATCCCGGACAACGGCGTGACCGCCCTCGAGGTCGGTGACGTGGACGGCGTGAAGCTGGCCGGGCTGCTCATCGACGCGGGCACCACCAACAGCGAATCCCTGGTCGAGGTCGGCCCCGAGGGTGCGTCCGCGAGCCACGCGGACAATCCGACCAGCGTCCAGGACGTGTTCGTCCGGGTCGGCGGCGCGGGTGCCGGCAAGGCGACCACGGGCATGGTGATCAACAGCAACGACACGATCATCGACCACACCTGGCTGTGGCGCGCCGACCACGGCGAGGGCATCGGCTGGGAGACCAACCGCTCCGACTACGGCCTCCAGGTCAACGGCGACAACGTCCTGGCCACCGGGCTCTTCGTCGAGCACTTCAACAAGTACGACGTCCGCTGGTCCGGCGAGAACGGCAAGACGATCTTCTTCCAGAACGAGAAGTCCTACGACGCGCCGAACCAGGACGCCGTCCAGAACGGCAGCGTCAAGGGCTTCGCGGCCTACAAGGTGGACGACTCGGTCAACACCCACGAGGGCTGGGGACTCGGCAGCTACTGCTACTACAACGTCGACCCGAGCATCCGCCAGGACCACGGCTTCGAGGCCCCGGTCAAGGCGGGCGTGAAGTTCCACGACCTGCTCGTCGTCTCGCTCGGCGGCCAGGGCCAGTACAACCACGTCATCAACGACACGGGTTCGCCGACCTCGGGCACGGACACCGTCCCGTCGCAGGTCGTGTCGTTCCCGTAGACCGCGACCGGATACGGGGCACCGTCCGCCGGTGCCCTCCGTGAGAACGACGCCCGCCCCGTCACTCCCGACGGGGCGGGCGTCGTCGCGTCAGGGGCGGCCGCCCGCCATCAGGGATTCGAGACCGGCCAGCCCTTCCAGGATGAACAAGCCCATGCCGCGCACCCCGGTGGTGTCGATCCAGCGCTCGAAGGCGACCTTGAAGACGGCGATCCCCGCCTCGGCCGCCAGACTCGCCGCCGGTTCACTGACGCCCCGCGCCCGCAGGGCCTCCCCCATCGCCGCGGCCAGCGAGGCGAGTTTCACCAGTTCGCGTTCCCGCAGCTCCGGATTGGCCGTGATGATCCGCTGCCGCTGCCGGGCCTGTGCGTGGCGCTCGTCGAACACGGCCGCGGCCGCCTGGAGCGCCGCCGCCACCGCGTCCATCGGGGGTGCGGCCGGGGGCGCCTCGGCGAGGCCGCTCACCAGGCGCTCCCGGAGCAGGGCGGAGCCGGCGAACAGCACCTCGCGCTTGTCCGCGTAGTGCCGGAAGAACGTGCGTTCCGTGAGTCCGGCCCGCTTGGCGATCTCGGTCACGGTCGTCTGCTCGTAGCCGCGCTCGCCGTAGAGCTCCATGGCGGCCTGCTCCAGCCTGCCGCGCGCGTTCGGCTCCCATCGACCCATACGGCGAGTCTATGGGATGACAGTGACTGACATCAGCGTTAGGCTGATGACAGTCGCTGACATCGGGGGTCCGGCAGCGTTCCCGCCGCCCGGATCGTCAGCCTGTTCCAGGAGGTTTCCTCATGCGTGTATTCATCACCGGCGCGTCCGGCTGGATCGGCTCCGCCGTCGTCCCCGAGCTCATCGGGGCAGGTCATCAGGTCGTCGGGCTCGCCCGTTCGGACGCCTCGGCCGAGGCGCTGGCCGCCGCCGGGGCTGAGGTGCGGCGCGGATCGCTGGACGACCTGGACGTGCTCCGCGAGGCCGCGGCGGGGGCGGACGGGGTCGTCCACCTCGCGTTCAAGCACGACATCGCGTTCTCCGGGGACTTCCAGGGCGCCACCGACGCGGACCGGAAGGCCATCGACGCCTTCGGGGACGCGCTCGCGGGCTCCGGCAAGCCCTTCGTCATCGCGTCCGGGCTCCTCGGGCTGGCCCCGGGCCGGGTCGCGACCGAGCAGGACGGGCAGAGCGCCGACCCGGACGCGCCCGCCGGGGGCCCGGGCGGCCGCCAGGACAACGCGCGGGCGACGATCGCCCTCGCCTCCCGGAACGTCCGCTCGTCCGTCGTCCGGCTGCCCCCGACGGTCCACGGCGACGGGGACCAGGGCTTCATGGCCGCTCTCGTCGCCACCGCCCGCGCCCAGGGCGTCTCCGGCTACATCGGCGACGGCTCCCAGCGCTGGCCGGCCGCTCACCGCGAGGACGCCGCCCGGCTGTTCCGGCTGGCCCTGGAGCAGGCGCCCGCCGGCTCCACGCTGCACGCGGCGGCGGAGGAGGGCGTCCCGCTGCGGTCCGTCGCCGAGACCATCGGCCGCCACCTCGGCGTCCCCACGGCCTCCGTCGCCCCCGAGGACGCGGCAGCCCACTTCACCTGGCTGGGCGGCATGGTGAGCCTCGACTCCCCCGCCTCCAGCGCCCTGACCCGCGAACGGTTCGGCTGGAAGCCGGCCGGACCCGGGCTCATCGAGGACCTGGACCAGGGGCACTACTTCGGTGCGCCGGGCGCGTAACGCGCAACCGGCCCCACCGCCGTCACCGGTCGCGGCGGTGCTGCGTGCGCCGCGGCGGGGTCCCTTCGCCCGAACCCCGGACCGGCACGCCTACAGCCAGCCCTTCTCCCGCGCCATGCGGACCGCCTCGGCGCGGTTGCGGGCGGCCATCTTCTGGATGGCCATGGAGAGGTAGTTGCGGACGGTGCCCTGGGAGAGGTGGAGGGAGGAGGCGATCTCCGCGTTGGTCGAGCCGTCCGCGGCGGTGCGCAGGACCTCGCGTTCGCGGTCGGTCAGCGGGTTCGCGCCATCGGCGAGGGCGGCGGCGGCGAGTCCGGGGTCGATGACGCGTTCACCGGCGAGCACCTTGCGTACCGCTTCGGCGAGCTGGGACGCGGGGGCGTCCTTGACCAGGAAGGCGTCGGCGCCCGACTCCATGGCGCGGCGCAGATAGCCGGGCCGGCCGAATGTCGTGACGACCACGACCTTCACGTCGGGCAGGGCCTCGCGGAGCCGGGCCGTTGCCTCGATTCCGGTCATGCCGGGCATCTCGATGTCCAGGAGGGCCACGTCGACGGAGTGTTCCCGGGCCGCCGCCAGGACCTCGTCGCCGCGGGCGACCTGGGCGACCACCTCGATGTCCGGTTCCAGGCCGAGGAGCGCCGCCAGGGCCTCGCGCACCATGGACTGGTCCTCCGCGAGGAGAAGTCTGATCATGCTCATTCCGCGGATCCTAGGCCGGATTCGAACGGAACGCTGAGGACCATGGTGAAGCCTTTGCCCGAACGGGGCTGGGTGGCCCGGGTGGTGAGGGTGCCGTCCACGGAGGCCAGGCGTTCGGTGAGCCCGGTGAGGCCGTTGCCGGGCGCCGTTCCGGCGGCGCCCCGGCCGTCGTCGGCGACGGTCAGTTCGAGCACCCGCCCGTCCAGCGTCTGACGGGGCGTCAGGGTGATGGTGCAGCGGCGCGCACCGCTGTGGCGTACGACGTTGGTGACCGCCTCCCGCAGTCCCCAGGCGAGCACCTCCTCCGCCTTCTCGGGCAGCCCCTCGGGGACGTCGGCCGGGACGTCGGCGTCGACTCCGGCGGCGGCCAGCGCGGTGCGGGCCCCGGCCAGTTCGCCGGGGAGGGTCGGCCGGCGGTAACCGGTGACGGCACTGCGCACGTCCACCAGGGCCTGGCGGCTGACCTGTTCGATGTCCGCGACCTGGGCGGCCGCCAATTCGGGCCGGTCGGGGAGCATCCGGCCGGCCAGCTCGCTCTTGAGGGTGATCAGCGAGAGGGAGTGGCCGAGCAGGTCGTGCAGGTCGCGGGCGAGGCGCAGCCGCTCCTCGTTGGCGGCGAGCTGCGCGACGGTGGCCCGGGCCTCCCGCAGCTGGATCGTGGTGCGGATCATCTGCCGTACGCCCGTCATCGCGAAGCCGCCCAGCAGGGCCGGGAAGACCAGGGCGGTGATGATCTCGCGCGCGTTCTCCATGGTCGCCCCGACGCCCACCAGGACGGCGGTGACGACGGGGATCAGCCAGCGCGCGGTCCGCAGCGGCAGCGTGGCCCCGACCGAGACCGACACGTACACGAAGAGGACCAGCCACGGCGTGCCGAACGTCAGCGACAGCAGGACCGCGAGGGCCCCGAGGAAGGCGAGCGACGCCCGGACCCGGAAGGGGTCGAGCGCCTTCGACGTGTGCCGGAAGACCAGGACCAGATAGGCGCCGACGAAGACCAGCAGCCCGAGGACGCCGAGCGCGGTCGCCCACGGGGTGTGGTTGCCGTCCACGAGGTCCTTGACCGGCGCGCTCATGAAGGCGAGCCAGATCCCGATCCACAGCAGCTTGACCCCGGCCTGGCGGGCGGTCGCGGGCGGCCGCCCCAGCCCCACCGACATCTCGTCGTCGTTCACGCCTTCAAGGTGTCCTTCCGGTAGAGCCAGGCCGCACCGCCCGCGAAGAGCAGGAAGTAGGCACAGAGGACGGCGACGTCCTTGGCGTGCGGTGCGCCGCCCATTTCGACGGCCTGGCCGAGTGCAGCGTACGCGTGCGTGGGAAGCCACTCGGAGATGTTCTGGAGCCACTGCGGGAAGGTCGCGCTGGGCATCCAGAGGCCGCCGAGGATGGAGAGCCCGAAGTAGATGATCATCGTGATCGGGCGGACCGCGTCACCGCTGGCGACATAGCCGATGGCCACGCCGAGCGCGGCGAAGACCAGGGAGCCGGCCCAGATGACGCCGGTCAGTGCGAACCACTGCCAGAGGTCGAAGCGGACGTGTTTGACCGAGGCGGCGACGAGGAAGACCACGACGATGCACGGCAGGGTGACCATGGCGGCGCTGGCGATCTTCGCCAGGACGTAGCCCCGGCCGGGCAGTGCGGTCAGCCGCAGTTGACGCACCCAGCCCTTCTCGCGCTCCTTGGCGATGCGCTCGCTGTTGCCCATGAGGACGGCGGTCAGTGCGCCGAAGGAGGCCATGGAGACCATGAAGAAGGACTGCAGGGTCAGATTCGTGTGCGGGATCTTGTCGGTGTCGTTCTGGGTGCCGGAGATCAGCAGGTAGATCACCGACGGGTAGATGACCGAGAAGAACATGAACTTCTTGTTCCGCAGGGTGCGGGTCACTTCGAGCCGGATGAGGGTGTTCACGACTTCTTGGCCTCCTCGGCCTCGGTGATGGCGACGAATGCCTGTTCCAGGCCGAGTCCGGCGACTTCCAGCTCGCGCGGGTAGAGGCCGAGGCCGTAGACCGCGTGCACGGTCGCGTCGGCGTTGTGGGACTGGATGCGCACCCGTCGGCCGTTGACGTCGAGCGAGGCGAGGAACGGCAGGGCGCGCAGGGCGTCCTGGTCGATCGCGCCCTCCAGCTCGAAGGAGATCCGGCGGGCCCCGGCCTTCGCCTTGATCTCGGCGGCGGTGCCGTCGGCGAGGAGGCGGCCCTTGTGCAGGACCAGGACGCGGTCGGCGATCGCGTCGGCCTCTTCGAGGTAATGGGTGGCGAACAGGACGGTGCGGCCCTGCTCGGCCTGCTCGCGCATGGTGGCCCAGAACGCCTGGCGGGCGGTGACATCCATGCCGGTCGTCGGCTCGTCGAGGACGATGAGGTCGTTGGCACCGGCGGTGGCGAGAGCGAAGCGGACGCGCTGCTCCTGGCCGCCGGAGAGCTTGTTGACCATCCGGCCGGCGATCGACGCGATGCCCGCCCGGGCCAGCACATCGCCCACCGGGTGGGGGTGCGGGTGCAGGTCGCAGGCCAGCCGGACCAGTTCCTCGACGGTGACGTCCTCCATCAGGCCGCCGCTCTGCAGCATGGCGCCGACCCGGCCGGCCTTGATGGCCTCCTGCGGGGTGGTGCCGAAGAGGCTGACGGTGCCGGAGTCGGCGGTGCGCAGGCCGAGGAGGAGGTCGAGGGTGGAGGACTTGCCGGCTCCGTTGGGGCCGAGGAGGGCCACGGTCTCGCCGGGGTGCAGGTCCAGGGTGAGGCCGTCGACGGCGCGTACGTCCCCGTAGACCTTGCTGACCTGGTCGAAGCTGACCACCGCGGTCCTCGTCGCGGTCGCTCCGGTGGCTGTCGTTGTCATGCGTCCAGCCTGGCCGAACAGGGGGTGCGCGCGGCAGGGTCAGCGGTCGTGGATCCGGGATGACAGATGTCATGTGCCGGGGATGACGGGCGTACGGGGGCGGGGCGCGGGAAGCCGTCACCCTGCCCGGGGTCCGTTTTCGCCCGGTTACGACGCCGCCCCCGGCCGGGGTCCGGTCGGGGGCGGGGGCGCGGGGCGGGGCGGATCAGCCGTTGCCGTCGAGGTCGATGGTGACCGTGCGCTCGGCGGGGGTCTTCCCCAGCAGCGCGCCCTTCATCGCGAAGGCCACGTCGTCCGCGCTGAGCTGGTGCTTCTTGCCGTCGCCCTTGGTGATCATGACGCCGTCGAAGACACCGGCGCAGAGCCGGTCGATGGCCTCCTTGTCGTAGACGTCGACCAGCTTCCCGTCGACCGCCTTCATCGACAGGATCTGCGGCAGCGACTTCGCCGGGCCGAACGGGATCTCCTTGCCACCGGCCCGGATGGTGATCAGGCCGGACATCGCGGGCTTCGCGAAGTCCTTCATCGCCCGGTCCAGTTCGGCCTGGGTGATGGTGGGTTCCTTGGTGACGACGGGCAGTTCGACGGACCTGGCGCTGCCGGTCTCGACCTGGGCGCGGTAGGCGTCCCGGACGGAGCCCATCGACTTGTTGACGTCGATCGCCTTGCCGGCCTCGCCCGGTACGGCGACGGCCTTGCCCGGCTCGAACTTGATGGTGCCGTCCTTCGCGGTGCCGGAGGCGCCGGCCAGGTCCTGGAGCGCGACGCCCAGCTTCTCCTCGTCCACCGGGAACACCGGCTCGACGGCCCGCTCGCCGCCGAACAGCGAGCCGATGACGGAGACCGGGTTGTAGTCGCTGCCGGCCGCGGCGCGCACGGTGGCCTGACTGTCCAGGGAGAGCCCGGCCTTGTCCGGGGCGAGCTCCGTCTCCTTGCCGTCCACGGTCAGCTTGAGCGGGGTCGCGGCGCGCTTGGCGAGCGCGCCGTCCATCTTCTCGACGCCGTCCTCCTTGGTGCCGCCGCCGATGTCGACGCCGAGGACCGTGGTGCCCTTGGGTACGTCGGAGTGGTTCATCAGGAGTCCGGCGCCGTACGCGACACCGAGCAGGCAGACGACCGCCACCCCGAGCAGGACCAGCTTCGAGCGGCCCTTCTTGGCGGGTGCCGGCTTCGGCGTGGGCCTGGCCGCGGCCGGCTTGGGCGCCGCGCTGCCGGGGCTGCCCGGCCCACCGGGCCCGCCGGGGCCGGTGCCCATCGGGTCGCCCGGGACGTTCCGGCCGCCGGGCACGACGGGGATGCCGCTGTTCAGCGTGTCACCCGAGACGTTGCCGCCGGGGCCGCCCGGGGGCGGGGCGAACTGCGGGGTGAGGATGGCGGTGTCGTCGGACATGCGCGGAGGCACCCCGCCCTGCCCGGGGCCGCCCGCGTTCAGCGGACCGGGGCCCGGCGGGAAGGGGCCGGGGCCGTCGAGGTTCGGGGTGAGCGACGAATTGCCGGTGGCCGGGCCCGTGGTGGGGCCGGCCGGGCCGGGGGTACGGACGCCCAGGTCGGGGGTGGAACGCGGGCCGCCCGGACCGTCGCCGGGGCCCTCCGGGAAGTCGCGCTGCGGCCCGTCCGAGAAGTACGGCAGGTCGGTACGGGGACCGGAGGGCGGGGAGACACGGCCGGGACCGGGAGCGCCGGGGCCGGCCGGGCCGCCCGCACCAACGGGACCGCCGGGCCCACCCGTGACACCGGCACCGCCGGGCGCACCCGTGACACCAGCACCGCCGGGCGCACCCGGACCACCGGGCGCGCCGCCCGGCGCCGCGAATCCCGCGCCGTCCGTGTCGCCGGGGCCGCCGCCCGTCGACGGCTTCGAGCCCGCCGGAGACTTGCGCGGGGCGAACCAGTCGCTGCCGCTCTTCTCCTTGGCCGGCTTCTCGGACTCCGCCGGGGCCGCGTCCTCGCCGGACTCCGCGGCCGGTGGCTGGGGCGCCTGCGGTGCGCCGCCCGGCGCGGGCGCGCCCGGACGCGGGGTCGAGCCGGTGCGCTCGCCCTCGCCGTCGGCGTCGCTCATGGGCGTACGCATGACAACAGGCGGGATGGGGCGCGAGCCCGGGATGTTGATCCGGATGCGCGTCGTCAGCGTCGTCTCGGTCTTGGGCTCGTCCGGCCGGTCCGGCCCGCCGGGCTCCTGGGCCCCGTCCGAGGCGTCCTGCGACGGATACTGGCGGGATCCGTACGGCGGCGTACCCGAGGGGTACGCGGCTCCGCCGCGCCCCTGGGGCCCGGAGGACGAACTGTCAGTTTCACGACTCAAAGCAGGTTCTCCCGATTGGCTCCGCCGCCCGTACTTCCCCCGTGCCGCAGCCCGGGCGCGCGAACCACCATACTGGCCGCCGCCGGCACACACCCCGCGACCGGGGGAAACGACTGCGCACCCCCGGGACGGGCAGGGGGCATTACGGGATCGGACGGAGCACATTACTTGGCAGGTCGGCCGCTTTCGGCCCGCTGCCCGGACGATCGCGGCATGGTGGCACAGATCACAGCGATGGCCATTCCGCCCAGCATGAAGAGGCCGAGGCCGAGCGCGTCACCGAAGACATAGTCCCCTTCGGGCCGTCCGCTGAGCAGAAAGACGACCGAAACCAGCCATCCCGCAGCCGGTGCGACCGCTCCGGGCTGGGTGCCCGTCAGCGTGCGTCCGCCGTAGAAGAGGCCGGCCGCCGCCGCCAGGGCGATGAGCAGTCCGCCCGGGAACCAGGCGGGCTGGACGAGCGTTCCGGCGATGCCCACGACGGCGCCGAGGACCGCGAGTCCGAACAGGGCGGCGATCCGGGCGGGGTTGAGGGGAGCGGCCAGACCACTGGCCGGAATGTCCCGCTTCCGCGCGTCCGTCCGGCTGGCGCCGGCCCGCGCCCTGCTGCTGCCGCTCATCGGTCCGCCCCCGGCACACCCGCGAAGAGGTCCCGCTCGCGCCGGCCCGCCGGAGCGCCCGGGGTGCCGCTGACCAACTCGTAGTACTCCGTGGTGAACACGGGCTGCCCCAGGTCGTTCGACAGGGCGAAGTAGGGTCCCCGGACGGCGATCTGGGTGGCGTGCGCCCGCATCGCCGCGGTCTTCGCGTCCTCGTATCCGGTGCCGTCGATCACGGTGGTGATCCGGTCGTCGTCCACCACACCCGGTACGTCGCCGATCTCGGCGATCCCCGGGAACGCGTCCGGGGCCTCGGCGCGCAGCGCGGCGAACCCCTCCTCGGCGACCGGGCGCGGCACCCGGTTCCAGTAGACCTTCGCGACGGTGTGCGGGGCGCCGGAGCCGGGCCGGTACGCGGCATCGGCGGCCAGCTCCGCGGCGCGGGTGGCGACCCGGTGGGCCTGGATGTGGTCGGGGTGCCCGTAGCCCCCGTCGGGGTCGTACGTGACCAGGACCTGGGGGCGCACCTCGCGGATGACGTCGGTGAGGTGCCCGGCGGCCTCGTCGAGGTCGGCCGACCAGAAGGCGCCGGGGCGGCGGTTCTGCTCGGCGCCCATCATCCCGGAGTCCCGGTAGCGGCCGGGGCCGCCGAGGAAGCGGTGGTCGGTGACGCCCAGCTCCTTCATCGCCGCGGCCAGCTCGCCGCTGCGGTACGGGCCCAAGGCGTCGTCGCGGTCGGCGGCGAGGTGGGCGAGGGCGGGCGGAATGATCTCGCCCTCCTCGCCGAGCGTGCAGGTCACCAGCGTGACCAGGGCGCCCTCGGCCGCGTACCTGGCCATGGTGGCGCCGTTGTTGATCGACTCGTCGTCCGGGTGCGCGTGCACCAGGAGCAGCCGCCGGGCGGGAAGGTCCGTCATGGGACCAGCGTAGGGCCTGTCCTTCGGGTCAGAATTTGATGCCGCCGATCATGCCCGCCACGTTCGTGGTCAGCTCGGAGATGGTGGGTGCGATGGACGAGCTGGCGAGATAGAAACCGAGCAGCGCGCAGACGACCGCATGTCCTCCCTTCAGTCCGGACTTCCGGATCAGCAGGAAGACGATGATCGCCAGCAGCACCACCGCCGAAATCGAGAGCGCCACGGCGGTTCACCTCCATCTGTACGGTCGGGACGGGCAGCACGCGTGGAGCCAGCAGGTTCATACCCACCGAGCGCTACGGATCATAACTATCCGTGGCAACGCATTGTTCGGGGCACAGCAGCACGAGGGGCGCACGGACGGACGCGGCCGATAGGTTCGGCGCATGACTTCGTCTGAGATCACGTTCCCGCTCCAGCAGGCCCGGACCATGAGATTCACCCTCGGGGCGCCGCGTGCGTTCACGGTGTCACCCGACGGTGGACGCGTGGTCTACCTGCGCTCGGGTTCGGGTACGGACCGCTCGGGGCAGCTCTGGGTGCTGGACCTGGACGGGGGCTCCGGGCCGCGAGAACGCCTGGTGGCCGATCCGCAGGAGCTGCTGGGCGGTTCACAGGAGCGCCTGTCGGCGCAGGAGCGCGCCCGGCGGGAGCGCAGCCGCGAGGGCTCGTCCGGGATCGTGGGCTACGCGCTGGACGGGGCCGCCGAGTTGGCCGCGTTCGCGCTCTCCGGGAAGGTCTGCGTCGCGGATCTGAGGGCGGGAACGGCGCGCGCGCTGCCCGTTCCCGGCCCGGTGATCGATCCGCGCCCCTCCCCGGACGGGCGACACGTCGCCTATGTGTCCAAGGGTGCTTTGCGCGTCGTCGGGGTGGACGGCGCGGCGGACCGGGCACTCGCGGAGCCGGAGGACGACCATGTCACCTACGGGCTCGCGGAGTTCATCGCGGCCGAGGAGATGCACCGCTTCCAGGGCTTCTGGTGGTCGCCGGAGTCGGACCGGCTGCTCGTGGCCCGGGTGGACGACAGCCCCGTCCAGCGGTGGTGGATCGCCGACCCCGCGCACCCGGAGCGCAAGCCGGCCGAGGTCGCGTACCCGGCGGCGGGCACGCCCAACGCGGAGGTGGGGCTCCAGGTCGTGGACCTGGACGGCAAGCGCACCGAAGTGGTGTGGGACCGGGCCCGGTTCCCGTATCTGGCGCGCGTGCACTGGTCCTCGTACGGGGCTCCGCTCCTTCTCGTCCAGGCCCGGGACCAGCGGAGCCAGCTGTATCTGGCGGTGGACCCGGAGACCGGGGCGACCCGGACCGTGCACGCGGACGAGGACGCGGTGTGGCTGGAGCTGTTCTCCGGGGTGCCCGCGTGGGCGCCGGACGGGCGGCTCGTGCGGATCACCGACGAGGGCGGGGCGCGGCGGCTCGCGGTCGGCGACCGCCCGCTGACCAGGGGCCGGCTGCACCTCCAGTCGGTGCTGGACATCGGGGACTCCGACGTCCTGGTGACGGCGTCGGCGGGTGCGGACGCGGCCGAGCCCGAGATCGGCGAGACCCACGTCTACCGGGTCAACGAACTGGGCGTGGAGCGGGTCTCCGAGGGCGTCGGCGTGCACACGGCCGTCCGGTCGGGCCGGGTGACGGTGCTGGTCTCGGCGACGCCGGAGCGGCCGGGGTCGACGGCGCGGGTGCTGCGGGACGGCAAGGAGGTCGCCGTCGTGGAGAACCGTGCGGAGCGCCCGGTGCTGACCGCGCGGCCGGTGCTCACCGAAGGGGGCGCACGGCGGATTCCGTGCGCCGTGTTGCTCCCCACCGGGTACTCGGAGTCGGACGGTCCGCTTCCGGTCCTCATGGACCCGTACGGTGGGCCGCACGGCCGGCGGGTGGTGGCCGCCCACCATCCGCATCTCACCTCGCAGTGGTTCGCGGACCAGGGCTTCGCGGTCGTCGTCGCCGACGGACGCGGCACGCCCGGCCGTTCACCGGCCTGGGAGAAGGCGGTCAAGGACAATCTGGCCCTCAGCCTCGACGACCAGGTGGACGCCCTGCACGCGCTCGCGGAGCGCTTCCCGCTGGATCTGGACCGGGTGGCCATCCGGGGCTGGTCGTTCGGCGGCTTCCTGGCCGGGCTGGCCGCGCTGCGGCGGCCCGACGTCTTCCACGCGGCGGTCGTCGGCGCCCCGGTGACCGACCAGCGGCTCTACGACACCCATTACACCGAGCGCTATCTGGGCGACCCGGCGCAGCACCCGGAGGTGTACGCGCGCAACTCGCTGATCACCGACGCGGGTCTGTCCGGGGCGGCCGAGCAGGTGCGGCCCATGCTGATCATCCACGGCCTCGCCGACGACAACGTGGTCGTCGCGCACAGTCTGCGGCTGTCCTCGGCACTGCTCGCCGCGGGCCGTCCGCACGAGGTGCTGCCGCTGAGCGGGGTGACCCACATGACCCCGCAGGAGAACGTGGCCGAGAATCTGCTGCTGCTCCAGGTGGACTTCCTGAAGCGGTCGCTGGGGCTCTGAGCTACCAGCCGGGCGGCGGCTGCGAGGGCGGCGGGGGCGGGCCGAAGCCGCCGCCGCCCTGCGGGTAGCCGTAGCCGGGTCGCTGTCCGAGGTACGGGGGCGGTGCGGGCGCGGGGCCCCAGCCCGGGCCGCTGCCGGACCACGGGTCCGGGCCCGGGGCGCGGACCGGTCCCGGCACGGCGAGGGCGATGAGCGCGGCCAGGGCGGCGAGCACCTGGAAGAAGGAGCTGAGCACGTTGAGCTGGAACTCGGTCGGCAGATCGCCGAAGTTCTCCAGCATGTCGTAGTGCACGGTCCGCACCACCCCGAACACCCCGCCGGGCAGCAGCACCGCCGCGGCCACCAGGCCGAACGGGCGGGCGTGCCGGGCCCGGGCCGCGGCGGTGATCCCGGCGAACACGCAGAGCAGGGCGAGCATCACGGTGGCCCAGCCCGGCGGCGGACCGGTCAGATACTGCGCGATCCGGTCACCGCCCACGTACCAGTCGGGGAAGAACTCCGGGTCCCGGACGACCTGGCGGATCTCCCAGGCGATCAGCACGGCCCCTGCGGCGGACAGCGCCAGGAACGACAGCACGCCCGCGCCGGGGCCCGGCCCGGCCGGCGTCCGCTCGTAGGCGTCGGCGGGCGGCCGGCGGCCCGCCGCGGCGGTGATGGTCATCGCGGCGGCCGCGGCGACGGCGACGAAGGCGCAGACCAGGGCCCGTGAGCGCAGGTCGTCGGAGTACACGGCCTCCATCCGGCGGCTGCCGATGGTCCAGAGTCCGGGGAGCCGCACCGTGAGGGTGACCACCCCGGCGACGACGAGCGCGGACGCGGCGGACGCGGCGCGCAGCGCGGCCACGGCGACGGCCACGTACACCACGAAGAGGACGAGGTCCGTGCCGGAGGTGGTGGGGAAGGTCTGCAGGCGGGTGCCGTGCAACCCGGCCCAGTAACGCCACAGTTGGCCGAAACCAATCGCATCGACGTCCCGTATCAGCCAGCCCGCGACGATCACCGCGAGCACGACGGACAGGACGGATCCGGTGACTCTTGCTCCGCGGGTGACTATCACACCGGCGATACTTCCGTGCGTCCGCCCTCCGGACAAGAGGGCCTGCGCCGCCGCCCGTACGGCCACCGGCCGGGGGGCGTCACACCCCGCCGGCCGGTCCACGGCACCCGCACGGCCGTACGTTGTTCATGGTGGCGCGTCCGTATATCGGGGACGTTGCCCGTGTGTTAACGCCGCGTCAGACGGCGCGGCTGCTCCCTGAGGGCGGGGGCGGGTTCTCGTCGTCCCCGCCGGGCGGTCCGGGCCGCTCCGCCGTGTCCGCCGCGCGCGCGGCCGCCTCGTCCTGGCCGCCCTCCCCCGGCACCGCGTCCAGGGTGCCCTCCGGCGGGACCACCCGCTTCTCCTCCGCGAAGTGGCAGGCGGAGGGGTGCCGGGCCGGGGTGTCCACGTCCTGGAAGACCGCCGGGACCGCCAGCAGCGGCACCTCCAGCTCGCACCGCTCCTGGGCCTTCCAGCAGCGGGTGCGGAAACGGCAGCCGGAGGGCGGATTGGCGGGCGAGGGCACGTCGCCGTGCAGGATGATCCGCTCGCGGAACTCCCGCGCGGCGGGGTCCGGCACCGGCACGGCGGAGAGCAGCGCCTGGGTGTACGGGTGCGTGGGGTGGTCGTAGATCTCCGCGTCGGTGCCGATCTCGATGAACCGGCCCAGATACATCACGCCGACCCGGTCGGAGATGTGCCGCACGATGGACAGGTCGTGCGCGATGAAGACGTAGCTCAGGTTGAACTCGGCCTGGAGCCGGTCCAGCAGGTTGACGACCTGGGCCTGGACGGAGACGTCGAGCGCGGAGACCGGTTCGTCGGCGACGATGATCTCCGGGTTGAGCGCGAGGCCGCGGGCGATGCCGATGCGCTGGCGCTGGCCGCCGGAGAACTGGTGCGGGTAGCGGTTGATGTACTCCGGGTTGAGCCCGACGACGTCGAGCAGCTCCTGCACCTTGCGGCGCCGGCTGCCCTTGGGGGCGACCTCCGGGTGGATCTCGTACGGCTCCCCGATGATGTCGCCGACCGTCATGCGCGGGTTGAGCGAGGTGTACGGGTCCTGGAACACCATCTGGATGTTGCGGCGGACGGCCTTGAGCGCGCGGCCGGAGAGCTTGGTGATGTCCTCGCCCTTGTACCGGATGGCGCCGGACGTCGGCTTCTCCAGCTGCACGAGCAGCCGGGCGACGGTCGACTTTCCGCAGCCGGACTCCCCCACGACGCCCAGGGTCTCGCCGGCCCCGAGGTCGAAGGTGACTCCGTCGACGGCCTTGACCGCGCCGACCTGCTTCTTGATGAGGATGCCCTGGGTCAGCGGGTAGTGCTTGACCAGGTCGCGCACCTCCAGGATCGGTTCGCCGCCCGCGTAGGCGCTCTCCTGGCGCGACTTGGACAGCAGGGTGCGCGCGGTCTCGCCCTCCTCGCGCGCTTCCTTGCGCCCCGAGTGGTCAGCGTGCATCGAGCGTCTCCTTCCAGAAGTGGCAGGCGCTCTGTCGGTGCTCGGCCACGTCGTACAGCGGCGGCACGTCGGTGCGGCAGACGTCCTGGGCCATCGGGCAGCGCGGGTTGAAGGCGCAGCCGGGCGGGATGTGCAGCAGGTTGGGCGGCAGGCCCTTGATCGCGTACAGCTCCTGGCCCTTCTGGTCCAGGCGCGGGATCGAGGCCAGCAGGCCCTTGGTGTACGGATGGGCGGGGGCCTTGTAGATGTCGTGCACGGGCGAGGTCTCGACGATGCGGCCCGCGTACATCACGGCGATCTTGTCGGCGACGTCGGCCACCACGCCGAGGTCGTGGGTGATGAGGATCAGGCCCATGTTCAGTTCGCGCTGGAGCTCCGCGAGGAGGTCCATCACCTGGGCCTGGACGGTGACGTCGAGGGCGGTGGTGGGCTCGTCGGCGATGATCAGGGAGGGCTCCAGGGCGAGCGCCATGGCGATCATGATGCGCTGGCGCATACCGCCGGAGAACTGGTGCGGGTAGTTGCCCACCCGCTCCTTGGCGGCCGGGATGCGGACCCGGTCCATCAGCTCGACGGCCTTGGCCTTCGCGTCCTTGCGGGACATCCCGCGGTGCACGACGTACATCTCGCCGAGCTGCTCGCCGACGGTCAGGACGGGGTTGAGGGAGGACAGCGCGTCCTGGAAGATCATGGCCATCTCCTGGCCTCGGATCTTCCGGCGCTCCTCCTTCTTCATGTTCAGCAGATCGCGGCCCTTGAACAGGATCTCGCCCTGCGGGATCCTCCCCGGGGGCATGTCGAGGATGCCCATGACCGCCTGTGCGGTGACCGACTTGCCGGAGCCCGATTCGCCGAGCACCGCGAGCGTCTCACCCTCGGCCACCGAATAGTTGACCCCGTTGACGGCCTTGACGATCCCGTCCCGGGTGTGGAACTCCACGTGCAGATCGCGGACTTCGAGCAACATGGCAGCGGACTCCTCAGCGCAGCTTGGGGTCGAGGGCGTCGCGCACCGCGTCGCCGAGCATGATGAAGGCCAGCACCGTGACGGCCAGCGCGCCGGCGGGCCAGAGGAGCATGTGCGGGGCGTTGCGGATGTACTGGGACGCGGCGGAGATGTCGATGCCCCAGGAGACGGCGGGCGGCTTCAGGCCGACGCCGAGGAACGACAGGGTCGCCTCCAGCGAGATGTACGTGCCCAGCGCGATGGTCGCGACGACGATGACCGGGGCGACGGCGTTCGGCGCGATGTGGCGCAGCATCATCCGGCCGTTGGAGGCGCCGAGGGCCCGGGCGGCCTGGACGTAGTCGTTGTGCTTGGCGGTGATGACGGAGCCGCGGGCGATGCGGGCGATCTGCGGCCAGCCGAGCAGGACGATGAAGCCGATCACCGGCCAGACGGTGGAGCTGGTCACCACGGAGAGGAAGACCAGGCCGCCGAGGACGACGGGGATGCCGAAGAAGATGTCGGTGAGCCGGGACAGGATCGCGTCCCACCAGCCGCCGAAGAACCCGGCGAGGCCGCCGAGGACGCTGCCGATCAGGGCGACGCCGAGGGTGGAGCAGATGCCGACGGTGACGGAGTTGCGGGCGCCGTAGACGACGCGGGTGTAGACGTCGCAGCCCTGTCCGTCGAAGCCGAAGGGGTGGCCGGGCTGGGAGCCCTGCTGGGCCTTGCCGAGGTCGCAGTCGAGCGGGTCGCCGGAGGCGATGAGCTGCGGCCAGATCGAGATGACCACCAGGAACAGGATGATCAGCGCGGAGATGATGAAGACCGGGTTGCGGCGCAGGTCGCGCCAGGCGTCGGACCACAGGCTCTGCGGTTTGGTGTCGGGACCGGTCCCGTCGGGGCCGCCGGGGGTCTTCTCCAGGCTGTCGCCCTCCGCGAGCGCGAGGTCCGTGGGCCCGCCGGCTCCGGCGGCCGAGATCGCCTCGTCCGGTGTCTGCTCAGGCATAGCGGATCCTCGGGTCGAGTACGGCGTAGAGGAGGTCGACGATCAGGTTGGCCGCCAGGAAGACCAGCACCAGGACGGTGACGAAGCCGACCACGGTCTGCGAGTTCTGACGCAGGATGCCCTGGTAGAGCTGGTAGCCGACGCCGTGGATGTTGAAGATCCGCTCGGTGACGATCGCCCCGCCCATCAGGGCGCCCACGTCCGTACCGATGAAGGTGACGACGGGGATCAGCGAGTTGCGCAGCAGATGGCGGATGACCACGCGGCGCCGGGGCAGCCCCTTGGCGGTGGCGGTGCGGACGTAGTCGGCGCGGGTGTTCTCGGCGATCGAGGTACGGGTGAGCCGGGTGACGTACGCCAGCGACACGGAGGCGACCACCAGGCCCGGGATGATCAGCTCGTTCAGGGGGGCCTCGGGCGAGACGGACGGTTTGATGACGCCCCACTCGACGCCCAGGAGCAGCTGGAGCAGCAGACCGGTGACGAAGGTCGGGATGGAGATCACGACCAGCGTCAGGATGAGGACGGTGGTGTCGACCGGCCGACCCCGGCGCAGCCCCGTGACCACGCCGAGGCTGATGCCGATCACGATCTCGAAGACGATCGCGACGAGGGTGAGGCGGATGGTGATGGGGAAGGCGGTGCCCATCAGCTCGGTGACCTCCTGCCCGTTGAACGCGGTGCCGAAGTCGCCGGTGAAGACGTTGCCCATGTAGGTGAGGTATTGCTGCCACACCGGCTTGTCGAGGCCGAATTCCGTGCGGAGTTGGGCGGCGGTCGCCGGGTCGCACTGGCGGTCGCCGCAGAGACCGGCGATGGGGTCACCCATCACGTTCACCATCAGGAAGATCAACAGCGTGGTGCCGAAGAAGACCGGGATCATCTGCAGCAGCCGCCGGATCACATAACGTCCCATGAAGGGCTCCGGGGGTCGCGGGGGACGGAGGCTGAGGAGTCGGGAGGACGGGGAAGCCGGGCGGCCGGTGCGTCACCGCACGGTCGCCCGGCTCCGTCCCTTACTTGACCTTGATCTGCTCGTACACCGGGACGCTGAACTGGTTCAGCGAGACGTTGGTGACGTTGTCCGAGTAGCCGGCGCTGCCGTTCTGGTACCAGAGCGGGATGACGGGCATCTGCTGGACCATGACCTTCTCGGCGTCCTGGAAGGTGGAGACGGCCTTGGCCTTGTCGGACTCGGCGTTGGCCTTGTCCACGAGGCCGTCGAACTGCTTGTTGTTCCACTTGCCGTCGTTGGACGAGGCGTTGGTGTAGTACACGGGCTGCAGGAAGTTCTGGATGAGCGGGTAGTCCATCTGCCAGCCCGCGCGCCAGGCGCCGTGCAGCTTCTGCTGGGAGACCTGGCTGCGGAAGTCGGCGAAGGTGCCGACGGGGGCGCCCACGCACGCCTTGTTGTTGCCCATGACCTTGTTGATGCTGTTGCAGACGGCGTCGACCCATTCCTTGTGCGAGCCGGTGTCCGCGTTGTACGAGATCTTGAGCTGGCCGCCCGGGATGCCGCCGCCGTCCTGGATCATCTTCTTGGCCTCGGCGGCGTTGTACGTGCACTCCTTGCCGCAGAGGCCCTTCTTGAAGCCGCCGTCCTCGCCGAGGACCGGGGAGGTCCAGTCGGAGGCGGGGGTGCGGGTCTTCTGGAAGATCTGGTCGGTGATCTGCGGGCGGTTGATCGCCATCGACAGACCCTGGCGGACCTTGGCCGCGTCCGGGGTGTCCCACTGCTTGTCGTAGAAGGGGAAGGCCAGGGTCTGGATGATGCCGGCCGGGGTGTTGATGTAGCGGTCGCCGAGGTCCGACTTGACGTTCTTGAGCTGCGAGGCGGGCACGTCGTCCACGAGGTCGAGGTTGCCGGCCGTCAGGTCGGTGTAGGCGGTGTTGTTGTCGGTGTAGACCTTGAGGTCGATGCCACCGTTCTGCGCCTTGTCGTCACCGGGGTAGTCGTCCCACTTCCGCAGGCTCATCGAGGAGCCCTTGGTGTACTTGTCGATGGTGTACGGGCCGTTGCCGACGGGCTGCTTGAGCCAGGCCGCGTGGTTGTCGAAGAACGCCTTGGGGAGCGGGGCGAAGGCCGGGTAGCCGAGGGTGTCGGGCCAGAGCGAGAACTTCTGCGCCAGCTTGACCGTGAAGGTCTTGCCGTCCACGACCTTGAGGCCGGACATGGTGGTGGCGCTCGCCTTGCCGGACTCCGGGTGCACCTTGTCGTAGCCGTCGATGTAACCGAAGAAGTAGGCGTTCTTCTGGTTGTTCTTGAGGAGTGCGCCGTAGTTCCAGGCGTCCACGAAGGACTTGGCGGTGATCTTCTCGCCGTTGCTGAAGGTCCAGCCGTCCTTCACCGTGACGGTGAAGTTCTGGTTGTCCTTGGTCTCGATCTTCTCGGCGAGCATGTTGGTGGCCTCGCCGGTCTTCGGGTCGTACTTCTTCAGACCCCGGAAGATCATGTCGAGGACCTTGCCGCCCTGCACCTCGTTGGTGTTGGCCGGCTCCAGCGGGTTCTGCGGGTCACCCCAGGACGAGCTGACGATCCCGTCGGCGCCACCTCCACCGCCACCGCTGTCGCCCCCGCCGCAGGCCGTCGCCGCCAGGGCGACGGCCGCCGCACATGCGGCCCACTTGACGTGTGTGGCTCCGCGCATGGAGTGCCTCCTCATTGTGCTCCGGCTTACGTGAGGTCAAATATCACCTCAGAGCGGTACGTACGCATATCTACTCCCCCCATTCGGGCACGGACGGCACCCGTCCGGTCGTCGGCGAACGCGCCCCGACACCGGATTCCGGACGCGTACACGACACCCGAACGAGCCCTTCCACCCCCTCTGACGAGCAGCGAAGCGGTAACGACGGGGCAACGAACCGGCATCGGCCCCATAGCACCACATCCGGATGTACGAATTCCGAGACAATGCCGCCCGGATATCGGACTCAATGCCCGGATTGAATTGAATTGCAGGTCAATATCCCCCGGATACGGCAAACGCAAGATAAAAGACTCACCATGTGAAGGTCATGGTCAGGTCAAGGTGCCAAAGAGCGGACCAAGGCGGCTCGACATTCATTGACCCTGCGTGAATTGCGTTGAAAAAGTCCGGGTAGCCCGTGGGTGTGCCCTGCGGAGTCCTTCGACCCTCCGGGCCAGGAGCACCATGACGATTCCAACCTCGAACGCAGCAGCCACCCTTGAGGCGGCGGACGTGACAGCGGCCCTTCCGCCGGAGTCCGCCTCGGGCAAGGGGGGTGACGGCCGGTCTCCCGGAAAGCTCGCCTGGCGCCGCTTCAAGCGGGACCGCACCGGCGTGATTTCCGCGTATGTGGTCATTTTCTTCTTTGTGGTGGGCATTGCCGCACCGCTGATCGCGAAGCTGTACGGAAAGAACCCGTACACGACGTACGGGCAGGACGACACCAGCCTGCTGGACGACTTCGGCTCCCCCGTCCTCCCCAACGGCGGTATCAGCGGCGACTTCTGGTTCGGCATCGAGCCCGGCCTCGGCCGGGACGTCTTCACCTTCCTGCTCTACGGCATCCGCAACTCCCTGCTCATCGCCGCCGCCACCACGCTGCTCGTCACCGTGATCGGCATCGCGATCGGCATCACCGCGGGCTACCTCGGGGGCAAGACGGACTACCTGGTCGGCCGGGTCATCGACATCCTGCTGGCCTTCCCCTCCACGCTCTTCTTCATCGCCTTCTGGCCCGTACTGCTCTCGATCCTGGTCGACCCGGAGGAGAACACTCCGGTCTGGCTGACCGTGGTCACCCTCATCTCGGTCATGACCGCCTTCGGCTGGGCCTCCATCGCCCGTCTGCTGCGCGGTGAGGTGCTGGCCCTGCGCGAGCGCGAGTTCGTCGAGGCCGCCAAGGTCACCGGCGCGTCCCCGGCGCGGATCATCTTCAAGGAACTGCTGCCCAACCTCTGGACGCCGATCCTGATCCAGGCCACGCTCGCGCTGCCCGCGTACGTGACGGCGGAGGCGGGTCTCGCGTTCCTCGGCGTCGGGCTGACGTCGCCGACCCCGGACTGGGGCGTGATGATCCAGCGCGGCTCGGACGTCTACCAGAGCGACATCACGTTCATGCTCTTCCCCGGCGCGTCGATGGTGATCTTCGTGATCGCCTTCAACCTCCTCGGCGACTCCGTGCGCGACGCACTGGACCCCAAGACCAAGCGCTGAACCCGCCGTACTCCGGACGGGCGACGGGGCCCACCCGGATCCATCGTTTCTCCACTCGACCAGAGCAGGAAGCCATGTCTCTCTCCCGCAGAAACTTCGTCATCGCCACGTCGGTCGCGGCCGGCGGCTCGATGGTGCTCACCGCCTGCAGCAGCGGCAGTTCCACCGCCGGCAAGGGCGACAAGAGCAAGGGCCACGGCGGCGCCGACAAGTACACCGGCTCGGTGGTCGTCGGCACCAAGGAGGACTCCACGGGCGCCGCTCCGGAGATCCCCGGCGCCAAGAAGGGCGGGACGATCCGCGGTATCGCGCCGGACGACTTCTCGCACCTGGACCCGCAGCGCATCTACTTCTCGTGGAACTCCGCGGTCGGTGACCTCTTCATCCGCTGCCTGACCGGCTACAAGATCGCCTCCGACGGCTCGA
Source organism: Streptomyces sp. NPDC008163 (assembly GCF_042956885.1). Classification (NCBI taxonomy): domain Bacteria; kingdom Bacillati; phylum Actinomycetota; class Actinomycetes; order Kitasatosporales; family Streptomycetaceae; genus Streptomyces; species Streptomyces sp. NPDC008163. Next base: position 627,758 of record NZ_JBIBHG010000001.1, on the reverse strand, counting down.
TGAAGCTCGTCGGCGACCTCGCCACCGACGCCGGCACCACCAAGGACGGAGGCAAGACCTGGGAGTTCACGCTCAAGGACGGCCTCAAGTGGGAGGACGGCAAGGAGCTGACGGTCGAGGACGTGCGCCACGGCATCGAGCGCGGCTTCGCCAGCTTCACCACCGAGGGCGCCGGCTACGCCCAGCAGGCGCTCACCGGCTCGACCGACTTCCGCGGCAAGTACAAGGGCCCGTTCAGCGGCAAGCACCTCGACTCGGTCGTCACGGACACCGCGAAGAAGACCATCACCTTCAAGCTGGCCGAGACCCGCCCGGACTTCAACTTCACCCTGGCGATGAGCTCCTACGGCGCCGTCCCGGTCAAGGGCGACAGCAAGGAGAAGTACGACAAGGACCCGGTCTCCTGCGGCCCGTACCGCATCAAGGCGCACTCCGTCGACAAGTCGATGACCCTGGTGCGCAACGAGCACTGGGACCCGAACACCGACGCGATCCGCAACGCGTACCCGGACAGCTTCGTCTACGAGTTCGGCCCCGAGTCGCTCCAGGCGACCGACCGCCTGATCGCCGACTCCGGCGACGACCAGTACGCCGTCATGGCGTACAGCGGTGTCCCGGCCGAGCGCATCCAGAAGGTCCTCACCGACGCCGACCTGAAGAAGCGCACCTTCAACGGTCTGCTCACCGGCCTCTACTACTACGCGATCAACACCAAGCGCATCACCGACCTGAAGGTGCGCCAGGCCCTCATCCACGCCTGGCCGCTGGAGCAGATCCGCAAGATCTACGGTGGTCCGTCGGCCGGTGACTACGCCACGTCCATCCTGAGCCCCGACATCATGGGCTACGCCAAGGACGACGTCTACGGCAAGCTGAAGAAGCCGCAGGGCGACCCGGAGAAGGCGAAGGCGCTGCTGAAGGAGGCGGGCAAGGAGGGTCAGAAGATCGTCTACGCCTTCCCGCAGGGCAACACCTACGACAAGACCAAGGTCGTCATCGAGAACGCCCTCAAGGCCGCCGGCTTCGAGCCCGTTCTCAAGCCGCTGGAGTCCACCAGCTACTACGACGGCGTCCAGAAGATCGACAACAAGTTCGACGTGATGTGGTTCGGCTGGTCCCCGGACTGGCCGACCGGCTACACCCTGGTGCAGCCGCTGTTCGACGGCGGCACCATCGCGGACGGCGCGAACAACATCTCGCAGCTGAACGTCGACTGGGTCAACGAGGCCATCAAGAAGAACGTCACCATCGCCGACCCGGTCGAGGCCGGCAAGCAGTGGGCCGCGCTCGACAAGCGGATCATGACGGAGGAGGCGCCGATCATCCCCGAGACGTTCCAGCGCCGCTTCTACCTGTACGGCTCCAAGGTCGGCGGCGCCATGTTCCACCCGCTGTGGTCCTCGGCCGTGTTCTACAAGCTCTTCGTGAAGGCCTAGCCGACACCCCCCGAGGCGGGGCGCCCCTGCGGCGCCCCGCCCGCTCCCCTCCCCCTCGTCGGCGTCTGCCAGGGAAATCCATCGCCATGTTCCGCTTCCTCATCCGCCGGGCAATCGGCGCACTGGTCATCCTGCTGATCATCAGTGCCATCACCTTCGTCCTCTTCTACGTCGCGCCCCGCGACCCGGCTCGCGCGGCCTGCGGCAAGATCTGCACGCCGGAGACGCTGGCGCTGGTCAAGCAGAACCTCGGCATCGCCGACCCGCTGCCCGTGCAGTACTGGCACTGGCTGGAGGGCGTGTTCGTCGGGCGCGACTACAGCTCGTTCGGCCACTGCCCCGCGCCGTGCCTGGGCTACTCGTTCCGCAACCGCGAGCCGGTCCTCGCCACCATCCTGGACCGCCTCCCGACGACGCTCTCCCTCTCCGTCGGCAGCGCGGTCGTCTTCGTGCTCTTCGGTGTGGGCACCGGCATGCTGGCCGCCGTGAAGCAGGGCAAGGCGCTGGACAAGGTCGCCTCCTCGGCGTCCCTGATCGGCTCCTCCATGCAGATCTACATCGTCGGCGTGGTCGCCATGTACTACCTCAGCGACCAGTGGCACATCCTCAGCCGTCCCAAGGACGTCGCGTTCACCGAGGACCCGGCCGGCTGGTTCTCCGGACTGCTGCTGCCCTGGATGGTGCTGGCGCTGATCTTCACCGCCAACTACACGCGTATGACCCGCTCCCAGCTCGTCGAGACGATGAGCGAGGACTACGTCCGCACCGCCCGGGCCAAGGGCCTGTCCCGGCGCACCGTGTTCTTCCGGTTCGCCTGGCGGGGCGCGATGGGCCCGATCGTCACCATCTTCGGACTCGACCTCGGCCTGCTGCTCGGCGGCGCGATCATCACCGAGAAGACCTTCGGTCTGCACGGCATCGGCGCCCTGTCGATCAAGGCGGTCTACGACAACGACCTGCCGATGATCCTCGGCGTCGTCCTGGTCGCGGCGGCGGCGATCGTCCTCTTCAACATCATCGTCGACGCCGTCTACGCCCTCATCGACCCACGCGTCCGCCTCGCCTAGGGAGAGACCCCATGAGCACCCCCTTCCTCTCCGTACGCGATCTGCGCGTGCACTTCTCCAGCGAAGACGGCATGGTCAAGGCCGTCGACGGGCTCTCCTTCGACCTGGAGCGCGGCAAGACCCTCGGCATCGTCGGCGAGTCCGGCTCCGGCAAGTCCGTCACCAACCTGGCGATCCTCGGACTGCACCACCCCGATCACACCGAGATCGAGGGCGAGATCCTGCTCGACGGGCAGGACCTGCTGTCGGCGTCCGAGCGTGAGCTGGAGCGGCTGCGCGGCAACAAGATGGCCATGGTCTTCCAGGACGCCCTGGCCTCGCTGTCGCCGTACCACACCGTCGGCAAGCAGATCGGCGAGACGTTCCGCAAGCACACCGGCGCCTCCAAGCAGGAGGCCCGGGCGCGGGCGATCGAGATGCTCACCAAGGTGGGCATCCCGCAGCCGAACCTGCGCGTGGACGACTACCCGCACCAGTTCTCCGGCGGTATGCGCCAGCGCGCCATGATCGCCATGTCGCTGGTCTGCGACCCCGCGCTGCTGATCGCCGACGAGCCGACGACCGCGCTGGACGTCACCGTGCAGGCCCAGATCATGGACCTGCTCAAGGACCTCCAGCAGGAGTTCGGCACCTCGATCATCTTCATCACCCACGACCTCGGCGTCATCGCCGACATCGCGGACGACGTCCTCGTGATGTACGGCGGGCGCTGTGTGGAGCGGGGTACGAAGAAGGAGGTGCTGCGCGCGCCCCAGCACCCGTACACCTGGGGGCTGCTGGGCTCGATGCCCACCCTCGAAGGCCCGGTGGACGTGCCGCTCTCGCCGATCCCGGGTACCCCGCCGAGCCTCCTCAACCCGCCGACCGGCTGCCGCTTCCACCCGCGGTGCTCCTTCACCGAGCAGGTCGGCGGCGACCGCTGCTCGACCCAGCAGCCTCCGCTGGACCTGGTGTCCGGGCGCGGGGCCGCCTGCCACCTGACCCCGGAGCAGCGCGTGGAGTTCTTCACCGACTTCGCCGGCACCCGGGCCAACTGACGTACAAGAGACGGGACTTTCCCACCATGAGCAGCACCGATCCCCTCCTGGACGTCTCCGGACTCACCAAGCACTTCCCGATCAAGGGCGGCTTCCCGATCCGGCGGACCGTCGGGGCCGTCCAGGCCGTGGACGGACTGGACTTCACCGTCGCCGAGGGCGAGAGCCTGGGCCTGGTCGGTGAGTCCGGCTGCGGCAAGTCGACCACGGGCCGGCTGGTCACCCGGCTCCTCGAACCGACCGCGGGCAGGATCACCTACCGTGGGCAGGACATCACGCACGCCGGGCGCAAGCAGCTGGCGCCGGTCCGCTCCGAGATCCAGATGATCTTCCAGGACCCGTACGCCTCGCTGAACCCGCGCCAGACGGTCGGCAAGATCGTCTCGGCGCCCATGGAGGTCAACGGCATCGAGCCGCGCGGTGGCCGCGAGGCCCGGGTGCGGGAGCTGCTGGAGACGGTCGGGCTCAACCCGGAGCACTACAACCGGTTCCCGCACGAGTTCTCCGGCGGTCAGCGCCAGCGCATCGGGGTCGCCCGCGCGCTGGCCCTGGAACCGAAGCTGATCGTGGCGGACGAGCCGGTGTCGGCGCTGGACGTGTCGATCCAGGCGCAGGTGGTCAACCTGTTGCAGAAGCTCCAGAAGGAGCTGGGGATCGCCTTCCTGTTCATCGCCCACGACCTGGCCGTCGTACGGCACTTCTCGCAGCGCGTGGCCGTGATGTACCTGGGCCGGATCGTGGAGATCGCGGACCGCGAGGACCTGTACGGGAATCCGCGCCACCCCTATACGCGGGCGCTGCTCTCCGCCGTGCCCGAGGCGACCGCGGACGACACGCCGGCCCGTGAGCGCATCCGGCTCACCGGCGACGTCCCGTCCCCCGTCAACCCGCCCTCGGGCTGCCGCTTCCGCACCCGGTGCTGGAAGGCCACGGACAAGTGCGCGAGCGAGGCGCCCCCGCTGGTTCAGGTCTCCGGCAGCCGTGCGGGCCACCTGACGGCCTGCCACTACCCGGAGGACTCCCAGACCGTGGCCGCCGTCCCGCAGGCCCGCACCGAGGACGCCGGGCCCGCCAAGAGCCTCGGCAAGGAGAACGCGAAGCCCGCCGCGAGCCTGGACAAGGACGGCGGGCCCGAAGACCGCGAGGCGCGAGGCTGACACCCCTCGCCTCGGCCCCGGGGCCGTACGCCCGGCGCGGGACCCGACCGGTCCCCGCCCGCCGTACGGCTCCGGCCGGGGGAACCGAGCACGCAACGGCCCATTGACCCGAGCACACTGCGAGCCCGGTACCCGGTACACGGGAAAGGCGCCCCGGAACCGATCGGTTCCGGGGCGCCTTTCGTCACGCGCGCGGTGTCACGAGACCGCGTGCACCACGTCCTTCTCCTCCGCGAAGTGGCAGGCCGACTCGTGAGCGGCCGGCGTCTTCGAGGCCTTGAAGCGCTCGGGGACCGCGAGGAGCGGCACCTCGGTGGCGCACTTGTCCTGGGCCTTCCAGCAACGGGTGCGGAAGCGGCAGCCCGAGGGCGGGTTGGCCGGGGAGGGGACATCACCGGTGAGGATGATCCGCTCGCGGCCCTCGCGGGCCTCCGGGTCCGGGACCGGGACGGCCGACAGCAGCGCCTGGGTGTACGGGTGCGTCGGGTGGTCGTAGATCTGGACGTCCGTACCGATCTCGGCCATCTTGCCGAGGTACATGACGCCGACCCGGTCCGAGATGTGCCGGACGATCGACAGGTCGTGCGCGATGAAGAGGTAGGACAGGTTGAACTCGTCCTGGAGCTTCTCCATCAGGTTGACGACCTGCGCCTGCACCGACACGTCGAGCGCGGAGACCGGCTCGTCGCAGATGATGATCTCCGGGTTGAGCGCGAGGCCGCGGGCGATGCCGATGCGCTGGCGCTGGCCGCCGGAGAACTGGTGCGGGTAGCGGTTGATGTACTCCGGGTTGAGGCCCACCACGTCCAGGAGCTCCTGGACCTTGCGGCGCCGGTCGCCCTTGGGGGCCACCTCGGGGTGGATCTCGTACGTCTCGCCGATGATGTCGCCCACCGTCATACGGGGGTTCAGCGAGGTGTACGGGTCCTGGAACACCATCTGGATGTTGCGGCGGACGGCCTTCAGGGCGCGGCCGGACAGCTTGGTGATGTCCTGGCCCTTGTAGAAGACCTCGCCGGCGGTGGCCCGCTCCAGCGTCATCAGCAGCTTGGCGACGGTGGACTTGCCGCAGCCGGACTCGCCGACGATGCCGAGGGTCTCGCCCGCGTACAGGTCGAACGAGATGCCGTCGACGGCCTTGACGGCGCCGACCTGCTTCTTGAAGAGGATGCCCTGCGTCAGCGGGAAGTGCTTGACGAGGTTGCGCACCTGGAGGATCGGTTCCCCCTGCGACACGGGCGCGTCGATGGCGGCTACGGCCTCCGCCTCGGTCGCCGCGTCGACGGTCTCCACCTCGGAGACGTTGGGGGTGGCGTCCACGGACTCCTTCGAGATGTCAGCCATGGATCGTCTCCTTCCAGAAGTGACAGGCGCTGCGGCGGCCGGCCAGCTCGGTGCCGTCCTGCTCGGTCACCGCGTGGAGCGGCGGGATGTCCGAACGGCAGATGTCCTGGGCCATGGTGCAGCGCGGGTTGAAGGCGCAGCCCGACGGCACGTGCAGCAGGTTGGGCGGCAGGCCCTTGATCGCGAAGAGCTCCTGGCCCTTCTGGTCCAGGCGCGGGATCGAGGCCAGCAGACCCTTGGTGTAGGGGTGCGCGGGGCGCTTGTAGATCTCGTGCACCGGGGCGGTCTCGACGATCCGGCCCGCGTACATCACGGCGATCTTGTCCGCGACGTCCGCGACGACACCCAGGTCGTGGGTGATCAGGATCAGGCCCATGTTGTACTCGCGCTGGAGCTCCGCGAGCAGGTCCATCACCTGGGCCTGGACGGTCACGTCGAGCGCGGTGGTCGGCTCGTCCGCGATGATCAGGTCCGGCTCCAGGGCGAGCGCCATCGCGATCATGATGCGCTGGCGCATACCGCCGGAGAACTGGTGCGGGTAGTCCGAGACCCGGGCCGCGGCGGCCGGGATCTTCACCTGGTCCATCAGCTCGATGGCCTTGGCGCGGGCTTCCTTCTTGGACAGGCCCTGGTGGACCCGGAACATCTCACCGAGCTGGTAGCCGACGGTCAGGACCGGGTTCAGCGAGGACAGCGCGTCCTGGAAGATCATGGCGATCTTCTGGCCGCGGATCTTCCGGCGCTCCTCGTTGGACATCGTGAGCATGTCCTGGCCGCGGAAGAGGATCTCGCCCTTGGGGATCTTCCCGGGCGGCATGTCGAGGATGCCCATGATGGCCTGCGCCGTCACGGACTTGCCGGAGCCGGACTCACCGAGGACGGCGAGGGTCTCGCCGGCGTCCACGCTGTAGTTGACCCCGTTGACCGCCTTGGCCACACCGTCGCGGGTGTGGAACTCCACGTGCAGGTCACGGACTTCGAGCAGGGGACCGACGTGGTCGTCACCCCGGCGTGCGGACGGGACTTCGGCGGTCTTGTTGATGGTGGCCACGTTCGCCCTCCTATCGCGACTTCGGATCGAGGGCGTTGCGGACGGCTTCGCCGAGCATGATGAACGCCAGAACGGTGATGCTGAGCATGATCGACGGGTAGATCAGGATGTGCTGCGCCACCCGGATCTGGTTCGAACCGGTCGAGATGTCGATGCCCCACGAGATGGTCGGGTCGGCGAGACCGAGACCGAGGTACGACAGGGTCGCCTCGGCCGAGATGTACACACCCAGCGAGATGGTGGCGACGACGATCACCGGCGCCATCACGTTCGGCAGGATGTGCCGGAACATGATCCGGGTGGTCCCCGCGCCGAGCGCCCGGGCCGCCTGGACGTAATCGGCCTCCTTGACGGTGATCACCGCGCCACGCATGACACGGGCGATCTGCGTCCAGCCGAGGAACGCCAGGGCGAGCACGACGACCCACACCTTGCGCTCGCTGAAGGACTGGAGCACGACCATCGCGCCGAGCAGGAAGGGCAGGCCCAGGAAGATGTTGGTGAAGCCGGAGAGGATCGCGTCCACCCAGCCGCCGAAGAACCCGGACAGCATGCCGATGAGGCCGCCGAACAGGGTCACCAGCACGGTGACGCAGACGCCGACGGTGATCGAGGCGCGGGTGCCGTAGATGACGCGGGCGTAGACGCTGCGGCCCTGCCCGTCGTAGCCGAGCCAGCCCTCCGAGCCGATCTTGCTCAGCTCCGGCTTCTTCAGGAAGTGCTTCCCGAGGTCCGCGTGGGTCGCCGAGGCCCCGGTGAACAGGCCGGGGAAGACGGCTATCACCAGGAGGATGACGATGAGGACGGACGACACCAGGAAGTACGGGTTGCGACGCAGGTCGGCCCAGGCGTCGCCCCACAGGCTGCGCGCCTTGGCGGCCTTCACGACGGAGGTCGGGTCCGTGACGGGACCGTGGACGTCCTCGGGCGCGGGTGCGGTCTTGGTCACGTCAGGCATAACGGATCCTCGGGTCCAGGACCGCGTACAGCAGGTCGACGATCAGGGTCATGAACAGGTAGACGAGCACCAGGATGGTGACGAGGCCCACCAGGGTGGTGCCTTCACGCCGGGTGATCGACTCGACGATGGTGCCGCCGATGCCCTTGACGTTGAAGACGGACTCGGTGACGACCGCACCGCCCATCAGGGCGCCCAGGTCGGTGCCCAGGAAGGTGATGACGGGGATCATCGAGTTGCGCATCAGGTGCACACCGATGATGCGGCTCTTGGGAAGTCCCTTGGCGACGGCCGTACGCATGTAGTCGGACCGCAGGTTCTCGGCCATCGTCGTACGGGTCAGCCGGGCCACGTACGCGAGGGAGAGCGAGCCGAGCACGATGGCCGGGGTGAGTAGTTCGCTCCAGGTCGCCTCGTTCGAGACGTTGGGCGAGATCAGCCCCATCTGGTCGGCGAAGACGGACTTGACGATGTGCGCCAGCACGAAGACGGGGATCGAGATGATCAGCAGCGTCAGGATCAGGACCACGTTGTCGGCCAGCCGGCCGGCGCGCAGACCCGCGACCATGCCCAGGCCGATGCCGAGGATGATCTCGATGACGAACGCCATGCTCGCCAGTCGCAGGGTGACCGGGAAGGCGTCGCCGAGCACGTCGGTGACGGGCCGCCCGCTGGCTATCTGGGTGCCGAAGTCCCCATGAAAGAGCATGCCCTTCATGTAGTCCCAGTACTGCACCAGAATCGGCTGGTCCAGTCCGAGCTTGTGCCGCATCGCTTCCAGAGTGGCCGGATCGGCCCCCTTGTCCCCGAAGAGCCCGCGCACGGGGTCGCCGGGCAGCGTGTAGACCATCAGGAAGATCAGCAGCGTTGTCCCGAGGAAGACCGGGATCATCTGGAGCAGTCGTCGTGCGACATAGCGCCCCATCATGCCTCCATGTAATAGGCGGCGGCAGCCGACGGGCCCTCCCCCGCACCGACGCCCCCTGAGGGTGGGTCGATTGCGTGGAAGGGCCCCCCGGCCACTGCGTGCGGCAGGCGCGGGACCGTTCTTCAGGCGGTCCCGCGCGTGCGCGCGGACTACGTCGGTGTGATTACTTCTTGACCTCGACCTGCGTCAGGATCGGGTCGCCGTCCTGCGCGTAGTCGACGTTCTGGACCTTCTCCGAGTAGCCGGCGTTGACCTTGTAGTACCAGAGCGGGATGGAGGGCATGTAGTTCACCAGCTCCTTCTCGATCTTCTGGTACGCGGCGACGGACTCGTCGAGGGAGGCGGCGGAGTCGGCCTTCTTGATCTCCGCGTCCAGACCCTTGTTCGAGAAGTCGCCCTGGTTGCCCGCGGCGCCGGTACGGAACAGGTCCGAGATGAAGTTGGCGTTCATCGGGTAGTCGAGCACCCAGCCGGAGCGGTACAGGGACTTGACCTGCTTGGCGTCACGCGCGTTGGTGTCGGCCTGGAAGTCGGCCTTCGAGTCGGTGGTGCACTTGACACCGGTCGACTGCGTGATGCTGTTGCAGACCGCCTCGACCCATTCCTTGTGGCCGCCGTCGGCGTTGAACTGGATCGAGATCTTGTTGCCCGGGACGCCGCCGCCGTCCTTGATGAGCTGCTTGGCCTTGGCGGGGTCGTACTTGGTGACGTCGCCCGCGGCGTCCTTCTGGTAGCCGAGGACACCCTGGGCGACCCAGCCGGTGGCCGGCTCACGCGTGCCCTGGAGCACGGTCTTGGTGATCGTGTCGCGGTCGATGCCCATCGACAGGCCCTGGAGGACCTTCGGGTCGATGTTCTTCCACTGCTTGGTGTAGAACGCGACGGCGATCGTCTGGATCGAGGAGTACGGCTTGTCCACGGCGCGGTCACCGAGGTCGGACCGGTAGACCGGGAGGTCCTTCGGGCCGATCTGGCGGAGCACGTCGACGTTGCCGGACTTCAGGTCCTCGTAGGCGGTCTCGAGGGTGGTGTAGTTCTTGAAGATCACACCGCCGTTCTTCGCCTTGTCGAGACCCTTGTAGTCGTCGTTGCGGACGACCTTGATCTGCTTCTTGTGGTCCCAGCTGACGAACTTGTACGCGCCGTTGCCGACCGGCTTCTCACCGGCGGCCTTCGGGTCCGCGTAGAAGGACTCGGGCAGCGGGGAGAAGACCGTGTAGCCGAGCTTGTACGCGAAGTACGGCAGCGGGGAGTTGAGCTCGATGGTGAACGTGTAGTCGTCCACCTTCTTCAGACCGGACATGGTGTCCGACTTCGGCTTGGCCTTCGCGTCCTCCGGGTGGACGTCCGCGTAGCCCTTGATGTCGCCGAACCAGGACGCGTTGGTCTGGTCGTTCTTGATGTTGGCGGCCCAGTTCCACGCCTTGATGTACGACTCGGCGGTGACGGGGGTGCCGTCGTGGAACTTCCAGTCCTTCTTGAGCTTGACGGTCCAGAGCTTCGAGTCCTTGGTGTCGACGGACTCGGCGTTGATCATCTCAAGCTTGCCGGACGGGTCGTAGTCCACCAGCTGCGAGAAGATCGCGTCGGTGACGATGCTGCCGTTCGACTCCATCGTGTTGGCCGGCTGCAGCGGGTTCTGCGGCTCACCGACCTCGACGGAGAAGATGCCGTCCGGGTTCACCGCGCCCTTGGCGCTCTTGCCGCCCTTGTCGGCATCGTCGTCGCCGCCACCGCAGGCAGTCGCAGCCAGGGCGATGATGGCCGCTCCCGCGACCCACTTGGCGCTCTTGGCACCACGCATGGGTTTCCTCCTCATGAGTCCACTTTTGACTACAAGAAGGGCACTGGGTCGATACACCGACACCCCTGACGGTGATCGTTTCAGTGCCCTTAGTGTGCTCGTGAGTCGGCGCACTCCCCACAGTGCGTGACCCATTGACCCGAGCTCAATGGAGCCAACTATTAAGTACGACTGGGCCGTAAACCACACTTAAAGGGTCTCGGTTTGACAACATCCGACCCTTGCGCGGACCAAAATCCGGACAAAGCGATCCCAGACAGACACCCCCGAAACGGACTGTTAACACATGTTTCGGAGAGCAACCTCCGATAATCGGACGTTTCTGTCTCAAATCCTGGACAGGCAAGCCGAAAACCGGTTGACCACGGCCGAGGGCCCCCACAGTGTCTGTGAGGGCCCTGGGCTACGGCAATGCCTTGAGCTGACGGATCGTCGGCCGGAAATCGCCTACCGGCGTCGGCTCAGCCGTGCTTGGCGCGCGAGGCGGTGCGGCTGCGCTCCTTCTGGTCGAGGACGACCTTGCGGATGCGGACGGCCTCCGGGGTCACCTCGACGCACTCGTCGTCGCGGCAGAACTCCAGGGACTGCTCCAGCGAGAGCTTGCGCGGCGGGACGATCGCCTCGAAGGAGTCGGCCGACGAGGACCGCATGTTCGTGAGCTTCTTCTCCTTGGTGATGTTCACGTCCATGTCGTCGGAGCGCGAGTTCTCGCCGACGATCATGCCCTCGTACACCTCGGTGCCGGGGTCGGTGAACAGCACACCGCGCTCCTGGAGGTTCGTCATCGCGAAGGCGGTGACGGCACCGGCGCGGTCGGCGACCAGCGAGCCGTTGTTACGGGTCGTCAGGGTGCCGAACCACGGCTCGTGGCCCTCGTGGATGGAGTGCGCGATACCCGTCCCGCGGGTGTTCGTCAGGAACTCCGTACGGAAGCCGATGAGGCCGCGGGACGGGACGACGAACTCCATGCGGACCCAGCCGGAGCCGTGGTTCGACATGTTGTCCATGCGGCCCTTGCGGACGCCCATGAGCTGCGTGACGGCGCCCATGTGCTCCTCGGGCACGTCGATCGTCATGCGCTCGACGGGCTCGTACGTCTTGCCCTCGACGTCCTTCGTGACCACCTGGGGCTTGCCGATGGTCATCTCGAAGCCCTCGCGCCGCATCTGCTCGACCAGGATGGCCAGCGCCAGCTCACCGCGGCCCTGCACCTCCCAGGCGTCGGGGCGCTCGGTGTCCAGGACGCGCAGCGAGACGTTACCGATCAGCTCGCGGTCCAGGCGGTCCTTGACCTGGCGGGCGGTGACCTTGCGGTCCTTGACCGCGGCCTTGGCGTCCGCGCCCTTGCCCGTGCCGCCCCGGCCGACGAGCGGCGAGGTGTTGGTGCCGATGGTCATCGAGATCGCGGGCTCGTCCACCGTGATCAGGGGCAGCGCGACCGGGTTCTCCGGGTCGGCGAGCGTCTCACCGATCATGATCTCCGGGATACCGGCGACGGCGCAGATGTCACCGGGTCCGGCCACCTCGGCGGGCTTGCGGGTGAGCGCCTCGGTCATCATCAGCTCGGTGATGCGCACGTTCTGGATGGAGCCGTCGCGCTTGATCCAGGCGACGGTCTGGCCCTTGCGCAGCTCGCCCTGCTCGACGCGCAGGAGCGCGATGCGGCCGAGGAAGTTGTCGGCGTCGAGGTTGGTGACGTGGGCCTGGAGCGGCGCGCCCTCCTCGTACGTCGGGGCCGGGACGTGCTCCAGGATCGCGGAGAAGAACGGCTCCAGGTTGGTGGAGTCCGCGGGGACGGTGCCGTCCTCCGGCTTGGTCAGCGAGGCGATGCCGTCACGGCCGCACGCGTAGACGATCGGGAACTCGATCTGCTCCTCGTCCGCGTCCAGGTCGAGGAAGAGGTCGTAGGTCTCGTTGACGACCTCGTCGATCCGGGAGTCCGGGCGGTCCGTCTTGTTGATGCACAGGATGACGGGCAGCCGCTGCTGGAGCGCCTTGCGCAGCACGAAGCGGGTCTGCGGGAGCGGGCCCTCGGAGGCGTCGACCAGAAGCACGACCGCGTCCACCATCGACAGGCCGCGCTCGACCTCGCCACCGAAGTCGGCGTGGCCGGGGGTGTCGATGATGTTGATGGTGATGACGTCGCCGCCATCCTTGGGGTGGTACTTCACGGCCGTGTTCTTGGCCAGGATCGTGATGCCCTTCTCACGCTCCAGGTCGTTCGAGTCCATCATGCGGTCGTCGAGGGACTCGGCGGCGTGCGCGGCGAAGGAGCCGGCCTGCTTGAGCATGGCATCGACGATGGTCGTCTTGCCGTGGTCGACGTGGGCGACGATGGCTACGTTACGGATGTCGTGGCGCGTGGGCATGGTGTGGCTTGCGCTTCTCTCGGATCGGGGATTCAGGCGCCTGGGTCGGTCTTGAGTCCTCGTACGCCCGCCGGGCGGACGCGCCACGGCTACTCCCATGGTACGGGGCGGTCGCTGCTGCGGCTTCCCCGGCAAGTTTCCGGGTCAATGGTGGGTACAGCTTTGCCCGCCGGTGAACCGGCGGGCAAGGGTTCTGAGCTGCATCTGAGCTTGTCGGCGCTACTTCCTCCGCTGGGCCGGGGCGCCCGCCGCCTGCGGGGCCTTGTAGCCGATGTCCTGGTAGTGCGGGACTCCGAGGCCGAAGGCGCCGACGTTCACGAGTTGCTTGCCGGTGGCGACGAGCTGGGGGCGCTGGAAGAGGGGAATCGATCCTGCGGCGGCCCAGATCCGGGCGTCCGCCTTGCGCATGAGGTCCTGGGCGGCCTTCTCGTCCAGCTCCGACGCGGCCTGGTCGAAGAGCTGGTCGATGTGGTCCGTGCCGACCCGGGTGTAGTTCTGCTCCACGAGCAGCGAACCGTCGGACGCGGGCAGCGGCTTGGCGAAGATCGGGCGGTCGTCGGTGGCCGGGTAGGCGGTGGCGGGCCAGGAGTACAGGGCCATGTCGTAATCGCCGGAGGCCACGTGGTCGCGGAAGTAGCTGTCGTCGGAGACCTTGGTGATCTCGGTGCGGATGCCGATCGTGTCGAGCATCGCGGCGATCTTCTCGCCGACGCTGCGCAGTCCGGCCGAACCGGGCCCGGACGGCAGGACGAAGCGCAGGCTCAGCGGCTTGCCGTTCTTGCCGAGCGGGCCGCGCGCGGCGTCGGCCGCCTTGGCGGGGGCCGCGGTACCCGCCGGGGCGTACGCTCCGGCGGCGCCCCCGGGCTGCCGGTCCTGGGCCCGGATCGCGTCCCGGGCGTCCTCCGAGGTGCCCGTGGAGCCGAGGTGCCCGGCCTGGCGCAGCAGGGCCACGCTCTGCGCGGCGGCGTCGGGGGCCGGGGCGAGGACGTGGATGCCGCCGGGCTTGTCGTCGCCGACGATGTAGAGGCCGTCGTCGGCGGCGGGCTCGCCCGCGGCGCGGTCGCCCTTGCCGTCGTCCGCGTCCTTGCCGGCGTTCCCCTTCTTCTCCGCGTCCTTCTCCTCCGCCTTTTCGCCGGCCTTCTTCTGCTTCTCGCTCTCGCTGCCCGCCTTGGTGCCGTCGCTCCGGCTCAGCGCGCCCTCGCGCGTCCAGCCCGCGTCGGCGAGCAGCGCCTGCGCCTGCTCGGTGTCCTGCTTGCCGAGCGCGTCGCTGCCGTCCCGGTACGCGGGCTGCCCGGCGACGGCGAGGTGGCTGCCGAGCGGCTGCGCGGGCAGTCCGAGCGGCTTCAGCACGGTGTCGGCAAGCTGCTGCCGGTCCAGGGCGCGGGCGACGGCCCGGCGCACCCGGTCGTCGGCGAGCGGTCCGGTCTCGCCGTTCAGCGCGAGCTGGGTGTAGGCGGGTTCCAGGGACTTGCGGACGACGAAGGCGCGCAGCCCGCTCTGCTCGGTGGCGTACGCGTCGGCCGCCCTGGCCTTGTCGTCCCGCGCCTCCTGCTCCTCCTCGGCCGCCTCCTCGTCGGTGCCGTGCGCCACGGCCCAGGAGCGCAGGGCGTCCGCCGGGCTCTGTGCGGCGCCGGGCCCGTGGGCGGGCGGCGCGCCGGCCGCGCCCTCGCGCGCCGCCTGGGCGATGCGGTGGGCGGTGGTGGAGTCGATGTCGGCGATGTCGACGGCGCCCTCGGCCAGCGCGTCGGTGCGCTCCTCGGGCTTGACGGCCTGGAAGACCAGCGAGTCCAGCTTGGCGCGGCCGCCCCACCAGCGCGGGTCGCGGGTCAGCGTGACGGACCCGGTCTTCTTGTCCACCTCGCGCAGCCGGAACGGCCCGGCGGTCGCCTTGAGGGTGGTGCGGGCGCCGTCGTTGAAGGCGTCCGGGGAGCTCGTCACCTGCTTCGGGTAGAGCGGCGAGAACAGCGAGCGCCAGTCCGCGTACGGCTTGGCGAAGGTGACCTTGACCTCCAGGTCGTCGTGGCCGCGCTCGATCTTCTCGATGCGTTCGTACCCGGCGTTGCGGGCGGTCCAGAACGCGGAGTCCTTGCCGCTCAGCGCCCGCCACTGGGCGACGAAGTCCGGGGCGCCGATGCTGCGGCCGTCGCTCCAGACGGCCTGCTGGTTGAGCCGGTAGACGACGACCTGGCGGGGCTCGGTCTCGGTCACCTTGGCGGATTCGAGGTAGTCCGGGTTGAGCTGGGGCCGGCCCTGGGCGTCGAGCGGGAAGAGGGTCGGCAGCAGGGCGCCGGTGATCCGGGTGGTGGCGCTGTCGGCGTCCGCCTGGAAGGCGTTGAAGGTGGCGGGGAGCGCGTCGATCGCCCAGGTGACCCTGCCCCCGTCGGCGACCTGGGGGCGGGCGGCGCGGGCCACGTCCTGCGGTACGGCGGCGACGGCCGCGGTGTCCTTCCCGCCCGAACTGCATCCGGCCAGCGCCGGGAGGGTGAGGACGCCTGCGGTGAGCAGGGCGGGGATGCGCCTCTTTCGGGCCGTCCCGCGCGGGACGCCGACGTGGGACATGGCTGATACCTCCGGGGACGGCCCGGCCCGCACCGGGAATGGGCCTGATTGAGCGTTTTTGGTGGCATTTGCAGTTGATCACACTGGTTCCGCCTCTCCACTGAAAACGCCCTCGCGCGGGAACGCCGTGCCGACACGGCGGGTACGCCCCGAAGCCCACCCGTACGGCGGAGCGCCGCGGCCCGGGTGGGCCGCGGCGCTCCGTTGGGTGCGGATCCGGTCAGCCGAGGAGCTTGACGATCTCGTCGGTCGTGCCGGTCTCGCCGAGGCGCGGGAAGACGCGCTGCACGCTGTTGTCGTGGGCCTCGCCGCTCATGTCGGTCATCGCGTCCGTGGCGAGGGTGACGTGGTAGCCGTGCTCGTGCGCGGAGCGGGCGGTGGACTCGACGCCGATGCTGGTCGCGATGCCGGCCAGCACGACCTGGGTGACGCCCCGGCGGCGCAGCTGGAGGTCGAGGTCGGTGCCGTAGAAGGCGCCCCACTGCTGCTTGGTGACGATGATGTCGCCCTCGGCGGGGCCCATCTCGGGCACGATCTCGGCCCAGTCGGCGGCCGGCTGCCCGGACCGGGCCGGACCCTCGGTGCGGCCGGGGGCGCCGCCGGTGACGCGGACGAGGATCACGGGGAGGCCCTTGGCCCGGAAGGAGTCGGCGAGGGTGGCGGCGTTGGCGATGACGCCGGCGGAGGGGTGGGCGGTGGGCAGGGCGGTGATGCCCTTCTGGAGGTCGACGACGATCAGCGCGGTGGTGGGGTCGAGAACGGTGGCGGTCATGGTGGTGCTCCTTGTGGGGTGGTGCTCGATGGGGATCAGGTACGCCCGCGCAGGGCGCGGTCGGTGACGGTGAGGACGATGAGCAGGACGCCCAGGACGGCGGCGACGGCGGCCATCAGGTGCAGCCCCCGGTCTCCGGCCGACTGTCCGTAGGCCAGGGCGATGAGGCTGGAGGCGGTGATCGCGCCGATGTACTGGGCGGTGCGCTGGAGGCCGGCGGCCGAGCCGACGGAGGCGGGCGGCGCGTACGCCTGCACGGCCGCCTGGTTGCTGGTGCCGATGAGCCCCTGCGGGATGCCGAAGCAGGCGCCGGCGAGCAGCAGCAGGGCGACCGGTGCGTCGCCGGACAGGAGGAAGAGCATTCCGGCCCCGGCGGTGAGCAGGACGCAGGCCAGGACGAGGGGGCCCCGGATGCCCTTCGTACGGGCGCCGAGCAGCGAGCACACCAGCGCCGCGACGGACATCGGCAGCATGAGGAGTCCGGTGTGCCCGGAGGAGTAGCCCCGGGCCTCCTCCAGCCACTGCGTGTATCCGTACATCACGCAGTAGATCAGCAGGTAGCTGATGCCGTGCCGGAGGTACGTACGCGAGAGCGCGCCGTTGACCGCGAGCATCCGCAGATCGATGAAGGGGGCGGGCGCCCGCAGCTGCCACCACACGAGGGCGGCGGTCAGCGCGGCGAACGGCGCGAGCAGCCACCACATCGGGTGCGCGAGGTCGAGCAGGAAGAAGACCAGGACGGTGAGCGCGGTCGCGAACAGGCCGATGCCGAGCGGGTCGAGGCCGAGCCGGGGTGCCGGGCCGCCGGTGGCGCGGGCGCGCGGCGGGTCGGCCGGGATCCAGAGCAGCGCCGCGCCGAGGGCGATCAGCGCCACGGGCACGTTGACGGCGAAGATCCCGCGCCAGCCGGCCGTCATGACGAGCAGTCCGCCGAGCGTGGGCCCGACCGCCGCACTGCCGAGCGCGGCGAAGGAGAGCCGGGCCAGCACCGGGCGCGGGGTCGGCCGCCCGATCCGGGCCGACTCGTCGCGCAGCACCGCCATGGCGGCCGGATAGGCCGCCGACGTACCGATGCCGAGCAGCAGCCGCGACACGATGAGCTGGCCGAAGCCCTGCGCGAAGGTGCCGACCAGGCCGGAGGCGACGACCACGACCAGTCCGGCGAGGAAGACCCGGCGCGGCCCGAGGACGTCGGCGAGCCGGCCCAGGACGGGCTGGGCGACGGCGCTGGCGAGGTAGAGGACGGAGATCAGCCAGGCGGTGTCGGCGGCACCGACGGAGAAGTGGTGCCCGATCGCCACCAGCGCGGTGGAGATCATGGTGGTGTTCAGCGGATTGAGCAGCGAGCCGAGCAGCAGCGGTGCGGTGAGCCGGGCGCTGAAGCCGGGGCCGGGCGCCGTCCCGTCCGGACGGGCCGCCGCACGTACCGCCCCGGGGAGCACATCGCGAGCACTCACGAACCGACCAGGCGTTCGATCAGGGCGGCGGCCTCGGCGACCGTGCGCCGCTCGTGCCCGTCGAGTTCGGCGGCGAGCGCCTCGGCGAGCCAGTTCCGCTTGGCGGCCCTGACCTCGGCGAGGGTGGTGCGCCCGGCGTCCGTGATCGACATGACGGACTTCCGCCCGTCGGCCGGGTCCGGCGCCCGCTCGACCAGCCCCTGCGTCTCCAGCGCGCCCAGGGTCAGCCGCATGGACTGCGGCCGTACGAATTCGGCGCGGGCCAGGTCCGCGGTGGTCGCGGCGCCCCCGTCTTCGAGGCGGGCGAGCACGGAGCGCTGGGTCGGCGTCAGCAGCGACTCCGACGAGGACGAACGCAGTCGCCGCAGCAGCCGGCCGACCACGGAGGCCAGCTGGTTCGCCACCTCTTCGGCCGTGGGGTCGGGGGCCGCCCCGGATGATTGCGTCATACACCCACCGTACGAGAAAGGCAGGGCACCTTGCAAGGCAACCTGTCTTTCTCGACCGCTGACCACACACCACCCCTCCCGGGCGCCCCGTGTCGCGGCCCCCCGAAGCTGGACATAGCCTCACAAACGTGACACCGCCTGAGAGCCGAATCCGGATCCTCATACCGGGCCGGGCCCTGCTCGCCGTGCTCCTGACGGTGTGCTGGCTGGCCCTGACCCCCGCGCCTGCCGCCCGCGCCGATGATCCGGTCACGCTGTCCCGCGACGGGCAGATCACCGACAAGGTGGGCGCCCTCGGCGACCGCCGCCCCCAGGTGGTCACGGCCCTCGACCGGCTCTACGCCGAGCACCGCCTCCAGCTCTTCGTGGTGTACGTACGCGACTTCTCCGGGCGCTCGGCCCAGGACTGGGCCGACGCGACCGCCGACCGCAACGGCCTCGGCCGCGACGACGTCCTGCTGGCCGTCGCCACCCACGCCCGCCAGTACGCCTACTCCGTCGACCAGGACGCCCCGCTCACCGACGCCCAGCTCCGGGACGTGGCGAACACCGCGATCGAACCGGCGCTGAAGCAGAACGACTGGGCGGGTGCCGCGATCGGTGCCGCCGACGGCTGCACCGCCGTCCTGTCAGGCGAGCCCGTGCCCGCCCCGGCGATCACCCCGGGCGCCTCCGACCCGGGCTCGGGCTCCGGCGGCACCAGCACCGGTGACCTCCTCCTTCCGCTCGTCCTGCTCTGCGCGGTGGCGGCGGTCGCCGCGTACGCGTTCCTGCGGCGCAAGCGGCGCGCCACCACCCGTACGACGCCCGGCACGACCGGCTGGGGCGGCGGCGTCCCGGCGCCCGCCCCGCTGCCGGAGCTCGACGCGAAGGCCAAGGAGACGCTCGTCGCCACCGACGACGCGGTCCGCACGAGCGAGGAGGAGCTGGGGTTCGCGACCGCCCAGTTCGGGGAGGAGGCCGCCGCGCCGTTCGCCGAGGCGGTGGCCTACGCCAAGGGCGAGCTGACCACCGCGTTCCGGCTGTGCCAGCAGCTGGACGACGCCTTCCCGGAGGACGACGAGACGCGCCGCCGGATGCTGGACGAGATCATCAGCCGCTGCGCGGACGCCGACGGCCGCCTCGACGCGGTCTCCGAGGACTTCGACCGGCTGCGCGAGCTGGAGCGCGAGGCGCCGCAGGCCCTGGCCGCCGCCGAAGCCGCGCTCCACGAGCTGACCGGCCGCGTCCCGGCCGCCGAGTCCGCGCTCGCCTCGATGCGCGAGCGGTACGCGGACCAGGCATCGGCCCCCGTCGCCGCCGACGCGGACCAGGCCGAGGACCGGCTCTCCTTCGCGACCGCCTCCCTCGGCCGGGCCCGGAAGGCGGTGGACGGCGGCGACCACGCGGCGGCAGCCGTCCATGTCCGGGCCGCCGAGGGCGCGCTCGACCAGGCGGGCACCCTCGTGGACGGCGTGGAGCGGCGGGCCCGCGAGCTGGACGCCGCGGCGGACCGGCTGACCGCCGCGCTCACCGAGCTGGACACCGACCTCGCGGACGCGGGCGGGCTGCTCGACGGCACGGCGCAGGGGGCGTCCACCGCCGACCTGCGCGGCCGGATCGCCCGTGCGCGGGCGGTGGCCGGCGATGTGCGCGAGGAGCGGGCGGGCCGGTACGACCCGATCGACGCGCTGCGCCGGGTGGAGGAGGCGGACCGGGCGCTGGACGAGACGCTGGCCGGGGCTCGCGAGCGGGAGCAGAACGACACCCGGGCGCGCTCGCTGCTCGACGGGGCGCTGCTCACCGCACGCTCCTCGGTCGCCGCCGCCGCGGACTTCGTGACGACGCACCGGGGCGCGGTCGGCAGCACCGCCCGGACCCGGCTGGCGGAGGCGCAGCGCCGGCTGGAGCAGGCCGCCGCGCCGGCGGGGAACAGCGATCCGCAGGCCGCCCTGGCCGAGGCGAACCGCGCGGACGCGCTGGCCCGCGAGGCGCGGAGCCTCGCCGAGCAGGACGTACGCGGCTACGGCTACGGCGGGCGCGGCGGCATGGCGGGCGGAGGCGGCGGGGGCATGGGCGGCGCGGTGCTGGGCGGGATCATCCTCGGCGGCCTGATGGGCGGGGGCGGCGGACGGGGCGGCTTCGGAGGCGGCGGGGGCTCCGGGGGCGGCTTCGGCGGGGGCGGCGGGCCCGGCAGCTTCGGCGGCGGCGGGACGCGGGGCCGCCGGGGCGGCGGCGGGCGCTTCTGACGCGGGGAGCTTCCCGTACAGCCGTATAGCCGTATAGCCGTATAGCCGTATGCGTGAACGAGCGGGCGGCATCCCCGCAGGCGCACCCCACGAGCAGCAGAACACGACACCCGACAAGAGAGGCCCCCATGCGCAAGCAGACCATCCTCGGCCGTGTCACCCAGCTGGCGAAGGCCAACATCAACGCCCTGCTCGACCAGGCCGAGGATCCGCAGAAGATGCTGGACCAGCTGATCCGCGACTACACGAACAACATCGCGGAGGCCGAGCAGGCGGTGGCCGCCACCATCGGCAATCTCCGTCTGATGGAGCAGGACCACCAGGAGGACGTCGAGGCGGCGCGCGAGTGGGGCGGCAAGGCGCTCGCCGCCAGCCGCAAGGCAGACGAGCTGCGGGCGGGCGGATCGGGCCCCGAGGCGGACAAGTTCGACAACCTGGCCAAGGTCGCGCTGGGCCGGCAGCTCCAGTCGGAGAAGGAGGCCGGGACCGCCGAGCCGACCATCGCGGCGCAGACCGAGGTCGTCGACAAGCTCAGAACGGGGCTCGACCAGATGAAGGCGAAGCTCTCGGAGCTGAAGGCCAAGCGGGACGAACTGGTGGCGCGCGCCAAGTCGGCGCAGGCGCAGAACCAGATGATGGACGCGGTGAAGAACATCGACGTCCTGGACCCGACCAGCGAGCTGGGCCGGTTCGAGGACAAGGTGCGGCGCGAGGAGGCGCGTGCTCTGGGCAAGCAGGAGCTGGCGGCCTCCTCGCTGGACGCGCAGTTCGAGGAGCTGGACGCCCTGGGCGACAGCGCGGAGGTGGAGGCCCGGCTCGCCGCGCTGAAGACCACGAAGTGAGCCGCACCCCGGCCGCCGCTCAGAACATGCTGAGCAGTTCCTCCACCGAGCGCTCGGCCGGCGGCCGCCCGTCGGGCAGCGGCAGTTCGAACCAGACGGTCTTGCCGCGCGGGGTCCGCCGCGCCCCCCAGGCCGCGCTGAGCAGACCCACCAGCTGGAGGCCCCGGCCGCCCTCGTCCGTGTCCCGGGCGCGCCGGCGCCTCGGCTGGACGAGACCGGCGTCCCACACCTCGCAGACCAGGGTGCGGTCGCGCAGCAGGCGGAGCCGGATCTCGCCCTCGCCGTAGCGCAGGGCGTTGGTGACCAGCTCGCTGACCAGGAGTTCCGTGGTGTCGACCAGTTCGTCGAGGCCCCAGCTGGTGAGCTGGCCCCGGGCCAGCTCACGGGCCCGGCCGACCGAGCGGGGCTCGCGGGGCAGCCGCCAGTCGCCGACGGCCTCGGTGGGCAGGCCCTGGATACGGGCCATCAGCAGCGCGATGTCGTCCTCGCCGTGCCGGGTGTGCAGCGAGCCGAGGACCCGGTCGCAGACGTCCTCCAGCGGCTGGGCCGGTTCGGTCAGGGCCTTGCGGAGGGCGGCCAGGCCCTCGTCCAGCGGATGGTCGCGCGATTCGACCAGGCCGTCGGTGTAGAGGGCGAGGAGCGCGCCCTCCTTCAGCTCGACCTCGACCTCCTCGAAGGGTTCGCCGCCGACACCGAGCGGCATCCCCGGCGGTACGTCGAGGAGCAGCGCGGCCTCGCCCGGCTCGACCACGACGGGCGGCAGATGGCCCGCGTTGGCGAAGGTGCAGCGCCGGGTGACCGGGTCGTAGACCGCGTAGACACAGGTCGCGAGGTACACCTCGGAGAGGTCCGCCTCACGGGACTTGTGCGCGGCGCGGGCGGGCCACTGGGCTCCCCCGCCGCCGGACGCGGAGGCCGCACCGGGGGCGCCGAGGCCCCGGGCGACCTCGTCCAGCGCGGACAGCACCTCGGCCGGTTCCAGGTCGAGGAGGGCCAGCGTGCGCACGGCGGTGCGCAGTTCGCCCATGGCCACGGCGGCGCGCAGGCCGCGCCCCATCACGTCGCCGACGACGAGCGCGGTGCGGTGTCCGGGCAGCTCGATCACGTCGAACCAGTCGCCGCCGACCTCGTTGGCGGTGTTGCCGGGGAGGTAGCGACAGGCGATGTCGAGCCCGGCGGCCTCCGGGTCGCCCGGGGGCAGCAGGCTGCGCTGGAGGATGAGGGCGCGTTCGTGCTCGCGCCGGTAGAGGCGGGCGTTGTCGATGCAGACGGCGGCGCGGGCGGCCAGCTCGGTCGCGAGGGCCCGGTCCCGGGCGTCGAACGGCTCGCTGCCCTTCGTACGGGAGAAACGGACGAGGCCCACCACGGTGTCGTGGGCGACCATCGGCACGGCCAGCGTGGACTGCACGAAGCCCCGGTCGTCGCCCGGCACGTCCTCGACGCGGCCGGTGCGCAGCGCGGCGGCGCACGGCGAGCCGAAGGGGTAGCGGTGGACGGAGCCGAGCGCGGGGGGCGCGCCGCCCGGGGGCCCGGACGCGGCGTACGCGGCGCCGGGCAGGACGTCGGACACGGCGCTGGCGAAGGCGACGCGGCGCAGTTCGGCGGAGCCGCCGACCGCCTCCTGGCTGAGCGGGCTCCAGCCGCCGGGCGCCGCCTCGTCCCCGGTGAGCAGGGCCTGGTAGAGGTCGACGGAGGCCAGGTCGCAGAAGACCGGGACGGCGACGTCGAGGAGTTCGCGGGCGGTGGTCTCCAGGTCCAGGGAGTTGCCGATGCGGGCGCCGGCCTCGTTGAGCAGGGCGAGGTTGCGGCGGGCGCTGGCGGCCTCGCGGGCGGCGGTGTGACGCCGGGTCACGTCGGTGGCGAGTCCGGCGATGCCGATGGGGCGGCCCGATCCGCTGTGCACCCGGTAGAGGTTGATCGACCAGTGGCGGCGCTCGGTGTCACCGGGGGCCGTGCCGACGAGCTGGAGGTCGGTGACGGAGTTGCCCGTCTCCAGGACCCGTTCGAGGGTGGCGGTGAGGCGGTCGGCCTCGGCACCGGTGAGGTAGTCGCCGACGGTGCGGCCCCGGTGGTCGTCGGCGCGGCCGCCGAAGACGGTGGCGAAGCGCTCGTTGGCCCGGACGACGGTGAGGTCGGTGCCGAACAGGACGAAGCCGAACGGAGATTGGCCGAAAATCGCCTGCGAGGCGGCGAGGTCCGTCTCGATCCGGCGCAGCGCGCGGACATCCACGACGATGCAGACCGCCGCCCGTTCGCCGGTGGCCGTCTCACTGGGCATCACATAGATCTCGGCGAGCCCGTGCGTGCCGTCCTCGCCGGGCATCCGGAAGGGGACCAGGCCCGTCCACTCCTTGCCGTCGAGCACCTCGCCGACCCGGCGGTGGCCCTCGCGGCGGACCTCGCCGGGCAGGAACGCCTCGACCGGGTCCTTGCCCACGGCCTCGTGGGCGGCCACGCCGAAGAGACCGGCGGCCCGGCGGCTCCACTGCTCGATCAGCCCGTCGGGCCCGATCGAGAAGGAGGCGACTCTGATGTAGTCGTAGATCGAGCCGGGCGGACTGCTCTGCCACACGACGTCGCCCGCTGTCCCAGGTATTTCGCTCACGCGACCGTCCCCTCCAGCTCACACACCGGACCGGTCATGCCCGCAGTATTCAGCACTACGGCCCCGTCCGGCACGGCGTTCACGATCACAGCACGGTCTCAGTCCCTTTCAGCCAGGTTCGGCCCCGACCTCCGGTGATCGCTGTGCGTCCCTCCTCACTCCTAACCAGGCAGAGCCAGCTCGAACCACACCGTCTTGCCGCTCTTTCCCCGCCGGGTCCCCCAGCGCCTGGCCGCACAGGCCACGAGCTGCAGTCCCCGGCCGCTCTCGTCGTCGGGTCCCGCCGTACGTTCGGTGGGTGGATCGGGGAGGGGATCGGAGACCTCCACGAGGAGACCGGAGTGGGCGGCGGAGTGGCCCCCGTCCGGATGGGGGCGCAGCAGCCGCACCCCGATGGGGCCCGGGGTGTAGCGCATGGAGTTGGTGACCAGCTCGCTGACCAGCAGAATCGCTTCGTCACCGACGGCGGCGTCGAGACCCCAGCCGCGCAGGGTGTCCTGGACGGCGTGCCGGGCGGTGCGCACGGCACCGGGGACGGCAGGAAAGCTCCACTCGGCTCGATCGCCTTCGGTATCGGTCACGCCGATCACTCCCAGAGCCGGCAACGGTGACGCCCTGTCCGCACGGGGCAAACACCACATACCCGATATCTCGGGGCGAATACCGCTGGGCTCGACACGCGGGGCGTACGGGTGTACGGCGGCGCGCACGTACGAGTGCCCGGGAAGCGGGGGCGCACACACCTGGGCGCCACGCGCCGCACCATGATCCGCGCGCCGGACCCGGGGCCCCTAGGGGGCGTCGGACTCAGACCAGGTCGCCCGACGCCCTGAGGTCGTCGAAGAGCAGCTGATCGACGGGCGGCACCCGGTCGCGGTCGGCGTACGAGAACCAGGCCACGTCCTCGATCTCGCTGCTGGCCCTCAGCTCACCGCTGAACCCGGCGGTGTAGCAGGCCATCCGGACCACCGCACCGTCCGGCAGGCCGGGTCCGCCGGCCTCGTACGTCCCCACGTGTGCGACCGTCTCCGCGTCGATACGGACCGTCAGCTCCTCCTCGATCTCGCGCACGAGCGTGTCGAGGTCGCTCTCGGCGCCCTCGCGCTTGCCGCCCGGGATGTAGAAGACGTCCTTCCCGCGCGGACGGGCGCACAGGATGCGGCCCTCCTCGATCCGCACCCACGCCACCGTGTCGATCAGCACCGGCACCTCCCCGCCCTTCAGTTCACCGATCGCCTCGGCCAGCCACTTCTTCTCCTCGGCGCCCGTGGCGCGGGCGATGCGCAGCATGCCCTGCCGGAAGAGTGTGGTCGCCTCCTCGGCCCGCACCGGCTCGCCGTCCCGGTAGAAGAAGCTCGCCGGGGTGTCGAGGAACGCCTGCCGCCGGCGCAGGACGGCCGCCTGCCCGGCGCGGTCCGGGAGGTGGTGCAGGAACGCGAGCAGCGTGAAGAAGCGCTGCCCGTCGGTGATTTCGGCCTCCTTCGGGTGCCCGAGCCGGGCGTACAGCTCCTCGCGTCCGGCCTCGGTGAGGGAGAGGACCCGGCGGGGCGCGGAACCCGTACCGGGCTCGGTGTGCTGGTCGACCAGGCCCGCCTTCACCAGCCGGGAAATGGCCGGATAGAGCGCCCCGTCGCTGACCGTGCGGATGTGGCCGCTCAGGGCCTGGATGCGGGCCTTCAGCTCGTATCCGTGCAGGGGCTCCTCGGAGAGGAATCCCAGAATCGACAGCTCCAGCACGCGTCGAACCCCTTACCGCATCCGCGTCACCCTGCTTGCCCGTCCGGCGTCCTCATGTTATCTCTTTCCGCTGTACCTCGATTCGAGGTACAGCGGAAAGAGGGGGCGGTCATGGAAGTGGTGGAGCACCGGCGCACGCTGGTGGCACTCGCGGGTCCGGTCTACGTGGAGCTCCTGGCGGGGGTCGCGGCCGGGATCATCAACATGGTCTGGGTGGCCCGGCTGGGCGGGGCGGCGGTCGCCGCAGTGGCCGCCGCCACCAACGTCGAGAACCTGCTGCTCGGCGTGATCCTGGTGGCCGGCTCCGGCACGACCGCGCTCGTCGCACGGGCCAGGGGCGCGGGCGATCCGGCAGCGCTGCGCTCGGCGGTGCGGGGCGGCTGGGCGCTGTGGGCCCTGGTCACGCCCGTGGTCGCGGTGGGCGGCTGCCTCTGCCGCGCGCCGCTGGCCCGGCTCGTCCTCGGGACCGGCGAGGGCGGCGCACCGGCCCTGGCCGCCGGCTACTTCGCGATCGCGCTGCCGGGCATCGCGGTGTTCTTCGCGGCCAACGTGGTCGACGGCATCCTGAAGGGCGCGGGCGACACCCGCACCCCGATGCGGCTGGCGCTCCTCGCGAATGGGCTGATCCTCTGTCTGGATCCGCTGTTCATCCTGGGGTTCGGGCTGGGGGTGCGCGGCGCGGCGGTCGCCACGGTGCTGGGCCGGACCGCCGCGCTGATCTGCGGTCTCCTGGCGCTGCGCCGCAACGGCGTGCTGCGGTGGGCGGCACCGGCGGGCGGGGGCCGTGTGCGCGGGGGCCCGAACGCCGACGCGCGCGGCGGCCCGGACACCGACGCGCGCCGGAGCCTTGCCGCCGACGCGCGCCGGACCGCCGCCACGGGCCTGCCCATGTCGGCGGAGTTCACCGTGCGGATGGCGGGCGCCCTCGCGCTCGTCGCCGTCGTCGCCCGGCTCGGGGTGGCCGAGGTCGCCGCGTACGGGATCGCGACGAAGGCGATGTACGTCGCGACGATGGCCTTCTACGCGGTGCGCCAGGCCGCCGTCATCCGCACCGCCCATCTGCTCGGTGCCGGGCACGACGCACGGCGGGCCGTCGGGCGGCAGGCGCTGCTGGTGGCCGCGGCGCTGGGCCTCACGGCCGCGGCGGCGCTCCTGGCGGCCGCCCCCTGGATCATGCGGGCCTTCGGCGGCGAGGGCGCGGTGGCCGGGGCCGGGGCACTCTATCTGCGCTGCGTAGGACCGTATCTCCTGCTGCTGGCCTGCTTCATCGCGCTCGGCGGCGTCTTCGAGGGCAGCGGCGCGAGTCCGGCCCTCGCCCGCGTCACCGCCTGCGGGGTCGCCGTCCAACTGGCGCTCGCGTACGCCCTGTCGGGGTGGGGGCTGCCGGGCGTCTGCCTGGCCATGGGCCTCTCGATGGCCGCGCAGTGCGCCGCCGTCGCCGTCATGTACCGGCGCACGGCGCGCCCGGACCGGCCCCGGACATCCGCCCCGGCACCCGACGGGCCCTCACCCCGGAGCAACTCCGGTGGTGCACCGGCGCATGAGCCTCGCGCGCCCCACGCCCAAGGCCTGTCCTAGGACTGGGCGGCCTGCCCGACGCGCTCCACCCAGTACAGCTGCTTGTGCCCCCGGTCCTGCAACTTGTCGGCCGCGCGCTGGGCCTCGCCCTGCGTGGCGTACCTGCCCACGCGGTAGCGGTTGCCGTTGTCGTCCTGCCGTATCACCAGCCAGGAAAGCACGGCACCGCTATCACTCATCGTGTTTCTCCCGAGCATCGCGCCCCTCCCCTGAACGATGTGCACGCTTCTAAGGAACTCCAGGAAACCCCGGTACGCATATGCCTGAGCCTACGCCTGACCTTTACTCAACGGATACGTCTTTGCACAAAGAGGTACCGATCCGGCCAGGAACGGACCAACGCCCTGGGGGCGCATTCTCACGAATGCGCCCCCAGGGCGTTGCAGCGGGTCCGGGGCACGACAATCAGGGGCCGGTCCGCCCGGAAATCACCTCACGGGGAGCCGGTATCCCACCCGGTAGCGGTCGGCCGGCACCACCACGTCGGCGGTCTCGACGGGCCGTCCCGAGGCGTAGAAGGTCCGCTCGACCACCATCACCACATGGCCGGGGACCCCGCCCAGCGCCAGGAGCTCCTCCGCAAGCCCCGGGCGCGCGCCCACCTGCTCGGCGACGTTGTCCACGACCACGTCGATGGCGGCCATCCGCTCGACCACCCCGCAGCCGCCCAGCGGCCCCTCCTCCGGCAGCATCACCGGCGTCCGCCCCGTGATGGCCAGGGGCTCCCAGGAGGTGGAGAGCATCACGGGCTCACCCGCCTCCCGGAACACGTAATGCGTGCGCATGACACGGTCGCCCGGTTCGATCCCGAGCCGGGCGGCGATCTCCGCGCTCGCGCCCTCCTGCTCGCTGCGCGACTCCCAGGTCCCCCGCGCCCCGTCGGCCGCCTGCTCCTGGCGGAACGGGCCCGCACCCACCTCGGGCCGGAAGCCGGAGCGCTCGACCATGCGGGGCACCGGCCGCTCGCGGACGTACGTCCCCGAGCCGGAGCGGCCCTCGACCAGGCCCTCCGCCATCAGGACCTTGCGCGCCTCCAGCGCGACGGTGTCCGAGACCCCGTACTCCTCGCGGATGCGCGCCTGCGACGGCAGGCGCGTATGCGGCGGCAGCAAACCGTTGACGATCTTCTCTCTCAGATCGCTCGCCACGCGCAGATAGGCGGGCTGCTCACCGAAAGCCACAGGCCACTCCCCAAGAGGTTGACGGACTGCGACAGCGTCGCAACCGTGGGTTCCGAATCGCAAGCGCAGGCCACAGTTTCACTCGAAGTGATGACATTGCATGGGCCTGCGCATAGTCCGCGGCGCGCCGGCCGGAACTCCTTTGAACCGCCTTTGCCAAACCCTTGACCGCGTTTGGTCCAGACCAATAGCTTCTGGCCTCATGCGCCGAAGAACCTTGTCTTCACTCGCCATCGCCGCCTGCGCCCTCACGCTCGCGGCCTCCTCCTCCCCCGCCGCCAACGCCTCGTCCGGGCACGGCGGTCACGGCGGCGGGCACGGCCACCACGGCTCCGCGCCCGACTACAAGCGTGTCGGCTATTTCACCCAATGGGGCGTCTACGGACGCGACTTCCAGGTCAACGACCTGGAGACGAGCGGCACCGCGGCCAAACTCACCCACGTCAACTACTCGTTCGGCAACGTCAGCGCGGACGGCACGTGCTTCACGGGCAATGTGCCCGGCGAGGCCGACGCCTGGGCGGACTACGTCCGTCCGCTCGACGCGGCCAACTCCGTGGACGGGATCGCCGACACCGACGACCAGAAGCTGGCGGGCAACTTCAACCAGCTGAAGGAGCTCAAGGCCGAGCACCCGGGCCTCAAGGTGATGATCTCGCTCGGCGGCTGGAGCTGGTCCACGCACTTCTCCGACGCGGCCCGCACCGCCGCGTCGCGCAAGGCGCTCGTCGCCTCCTGCATCGACCTGTACATCAAGGGCAATCTGCCGGTGGACGGGACGCGCGGCGGCGAGGGCGCGGCGGCCGGGCTCTTCGACGGCATCGACATCGACTGGGAATGGCCGGGATCCGCCGGTGACACCGACACGGTGTACCGCCCGGAGGACAAGCGGAACTTCACCGCCCTGGTCCACGAGTTCCGCACCCAGCTCGACGCGTACGCGAAGAGCGCGGCCAAGGGCCGGCACCACGGCGCGAAGCCCAAACACTACGACCTCTCGGCCTTCGTCCCGGCGTCCCCCGAGAAGATCGACGCCGGGTTCGACGTGCCGCGCATCATGCGGGACTTCGACTTCGTGAACCTCCAGGGCTACGACTTCCACGTCTCCGGCGAGGCGAAGACCGCCCAGCAGTCCGCGCTGTACGCCAAGGGCGACTACAGCGTCGACCGGACCGTGCGGGACTGGCTGAAACGGGGCGCCCCGGCGCGCAAGCTGGTGATGGGCATGCCCTTCTACGGCCAGGGCTGGACGGGCGTGACCGGCGGCGGCGACGGCCTCGGCCAGCCGGCGGCGGGCCCCGCCCCGGCGACCTGGGCGGCCGGTTACGAGGACTACAAGGCCCTCAGGAAACTGGCCGAATCCGGTACGTACAAGGTGCACCGCAACACCCGGGACGGCAGCGCCTGGCTGTTCGACGGCACCACGCTGTGGACGTACGACGACCCCCAGGTGCTGCGCACCAAGACCGCGTACATCCGCGACCACCGGCTCGGCGGCGCGATGTTCTGGTCGCTGGACGGCGACACGGAGAACGGCGAGCTGATCACGGCCGTCGACCGCGGGCTCTCCTCCCGCCGGTAGGAACATCTCGCGAGGGGCGGCTGCGCAAGGGCAGCCGCCCCTTTCGCATGCCATCCGACTCATGACGCACCGTCAAAAAGCTTGCGCACAGGCCCTATTGACGAGTACACGCCCATGAGTATGGTCTAGACCTAAGGTGAGCCGTGGTCGCCCCCGGGCGGCCGTCGGCGTGCGCGGGGCTGCGGGCGGCGCCCCCTCGCCACCGGCCGTACCCCTGCCCCCACCGCGTCGGCACCCCCCTGTCCAGGCCGCTGCCCGGTGCGGGCATGTCCGACCGCTGCCGTCACCCCTCGGCAGTCCCCAGCGAAGGAGTTGGCATGAACGCGAAGCGAAAACTGGCCCTCGTACTCGGTGCGGGAGTCGCCCCCCTGCTCGCGGTGGTCCTGCCGGCCACCACGGCCAGTGCGCACGGTTACGTCTCCTCGCCGCCGAGCCGCCAGGCGCAGTGCGCGTCGGGCGTGGTCGACTGCGGCCAGATCAAGTACGAGCCGCAGAGCGTCGAGGGCCCCAAGGGCCTGATGAGCTGCAGCGGGGGCAACGCGCAGTTCGCCGAGCTGGACAACGACAGCAAGGGCTGGAAGGCCACTCCCGTCGGCAGCTCCGCCGATTTCTCCTGGACGCTGACGGCCCGCCACGCCACGAGCACCTGGCAGTACTACATCGGCGGCTCGAAGATCGCGGAATTCAACGACAACGGCGCCCAGCCCGGCGCCACCAAGACCCACCACGTGAACCTCAGCGGCTACAGCGGCCGCCAGAAGGTGCTGGCGGTCTGGAACATCGCGGACACCGCCAACGCGTTCTACGCCTGCATCGACCTCCAGATCGGCGGGGGCGGCACCCCCGGCGGCGGTGACGGCGGGGACCCGGGCGACTGCGCCGCCTCGGCGTGGGAGGCGGGCCGCGTGTACAACGGCGGCGACACGGTCTCGTACAACGGACACACCTGGCGCGCCAAGTGGTGGGTCCAGGGCGACAAGCCCGGCACGACCGGCGAGTGGGGCGTCTGGGAGGACCTGGGCGCCTGCTGACACACGCCTCTCCGCGGGGCTCCGGCCCCGCGGAGAGGTACGCGCGAGCAGGACTCCTGCCGCGTACTCATGCCGCGTACGGCTCGGTCCGCGTGGCGCCCTCGGAGACGAGGACCTTACGCGTGACGCGCTCGGCGATCGCCGCGACCAGGGTGCGCGGCCGGCGCGGCAGCAGGTGCGCGGAAAGGGAGTTGCCGAAGCCCGGGGTGACGTAGGCGCGGCCGCGGTCGAGGGCGGCCAGCGCGGCGCGCACGACCGGCTCCGGGGTGCTCATCGACCCGTTGACGGCCGCCTCACGGGTCCCGATGGCCTCGAAGAACGGCGTGTCGACCGGCCCGGGGCAGAGGGTGAGCACGCGCACGCCGCGTCCGCGGCACTCCTGGCGCAGGGACAGCCCGAAGTTCAGCACGAACGCCTTGGCGGAGCTGTAGACCGCGAAGTACGGGGCGGGCTGGAAGGCCGCGGTGGAGGCGACGTTGACGACGGCGCCGGTGCCGCGTTCCAGCATGCCGGGGAGCAGGGCATGGGTGAGGCCGACGAGTGCGACGACGTTGACCATCAGCTGGTCGTGGTCGCGCTCCGCGTCGATGTCCTCGAAGCGGCCGCAGGTCCCGAACCCCGCGTTGTTGACGAGCAGCCCGATGCTCAGCCCGCGCTCGTCGAGCCGTTCGGCGACCGCGCGGGCGGCGCCGGGCTCGGCGAGGTCCTGGACGAGGACGTGGGCGCGCACGCCGTGCTCGGCCTCCAGCCGCGCGGCGAGTGCGGTGAGCCGGTCCTCCGAACGCGCGACCAGGATGAGGTCGTGCCCACGGGCGGCGAGCTGGGCGGCGAACTCCGCGCCGAGCCCGGAGGAGGCACCGGTGACGAGGGCGGTTGCAGGCATGGGAGGTCTCCTTGGCGAGGCGTCGATGGGTCGAGCATCTGCGACAAGAGAGTACTCATTCTCTCGTTATCTGCAACACAACTGTTCCACCTAAGCCAGAGATGGCGCACGGGTGTTACGTTTAAGGCCCTGGTTCAGCGACGTGGACAACGAGGAGAACGCCATGGGCGGCGAGGCGACGGCACGGCCGCTGCGGGCGGACGCGGAGCGCAGCGTGCGCCTGATCCTGGAGGCGGCGGAACGCCTGCTCTCCAAGGACCCCGGCGCCTCGATGGAGCAGATCGCGGCGGAGGCGGGCGTGTCCCGCACGACGATCCACCGCCGCTTCGCGCACCGCCAGGCACTGATCGACGCCTTGGCGCTGTCGGCGGCCCGCCAGCTCGCCCAGGCCGTGGACGACGGCCGTCCCACCACCGCCCCGCCCCTGGTGGCCCTGCACCGCATCACCGCCAACGTCCTTGAGGTCAAGGGCGCCTGGACCTTCGCCCTGAGCCTGCCGGCCACCCCCGGCACGGAGGCGGCCGCGCTCCACGAAACGATGACCGAACACTGCCTCACGGTCCTGTCCCGAGCCCGCGAAGCCGACCTCATCGCCCCCTCGTCCGACCTCCCCTGGCTCCAACGCGTCTACTACGCCCTCCTCGGCGAAACCCTGCACGGCAACCCGAACGACCCGGTCACGGACCCGGACGCGCTGGCGGCGCGCGTGGTGGAGACGTTCCTGCGGGGGGCGGGGGGACGGGGCTGACGGACCTTCGCCGGGCGCCACCCCGCAACACGTGGGCGTGCGGGTCCAATGTCAGTGCGCATCAATACAGTTGCTCCGAAGATCGCGTCCGCACGGTCGCATCCCTACTCGAAGGAGCTGTCACATGCGCATACGAAGACGCGCGGCGGGTGTCGCACTGGTGATAGCGACGGCGTCGCTCAATCTGCTCGGCGCTCCCGGCACAGCAGCGGCAGATTCTCAGGATGGCGTCGTTCTGCCCGTGCGGTCGCACTGGCAGACCCTCGCCGACAGCAGTCATGTCTACATCAGCGCGCCCGGCGATGACGCGGTGCTGGCGGTCGACCACGACGGACAGGTCGTGAAGAAGGTCGCGGGTCTCGACGGGGCGCGGGGCATGGCCGAGACCGCCGACGAGTCCACTCTGTACGTGGCGCTCCCGGACGCCGACGCGATCGCCGTGATCGACGTCGCGACCTTGACCGAAACGCAGCGCATCTCGATCGGGGCCGACACCGAACCGGAAAACCTCGCCGTTGCCGGCGGCCGACTCTTCTTCAGCTATCAGGCCACTGTCTTCGACGCCGGCATCGGATCGGTTGCTGTCGCCGAGGCGACCCCGAGTGTCACCCTGGACGACAACCCTGTCTGGTACGGCAAGCCGCGACTCGCCTCGTCACCGGGGGCGCCCGACCGGCTCGTTGCCGCGGACAGTCAGGGCGCGGCAGGTATGCGCGTCTACGACGTGGGCTCGGGCACGCTTCGGGAGATTGCCTACAGCGATGCTATCGGCGACGTCGAGGACCTCGCGGTGACGCCGGACGGCAGCAGCGTGATCACCGCGGACGGCTATGACTACT
Organism: Streptomyces sp. NPDC008163; assembly: GCF_042956885.1. Classification (NCBI taxonomy): domain Bacteria; kingdom Bacillati; phylum Actinomycetota; class Actinomycetes; order Kitasatosporales; family Streptomycetaceae; genus Streptomyces; species Streptomyces sp. NPDC008163. Next base: position 594,116 of record NZ_JBIBHG010000001.1, on the reverse strand, counting down.
ACCACCAGCGGTGGCACCTGTCAGACCTGACGGAGGAGGTGCGGTACGACACCGGCCCCTACCCCAATGCCGTCGCCATCGATTCACGCGGAACGGTCGCCGCAGGAATCGTGTCGGGAGGAAATTGGGACGTCTACGTCTACCGTCCCGGAGAGACCGCCGCGTACCGCACGGTGGCGCTGTCATGGCCCCACATGGATCTGCTCGACCGGGGCTTGGCCTGGGCGCCCGACGGCAGCAGGCTGTTCGCCACTCGATTCCCCTACTCCGGCGAGGTCACTCTCGACATCGTCTCCGACCTGGCCAAAGCCTCCAGCACGATCACCCTGTCCGCCCCGGAGACGAACCCCGTCGGCACGCCGGTCACCGTAACGGGGAAGCTGACCTCCATGGTCCCCTTCCCGAAGGGCGGCAAGGTCGAGGTGACGCGCAACGGCCTGGAGCTGCCGGACGTGGAGGTCCGACGGAACGGCACCTTCAGCTTCCGTGACACTCCGCCCGACTGGAACATGTACGCCGATTACACGGTCACCTACGCGGGCGACGCCCAGCACGTGTCAGGAACGGCAACCACCTCGGTCGAACTCGTCGGCTCTCCAAGTCCGGAGAGGCGCCCGGGCCTTTCGTAAGGACGTGGGGCCAGTACCTCCCCGGGGGTACTGGCCCGGCACAACGGCCCTCCGGAAACCGGCTGCGGTTGGCCGAGAAGGAGCCACGAGGCCTGACGAGGGCACGCCTCCGGCCTCCAGCTCCACCACGTGAACCTGCCGTCACGCGAACCGCAGAGACCGCCCAACCCGCTCCTCCACAGGTCAGACGGCCTTTGGCCGGACGTATCAGACGTTGAAGCGGAACTCCACCACGTCCCCGTCCTGCATCACGTACTCCTTGCCCTCCATGCGGGCCTTGCCCGCTGCGCGGGCTTCGGTTACCGAGCCGGTTTCCATCAGGTCTTCGAAGGAGATGATCTCCGCCTTGATGAAGCCCTTCTGGAAGTCGGTGTGGATGACGCCGGCGGCCTCGGGGGCGGTGGCGCCCTTCTTGATGGTCCAGGCGCGGGTTTCCTTGGGGCCTGCCGTGAGGTACGTCTGGAGGCCCAGGGTGTCGAAGCCGACGCGGCCCAGGGTGGCGAGGCCGGGTTCTTCCTGGCCCATGGACTGGAGGAGTTCCAGGGCCTCGTCGTCGTCCAGCTCGATCAGCTCGGACTCGATCTTGGCGTTCAGGAAGATCGCCTCGGCGGGGGCGACCAGGGCGCGCTGGTCGTTCTTGAAGTCCTCGTCGACCAGCTCGTCCTCGTCGACGTTGAACACGTAGATGAAGGGCTTGGTGGTGAGGAGGTGGAGCTCGTGGAGGAGGCGGCCCTTCTCCGTGGAGGCCGTGATGCCCGCGTGGAAGAGGGTGTCGCCGGCTTCGAGGATCTTCTGCGCCTCCTCCACCGCCGCGAGGACCGCGACCTTCTCCTTCTGGAGGCGGGACTCCTTCTGGAGGCGCGGGATCGCCTTCTCGACCGACTGGAGGTCCGCGAGGATCAGCTCGGTGTTGATCGTCTCGATGTCGTCCTTGGGCGAGACCTTGCCGTCGACGTGGACGACGTTCTCGTCCTTGAACGCGCGGATGACCTGGCAGATCGCGTCCGACTCACGGATGTTCGCGAGGAACTTGTTGCCCAGGCCCTCGCCCTCGCTCGCGCCCCGTACGATCCCCGCGATGTCCACGAAGTCCACCGTCGCCGGCAGGATCTTCTGCGAACCGAAGATCTTCGCCAGGGCGTCCAGACGGTGGTCCGGGACGCCGACCACGCCGACGTTCGGCTCGATCGTGGCGAACGGGTAGTTGGCCGCCAGCACGTCGTTCTTGGTCAGGGCGTTGAACAGGGTCGACTTGCCGACATTCGGCAGTCCGACGATTCCGATACTAGTACTCATGCCACAAACGTCCGCTCAGGATCAAGAAGGGTGGGGTGGGCCGCGACGGCAGCCCAGGCGTGCCATCGTCCACGTGCGCGTATCACGGTACAGGGACCGGGGCGAGGAGATCTCCTCGGTCAGAACCAGTGCAGGCAGTGCGGGGACACGTCGCTCGCGAACAGCGCGTCCGCGCGGTCGGCGGCAGCCGGGTCGTGCGCCCGGATGTGTCCGGCCCGTACGAGGGTGCTCGGGCGGGTGCCGCCGAGGTAGACCGCGCCCAGGTCCCGTACGTCCAGCGACAGGTCGGGCCGCCGGTCCGTCGCCACGCACTCCGCCCTGCCGTCGCGGACGGTCAGCAGGTAGCGGCCGCGCTCGCCCAGGAACGGGTCGTCCACGTCCAGCACCAGCTCCCCGTCCGTGAACCAGCCGCGCGCCGTCAGCGCACGCGGTACGTCGAGCAGGCGCACCCAGAGCCAGTCCGTGTGGCCGGCGACCTCGCCCGCCCGGATGTCCGCGAGCTGCCAGCGCAGCGGGTGCTCCGGCGGGACGTGCCGGAACACGACCTGGGAGACCAGGTCGTGCCCGAGGGCGTACCGGGCCAGGGCGGTGAAGGCCGCGTCGTCCACGGCGATGGTCTCGTCCACCGTCAGGGTGCCGGACTCCGTCGAGTAACCGGCGTAACCGTCCGGCGTACCGTCCGCGTCCCGGTGCACCGCCACGTAGCGAGGGGCCCGGGACACCGGCGGCTGGCCCGCGCCCAGGTCCCACCAGCGGTGCGGCCGGGACAGCGCGCCGGGCTGCGCGCGGCGGTACCGGTCGTAGACCGCTTCGAGGATCTCGCCGCAGTCCGCCCGCCGCAGCACCTCGACGGAGCCGGTGGCCTCCTCGGCCGGTTCTCCCCGCCGCTCCGCCCACTCCCCTCTGTGCCGCGCCACCGTCAACCGCGCCGTCGACGTCGCGGGGCCGTACCCGAAGCGGCCGTAGATCCGCGCCTCCGAGGCCAGCAGCACTGACAGGAACTCGCCCCGTTCGCGCACATCGGCGAGCTGGTGGCGCATCATCGCGCTGAGCACGCCGCGCCGCCGGTGCGAGGGCACGACGCCGACGGCGGTCACTCCGGCGGCCGGGACGGGCCTGCCGCCGGGCAGGGTGAGTTCGAAGGAGTACGCGGCGGCGGTGCCCACGGGCTTGCCGTCCGGGGCCACGGCGAGCAGGCCGCGGTCCATCTCCAGCGCCGACCACCAGCGCCCGCCCTCCGCGACGGGGGTCTCCGGGAACTGCCCGAAGGCCGTGTGGACGGTCGCGACGAAGTCCTCGAAGTCCTCGTCGGTCGTGGGACGGATCTCCATCACTGCCGTTTCTCCTCGGGTGCGGAAAGGGGCCCAGGCTACGCGGGGCCCCGCGTGGCGGATTACTCGTGGGCGGAGTGCAGGGTCACGGCCCCGCGGAAGTCCCCCGGCGCCATCCGCGACATCGCGTCCAGCGACGCGTCCGGCACCGGGAGCAGGTGGGCGTCGACCCAGGTGTCGCCGGTCGCGCCGTTGGCCCAGGGGTCATCGATCACCACGGCACCGGGCACGACGCCGTGGCAGAGGACCCAGTGCGGCACCTCGAACCCCTGCATCGCGGCGAGCGAGAGCAGCAGGAGTACGTGGTCCCGCCGGGCGACCGCGTCCCGGACCGCGCTCAGGGGGAGGTGTTCCGGGTCGACCGGGACGCCGATGTGCTCCGCCTCCGTACGGGACACCCGCTGGAGCAGCGCGCGCCACTCCTGGTCGCCCGGGGCGAGGTGGCCGAGCATGACCGGCCGCTCCGTGTCGAGGTGGACCGTGACCCGGGACGACGGCCGGGCCCGGCGCAGGGCGACGCCCAGGCCGACGGGCTCGCAGGCCAGGAAGTTGGTCGCGTCCCGCCACAGCGTCAGCTCCGCCCGGCGGTCCAGCGCCTCGCGCGGCAGGACGCCCGCGTGCACCTGCGCGACGAGGGCGGTGACGGCGCCGCAGCTGAAGTGGGTGGTCTGCCCGTAGTACGGGGGCGCGGTCACCGCGTCGCCGTCCAGCCAGCGGACGTAACCGGTGACCGGCCCGTTCGCGCCTTCCGACTGCGAGAGCGGCGGGTCCAGGGGCGCGAAGCCCGCGGCGGCGGTCTCCGAGGGCGTGACCGTCCACCCCTCCCACTTCAGCTGGACGAGACCCCGGTCGCGCGCGTGGGCGGCGACGGCCTCGACGACGGCCGGTACGTCGCCCACGGCGTCCACGATCTTCAGATACGCCGTGCCCGGCCGGGCGGTCACGAGCGCGGCGCCCGTCCATTCCCCGCCGTCACCGTGCACGGCGACGAGGTGCGGAGCGTGGGCGGAGCGGTCGACCGCGCCCCAGCGCTCCGCCACATCCGGGGGGACGAGCGGGGCGGGCGCGGTGCCGGGCTCGTATGGCACGGGCCCTTCTTGCGGGGAGGACGACATTCGGATGCTCCAGGGGAAGTCAGGCGCGGGACTGCTTGAGCACCCACACGAAGTACGGCGCGCCGACCAGCGCGATCATCAGCCCCGCCGGCACCTGGGAAGGGGTCGCGACCGTGCGGCCCAGCGCGTCCGCGACACACACCAGCACCCCGCCGAGCAGCATCGCGACCGGGATCGTGCGGGCCTGCCGGGCGCCGACCAGGGAACGGGCGAGGTGCGGGGCGACGAGCCCCACGAAGCCCACGACGCCGATGGCGATCACGCTGAGCGCGGCGAGCACCGCGGCGATCGCCAGGGCGATGAAGCGGGTGCGCTCCACCCTGACGCCGACGATGCGCGGGGTGTCCTCGTCGACGGCGAGCAGGTCGAGCCGTTCCCGCATGGCCAGCAGTACGGGAAGGGCCAGGGCCAGGGCCACGGCGACCGGGACGGTGTCGGAGAACGTACGGCCGTAGGTCGTGCCGGAGAGCCAGGTGAAGATGCGGGGCGTGTTGTACGGGTCGGCGCGCAGCAGCAGGAACGTGGTCACGGCGCTGAGGCCGTACCCCGCACCGATGCCGATCAGCACGAACCGGTCGGGCAGGAAGCCGCCGCGCCAGGCCAGCAGGGCGATCACCGCGAAGGTGGCCAGCCCGGACGCGACGGCGACCGCGACGAGCACCGTCTGTCCGCCGCCGAGCCCCGAGGTGACGACGCCCGCCGCGCCGAGACCGGCGCCCGCCGTGATGCCGAGGATGCCCGGCTCCGCGAGCGGGTTGCGTACGGTGCCCTGCACCACGCATCCGGCGAGTCCCAGCGCCATGCCGGCGAGGACGGCGGCGGTGACCCGGGGCACCCGGTCGTCGAGGGCGGCCCCGATCAGGTCGGGGGCGGTGCCCTGGACCCAGAGGGCGAGGTCCCCGGTCTTCAGCCAGAGGCTCCCCGCCAGGGTCCCGACGAGGGCGGCCACGGCCAGCAGGACCGCGGCCCCGGTCACGACGAGGAGGTAGGCGCGCCGGGACCGGGCGGCGACCCGGGCCCGTGGCGGCTGCTGGACGCGGCCCGGGTCGCGCAGCCGCAGTGCGAGGACCACGATCACGACGGAGCCGAGCAGCGCGGTCGGCACCCCGGTCGGTATGGAGGCCGCCCCGTCCGCCCCCTGCACCGCCCGCAGGACCGTGTCCGCGAGCAGGATGAGCAGCGCGCCGAGCAGGCCGGCCGCGGGGATCAGGAGCAGGTGGCGGCGCAGCGCGCGGACCCGGCCGGCGATCAGGCGGGCCAGGACGGGGGCGCCGAGGCCGACGAACGCCATCGGGCCCGCGAGGGTGACCGAGGTGCTGGTGAGGAGGACCGCGCAGACCACGGCGAGCACCCGGGTGCTGCGGATCGGCACGCCGAGGGTGGCGGCGGTGTCGTCGCCGAGGTTCATCACGTCGAGGCGCCGGGCAAGGGCGAGAGCGGCGCAGAGCACCAGGACGACGAGGGGGACGGCGCGCAGCGACGCGTCGATGTCGAGCTGCGAGAGCGAGCCGCTGCCCCAGGCGTAGAGGCCGGTGGTGTTCTGCTTGAACAGGATGAGGAGCATCCCGGTGGCGGAGTCCAGGGCCATCGCCAGCGCCGATCCGGCGAGGATCAGGCGGGTGCCCGAGGTGCCCGCCGCCCGGCCCGCGAGGAGCAGCACGAGCGCCGCCGCGACCAGCCCGCCGGCGAAGGCGACGACGCCCGAGGCCCACAGCGGTACGGACAGGCCGAAGGCGGCGACGAGCGAGACGGCGAAGTAGGACCCGGCCGAGACCGCGAGGGTGTCGGGCGAGGCCAGCGCGTTGTGCGTGACGGACTGGAGCAGCGTGCCGGCGCAGCCCAGGGCGAAGCCGACCGCGACGCCCGCGAGGAGGCGCGGCAGCCGGGAGCCGGTGAGGATTTCGCCGACCGGCGCGCCGTCGGCGCTGTCCTTCTGCCCGGCGAGGTGGCGCACCAGGTCGCCGACGCCGACGCCGGAGGTGCCCTGGGTCAGGTGCCACAGGCCCACCAGGACGGTCGCGGCGAGGAGGAGTGCCAGAACGGCCGCCCCGGCGGGAGCGCCGCCGCGTTCTTTGAACGGACGCGGGGGCGCTCCCTCGGCGGGTGGCGCTGTGCGTACGGCGCTCACTTCTTGTCGAGTACGTCGACGTAGGCGTCGATCGCCTGCTCGTTGGAGCGGGGACCGCCGGCGCCCCAGACCCGCGCCGGGAAGGCGTGGGCGCGGCCTTCCGCGACGGCCGGGAGCTTCTTCCAGATCGGGTTCTTCCGGAGCGCGGCGACGTAGCCGCCGGCGCCCTCGTCGTTGGCGTAGAAGAGGTTGGCGTCGCCCACCGCGACAAGGCCCTCGACGTCGGTCTGCGCGAGGCCGTAGGCGGGGTCGACGCCTCCGTCGCCGTGCTCCTTGTTGACGCTGCTGGTCCACGCGGGCTTCAGGCCGAGCTCCTTGCCCAGTTCGGTGAAGAGGGCGCCGTCGCTGTAGGGGCGGACGGTGAGGTTGTTGCCCTCCAGCCAGCCGTCGAAGAAGACGAAGTCCTTCGTGGGCAGGTCGGCGTCGGTGACCTGCTGCTTGGCCTTCGCGAGGTGGGCGTCGAACTCCTTGAGGACCTGGTCGGCGCGCTCGGTGCGTCCGGTGGCCTCGCCGATCATGCTGAAGACCTGGCGCATGTTCCCGATCGGGTCCTTCGGGTTGGCGCCGCGCGTGGCGAGTACGGGGACGCCCCGCTTCTCCAGCTTCTTGATCATCTCGTCCTTGGCGTCGAACGCCTCCACGACGATGAGGTCGGGCTCGGCCGCGTACAGGGTGTCGAGGTCGGGCTCCTCGCGGGTGCCGATGTCGGTCACCCCGCCGGGCAGCTTCTCCGCGCTGACCCAGGTGCGGTAGCCCTTCGCGTCGGACACGGCGGTGGGGGTGACGCACAGGGTCAGCGCGTCCTCGACCTGCTGCCACTCCAGGACCGCGATGCGCTGGGCGGGCTTGTCGAGCTTCACCTGCCGGCCGACGCCGTCCGTGAGGGAGACCGGCTTCGTCGACGTGGTGGTGGTGTCGTCGGCGCAGCTCTTGGACGCGGGGGCGGCCTCGGCGCTGCTCCTGGCCGTGACGTCGTCGGCGTCGGTCGTGCCGCAGGAGGCGAGGGCGAACAGGGCGAGCCCGGTCGTGGCTACGGCCGTGAGGCGGCTGGCGCGGTTCATGGAGGGTCCTCTTTCTCAGATTTTCGAACGTTGCGTCGGAGCGCCGCACGGCTGCTCCGGAAGGGGGTGGCGGCCTCGTCAGGTGAGGTGGCGCCCGAGGGGGTCGATGCGCAGCCGGCCCGTACGCGGGTCGAGGGCTACGTCGACGCGGATGTCGTAGACCAGGCCGATGTTCTCGGCGGTGAGCACGTCGGCCGGGTCGCCCGCCGCGTGGATGCGGCCGGCGTGCATGAGGACCAGCGTGTCGGCGACCCGGGACGCCTGGTCGAGGTCGTGGAGCACGATGCCGACGGCGAGGCCGTGCCGCTCCACGAGGTCCCGCACCAGGTCGAGCGTCTCGAACTGGTAGCGCAGGTCCAGGTGGTTGGTCGGTTCGTCCAGCAGCACGACGCCGGTGTCCTGGGCGAGGCAGGCCGCGAGCCAGACGCGCTGCATCTCGCCGCCGGACAGCTCCCCGACCTGCCGGTCCGCCATGTCCCGTACGCCGGTGACGCCCAAGGCGCGGTCGACGGCGGCACCGTCCTCGGGGGTGGGTCCGGCGAAGCCGCGCCGGTAGGGGTGGCGCCCGAAGGCCACGACCTCGGCGACCGTCAGCCCCTGGGGCGCGGGCCGCGACTGGGAGAACAGGGTCACCTCGCGGGCGAAGCCGCGCGGACTGAGCAGGGCGGCGTCACGCTCGGCCGCTCCGTCGGGGCCGCCGAGGGTGACCCGGCCGCCGTCCACCTGGTGCAGCCGGGACAGCGCGCGCAGCAGCGTGGACTTCCCGCTGCCGTTCGGCCCCACGAGGGCGGTCGCGCGGCCGGGCTCCAGGGTGACCGAGACCCCGTGGACGACCGGCTCGCCGCCGTAGCGCAGGACCAGGTCGCGCCCGTGGAGCGCGGCGGCCGGTGCGTGGGGGCCGTCCGGGAGTCTTCCGGCACGGCGGAAGGGGCTTGTGAACATGAGGAGGTCCGGGTGGTCGGAGGGGCGCGGTGTGGGGCACCCCCCGCCCGGCCTTCGCGGGCCGGGCCGCACGCTCTCCGTACGGGGGCAGCACCGCGTACGGGCGTACGCGGGCAGCGCCGCGCACGGCGAGCGACAACTAAGGGTTACCTAACTCGAAGAAGACTATATTCCGCTTGTCAGGCGGACAATCCGGCGTTCTCGCCACCCGATACGGGATTCCGGACATCCCGGCGGGCCGCTTCCGACGATCCGGAGAACGCGCCGGGCGTGGTTCCCATGACGCGCCGGAAGGCGGCGATGAAGGAGCTGGGCTGTGCGTAGCCGAGCTGTTCGGAGACGGACATCACGTCGAAGCCGTCGGACAGGAGCATCAGCGCCCGGTGCACCCGCAGCATCTGCCGCCACTGCGCGAAGGAGAGCCCGGTCGACCGGCGGAACGCGCGGGTGATCGTCCGGTCGCTGGTACTCAGGTGCCGCGCCCACTCCTCCAGTGAGCGGCCGTCGGCGGGATCGTCCAGCAGGGCTTCGGCGATGGCGTCGATCCGGGGGTCACCGGGCAGCCGCAGCGCCAGCTGCAGCTGGTGTTCCGAGGGCTCGATCACGTCGAAGACCACGGCCTCCGCCCGCAGCCGCGCGTCCTCGGTGAGGTCGGTGCGCGACAGGTGGGTCAGCAGTGATACGAGCAGCGGGGTCATCGCGATCGCCTTCGGCTCCCCGAACGCGAAGGGTGTGCGGTCGGGGGCGAAGAAGGCGCTGTGGAAGCGGGCGCCCTCCGTCGCGCGGCCCGCGTGGACCACCCCGGCGGGCATCCAGAGCCCGTGTCCCTCGAACACGGTGAAGACCCGGTCGCCCACCCGGGACGTCAGGGTCCCGCCGCGCACCCAGACGAGCTCGTGCAGCCGGTGCGCGTGCTGGGCCCACTCCGTGGGGGCGGTGACGATCCGGAACTCGGCGACGACGGCACCGGAGGACGGCCCGCGTTCGGGAAGCGCCCCGGCCCGGCGCATCACCGTGCCCGCCTCGCGGCGCCACAGCCCCGGGCTCACCTCGGGGGACTGCGACCGGACCATACGAGCGAGTCTAAGCGGGCGCTCCGAACCGGTTCCCGTTGCGCCGTGTGGCATCGAACTCATCGCCAAGGTCGGCCAAAGCGCGTGTCCCGCACCTGATTCCGGCCTCCCGGCGACCTACGTTGTCCCGGTGGAGCAGCACAGGACACGTCCCCCGCAGCGCAGGCAGGCCCCGTTGTCCCCGCTGGGGGCGGCCAGGGGGGCCAGGAAGGCCGACGGCACGGGGGCCCTCGGTCACCGGGTGATGAGCGCGTCCGCCGGGCGGCCGGCCTCCCCCGCCGCGGGCGTTCTGCGCCGGCTGCCCAATCCCCGGCTCACCGGGATCGGCGCCGGGCTCTTCGCGGCTGCCGCGATGTTCCTGATCGGGTGCCTCGACTGGCTGCTGTTCGATGAGTCGCCGGTCGTGTTCGGGGTGCTGTTCCTGCCGGTCAGCGCGCTCACCGCGCTCTGGGTGCGGCCTGCGGACCTGGTGACCGCACCCATCAGCGTGCCCATCGCCTTCGCGCTCGGCATCGCCCCCATCGCCGGTGGCGGCGGAGGGCTCGGCGGCCGGACCATGGCCGTCGTCACCGCGCTCGCCGTGCACGCCGGCTGGCTGTACGGCGGGACCCTCGTCGCGGGCCTCATCGCCTCCGTACGCAAGGTGCGGCTGATGCGGGCCCGGCAGCGGCGGCTGATGCAGGCCGCGCACACCGCCCGGCCGGCGGCCGCCACCGCCTCGCCGGCGCCGGCGGGCCGTGCGGCGGGGCGGGCGCCCCGCCGGCCCTCGCAGCGCTGAGCCGTCCTTCCGGGCCGAACGCCGAACGCGAGACACTGGACCGTCAGTCCGAGGCGGCCGCCTTCGCGGCCATCGCCGCGCCCACGATCCCGGCGTTGTTCTGGAGCTCCGCCGGGACCATTTCCGCCCGTACGTGCTCGATCAGCGGCAGGAACTTGTCGGCCTTACGGCTGATTCCGCCACCGATGATGAACAGCTCGGGCGAGAAGAGCATCTCCACATGGGCCAGGTACTTCTGGACCCGGCGGGCCCAGTGGTGCCAGCCCAGGTCCTCGTCCTCCTTGGCCTTCGTGGAGGCGTGCTTCTCCGCGTCGTGGCCGTTGAGCTCCAGGTGGCCGAGCTCCGTGTTGGGGACGAGCCTGCCGTCGACGAAGAGCGCGCTGCCGATCCCCGTACCGAAGGTCAGCATGATCACCGTGCCCTTGCGGCCCCGGCCCGCGCCGAACGTCATCTCGGCGATGCCCGCCGCGTCCGCGTCGTTGAGCACGGTGACCGGGAGGCCCAGCTTCTCGCCGAGCAGACTGCGGGCGTCCTGGTCGATCCAGCCCTTGTCGACGTTGGCCGCGGTGCGGGTGAGGCCGTCCGTGACGACGCCCGGGAAGGTGACCCCGACCGGGCCCTTCCAGTCGAAGTGGCCGACGACCTCGGCCACGCACCCGGCCACGTCCTTGGGCGTCGCCGGGTGCGGTGTCAGTACTTTGTGGCGCTCCTGCGCCAGGTCTCCGCGGTCCAGGTCCACGGGAGCGCCCTTGATCCCGGATCCGCCGATGTCCACGCCGAAGATCTCCATGTGATCCACGGTACGGGCACCGGCGCGCGCCCACTCCCGGAACGGCTCCCGAAGGCCCCGGCTACTCGCCCTTCAGGGCCGCCGCCTCCGCGCGCAGGTCGCGGCGCAGCTCCTTGGGCAGCGAGAAGACGATCGACTCCTCGGCGGCCTTCACGATCTCGACGTCCTCGAAACCCCGCTCGGCCAGCCACGCCAGCACGCCGTCGACCAGCACCTCGGGCACGGAGGCGCCGGAGGTGACGCCGACCGTGGAGACGCCGTCCAGCCACGCCTCGTCGATCTCGTCGGCGCCGTCGACCAGGTGGGAGGCGCCCGCGCCCGCGCCGAGGGCGACCTCGACCAGGCGGACCGAGTTGGAGGAGTTCTTCGAGCCGACGACGATCACCAGGTCCGCGTCGGCGCCCATCTGCTTCACGGCGATCTGGCGGTTCTGCGTGGCGTAGCAGATGTCGTCGCTCGGCGGCGAGATCAGCAGCGGGAACTTCTCCTTGAGCGCGCCGACCGTCTCCATCGTCTCGTCCACGGAGAGGGTGGTCTGGGAGAGCCAGACGACCTTGGACGGGTCGCGCACCTCGACGTTCTCGACGTCCTCGGGACCGTCGACCAGGGTGATGTGCTCGGGGGCCTCGCCGGAGGTGCCGATGACCTCCTCGTGGCCCTCGTGGCCGATGAGGAGGATGTCGAAGTCGTCCTGCGCGAAGCGCACGGCCTCCTTGTGGACCTTGGTGACCAGCGGGCAGGTCGCGTCGATGGTGGCGAGCTTCCGCTCGGCCGCCTCCTGGTGCACGGTCGGGGCGACGCCGTGCGCGGAGAACATCACGATCGAGCCCTCGGGGACCTCCGCCGTCTCCTCGACGAAGATCGCGCCCTTCTTCTCCAGGGTCTGTACGACGTACTTGTTGTGGACGATCTCGTGGCGCACGTAGACCGGGGAGCCGTACTGCTCCAGGGCCTTCTCCACGGCGATCACGGCACGGTCCACGCCCGCGCAGTAGCCACGGGGAGCGGCGAGGAGGACGCGTCGGGGGGTCGTAGCAGTCATGCGTCCCATCGTAAGGCCGTATCGGACGCGCGCGGGGGGCAGCAGGTCGGGAGACTGATCTTGACGCGACCAATGGAGGGCTCATGGCCGACAGCGGTACGGAATCCGGCGGCGGGGGCTCCACGGAGCGGGCCCGGCTGCGGCGGACCCTGGGCTTCCGGGACCTGGTGGTCTACGGGCTGCTGTTCATCGCCCCGATGGCCCCCGTCGGCGTGTTCGGGACGCTGGACGCGAAGTCGGACGGGGCGGTCGCACTGGTGTACGTGGCCGCGACCGTGGTGATGGCGTTCACGGCGTTCAGTTACGCGCAGATGGTGCGGGTCGCCCCGATGGCGGGGTCGGTGTTCGCGTACGCCCGCAAGGGGCTCGGCGAGGGGCCCGGCTTCATCGCGGGGTGGATGGCGATGCTGGACTACCTGCTGATCCCGGCCGTGGCGTACCTCTTCTCGGGGATCGCGATGAACTCGCTGGTTCCCGGCGTCTCGCGGTGGGTGTGGACCGCGCTCGCGGTGGTCCTGACGACGCTGCTCAACCTGTGGGGCGTACGGGCCGCCGCCCGGGTCGGTTTCGCGGTGCTGGCGATGGAGATCGTGGTGCTGCTGGTGTTCGTGGTGTCCGCCGTGGTGGTGCTCGTACGGGACGGGGCGCAGCGCGGCTGGCTGACGCCGCTCACCGGGGATTCCGGCTTCTCCATGACGGCGGTGCTGGGCGCGGTGTCCGTGGCGGTGCTCTCGTACCTCGGCTTCGACGCCATCGCCTCGTTCGCGGAGGAGGTGACAGGCGGCTCGGCGCAGGTGGCGCGGGCGCTGCTGTTCTGCCTGGTGCTCGCGGGGGCGCTGTTCGTGGCGCAGGCGTATCTGGCGGCCCTGCTCGAACCGATGACCTCGGCGGAGCTGACCGCCGATCCGGGGGCGCAGGGTTCGGCGTTCTACGACACGGTGGACGCCGCGGTGGGGACCTGGCTGCACGATCTGGTGGCCATCAGCAAGGCGATCGGGGCGGCGTTCGCGGCGCTGGCGGGGCAGGCGGCGGCGGGGCGGCTGCTCTTCGCGATGGCCCGGGAGCGGCGGCTGCCGGGGCTGCTGTCGAAGGTCGATCCGCGCTCGGGGGTGCCCCGGGTGGCGATCCTGATCGCGGCCGTGGTGACGCTGGTCGCGGCGGTGTGGGCGGCCCGGCGCGACGACGGGCTCGACCATCTGGTCTCGGTGGTGGACATCGGCGCGCTGACGGCGTTCGTGCTGCTGCACGCGTCGGTGGTCGGCTGGTTCGTGGTGCGGCGCAGGGAGGGCGAGCCGAGCTGGTGGCGCCATCTGGTGGTGCCGGTCGTCGGCGCGGGGGTGCTGATCGCGGTGATCGTGGAGGCGACGGGGAGCGCGCAGGTGGTGGGTGCCTGCTGGCTGGTCGTGGGCCTCGTGGTGGTGCTGGTGCAGCGGGGGCGGCGGGGCGTGGCCCCGTGAGGCCGTGACAGGACCCGTTGTCGGTCCCGGCCGTTACGCTCGCTCGCATGGCTCTGAACACTTCCCCGGAAGCCCCGCTGCCCGTCGGTGATGTGTCGCGGCTCATCGGTGGCTGGATCGACCGGCTCGGTGCGGTCTGGGTCGAGGGCCAGATCACGCAGTTGTCGCGGCGGCCCGGGGCCGGGGTGGTGTTCCTGACGCTGCGCGACCCGTCGCACGACATCTCGGTGAGCGTGACCTGCTTCCGGCAGGTCTTCGACCGGATCGCCGATGTCGTCTCGGAGGGCGCGCGGGTCGTCGTCCTCGCCAAGCCGGAGTGGTACGCGCCCCGGGGGCAGCTGTCGCTGCGGGCGACCGAGATACGGCCGGTCGGCATCGGCGAGCTGCTGGTGCGCCTTGAGCAGCTGAAGAAGTCCCTGGCCTCCGAGGGGCTCTTCGCCCTGGACCGGAAGAAGCCGCTGCCCTTCCTGCCGCAGCTGGTCGGGCTGGTCTGCGGACGGGCCTCGGCGGCCGAGCGCGATGTGCTGGAGAACGCCCGCCGCCGGTGGCCCGCCGTCCGCTTCGAGGTCCGCAACACCGCGGTGCAGGGGGTGCACGCGGTGAACCAGGTGGTGCGGGCGGTCAAGGAGCTGGACGGCATCCCGGACGTGGACGTGATCGTGGTGGCGCGCGGCGGCGGCAGCGTGGAGGACCTGCTGCCGTTCTCGGACGAGGAGCTGATCCGTACGGTCGCGGCCTGTCGTACGCCGGTGGTCTCGGCGATCGGGCACGAGCCGGACTCCCCGCTGCTCGACCTCGTCGCGGACGTGCGGGCCTCGACGCCCACGGACGCGGCGAAGAAGGTCGTGCCGGACGTGGGCGAGGAGCTGGACCGGGTGCGGCAGCTGCGGGACCGGGCCCTGCGGACGGTCCAGGGGCTGCTCGACCGGGAGGAGCGGGGCCTCGCCCACGCGCTGGGGCGGCCCTGCATGGAGCACCCGCGGCGGATGGTGGACGAGCGCGAGGCGGACGTCGACGCGCTCGCCGGGCGCGCCCGCCGGGTGCTGGGCCATCTGCTGGACCGGGCCGATTCGGAGCTGTCCCACACCAGGGCCCGGGTGCTCGCGCTGTCGCCCGCCGCGACCCTGGAGCGCGGTTACGCGGTGCTCCAGCGCCCCGACGGGCACGTGGTGCGGGAGCCCGCGGACGCGGGCGGGGCCGGGGAGCCGTTGCGGGCCCGGGTGTCGGGGGGCGAGTTCGCGGTGCGGGTCGCGGAGTAGCCCCCGGGGCCGGGACCGGCACGGAGGCCGGACACATGACGACGCATAGGGTGGAAGACATGACGGACGACGGGACGGCGGCCGCCGCCGCGACGAGCCCGCTGGGCTATGAGCAGGCGCGCGACGAGCTGATCGAGGTGGTGCGCCGCCTTGAGGCGGGCGGGACCTCGCTGGAGGACTCCCTCGCGCTCTGGGAGCGGGGCGAGGAGCTGGCGAAGGTGTGCCGGCACTGGCTGGAGGGCGCCCGCGCCCGGCTGGACGCCGCTCTCGCGGGCCCGGCGGAGGACGAGGCGTAACGATTTATTCCGGCCCCGTGGCGTGAGTCTCCCCACTCCGCATTTAGTTGAATGTTAATGCACTTCCGCCGTACGGTGATCGTCGTGGCCGGATCCTCCGCGTCCGTGACCCGATCCCCCCGTGTTCGCCCGGAAGGTAATACGCACGATGTCCCTCGTTCTTGACCCCGCCGCCCAGGACCTCCTCTTCCGCGAGGCCCGCACCGCCAACACGTTCACCGACGAGCCGGTGACGGACGAGCAGGTCCAGGCCATCTACGACCTGGTCAAGTACGGCCCGACCGCCTTCAACCAGTCGCCGCTGCGCGTCGTCCTGGTGCGCTCCGACGAGGCCCGCGCGCGTCTGGTGCAGCACATGGCCGAGGGCAACCAGCCCAAGACCTCGACCGCTCCGCTGGTCGCGATCCTCGCCGCGGACAACGAGTTCCACGAGGAGCTGCCGGCCCTGCTGCCGCACTTCCCGCAGGCCAAGGACATGTTCTTCTCGGAGCGCCCGGTCCGCGAGTCCGCCGCCTCGCTGAACGCCGCCCTCCAGGCCGCGTACTTCATCATCGGCGTCCGCGCCGCCGGCCTGGCCGCCGGCCCGATGACCGGCTACGACGCCGCGGGCATCGAGAAGGAGTTCCTGGACGGCGACCACAACGTCCTGATGGTCGTCAACATCGGCAAGCCGGGCGACGACGCCTGGTTCCCCCGCCTGCCGCGCCTGGCCTTCGACGAGGTCGTCAAGACCGTCTGAGCCACGGGCCGTTCCGAACGGCCGGATACGGGGAAGGCCCCGGAGCACTCGCTCCGGGGCCTTCCCCGTATCCGTACGCCGTACGGGCGGTCAGGACGTCTTCAGCGCCGCCGCCATCTCCGCCAGCCGCTTCGCCGGGGCCGACCCGGTCACCACCGTGGTGGCACCCTTCTCCTCGCGCACCAGCGCGTCGTACTTCGGGCCCTCCCACCGCTGCCAGGTCTGCCCGGCGACCTCCTGGGTACGCCCGGTGTCCTTGGCCTCCTGGCTCACCTGGGCGATGTAGGCCGTGGCCGGGGCCGTGGACTGCTCGACCGCGACGTACTTGCCGTCCGGGTCGAGGAAGCCCAGGTGCCAGCTGTTGCCCTTGTCCCGTTCGTACGTGACGGAGGTGGGCTTCCAGCCCGTGGGCAGGCCGTCGGGGGCCGCCACCGGGTATGGGGCGGCGCGCCGCGCGGTCAGGAGTTCGACGCGGTAGTCGACCGCCTTGACCGGATCGGCCTTGTCGTCGTGCGGGATGAAGATGTAGACGACACCCGCCACGGCGGCGATCGCCAACAGCGACAGGATCATGTCCCGGACGGTCTGCTTGCCTTGCTTGCTTGCCACGCCCCCATCGTCGCATCAGCCTCCGTGCGTCCGAATCGGGGGCCACCCCGCTCAAACGTGACCCGGTCTGCTCATTTTATCGGCCTGGCGATAGAGTCAGATCACCCTCATCCGGTCGTCGCCGTACAGAAAGGTGCGCTCCGATGTCCGAGCATCATCTGCCGTCCCAGCTGGAGGTCTCCCCGGAGGCCCCCGACCGCAACCTCGCCCTGGAGCTGGTCCGGGTCACCGAGGCCGCCGCCATGGCCGCCGGGCGCTGGGTCGGCCGCGGGGACAAGATCGGGGCCGACGGCGCCGCCGTGAACGCCATGCGGACCCTGGTCTCCACCGTCTCCATGAACGGCGTCGTCGTCATCGGTGAGGGCGAGAAGGACGAGGCGCCCATGCTGTTCAACGGCGAGCACATCGGGGACGGCACCGGACCCGAGGTGGACATCGCCGTCGACCCGATCGACGGCACCACCCTCAACGCCAAGGGCATGCCGAACGCGATCGCCGTCCTGGCCGCCGCGGACCGGGGCGCGATGTTCGACCCGTCCGCCGTCTTCTACATGGACAAGCTGGTCACCGGCCCGGAGGCGGCCGACTTCGTGGACATCAACGCCCCGGTCTCGGCGAACATCCGCCGCGTCGCCCGGGCGAAGAACTCCACGCCCGAGGACGTCACGGTCGTCGTCCTGGACCGCCCGCGCCACGAGGGCATCGTCAAGGAGATCCGGGAGACCGGCGCCCGCATCAAGTTCATCTCCGACGGCGACGTGGCCGGCTCGATCATGGCCGCCCGCGAGGGCACCGGCGTGGACCTGCTCATGGGCATCGGCGGCACGCCCGAGGGCATCATCTCGGCCTGCGCCATAAAGTGCCTCGGCGGTGTCATCCAGGGCAAGCTCTGGCCCAAGGACGAGGCCGAGCGGCAGCGCGCCCTGGACGCCGGGCACGACCTGGACCGCGTGCTGTCCACGGACGACCTGGTCAGCGGGGACAACGTGTTCTTCGTGGCGACCGGGATCACCGACGGCGAGCTGATGCGCGGGGTGCGCTACCGCTCGGAGACGGCGACCACCGAGTCCATCGTCATGCGGTCCAAGTCCGGCACCATCCGGACGATCAGCTCCACCCACCGGCTGTCGAAGCTGCGGGCGTACAGCGCCATCGACTTCGACCGCGCGAAGTAGTACCGCGCGTCCACCCGAAGAGGCGCCCCCCATGTGCGGTGGGGGCGCCTCTTCGTGCGGACAAGACCGGGCGGGATCAGCCCGCGGCCTTCAGCTCCACGTCCCGCCGCCGGCGCCGGGCCAGCGCCACGCGGCGCTCGGCGGCCGTGAGGCCGCCCCACACTCCATAGGGCTCGGGCTGCATCAGGGCGTGCTCGCGGCACTCCACCATGACGGGACAGCGCGCGCAGACCCGCTTCGCGGACTCCTCGCGCGAGAGGCGGGCGGCAGTCGGCTCCTTCGACGGGGCGAAGAACAGCCCGGCCTCGTCCCGGCGGCACACCGCCTCCGAATGCCAGGGGCCTGCCTGGTCCTCCCGAGCGGGGACCCGCTGCGGGGGAACGGCGGCGACCTGCAGGGGCTGATGCGGCAGTTGCAGCACGGTCCACTCCTGACGACGGCTTCGCGAGCGAGAGACGATGCAGCAGTCCCTACCCGCTGTGCGTGCGCCTATGCACTGAGTGGCACTCAGGTCCGTACCGCGCAATTGCGGTCGAGTCCCTTTTCGGACCGGGTGAATATGCCTCCCCCGCCCGGCCGGAAGGGCGTCAGTGGCCGAGGTGTTTGCGCAGCCGGTCCTGGAGATCCGCGATGAACTTGCCGCGTTTCGGCTTCGCCTCGACGCTGCCGAACACCGAATATCCGTTGACGACGACCACCGGCGCCTCGGGGTCGGCGGATTCCAGCGTGCGGACTTCGAAACTGCCGAAAATGCCCGTTCCGCTGCCGCGCAGCGAGATGTTCTCGGGGACCCGGATCTCCACGCTGCCGAAGACCGAGGTCGCGTTGATGACGGTGAGACGCTGGCCGAAAAGCGCCTCCGTCAGGTCGATTTCCACACTGCCGAACAGCGAGAACGCGTTCGTTCGGGGGCCCACCCGCCAGCGGCCCCTGCGGGTGGAGCTGCTGAAGATCGCCACCAGATTGTCCGCGGGCCCGGCCGCCGGCTCGGGGCCGTACGCGTACGGCGTGCCGGCGGCCCTGGGCGCACCGCCCGGCGTCGGCAGGTCGCGCACGAGCGGTTCGAGCTCCCCGACGGTCTTGGCGCGGTAGACGGAGTCGACGCGCTCCGCGTGCTCGTCGGCGGTCAGCCGGCCCTCGGCCAGCGCCTCGCGCAGGATGTCCGCGATCCGGTCGCGGTCCGCGTCGGAGGCACGGATGGTGTCGGTGTCCGCCGGTGCGGTGGGCTGCTGGGGCTGCTTGTCGAGGTCCACCGCCCCAGCGTACCGAAACGCGATAGATCGCGACAGGGGTGGTGAGCCTGCGGTGAGCCCTACCTCACAAGCCCGCCGCTCCCGGTGCGTCCTACCCTGGTGGGTGCGCTGTCCAAGGGTGGCCAGCCGCTGTCTGCCGAGTGAGGAATGGCCGTAATGCCAGAGTTTGCGTACTCCGATCTGCTCCCCCTGGGAGAGGACACCACGCCGTACCGTCTGGTCACCGCCGAGGGTGTGTCCACCTTCGAGGCCGACGGGCGTACGTTCCTCAAGGTCGAGCCGGAGGCGCTGCGCACCCTGGCCGCCGAGGCCATGCACGACATCTCGCACTACCTGCGGCCCGCGCACCTGGCGCAGCTGCGGCGGATCGTGGACGACCCGGAGGCCTCGTCCAACGACAAGTTCGTCGCGCTCGACCTGCTGAAGAACGCGAACATCGCCGCCGCGGGTGTCCTGCCCATGTGCCAGGACACCGGCACCGCGATCGTGATGGGCAAGCGCGGGCAGAACGTGCTGACCGAGGGCGGTGACGAGGAGGCCCTGTCGCGCGGCATCTTCGACGCGTACACCAAGCTCAACCTGCGCTACTCGCAGATGGCCCCGCTCAACATGTGGGAGGAGAAGAACACCGGCTCCAACCTCCCCGCGCAGATCGAGCTGTACGCCACCGACGGCGGCGCGTACAAGTTCCTCTTCATGGCCAAGGGCGGCGGCTCGGCCAACAAGTCGTTCCTCTTCCAGGAGACCAAGGCCGTCCTCAACGAGGCGTCCATGATGAAGTTCCTGGAGGAGAAGATCCGTTCGCTGGGTACCGCGGCCTGCCCGCCGTACCACCTGGCGATCGTCGTCGGCGGTACGTCCGCCGAGTTCGCGCTGAAGACCGCGAAGTACGCCTCCGCGCACTACCTGGACGAGCTGCCCGCCGAGGGCTCCCCCACCGGGCACGGCTTCCGCGACAAGGAGCTGGAGGAGAAGGTCTTCGAGCTGACGCAGAAGATCGGCATCGGGGCGCAGTTCGGCGGCAAGTACTTCTGCCACGACGTCCGCGTGGTGCGCCTGCCCCGGCACGGCGCCTCGCTGCCCGTCGCCATCGCCGTCTCCTGCTCGGCGGACCGCCAGGCCACCGCGAAGATCACCGCCGAGGGCGTCTTCCTGGAGCAGCTGGAGAAGGACCCGGCCCGCTTCCTGCCGGACACCACCGACGAGCACCTCGACACCGAGGGCGACGTCGTCCGGATCGACCTGAACCGGCCGATGGACGAGATCCTCGCGGAGCTGACCAAGTACCCGGTCAAGACCCGGCTCTCGCTGACCGGTCCGCTGGTCGTGGCGCGCGACATCGCGCACGCCAAGATCAAGGAGCGGCTGGACGCGGGCGAGGAGATGCCGCAGTACCTGAAGGACCACCCGGTGTACTACGCGGGCCCGGCGAAGACCCCCGAGGGGTACGCCTCCGGTTCCTTCGGCCCGACGACCGCCGGCCGCATGGACAGCTACGTCGCGCAGTTCCAGGCGGCGGGCGGCTCCAAGGTGATGCTGGCGAAGGGCAACCGCTCGAAGCAGGTCACCGACGCGTGCGGCGAGCACGGCGGCTTCTACCTCGGTTCGATCGGCGGCCCGGCGGCCCGGCTCGCGCAGGACTGCATCAAGAAGGTCGAGGTCGTCGAGTACGAGGAGCTGGGCATGGAGGCGGTCTGGCGGATCGAGGTGGAGGACTTCCCCGCGTTCGTCGTCGTCGACGACAAGGGCAACGACTTCTTCACCGAGCCCGCCCCGGCGCCCACCTTCACCAGCATCCCGGTGCGCGGCCCGGGCCTGGGCTGAGCCCGGCGCCGCCGGAGGGGCACGGCGCCCTTCCGGCGGCGCTCAGCAGTCGAGCAGCCCCGAGGTGGCGACGAGGTAGCCGAGCTGGGCGCGGCTGGTGCTGCCCAGTTGCTCGGAGACCTTGCGCATGTGCTCGGCGACGCTGCGCCTGCTCATCCCGATCCGGCGGGCTATCGCGGCGTCCGTCTCGCCGTTCACCACGGCCTGCAGGATGGCCCGTTGCAGGTCGGAGGTGACGACCGGGGTGCGCAGCGGCGCCCGTTCAGGCCGTACGGGCACGGCCCGCGCCCATGCCTCGTCGAAGTCGCGGGCCAGGAAGCGCACCAGCGCCGGATGGCGTACGCACAGCGCCTCGTGCGGTGCGTCGGAGAACGGCACGAAGGCGAGGTCGAGGTCGACGACGATCACCCGGTCGGTCACCTCGGCGAGCGTCCTGATCTCGGCCCCGGCCGCGCTCACCTGCTCGATGTAGGCGAGGGTGGCCCGGTCCGAGCGGACGGTGTGCTGGTAGACGGTCCGCTGGCGGATGCCGCGCCGCAGGTTCCCCAGGTCTCGGACCAGCGCCTCCCGGAGCGCCTGCTCGGGGCGGCCGCCGCCGGGCTGCGCGGTGCGGATCTCCTCGCGGCAGCCGGCCACCCCGGCCTCCAGGGCCCTGCTGATGACGGCTTCCCCGGACAGGCGGGTGAGCGCGGGCTGTTCGAGCCGGTGCACGTCGGCGTACAGGGTCTCGAAGGCGGCCAGGGCTGCGCGGGTGGCCCGCAGCGCGCGGCGTCCTTCGAGCACGGCCTCCTCCAGCGGCGCGAGCGCGGCGTGGGAGGCGGTCTCCGGTGGTACGGGGACCATCGAGCCGGGTGACGCGCGGTCCGGGACCATCAGGTGAAGGGCGGTCAGGCAGCCGGACACCTCCTCGCGCGGCAGGCTGCCCGCCACCAGCGCGCGCCGGTACACGGCGAGGGCGCGCTCGCACGGCTGCTGCGGCGGGTCTCCCGGCCGACCGGTGCCGTCCGGCGCCGATTCGCGGCAATCGCATGCCGTTGGGCGGGATTGATCGTCCTTCACAAGCGTGCAGATTACCTTTGTGCATACGGGGGAACGGGCCCCGGTTCCGGGCGCTGGACCACGATGTCCGGGTGTCCTCCAGCAGCGCCGCTCCCGTCGGCGAACCACCCGTGCCACCGCGCGGTGAGCGCTTCTTCCGTTTTCTGGTGGCCGGGTACGCGGTCTCTTCGTACGGCACGTTCCTCAATATGGTGGCGCTCAATCTCTTCGTCTACGAAACGACGGGGCGGGCGCTCGCGATGGGGCTGTTCATGGCCCTGCGACTGGGTGCCGGATTCCTCGCCGGGCTGATCGCGGGCGGGCTGCTCGCACGGTGCACGGCGAAGAGCGTGATGCTGTGGGCGAATGTCGCGCAGGGCGCCGTGATGGTCCCGCTGATTCTCGCGCCGGACGGCTGGCGTACGCCCGCGCTGTTCGCCGTCTCCGTGGTGGTCGGGTCCTGCGGGACGCTGTTCATGGTGGCCCTGCGCAGTTCGGTGCCGGAGATGGTGGGCGAGGAGCGGCGGTCCTGGGCGAACTCCTTGTCGGTGACCGGCCGTTCGCTGGCGATGGTGGCGGGCTTCGCCTCGGCGGGTGTGGTCGTGTCGCTGGTGGGGTACACCGCCGCGTTCGTGGTGGACCTGTGCACCTTCGCCGTCTGCGCGCTGACGGTGGCGCTGCTGCCGGTCGCGGGCGGCGGCCGGGGCGGGGCGGTTGCGGAAGCCCCGGAGGGGGAACGGCCCCGGCGCCGGAAGCCCGTCGCGTTCGCCGCGCTGGCCGCCGTGCCCGGTCTCGGGCTGATGGTGGGCCTGCGCGGGGTGGACGCGCTCGGCTCCTCGTCGCACAACGCGGCGCTGCCCGTGCACTCCGCCGCACTGGACGACGCGCACCCCGCGCTGTTCGTCAGCGCGTTCTGGTGCCTGTGGGCGGTCGGCAACATCGTGGCGCAGCAGGTGATCCAGCGCTACGGGCGCCGCACCGGCCGGTCCGTGGGCGCGGCGGGCTTCGGCTACGGCACCTGCGTGATGTCGGCGGCGTTCATCCTGGCGTTCGCGGGGTTCCCGGCGGCGGCCACCGCCGTGATCGCCCTGGTGGCGGGCGCGGCGGACGGCCTGACCGAGGTCTCGTACACCTCGCACCTCCAGACCCTGCCTGCCGGGCCCCGGGCGCACGCCTTCGGGCTGTCCGCGACGGTGGAGAACCTGGGCTTCGGGGCCGGGATGATCGCCGTGGCGGCGGCCCTGGAGCACTTCAGCCCGCTCGCGGTGGTCGGCTGGTCGCACGGCGCGGCCCTCGCCATGGCGGTGGTGTTCCTGGTGCGCACGGCGGGAGCGCGCCGGGCGCGGGCGGCCGCGCCGGCCCCGTGACGGGGCGACGGCATCCGGCGCGAAGCGGGGTCCTACACGTACGTCGGAAATCAGCCATTCTCGCGCGATGGCCGCGCGGCTCGCGCGACGGCGCCGCCCGGACCCGCGACGACCCGGCCGGGACCGGGGCGGGGCCCGGGGCGCCCGTCCGGCCTCCGCCGCGTCCGGCGGCGCACCGCCGCTTTCGCGCACCGGGCCGTCCGCCGGGCTTGCGGGGCACCGCACGAATGCGGTGGGTTGTCCGGCGTTGCCGGAGAACTCCGCACCGCCGGGCGGCCGGCCCGGTGCCACCGCCGGAGGCGGGCCCGCCCCCACGAGCCCGCCGCCGTCCTCGCCCTGCCGACCCCTGCCGCCCCACCGCCCCCACGTGCGGCTGCCCGAACCCGCACGGCCGTCCGAACCCGGGCGGCCGCGCCACCCTCACCGTCCCACTCCGGAAAGGCGGACACCGCATGACGCCGGTCCCCCACCGCAGCCATGCCGACGACCTGCTCACCTTCATCGCCGCCAGCCCCTCCCCGTACCACGCCGTGGCGAGCGCGGCCCAGCGGCTGGAGAAGGCGGGCTTCCGTGAACTGCGCGGAACCGACGACTGGACGGGCACGACGGGCGGTGCCTTCGTCGTCACCGGGGGCGCCCTGATCGCCTGGTACGTGCCCGAGTCGCTGCCCGCCCACACCCCGTTCCGGATCATCGGCACGCACACCGACTCGCCGAACCTGCGGGTCAAGCCCACGCCCGACACCGGTTCGGCGGGGTGGCGGCAGGTCGCGGTGGAGATCTACGGCGGCGTGCCGCTCAACACCTGGCTCGACCGCGACCTGGGCATCTCCGGCCGGCTGGCGCTGCGCGCACCGGGCGGCGGGACCGAGTCCCGGCTGGTGCAGATCGACGAACCGCTGTTGCGGGTGCCGCAGCTGGCGATCCACCTGGACCGCACGGTCAACGACGGGCTCTCCCTGGACCGGCAGCGCCACATCGCTCCCGTCTGGTCGCTCGGCGCGGCCGACGAGGGTGCGCTGCTGCGCCGGGTCGCGGCGGCGGCCGAGGCGGAGCCGGGCGACGTGCTGGGCTGGGACCTGATGCTGCACGACGTGCAGCCGCCCGGCTATCTGGGCGCGGACCGGGAGTTCCTGGTGTCCTCGCGGCTGGACAACCTGGTGTCGGTGCACGCCGGGGTCACCGCGCTGACCGCCGCGGCGACGGCCGCCGAGCCTCCGGCGTACATCCCGGTGCTCGCCGCCTTCGACCACGAGGAGGTCGGCAGCGGCTCGGACACCGGGGCGCAGAGCCCGATGCTGGAGCGGGTGCTGAGCCGTTCGGTGTCGGCCCGGGGCGGCAGCGGCGAGGACTGGTCGCGGGCGCTGGCCGGCGCGTACTGCGTGTCCGCCGACATGGCGCACGCGGTGCACCCCAACTACGCGGAGCGCCACGACCCGGGCCACCAGCCGCTGCCCAACGGCGGCCCGACGGTCAAGGTCAACGTCAACCAGCGGTACGCCACCGACTCGGCCGGGATCGCGCTGTTCGCGTCGGCCTGCGAGCGGGCGGGCGCACCGTGGCAGCCGTTCGTCTCCAACAACGCGATGCCGTGCGGCACGTCGATCGGCCCGCTGACGGCGGCCCGGCTCGGTGTGCCGACGGTCGACGTGGGGGTGCCGGGGCTCTCGATGCACTCGGCCCGCGAGCTGTGCGGAGCACGTGACCCCGGTCATCTGGCGGCGATCCTGTCGGCGTTCGTGACGTCGGCGTAAGGGGCGGGGGTACGGGGAAGGGCCGCGCGGCCCTTCCCCGTACCCGTATCCGCGGCGGGTTACGCGAAGCGCTGCTTCGCGCCGCCGTCGCAGGTCTGCAGCCTCAGCGGGTCGTGGGCGCCCGCCAGGGACGCGCACAGGCCAGTGGACGCGGCCGGGCGCAGGGTGCCCGACTGGCGTACGAAGCGCTGGTTGGCGGCGCCGGAGCAGTTGTAGAGGATGAGCGGGGCGCCGGCCCTGTAGTCGGCGCCGGGGACGTCCAGGCAGCGGTCGTGGCTCAGTTCGGTGCGCAGGGTCTGCGTGCCGGAGTCGTACCACCAGCCCTGATTGCGCCCGCCGTGGCACTCCCAGCCGGTGACCCCGGTGTTGTTGCGGGTGACCGAGGCGGGGGCGTCCAGGCAGGTGGCCGTCGCCTCGCCGCGCAGCGGCCTGAAGACGTCGTCCCAGGCGACCGGCTGGAGCACGGGCTGTCCGGTGCTCGCCGGGTCGGCGCAGCTCGCCTCGCGCAGGCCGGAGTTGTAGATCTGGGTCAGGCAGGAGGCGAAGGCGCCGTGCCCGGCCGCGTTCGGGTGGAAGGACTGGCGCACCGAGTTGGAGTCCGGCGGGAAGTGCGACAGGTCGATGTAGAGGCCGCGCGCCCAGGTGGACTCGCTGCACACCTCGTGGCCGTGGAAGAGCCGCGAGTTGTCGAGGTAGACCGCGCCGGTGTCGGCCGCCGCCTTGCGCATACCGCGCTCGAACGCGGGAACGGCGGTGTTGCGGCCCCAGGCGGCGTCGGAGTCGTACCCCGCGCAGCCGCCGGGAAGCTTGCCGGGGAAGTTCGGGTTGTCGTAGAAGTCCGGGCCGATGGGGCTCGGGTAGCCCATGACGACGAGCTTGTAGTCGCGGTCCGCGTAACCGGCGCCGGTCATCACGGTGCGCAGGTCGCGCACGGTCTTCTCGACCTTGGGGACCAGCCCGTCGACCCGGGCCTGCCAGCCGCCCTCGTACTTCGACTGGCACGGGCCCTGGATGAGGACCCAGCGCTCCACGCAGTCCGTCATGACCGGTCCGAACTGGAGGTCGTCGTTGGCGCCCGCGACCAGCACGATCATCTTGATGCGGGTGTTGCGCGCCTTGATGGCCAGGCTGTCGCTCTGCACCAGCTCGTCGGCGTACTGCTTGGAGCCGCCGATGACGATGTTTCCGGTGTACGCGCCGGAGCACGAGACGTTGTACGTGACGTCGGCGGCGATCCCCGTACGGTGGATGGCGGCGTCGGGCGAGCGGTGGCACCAGTTGTCGGGGCCGTTGGTGCCCGCCTCGTACGTGCCGACGCCCTCGCCGGAGATCTCGCTGTCGCCGAGCGAGATGAGCCCCGTCCTGCGCTGGTCGAGCGGGCGCTCGGCCGGGTCGCCGTACAGCCGGGTGGCCTCCGCGGCGCGGATGGCCTCCAGTTCGGGCGGCAGGGGGGTGGATGCGGTACTGGTGG
The DNA here is from genome assembly GCF_042956885.1 of Streptomyces sp. NPDC008163. Lineage (NCBI taxonomy): Bacteria > Bacillati > Actinomycetota > Actinomycetes > Kitasatosporales > Streptomycetaceae > Streptomyces > Streptomyces sp. NPDC008163. The sequence goes on along the minus strand of NZ_JBIBHG010000001.1, from coordinate 567,689 downwards.
TACCGGGCCGGGCGGCTGCCGGTCCGGCGGCCGCGGTCATCCCGCCGAACGCCGCCGCGATGGCCGCGGCGGCCGCGACGGTACAGCGGAGTCTGTGCCTGGTGCGCCTCATTGCGCCTCCCCGGGTTGTGGTTACCCCCGGTATTTACTGGTCGGTAGGCGGCTTGGGAATACATCGAACAAGACAAGTGCTCATCTTTTTGGGTGACTTCAGAGAGGTTGAACGATGACGGATCAGGGAACGGCCGGGGGCTACCGCGTCGAGCACGACTCGATGGGCGAGGTCCGGGTGCCCGCCGACGCCAAGTGGCGGGCCCAGACGCAGCGGGCCGTGGAGAACTTCCCGGTCTCCGGCCAGCGCCTGGAGCGGGCCCACATCGAGGCCCTGGCCCGGATCAAGGCCGCCGCCGCCAAGGTCAACGCCGAGCTGAGGGTCCTCGACCCGGACATCGCCGCGGCCATCCAGGAGGCGGCGGGCGAGGTCGCGGAGGGGCGCTGGGACGCGGAGTTCCCGGTCGACGTCTTCCAGACCGGCTCGGGTACCTCGTCGAACATGAACACCAACGAGGTCCTGGCCACCCTCGCCACCGAACGCCTGGGCCGCCCGGTCCACCCCAACGACCACGTCAACGCCTCGCAGTCCTCCAACGACGTGTTCCCCTCCTCGATCCACATCGCCGCCACCGCCGCGGTCACCGCCGGCCTGATCCCCGCCCTGGACCACCTCGCCGCCGCCCTGGAGCGCAAGGCGGAGGAGTTCGCGACGGTGGTGAAGTCCGGGCGCACCCATCTGATGGACGCCACGCCCGTCACCCTCGGCCAGGAGTTCGGCGGATACGCCGCCCAGATCCGCCACGGCGTCGAGCGGCTGCGCGCCTCGCTCCCCCGCCTCGCCGAACTCCCCCTCGGCGGCACGGCCGTGGGCACCGGCATCAACACCCCGCCCGGCTTCTCCGCCGCCGTCATCGCCGAGGTGGCCCGCGTCACCTGCCTGCCGCTCACCGAGGCCCGCGACCACTTCGAGGCGCAGGGCGCCCGGGACGGCCTGGTGGAGGCCTCGGGCCAGCTGCGCACCATCGGCGTCTCGCTCACCAAGATCTGCAACGACCTGCGCTGGATGGCCTCGGGACCGCGCACCGGCCTCGCCGAGATCGCCCTGCCCGACCTCCAGCCGGGCTCCTCGATCATGCCGGGCAAGGTCAACCCGGTCATCCCCGAGGCGGTCCTGATGGTCGCCGCTCAGGTCACCGGGAACGACGCCACGGTCGCCGCCGCGGGCGCCGCCGGGAACTTCGAGCTGAACGTCATGCTCCCGGTCATCGCGAAGAACCTGCTGGAGTCCGTACGGCTGCTCACCAACGCCTCCCGGCTGCTCGCGGACCGTACGGTCGACGGGATCACCGCGCACGCCGAGCGGGCCAGGGAGTACGCCGAGTCCTCGCCGTCCGTGGTCACCCCGCTGAACAAGTACATCGGCTACGAGGAAGCGGCCAAGGTCGCCAAGAAGTCGCTCGCGGAACGCCGGACGATCCGTGAGGTCGTCCTCGAAGCGGGCTATGTGGAGCGCGGAGACCTGACCGAACAGCAGCTCGACGAGGCCCTGGACGTGCTCCGCATGACCCGCCCGTGACGTGCGCCACCGTGCCGGGGCCGCGCGATCCGTAGGATCTCTCCATGACGGGTACCGGAGAGACCGAGCGCTGGGCGCCGGGTGACCAGATTCTGTGGCGCTACCGCGGCAACGGACCCGCGCGGCCGGATTCCGCCGCTCACGCGTTCCACATCTGCCGCCCGGTCACGGTCGTCCAGGACACCGACGAACTGCTCGCGGTGTGGGTGGCGCCCGGCACCGAGTGCGTCAAACCGGTCCTGGCGGACGGCACCGACGTACACGCCGAACCACTCGTCACCCGGTACACCGCACCGCGCACGACGGCCCGTTCGCTCTGGCTGGGAAACGGCGTGCTGAAGCTCGCCAGACCCGGCGAACCCTGGTCCGTCTGGCTGTTCTGGGAGCGCGGCTGGCAGTTCCGCAGCTGGTACGTGAACCTGGAGGAGCCGCGCACCAGGTGGGCGGGGGGCACCGACTCCGAGGACCACTTCCTGGACATCTCCGTCTACCCCGACCACAGCTGGCTCTGGCGCGACGAGGACGAGTTCGAGCAGGCCCAGCGGGTGGGCCTGATGACGCCGGAGACGGCACGCCGGGTGCGCGAGGCGGGGCGCGCGGCGGTCGGGCTGATCCGCTCCTGGGGTGCGCCGTTCCGGGACGGCTGGGAGAACTGGCGGCCCGATCCGGCCTGGCCGGTGCCCGAACTCCCGGACGACTGGGACCGCCGGCCGGACGGTTCGGACCGCACGGCTTCCGCCATGCCGTCGTGAGACCCTTGATGCACCCCAGGGGGGCAAACGTAGGATCGTCCCGAGGAGCGCGGCTCGACCCCAACCGGCAGGCGGGGTGCAGGACCTGACCGCAAGTCATCGGCCCGTCGCGCGGACCGCGCCCTCAAGGGCCGCATCGGCGTCACCCGTCGCACGAGTTGCCCGCATCGCATGAGCCACTACGAGGGGGTGGAGACGTGTCCGCCGGCCGCTGCCGCCCTCATGGAAACGTTGTCACCGGCATCCTGATCGGACATCGCGTTTCGGCCCCGTACGACGGGGAAGGCGATGTCAGCCGTTGTTATTGCCGCTCCTGGCGGGGCACAGTAGCGCCCCACAAGGTGATTGCCTCATACAACCGGCCCGGACGGACGGAATCCCACGCGTGACGGAGCACCCCACCTCCCACGAAGGCCGGCAGCCTCTCGCCGCCCGGCCGCAGGAACGCACCCGGCCCCGGCAGCGGGACGCCGCCGTGGCGGCCGCCGCTGCCGCCACGGCGATCCCGGCACCCGCCAAGGGCCCCGCGGGCGCGGCCCCCGATCCACAGGCGGCGACGCGGCGCGAGGGCGACCGGCTGCGCTTCGTGGGGGCCGCGACCCGGCGGATCGCCCGGGGCATCGATCTGGACGAGATCGTGCTCGGACTGTGCCGGGCCAGTGTGCCGACGTTCTCCGACGCCATACTCGTCTACCTCCGCGACCCGCTGCCCGTCGGCGACGAGCGGCCGGTCAACCCGTTCGTGCTGCGGCTGCGCCGCTCGGACCGGCTGCGGCTGACCGACGAGGAGACCGAGAGCCTGTCCGAGACGGAGCGGCTGCGGCTGCCCGCCGTCGACCCGCAGGCCGACCTGATGCCCGCCGCCGAGCTCTGCGAGGTCCGTGCCGGGAGCGCTCTCGCCGAGGTGCTGCGCGGAGTGCGGCCGGTCTTCGGCGACTCCGCGGCGGCCCGCGTCGCGCTGCCCGAACTGCTCGGCGCCGACCGCACGGTGCCGTCCGGCCACCGGGTGATCCTGGCCCCGCTGCGCGGCCGGCGGCGGGTGATCGGGGCTGCGGTCTTCCTGCGCGGCGCCGAACGCCCGGCCTTCGAGGCCAACGACCTCTTGGTCGCCGCCCAGTTGGCGACGCACACCGCCCTCGGCATCGACAAGGCCGTGCTCTACGGGCGCGAGGCGTACATCGCGGACGAGCTCCAGCGCACGATGCTGCCCGACTCGCTTCCCCAGCCGACCGGCGTGAAACTCGCCTCGCGCTATCTCCCGGCCGCCGAGACGGCCCGGGTCGGCGGCGACTGGTACGACGCGATCCCGCTGCCCGGCAGCAGGGTCGCCCTGGTCGTCGGGGACGTCATGGGCCACTCCATGACCTCCGCCGCGATCATGGGCCAGCTCCGCACCACCGCGCAGACCCTGGCCGGGCTCGACCTGCCCCCGCAGGAGGTCCTGCACCACCTGGACGAGCAGGCGCAGCGCCTCGGCAGCGACCGCATGGCCACCTGCCTCTACGCGGTGTACGACCCCGTCGCGCACCGCATCACCGTCGCCAACGCGGGCCACCCGCCGCCCGTCCTGCTCCACCTGGGCGGCCGCGCCGAGGTCCTGCGGGTGCCCCCGGGCGCCCCGATCGGCGTCGGCGGGGTCGACTTCGAGGCCGTCGAGCTGGACGCGCCGGCCGGCGCCACGCTGCTGCTGTACACCGACGGTCTGGTCGAGTCGCGGCTGCGGGACGTCTGGACGGGCATCGAGCTGCTGCGGGAACGGCTGGCCGCGACCGCCCGGCTGACCGGCCCGGACCACTCGCCGCCACTGGAGGCCCTGTGCGACGACGTGCTGGACATGCTGGGCCCCGGTGACCGCGACGACGACATCGCGCTGCTCGCCGCCCGCTTCGACGGGATCGCGCCGAGCGACGTCGCCTACTGGTTCCTGGACCCGGACGAGTCCGCCCCCGGCCGGGCCCGCAGGCTGGCGCGCCGGGCGCTCGGCCGGTGGGGCCTGGACGACCTCTCGGACTCGGTGGAGCTCCTGATCAGCGAGGTGGTCACCAACGCCGTGCGGTACGCGGAGCGCCCGGTCACCCTGCGCCTGCTGCGCACCGACACCCTGCGCTGCGAGGTCGGCGACGACTCCCCGCAGCTGCCCCGGCAGCGCCGCGCGAAGGACATGGACGAGAACGGGCGCGGCCTGTTCCTGGTCAACCGGCTGGCCCGCCGCTGGGGCGCGACGCGCCTGTCGACGGGCAAGGTGGTGTGGTTCGAGATGCCGGTGCGCGGGTAGCGGCCCGCCCCGGGAGACGCGGAACGGGCGGTGTACGAGGAGCATCCTCGTACACCGCCCGTTGCCGTGGTCAGGGGCGGCCGGTCAGCCGGTCACCTGGCGTCGTCGCCGTTGTCCGGCCGCTTGTCCCCCGAGAGGTCCGGGAGCTCCACGGTGGACGAGGGGTCCGGGCCCGGCCGGTTCGAGGGGCTGGGCGGCGGTTCGCTCGTCGGGCCGCCCGAGGGCGAGGCGGGCGGGGAGCTCCGCGGCGACTCGCTGGCCGGCGGGGACTCGGAGGACGGCGAGCTGGACGGCGTGTCGGAGGGCGAGGGCTTCTCGGACGGCGAGGTGGTCGGGCTCGGCGAGGTGGACGCGGGCGGCGGGCTGACCGCGGCGCCCATGTCCGTGTCGAGGTCGAACTCGCGGGCCTTGCCGACGGAGTGGCCCATGTAGTCGGCCCAGATCTCGGCGGGGAAGCCGCCACCGTTGACGCGTCCGCCGCCGCCGGCGCCCTGGAGGGTCACCTGCGCGTTCTTCTTGATCTTCTTGCCGTCGTCGGCGGTGCGGTCGAATGCGGCCTCGCCGAACAGGCCGACCGAGGTGACCAGGTTGGAGGTGTAGCCGGTGAACCAGGCCGACTTGTTGTCGTCGGAGGTACCGGTCTTTCCGGCGATGTCCTTGTCGGAGAGCCCCTCCGCGTTGCGGACCGAGCCCCGGGCCGTACCGTCGTCGACCACGCCGGTCAGCACGGACGTCACGGAGTCCGCCGCCTGGCGGGAGATCACCTGGTCGCCGACGGCGTCGGGCAGCTTGAGCGGGGCGTCGCCCTGGTGCACGGCGGCCTTCACGATCTGCGGGGTGACCTGCTTGCCGTGGTTGTCGAGCGTGGCGTAGATCCCGGCCATCTCCAGCGGGCTCGCACCCATGGAGCCGAGGGTCTGCGCGGGCACGGCCGGCAGCTTCTCCACGTCCATGCCGAGCTTGCCGGCGGTCTTCATCACCTTGTCCATGCCGACATCCACGCCCATCTGCGCGAAGACGGAGTTGACGGAGGCGTTCATCGCGGTCTGGACGCTGATCTGCCCGTAGTTGTGGTCGTCCTCGTTCTCCGGGCTGAAGGGGATGTCGCTGCCGACGACCGGGCGTTTGCTGGTGCCGTCGTAGCGGGTGTTCGCGGTGATCCGCTCGCCGTCCTGCGTCTTCGACTTCTGGTCGAGGGCGGCGGCGAGGATGACCGGCTTGAAGGTGGAGGCGGGCTGGTAGTCCCGGCGCCCGGCGTTCGAGATCCAGTGCTCGCTCTGGCCGCGTCCGCCGTACAGCGCGAGGACCGCGCCGGTCTTCGGGTCGACCGAGGCCGCGCCCGCCTGGATGTCCTTGTCGAGCTTGCGCTGCTTGGTGTCCAGCTTGTCGAGCAGCTTGGCCTGGACCGACTTCTCCAGCTGCTTCTGCTTCTTCTTGTCGATGTTGACGGTGATCGTCCAGCCGCCGAGGTTGAACTGGTCCTCGGTGATGCCCGCCTGCTTGATCACGGCCTGGCGGGCCGCCTCGACGATGTAGCCCTTCTGCCCGGCCGTCCCGTTCAGCGGCTTGGGGTCGTGCGGCACCGGGAACGTCTGCTTCTGGCGCTTCGCGGAGTCGAGCCAGCCCTCCTCCACCATGTTGTCAAGCGTGTACGCCCAGCGCGCCTTGACCAGCCGCTTGCCGTTCGGACCGGCGACGGCCCAGTCGTACTGGCTCGGCGCCTGGAGCAGCGCGGCGAGGTAGGCGCCCTGGGAGACGTTCAGGTCCTTGGCGTCCACGCCGTAGTACGCCTGTGCGGCGGCCTGGATGCCCCAGGCGCCGCGTCCGTAGTAGCTGGTGTTGATGTACCCGGCGAGGATGTCCTTCTTGGACGTCTTCTGGTCCAGCTTCAGGGAGATGACCAGCTCCTTGAGCTTCCGGCTGACCGTCTGGTCCTGGTCCAGGTAGTAGTTCTTGACGTACTGCTGGGTGATGGTCGAGCCGCCCTGCTTGCCTTTGCCGGACAGGGTGTTGAGCAGGCCGCGCGCGGTGCCCTTGAAGTCGACGCCGTGGTCCTTGTAGAAGGACTTGTTCTCGGCGGCGACGAAGGTGTCCTGCACCTCCTTGGGCACCTCGGCGAGGCTCACGACCTCGCGGTTCACCTCGCCGGTCCTGGCGAGCAGGGTGCCGTCGGCGTACTTGTAGACGTTCGACTGCAACTCCATCTTGGGGTTGCCCTCCGGCACGGGCACCAGCATGTAGAGCACGGCGAAGGCACCCATGCCCAGCAGGATCACCCCGAGGGCGGTGCCCAGTAGTTTGCGCCAGGTGAAGAGCCTGCGTATGCCGCCGCTCTTCGCAGCCCGCCGCTGGGCTCGTCGCGCTTCCGCTCGACCCATCGCTTGGTCGCTCCTGTTTCTCTGCTCTGCCGAATCAGCCCGGACCTGCCAGCTAACACTGTGGGCAAGGCCGAAAAGCCGACGATCCGAGGTTTTACGGACGTGAGAATCAGCACCCGCCCCCGATGGAACCGACTCCTGGGGGGTGCGCAAGGTTGCGAAAACCATTAATGTGTAATCACATTGCTAGCGACCGGCTAGCTGACCATCACGGGGGCCACCATGACCGATCCACTCGACCCGAACACCGCCGCCCAGCCGCCCGCCGACCTCACCCCGGACGCGCCCGAAATGCCGGAACCGCAGGTCCGGGAGGTGCGGGCGCACAGCATCGCCGGCGGCCTCGGGCTGCTGCTGACCGTGCTCGGCGTGATCGCCGGCATCGCCCTCGCCGTCGTCGGGGGCGTCATCGGCTCGAACGGGAACAACGCCGTGGGCATCCCGGTCTGCGTCCTGGGCGTCCTGCTCGCCATCGCCTCGTTCTTCTGCATGGGCGGTGTGAAGATGGTCGCACCGGGCGAGGCACGGGTGATCCAGCTGTTCGGCCGGTACGTGGGCACCATCCGCACCGACGGACTGCGCTGGGTGAACCCGCTGACCTCCAGCCGCAAGATCTCCACCCGGGTCCGCAACCACGAGACCGCCGTCCTCAAGGTCAACGACGCCTACGGCAACCCGATCGAGCTCGCCGCGATCGTCGTGTGGAAGGTCGAGGACACCGCCCAGGCACTCTTCGAGGTGGACGACTTCCTGGAGTTCGTGGCCACCCAGACCGAGTCCGCCGTCCGGCACATCGCCCTCGAGTACCCGTACGACGCCCACGACGAGGGCGGCCTGTCGCTGCGGGGCAACGCCGAGGAGATCACCGAGAAGCTGGCCGTCGAGCTGACCGCCCGGGTGCAGGCGGCGGGCGTGCGGATCATCGAATCGCGCTTCAGCCACCTCGCGTACGCCCCCGAGATCGCCTCCGCGATGCTCCAGCGCCAGCAGGCCGGCGCGGTCGTCGCGGCCCGGCAGCAGATCGTCGAGGGCGCCGTCGGCATGGTCGAGATGGCGCTGACCCGGATCGCCGAGCAGGACATCGTGGAGCTCGACTCGGAGCGGAAGGCGTCCATGGTGAGCAATCTGATGGTGGTCCTGTGCGGTGACCGCGCCGCCCAGCCGGTCCTCAACACGGGCACGCTCTACCAGTGACCGAGGAGAGCCCGGAGGACGCGCGGGAAACGCCCCGCGCCCGGTCGCGGCAGCGCAAGCAGATGCTGCTGCGGCTGGACCCCGCCGTGCACGACGCGCTGGCCCGCTGGGCGTCGGACGAACTGCGCAGCGCGAACGCGCAGATCGAGTTCCTGCTGCGCCGGGCGCTCGCGGAGGCGGGCCGGCTGCCGGGCGGCGCGGCACCCATCCCCCGCCGGGGGCGCCCGCCGAAGGCGGCGCCGGAGCCGCCGGGCGAAGAGTAGGACCTGAGGCCCGTCCCGCCAGGGGCGGGCCTTTCACCTGCACCGTCCGGGTGTACCCCCGGCGTATACACGGCAGGTATACACACCATGTAGAGTGCTCCGCATGTCTATCGGCCACACCCTGCTCGGGCTCCTGGAGTCCGGCCCACGCCACGGTTACGACCTCAAGCGGACGTTCGACGAGAAGTTCGGGCACGACCGCCCCCTGCACTACGGACAGGTCTACTCGACCATGTCCCGGCTGCTGAAGAACGGCCTCGTGGAGGTCGACGGCGTGGAGAGCGGGGGTGGCCCCGAGCGCAAGCGGTACGCGATCACGGACGCGGGCATCACCGATGTCGCCTCCTGGCTCGCGCAGCCCGAGAAGCCGGAGCCGTACCTCCAGTCGACCCTGTACACCAAGGTCGTCCTGGCCATGCTCACCGGCCGCAACGCGGCGGACGTGCTGGACGCCCAGCGCTCCGAGCACCTGCGCCTGATGCGCATCCTCACCGACCGGAAGCGACGGGGCGACCTCGCCGACCAGCTGATCTGCGACCACGCCCTGTTCCATCTCGAAGCCGACCTGCGCTGGCTGGAACTGACCGCCGCCCGCCTCGGCCAGCTCCAGAAAGTGGTGGCCCCGTGACCCCCGCCGGCTCCCTGCTCTCCGCGCACGACCTGCACAAGACCTACGGGTCGACCCCCGCGCTCGACGGCGCCTCGTTCTCCGTCCACCCCGGCGAGGTCGTCGCGGTGATGGGCCCGTCCGGCTCCGGCAAGTCCACGCTGCTGCACTGCCTCGCCGGGATCATCACCCCGGACTCCGGCACCATCACCTACGACGGCCACGAGCTGTCCGCCATGTCCGACGCGGAGCGCAGCGCCCTGCGCCGCAGCGACTTCGGGTTCGTCTTCCAGTTCGGCCAGCTCGTGCCCGAGCTCACCTGCGTCGAGAACGTCGCCCTCCCGCTCCGCCTCAACGGCACCCGCCGCAAGGACGCCGAGCGCACCGCCCTCTCCTGGATGGAGCGCCTGGAGGTCGAGGACATCGGCGCCAAGCGCCCCGGCGAGGTCTCCGGCGGCCAGGGCCAGCGCGTCGCCGTGGCCCGCGCGCTCGCCGCGTCCCCGAAGGTGATCTTCGCCGACGAGCCGACCGGCGCGCTGGACTCCCTCAACGGCGAGCGGGTCATGCAGCTGCTCACCGACGCCGCCCGCTCCGCCAACGTCGCGGTGGTCCTGGTGACCCACGAGGCCCGCGTCGCCGCCTACTCCGACCGCGACGTCACCGTGCGCGACGGCCGGGCCCTCGACCTGGAGCACGCCGTATGACGCTCCTGGACGAGCAGCCCACCCAGGCGGCCCCCGCTCCGGCCCGCCCCTCGCGCACCGCGCCCTGGCTGCGCGACCTCGCCCTCGGTATCCGGTTCGCCGCCGCCGGCGGGCGCGAGGGCTGGATCCGCACGATGCTCACCGCCATCGGCGTCGGCCTCGGCGTCACGCTGCTGTTCCTCGCCGCGTCCGTGCCGCACGCGCTCGACGCGCGTACCGACCGGACCAACGCGCGCAGTGAGACGCAGTTCTCCGACAACCCCGACGCGCGGGCGAAGAAGTCCGACACCACGGTCCTGCGGATCGCGACGGAGACGGAGTTCCGCGACCACACGATCCTCGGCTATCTGATGCGCCCGGAGGGAACCCACCCGGTCGTCCCGCCGGGCATCGACGCCCTGCCGGCGGCCGGTGAGATGGTGGTCTCCCCCGCGCTGAAGGACCTCCTCGACGACTCGGGCAACGCCCTGCTCAAGGAGCGTTTCCCGTACAGGGTGACCGGCACGATCGCGGACGAGGGACTGCGGTCGCCCAACGAGCTGGTCTACTACGCCGGCAGCGACACCCTGACCCCGTCCGCGGGCGGGCACCGCGTCGTCGGCTACGGCGACCCCTCACCGACCCCGCCGCTCGCCCCGCTGCTCGTCGTTCTGGTGATCATGGTCTGCGTGGTGCTGCTGGCGCCCGTCGCCATCTTCATCGCCACCGCCGTGCGCCTCGGCGGCGACCGCCGCGACCGCCGGCTGGCCGCGCTGCGCCTGGTCGGTACGGACATCAGGTCGACCCGGCGGATCGCGGCGGGCGAGGCCCTGTTCGGCTCGGTGCTCGGGGTGCTCATCGGCCTCGCCCTCTTCCTGGTGGGCCGGCAGTTCGTCGGCTACATCGAGGTATGGGACGTCAGCGCCTTCCCGTCGGACCTCGCCCCCGACCCGCGGCTGTGCCTGCTCGTCGCGGTCGCCGTCCCGCTGACCGCCGTGCTGGTCACGCTGTCCGCGATGCGCTCCGTGGTGATCGAGCCGCTCGGGGTCGTACGCAACAGCCGGGCCCGCAAGCGCCGTCTGTGGTGGCGGCTGCTGCTCCCGCTGGCCGGGCTCGGCGTGCTCGCGCTCAACGGCCAGTCCGGCGAGTACGAGGTCGTCAACCCGTACGCCATCGCCACCGGCGCGGTCCTCGTCCTCCTCGGCCTGGCCCTGCTGCTGCCGTGGCTGGTCGAGGCGTGCGTGAACCGGCTGCGCGGCGGCCCGGTGCCCTGGCAGCTCGCCACCCGCAGGCTCCAGCTGAGCAGCGGGACGGCGTCCCGGGCCGTCAGCGGCGTCACCGTGGCGGTGGCCGGCGCGGTGGCCGTGCAGATGCTGTTCGCGGCGATGAACGCCGACTTCAACAAGGCGACCGGGCAGGACCCCACCCGCGCCCAGTTCTACGCCGTGTCGGAGAAGGTCAGCGGCAACGCCGCCGTGGACACCATCAAGGAGTTCCGCGCCACCAAGGGCGTCACCCAGGTCATCGGCATGGTCGAGGCGTACGTCACCAAGCCCGGGAAGTACGCCGAGGACGACATCCAGCCCACCACCTCGCTGAACGTCGGTGACTGCGCCACCCTGCGCGAGGTCGCCGCCATCGACTCCTGCAAGGACGGCGACTCCTTCGTCGTGCACCCCAGGAACGACAAGGACATGGCCGGCTGGATGGACAAGACCGCCCGCAAGGGCAAGGAGGTCGAGTTCGAGTCGGAGAGCGGCCGGAAGCTGCGCTGGACGCTGCCCGCCGACGCGAAGACCGTGGTCAGCCGCAAGGACCCGGTGGGCGAGGACCACTGGGGGATCATGGTGACTCCCGGGGCGATCGACGCGACGACCCTGCCGGGCGCGACGACCGTCTCGCAGATCCGCATCGACGAGAGCGTCCCGGACGCCGCCGAGTACGTACGCAACACCGCGGCCCGCATCGACCCCGGCATGCGCCTGGTCACCCTGACGTCCGTCGAGCGCGACCGCCAGTACGCCAGCGTCCAGACCGGCCTCCAGGTCGGCGCCACGGTCACGCTGCTGCTGATCGCGGCCTCCATGCTGGTCTCCCAGCTGGAACAGCTGCGCGAGCGCAAGCGGCTGCTCTCGGTCCTGGTGGCCTTCGGCACCCGGCGGGCCACCCTCGCCTGGTCGGTGCTCTGGCAGACCGCGCTCCCGGTGGTCATCGGCCTCGCGGTGGCGGTGGGCGGCGGCCTCGCCCTGGGCGCCGCGATGTGCTGGATGGTCAGCAAGGAGGTGACCGACTGGCTGGTGTTCCTCCCCCTCGCGGGAGCGGGCGGGGCGCTCATCCTGCTGGTCACGCTGCTGTCCCTGCCGCCGCTGTGGCGCATGATGCGCCCGGACGGGCTGCGCAGCGAGTGACCCCGCGTAGGGTGGCCGGACGTCAGCTCCGGCCGCCCTCCGTCACGCGTACCGGCAGCGCCCGCATCGTCCCGCGCAGCGCCGCCGCCAGCTCCTCGAACTCCTCGTGCCGCGCCGCCCCGGTCCGCATCGCCAGCGCCACCCGCCGCGTCGGGGCCGGGTCCGCGAAGTACCCCGTGGTCAGCGCCTCGTTGCGGGCCGTCTCGACGGTGACCGCGGTGCGCGGCAGCAGCGTCACCCCGAGGCCCCCGGCCACCAGCTGGACCAGCGTGGAGAGCCCGGCCGCGGTCGTGGTGACCGGGGCGCCCTCCGTACGGCCGGCCTCGCGGCAGATGTCGAGCGCCTGGTCGCGCAGGCAGTGCCCCTCGTCCAGGAGCAGCAGCGGGAGCTTGCGGAGGGCGTCGCGGGGGATGTCGGCGCGCCCGCCGAGCGAGTGGCCGCGGTCCATGACGAGCACGAAGTCCTCGTCGAAGAGCGGGAGCTCGCTGACCCCGGGGACACCGAGGGGCACGGCGAGCAGCAGCAGGTCGAGCCGTCCGGCGCCCAGCCCTTCGATCAGCGAGGAGGTCTGCTCCTCGTGCACCTGGAGGTCGAGGGCCGGGTAGCGCTCATGGACCAGCCGCAGCACGGCCGGCAGCAGATACGGGGCGACGGTCGGGATCACACCGAGCCTGAGCACTCCGGTGAACGGGGCGCGGACCGCCCCGGCCTCCTCCATCAGCTCGCCGACGGCGTCGAGCACGACGCGCGCCCGCACCGCGAGCCGTTCCCCGGCGGGCGAGAGCAGCACCTTGCGCGTCGTACGCTCGATGAGCTGGACACCCAGTGCCTCCTCCAGCGCGGACACGGCTCCGGAGAGCGCGGGCTGACTCATCCCGATTGCGGCCGCCGCGTCCCGGAAGTGCAGATGTTCGGCGACGGCGGCGAAGGCGCGCAGCTGCGAGAGGCTGGGCTGTTTGGGCCGGTTGCCCGGATTGCTCTGCACCACTGATAGGCACCTCCGATCATCACGACCGAGTGTAGCTATTTCCGCGATCAATGCACTCTGTGCCAAGGTGGAGACCGTCCAACCCCCAGGAACTCCCTCAAAAGGGGAGAACCTACGCTGCAAGGAGAGCGCGTGCTCACTGTCGGTGACAAGTTCCCCGAGTTCGACCTGACCGCCTGCGTGTCGCTGGAGAGCGGCAAGGAGTTCGAGCAGATCAACCACAAGACCTACGAGGGTCAGTGGAAGGTCGTCTTCGCGTGGCCGAAGGACTTCACCTTCGTGTGCCCCACCGAGATCGCCGCCTTCGGGAAGCTGAACGACGAGTTCGCCGACCGCGACGCCCAGATCCTCGGCTTCTCCGGCGACTCCGAGTTCGTGCACCACGCCTGGCGCAAGGACCACCCGGACCTGACCGACCTGCCCTTCCCGATGATGGCCGACTCGAAGCACGAGCTCATGCGTGACCTCGGCATCGAGGGCGAGGACGGCTTCGCCCAGCGCGCCGTCTTCATCGTGGACCCGAACAACGAGATCCAGTTCACGATGGTGACCGCCGGTTCCGTGGGCCGTAACCCCAAGGAGGTCCTGCGGGTCCTCGACGCCCTGCAGACCGACGAGCTGTGCCCCTGCAACTGGACCAAGGGCGAGAACACCCTGGACCCGGTCGCGCTCCTCTCGGGCGAGTGAGCTGATACGGACATGGCTCTCGACGAACTGAAGTCCGCCGTACCGGACTTCGCCAAGGACCTGAAGCTGAACCTCGGTTCGGTCATCGGCAACAGCGAGCTCCCGCAGCAGCAGCTCTGGGGCACCGTCCTGGCCTGCGCGATCGCCTCGCGCTCGCCGAAGGTGCTGCGCGAGCTGGAGCCGGAGGCGAAGGCCAACCTCTCCGCGGAGGCGTACACCGCCGCGAAGTCGGCCGCCGCCATCATGGCGATGAACAACGTCTTCTACCGCACCCGCCACCTGCTCTCGGGCCCCGAGTACGGGAATCTGCGCGCGGGTCTGCGGATGAACGTCATCGGCAAGCCGGGCGTGGAGAAGATCGACTTCGAGCTGTGGTCGCTCGCCGTCTCCGCGATCAACGGCTGCGGCCAGTGCCTCGACTCGCACGAGCAGGTGCTCCGCAAGGCCGGCGTGGACCGCGAGACCATCCAGGAAGCCGTCAAGATCGCCTCGGTGATCCAGGCGGTGGGTGTGACCCTCGACGCCGAGGCCGTGCTCGCCGAGTAGGCACCGTACCCTGGAACACGAGAAGGGCCCCGAGGACGACCGACCGTCCGAGGGGCCCTTCTTCCTGTGCGTACGCGCTACGGGGCGTCCGGTGACGGCTCGTCCCCGCCCCGCTCCGGGTTCTCCGCCTTCTCCGGCGGGGCGCCGGAGGCCGGGGCGGGCGCCGCGTCGAGCGCGGTCGACCCGTGCGGGGGCGGCGAGTGGCGGCGCGACTCCCCTTGCCCGTACGACCGCAGATAGCCGACCACCGTATTGGTCACCGCGACCAGCGGCACCGCCACCACCGCACCGCCGATCCCGGCGACCATGCCGCCCGCCGCGACCGAGAGCACCACGGCCAGCGGGTGCACCCGCACCGCCCGGCCCAGGATGAACGGCTGGAGGACGTGGCCCTCGATCTGCTGCACGGCGAGGACCACGGCCAGCACCATCAGCGCGGTGAACACGCCCTCCGTGACGAGCGCGACGACCACCGCCAGCGCCCCGGACACCACCGCGCCGACGAGCGGGATGAAGGCGAACAGGAAGATGAAGACGGCCAGCGGCACCGCCATCGGCACATTGAGGAAGTAGATCCCGAGTCCGATGAAGATCGCGTCGATCAGGGCCACGATGACCGTGCCGCGCACATAGGCGGTCAGCGTCCGCCAGGCGCGCGGACCGGCCCCGGCGACCCCGGGCCTCGCCTGTGCGGGCACCAGCTTGAGCACCCACTGCCAGATGCGCGCGCCGTCGTAGAGGAGGAAGAGCGTCGAGAACATCGCGAGCAGCGCGCCGGTCATGAACTCCACGACCACGGTGACGCCCTGGAGCCCGGCGGTGGTGATCGCCTCGGTGTTGGTGCCGACGGTGTCGCTGAGGTTCTTGGCGATGTCGTTGATCTGTTTGTCGGTCACATGGAACGGGCTGTCGAGGAGCCAGTTCTTGAGGTCGTCGATCCCCTTGGTCACCTTCTCGGACAGGGTGTCGATGTTGTCCATGACCTGCCACACCACGAACCAGCCGACCAGGCCCATGATGACGAAGCCGGAGATCGCGGTGACGGCCGTCGCCAGGCCTCTCGGCAGCCCGTGGCGCCGGAGCCGGGCCACCGTCGGCTGAAGGAGCGCGGTGACGAGCAGCGCGGCGACGAAGGCCAGCACGACCAGCTGTACGGCGCTGATGACCCGCATCAGTACCCACAGGGTCCCCGCCAGCACCAGCAGCCGCCAGCCCGCCTCGGCGGCGACCCGCATCCCCCACGGGATCGCCGCGACCGGATCGGGCCGGGCGGCCACGGTGGGCGCGTAGGTGGGCGGAGCGGGCACCTGGTCCACGTGGTCCGCCTCGTCCTTCCCGTTCTCGCCGGAGACCGAACCGGACGGGCCCCCGAGCAGGGGGTCGTCGGCCTCCGTCTCGGCCCGTCGTTCGTCAAGACGCTCGCTCAGCCTGCTCAGCTCAGCACCCAGTTGTCCGAGCCACCCCGGCAGTTTCGACATAACGCTTCCTCTACCCCCGTCCGCTCTCCCCACCGCTCCCCCGGGAGCGTTCCGCACGACCGTACACGCGTGAAGCCCCCCACCGAAGGACGGCGGGGGGCTTCACGAGGTTGCGCAAGTGAACCCTGGTTCTAGTACCAGTGGTTGGCCTGCCAGAAGGACCAGGCGGCACACGGGCTGCCGTAGCGCGAGCTGTTCATGTAGCTCAGGCCCCACTTGATCTGGGTGGCCGGGTTGGTCATCCAGTCGGCGCCGGCCGAAGCCATCTTGGAGCCGGGGAGGGCCTGTACGAGACCGTAGGCGCCGGAGCCCGGGTTGCTCGCCCGGTAGTTCCAGCTCGACTCGTGGTTCACGATGTTGCTGAAGCACTGGAACTGGTCGGCGGGCATCATCTGGCGAGCCATCGCCTGGACTTCCGCCACGGTGTAGGAGCTCTGTACGGCGAACGAAGTGGAGCGGACCTCGGAGCGGCTTGCGCGCTCCTGGGCTTCCTTCTTCTTCGCCTCGCGCTCGCGCTCCAGCTTGTCCTCGGCGGCCTGCTTCTTGGACTTCGCGTCCTTGGCGGCCTGGACGCGGGCGGTCTCCTCCGCGGACTTCTTCGCGGCGGCGTCGGCGGCGGACGCCTGGGCGTCGGCCTGCTGCGTCAGCGAAGCGGTCTGCACCTGGGCCTGCTGGCCCGCGGGAATGTCTGCGAGCAGCGTGGTGTCGGCTGCGGTCGCCTCGAAGTTGTTGTCGTCGGCAGCAGGGGTGCTGCCCGATGCAACGCCTACGACGGCGCCTACGGTGGTGACCGCGGTGGCGGATGCCACGGCGAACCCCCGGACCGAAATCCGGCTCACACGGTGTCCTTCCAGCATCGCCCGCTTAGGTGACCTCGCGGGCGCAATCGTGCCCTTGACACTGGCCTCCCTACTGCTTGGGTCACGGGAGGCACGGGCCCGGTGGGCGACTCCCCGGAAGGAGCGCCGCGTGGTACTCGCGGGCGGCATACGGACGGCGGTTGTTGAGTTGTGTGGTGCGTGGCGCCTCTGGAGGTGCCGGTGTGCCGTATGCGGGGCCTGACGGAAGCAAGACTCTGCCGGAACGAGACCGGGGGAAGCAATTCTCCGTTGCGTGTGAAAGGTCACACCCCGTTTGGCGGACCTGAATTACGGAAAAGGCGCCGCAACACGCCGCCGCCCGGCTAGGCTGCTTGGCCCGCCGGGCGGCGTCAACGTCCCAACCCGTATCAGATCTGACCTTCCTCCAGCATTTCGGTCACCAGTGCGGCGATGCGGGAACGCTCCGAACGCGTGAGCGTCACATGGGCGAAGAGCGGGTGCCCCTTCAGCTTCTCCACCACGGCGACCACACCGTCGTAACGGCCGACCCTGAGGTTGTCCCGCTGGGCCACGTCATGGGTGAGGACGACCCGGGAATTCGTGCCGATCCTGGACAACACGGTCAGCAGGACGTTCCGTTCGAGCGACTGGGCCTCGTCGACGATCACGAAGGCGTCGTGCAGGGAACGGCCCCGGATGTGGGTGAGCGGCAGGATCTCCAGCATGCCGCGCCCCAGCACCTCTTCGATGACCTCGCGCCCGGAGACCGCCGAGAGGGTGTCGAAGACGGCCTGTGCCCAGGGGCTCATCTTCTCGGCCTCGCTGCCGGGGAGATAGCCGAGCTCCTGCCCGCCCACCGCGTACAGCGGGCGGAAGACCATCACCTTCTTGTGCTGTCCCCTCTCCAGCACCGCTTCGAGCCCCGCGCAGAGCGCCAGCGCCGACTTGCCGGTGCCGGCCCGGCCGCCCAGCGAGACGATGCCGACCTCCTGGTCGAGCAGCAGGTCCAGGGCGATGCGCTGTTCGGCGCTGCGGCCGTGGATGCCGAAGGCCTCCCGGTCGCCGCGGACGAGCCGCACGTTGCCCTCGGGCGTGACCCGGCCGAGCGCCTTGCCGCGTTCGGACTGGAGGACCAGGCCGGTGTGGACGGGCAGCTCGGCGGCCTCGGGGACGTACAGCGTCTCCTCGGAGAAGAGGAGGTCCACCTGGTCGGCGGCGAGGGGCAGTTCGGCCATGCCCGTCCAGCCGGAGTCGGTGATCGCCAGCTCCGCGCGGTACTCCTCGGCGAGGAGGCCGACCGATGACGCCTTGATGCGCAGCGGGAGGTCCTTGGAGACGACCGTGACGTCGTACCCCTCGGCCTGGAGGTTGCGCGCGACCGCCAGGATCCGTGAGTCGTTGTCCCCCAACCGGTAGCCGGCGGGCAGAACGCCGGGATCGGAGTGGTTGAGTTCGACGCGGAGCGTCCCGCCGAGATCCCCGAGGGGGATCGGCGCGTCCAGCCGGCCGTAGCGGATCCGGAAGTCGTCCAGCAGGCGCAGGGCCTGGCGGGCGAAGTAGCCGAGCTCCGGATGGTGCCGTTTGGCCTCCAGTTCCGTGACCACGACGACGGGGAGCACGACCTCGTGCTCGTCGAATCGGGCCATGGCGTTCGGATCGGCCAGCAGGACGCTGGTGTCGAGAACGTAGGTGCGCCTGTCGGGCAGGCGGCGCTTTGTGCTGGTCACCACGGAAGGACGTACCCCCTCGGAAGAGGCTGGCGTGCGACGGCGGGCCGTCGCGGAGCATCCCGCTTGTCATCGGCGCCCACCTGGTTGGTGACCGGGCGCCGGCCTGTCAGGGATATGCCCTCTTACCCGGCCGGCCATGCCGACCGGATCTCTTCCGGGGGACGGCGGGGCGGAGCCCGCCCTGCTCAGCCTCCGTAGCGGCGGTGGCGGGCGGCGTAGTCCCGCAGGGCCCGCAGGAAGTCGACCCGGCGGAAGGCCGGCCAGAAGACCTCGCAGAAGTAGTACTCCGAGTGCGCGCTCTGCCAGAGCATGAAGCCGGAGAGGCGCTGCTCGCCACTGGTGCGGATGACGAGGTCGGGGTCGGGCTGGCCGCGCGTGTAGAGGTGCTCGGAGATCAGGTCGGTGGAGACGATCTCGGCCAGGTCCTCGAAGGAGGTGCCCTTGGCGGAGTGGTCGAGGAGCAGGGAGCGCACGGCGTCGGCGATCTCCTGCCGGCCGCCGTAGCCCACGGCGACGTTGACGAGTATCCCGTCGATCCCGACCGTGGCCTGCTCGGCCTCCTTGAGGACGGTCTGGGTGTGGGCGGGCAGCAGGTCGAGCGTGCCGACGTGGTGGACGCGCCAGCGGCCGTCCGCGGCCAGGCCGCGCACCGTGTTCTCGATGATGCCGAGGAGCGGGGTCAGCTCGGACTCGGGCCGGTCGAAGTTGTCGGTGGAGAGCAGCCAGAGCGTGACGACCTCGACGTCGGTCTCACTGCACCAGCCCAGGAGCTCCTTGATCTTGTCGGCCCCGGCCTGGTGGCCCTCGGCCGCCGTGCCGCCGGACGCCTTGGCCCAGCGCCGGTTGCCGTCGAGGATGACGCCGATGTGCTTGGGCACCTGGGAGTGGTCGAGGCGGGCCTCCACCCGGCGCGCGTAGAGCCCGTACACCAGGTCGCGCAAGTTCACTGAGTCCACCTCTCGGTTCCGTGCGGGCCCGCCGGCCCCTTCGGCAGGGGTCCGGGGTCGTCCCCTGGGGATCGGATCGCCGCACTGGAAGGGGGCGGATCGCCCCGCCGTGTCATGGCAGTCCCGTCAGGCCACATTACTGCGCGGGCCCCGCACCCACCCAACTCGGCCTGTCACAAGTCCGTGATAAAGAGATAATCGTGACTGATTCCTCTTCCCCCTATCAGGCCGCCGCATCCCGCTACGACTCCATGGAGTACCGCCGCAGCGGACGCAGCGGTCTCAAGCTGCCGGCCGTCTCGCTCGGCCTCTGGCACAACTTCGGCGACGACCGGGCGCTGGGCTCCCAGCGGGCCATCCTGCGTCGCGCCTTCGATCTCGGTGTGACCCATTTCGACCTGGCCAACAACTACGGCCCGCCGGCCGGCTCGGCCGAGCTGAACTTCGGCAAGCTCTTCCGCCAGGACTTCGCCCCGTACCGGGACGAGCTGCTGATCTCGACCAAGGCGGGCTACGAGATGCACCCCGGGCCGTACGGGGAGTGGGGCTCGCGCAAGTATCTGCTGTCGTCGCTGGACGCCTCGCTGAAGCGGATGGGCCTGGACTACGTCGACATCTTCTACTCGCACCGCTTCGACCCGGAGACCCCGCTGGAGGAGACGATGGGGGCGCTGGCCTCCGCCGTACAGCAGGGCAAGGCGCTGTACGTGGGGGTGTCCTCGTACAACTCGGCGCAGACCGCCGAGGCGGCGCGGCTGCTGCGGGAGATGGGTGTCCCGGCCCTGATCCACCAGCCGTCCTACTCGATGATCAACCGCTGGACCGAGGAGGACGGGCTCCTGGACACGCTGGAGGCGGCCGGAATGGGCTGCATCTCCTTCGTGCCGCTGGCCCAGGGGCTGCTGACCGGGAAGTATCTGAACGGCATCCCGGAGGGCTCGCGGGCCACGCAGGGCAAGTCGCTCGACCCGGACCTGCTGTCGCAGGAGGTGGTGCGCCGGCTGAACGGGCTGAACGACATCGCGCGCCGCCGGGGCCAGTCGCTCGCCCAGCTGGCCCTGGCGTGGGTGCTGCGCGACAGCCGGATGACGTCCGCCCTGATCGGCGCGTCGAGCGTGGGGCAGCTGGAGGAGAACGTCGCGGCGCTGGCGGGTCCGGAGCTGTCGGCCGAGGAGCTGAAGGAGATCGACGTCTTCGCCGTCGACACCGAGGGCACCAACATCTGGGCCGCACGGGGCTGAACGCGTGCCCGGCCCGGTGCCGGGCACAAAAAACGGGCCGGTCCGTGGGGGGGGGTTACGGACCGGCCCGAGGGGGGGTTTCCACCATAACCCTTCGTAAGTGATGCTGGGTGCCGCGGCGCGAAATAATTACTCTCCGAGAGTGAAAGGCTCCGCTCCGGTCACCGGTCGGCACTTCCCGTACGCCTCTGACCTGCGAGAACACCACCCGGCCCCGGCGGGGCCCCGGAAACACGCCCGAGACGTCCACAGGATGTCCACATTCCGCTCGTCAGTGGCCGCCGCGCGGCTTCACACAGCCCGTTCCCTCCATGTAGCGACCGTGCACCTCCGCGTTGACGATTCCGTTGACCGCGCCGTCCAGCGAGCCGTCCAGGCAGAGGATCCCGAGGGTCACGGTGAAGGAGGTCCGGTCCGTTCCGAAGGTGCTCGTGGTGACCGATCCGTCCGGGTATCCGAGGGCGTGGAGTGCGTGGAAGACCGAGTCCTCGGTGGACTTCCGCCCCTCCGCGAGCGCGGCGAGTCCCTGTTCCACCCGCTTCACCTCGGCCTCGCCCCGGACGCGGTCCGCGTCGGACAGGTCGAAGGTGGACTGGAAGGCGTGGTTCTCGGCGTAGTGCGGGTTGGCGTCGCCGCCCTCCTCGGCACGCTGACCGGCGGTCGGCCCGTCGCCCGGGCCCCCGGGGACCGAGACGGCGGAGGCCGGGGGCGGCGCCGCGTCGCCGGGGGTGGCCAGGATGTGCCCGCAGCCGGTGAGGGCGCAAACGGTCAGGAGCAGGGCGGCCGTACGTCTCACGGAGGTCATGCGTACGAGTATCGGACCGGAACCGGGCGTGCGACGGCGGGAGTTGGCATCCGATGCCGTTCCGTCACGTCGCGGCCGCCGCGCCCCGGTGCCCCCGGGTGAAGCGGACGCCGACGGTGTCCCCGCCGACAACCACGAAGCGGCCGCCCTCGCAGCGGATCACGGCCTCGTGGACCTCGCCCCGCTCGTCCCGGCGCTCGCCCGTGCTCAGCACCGTCCAGCCGCCCTCCGGGGGCTGGGGCAGTCCGGCCAGCTCGGCGAACTCCCACTGGGCGGCGGGCACACACCAGTCGGGCAGCTGCGGCCAGGTGCCGGCGCCCACGTGCAGGGTGCCGTCGGAGGCGCAGGTCAGGCGGACCGACTGACCGTCGTCCAGCACGAACGAGACGGCCTCCGGCTCGCCCATCCGGCCCTCGGGGCGGTAGAAGATCCCGAGGACGCGGACGATCCTGGCCCCCTTGAGCCACTCGGAGCCACCCCGGCGCGGGCCGTGCGCTGCGTCCCCGTCGATGCCGAGGTCCATGGCCAGCTCCTTCCCCTGAGGGTGTCCTGTCGGTCGTGGTCTGACCGGCCCTGACCGGCAAGACACCCCCGAGCGCTCGCGACCAGAGTGCCATCCTTTGTGCCGTGTGGGGGTGTTGGCCTCACGCGGGTTTGCGTGCCTCGATCAGGAAACGGGTGGTGTGGGCGACGAACGGGCCCTCGGTCTCCATCCGGTGGTGCAGCGCCGCGAGTTGGGGCCGGTACGCGTCGACCGTGAAGCCGGGCACCATCCAGATCACCTTGCGCAGGAAGTAGACGACGGCCCCGATGTCGAAGAACTCGGTGCGCAGCCGCTCCGCCCGCAGGTCCACGACCTCCAGCCCGGCCGCCTCGGCGTCGGCCCGCGCCCGCTCCGGGTCGCGCGCGTCGCGCACCTCCGGGGGCTGCGGTCCGAGGAAGTACTCGACGAGCTCGAAGACGCTGGCGGGGCCCACCTGTTGCGAGAAGTACGTGCCACCGGGGGCCAGCACCCGGGCGATCTCCTGCCACCACGTGGTCACCGGATGCCGGCTGACCACCAGGTCGAACGCCCCGTCCCCGAACGGCAGTGGCGGCTCGTCCTCGTCCGCGACGACGGCAACGCCGAGCGGGTGCAGCAGGGCGGTGGCCCGGGCGATGTTCGGCGCCCAGGACTCGGTGGCGACGGCCAGCGGCGGCAACTCCGGCGCGGAGGCCAGCACCTCGCCCCCGCCCGTCTGCACGTCGAGCGCGGCCCGCGCCCGCCCCATCCGCTCCCCCATGGCCCGCGCATACCCCCAGGAGGGCCGCTGCTCGGTGGCCCGCCCGTCGAGCCAGGAGAAGTCCCACCCGTCGACGGAGACACGGTCCGCCTCGGCGACGAGGGCATCGAACCGGTCGGCTTCACGGGAGGCGGTGCCGGGCGTTTCGGTCATGGGGCGATGATCCCAGCCGGAACGGGCCACCCGCGACCGCTTTACGGGCGGGGCAGACTCACCACCAGTGGACCGGGTACGGCTGCCCGCTGATCCGGTTGCCGGGCGGGCCGGCCGGCACCAGGAGGACCGTCGCCGCGGCCAGCAGTGCGAGGAACGGGCCGGTGGAGTGGGCGGTGGCGGTGGCGGTGGCGGCCGCTATGACGGTGGTGCGGCCCGGCCCTGCGGGAACCGCGCCCGCGTGGCGCGCCGCAGCGCCAGGACGCGCTGAGTCGCCCCTCGCTCAGGCCGCCAGGCCGCCGAACAGCAGCCCCAGGAACGCCCCCGCGATCATGAACGGGCCGAACGGGATGCCCGTCCTGCGGTTCGCGCGGCGCAGCGCGACCAGCCCTGCCCCGTACACCGCGCCGAACAGGAACCCCGCGAAGCCGCCCGCGAAGACGACCGGCCAGCCGTACCAGCCGAGGACCGTGCCGAGGGAGAGGGCCAGTTTGACGTCGCCGAAGCCCATGCCGCGCGGGTTGATGAGGAAGAGCAGGAAGTAGAAGGCGCCCAGGACGAGCCCGCCGAGGAGGGCGGAGAGCCAGGAGCCCGCGTGTTCCGGCAGCAGAGCCGCCAGGCCCAGGAGCACGGCGGCGGCTCCGGCGGCCGGCAGGGTCAGCCCGTCCGGCAGGCGGTGCACGCGGTGGTCGACGCTCGCGAGGAGCACGGCGACCGGGGCGAGCAGCAGCCAGGCCGCCAGCTCGGGCCGGGTGCCGGTGGACCAGGCGAGGGCGGCGCAGGCGAGCGCGGTGACGGCGGGGGCGAGGCGGTGGGGGGCGTAGCGGGGCCCGGCCTCGGGCGGTACGGCAGCGGGCGTGTCCTCGGGCGGTACGGCAGCGGGCGCGCCCGTGCGCACCTCCGCGACCGCGCCCTCGGCGCACCCGCCGCAGCGCGTCGCGCCCAGCCAGGCGCGGGCGGGGCCGGTGAGGGGGTGACCCGCCGGGCAGGCGTCCCGCCAGGGTTCGCCGGGCGGAACGGAGAACCGGTAGGCGGCGCGCGGGACCAGGAGCCCGGTCGCGGCGCCCCAGAGTGCGGCGACCCCTGTCAGCATGGCGTACACCCCAGCGATCCTAATCGGCGCGGTCCGGGCGGGGGTTGGGCCTGTGGATTCGGGCCCGGCGACGGTCCGGTCGCCGCTACCGTCGGGCCATGGCTCGATGGCGCGATGGCACGGGGACGCTGACGATCACGGACCGGGACGGGGTGACCGAGATCCGGGTGCCGCTGCGGATCGCGGCCTCCTACCGGCACCGCGCGCGGGGGCTGCTCGGGCGGGACGGGATCGAGGGGGCCCTGATGATCACGCCGTGCGGGAGCGTGCACTCCTTCCGGATGCGGTTCACGATCGATGTGGCCTATCTGGACAGGAAGTTCAACGTGCTGGCGGTCCACACGATGAGGCCGGGCCGGCTCGGGCTGCCCAGGCCGCGCGGCCGGCATGTGATCGAGGCGGAGGCCGGCGTGATGTCGGCATGGGGGCTGCGGCCCGGCGTACAGGTCCGGATCGAGCAGGCTCCGTAGGGACCCGCCGTCTATCTGCGGGGCACGTCGCTGCCGTAGACGACCCACGGCGACTGCTCGAAGGAGTTCACGCCGGACAGCTGCGGCTGCGCGGCGGCCACTTCGGGGAGCAGCGCGAGCGTGTCCGGCCAGCAGTCGAAGTACACGGCCCCCTTGACGATGAAGCCCGCCCAGTCGGTGGCCGCCGACGCGCCCTCGCGGTCGAGCACGAAGCCCACGCAGAGCAGCGAGGCCCGCCCTATCGCCTCGCGCACCGCGCGGACCACCCGTTCCTGGGCCTCGCGGGCCGCCGCGCCGAGGCCGAAGCGCAGCTCCACCGTGCCGTCGTCGCCCCGGCCGACTCTCGCCCGTATCTCCTCGCCGTCGGGCAGCCACAGCAGGAAGTCGACCCGGTCGAGGCGTTGCAGCCCGGCCAGCAGCACGAGTTGGTCCCGGCTCACCCACGACTGCGTACCGGACGGTTCGGCTCCGGGGCTGATCAGGGTGATACGCCGGGTGACCGGGTGGTCGGCGCGCACGCCCGCCGCCTCCAGGTCGCCGAGCAGCGACTCGGCGTCGGGGCGGCTCCAGCACAGGTGGTACGAGCAGAAGAAACCGTCACTCATCGGCGCGTCACCTCGGTACTCGTGGTGGCTGCCCGCCCCGCCCGCGACACCGCGCGGAGCGGCGGCGTGGGGGGGCCGGCGGGTGGTCGGTACCCGAGCGTACGGGCAGCCCCTGGTCCGGGACGCGGGTCCGGGCCTTCGCCGCACGGCATAAGCGGTGGACAACCCGTCCCGCCCCCGGGAAGCTGTGCGGCGATGACACGCACCGATACGCCTCCCGCTTGGGACGAGCGCACCCAGCTGACCACGTTCCTCGACTACACCCGCGCCACCGCACTCGCCAAGTGCGAAGAGCTCTCGCAGGAGGACGCCGTGCGGGCGCCCCTGCCCGGCTCCCCACTGATGACGATCGCGGGGGTGGTCAACCACCTGCGCTGGGTCGAGTACTACTGGTTCGAGGTCGTCTTCCTCGGCGGCGAGGACGAGGGCCCGTGGACGGACGAGGACCCGGACCGCGAGATGCGGATCGCCGTCGACATGCCGCTCGCCGATGTACTGAAGGACTACGAGGAGCAGTCCGCCCGCCACCGGGAGCTGGTCGCGGCCCACGACCTGGACACCCGGGCCGAGCGCAAGCGCTCGAACGGCACGGCCCCCGATCTGCGCTGGATCCTGCTGCACCTCGTCGAGGAGACGGCCCGTCACAACGGCCACATCGACATCATCCGCGAGATCGTGGACGGGACGACCGGGGACTAGGGGGTGTCTTGTCGATCAGGGCCGGATCAGGCGCGGACCCGGCCATGATCGGCAAGACGCCCCCTAGCCGCGCCGGGCCCGGTCCAGCTCCACGTTGAACTGGGCCCCGGACAGCAGCGCCAGGTTGGTGAACCAGACCCAGATCAGGAACACCACCAGCCCCGCCAGTGAGCCGTACAGCCGGCTGTAGGAGCCGATGTACGTGGCGTACAGCGCGAATCCCGCCGACGCGGCCAGCCACAGCAGCGCCGCGAGCAGCCCGCCGGGCACCGCCTGCCGGGCACGGCGGGCCGGCTCCGGGCCGGTGCGGAAGAGGACCGTGATCAGCCCGGCGACCAGGCACAGCAGCACCGGCCACTTCAGGACCTCCCACACCGCGTCCCCCACATGGGTCAGGCCGAGCCGGTGCCCGGCCCAGCGCGCCAGCGGCCCCGTGAGTACGAGGGCGAAGGCGCTGGTCATCATCAGCAGGAGCAGCCCGACCGCCCACGCCACGATGATGTGCGCCTGGCGCAGCGCCGGCCGGGTGTCGCATACGCCGTGCATGGCGTGCAGCGCCCGCCGGAACACCGCGAGATAGCTGGACGCGGACCACAGCGCGCTGACGGACCCGGTCGCGACGAGCAGCCAGACGGCGGTGCGCTGCTGGGTGGCGGCCTCCAGCGGTTCGCGCAGCGCGGCGGCGGCCTCGGCGGGCGCGAAGGCGGTGATGTCCGCGATCAGCGCACCGGTGGCGCCCGGGCTGGCGAGTCCGATGACGGACACGGTCACGAGGAGCGCGGGCAGCAGCGCGAGGATCGCGTAGTACGTGAGGGCCGCGGCCCAGTCCGATATGTCGTCGTTCCACAGCGAGACGGGCGTGCGGCGCAGCGCGAGCGGCCAGCGCCTGGCCCTCCCGGGGCCGGGATCGGGGGCGGTGGGCGCGGTTCTGCGCGAGTGGGGCGGGGCCCCGGCGGCGGTGCCGCTGGACTGGCTGGACACGGTTGCGGCTCCGGGGACGTGAGCGGTGTGGACGGGGCGGTATCGGGGTACGGGGGGGCGGCGTCGGGGTACGGGGGCGCCCCGCCTCTCCTCTTCTGCTCACGTTCCCGCCCGGTACACCCGATTCCGCACCGGCGGACGCCGTCGGTCCCCGTTGTCGTACCCCGCCCGTACCCTCGCCCCATGAGCGTCTCCCTCTACTACACCGCGCGCCGCGCGACCCCGCTGACCGGGCCGGAGTCGGCCGCCGTCACCCGTATCGTCAGCGCACGCCAGGCGTCGTTCCCGTACGGGGACGAGGAGAGCCTGTACGTGTACGACCCCCGCGCCGCGGAGCCGGGGACCGTCCTCGACGGCTCCACCAAGATGCCGTTCGACCCCGGTCGGATGCTGCCGGTGGTGGCCCATGTGCTGGACTCGGTCACGGAGTTGCGCCTGGCCCTGCCGGGCGCCGACTGGCGGGTGCACATGGACGACCTGGACGTGGCGTGGGACGAGGCCAGGGGATACGAGCTGCCCGGGATGCGCGACCCGGACCTCATCGCGGAGCTTGCCGCGATCCCGGATCCCGTGGGGAAGGCGCCGGACGGCCCTGCCACGCTTGGCCCGTGACGATGCCCTCGCCCGTGACACCCGATGCCCCCGATGTCCTGCGCCGCCCGCTCCTGACCCAGCAGTGGCTGGACCTCTGCTTCGTCCACTGGGCCGTGGAGCCCGAGGCGGTGGCGCGGCTGCTGCCGGCGGGGACGGTGCCCGACAGGTGGGAGGGGGTCACCTACGTCGGTCTGGTGGCCTTCCGGATGCACCGGGTGGGGTGGCTGGGGCTGCCCGGGGTGCCGTATCTCGGCTCGTTCCCCGAGACGAACGTCCGCCTGTACTCGGTCGACGAGCGGGGACGGCGCGGGGTCGTCTTCCGCTCGCTGGACGCGTCCCGGCTGCTGCCCGCGGCGATGGGCCGGCTGGGCTTCGGCCTGCCGTACGTGTGGTCCCGGATGCGGGTGGAGGCTGCCGGCGACACGATCGGCTACACCAGCACGCGCCGCGTACCCGGCCCTCGTGGCGCGTACAGCCGCATCACCGTGCGCCCCGGTGAACGCATAGACCGGCCGACGGAGCTGGAGCACTTCCTCACCGCGCGCTGGGGCCTGCACCAGTCCGTCCTCGGCCGTACCGCCTATCTGCGCAACGACCACCCCCGCTGGCCCCTGCACCGCGCGGACCTGCTCGCCTGCGAGGAGAACCTGATCGAGGCGGCGGGCCTGCCGGCCCCGGACGGGGCCCCGGTCAGCGTGCTGTACTCCCCCGGTGTGCCGGTCCGGCTGGGCGGACCGTCCCGACCGGCCGCCCCGGCGGGCCCGGCCTGACCGAAAATCGCTTGCCGGCGCCCTGGGCCCCGCCTACCTTGGTGCGCATGGGTTCTCTGTGACATTCCCCCTGCGCCTGCGTTGAGCTCGGCTCCGCAGTAGCGCATTCTCCCGCGCATCCGCTTCTCCACGCTTTCGCAGCTCCGTGACGCCTGCCCTTCCGGCACCCGGCCGCGGTGTGCCGCCGGCGTGCGCGGACGCGCCCCGACCACCGCGCGCCGATCGGCACGGGCCGAGAATCAGGGGGCTTTTCTTGCACACCGGACAACTCACCCTTCAGCACGTCACCCGCCGCTACGACGACCGCGTCGTGCTGGACGACGTCACCTTCACCGTCGGGCCCGGCGAACGGGCCGGCATCATCGGCGACAACGGCGCCGGCAAGTCCACGCTGCTCCGGCTGATCGCCGGGCTCGACCGGCCCGACAACGGGGAGCTGACCGTCGTCGCGCCCGGCGGCTCGGGTTACCTCGCCCAGTCGCTCGCCCTGCCCGCCGGGGCCACCGTCCAGGACGCGGTGGACGCGGCGCTGGCCGGGCTGCGGGAGCTGGAGGCCCGGATGCGCCGGGCCGAGGCCGGGCTCGCGGGTCTGGCCGGCCCGGAGCTGACCGCCGCGCTGGAGGCGTACGCGGAGCTGGTCGCGCGGTACGAGTCGCGGGCCGGTTACGAGGCCGACGCGCGGGTGGACATCGCCCTGCACGGTCTCGGACTGCCCGGCCTGGACCGGGACCGGCCGCTGTCCACGCTGTCGGGCGGCGAGCGGTCGCGGCTGGCGCTGGCGGGGACGCTGGCCTCCCGGCCCGAGCTGCTGCTGCTCGACGAGCCGACCAACGACCTGGACGACGGGGCGGTGGACTGGCTGGAGAACCACCTGCGGGCGCACCGGGGCACCGTGCTCGCGGTGACCCACGACCGGGTGTTCCTGGAGCGGGTCACCACGACGATCCTGGAGGTCGGCGAGGGCCGGGTGACCCGGTACGGGGACGGCTACGAGGGCTACCTCGCCGCGAAGGCCGCCGATCGCCGGCGCCGGCTGCGGGAGTACGCGGACTGGTGCGAGGAGCTGGCCCGCAACCGCGAGCTGGCCGCGTCCAATGTGGCGCGGCTGGACGCGATCCCGCGCAAGGTGCCGCTCAGCGTGTTCGGGCACGGCGGGTTCCGGGCGCGGGGGCGGGGGCACGGGGCGATGGTCCGCATCCGCAACGCGAAGGAGCGGGTCGAGCGGCTCACGGAGCGGCCGGTCGCTCCGCCGCCGGATCCGCTGGTGTTCGCCGCCCGGGTGACCACCGCCGGGACGTCGGCTCCCCCGGTCGCGGCGGAGCTGGCCGGGGTCCGCGTCGGCCACCGCCTCTCCGTGCCCGCGCTGCGGATCGGGGGCACGGAACGGCTGCTGGTCACGGGGGCGAACGGGGCCGGCAAGTCGACGCTGATGCGAGTGCTCGCGGGTGAGCTGCGGCCGGACGCCGGGACCGTGCGGACGTGGGGGCGGGTCGGGCACCTGCGCCAGGACGAGACGCCGTGGCCGGCCGGACTGACGCTCCCGGAGGCCTACGCCCACGGGCGCGGCGGTGACCTCGACGCGCACACGGAACACCTGTTGTCGCTGGGCCTGTTCGGCCCGGCGGACCTGCGCCTCCGGGTGGGCGAGCTGTCCTACGGGCAGCGGCGCCGGATCGAACTGGCCCGTCTGGTCGGCGCACCCGTCGATCTGCTGCTGCTCGACGAGCCGACGAACCACCTCGCGCCGGCGCTGGTGGAGGAGCTGGAGGGCGCGCTGGCCGGGTTCGGGGGTGCGGTGGTCGTCGTCACGCACGACCGGCGGCTGCGGGACCGCTTCCGCGGGAGGCGGCTGGAACTGGACGGTGGACGGGTCATGCCTTGATGGCTGAAACCGGCCCCCTCCAAGGGGGTCCGGCACCAGTCACATGAACGCCAGTCGGCGTATGGGCAGCTGGCTCATAAACAACCCCTGGGGGAGCTTTGCACCTGTCTTCACCGACATCCGGCCGCACCGGCCACGCGCGTTCGAAGCGCGCGAGCCGGGTCGCGGCCTGCACCGCGCTCGTCCTCGCCGCCGGCACGCTACTGGCGGCCCCGGCCTCGGCCGACGACGTGAAGGCCGCCGATGCGCCGAAGGCCGTCGGCTCGACGCCGCGCAACATCTCCGGCGACAACATCCTCTACCAGAACCGGAAGGGCTATCTGTATCTGTCGCCGGGCGGGAGGACGCAGGACTATCCCTTCGTGCTCAACAACGAAGAGGATCCGGCCAACTACGTCGTCTACAAGGACGTCATCGCGCCGGGCGACCTGCAAGGCGATGGCGAGCCCGAGATCCTGACCCTGACGGCGTCCGGGACCCTCACGCTGCGCACCTGCTTCAGCCCGGACAGGAACGCCGGTCCTCCCACCTGGTCCGGCAACGGCTGGCAGAAGTACAACAAGGTCGTTGCGCCCGGCGACCTGACCGGTGACGGTCACAACGACCTGATCGCGCGCACACCCTCCGGCGACCTCTATCTCTACGTCTCCACCGGGCGCATCGAGGGCCGGCCCTTCGAACCCGGCGTCAAGGTGGCCTCGGGCTGGCAGGCGTACGACCAGATCGTCGGCATGAACGACGCCACCGACGACGGCATCGGCGACGTCGTCACCCGGACGCCCGCCGGTGACCTCTTTTTCCACGAGGGCACCGGTGACCCGTCGGAGCCCTTCGAGGCGCCGTTCAAGATCGGTTACGGGTACGACACGTACAACCAGCTCGTGGGCCTCGACGACGTCAACGGCGACGGTCGCGGCGACCTCATGGGCCGCAGGACGAACGGTGACACGTACGTCTACCACTCCCTGGGCGACGGCCGGGTGCAGGCGAGGATCACCGGAACGTCGGGGTGGCAGAAGGCGTCCCTGTTCGCCGGGGCGGGCGGCAACCCGGACTCCGGCAAGCGCAACGTCATAGCCGCCGATCCCGAGGGCTTCGGGTATGTGTACGAATCCCTGAACAACGGCGAGCTCTACGGGGCGAGTGAGAGTCCGTACAACTCCCGCGACGGCCTCGTGCGGAACGCCTCCTCCCTCGACGGCGACGGGAAGTCCGACGTCCTCCGGGTGGAGGACGACGAGCTGTACGTCGAATACAAGCAGATCAGTGCCGGATGGGGCGTCTACGACGACATCGTCGGCCCGGGCGACCTGAGCGGTGACGGCGCGGGCGACCTCCTCGCCCGCGACTCCAAGGGCGACCTGTTCCTGTACCAGGGGAACGGCCAGGGCACCGCGTTCGCGGCGAGGGTCAAGGTGGGCTACGGCTACGGCACCTACCGCTTCGTCGTCGGCGCCGGGGACCTCACCGGTGACGGCCGGGCGGACGTGGTGGCGATCGCCAAGGACGGCACGCTGTACCTCTACGAGGGCACGGGGAAGGCGTCCGCACCGCTGAAGGCGCGCGTCGAGATCGGCTCCGGTTTCGACATCTACAACAAGTTCGCCGCCGTGGACAACCTCAACGGGGACGGCAGAACGGGCCTGGTCGGGGTCAACGGCTACGGCGATCTCTACCGCTACGCGTCGACCGGGACGGGTGAGCTGAGCAAGCGCGTACTGATCGACTCCGACTTCAACAAGTACAAGGCCCTGTACTGATCCCCCGCGCGGCGGCGGCCCTGGTGCGGGCCGCCACCGCGCGGTGCGGGTCAGCTCTGCGAGCCGGTCTCGGTCTCGCCGCGCTGGAAGGAGACCTCCACGCGGCGGTTCTTGCGGCGGCCGTCCTCGTCGTCGTTGCTGGCGATCGGGTAGTCCTCGCCGTAGCCCCGGATCTCAAAGGTGATCCCGGAGCCGCCGAGCGCCTCGTCCAGCACGTTGTGGACGGCTTCGGCGCGCTTCTTGGACAGCACGTCGCCGTGCTCGGACGAGCCGAGGTCGTCGGTGAACCCGAAGACGCGGACCTTCTTGGCGTCCTGCCGCTTGATCTCCTCGGCGATGGCGTTGATCCGCCCCTTGGCCTCGCCGCCGAGCTTGGCACTGTCCTTGCCGAAGAGCACTTCCGCCTGGAGGGCGAACTTGATGTCGGCGTTGGTGTCCTCGCGGCGCTCCTCGCCGCCGAGGTCCTCGATGACGGACTTGATGTCGAGGACTTTGGGCGCGGCGAGGGTGGCCCCGTCCGGAAGCTTCAGGTCGGAGTCGTTGGAATCGACCTGTACCGGTGGCTCCGCCGATGCGGACGGGTAGGGACTGTCCTCGGCGACCGCCTGGGTGGCTTCGGTTGCCACGAACGCGAGTGCCGCTGCGAACGCGGTCATGACGACGCGCGCCCTTGTCCCCTTCGCAGAGTCGGTGCCGGCACTCATCCGGAGATCTCAATCGTCGCGTTCGGGAACCCTGGGAACTGAAGGTCCACCTTGTTGGTGGTGCTGGGCGGAGACGGGAACTGGGCAAAGAAGTTCAGGCTCTGCCCTGGGTCGATGCTCGACGCGTAGTTGCTCGTTGTGAGCGGTCGATTGTCCGTATCCCGCAGCACGTAATAACGCTTCTTACCGATCGAGTCGACAAGCGTCATACCGGCCAACGAAGGACCGGTATCGGTGACCGCTTCCTCCTGCCCGCTCCATTCGAGAGGTGTGGTGAACCCTTCTCCACCGGTGTTCTTGAAGTCGCCACTGACGGTCAGGAATCCACCGCCGTCCCGCTTGGCCGAGTAAACGATCATCTCGACACCCTTGTCGTTCTTGAGGGTCGCGAGAGTCTTACTGCGGTCCGGCAGCGTGTCGCTCTGCGCACCCTGCTTGCCCTCCCCCTTGCTTGCATCGGACGAGGCCGCGGGCTCCTTTTCCAGTCCCTCGTCGTCACCACCACACGCTGCCACTGAGAACAGTAGAGATGAGGCCAGGAGTGCAACTGCCCCAGCCCGGCGTACTTTCCCCACCTGCCGGAAATTCATTCGGGATCCTTTGCGTCATTTGTGGTCAGTTCTCGGCCAAGCGCACGGAGAAGAGGTCGGCCATCTCAGGCATGAGCGTCAGATCCTCGGAGTCCACCGCCCAGTCCGGGCCGCCGTCACAGCGGACCTTGCCGACTGGCGTGGTCGTCGCCTCCGGGTCCGGATCCGCTTCCGGATCAGAAGAACTCGCCGGATCCGGAGTGTTGTCCGGCTCCGGGGTGAACGTGCAGCGAGGTTCGACCACCGCCACGGCGACAGCTTCCGCCTTCTTGCCCTCGGTACCCGGCACAATGTCCTCGCTCATGCCCTTGTCGGACTGCAGCCGGACCTCGTAGCCCCATCTGCCATCGGCCAGTGGCTGACAACGGACAACGCTCGCCCTGTTCAGCGCAGCGAAAGAAGACGCCCTCCAGCAGGTGTTGTCCGGGCCGCCCAGGAAGGACGGGCTGAACATCGATTCAAGGTAACCGGGGTCCGCGAGATGTGCCTTCAGATCGGGTTCGAGCTGGCTGCGTGATTCCTTGGCCGCTGCCAGCGCTGCCGCATCGGCGGCACCCTGCACGCCATTTCGCTGAATGTCGGCTTCGCCGAATGCGAAGAAGACCAAGGCAAGGAAGAGCAGGCCCACCACCGCTGTGATGTACAGCGGCGCGGCTTGCCCCGACTCCTCGCAAACCTCCGGTGTCACTTGCCCAAGACCTTATTGATCTTATCCTTGAACTTGTTTCCGATGGTCGTACCCATCTTGGTGTTGATCAGAGCAATCACGATCGCCACCACCAGAATCGTGATGCCGACGTACTCGATCGCCCCCTGCCCCTCGTCCTTCCGGCGCTTCATGCGGTCCACGGTGGTGTGCGCCCAGTGGTTCACATAAGTCTGCGTGCGCACCGTCGCCCTGAGCGCGATGTCCTTCATGGCGATGTCCCCCTCCAGGTTCGACCGACCGGGAATCGGTCGACGTTGATCCGTAAGTCCGCGTGCCGCGGGCAAGGTACGTCGGTGCGGTGGCCCTTGTCGTGGGCTGCCGGGCCCATTCCCACTTCTGGGGCCCGTCAGACGTATCGCTTTCAGCCATGCCGTCCCCTCCCGCCCCCCTCGGCTCCGAATGTCCCACAAATGGCCCTCTGGGGAGAGCACTTCGCGGGCTCAGCTGCCGAAGATCTCATTGATGTTCACGTTCGCGGCGTAGTAGAACCCGACCGCGATCAGGATGATCGTGCCCGGGAGCATGAAGCTCGTGACGATCAGCGTGGCCTTGGGGACCGCCTTGGAGGCCTTGCGGCGGGCGTTCTGGGCGTCCGTGCGGCGCATGTCGTTGGCGATCTGGATCAGGGTGTCGACGATGGGCGCGCCCAGCTCCTCGCCCTGTTGGAGCGCGGAGACGAACATCGAGACCTGTTCGGACTCGTTGCGGCGGCGCAGCTGGTCGAAGGCGTCGCGCCTGCTGACGCCCATGTCCATCTGGCGCAGGGTGATGCGCAGTTCGTCGGACCACGGACCGGTGTACTTCTCCGCGACCCGCTCCAGCGCCTGCCGGAAGCCGAGACCGGCCGAGACGACGACCGCGAGGACGTCCAGGAAGTCGGGCAGGGTGCGCTCGATGTCGTCCTTGCGCCGGCTGATGGCCGCCCGGATGATCACGTCCGTCCAGAACAGGCCGTAGACGAGCAGGACGACGGCCAGGAACACCTGACCGTTCATCAGCATCGCCAGGGCGGCGAGGATGCCGAGCCCGCCGAAGACCGCGCGCCGGGCGGCGTAGCGGTCGACCGTCAGGCCGCGCGGGTTGCCCGCCATGTCGAGCTTCCGGCGGATCCGGTCGACCCGTTTCGGGCCCATCAGCGACAGGACCCGGGGGGCGTACCGCATGCCGATGCGGTCGATGGCCGAACCGGCGGCGCTGGTGCGGCTGGCGCCGACCTCCAGGGCGAGCGCCAGGTCGCCGGGGAGCTTGGCGTCCGCGCGGTACATGCGCACGCCCTGGAAGGCGCCGAGGACGGCGAGTCCCAGGACGGCGGCGAGCAGGATCTCCATGGGGGTGTCCTTCCGGCCCTCAGATGCGGACGCGCGTCAGGCGGTTGATCAGGAAGAAGCCGAGGCCGTAGAGCCCGGCGGCGACGACGATGGCGATGCGGCCGGGGGTCGCGGCGGCCATGTCGTCCAGTGCGCCGCCCCGCATGGTGTTGATGAGGAGCAGGAAGAGCAGCCCGAGGACGGGGACGGCGACGGCGGTGACCTTCACCTGGGAGAGGAGCGTGGTGACCTCGCGCCGGGTCTCCTTGCGCTCCTCCAGCGTGTTGGTCAGGTTGCGCAGCGACGAGACGATGGTGCCGCCCGCCCGGTTGGAGAGGATCAGGGTCGAGACCAGGACGGTCAGCTCGCGGGAGGGCAGCCGTTCCACGAGTTCGTTGAGGGCGTCGTCCAGCGAGTGCCCGATGGCCAGCCGGTCGGCGACGCGGCGCAGCTCCTCGTGGGCCGGGTCGTCCAGTTCGTCGACGGCCATGGAGATCGCGGTGCGCAGGGCGAGTCCGGCCTGGGTGGCGTTGGCGAGGACGCGGGTGAGTTCGGGGAGCTGGCTGATGAACGCCTCGGTGCGTTTGGCGCGCTGCCAGTTGAGGAAGGCGTTGCCGCCCCAGGCCCCGATGAGGACCGCGAGGAGCCCGAAGAACGGGGCGAAGACGGCCGCGGTGACGAAGTAGAGCCCGAGCAGGGCGGCAATGACGTACACGGCGTACTCGCCGGGCGTCAGGTCGAGCCCGGTGACCGCGAGCTTCCGCTCGATCCGCTTGCCGAGGGCGGTCCGCCGCAGCTTGCGGTCGACGGACCGGAAGCGCCGGACGCGCCCCTCGATCGCCAGGGGGCCGGTCCGGGAGAGGCGGTCGATGAGCGCCCGCTGCTGCTCCCTGCCGGAGGCGAAGACATGCAGGCCGATGACGGCGAGCACACAGGCGATCAGGGCCACGCCGACCGTCAGGAGCGGGAGGTTGTCCATGTCGGGAAGCGCCTTCCAGGGGGTTGAGGGTCAGGCCGTCGGCGTACGGGTCAGCAGTTGCTCGTCCGTATGGGCGACCCCGAACGCCGGCGGGACCGCCTCGTTCGCCATGTAGAAGCGGTCCGCGACCCGCCGGGGCACCGGGAAGTACGCGAACTGCCCGTACACGCGCCCGTCCGCCGCCATGGGGAGGGCGTCGAAGCGGCAGACGGAGACGATGCGGTAGTCCTCGCGGCCGTACGAGTCCACGACGGCGATCTCCGTGACGCGGCGGGAGCCGTCGCCGTGCCGGGTCAGCTGGATGATGACGTCGACGGCGCTGTTGATCTGGTCGTGGATCGCGGCGAACGGGATCTCGACCTCGGACATGGAGCTGAGGGTCTGGAGCCGCATCAGCGCGTCCTCCGCGCTGTTGGCGTGGACGGTGGCGAGGGACCCGTCGTGGCCGGTGGACATGGCCTGGAGCATGTCCAGGGTCTCGCCGCCCCGGACCTCGCCGACGATGATGCGGTCGGGCCGCATGCGCAGGGAGTTGCGGACGAGGTCGCGGATGGTGACCCGGCCCTTGCCCTCGACGTTGGGCGGCCGGCTCTCCAGCGTGATGACGTGGGACTGCTGGAGCCGTAGCTCGGCGGAGTCCTCGATGGTGACGATGCGCTCGCCGTCGGGGATCAGCCCGGAGAGCGCGTTGAGCAGGGTGGTCTTGCCGGTGCCGGTGGCGCCGGAGACGATTACGTTGAACTTGGCGCGCACGAAGCCCGCGAGCAGCAGCAGCATGGGCTCGTCCAGCGAGCCGAGCGCGATCATCTCCTGGAGCGTGAACGCGCGGGGGAAGCGCCGGATGGTGAGGATCGGGCCGGACAGGGAGAGCGGCGGGATGACGACGTTGACGCGCTCGCCGGAGGGGAGCCGGGCGTCGACCATCGGGTTCGACTCGTCCACGCGGCGGTTGACCGTGGAGACGATGCGTTCGATGGTCTGCATCAGCTGCTCGTTGGACGAGAAGCGCATCGGCAGGAGTTCGAGGCGTCCGCCGCGCTCCACGTAGACCTGTTCGGGGCCGTTGACCATGATCTCGCTGATGGAGGCGTCCTCCAGGAGCGGTTCGAGGATGCCGAGGCCGAGCGCCTCGTCCACGACCCGGCGGATCAGCTGCGAGCGTTCCACGGAGGACAGGACGGGGCCCTCGCGGCTGATGATGTGGCCGAGCACGCGTTCGAGCCGGGCCCTGCGGTCGGCCGCCGCGAGGGCGGACATCTCGGCGAGGTCGATCTCCTCCAGCAGTTTGGCGCGGTAGGCGCCGACGAGCCGGCTCTCCTCGCTCATCCCGTTCGCGGGTTCGGGGCTGGTGATGCGCGCCCGCAGGCTCATGTGATCGACTCCCTCGTTTCCTGTGGCCGCATGGTCGGTTCCGGGTCAGTCGCTCGGCATGGTGGCGCTCTTCTCGACGGAGCCGAAGGAGAACATCGGCAGCAGAGCGGGGATGGAAACCCGCACGGTGACGGTCACCGATTCCGCGCCGGCCCCGGTGCTGACGGTCGCCCCGTCCGCGAGCCAGCTGCTCATGGACTCCCGGGCCACCGCGCCCGCCCGGCCCTGCTGGCCGTCGGTCGACGCCACCCGGGCCGCAGCGCGCGCGGCCGTACCCGCCTGCTGGGCCGCGTACACGGCGAGGCCGAGCTGGACCACGGCCAGCGCGACGACGAGCAGCAGGGTGAGCACGCCCACGTACTCGATGGCGGCCTGCCCGCGCTGCCGGGAGCCGGAGCGGCGCCGCGTCACCATGCGTCCCGCCGCTCGTTCCGGGCACTGGCCTCGCCCGTGGCGTGCATGGGCACGCTGAACGCCCCGGGGAAGAGCAGGGGTACGTCGATGCGCACGGTCGCGGTGACCAGATCGCCGGACTCGCCGCAGCCCACCGTCGCCGACCAGGCGCCGGGGACGTCCTCGCGCCCCGCCCGCGTGCAGGCCACCCCCGGGTCGCCCTCCGCGACGGCGGCGGCCCGGACGGCCTTGTCGGCGGCGTTCCCCGCGAGGATGTACGTGTAGCAGACGAGCCCCGCCTGCCAGAGGAGCGCGAGGGTGAGCAGGATCAGGGGCAGGGTGCCGACGAACTCGATGGCGGTCTGGCCCCGGTCGGAGCGGGAGCGGGCGTCACGGCGCAGGTCTGCGCGTAAGAGGCTCATGGCACGGCACTCCCCCTCGGTGGTCATTTCGCCCGCGCCCGCCGGCCGCCCGACGCGCCGCGTTCACCCTTCAGCCTGCCCCCTCGGACGGCCGCTTGCGCGTTCTTGACCAGACCGAGGTCTGCGGCCAGCCCCCACAGGGCCTGTTTCACGGTGGACTTGGCGTCCAGGTCCTGGAGGCGCCCGGCGTCCACCACGGCCTGGAGCTCCTTGAAGTTGGCCGGAACGGCGATCCGGGCGACCTTGGTGGCGGTGATCTTCTCGATCAGCGCGGGCTGGATCTCCGTGTGCCGGGTGTGCCGGTTGACGAGGGTGATGGTCTCCTCGGCCTTGCGGACCTGGAGCCGGTCCCAGAGCCGGACCATGCGCTTGGCGGCCCGGACGGTGATGACGTCCGGGGTGGTGACGAGCACGGTGCGGTCCGCCATCTCGACGGCCGCGGCGTTGGCCGAGTTCATGTACGTACCGCAGTCGACGACGACGACCTCGTAGCGGTGGCGCAGGGCGCTGACGGTCTGGCGTACGACGCGGTCGGTCACGTCCTCGCCGCGCTCGCCGTCGGCCGGGGCGAGCAGCAGGGCGACGCCGGACTCGTGGTTGTACAGGGCGTCCTGGAGGACCCGGGGCGAGATGTCCTGGATGGTGGCGAGGTCCACCACGGACCGGCGGAACTGCACGTCCAGGTAGGAGGCGACGTCCCCCGACTGGAGGTCCAGGTCGGCCAGCGCCACGGTGTGCCCGGAGGCGGCGGCCGCCAGGGCGAGCTGGACGGCGGTGACCGTGGTGCCGACGCCGCCCTTGGCGCCGCTGACGGTGACGACGGTGCCGCCGGGGCCGGTGTGCAGCTCGGCGCCGGCCCCGAGGTGGCGGCGGACGCCGACGGACCAGCCGGAGGCGGCCTGGACGCGCTGCGCCAGCTCCTCGTACGAGAGGGGCAGGCCGACCAGGCCGCGGGCGCCGGAGTCCATGGCGGCGGAGTAGAGCCCGGGGCTGGTGTCGGCGGTGACGAGGACGACGCCGACGGCGGGGAAGCGCAGGGCCACTTCCCGGATCAGCTCCAGGGCCGGGACCGGGCCGATCCGTTCGTGCACGAGGACGACCTCGGGCAGCTCGTCCAGGGATTCGGCGGCGAGCCGGGCGAGGGTGTCGAGCAGTGAGGTCGAGTCGCCGAGCGGGGCGGCCGGCTCGGCGTCGGGGAGCTGGCCGAGGAGCCCGGAGACGGCGCGGGCGGCGTCGGCGTCACCGACGGCCGGGAGGATGCGTGTGCTCATCCGGTCCTCACTTTTTCTTGTCTTCGTCGAGGTCGTAGCTGCCCTCGCCCGGGCCCAGGGTGGTCGGGCTGCCGGCGGGGAGCAGGGCGAGGCGTACGTGTTCGGCGAAGGACTCCGCGTAGGCGACGCGCTGGGCGTCGTCGGTGTCCAGGGCGAAGGTGATCGGCACGGCCTCGGTGGTGCCGGTGCCGCGGTCCTCCGGCTTGGGTTCGAGCGAGGTGAGCCGGCCGACGTCGATGACGTGCGCATTGGCCACGATGACGCGCGAGGTGGGCTTCTCCTTGTCGGTGCGGCCGGCGAAGGTGGCGTAGATGTTGACGAGGTTGCCGGGCCTGATCTTGCCCGCGACACCGGTCGCCGCGTCGATCATGATCGCGATCTCCTGCTGCCCGCTCTTCAGCTTCGGGCGGTCGACCAGCATGTCCTCCTGGAGCAGGGAGCCCGGGTGCAGTTCGGTGACGGCGATCTTGCCGCGCAGGGCGGAGAGGTCGGTGACGGCGCTCTTGGAGAGCCAGCGCTCGGGCATCGAGATCTTCTCGAACTGGTCCGCTTCCAGGGGCTTGTAGGGCGCGATGGTGGTCCTCACCCGGTACGCGGTCACCTCGGGGCCCACCTTCGCGTTCACGTCACCGATCACCGAGATCACACCGGCGAAGGCGGCGAGGGCGCACAGGACCGACAGGACGAGCAGGATGACGCCGCGGCGTTGCCGTGAATTCATGGGCGGAGCGACCTCGTTGGGGTATGTGGGCCGACGGACGGTGCGGGGCGGGGCGGTGCCGCTGACTCAGGGATTCAGGGCGGCGGGGCCGCGCGTACGGTCCTCCGGCGGGTGCAGAGGGGCGTTGCACAGGCCGCAGCGGTCGCCGATGAGTTCGTTTCCGCACCAGGTACAGACCTCTCTGCGCACCGAGGAGACCAGTTGGTAGATCAGCGAGATGTCGGGCAGATAGGCCACGAACTCGATCAGCTTCGGGGTGCCCCACCAGCCGGGGGACTCGTCGGGCAGGACGGCCTCGTGCACCGCCTGCGCCTGCCACGCCCGGGCCAGCGTGCCGGTCACCCACTCCGACGGGGACTGCCCCCGGGCGACGAGGAGATGCGTGGCGAAGCGGGGGCCGGCCAGTTCCCCCGTACCGACCCTGACGAGCTGGGGTTCCGGGTTGGCGAGCACGCCGAACTGGGACCCGGGGACCCAGGACTTGGCGTGCGACTTGAGGCTGACCGGCACCCGGTCGAGCCGGGTCACGGAGTGGAGCAGCGCCCCGGCGTGCACGTAGTGGGACAGGAGCCGCGCGGCGGAGGCGATCACCCCGGCACTGAAGTCGCAGACGGACAACTGCCGTAACTGACGCACGAGTACGGCCACGCCGAGCGGCGGCAGGTCCGACTTGAGCAGGGCGATGCGGTCGCTCTCCAGGATCGCCCGGACGGTGTGGAGCCGGCGCTCGTGCGCGGCGGGGATGCCCGCCGGGTAGACGGCGATGACGTGTCCGTGCTGCTCCAGGAGGAGCCGCATGTCGTCCAGGGCCTGGTCCAGGGACTGTTCGCCGGGGCCGCGCAGGACGACCGCGGGGGGCGTCTGGCGGTCCTGCGGGGGCAGCACGAGGCCGGGACCGGTCACTGCTATGGCTGTCGGCACGCCGCTCCCCGTTCCTCGGGCCGCCGCGCACGGCCGCACTCGCTCCCCCGGGCGCTTCCGCTCGGATGCTCCCGCCTGAGCACTTTATCCACGTACGGCAGGACAGAGAACACTTTCAAGAAGCCCGCGGAGCACGGGTGATGAGGTCGCGGGCGACTCCGGGGGGACCGGAGGGCGCCAGAGGTCTTGACAACTTGATTGGTCTGGACCAGTTTATCGGCCAGCGGTGGCCACCGTTCTTCGATTCCACACCCCCGGCACCCCCGTGTCGTCCCCCCGCCATCCCCGACTCCCCCCGGAGGCAGCAAGTGGATCGTTCCCCCGCCCCGAGCCGCAGAAGACGCCGCACCCGCCCCGTCCTCGGCTCCGCGATGGCCGTCGTCGCGGCCGGCGCCCTGACCCTCACCGGGCTCGTGACCAGCGCCGAGGCCGCCGACGTCAACGTCGCCAAGAACGCCGGCTTCGAATCGGGCCTCGCCAACTGGACGTGTACCGGCAACTCCGGCACCACCGTCTCCTCCCCCGTGCACGGCGGCACCTCCGCCCTGAAGGCCACCCCGGCCGGCCAGGACAACGCCAAGTGCTCGCAGACCGTGGCCGTGAAGCCCAACTCCACTTACCAGCTCAGCTCCTGGGTGCAGGGCAGTTACGCCTACCTGGGTGCCAGCGGCACCGGAACCACCGACGTCTCCACCTGGACGCCCGGCTCCACCGGCTGGACGCAGCTGAAGACCAGCTTCACGACCGGCGCGAACACCACGTCCGTCACCGTGTACACGCACGGCTGGTACGGCCAGGCGGCCTACCTCGTCGACGACTTCTCGGTGACCGGCCCCGACGGTGGCGGCGGCACCGACCCCGGCCCGTCGATCCCCGGCGCCCCGGCCGGGCTCGCGGTCGGCTCGACCACGTCGTCCTCCATCGACCTGTCCTGGAACTCGGTGTCCGGCGCGACCGGCTACACCGTCTACAAGGACGGCGTGAAGGCGACCACCTCCTCCGGCACCTCGGCGACGGTCACCGGTCTCGCGGCCGACACCGCCTACCAGTTCGCGGTGACCGCCACCAACGCCGCCGGTGAGTCCGTGAAGTCGGCGACGGTCAGCGGCCGGACCGCCAAGTCCGGTGGCGCCAACCCGAATCCGGGCACCTCCGTGCCGAAGCACGCGGTCACCGGCTACTGGCAGAACTTCAACAACGGCGCCACCGTCCAGAAGCTCAGCGACGTGCCCGCGAACTACGACATCATCGCGGTGTCCTTCGCCGACGCGACGACCACGCCCGGCGCCGTCACCTTCAACCTGGACTCGGCGGGCCTGAACGGCTACACCGTCGCCCAGTTCAAGGCGGACATCAAGGCGAAGCAGGCGGCCGGCAAGAACGTCATCATCTCGGTCGGCGGTGAGAAGGGCTCGGTCTCGGTCAACAGCGACGCGTCCGCGACCAACTTCGCCAACTCGCTCTACTCGCTGATCCAGGAGTACGGCTTCAACGGCGTCGACATCGACCTGGAGAACGGCCTCAACTCCACGTACATGACGAAGGCGCTGCGTTCGCTGTCGCAGAAGGCGGGCTCCGGCCTCGTCATCACGATGGCCCCGCAGACCATCGACATGCAGTCCACCGCGGGTGAGTACTTCAAGACGGCGCTCAACATCAAGGACATCCTGACCGTCGTCAACATGCAGTACTACAACAGCGGTTCGATGCTCGGCTGCGACGGCAAGGTCTACTCGCAGGGCTCGGTGGACTTCCTCACCGCGCTCGCCTGCATCCAGCTGGAGGGCGGCCTCGACCCGTCGCAGGTCGGCCTCGGTGTCCCCGCCTCCACCCGGGGCGCGGGCAGCGGCTATGTCGCCCCGTCGGTCGTGAACGCGGCCCTGGACTGCCTGGCCAAGGGCACCGGTTGCGGCAGCTTCAAGCCCTCGAAGACCTACCCGGGTCTGCGCGGCGCGATGACCTGGTCGACCAACTGGGACGCCACGGCCGGAAACGCCTGGTCGAACGCGGTCGGCCCGCACGTCCACGGCCTCCCGTAAACCACATCCCCATGACCAGCAGCGCCGCCGCTCCCCCGGCGGCGCTGCTGCGTGTACGGACAGCCCACCCGGGCCCCGGCTTCGATACCGGTAACGCAACAGTCGTGTACGGGAGTTGCCTCGCCGCATGGCTGTGCGCGTCCGGACGTGGCACGGTTGTGGGGCGCGATGCTGGGCGACGGGGGGAGTGACATGGCCGGGGCGCGGATCGAAGCGCTGGGCGGGGACGATCCGGTGACGCTCGGGCCGTACCGGCTGCTCGGGCGGCTGGCGTCCGGCGGCATGGGCCGGATCTACCTGGCCCGGGCCGGCGGCCGGGACCTCGTCGCCGTGAAGACGCTCCTCGCGGAGGGCCGGGTCAGCGACACCGACCGGCGGCGCTTCGCCCGTGAGGTGGCGGTCGCCCAGCGGGTGGACAGCGCCTACACCGCCCGCGTACGGGATGCCGATCCGGACGCCGAGCGGCCCTGGATGGCCATCGACTACATCGCCGCGCCCCCGCTCTCGGAACTGGTCCGCTCCTGCGGGCTGCTGCCCGCGTCGGCCGTACGGTGGATCGCGGCCGGCACCGCCGAGGCCCTGGTCACCCTGCACGGGGTGGGGATCGTCCACCGCGATGTGAAGCCGCAGAACGTGCTGCTGCCGCTGGACGGGCCCCGGGTCATCGACTTCGGCATCTCGCACGCCAGCGACCTCACCCTGACGGGCCTCACGCTGGGCACGATCGCCTTCACCTCGCCGGAGCAGGCGCGCGGCGAGGAGTCCACGGCCGCCTCCGACGTGTACTCGCTGGGCGCCACGCTCTTCCTGCTGGCCACCGGCCGGGCGCCCTACCGCGCGGACGGCGACACGCTGCGGCTGCTGGCCCGGGTGCAGCGCGGCGAGCTCGATCTGACCGGGCTGCCCAAGGAGCTGGTCGCGACGATCCGGCCGTGCCTGGCCGTGCGGCCCCGGCACCGTCCGGCCCCCGCCGAGCTGCTGGCGCGCTTCCGGGAACAGCAGGCCGGGCTGCCGATGACGACGAGCGGCTCGCGCTGGCTGCCGCCGCGCTGGACGGCGCTGATCGACGCGTACGCGGACCAGGGCCTGGAATGGGCGGGCGGCCGGTCCCCGGGCGGCCCGTCGCACACCCCGACCGTGACGCGGCGGACGCGCGCGGTGCCCAAGCCGCCCCCGACGCTGGTGTATTCGCCGCAGCGGCAGGCCCGGGCCGACCGCGACCGCACCCGCCGCGAGATGGCGGCCCTGGCCCAGCTGGCCGAGCGGCAGCGCGCGGAGCGGGAGCAGTCGGAGCACGAGGAGGCGGAGCGGGCGGCCCGTCGGCAGGCGGAAGCGGCCCGGCAGGAGCGGGAGCGTGCGGAGGCCGCCCGCCGCGAATCCGCCCGCCGCGAGGCCGCCCGTCTGGAGGCCGAGCGCGTGGCGCGGGTGCGCGCGGCCCAGGAGCGGGCCGACCGCGAGCGGGCCGAGCAGGAGCGGGCGGCCCGGCAGCGCGCGGAGCGGGAGCGCGCCGAGCGTGCGGCCCGGGCGCGGACCGCCCCGCCGCCCGCCCCGGCCCCGGCCCCCGTCCCGGCGGGCCCGCGCACCGGCTCGTCGTCCTCCGGCACCGCCGTCCTGGGCTGGCTGCTGGCCCTGGTCGCCGTGGCGGCGCTGCTGATCTGGCAGCCGTGGGAGAAGGCGGGCGGAGGTTCGTCGTCGGGCG
This sequence comes from Streptomyces sp. NPDC008163, assembly GCF_042956885.1. NCBI lineage: Bacteria > Bacillati > Actinomycetota > Actinomycetes > Kitasatosporales > Streptomycetaceae > Streptomyces > Streptomyces sp. NPDC008163. The sequence continues at coordinate 522,840 of NZ_JBIBHG010000001.1, read as the reverse complement.
GCAGCGCGTCCGGCTCCGTCACCTCGGGCAGCGACCTCGACACGCACGCGGACGACAGCACGACCGCCGACACGGACACGTCGAGCAGCAGAGGCGGCGGCGGCTCGGCGGACAGCGACTCCGACACCGATGACACCGATGACTCCGTGACGGAGGACCCGATACCGACCCCCACCCCGACCCCGACCCCCACCCCGACCCCGACCCCCACGCCCACCATGGACTCCACCGACCGCGCCTTCGCCGCCGTGCACGCGGGCGACTGCCTCGACGTCTACAACGACGGCTACGACAACATGAGCGCGAGCCGCCCGATCCGGGTGAACTGCGGCGCCTCGAACGCGTACATGCACGTCAACCGGGTGAGCACCCTCACCGGCGCGTCCGGTTCCTGCGACACGGGGGCGGGTTTCACCTGGTGGAGCCGGTCGGGCGACGACGGGATCACGCGGACGCTCTGCCTGGACCGGGTGTACAGGGCGGGGCAGTGCTTCCCGGCGAAGGTGAACGGGGAGACCAACGCGGACCTGACGGTGGTGTGGCGCTGCAACGCCTCGAAGGTGCCCAAGGCGGGGCAGTCGATCCTGCGGATCACCGGCTTCTACCGGGCCCCGAAGAAGGGCCAGAACTGGACCTGTCCGGCGGGGCCCGGCGAGCGGTTCTGGTACTGGCAGGTCAACCAGGGGCGCAGCATCATCTGCGCCTCCGCCGCCTGACTCGTACCCGTACTGCTAGATCACCAGGCTGAGCAGCGCCGCGACGGCGAACCCGGCGACCGACAGGACGGTTTCGAGCACCGTCCAGGACTTCAGGGTGTCGCGTTCGGAGATGCCGAAGTACTTCGACACCATCCAGAAGCCGCCGTCGTTGACGTGCGAGGCGATGATCGAGCCGGCCGAGATCGCCATGATGATCAGCGCGAGGTGGGCCTGCGAGAAGTCCTGGTTCTCGACGAGCGGGACCACGATGCCGGCGGTGGTGACGATGGCGACGGTCGCCGAGCCCTGGGCGATGCGCAGCACGGCCGAGATCAGCCAGGCGAGCAGGATGACGGGCAGGCCGACGTCGTTGAAGGTGTCGGCGAGCGCGTCCGCGATGCCGCTGCCCTTGAGCACGGCGCCGAAGATGCCGCCCGCGCCGACGACGAGCAGGATGTTCCCGACCGGCTTCAGCGAGGAAGTGGACACGGACTCCAGGGACTTGCGGGACCAGCCGCGCCGGATGCCGAGCAGGTAGTACGCGAGGAGAAGCGCGATCGTCAGGGCGACGAAGGGGTTCCCGAAGAACTCGATGACCGAGCGGCCCGTCGAGGGGTCCATCGCGATCGAGGAGAACGTGGCGGCGAGGATCAGGATCAGCGGGGTGCCGATGATGGCGAGCACGGTGGAGAGCGCGACCGGCTCCTCACGCGGGGTGACCCCGGCGGCCCGCTGCTCGGCGACGACGGCGGCCTTCGCCTCCTCGGCGGCCTCCACCATGTCCTGCGGGACGTCCACGAAGATCCGCTTGCCGATCCAGGCGGCGTAACCCCAGGCGGCGAGCACGGACGGGATGCCGACGAGGGCGCCCATCAGGATGACCCAGCCGAGCGAGACGTGGAACAGCCCCGCGGCGGCGACCGGGCCGGGGTGCGGCGGCAGGAACGCGTGGGTCATGGAGAGCCCCGCGAGCAGCGGCATGGAGTACAGCAGGATCGATTTTCCGGACCGCTTGGCGGCGGCGTAGACGATCGGCGCGAGGACGAAGATGCCGACGTCGAAGAAGACCGGGATTCCGAAGATCAGACCGGTCAGGCCCATCGCGAGCGGGGCGCGCTTCTCACCGAAGAGCCGCAGCAGCCGGGCGCTCAGCACCTCGGCGCCGCCGGAGACCTCCAGGATCGCGCCGAGCATCGTGCCGAGGCCGATGATGATCGCGACATGGCCGAGGATGCCGCCCATGCCGGATTCGATGACGGAGACGGCGGCGGACTTCTGCACGGTGCCGAAGAGTTCGGTCACCGAGAGTCCCGCGCCCAGGCCGACGGCTATGGAGACCGCGAGCAGCGCGACGAACGGCTGGAGCCTGACCTTGATGATCAGGAAGAGGAGGAGCGCGATACCGAGGACGGCGACGGTCAGCAGACCGGCGGTGCCGTCGATGAGGAGGAGGAGTCCACCGGTGTGGGGTGGCGTCCCGGGCGGGGTGGGGCCTGCGGCGAGCTGCATGGGTAACTCCGTTGTTCGTCCATGTTTCTGGGCAGGGTGGACCGCGGCACGGCGCCACAGTGCTGTACGGCGCCGTGCCGGGCGGGGTGCGGATTACGGGGATGGCTCAGCCCAGGACGGCGAGGGCGTCGATCTCGATGAGGAGGCCCTTCGGGAGACCGACGTAGACCGTGGTGCGCGCGGCCGGGGCCTCCTTGAGGTTCTGCTCGGCGAAGTACGCGTTGTAGATCTCGTTCATCTCGGCGAAGTGGTCCACGTCCGTGAGGTAGACGCGCATCATCATCACGTCGTCCCAGCTCGCGCCGCCCTCCTCCAGGATCGCCTTGACGTTGGCGAAGGTCTGGAGGGTCTGCTCGCGCAGGGTCGGTCCGGCCGGGGTGGGCGCCTGGCCCTCGACGGCGGGCAGGAAGCCGACCTGGCCGGCGACCTGGAGGATGTTGCCCTTGCGCACGCCGTGCGAGAACTTCGCGGGCGGGGTGGTGTGGGTGCTGGGGGTGAGCGCGGTCTTGTCGGTCATCGCTGATCAGACTTTCTTGGGTCGGTTGCTGCCGGAGTACTCCCGGCTGATGGTGTCGGCGGTCCGACGGACCAGGGGGAGCAGGGTGAGGAGTTCCTCGGCCGTGACGACCACGTTCGGTGCGGAGACCGACATCGCGGCGACGACGCGCCCGTCGGCGCCGCGGATCGGGGCGCCGACGCAGTTGATGGATTCCTCGTGGCCGCCGAGGTCGGTGGCCCAGCCCTGTTCGCGTACGGCGGCGAGCTCCTTGAGGAACGCGGCGGCGCCGGGCGTCGAACGGGGCGTGTACATGGGGTAGTCGAGCTTGTCGGCGATGGCCCGCCGCTCGGTCTCGCTGAGGTCGGCGAGCAGCAGCTTGGCCACGGCGGCGACGGTGATCGCGACGGGCTTGCCGATCCGCGAGTACATCCGGACCGGGTAGCGGCTCTCGACCTTGTCGATGTAGAGGACCTCGTTCTCCTCGTACACGGCGAGGTGGACGGTGTGCCCGCAGTGCTCGTTCAGCTCGACGAGGTGCGGGTGGGCGATCTCCCGTACGTCGAGGTTCTCGACGGCCTCCTGCGCGAGCGCGAACAGCCGGGCGCCGAGGCGGTAGCGCTGGTCCTGCTGCCGGTAGACGAGCCCGTGCTCGTGCAGCGTACGGAGCAGGCGCAGTGCGGTGGACTTGTGGACGCCGAGGCGGTCGGCGACCTGTCCGAGGTCGGCGGGCCCCTGGGCGAGGAGCGGCAGAATGCTGAGCGCCCGGTCGACGGTCTGACTCATGTCGTACGTACCTCCGTGTCGTCCCCCGTCCACCCGGGGCCGAGACGCAGTCTCCCCCAGGCGTCGTCGTCCAGTGCGGCCAGCCGGTCGGCGTGCTCGCGGGCGGGCGGTGCGGTGAGGTCGCCGGGGACGGTGAGGACGGCGGCGGCCATGAGGTGCCCGTGGCGGGCGCGGTCGCGGACGGGCAGTCCGCGGAGAGTGGCGGAGAGGAACCCGGCGGCGAAGGCGTCGCCGGCGCCGACGGGGGCGACGACGTCGACCCGGAGCGCGGGGGCGTGGGTGACCTCATCAGCCCCGCCGGCGTTTGAGGCGCGGGGTCCGGGGCGGCCACCCGGTTCACGCGAGAACACCGTCACCCCGTCGGCACCGCGCTTCACCACGACCACCCCCGGCTCCGGCAACGCCTCCCGGATCGCTGCGGCGCCCACGACGCCCCACGCCTCCTCCGCCTCGTCCTCCCCCACGAACACCACATCCGCCCGCCGCGCCAGCTCCAGCAGGACCGCAGGGGACTCCCCCCGCCACAGCCCCGGCCGGTGGTTCACGTCGAACGAGATCAAGGGCCGCCCCACCCGCGGCGCGGTCAGCTCGTGGAGCAGCGCCAGGCAGTCCGCCGACAGCGCGGCGGTGATGCCCGACACGTGCAGGATCCGCCCGGCGGGCAGCCCGTCGCACGGCACGGTGGACGGAGACATCGCGGAGGCCGCGGACCCGGCCCGGTAGTACGCCACCTCGTGGACGTCCGTGGCCCGGTCCGTGGCCGTACGGAAGTAGATCCCCGTCGGCCGCGCGGGATCGCGCCGCACGAAGGACGTGTCCACGCCGTACGCGGCGACCGCCTCCACGAGGTGGTCGCCGAAGCCGTCCGCCCCGACCCGGCTCACCCAGGCCGCCCGGTGCCCGGCCGCGGCCAGCGCGCAGGCGACGTTGGACTCGGCGCCGCCGATGCCCCGGTCGAAGGACGGCACGTCGGCGAGGCGCCCGGGCCGTGAGGGCAGGAACGTCACCATGGACTCACCGAGGCACACGACATCGGCGGGCGTCGTTCCGGACACGCGGGGCTCCTCAGCAGTCGGGCGGCGGCACCGGCACTCACCATTGACCGGGCGTCGGCTCGGATGTTAGACAGCCCTGAGCGATATACGCAATGGGTGTTGCATATGTTGCAATCAGATCGCTGACCGGATCACACCCTGACCGGACCCGGACCGAGGAGACCCCATGGCCGCCGCGCACCACGTGACCGCTCTCGCCGACGAACCGGTCGACCACCGGTTCAAGGGCCTCCCGCCCGACGCCGAGGGCCTGACCGTCGGCGCCCTGGCCGCCGAACGCCGCAACCTCTTCGACGGCGGGTTCACGACCCCCGTCCTCGCGCTGTCCGCCGAGTCCGTCGAGCACAACCTCGCGCTCCTGGAGACGTACGCGGAACGCCACGGCCTCGCCTTCGCCCCGCACGGCAAGACGTCGATGTCCCCGCAGCTCTTCGCCCGCCAGCTGGAGCACGGCGCGTGGGGCATCACGGCCGCCGTTCCCCACCAGGCGCGGGTCTACCGCGCGTTCGGGATCGGCCGGATCTTCCTCGCCAACGAGCTGGTCGACGCCGCCGCGCTGCGCTGGCTGGCGGGCGAACTGGACGCCGACCCGGACTTCGCCTTCGTCTGTTACGTGGACTCCGTGCGCGGGGTCGAGCTGATGGACGAGGCCCTGCGAGCGGCGGGCGCCTCCCGCCCGGTGGACGTGGTCGTGGAGCTGGGCGCGGGCGAGGGCGCGCGCACCGGCGCCCGGACCGAGGCGGACTGCGCCGCCGTGGCCGACGCGGTGGCGGACGCGCCGGCCCTGCGCCTGGTCGGCGTGGCCGGATACGAGGGCGAGGTGCCGGAGGCGGACGGCGACCGGGTCCGGGCCTGGCTGCGCCGCCTCGTCGCGCTGGCCGCCGGCTTCGACGCGGCGGGCCGCTTCGGGGCGCTGGGGGCCGGCGAGCGCATCGTGATCAGCGCGGGCGGCAGCGCGTGGTTCGATGCGGTGGCGGACGTGTTCGCCGAGATCCCGGAGCTCTCCGCCCCCGTACTCAAGCTGCTGCGCTCGGGGGCGTACGTCTCGCACGACGACGGCCACTACCGCCACCTCACCCCGTTCAACCGCGTCCCGGAGGAGGGCGCGCTGCAGCCCGCGTTCCGGCTGTGGGCGCAGGTGGTGTCGCGCCCGTCCGCCGGGCAGGCGTTCCTCAACGCGGGCAAGCGGGACGCGGCCTACGACCTGGACCTGCCCGAGGCGCAGGTGGTGCGCTCGGGCCGGGACGGCTCGGTGCGCCCGGCCGAGGGGATCACCGTGACCGGTCTGTCCGACCAGCACACCTGGGTCCGCACGGACGAGGGCGCGCGCCTGGAGGTCGGGGACTGGGTGGGCATGGGCCTGTCCCACCCCTGCACCAGCTTCGACAAGTGGCAGCTGATCCCGCTCGTGGCAGCGGACGGCACGGTCACGGACTTCGTCCGCACGTTCTTCTGAGCGGCATTCCCAGCCGCGTTCCAAGCCCCTCCGGCGATTGAGGAGCGGGGGTCCGGGGGCACGAGCCCCCGCCCCCGGACCCGAAAGGCACCCATGGACCTCGTCATCCGCGATGCGACCGTCATCGACGGCACCGCCACCCCCGCCTACCGCGCCGACGTGGCCGTCACCGACGGCCGCATCGCGGAGATCCACCGCGAGGACTCCCCCGGCCCCCGCCCCACGGGGAAGCGCACGCTGGACGCCGACGGCCTCGCCCTCTCCCCCGGCTTCATCGACATGCACGCCCACAGCGACCTCGCGCTGCTGCGCGACCCGGACCACAGCGCGAAGGCCGCCCAGGGCGTCACCCTCGAAGTCCTCGGCCAGGACGGCCTGTCGTACGCACCCGTGGACGACCGCACGCTCGCCCAGGTCCGCCGCTCCATCTCCGGGTGGAACGGCGACGGCGAGGACATCGACTTCGACTGGCGGACCGTCGGCGGCTACCTGGACCGCCTCGACCGCCAGGGCATCGCCGTCAACGCCGCCTACCTCATCCCGCAGGGCACGGTCCGGATGTACGCGGTGGGCTGGGACGACCGCCCCGCGACCGACGCCGAACTGGACCGGATGCGCCGACTCGTCGACCAGGGCATGCGCGAGGGTGCGGTCGGCATGTCCTCGGGTCTGACGTACACCCCCGGCATGTACGCGGACGACGCCGAACTCACCGAGCTGTGCCGGGTGGTGGCCGCCCACGACGGCTACTACTGCCCGCACCACCGTTCGTACGGGGCAGGCGCACTGGAGGCGTACGAGGAGATGGTGCGGCTCACCCGCAGCGCGGGCTGTTCCCTCCATCTGGCCCACGCGACCATGAACTTCGGCGTCAACGAGGGCCGCGCCCCCGACCTCCTCGCCCTCCTGGACGACGCGCTCGACGCGGGCGCCGACATCTCCCTCGACACCTACCCGTACACCCCCGGCTGCACGACCCTCGTCGCGATGCTGCCCAGCTGGGCGAGCGAGGGCGGCCCGGAAGCGGTGCTGGCCCGTCTCGCCGACGCGGGGACGGCCGCCCGCATCCGCCACGACCTGGAGATCGTGGGCTCGGACGGCTGCCACGGGGTGCCGATCGAGTGGGACACCATCGAGATCTCCGGCACCGGCACACCGGACCTCGCCGGATACGTCGGGCGTACGGTGGCCGAGTCGGCGGCCCTGCGGGGCGAGGAGCCCTGGGTGACCGCGCGACGGCTGCTGGTGGAGGACCGGCTCGGGACGACGATCCTCCAGCACGTCGGCCACGAGGAGAACGTCCGGCAGATCATGCGCCACCGCGTGCACACGGGCGGCAGCGACGGCATCCTCCAGGGCGACAAGCCGCACCCCCGCGCGTACGGCACCTTTCCCCACTACCTGGGCCGCTACGCCCGCGACCTCGGCATCCTCTCCCTGGAGGAGTGCGTCGCCCACCTCACCTCCCGCCCGGCGGCCCGCCTCCGCCTCCCCGACCGGGGCCTCGTCCGCGAGGGCTACCGCGCCGACCTGGTGCTCTTCGACCCGGCGACGGTCGCGGCAGGCTCGACGTTCGAGGAGCCGCGCGTGCTGCCGACCGGCATCCCGCACGTGCTGATCGACGGCCGCTTCGTCATCGAGGACGGCAGGCGCACCCAGGTGCTGGCGGGCCGGTCGGTGCGCTCCGCGGCGGCGGCGGTGTAGTTTCCCCGGCCGCCGCCAGGGCAACCGGGTGTCATGAATATCTCTGCGACAGCCTCGAAGGGCCAGGGAAAGGCCCGGCAGGCGGGAAACAGCACAGCTGTGGAGGCGGCCGGCCGTGCGGGGTTCGTGGCACGCGGGGTCATCTACTTCCTCGTCGGTTTCCTCGCCCTGCGCATCGCGTTCAACGGCGGCGACAGTGACGGCAAGGGCGGCGGCGGCAAGCAGGCGGACCGGGGCGGGGCACTCGCGGAGATCGCGCAGAAGCCCTTCGGCCACGTCCTGCTGTGGGTCCTCGGCATCGCGCTCGTGGGCATGGCCCTGTGGCGGCTGTCCGAGGCGGCGTTCGGCGCGGCGGGCCCGGACGGGCACAAGGCGACCAAGCGGCTGGCCTCCGGCGGCCGGGCCGTCTTCTACGGCTTCGTCGCCTACTCGGTCCTGTCGTTCGCGGCCGGCGACAAGGGCAGCGGCAGCGGCAAGGGCGACGCCCGCTCCCAGGACGTCACGGCCCGGGTGCTGGACCTGCCCGGCGGGCGCTGGCTGGTGGGCGCGGCCGGTGTGGGCATCGCCTGCGCGGGCCTGTGGATCGCGGGCCGTGCGGCGCTGCGGAAGTTCCACAAGCACCTGCGGATGGAGGACATGTCGCGCGTCGAGCGGCGGGCCGTGGACGTCACCGGGATCTTCGGCGGTGTCAGCCGGGGTCTGGTCTTCGCGGTCGCCGGAGGTTTCGCGGTGTCGGCGGCGGTGAAGGCGCGCTCCGGCGAGGCCAAGGGCATGGACGACACGCTGCGCTCCTTCAGCGCGACCCCGGCCGGCCCGTGGCTGCTGGGCCTCATAGCCGTCGGCCTGGTCGCCTTCGGCCTCTTCTCCCTCGCGAACGCGCGGTGGCGCAAGATCTGAGCAGACCGCGCACGACGCAGGGGCGGGGCCTTGGAGGCCCCGCCCCTTCTCACGTCCGACGGATCACGGCTTGGGCAGTGTGCACCCCGAGCGGTTCAGGTCGAAGACGCTGCCGGTGCCGATGCAGGCGGCGATGCCGTAGGTCTCCTGGGCATAGTTGATGCCCTGACGGACCGTCACCTTCCCGCTTTCGTCGACCTCGCAGGGGTTGTTGTCCGTGCAGCGCTGGCCGTCCTCGTTACCGGTGTTGTTGACGGCGACGACCTTGCCGGTGGCGTTGTCGATCACGGGCGAGCCGGAGGTTCCGCCGATGGTCTGGCAGGCGGAGGTGTAACGGACCGAGTCCTTCCAGGTCCAGTTCCCCTCCTTGAGGCGGTAGACGAAGCCGTCCACGTTGCAGCTGTACAGGCGCTTCCAGTACCCGGACGCCACGGTGATCGCGGTGCCGGCGACGGGATGCGTGGTGCTGAGTTCCAGCGCCTTGATGCCGTAACGGCTCTCTATCTGCGCGTACGTGGAGGTGAGCTGGTACACCGAGATGTCGGTGTCCGTCATCGTCCCGTACGCGATCTTGCTCGCCCGGACCGTGCCGACGCCGCTGCCCGAGGCGTTGAGCAGGGTGAAGCTGCGGCTGGACGAGCGGTTGAACACGACCGCGCCGGGGGCCGGGAAGCCGGTCTCCAGGCAGTGCCCGTTCGACAGCACGAGGGCGGGGTCGCCCGGCTGCGAGGAGGGCGTGCGGACGACCGAGCCGGAGCAGTTGCTGAGCGCCACGGTCCCGGCGAAGTTGACCGCCTTGGCCCGTACCGCCTTCTCGGCCTTGACCGCGGTGTGACCTGCCGGTGCCGCGCCGTGGCTCGTGGCCGCGGTCGCGGGTGCGATGCCCGCTCCGAGGAGCAGCACCGCGAAGAGTGCACCGACGAGAGGCTTTTTCATGTGGGGGTCCCCTCTTGCGACTGAACAGAGCACGACTGGCCTCTGCGACCGAAGTTCCTTCGGTTTGACATGCGCATGCTGGCGTACGGAGAGGGGGCGCACAAGGGGCGGATTCCGGCCGCCGTCCTCGCGGGACTCAGCCGGAGACGACCGCCGCCTCCCTCGACAGCTGCACCGCCTGGCGCAGGCTCAGCCCCGGCTCGGCCTGCCGCAGCGCCTTGACCGCCGCCACCGCGTCGAGGGGTCCGTCGTATCCGCCCGCCGTGATCCGCCGCGCGGCCCACCGCCCGCGCAGCTCCGCGTCCGGCACCCCGGTCCGCGCCTCGACCAGCGCGAGGGCCCGTTCCAGGCCGGGGCGGTCCACGTCCGCCGCCCGCGCCAGCTCCTCGCGCAGCGCGGCGGCCACGGCGTCCGCGTCCCGCACCACGATCACGGCCAGGTCCTTCTTCCCGTTTCCGATCATGGAGCGGGCCTCCCCCGAAGCACCCGGGTGTATACGGCCGTTGAGCTACTTCAGAGGTTCGGGGGGACCGGCGGACCAGAGCAACCCCTCCCCGGGGCGGAGGCGGCGGAGCGGCGCCCCCGCATACCGTCGGACCATGACGCACGACGCCGCCCACGCACTCGACCTCGACGCCTACCTCGCCCGCATCGGGTACGCCGGGGAGCGCCGCCCCACCGCGGAGGTGCTGCGCGCCGTGCACCGGGCGCACGCGCTGGGCATCCCGTTCGAGAATCTGGACCCGCTCCTGGGTACCGTGCCCTCGCTCGCGCTGCCGGACCTGGAGGCGAAGCTCGTACGGGGCGGGCGCGGCGGCTACTGCTACGAGCAGAACACCCTGTTCGCCGCCGCGCTCCGGGCCCTCGGCTTCGGCGTCACCCTGCTCGCCGCCCGCGTGGTGCTGGGCGCGGCCCCGGGTGACGTCCGGCCGCGCACCCACATGCTGATGGAGGTCCGGGTGGCGGGCGAGCCGGACCCGTACCTCGCGGACGTCGGCTTCGGCGGGTCCGGCGCGCTGCTGGAGCCCCTCGCGCTGGTCCCGGACGCGGAGCTGCGCGACACCCCGCGCCACCACCGGCTCGTCCGGCTCCCGCACGACGGGCCGCTGGACCTCTGGGAGCTGCGGGCCCGGACGCGCGACGGGGAGTGGGCGGGGCAGTACGCGTTCACCCGGGAGCCCTTCGAGGCGCCGGACTACGAGGTCGTCAACTGGCACATCGCGACCAACCCGCGCTCGCCCTTCTCCCGGCTCCTGTACGTACAGCGCACCACCGGGGACGCCCACCTGTCGCTCTCCGGCCGCACCCTCGTGGTGACACCGCACGACGGCGGCACCCGGCGCGAACGGGAGCTGGCGGACGCCGACGAGGTGGCGCGCGTCCTGACGGAGGACTTCGCGCTGTGCCTCCCCAAGGGCGCGCGGCTTCCCGCGTAGACGCGGCGCAACCGCCGGCCGGGGCGCGCCGGCTTCCCGCGCGTGCCCCGGCGCACACCACTCCGTGGCGTATCTCACCCGTTCCGGTCCGTCACACCGCCGCGCCACCCCATTCCAAGCCCCGGGCCTCCCGTGACCGGCGTTCCCACGGTTCGCGGGAGGCGGGCGCATGGCGATGAAAGCCCGCACGGAGGGGCGCCGCCGCCCGGGCGGACCAACCGGCGGGCAAAGCCCGGGCGGCCCGGGAAACACAGTCGTAAGCTCGCTGACATGCAGGTCATCCAGTCCACGAAGCTCGCCAACGTCTGCTACGAGATCCGCGGCCCCGTGCTCGAGGAGGCGATGCGGCTGGAGGCGGCCGGGCATCGCATCCTCAAGCTGAACACCGGCAACCCCGCCGCGTTCGGCTTCGAGTGCCCGCCCGAGATCCTTGAGGACATCCTGCGCAACCTCTCCGGGGCGCACGGCTACGGCGACGCGAAGGGGCTGCTGTCCGCGCGCCGGGCGGTGATGCAGCACTACCAGACCAAGGGCATCGACCTGGACGTCGAGGACGTCTACCTCGGCAACGGCGTCTCCGAGCTGATCCAGATGTCGATGCAGGCGCTGCTCGACGACGGCGACGAGGTGCTGGTCCCGGCCCCGGACTACCCGCTGTGGACGGCCTCGGTCTCGCTGGCGGGCGGCACGGCCGTGCACTACCGCTGCGACGAGCAGTCCGACTGGATGCCCGACCTCGCCGACATCGAGCGGAAGATCACCGACCGCACCAAGGCGATGGTGATCATCAACCCGAACAACCCGACGGGTGCCGTCTACGACGACGAGATGCTGCGCGGTCTCACGGAGATCGCCCGCCGGCACAACCTGGTCGTCTGCTCCGACGAGATCTACGACCGCATCCTGTACGACGGCGCCACGCACACCCCCACCGCGACGATCGCCCCGGACCTGATGGTCCTGACCTTCAACGGGCTGTCCAAGAACTACCGGGTCGCCGGTTACCGCTCCGGCTGGATGGCCGTCTGCGGCCCCAAGGCGCACGCCTCCTCGTACATCGAGGGGCTGACGATCCTGGCCAATATGCGGCTGTGCGCCAACATGCCCTCGCAGCACGCGGTCGCCACCGCGCTCGGCGGCCGGCAGTCGATCAACGATCTGGTGCTGCCCGGCGGCCGCATCCTGGAGCAGCGCGACGCGGCGTACGACCTGCTGACCCGGATCCCGGGCGTGACCTGCGTGAAGCCGAAGGGCGCGCTGTACCTCTTCCCCCGGCTCGACCCCAAGGTCTACAAGATCAAGGACGACCGGCAGATGGTCCTGGACCTGCTGCGGGCCGAGAAGATCATGGTGGTGCAGGGCACGGGCTTCAACTGGCCGGATCCCGACCACTTCCGCGTCGTCACGCTGCCCTCGACGGAGGATCTGACGGACGCGATCGGCCGGATCGCCCACTTCCTGGACGGCTACAGTCAGGTCTAGCCCCAGGACCGATCGAGCTTTTCTCGAAGACGGACAACTTTAGACTGAATCCAAGCTAGGATGGTTCTCACAGCACCACCAGGAGGCCATCCATGTACGAACCGATCCGCACCAAATCGGTCCACACACCGGCCGACCACGCCGGCGACTTCCCGCACCGCACCCGCGAGGAGGAGCTGGACATCCAGCTCGCCGGGCACCTGGCCGCCCTGCTCGCGGTCACCGACGAGCTGGGTCTCGGCGAGGCGGGCGACCGCATCGCCGGGCAGGTGGCCAGGCTGCGCGGCACCCCGCCCGTCCGTCACGCCGGACTGAGCGACGCCCCCGCGACCGCCCTCCACCGCCGCGCCCACGCCCTCGCGGGCCGGGCCCTGGTGGTGGCGGCCTCCCGTGCCGACACGGCGGTCGCGATCCTCTCGGCCGAGCGCATGGACGCCCACACCGAGGCGCTCGCGGCCGAGACGCGGACGCCGGTCGGCGCCCACTGACGGCCCCGGTCCACGCACCGCAGAGGTGCGTGGACCGGGTGCCACCCATCTTCAGTTGCCACGCGTGTACATCAGTGCCGGCCGCGCGGCCTGGACTTCATCCGGACGGTGACGATGCCGGCCAGCAGCAGGAGGACGGCCGCGATGCCCGCGCCGGTCGCCGCGCTGCCGGTGTCGGCCATGCCCCCGCCGCCACCGCCGTGGTGACCGCCGTTCGTCGGGTGCGGACCCGGGGTCCAGGACGGGCCGGGGGTCCAGGACGGGCCGGGCCCGTGGGTGTGCGTGTGCGTCGGCTTCGGCGACGGGCTCGTGCTGTCCGTCGGTGACGGGGTCGGGGTCGGGCAGTCGTCCGTGGGCGACGGACTCGGGCTCGGGCTCGGGTTGGTCACCGGGACCTCGGTGGTGCAGGGCAGCTCGGCGGCCCCGTCCGTGGTGCAGCGGGCACCCGGCGTGTCGGAGGTGACGGAGTTGCGCAGAACCGCGTCGCCCTCGTCCGGGTCGTCCACGGTGACCGTGTAGGTGATCGTCGCGGAGGCTCCGGGGGCCAGCTCGCCGGACCAGTCGAGCGTGTCGCCGGTCACCTGCGCGGTGCCGGTGGTCGCGGTGGGCCCTGTGGTGAGCGAGGCGTCGTCCAGGACACCGGACAGGTCGTCGGTGAGGTGGGCGGGGCTCAGCGTGGTCTCACCGCTGTTGGTCGCGGTCACGGTGTAGGTGACGGTGTCGCCCGGCTCGGCCTCGGCGGGCTCGGCCGTCTTGGAGATGTCCAGCACCTGGTCGAGCTGCTCGACGGGGACGGACGCGGACGACTCGTTGGACGTCACCTCATTGGTGCCGGCCGTGCCCTGGGCGGTGGCCGTGTTGGTGAAGGTGTCGTTGACGACGTCGGCCTCGGTCAGGACGTGGGTGCCCTCGCAGACCATGGACGAGGTGGCGGAGCCCATCGGGCCGAGCGTGGTGGACGGGCAGGTCACGTCGGTGACGGACGGGTCCTCGACGTGGACGTCGGTGAGCTCAGACGTACCGGTGTTGGTGACGAGGAACTGGTAGTGCACGGTGTCGCCGACCTCGAAGGGCTCGGTGGCCGCGTTGTCCGGGGGCGCGACGGTCTTGACCAGGTTCAGCTGGTCGAGCTCGTCCACGGAGCTGGCTTCGAGCGCCCGGATGAGGTGGGTGTCGATGCTGCCGCCGGTCGAACCGGAGAAGCCGAACTTGTACGTGGGCGGAGCGTCGGCCGTCATCTGCGTCGACAGCACGGGCTGGAAGCCGGCGCCGTCGTTGAAGTCGATCTCGACGGCCACGGTCGGCCGGGTGTCCGGGCTGACCGTGATGTGCACGGTGCGCTTGGCGGGCAGCGGGTCGGTGCCCTTCTCGCGCAGGCTGCCGGGCAGGGTGGAGCGGAAGCCGGACGGCTGGGTGGCGTCCGCCTCGATGGTGGAGTCCAGGAAGCAGTAGCCGTCGTCGCCCTGCCCGGGACCGCGCAGCGTGACGGTGTCGGGGACCGGGAGTCCGCTGGTGACCGGGGACTTCTGACCGTCGGGGCAGCCGTTGCCGCGCAGCTCGGCGTCGTTGGCGAAGTTCCCGTACGCGTCGAGCCCGACGCCGAGGTAGCCGCCGTCGACCCCGGGGTCCAGGTTTCGCTGGGCGTACCCGAGGGAGCCGCCGTTGGCCCCGGCCTTGGTGAGGTCCACCGAGCCGTCGACCAGGAAGAACCCGATGCCGTCGGCGCCGGCGTCGCCGGTCCCGTACTGGTACTGCTCGAACGTGACGTCGAGCCCGCCGTTGCCGGGCAGCGGGCGGTTGTAGAGCATCCCGCCGACCCGGTAGTAGTCGTGGTCCGTGAGCTGGAGCCACCCGGGCGTCTGGCCCGGGGTGGGCACCGGCGGGGTCATCTGGGTCGCGGGGTCGTCGCACGGCCCGGTCTGCGACTGCCCGGCGGGCGGTTCCTCCGACGCGCCGGTCAGACAGGCGGTGTCCAGGGGTACGAAGCCGGGGTCGGCGACCGAGGTGCCGGTGAAGGTCTCGTTCAGCAGCACGGACTCGCCGAGCGCCCGGGCCGACAAGGAGGCGGCGGGTGCGGTGTCGGCGAGGGGGCCGGCGGACTGGGCGACCCCGGAGGCGGTGGTCAGCAGGAGCCCCAGCGCCGTTCCCGCACAGGCGGTGGCCGCCACGGCCGGAACGTGGAGCAGCCGTTCATATTTGCGCATGAAAAAAACATAAGAAAACGGGATATGACGCTTGCTCAGCCCACCCGGGACACGCCGCAACGGCGGCCGAATGGCGGCGCGGACCCCCGGGTGTCCGGCTCAGGACGCGGGCGGTGACGGGCGCGGGGACACCGTCGCGGCCCCCGCGGTCGACTGGAACGTCACCTCGGCCACCTCGCACTCCGGCGCCCCCGGCACCGCGTCGGGCCCGACGACCCGCTCCGACACCGTGTCACCGACCGCCAGATCCCTGACGACCAGGGTGCGCTTCCCGGCGGCCACGCCCTGCCCGCTCCCGGCCGCGCGGTCCCGGAAGACGAGGTGCACGGTGTACGTCCCGCGCCGGGCCGCCCGACTCGTGATTCGCAGACCGGCCACGGGGCGGCGCGCCCCCTCGTCCATCCGGCAGGAGGTGACGGTGACGTCGTCGTACGGGTACCGCATGTCCGCGTGGACCTCGCCGTACGCGTGGGCGAACACGATCAGGCCGACGAGCCCGCCCACCGCCGCCACGGCGATCAACGCGCCCACGGTGATCAGGGCGACCGTCATGCCGCCCGTCCGGCGCCCGGGGAAGAGCGGCGGCCCGCCCTCCGACGTCTTCGGGTACGGCGGATACTGCATGCCGAGCGGCCCCCCTCCGCTGCCGCGCACCGGCGGCGCGACCGGCTCAACCGTACGGGCGCTGACCTCACCCCCGTAGCACCGTGGGGTCACAAGCCGACTACGAACAGGGCGCGTTGAGCAGGCCGATGGCCCCCGAAGCGGCTTCGGGGGCCATCGGCGTACGTACGCGGGAAATCAGCCGAGGCGCTCGACCAGCGCGCGGTACTCGTCCCACAGCTCCTTCGGCGTGTGGTCGCCGAAGGTGTTGAGGTGCTCGGGGACGAGCGCAGCCTCCTCGCGCCAGACCTCCTTGTCGACCTTCAGCAGGAAGTCGAGGTCGGACTCGGAGAGGTCCAGGCCCTCGGTGTCGATCGAGTCCTTCGCGGGCAGGATGCCGATCGGCGTCTCGACGCCCTCCGCCTTCCCCTCCAGGCGCTCGACGATCCACTTCAGGACGCGGCTGTTCTCGCCGAACCCGGGCCAGACGAACTTGCCCGCGTCGTTCTTGCGGAACCAGTTCACGTAGTAGATCTTCGGCAGCTTCGACTGGTCCGGCTTGTCGGCGCCGACCTTGAGCCAGTGACCCATGTAGTCGCCCATGTTGTAGCCGCAGAACGGCAGCATGGCGAACGGGTCGCGGCGCAGCTCGCCGACCTTGCCCTCGGCGGCGGCGGTCTTCTCGGAGGCGACGTTGGCACCGAGGAAGACACCGTGCTGCCAGTTGAAGGACTCGGTGACCAGCGGGACGGCCGAGGCGCGGCGGCCGCCGAAGAGGATGGCCGAGATCGGCACGCCCTTCGGGTCCTCCCACTCGGGCGCGATGATCGGGCACTGCCCGGCCGGAACGGTGAAGCGGGCGTTGGGGTGGGCGGCGGGCGTCCCGGACTCGGGGGTCCAGTCATTGCCCTTCCAGTCCGTGAGGTGCGCGGGCGCCTCCTCGGTCATGCCCTCCCACCAGACGTCGCCGTCGTCGGTGAGCGCGACGTTGGTGAAGACGGAGTTGCCCCACATCGTCTTCATGGCGTTGGCATTGGTGTGCTCGCCGGTGCCGGGCGCGACGCCGAAGAAGCCGGCCTCCGGGTTGATCGCGTACAGCTGACCGTCCTCGCCGAACCGCATCCACGCGATGTCGTCGCCGATGGTCTCGACGGTCCAGCCGGAGATCGTGGGCTCCAGCATGGCGAGGTTCGTCTTGCCGCAGGCGCTCGGGAACGCGGCCGCGACGTACTTCGACTCACCGCGCGGCGGCGTGAGCTTCAGGATGAGCATGTGCTCCGCGAGCCAGCCCTCGTCGCGGGCCATGACGGAGGCGATGCGCAGCGCGTAGCACTTCTTGCCGAGCAGCGCGTTGCCGCCGTAGCCGGAGCCGTACGACCAGATCTCGCGGTCCTCCGGGAAGTGCGAGATGTACTTGGTCTCGTTGCAGGGCCACGGGACGTCCTCCTGGCCCTCGGCCAGCGGGGCGCCCAGCGTGTGGACGGCCTTCACGAAGAAGCCGTCGGAGCCGAGCTCGTCCAGCACCGGCTGCCCCATGCGCGTCATGGTGCGCATCGAGACGGCGACGTACGCGGAGTCGGTGATCTCGACGCCGATCGCGGACAGCGGGGACCCGAGCGGGCCCATGCAGAACGGGACGACGTACATCGTGCGGCCCCGCATGGAGCCGCGGAAGACGCCCCGCTCCCCCACGAAGATCTCCCGCATCTCGGCGGGGTCCTTCCAGTGGTTCGTCGGGCCGGCGTCCTCCTCCTTCTCGGAGCAGATGAACGTACGGGTCTCGACGCGGGCGACGTCGCTGGGGTCGGAGGCCGCGTAGTAGGAGTTCGGGCGCTTGATCTCGTCCAGCTTGGTGAAGGTGCCCTTGGCGACGAGCTCCCCGCACAGGCGCTCGTACTCGGCCTCGGAACCGTCGCACCAGACCACCCGGTCCGGCTCGGTGAGTGCTGCGATCTCGTCCACCCAGGAGATGAGCTCCTGGTGGTTGGTGGGAACAGTGAGGGGAGCCGCGATGTCGCGCGCCACGATCGCTCCTTGATGAGGGTGTATTCGGTTGGTGCTCCTGCTGCCCCGTGGGGGCCTCGACCCGGATGCGTGTACCCCTTCGAATCCCCTTGGCGCTCATCCGGTGCCGACCGCACTCATTTGATCATCCGACCCTGGCGCCCATATGTCCAGGGGGTCGCCCATGTGAGCATCCACACGTGATTCCGGACCGTATCCGTTACCTACGGAGGCGTAGGTACGATGCGGGAATGACTGCTGCCGCTGCCGCACCCGACAACGCCGGCCCCCGTCCGGCCACGCTCGCCGACGTCCCGCTGAAGCCACGGATGCGCGGGTGGCTGCACGCCGGAATGTTTCCCGCCGTGGTCATAGCGGGCATCGTGCTCGTCGCGCTCTCGGACAGCACCCGGGGCCGGATCGCCTGCGCGATCTACGTCGTGACGGCGTGCCTGCTGTTCGGCGTGAGCGCGGTCTACCACCGCGGTACGTGGGGGCCGCGCGGCGAAGCCGTACTGCGCCGGCTCGACCACGCCAACATCTTCCTGATCATCGCGGGGACGTACACCCCGCTCACCCTGCTCCTGCTGCCCGCGTCGACGGGCACCCCGCTGTTGTGGGCGGTGTGGGCGGCGGCGCTCGCCGGCATAGCGTTCCGGGTCTTCTGGGTCGGCGCCCCGCGCTGGCTGTACACGCCGTGCTACATCGCGATGGGCTGGGCGGCGGTCTTCTTCCTGCCCGACTTCATGCGGACCGGCGGGATCGCGGTGCTGGTGCTGGTGGTCGTCGGCGGTGTGCTCTACAGCGCGGGCGGCGTCATCTACGGCATCAAGAAGCCGAACCCGTCACCGCGCTGGTTCGGCTTCCACGAGGTGTTCCACTCGCTGACGCTCGCCGCGTTCGTGGTGCATTACGTGGGCATCTCGCTGGTGGCGTACACCCACAGCTGACACCTTCGCCCGATGTGCGCGGGGGCACCTCGGGGGCGCCCCCGCGCAGGTGTCACGCCCCGCCGAGCGCGCGGGCCAGTGTCTCCGCGTCCGTCGTCGGGGCGTCGCAGACGAAGTGCCTGCACACGTACGCGGTCGGCGCTCCGTCCGCCATCGGCCGGCCGGCCAGCAGCGGGAACTCCGCCCCGCCCGGCTCCCCCGCCGCGACGACCGCGCCGGGCGCCCGCCCGAGCAGGGCCGTCCGGTGCAGCTCCCCGCCGACCGGCCCGGCGACGGCCACCTCGCGCGGCCCGTCGAGCAGCGCCTCGGCCACCGCGAGCCCCCAGCCGATGAAGCGAGGGGCGCGCGGCCCCAGCGCCTTCACCACGCCCAGGGACTCCTCGGCGGCGGTGCGGTGGGGCTCGGAGCCGGTGTGCGCGGCGTACGAGAGGAGCGCACCGGCGGCGGCCGTCCAGCCGGCCGGGGTCGCGCTGTCGGTGGGGTCCTGGGGGCGCCGGATCAGCCGCTCGGCGTCGTCCGCGGTGTCGTAGAGCTCGCCGCCCTCGCCCCGGAAGTGCTGGAGCACGATGTCCAGCAGGAACCCGGCGAACTCCAGCCAGGCGCCCTCGCCGGTGACCGCGGCGAGCGCGAGGAAGCCCTCGGCGACGTCCCCGTAGTCCTCCAGGACCCCGGCGTGGTCGCCGGCGCGTCCGTCCTTCGACGTCCGTACGAGCCGGGCGACGGGGCCCATGTGCACCCGCACCAGCAGATCGGCGGCCTCGGTGGCCCGCTCGATCAGGTCCGGCCGGTCGAAGAAGGCACCGGTCTCCGCGAGCGCGGCGACGGCCAGCCCGTTCCAGGCGGCGACGATCTTGTCGTCGCGGCCGGGGCGCGGGCGCGCGTCCCGGGCGGCGAGCAGCCGCTCCCGTACGCCGGCGGCACGGGGGTCGTCGGGGTCCCCGGGCAGCTGGAGTACCGAGGAGCCCTCCTCGAAGGTGCCCTCGTCGGTCACCCCGAAGTGCTCGGCGGCGAAGGCGGCGTCCTCCTCGCCCAGCACCTCGCGCAGCTGCTCCGGCGTCCACACGTAGTACGCGCCCTCGACGTGCTTGCCGTGCGCGTCCTCGCTGTCGGCGTCGAGCGCGGAGGCGAAGCCCCCTTCGGGCGTCCGCAGCTCGCGCACCATGAAGTCGGCGGTCTCCAGGGCCACCCGCCGGGCGAGTTCGGACCCGGTGGACCGCCAGAGGTGGGCGTACACGCGGCAGAGCAGCGCGTTGTCGTAGAGCATCTTCTCGAAGTGCGGGACGACCCATTCCCGGTCCACGGCATACCGGGCGAACCCGCCGCCGAGCTGGTCGTAGATCCCGCCCCGGGCCATCACCGCGCAGGTGTCGGCGGCCATCTGAAGGGCGCCGTCGGCCCCGGTGCGGGCATGGTGGCGCAGCAGGAACTCCAGCACCATGGACGGCGGGAACTTGGGCGCGCCGCCGAATCCGCCCCGCTTCTCGTCGTAGTCCCGGGTCAGCCCGAGCAACGCCTGCGCGAGCTCCGCCTCACCGGGCGGCCCGTCGCCGCCGAGGGCGAGACTCCGCTCGGACAGGTCCCGCACGATCCGCCCGGCGACCTCCCCGACCTCGTCGCGCCGGTCGGTCCAGGCGGCGGCGACCCCTTCCAGCACCTGCCGGAAGGAGGGCATCCCGTGCCGGGCCTCGGGCGGGAAGTAGGTCCCGAAGTAGAACGGCTCCGCGTCCGCGGTCAGGAACACGGTCATCGGCCACCCGCCCTGCCCGGTGGCCGCCTGCACCGCCTCCATGTACACCGCGTCCACATCGGGCCGCTCCTCGCGGTCCACCTTGACGGACACGAAGTGCTCGTTCATGTAGGCGGCGGTCACCTCGTCCTCGAACGACTCGTGCGCCATGACGTGACACCAGTGACAGGACGAGTACCCGACGCTGAGCAGCACGGGCACATCCCGCCGCCGCGCCTCCTCGAACGCCTCGGACGACCAGGGCCACCAGTCGACCGGATTGTCAGCATGCTGAAGCAGATACGGCGAGGTCACACCAGCCAACCGGTTCATGCGGGCCAGCCTCTCACAGCGCCGGGCCCGGGCGGGTGACGCGCAACGGGCGCTCCGGGGTCCGCGATTCACACCGGATTCACACCGTCCGCCGACCTGCGTGGAACGGACCGGCGGCACGCTGCGGGGTATGGGAAGGACACTCGACACCAGGGCACACGTCACGCGCCTGCTGCAGCGCACGGGGTTCGGGGCGGCCCCGGACGCCGTGGACGCGGCGGAGAAGGCGGGGTTCGAGGCGACCCTCGCGCGCGTGCTCGGCGAGGGGCGCGACGCCGGTGCGGAGGCTACGCCCGTACCCGAACCGGGTCCGCTGCCTCCGCGCAACAGCAAGCGGAAGGAGAGGAAGGCCGCCGGCTCACCGGAACCGATGCCCAGTGCGTCGGGCACCGCGAAGGACCCCAAGAACGACCCCGTGCGCAAGGCGTACCGCGAGGAGCTGCGAAAGCAGCGGGCCGAGGCCACGCACTGGTGGCTGGAGCGCATGGTGGCCGCCGAGCGGCCGTGGACCGAGAAGCGCACCCTGCTGTGGCACAACCACTGGGCGACCTCCATCCAGAAGGTGAAGTCCGGGGCCGCGATGCTCCAGCAGAACGAGACGCTGCGCCGGCTCGGCGGGGGCGATTTCCGGACGCTGGCCCGTGCCATGGTCGTCGATCCCGCCCTCATGGTGTGGCTGGACGCCGACGGCAGCACCGCGAAGGCGCCCAACGAGAACCTCGGCCGCGAGCTCATGGAGCTGTTCGTACTCGGTGTCGGCAACTACACGGAGAACGACGTGCGCCAGGCCGCCGCGGCCCTCACCGGCTGGACCCTCGACCGGCACAGCACGCCGTGGAAGGCCCGGTTCCGGCCGGGTCGGCACGACCAGGGGCGGCAGACGGTCGTCGGGGAGACCGCCGACTTCTCGGCCCGTACCCTCATCGACCACCTGGTGAGCCTGCCGGACTCGCACGCACACGTGGCCGGACGCATGTGGGGCGCGCTGGTGAGCAACGAGAACAAGCCGTCGAAGACGGCCCTCGCGCGGATCACCTCGGCGTACGGGGCGAACCGGGACACCACCGCGATGTTCCGTGCGATGTTCACCGACGACGCCTTCGCGGACCCTGCGAACGTCCTGGTCAAGCAGCCCGTCGAGTACGTCGTGGGCAGCCTCAGGGCACTCGGCGTACGCCCCTCGAAGCTGCCGGACAAGGCCCGTGAGCAGTTGCTGACGCGCACGCTCGCGGGGCTCGGTCAGGTGCCGTTCGCACCGGAGAGTGTGGGCGGCTGGCCGGCCGGCGCCGCGTGGCTGACGACGTCGGCGGCACAGGTGCGGATCGGCTTCGCACAGGGGCTCGTCAAGCACGCCGATCTCGGCGATGTGGAGGACGCGCCGGCGAAGGAGCGGCCCGATCTCCTCGCCCGCGTGCTCGGCGTCGGCGCCTGGGGCGACGCCAGCAGGGGCGTACTGAACGCCGCCGCGCGCGACCCGCACAAGGTGACGGCGCTCGCGCTGACCGCGCCCGAACATCTCGTACTGAGCTGAATCCGAAGGAGACGGAGCACGTGGACACGTGGAGCCGACGCAAGTTCCTGACCGCGAGCGGTGTCGCCGGCGGGGTCGCACTCGCCGGCGGGGCGACCGCCTGGGGCGTGAGCGAGCTGCTCGCCACCGGATCGTCCGGCGGCGGCGACAGTGATGCCTCGACGCTGGTGCTCGTCACCCTCTACGGGGGCAACGACGGCCTCAACACCCTGGTGCCGGCGGCCGATCCGCACTACCGCGACCTGCGCGGCGATCTCGCGTACGACGAGGACGAGGTGCTGCCGCTGGGCGAGGGGCTGGGCCTCAACCCGGGGATGAAGGGCCTGAAGAAGCTCTGGGACGACAAGCGGCTCGCGGTCGTCCGGGGCGTCTCGTACCCGAAGCCCGACCACAGCCACTTCCGCTCGATGGCGATCTGGCAGACCGCGTCGCCGTCCGGGCCCGTCCCCTCCGGCTGGCTGGGCCGCTGGCTCGACCACGAGGGCGGCGGGGACCCGCTCCGGGCGGTGTCCGTGGGGGCGACGCTGCCGCCGCTGATGGCCGGGGAGACGACGGCGGGCGCGGCGGTCCGGCTCGGCGGCAAGAAGCTGCCCGACGCCTGGCAGCGGGCCTGTACGGAACTGGCCCGCGTCGACCAGGACGCGCACCCGCTGCTGCGGCGGGCCGGGACTTCGCTCGCCGAGCTGACGAAGGTGTCCGCGGCCTTCGACGGCAGCGGGAAGACCGACCGGGAGGATCCGAACGAGCCGCGCGACGAGGACGAGGGCAACGACGGCGCGTCGGCCGGCGGTCAGGGCGAACTCGGTGCCCAGCTGGACGTGGTGGCCAAGGCGATCGAGGCCGGCGTCTCCACGCGGGCGTACAGCGTGAGCCTGGGCGGCTTCGACACGCACGCCAACGAGAAGGCGACCCAGTCCCGGCTGCTCGGGCAGCTCGACAAGGACCTCACCGCCTTCCTGGAGCGCGTGCGGAAGACGCAGGCGGGCCGGAAGGTCGTCGTCGCCGTCTACTCGGAGTTCGGGCGGCGGCCGAAGGCCAACGCCAACCAGGGCACCGACCACGGCACGGCGGGCCCGGTCTTCGTCCTCGGCGATCCGGTCCGGGGCGGGTTCTACGGCGACCAGCCGAGCCTCACCGACCTGACGGACGACGACCTCCGCGTCACGACCGACTTCCGGGACGTGTACGCCACGCTGCTCCGAGGCGTCCTCGGCACGGACCCCGGCAAGGTCCTCGACGGACACGACACGACGCTGGCGTTCCTGTGATCACCGGTGGCGCGCCGGCACCGGCAGGCTGACGCGGACCCTGGTGCCCTCGCCGGGCGGGCTCGCGACGTCGACCGTGCCCCCGTGGGCCCCGGCCACCGCCGCGACGATCGCCAGGCCGAGACCGCTGCCCTCCCCGCTGTGGGCGGGCGACGCGCGGTAGAAGCGGTCGCATACGCGGGGCAGGGCATCGGCGGCGATGCCGGGGCCGGTGTCCTCCACCGTGAGCAGGGCCTCCCCGCCGTCGTCGGCGCTGCGCACCGTGACCCGCGCCGGGGTGCCGTCCGGCGTGTGATTGCGTACGTTCGCCAGCAGGTTGTCGACCACGCGGCGCAGCTGTTCGGCGTCCCCGCGGACGACGACGCCCGGCTCGGCGACGACCGTCAGCGGCGTTCCCGGGGCGACGACCCGGGCGGCGGACGCGGCGTCGCGGGCGATCGCGGCCAGGTCGACGTCCTCCCTTTCGCGCGCGGGCACGGCGTCCAGGCGGGCGAGCAGGAGGAGGTCGTCGACCAGGCGGCGCATCCGCAGGGCCTCGGTGGTGATGCCGTGCATCGCGCTGTCACGCTGCGCGGGCAGGGCCAGGACCCCTTGGTGGTGCAGGTCGGCGTAGCCGAGCACCGCGGTCAGGGGGGTGCGCAGCTCGTGCGAGGCGTCGGCGACGAACCGGCGGAGCCGGTCCTGGGTGGCCCGCTGCCCGGCCAGCATGGTGTTCAGGGCGAGACCGAGGCGCCCGACCTCGGTGTCCGCGTCGGCGGGCGCGACCCGGCCGGTGCGGTCTCCGGCGGCGATGGCGTCCGCGTCGGCTGCCATGGTCTCCAGCGGGCGCAGGCCCCGTCGCAGGATCCACAGCCCGGCTCCCGCGAGGAGGATCAGGGCGCCTCCGGTCGCCGCGCCCTCGATCAGGAGGAGGCGGCGCAGCGTGCCCTGCACCTGGTCGAGCGGTGTGGCCACGATCAGCGTGCCGCGGCCCGGGACCCGGGCGGTGAGCAGCCGGTAGTCGGGGCCTCCGGGCCGGGCCGGGCCGACGGTGACCGGGGTGCCGCGTCCCGGTTTCGGCAGGGGCCTCGGCAGCTCCGGGGCCGCGTCGGCCGGGTCGCGCAGGCGCGGCACGAGCTCCCGTACCGTGCCGTCGGGCTTGCGGAGCTGGAGGTAGAACTCGGAGGCGCCGAGGAGGCGGACGTCGTTGCCGAGCCGCGCGTCCGCGCCGGGCTCCGCGAGCTGGTGCGCCACCCGTCCGCGTACCGCGCGCAGGGTGACGTCGGCGTCGGCGGTGAGGTAGCCGCGCAGTGCGCCGTAGACGACCGCGTCGAGGGCGACGAGGGCCACCGCCGCCAGTGCCAGCAGGGTGAGGACGAGCCGCCCGCGCAGTGAGCGCGGCCGCCGCCGGCCGGCGGTCACGGTGTCCCCGGCTCGCGCAGGATGTATCCGATGCCGCGCCTGGTCTCGATCAGGGGCGGGCCGAGCGCGTCCAGCTTCCGGCGCAGGTAGGAGATGTACGTCTTCACGACGCCCGGGTCGCCGTCACCGAAGTCCCATACGTGTTCCAGGAGTTGTTCGTGGGTGAGGACACGGCCCCGGTAGGTCAGCAGGTGGTGGAGGAGGCGGTACTCGGTCGGTGAGAGGTCGATACGGCGACCGGACCGCCGCACCTCGTAGGTGGCGGTGTCCACTTCGAGGTCGGCGCAGCGCAGCACCTGCTCCGGTGACCGGCCCTCGCCCCTGCGCAGCACCGCCCGCACGCGTGCGGCCACTTCCGCGAGGCGGAACGGCTTGGTGATGTAGTCGTCGGCGCCCAGGTCGAGCCCGTCGACGACGTCCGTGCCGCTCTCCCTGGCGGTGAGGAAGACCACCGGCACCGTGGAGCCGCCCTGGCGCAGCCGCCGTACGACGTCGAATCCGTCGAGGTCGGGAAGCATGACGTCGAGCAGCACGAGGTGCGGGTCGTGCTCGCGGGCCGCCGCGAGGGCCGCCCGCCCGGTGGCCGCCTCGGTGACCTCGTAGCCGAGGAATCTCAGCGAGGTGGCCAGCACGTCGAGAATGGCCGGCTCGTCGTCCACGACGAGCAGCCGAAGGCCGTGCGCCTCGTCGGGTGTGCTCATGACCGGCCATCCTGGCATCCGCTGTCGGGGGCGCTTCCCCGGGTGCCCGCTCCGCCCGCCCGCATCCCTCGCGCGGGCGCCCCGTACCAACGACACTGGTACCTCGCGACCACCGGAGCCGGAGGGGGACGACAGATGCGGATGCGGGACGGTCACCGGGCCGACGCGGAACGGCTGTTGGTCAGGGCCGTGGAGGAAGAGGCACGACGTGGCGGCGGCCGGACGGACGCGTCCGTCCTGCTGCCCAGGGCGCGGGCCGCCCTCGACACCATCGCGGAGGGCGCTGCCGAGGAGTACGCGGCATATGTGGAGGCTCTCGACGCCTCGGCAAACGGGCAGCGCTTCCGCCGGGAGAGCATGGCGACGCCGTTACTGGTCACCGGTGTCGCCGCCGCGGCGGCCTTCGGCGCCGACGTGGCGCTCGGCACGGCGTCCGGGCTCGCGCTCGGCGCGGGCGCGGTCGTCGCCGTGGCGGGGGCCACCGCGACGGTCGCCAAGGCCACCGCCTCGCACCGCCCGGCCGAGCGTGCGGGCGCCCGTCCGGACCAGCTGCGGCTGCAGTGGCTGGCCGCGCTGGACGTACGGGGCATACGCCCGTTCCTCGACCAGCAGCGGATGCTCGCCGCCACCACCCGGGCCCCGGCGAAGAAGGCCGCCGCCAAGGCGCGGACCCCGCTGCGCGGCGGGGACCGGAGCGCGGCGGCGCGGATGCGGTCGCTCCTGGAGCAGTCGTTCGGCCATCTCCCGGCGGCCGACGGGCTGTTCGCGGGGCGGCGGGGCGAACTGGCCCGCATCGGGCAGTGGGTGCACGCGGCCCGCGCGTCGACCGAGACCAAGCCGACCGTCGTCGTGCTGCACGGCCCCCCGGGCGCCGGGCGCACCACGCTCGCCGTGCGGGCGGCGCACGAGCTGAAGGACCAGTTCAAGGGCGCGTGCGTGGTGGACCTGCGCGGTGACGCGGAGGGCGAGGCGCCGCTGCCGACCCGGGACGCGCTGCTGCACCTGCTGAACCGGCTGGGCGCGCCCCGCGAGCAGTTGCTGTTCCGGGACAGCGCGTCGGCCGAGCAGCAGGTGCGCCGGCTCGGTGAGCTGTACCACCAGCATCTGACGGGCACCGCCGTGACGATCGTCCTGGACGACGCCCGGGACGCGGAGCAGGTCGCCCTGCTGATCCCGGAGCGCTCGGACAGCCTGGTCCTGGTCACCGCCCGCGAGCCGCTGGAGCTGCCCGAGTCCCTGCCGGCCTGGGTGCACCGGCTGGAGGTCGGGGCCCTGGATCCGGGCGGGGCGGAGGAGCTGCTGCGCGGGGTCTCCCAGGAGGCCGATCCCGGCCCCTACGACTATCCGTCCAGCGAGGCGATCACCGGACTGTGCGGCGGGCTGCCGCTGGCCCTGCGCGTCGCCGGTTCCGCGCTCGGGGCGCGTACGGCGGACGTGCTGGCCGCCGACCTCGCAGCCTACGGCCCGGTGCCGCCGGTCGAGCGGGCCCTGTGGCTGCGCTACACCGACCAGTCCGAGCAGGCCCGGCGGCTGCTGCGGCGCCTCGCGCTGGCGGGCCGGGCGAGCCTGGGCGCGGCGGCGGCAGCGGCCCTGCTCTCCGCCGACGAGCAGGAGGCCGGCCGGCTGCTGACGGCCCTGTCGGGGGCCGGGCTGATCGACCACGTGCGCGGCTCCCGCTACCGGCTGCACGACCTGGTACGCGGCTTCGCCCTGGCCCGGCTGCTGGACGAGGAGGAGCCGGCCGAGCGCGCGGCCGCGCAGGAGCGGCTGATCGCGAACTACGCGGAGCTGGCCGGTGCGGTGATCCGGATGGTGGACGGCAAGATGTCGACCCGGGCCGGGCAGTTCGGCTCGCACGGCTTCAGCTCGCTGGACGCGGCCCTGCGCTGGCTGGACGAGGAGTCGAGCTTCATCACCTCCGCGCTGCGGCACGCGGAGGGCGTCGACCAGGCGGCGGTGCTCGCGCTGCTCGGCGCGCTGTGCGACTACTGCCTGCTGCGCGGCGACCTCTACCGGCTGGGCGAGATCAGCGAGCTGTCCCAGGCGGTCGACCAGGGGCTCCTCGAACGGTCGGTGCGCTGGCGTACGGGCATCGCGGCCCGGCAATTGGGCGAGCTGGACAAGGCCCGCACCACGCTGTCCTCCGTCGTCGGCCTGTACCGGGAGGCGCAGAACGACGCCGGTACGGCGCTGGCGCTGTGCTCCCTCGGCATCACGCTGCACCACCAGGGCAATCTGACCGAGGCGGCGGCCCGGCTCCGCGAGGCGATGGAGCTCCAGCTCGCCGCCGGGCAGGACGAGGACCGGGCCTGGTCGCTGCACGCGCTGGCCGCCGTCGAACGCGACCGGGGCAACCTGTCCGAGGCGGTGGCCCTGCTGGACACCGCGCTCACCCTGCACCGCGAGGGCGAGTCGCTGCACGGCGAGGCCTGGACCCGTTTCCAGTCCGGCCAGGTCCGGCTGCGCCTGGGCGAGGTGGAGCGGGCCGAGGCCGAGCTGCGCGCCGCCCTCGATCTGTACGGGCGGACCCGGGACGAGCGCGGCACGGCGTGGGCGACGACCCAGCTGGCCCGGGCCCGGCTGCTGGACGGCGAACCGGGCGCGGCGGTCGAGCAGCTGACCGCGGCCCTGGCCCGCCACCGGGACAACGAGGACGCGCGCGGCGAGGCGTGGACCCTGTACTACCTGGGCCAGGCGCTGGAGGAGACCGGGGACACGGTGGATGCCGTGCGGCAGCTGGAGCGGGCCCGGACGATGTTCTCGCGGATGCGCGATGTCTACGGTCTCGCGTGCGCCCGGCACCACTCGGGGCGCGTCACCCGGGACCAGCGGGCCGCCCAGACGGGCAACCTGCGCAATTCCGGCTTCGCCCGCCAGCTGCTCGCCGACGCGCGGGCGGACTTCCGGCGCATCGGGGTCGCCCACGGCGAGGCGTGGACCTGCCTGGACCTCGCGCTGATCGACGCGGGCAACCAGCGGACGCCCCAGGCCCTCGGGCTGTGCGACGAGGCGGTCGCCCTGTTCGAGTCGTACGGGGACGCGCGCGGCGCGGACTGGGCGCGCTTCCTGCGGTGCACGCTGCTGCCGTACGCCTCACCGGGGGGCGTCGAGGTGGGCACGGTCGTCGCCCAGCAGGAGCTGGCCGACCTCCGCGCGGCCGGCCACCCGGCCAGGGACCCCAAGGTGGACGACGGCGCGGACACGTACCGCGTGATCCTGGACCGCGGCGCGGACCTGGAAACGGGCTGGCAGGCGTGGTCGCTGCACTTGGTCCCGTCCCGTCGGACCCGGGAGATCATGGGCGTGGCGGTCCATTCAAGCCCGCCCGGCGACTGAGGGCATCTTTTCGCCGAACGACGGCGGCGGCGGGGACAACGTCCGTACGCACCCCGCCCCGCCGTGCTACTTCCGCTTCGCGGACCCGGCCACCGGCTCGGACGCCGGCTCCGCCGGCCCCGGCTCCGCCGGCCGCTCCTCGAAGTTCACCCGCCCCATGTGCCGGTTCATCGACTTCATGAGCGCCCACACGCCCACGGCGAGCGCCGCGAAGACGATGAAGCCGAGGACCCCGGGGGTCACCTTGTTCTTGTCGAGTTCCTCGGCGAGCGGGACGAGGTTCGTCAGTGCCTGAGTCGCGTACATATCAGGCATTGTCGCGGATGCCCGCGAAGAGGTCGCTCTCGGGGAGGGAGGTATCGACCAGAGACTTCGCCAGCTCGTACTCCTCGGTCGGCCAGACCTCCCGCTGGATGTCCATCGGGACGCGGAACCAGCCGCCGTCCGGATCGATCTGCGTGGCGTGCGCGATGAGCGCCTTGTCCCGGATCTCGAAGAAGTCCGCGCACGGAACGTGCGTGGTCAGGGTGCGCTCGGCGCGCCCGAACTCCTTCCAGCGCTCCAGCCACTCCCCGTACGGCGACTCCATGCCCCGGGCGAGCAGCGCCTCGTGCAGGGCGACCGTGCGCGGCCGGTTGAAGCCCTGGTTGTAGTAGAGCTTCTGCGGCGTCCAGGCGGGGCCGAACTCCGCCTCGGGGAACTTCTCGGTGTCCGCAGCACCCTCGAAGGCGATCATCGAGATGGTGTGGGTCATGATGTGGTCGGGGTGCGGGTAGCCCCCGTTCTCGTCGTACGTGGTGATGACCTGCGGCCGGAACGCGCGGATCTGCGCGACGAGGCGGCCGGCCGCGACGGTCTCGTCCTCCAGGGCGAAGCAGCCCTCGGGGAGCGGCGGCAGCGGGTCGCCCTCGGGCAGGCCCGAGTCCACGAAGCCCAGCCACTCCTGCTTGACGCCCAGGATCTCCCGGGCCTCGTCCATCTCCTTGCGGCGCACCTCGTGGATGTTCTCCTCGATGTACGCGTCGCCCTGGAGTTTCGGGTTGAGGATGGAGCCGCGCTCGCCTCCCGTGCAGGTCACGACCAGCACGTCCACCCCCTCGGACACATACTTGGCCATGGTGGCCGCGCCCTTGCTCGACTCGTCGTCGGGGTGAGCGTGTACGGCCATCAGTCGAAGCTGCTCAGTCAAGACTCGATCCTCAGTCATTGGTCGCGAAGTGCAACTTCTATAGTGACTGAACCGGGGGGTGGAAAATTCCTCGATCCCCGGTACGGGAGGAACGATCATGACGGCGGTGCGCGAGGCGCTTCCCGAGAACCGCTACGGCCGCTCCGCGGACCGGCGCGCGGACCGCAAGCTCAAGATCATCGGCTCCGTGCTGGGCGTCGCCCTGCTGGGCGTGGTCGGCTGGATCGGCTACGACTACGTGGGCGGCAAGGGCCTCAGCGCCGAGATGATCAAGTTCAAGGTCACCTCGGACGACCGCGTCGAGGTGCACCTGGAGGTCCGCAAGGGCCGGGACGACCAGGGCTACTGCACCCTCCGCTCGCTGAGCGAGAACGGCACCGAGGGCGCCCGCAAGGACTTCCGCTTCGACGACGACAGCGACCGGATCGACAGGATCCTGACCCTGCGGACGACGTCCCGGGCGACCGCCGTCGAACTGCTGGGCTGCACGGAGGACGGCGGGGCGTCGAGTTGACCGCAGCACGCCCGTCGTAACCCCATTTAACCTGCCCTGACCTGCGATTTCCGCAGTCGGGACTTTTACCTTCTCCCCCTTTTCCCGGTGAATTGTTAGGCTCGTGGTTTCGCCCACCCGCCGCAGCGCATGCTTGCGGGTAGGGCGTTGCTTTGTATTCCCAGTACCGACGAGGAGCACCCTGTGACCCAGACCAGCGAAAACGTCACCTGGCTCACGCAGGAGGCGTACAACCAGCTCAAGGCCGAGCTGGAGTACCTGTCTGGTCCCGCGCGCACGGAGATCGCCGTCAAGATCGCGGCGGCCCGTGAGGAGGGGGACCTGCGTGAGAACGGCGGGTACCACGCGGCCAAGGAGGAGCAGGGCAAGATGGAGCTCCGGGTGCGCCAGCTGACCCAGCTCCTCGAACACGCGAAGGTCGGCGAGGCACCGGCCGACGACGGCGTGGTCGAGCCCGGCATGGTCGTCACGATCGCCTTCGACGGCGACGAGGACGACACGATGACCTTCCTTCTGGCCTCCCGTGAGTACGCGAGCGCGGACATCGAGACGTACTCCCCGCAGTCGCCGCTCGGCGTGGGCGTCAACGGCAAGAAGACCGGTGACAACGCCGACTACGAGCTGCCGAACGGCAAGACCGCCACGGTGAAGATCCTGTCGGCGAAGCCGTACACCGGCTGACCCGTACGTGAGAGAGCCCCGGCCGCGCGGTGCGGCCGGGGCTCTTCCGTGTCCGGGGTCGTCCGGGTGTCCTCAGTGCGAGACCGAGCGGTACTTGCGTACGGCCAGGGTCCGGAAGACCACGATGATCAGCACGGACCAGATGAGCGAGGCCCAGACCGGGTGCTCCATCGGCCAGGCGCCGGTCACCGACTTCGGGACGCCCTCGATGGTGTTGCCGAACAGTTCGCGGGCCGCCGCCACCGTGGCACTGAAGGGGTTCCACTCGGCGACGTACTGCAGGAAGGCCGGCATGCCGTTGACCGGTACGAAGGCGTTCGAGATGAACGTCAGCGGGAAGAGCCAGATCAGGCCGCCCGAGGTGGCCGCTTCCGGGGTGCGGACGGTCAGGCCGATCAGCGCGCCGATCCAGGTGAAGGCGTAGCCGAGGAGCAGCAGCAGCGCGAAGCCGCCGAGGACCTTGCCGATGTTCTCGTGGGTGCGCCAGCCGACGAGCAGGGCGACGCCCGCGAGGACGACGAGCGTGACGGCGGTCTGCACCAGGTCGGCGAGCGTCCGCCCGGTCAGCACCGCGCCCCGGGCCATCGGCAGCGACCTGAACCGGTCGATGAGGCCCTTGTGCATGTCCTCCGCGATGCCCGCGCCGGCGCCCGCGGTGGCGAAGGTCACCGTCTGCGCGAAGATGCCGGCCATCAGGAATTCCTTGTACGCGCTCGCGCTGACGCCCGCGCCCGGGATGGCGATCGAGCCGCCGAACACGTACGTGAAGAGCACCACGAACATGACCGGCTGGATGATCCCGAACAGGATCATCTCGGGGATCCGGGTCATCCGGATGAGGTTCCGCTTGCCGATGACCAGTGAGTCGCGGACCGACTGGCCGATGCCGCCGCCCGACCGTGGGGCGGCTGTACGGGCTTCGCTGAGGGCGCTCATTTCTCCGTCTCCGTTCCGGGGTTCCCGGCCCCGTTCTTCTCCTGCTCGGCCGCGTGGCCGGTGAGGGAGATGAACACGTCGTCCAGGGTGGGGCGGCGCAGCCCGATGTCGTCGATCTCCACGCCCTGGGCGTCGAGGTCGCGGATGACCTCGGCGAGGAGCTTGGCGCCGCCGTCGACCGGGACGGTCAGCTTGCGCATGTTCGGCAGGACGGTGGTCTCGCCCTCGCCGAGGCGGGTGAGGACGGTGCGCGCGGGCTCGATCTGCTCGGGGTCGTGCACGACGACCTCGACGCGCTCGCCGCCGATGCGGGCCTTGAGCTGGTCGGAGGTGCCGCGTGCGATGACGCGTCCGTGGTCGATCACGCAGATGTCGTGGGCGAGGTGGTCCGCCTCCTCCAGATACTGCGTGGTCAGCAGCAGGGTCGTCCCGCCGGCCACCAATTCCTCGATGACCTCCCAGAGCTGCTGCCGGTTGCGCGGGTCGAGCCCGGTCGTCGGCTCGTCCATGAACATGACCGGCGGGGACACGACGAGCGCCGCCGCCAGGTCGAGGCGGCGGCGCATGCCCCCGGAGTACGTCTTGGCGGGGCGGTCCGCCGCGTCGGCCAGGTTGAAGCGGTCGAGCAGCTCGCCCGCCCTGGCCTTCGCCGCGCGCCCGCTCATCTGGTAGAGCTGGCCGACCATGCGCAGGTTCTCGCGGCCGGTCAGATATTCGTCGACGGCGGCGAACTGGCCGGAGAGCCCGATCGAGCGCCGCACCTCGTTGGGGTTCTTCAGGACGTCGATCCCCGCCACGAAGGCCCGGCCGCTGTCCGGTCTGAGCAGCGTCGTCAGGACCCGGACGGCGGTCGTCTTGCCGGCCCCGTTGGGGCCGAGGAGTCCGAGTACGGTGCCTTCCGGCACATCGAGGTCGACGCCGCCGAGTGCAGTGACGTCACCGAAGGTCTTGACGAGCCCTTCGGCGTAGATGGCGCCTGGCATATGGGATTCCCCCAGTGCGTTCGGGTGGCTACCTCTCAGGTCCAGATCCTAGGGACGCCGGAGGTGCCGTGCCCGGTGAACACACGAGCGGCGCGCAGATCGTCAGCCCATCACCAAATAGCCCGCGTCCCGCAGCGCCGCCTTCACGTCGTCGCAGTGCTCGGGCCCCTTCGTCTCCAGGTGCAGCTCCACCTCCGCCTCGGTGAGGCCGAGCCGGGGGTCCGTACGGGCGTGGCTGACGTCCAGCACGTTGGCGTCCGCGACCGAGAGCACGCCGAGCATGGCGGCCAGCGCGCCGGGCCGGTCGGTGAGCCGCAGCCGCAGGCTGAGGTAGCGCCCGGCCGCCGCCATGCCGTGGGTGAGGATGCGCTGCATCAGCAACGGGTCCACATTGCCGCCGGAGAGCAGCGCGACGACGGGCCCGTGGAACGACTTGGGGTCGCTGAGCAGGGCGGCCACCGGGCTCGCCCCGGCCGGTTCGACCACCATCTTGGCCCGCTCCAGGCAGAGCAGCAGGGCGCTGGACAGCTCGTCCTCGGAGACCGTACGCACCTCGTCCACCAGGTCCCTGACCAGGGCGAACGGCACATCGCCGGGGCGTCCGACCTTGATGCCGTCCGCCATGGTCTGGAGCGTCCCGAGGGAGACGGGGCGGTCGGCCGCCAGGGACGGCGGGTAGCACGCGGCGCCGGCCGCCTGCACGCCGACGATGCGCACATCGGGCCGGACGGCCTTGACCGCGACCGCGATGCCGGCCGCGAGCCCGCCGCCGCCCATGCCGACGACGATCGTCCGGACCTCGGGGCACTGCTCCAGGATCTCCAGCCCGACCGTGCCCTGCCCGGCGATGATGTCGGCGTGGTCGAAGGGGTGGATGAACACCGCGCCGGTCTCGCGCGCGTACTCCTGCGCGGCGGCCAGGGTCTCGTCGACGACCGTGCCGTGCAGCCGCACCCGGGCCCCGTACTCGCGGGTGGCGGCGACCTTCGGCAGCGGCGCCCCGACCGGCATGAAGACCGTGGAGCGTACGCCGAGGAGCGCAGACGCGAGGGCGACACCCTGCGCATGGTTCCCGGCGCTCGCGGCCACGACCCCTGCGGCGCGTTCGACCGGGGTGAGTCCCGAGATGCGTACGTAGGCGCCCCGCAGTTTGAACGAACCGGTCCGCTGGAGGTTCTCGCACTTGAACAGGACGGGCGCGCCCACGAGGCCCGAGAGATGGCGGCTGCCTTCGAGCGGAGTGACCTTGGCGACCCCGGAGAGCATCTTCTGCGCCCCCCGTACGTCATCGAGGATCACGGAGGGAAAGCTGCCGGGCGACGGGAAGTTCATACCGTAAGTCTTGCAGCTCGGAGGGGTCCCGGCCGCCGCTTGCCGGGCCGTCCTGCGCCGATGTCCGCAGGTTTGTGCAGCACTGGTACGCGTTGCCCCGGGGCCGCGTACTCTGTCCCCCACCCATCCGACACCGCACGAAGAGAGCCCCCGGCCATGCCCCCTCAGGACATGACGACTGCCTCGTCTCCATCCGGGGGCGCCGCCCCGGAAAACCCGGGTCCCGACCACGTTCTCGACACCCTCCAGCATCAGGTGGCCGTCTTCGCCCGCCGGGCCGAGCAGACCCGTCTCGGCGGGGTGGGCCAGGTGCGCAACTCCATGGACCGGGCGGCCTATCTGCTGCTGAACCGGCTGGACCGGGAAGGTCCGATGGGCGTCAAGGCGCTGGCCGCCGGGATGGGGATCGACTCGTCCACGGTGACCCGGCAGGTCGCGCCGCTGGTCGACACCGGCCTGGTGAAGCGGACCTCGCACCCGGAGGACGGGCGGGCGGTCGTGCTCCAGTTGTCGCCGCGCGGCCAGGCCCGGCTGGACGAGGTCCGGGACTCGCGGCGGGAGTTGATGTCGCAGGTGACGGACGGGTGGAGCGAGGAGGAGCGGGACACGTTCTGCGCGCTGCTCACCCGGTTCAACGCGGCGCTGGCGGCCCGGCAGACCGCGCACCAGACGGCGCACGCGAACTGAACGCCCGTCGGCTCCCCGGGGGTTGACCTGAGGGCCGCGGCGCGCTCGGATTGAGGTGTGCGAGAGCGTCATGCGGGCCCGCTGCGGGGCCGCGCCCAGGACTTCGAGTCCTTCGTCGCGGGCGCGGCGGGCCGGCTGCTGCACACGGCCACGCTGCTGACCGCCGAACCGGCGGACGCACCCGGCGCGCACCCGCACGCGCTGCGGCTGCTCACCGCCTCGCTGGCCCGGACGTTCGCCGACTGGGAGCGGCTGCGGGGCGAGGACCCGTACAACCGCACCCGGCAGGAGCTGGCGGCCAGGTTCGCCCGCGAGGCGTGGCGCCACCACCGGCCGCGCGGCGGCCTGCTGGACCGGCTGACCCCGCAGGAACGCCTGGTGCTGGTGCTGCGGCTGTACGAAGGGGTCCCCGAGGAGCAGACGGCGGCCCTGCTCGGGCTGCCCGAGGACCGGGTGCGCGCGGTCTGCAACCGGTCGGTGGCCACCCTGCGCGGCACCAGGAGCCCGACCGCGCGCCGGGGCCCGGCCCGGCTGCTGGGGGCCGCGCCGTGAGCGGCACCGGGCGGCGCGAGGACGAGGTGCGCCGGATGCTGGAGGGCCCGCATCCGCAGGTGCCCGCCGACCTGTCGGCCCGGGCGGCCGAGCGGGGCGGGGGGCTGCTGCGGCGGCGGCGGGCGCTGCGCAGGCTCTGGGTGCTGGCGCTGGTCGCCGCGGTGGCGGTGTTCGCCGTGTGGGCGCTGACGGTCCGGCCGTGGGAGACGCCCCCGGCGGAGACGACGCCGGTGGACAGCTGGTAGAAGCGGCGGGCCCGGTGTTCCGGACTACCCTGGAAAGGAGTGGTCAGGAGGCTGTCATGACCCGGAAAATCGCTGACTGCCGCAAGTATCCGAGCGAGTCGGACTGCTCGCTGACGATCGCCGGCGAGGAGGAGGAAGTCGTGCGGGCCGCGAGCGAGCACGCCGTCTCCGTCCACCAGCACACGGACAGCCCCGAGCTGCGGGAGCAGGTCAGGGCGACGCTGGAGGACGAGCCGGCCTGAAGCCCGGGCGGGCGGGACCGAAGACTCCGGCCCCGCCCCCCTTGTTTTTCTGCGCCTAACCCAGCGCCTGCGTCAGGTCCGCGAGCAGGTCGTCCGCGTTCTCGATGCCGACGGAGAGCCGGACCAGGTCGGCCGGGACCTCCAGCGGGGAGCCGGCCGCCGAGGCGTGCGTCATGCGGCCGGGGTGCTCCAGGAGCGATTCGACGCCGCCCAGGGACTCGCCCAGGGTGAACAGCTTCGCCCGGTTGCAGACCTCGACCGCCGCCTCCTCGCCGCCCTCGACGCGGAAGGACACCATGCCGCCGAAGGCCCGCATCTGCTTGGCGGCGACCTCGTGGCCCCGGTGCTCGGGCAGGCCCGGGTAGAGGACCTGGGTGACCTTGGGGTGCCGGGTCAGCAGCTCGGCGACCTTGGTGGCGTTCTCGCTGTGGCGGTCCATGCGCACGGCGAGCGTCTTGATGCCGCGGAGCACCAGCCAGGCGTCGAACGGGCCGGCCACGCCGCCCATCGCGTTCTGGTGGAAGACCAACTCGTCGGCCAGGTCGGGGTCGTTGACGATCAGCGCGCCGCCGACGACGTCCGAGTGGCCGCCCATGTACTTGGTGGTGGAGTGCACGACGACATCCGCGCCGAGCGCCAGCGGCTGCTGGAGGTAGGGGCTCGCGAAGGTGTTGTCCACGACGAGCCGCGCCCCGGCGGTGCGGGCGACCTGGGCGACGGCGGCGATGTCGGTGATGCCGAGCAGCGGATTGGACGGGGTCTCCACCCAGACCGCCTTGGTGCGCGGGGTGATCGCCGCCCGGACCGCCGCCACGTCCGAGGTGTCCGCCACGGAGAACTCCACGCCCCAGCGCGAGGCGACCTTCGCGAACAGCCGGAACGTGCCGCCGTAGGCGTCGTTCGGGATGACCACGTGGTCGCCGGGGGTCAGCAGCGTGCGGAGCAGGCAGTCCTCGGCGGCGAGGCCGGAGGCGAAGGCGAGCCCGCGCCGGCCGCCCTCCAGGGCCGCGAGGTTCTCCTCCAGGGCGGTGCGGGTCGGGTTGGCGCTGCGGCTGTACTCGTAACCGCCGCGCAGCCCGCCCACGCCGTCCTGCTTGTACGTGGACACCTGGTAGATGGGCGGGACCACGGCGCCGGTGAGGGGATCGGCGGTGTTCCCCGCGTGGATGGCGCGGGTTTCGAAGCTGTGCTGGTCGCTCATGGGGCCGAGCGTAGTTCGTCACGAGGGGGCTCACGGGTCACATGGCCGTCCGGTGACAATGGGGGCATGGAGATTCTGTGGTTCCTGCTCGCGCTGTGCCTGCTGACCGCCGCGATCGGCCCGTACGTGCTGCGCCGGCGCGGGGGCGGTATCCGGCTGGCGGCGCCGGGCTCCCCCGATGCCGCCGACCCGCAGGACTACGGCTTCGTGCGCCAGGAGGAGCTGGACGTCCGGACGCCGGGGGCGGACCAGGACCTGCTGGACGTGCTGGAGGTCGTGCAGCACACGCAGGAGTGGCGGGCCGCGTCCCAGCTGCTGGCCGGGACGCCGAAGGAGGGCGAGCTGCGCTGGCAGCGGGTACAGGCGTTCGCCGGGGCGGCCTCCCTGGAGCTGCTGCGGCAGCCGGGCGTCGGCGGGGCGTGGCTGCGCAAGTGGCGCGCGGAGGCGCCGAAGGACGCGGGCGCGGCGGCGGTGCACGCGGAGTTCCTGGTGCAGCAGGCGTGGCGTTCGTCCACGGCGGGTACGGACGACTTCCGGATCATCCTTGAGGAGGCCCGTACGGTGATCGGCGAGGCGGCCCTGCTCGCCCCGGGCGACCCGGTCCCGTACATCGTGGAGTTGGCGGTCGCGCGCGGACTCGGTTACTCCGGCGAGGAGTTCGACCAGCTGTGGGCGAAGATCATCGACCGGGCGCCCGCGCACCTGGGCGCGCACGTCGCCGCGCTGCACTTCTGGAGCGAGCGGTGGCACGGCTCGCGCGAGGAGGCCGACCGCTTCGCGACGGCCGCCGCCGCCCGCGCCCCGCAGGGCTCGCTGCTGGCCGGGCTGCCGCTGTTCGCGGTGTACGAGCACCTGCCCGAGGTCAATCTGGTGCGCGGCTTCTACGAGAGCCAGGTGGTGACCCGGGCCGTGGAGGGCGCGATGTACGCGGTGCACTCGGCGCGCGCGGACGACCCGATGCTGCCGCACGTGCGCCATCTGCTGGTGCTGTTCCTGGTGCGGATGGAGCGCTGGGCGGAGGCGGTGCACCAGCTGGTGCACATCGACGGGTACGTGGGCGCGCTGCCGTGGACGGCGAGCGAGGACCCGGCCGCGGAGTACGCGGTGTACCGGGCACTGGCGGTCGCGGGATACGAGGCGAACGGCGGCAGCCCGGCGACCCTGCCGCACTGAGCCCCGCGAGGAATCCGCGGGGGCCCCGGAGCGTTGTACGGACAGCACGCCGACCCAGGAGGAGCCCCCGCATGTTCCTGCACCGCCGCACCCCCCAGCTCCCCACCCGGGAGGAGGCCCTGCGCGGCCGTCCCACCCCCGAGTTCACCGTCCCGGACCGCCACACGGTGCTGGGCAATCCGCTGCTCGGCCCGTATCCGGAGGGCCTGGAGGTCGCCGACTTCGCGCTGGGCTGTTTCTGGGGCGCCGAGCGCAAGTTCTGGCAGACGGACGGCGTCTGGACGACACTCGCCGGCTACCAGGGCGGCTATACGGAGAATCCCGCGTACGAGGAGGTCTGCTCGGGCCTCACCGGCCACACGGAGGCCGTCCGCGTCGTGTACGACCCGAGGACCGTCACGTACGCGGAGCTGCTGAAGCTGTTCTGGGAGTCCCACGACCCGACCCAGGGCTTCCGCCAGGGCAACGACGTGGGTACGCAGTACCGCTCCGCGGTCTACACCCACTCCCCCGAGCAGGCGGCGGCCGCCGAGGCGTCCCGCCAGGCGTACCAGAAGGTCCTGACGGCCTCCGGCCACGGCGAGATCACCACGGAGATCCTGCCGGCCGACGGCCGCCCGTTCTGGCCCGCCGAACCGGCGCACCAGCAGTACCTGGACAAGAACCCGGCCGGCTACTGCGGCATCGGCGGCACGGGCGTCTCCTGCCCGGTGGGCGTGGCGCCCGCGGAGAGCTGAGCCCCGCGCGTACGGGAACGGGCCCGGGGAAGCGTCCCCGGGCCCGTTCCGTGCGTCGTGGCCGGGGTCAGATGAGCCCCTGGGCCAGCATCGCGTCGGCGACCAGTTCGAAGCCGGCGATGTTGGCGCCGACGACGTAGTTGCCGGGGCTGCCGTACTTCTCGGCGGTGGTGTAGCAGGAGTCGTGGATGTGGCGCATGATCTCCGCGAGGCGCTGCTCGGTGTGGGCGAAGGTCCAGGAGTCGCGCGAGGCGTTCTGCTGCATCTCCAGGGCGCTGGTGGCCACGCCGCCCGCGTTGGCCGCCTTGCCGGGGGCGAAGGCCACTCCGGCGTCCTGGAAGACGCGGACGGCCTCGGGGGTGGTGGGCATGTTGGCGCCCTCGGCGACCGCCTTGACGCCGTTGCGGACGAGGGCGAGCGCGTCGGCCTCGTGCAGTTCGTTCTGCGTCGCGCAGGGCAGGGCCACGTCGACGGGGACGTTCCAGACGCCGGTGCCCTCGACGTACTTCACGTGCGCGCCGCGCCGCTCGGCGTACTCGGAGATGCGGCCGCGGCCGCGCTCCTTGATCTCCTTGAGCAGGTCGAGGTCGATGCCCTTGTCGTCCACGATGTAGCCGCCGGAGTCGGAGGCGGTGACGACGGTGGCGCCGAGCTGCTGGGCCTTCTCGATGGCGTAGATCGCGACGTTGCCGGAGCCGGACACGGAGATGCGCTGGCCGTCCAGGGACTCGCCCCGGCTGCGCAGCATCTCGGCGGTGAACATGACGCAGCCGTAGCCGGTCGCCTCGGTGCGGACGAGGGCGCCGCCCCAGCCGAGGCCCTTGCCGGTGAGGACGCCGGACTCGTGGCGGTTGGTGATCCGCTTGTACTGGCCGAAGAGGTAGCCGATCTCGCGCCCGCCGACCCCGATGTCACCGGCGGGCACATCGGTGTACTCGCCGACGTGGCGGTGCAGCTCGGTCATGAAGGACTGGCAGAACCGCATGATCTCGGCGTCGGAGCGGCCCTTCGGGTCGAAGTCCGCGCCACCCTTGCCGCCGCCGATGGGCATGCCGGTGAGGGCGTTCTTGAAGATCTGCTCGAAGCCGAGGAACTTCACGATGCCGAGGTTGACCGAGGGGTGGAAGCGCAGACCGCCCTTGTACGGACCGAGCAGGCTGGAGAACTCGACGCGGAAGCCCCGGTTGACGTGGATGTCGCCCGAGTCGTCCGACCACGGCACCCGGAAGATGAGCTGGCGCTCCGGCTCGCAAATGCGTTCGATGACCCGGGCGTCCACGAACTCCGGCCGCTTGGCGAGCACGGGACCGAGGGTCTCCAGGACCTCCCGGACCGCCTGATGGAACTCCTTCTCGCCCTGATTGCGGCGCAGCACCTCGGCGTACAACGGCTCGATGATGCGGTTCTCGGCGGCGTGCGAGGTGGCGGAGTCAGGGGTGACCGGCATCTGATCAAGACCTTCCATGGGTCGGCTCATACGCGGGGGCACCCCGATTCTCCCAGCGGCTCCGGCCCGAGGACCGTGGCATCCGGCGGGTGATCCGCCGCCGAAGGGCCCGCGACCTGGCCAACGGCCTTGCGCACGGCCGGATCGGCGCGCGATTGGCCGGGCCCGCACGCCCGGCGAGCCCCCGCCGACGTGGTGAACCTCACAGTCGCGCGGCCTCGACGGTGAGGTTCCGGAAACCCGGGCGTTACGCCGCGGGAGTGACGTCCGCCCGCAGCGCCGCCGCCGTCGCCGTCGGGTCGTAGTCCGGCGCGACGCCCTCCACGAGCACCACGTCGCCCGCCATGTTCCGGGCCCGCAGCGGCACCAGCTCCTGGTAGGCCGGCGAGGCGTACCAGGCGCGCGCCTCCCCGATGGACGGGAAGCCGACGACCACCACCGCACCGGGCCACGCGCCCTCGATCACCTCAACCGGCGCGTTGTGGACCAGGAAGCGGCCGCCGAACGGGTCCAGCGTCGACTGGATGCGCGCGATGTAGTCGATGACCTCCGCGTTGGGGCGGCCCTCGGGGTACAGGTGCGCGATGGCGTAGGCGGTCATGGTGGGCCCTCCGGTTCGTACGGTCGTCCGTCGGCTGATGGGCCCCATGCTGCCGACGGCGCCGGAGGGCGTCGATTACCCGCGGGGTAATAGGGAACGCCCCGGGACGTAATGACGGTGCATCAGACATGATTCGCTCATGACATCCATACGGGGAAACCGCAGAGGTCTCCGTCCGCACCGGCCCGCCGGCCCCGCGCTGCCCGCCCGGTCCGGCCCCAGCGGGTCGTTACGCCCCGGCCCGCGCACCCCGCCGCGCGCCGGTGAGATGCGGCGCTGCCTCTCGGTGGGCCTGGACTGCTACCTCTGCGTGCTCGCGGCCGGGCTGCTGGCCAGGCCGTACATGGACACCGCCGCGCTGCCCGAGGCGGTGGCGCTGCTGGCCGTGCCGGTGCTCGTGCTGTCCTTCGTCAACCAGGTCGTGCTCACCGCGTTCCTCGGCGCGGGCGCGGGCAAGCTGATCATGGGCATCCGGGTGGTGAGCCTGCCGGACGTCCGCCGCCCGGGCCCCGGCCTGCTGGTGCGGCGCTGGCTGTACGGGCTGGCCTGGCTGCCGCTGCGCCCGTGGCACGGACTGCGCGGGCGGCACGACGAGGACGGGCCCCCGCTGGTGCGGAGCTGCGAGCAGGAGGCCTGGTACGCGGACCCGCTCGGCCTGCGCCAGGTCCGCAGGGGCGACCTCGTGGCGTACCGCAGGGCTGTGCGGCCCCGGGCCTGACACCGCCGCCGGGGGCACGGGGCCCGCCGGCGGCGGCCGGGGACGGGGCGGGGCGGGTCAGGCCGGGGCGTTCTCCGTGATGGTGACCCTGCCCTTGCGGATGGTGGCCAGACGCGGGGCGCGGCGGGCGATGGAGCTGTCGTGGGTGACCATGACGAAGGTGAGCCCGTGCTCCTTCCACAGGGTCTCCAGGACCTCCATGATCTCGTCGCGCATGGACTCGTCGAGATTGCCGGTGGGCTCGTCCGCGAGCAGCACCTTGGGCCGCTTGACCAGGGCACGGGCGATGGCGACGCGCTGCTGCTGGCCGCCGGACATCTCGCCGGGCACATGGCCCAGGCGCTCGCCGAGCCCGACGGAGTCCAGCGCCTCGGCGGCTCTTCCGCGCCGCTCGGACGCCTTGACGCCGAGAGGGACGAGGGCGGTCTCGACGTTCTCCTGGGCGGTGAGCGTCGGGATGAGGTTGAAGCTCTGGAAGACGAAGCCGATGTTCTCGGCGCGCACCTTGGTGAGCTTGGCCTCGCTGAGCTCGGCCAGGTCCATGCCGTCGAGCTCGATGCTCCCGGCGGTGGGCCGGTCCAGGCCGCCGAGCATCTGGAGCAGGGTGGACTTGCCGCCGCCGGTGGGGCCCTGGATGACCAGGCGGCCGCCGTCCTCGATGGTGAGGTCGACTCCGGCGAGGGCGTGCACGATGGACTTGCCGCGCTGGTACTGCTTGGTGACGCCGCGAAGTGTGTACATGGGTGATCTCCTGACGGGGTGTGGGGTCCGGGCTGCTACTCGACGCGGCGCAGTGCGTCCGCCGGGCGCAGCCGGGAGGCGCGCCAGCCGCCGAAGGCGCCCGCGATCAGCCCGCCCGCCACGGCCAGGGCGACGGCGGTCAGGATGACGGAGAGGGAGACGGGCGCGGTGAGCGCGATGTCGAGGGCCTTGGACGCGCTCTGCCGGCCGAAGCCGGGCCCGCCGCCGCCCATCATGCCGCCGCGCGCCCCACCGCCGGAGGAGCCCAGTTCGGCGGTGAGCGTGGGGCTGACGGCGGTGACCGCGTAGGCGCCGGCCAGACCGACGGCGATGCCGAGAACGCCGCCGATGAGGCCGTTGACCAGGGCCTCGCCGACGACCTGGCGGGTGACCCGGCCGCTCTTCCAGCCGAGCGCCTTCAGCGTGCCGAATTCGCGGACGCGGCGGCTGACGGCGGAGGAGGTGAGGAGCCCGGCGACCAGGAACGCGGCGACCAGGACGGCGATGGAGAGCCACTTGCCGACGCCGGCGGCCAGGTCGGACGCGGTGGACAGGGAGCCGGAGACGGTGTCCGCGAGGTCGGCGGAGGTGGTGACCGTGGTGCCGGAGATGTTCTTCTGGATGGCCGACTTGACGCCGTCGATCCGCTGGGAGTCCGTGGCCTTCACGTACACCGTGGTGACCTTGTCCTTGGAGTCGGACAGGGTCTGCGCCTGCTTGAGCGGGATGTAGAGGTTGGCGGCCGCGTCGCCGCTGTCGGCCGTCGAGACCCCGATGATCGTGAACTTGGTGCCGTGGACGGTC
Source organism: Streptomyces sp. NPDC008163 (assembly GCF_042956885.1). NCBI lineage: Bacteria > Bacillati > Actinomycetota > Actinomycetes > Kitasatosporales > Streptomycetaceae > Streptomyces > Streptomyces sp. NPDC008163. Next base: position 479,057 of record NZ_JBIBHG010000001.1, on the reverse strand, counting down.
ACGGTCTTGCCGGGGGCGAGGCTCTTCTCCTTGGCGTACGCGGAGTCGACCACGGCCACCTCGGCGTTGGTCTCGGTCGTCTTGAACGTACGCCCGGAGGTGATCTTCGAGGAGGTGAGCGGGCCGAGGTCCTGCTGGGTGACGTCGGTTCCGTACACCGTGTAGGAGTTGACGTCGAAGGAGGCGCCGCCGCCCCTGACCTCGCCCTGCGGCTGGCCGCTGCCGCCGCCGAACCCGCGGCCGCCGCCGCCCTGGCCCGTACCGCCCTCCTGCTTGAACTCGCCGCGCTTGAACTGCCCGTCGACCTTCATGACGTTCAGGCTCAGCCCGCCCACCGCACCGGCGACGCCGTCCTGCTCGCCCACCTTGGTGACGGTGGAGGAAGCCAGGGTCTGGAAGCCCTGGACCATGACCCGGTCGGTGCTCTGGGTCGCGTCGTCGTCGTTGTCCTTGGCGTCGAACTCGAACCTGGGGCGGCCGGTTGCGCCCGATCCCGGCGCCGCGGCCGCCTTGGTGACGGTCATGTCGGTGCCGAGCCCGTACAGCGATTCCAGGACCTTGTCCTGGGCCTTGCTCATGCCCGAGGAGACGGAGCTGACGACGATGACCAGCGCAATGCCGAGGGCGAGCCCGGAGGCGACGACGAGCGCCGCCTTTCTGCGGCGGCGCAGTTCGCGCCGGAGGTAGGTGAAGAACATGGCGCGAGGCTAGGAACGGCGCGTGATGGTGGGTTAAGGCCACCATGAGAGCCGGATGAGAACCACGGGCACGCCGAAGGCGGCGGCACCGAGGGGGTGCCGCCGCCTTCGGCGTACGGGGTGGGGTCCGGCCGGACGGACCGGTCAGGCGGTGGAGCCCGCCGTCCACTCGGCCCAGCTGAGGTTCCAGCCGTTCAGGCCGTTGGAGGGCTGGATCGTCTTGTCCGGGGAGTTCTTGACGACGACGACGTCACCGACCATGGAGTTGTTGTAGAACCACGCGGCCGGCTGGTCCGCGTCACCGGCGCCCTTGACGTCCTGGAGGCCGACGCAGCCGTGGCTGGTGTTGACCTTGCCGAAGATGCCCTTGCCCCAGTAGTTGCCGTGGATGAAGGTGCCCGACGTGGACAGCCGCATGGCGTGCGGCACGTCCTTGATGTCGTACTCGCCCTTGCCGTCGTCGTCCGTGAAGCCGACGGTGGCGCCGTTCATCCGGGTCTCCTTGTACTTCTCGGAGATCACCATCTGGCCGTTGTACGTCGGGTTGTCGGGGCCGCCCGCGGAGATCGGGATGGTCTTGACCGTCTTGCCGTCCCGGGTGACGGTCATCATGTGGGTCTTGGCGTCGACCGTGGAGACCTGGTTGCGGCCGATCTTGAAGGTGACCGTCTTCTGCTGGACGCCGTAGACGCCGTCCGAGCCCTCGACGCCGTCCAGGGACAGCTTCAGGGTGACGGTCGAACCGGCCTGCCAGTAATTCTCGGGGCGCAGGTCGAGGCGCTGGTTGTTGAACCAGTGGCCGACGACTTCCTGGCCGCTGCTGGACGTCACCTTGATGCCGTCCTGGACGGCCTTGGTGTCGGTGATCGGCTTGTTGAAGTTGATCGAGACGGGCATGCCGACGCCGACCGTGGAGCCGTCCTCGGGGGTGAAGTTCCCGATGAAGCTCTTGTCGGGCGAGACGGTGGTGAAGGAGGAGTTCTCGTGCGCCTCGCGGCCCTTGGCGTCCTTCGCCGTCGCGCTGACCTTGTAGGTGGTCGAGCGCTCCAGCTGGGCGTCCGGCTGCCAGCTCGTGCCGTCGGCGGAGAGGGTGCCCTTGACGCTCTTGCCGTCCGCGCTGGTCATGGTGACCTCGGTCAGCTTGCCCTTGGCGACGGTGACCTTGGCGGCGTTGTTGATGCTCGCGTTGGTCGCGCCGTTCTTGGGCGCGATCGTTATCTGCGCCTCGGAGGTCTCCTGAGCCGCCGCCTTGTCGACGTCGGCCGCCTGGGACTTCGAGCTCTCGGGGCTGGGACCGCCCTTGTCGCCGCCGTCGTCGCAGGCGGAAAGCACCAGTACGCCGCCGAGCAGTGCGGACGCGGCCATCAGGCCCTTGCGCCGCTTGCTGTCCGTCATCACACGCTTCTCCATCGTTGCCGAAATCCCCAAAAACCCCGAAAAGGCCGCCCAACGGCGAAACCCCGTCAATGTTCCAAGAACCCCTGGTACGGGATCCCCGTTCCACGTCCGTCGAATGTGTGGGGAACACCACTCTTCGACGCCGTGCCGGGGGCGGTGGTTCCCGCGTCCGCGGCACGGACCGGCTCCGGTCCGCCACGAGCGGGCAGGGCCTGCGTTCCCGCAGGTCGGGCCCGCCGCTTGGGACCGCCGCAGCCGTCGGCCTCCCTCCCATTGTGCGGGACGACCGGGGCACCCCTCGTCGAGGACGCGTTCCCCGGCGGCCTCACCGCCATGCCTTCCCCAGGGCCCTGGCGTGATGCGAATGACAGGCCCTAGCATCGGCACGAGCCGGACGTCCGGCCGTCGCAAGGGAGACCGATTTCGTGACCATCGCCCTCCGCCCGCTCCTGACCGCCACCGCCGCGGGAGCCCTGCTCTGCGCCCTGTGGTTCGTTCCGTCGGCCAATGCCACGAGCGATACGGGGACCGCGCCCGGCGCGGCGGCGACAGCGGGTGACGACGCGGATTCCGGCGCGCTCCCCGAGATCGGTCTCAGGCCAGCGACCCGGTGACCGGCTCCACGGCGGAGACCAGCCCGCCCGCCCGCACGAAGGCGTCGGCGGCGGCCAGGTCCGGCGACAGGAAGCGGTCGGGGCCGGGCCCCTCGACACCGGCGGCCCGCAGCGCCTCGATGACGGCGCGGGTGGCGGGGGCCGGGGTCAGCCCCCGCTGAGCGCGCAGCTCGACCGCGCGGGTCGCCGCGTAGAGCTCGACGGCGACGATCCGGGCGAGGTTGCCGACGGCGGTACGCAGCTTGCGCGCGGCGGACCAGCCCATCGAGACGTGGTCCTCCTGCATGGCGGAGGACGGGATGGAGTCGGCGGAGGCCGGGACGGCGAGCCGCTTCATCTCGCTGACCAGGGCGGCCTGGGTGTACTGGGCGATCATCAGCCCGGAGTCCACCCCCGCGTCGTCGGCCAGGAACGGCGGCAGCCCGTGCGAACGGTTCTTGTCGAGGAGCCGGTCGGTACGGCGCTCGGTGATCGAGCCCAGGTCCGCGGCGGCGATGGCCAGGAAGTCCAGGACGTACGCGACGGGCGCTCCGTGGAAGTTGCCGTTGGACTCGACGCGCCCGTCCGGAAGGACCACCGGGTTGTCCACGGCCGCGGCCAGCTCGCGGTCGGCGACGGTCGCGGCGTACGCGAGGGTGTCCCGGCCCGCCCCGTTGACCTGCGGCGCGCACCGCACCGAGTAGGCGTCCTGGACGCGCGGGGCGTCGTCCTGATGGTGACCGGTGAGACCGGAGCCCGCGAGGACCCGCAGCATGTTGTCCGCGCTGGCGCCCTGGCCCGGGTGCGGGCGGATGGCGTGCAGCTCGGGGGCGAGGACCTTGTCCGTGCCGAGCAGGGCCTCCAGGGAGAGGGCGGCGGTGATGTCGGCCGAGGTGTACAGCGTCCGCAGATCGGCCAGGGCCATGATCAGCATGCCGAGCATGCCGTCGGTGCCGTTGAGGAGGGCCAGGCCCTCCTTCTCGCGCAGCTCGACCGGGGTGATCCCGTGCGCGGCGAGCAGTTCACCGGCCGGGCGGACGGTGCCGTCGGGGCCCTCCGCGTCGCCCTCGCCCATCAGGGCCAGCGCGCAGTGCGACAGCGGCGCCAGGTCGCCGGAGCAGCCGAGCGATCCGTACTCGTGGACGACGGGGGTGATCCCGGCGTTCAGCAGGTCGGCCATGGTCTGCGCGACCTCGGGCCGGACGCCGGTGTGGCCGGAGGCGACCGTCTTCAGCCGGAGGAACATCAGCGCCCGGACCACCTCGCGCTCGACGCGCGGGCCCATGCCGGCGGCGTGCGAGCGGACGATGTTGCGCTGGAGCTGGGCGCGCAGCTCCGGGCTGATGTGGCGGCTGGCCAGCGCGCCGAAGCCGGTCGAGACGCCGTAGACCGGCTCGGGCTTGGCGGCGAGCGCGTCCACGATCTCACGGGCGGCGGCCAGCGCGGCCACCGCGTCGGCGGAGAGCTCGACACGGGCGTTGCCGCGGGCCACGGCGATAACGTCCTGAGCGGTGGTACCGGACGTCCCCACCACGACTGTATGCATATCCATATTCAGCAGCGTACGGATTGAAAGCCTTCATGTCACCAGCGGTCGGCGGGTTGACCCCTTACGCGGATCCCGCCGCGAACGTCCGCCCTGCGGGTCAGTGGCCGGGCGGGTTGCCGCGCAGCCGGCGCCGGTCGTGCGGCGACTTCGGCGGGGAGTCCGCCAGCCGGATCACCTCGTCGTCACGGCCCGCCACCACCGGGCGGTCCGAGCGGGCCGCCTTCGCCCGGTACTGCGCCGCGTCCGCCAGCCGGAACAGCCGCCGGGCCGAGACCACCGGCCCGATGTCGTCACCGGTGGACGCGATCCCGCAGGCGACCCCGTTGCCGAACTCCAGACCGGCCGCCCGCCCGCACAGCTCAGTGGCCACGGTGACCACCTCGTCCGCCCCGGGGCCCACCGCCAGCAGGCAGAACTCGTCGCCGCCCAGCCGGGCCGCCAGCGCGCCGGGCAGTATGGCCCCGCACCGGGACAGCACCGAGCCGAAACGTTCCAGCAGCCGGTCGCCCACCGCGTGGCCATGGGTGTCGTTGACCCACTTCAGCCCGTTCAGATCGCAGACGACCAGGCTGACCACCGCCCCGTCCGCCCGGTGCCGCTCCAGCGCCTCGTCCAGCCGCACATCGACGGCCCTGCGGTTGGCGAGGCCGGTCAGCGGGTCCGTGAAGGCCAGCTTGCGGACCTCCTCCAGGCGCTCGGTCTGGGCGAGCCCGGCGGCCACCACCGCGGCCAGCACCGTCGCGAAGTCGGCGTCCGCGCGCCCGAAGACCGGTTCACCCACGGGCCGTGCCACGTACAGCTCGCCCCAGGCCCGCCCGTGCAGCACGATCGGCGCGACCACGCAGCAGCCGCGCCCCCGCCGGCGCAGCGCCGCGACCCGCTGGTGGCAGTAGCCGGGCCCGTATCCGTGCGCACCGGCCGCCGGCTCCTCGCCCGGCTCCTCGTCCACCGGACCCTCGGCCGTCTCCACCCAGGCGTCCGGCTCACCGCCCCCGGCCCACCGCTCGTGCAGGAACTCGGTGATCTCCGGGAAGCGGTGGACCGGGTAGACCTCCTCCTCGGGGAACTCCTCCTCGCCCTCGGCCCGCTCCCCCGCGTTGACCAGGACCCTCAGCCGGCCCCGGTCGCGTTCCCAGACCGAGAGCGCGGCGAAGCTGCCGCCCAGCGCCTCGCGGGCCCCCAGGGCGGCCGCTCGCCAGCACCCCCGGGGGGTCTGCGCCGCGGCCATCGTCTGCGCCAGCGAGACCACAGCGCGCAGTCGTGCGTCGTCACCACCCATTGCGCCAGTTTAGGGCGATATGGACTCCGTGATCACTCGGCGACTCCGGAGCGTGACCGATGGGCTCGAGAACGGGCACCGAGGGTCACTCCCCGGGCCAGTTCGCCTTCCGCTTCTCGTTGAACGCGGCCACGCCCTCCGCCCGGTCACCGGAGAAGGCCACCGACCGCCACGCGGAGTCCTCGACCTCCAGACCGGCCCGCAGGTCCAGCCCGTGCCCGAGCCGCAGCGCCCGCTTGGCCGCCCGCAGCCCGACCGGCGAGTTCGCGGCGATCCGGGCGGCCAGGGCCAGCGCCGCGGTCCGGTCCTCGCCCTCCGCCACCAGTTCGTCCACCAGGCCCAGCTCACGGGCCTCGGGACCCGGCACCCGGCGGGCGCTGAAGATCAGCTCGGCGGCGCGCGCGGCCCCGACCCGGCGGGGCAGCAACTGGGTGCCGCCGCCGCCCGGGATGACGCCGACGGAGACCTCGGGCAGGCCCACCAGGGCGGTCGGGTCGGCGACGATGAGGTCGCAGGACAGGGCCAGTTCGAAGCCGCCGCCCAGGGCGAAGCCGTGCACGGCGGCGATCGTCGGCATGGGCAGTTCGAGCACACCGGTGTAGGCGGCGCGCGCGGTGGGCCGCTGGCGCACCAGGTCGGCGTCGGAGAAGGAGTTGCGCTCCTTGAGGTCCGCGCCCACGCAGAACGCCCGCTCGTGGCTGGAGGTCAGGACGGTGACGCGCACGTCCCGGTCGGCGGCGAGCGCGTCGCAGGCGGCGGCGATCGAGCGCGCCATGTCCGTGGACACCGCGTTCATCGCCTTCGGCCGGTCGAGAACCAGCTCGGCGACGTGGTCGAACCCCTCGTGGGCCCGGACGACGACGAACTCCCCGAACCGCTGCTCGGACGTGACGGTCATGCTGCACCCCTGTCGGTTAACGAGCGTTACCGAAGGGATCCTAGAGCTCTCCCCCGAAAGGGTGGCCGGGACAGGTCGGGACGTGCGGCTCAGGAGGTGCCGCGACGCGCCAGCAGCCAGGGTTCGACCACGCCGAGGCCGCGCACCGGGCGCTGCCACATCGGCTGGAGCCCGTAGCGGTACTTCGGGACCGGGATCACCGCGGCGTCCGGCCCCTCCTTCGCGGCCCGCTCGGCCGCCGCCGCGGCCTCCTCCGCCGCCCGCGCCTCGGAGACCGGGGCGTCGCCCGTACGCGTCAGCTCCTCGGCGAACGCCCCGTCGACCAGCACCGCGTCCTTGGGCGCTATCGAGGTGAGCCGGCTGGCCAGGTTCACCGTGGTGCCGAAGACGTCGCCCATCCGGGTGGTGACCGTGCCGAAGGCGATGCCGACCCGGAGCGCCGGCATCGTCTCGTCCACGGTCATCGCCTCGACCAGGCGCAGCGCGATCTCGGCGGCGGTGCCCGCGTCGTCGGCGGCGAACAGGACCTCGTCGCCGAGGGTCTTGATGAGCCGGCCGCCGTGCGCCGCGACCAGGTCGGCGCAGGTGGTCTCGAAGGACTCGACCAGCTCGCCGAGCTCCTCCTCCTCCAGCCGGCGGGTGAGCCGGGTGAAGCCGACGAGGTCCGCGAAGCCCACGGCGAGGCGGCGGTCCACCATCTCGTCGTCGTCGGCCGCCTGCACGACCCGGCCCGTGGCGGCGGCGAGCTGGCGCCGCCACACGTACACCAGGAACTCCTCCAGCTCGGGCAGGAGCAGTTCCACCAGGGGGTACGTGACCTCGGTGCGGGTCATGCCGGGCTCGGGGGGCTCGGTCAGGCCCTCCAGGAAGGAGTCGATCTGCCATTCGGCCAGCCGGGCGGTGGTCTGCCCGGTCGACCGGGCGACCTGGATCGCCATCGGCTCGCTGAGCAGCCCCGCCTCGACGAGACCGGAGAGCCGCCGCAGGGCCAGCACGTCGGCCTCGGTGAGCGCCTTGGCCTGGCCGATGTCCGCGAAACCCATGGCCCGCCAGAAGCGGGAGGCCAGGTCCATGGAGACGCCGGCCGTGCGGGCCGCCTGGAACGGCGTGTAGCGACGGTCGGCGCCCAGGATCAGCTGTTCCAGCCGGATCGCGAGGGGGTCGTCGGTCGGCTCGGCCGTGTGGTCGACTTCGTGGTGCGGTGTGGCGTGCACCGAGGGGTCCGGTGACTGCTGCGCGCCATCGCCGGAGGTCGTGTCGTCGACGGTCACCAGCCGCCTCCTGCCCGTTCCCTGCGCACTGCCCTGCCGATCTGTCCGCCGGTGGATCACCTCAACGATACGGCAGGTGTGCCCTACCTCACGTCCTCAGGGCACGCGGACGGGGCCCCGGCGGTTCAGGTCAGGCCGCCCTCCGCACCGCGCAGGTGCACGATGTCGCCCGCGGAGACCGGTGCGCGCAGTCCGCCGTCCGTGGCCAGGACGAGCCGGCCGTCCCCGTCGACGGCGACGGCCTCTCCGGTGAGCGTGCGGTCGCCGGGCAGCTGGGCCCGTACGGCCTTGCCGAGGGTCGCGCAGCCCGCCGCGTACGCCTCCTGCACCCCGCTCGCCGCCGCGTCGCCGTCCGCGTCGCGCCAGAGCCCGTACCAGTGCTCCAGGGACCTCAGGACGCCCCGCAGCAGCGTCTCGCGGTCGGTGGAGACCGCGCCGGCCAGGGCGAGCGAGGCGGCGGTGGGGGCGGGGAGCTCGTCGGCGCGCAGCGAGACGTTGAGGCCGATGCCGATGACGACGCCGTCGCCGGCCCGCTCCGCGAGGATGCCGCCGGTCTTGCGCTCCTCGCCCTCGACGGTGACGAGCAGGTCGTTGGGCCACTTCAGGGCCATGTCGACGCCCGCCGCGCGGGCCAGGCCGGTCGCGGCGGCGACGCCGGTGAGCAGCGGCAGCCAGCCCCAGCGCTCGGCGGGCACGTCCCCCGGGGTCAGGTAGACGGAGAAGAACAGCCCGGAGCGGGCCGGGGCGGTCCAGGTGCGCTCCAGGCGCCCGCGCCCTGCGGTCTGCTCCTCGGCGACGAGGACGGTGCCCTCGGCGAGGCCCGCGGCGCGCGCGGCGAGATCGGTGTTGGTGGAGCCGGTCGACTCGACCACGTCCAGGACGGTCCACAGCGAGCCGGGCCGCAGCAGTCCGCGGCGCAGCGCGGGGACGTTGAGGGGCGGCCGGTCCAGGTCCGACCAACGGCTCTGTGGCGCATCCGAAGGTGTCATGCAAGCCACCCTAGGTGTGTCAAAGGACGCACTGCCGAACCGTATCCGCGCCGATACGCTACGGCTCAGTAGCTGTTCGTCAGCAGATCAGCAGCCAAGTCGTCCCCGTGACCAGGCAGGGAGCCGCCACCCGATGTCCGAGCCGGAAGAGACCGACATCCACACGACCGCGGGCAAGCTCGCGGACCTGCAGCGCCGTATCGACGAGGCGACCCACGCCGGGTCGGCGCGCGCGGTGGAGAAGCAGCACGCGAAGGGCAAGCTGACGGCGCGCGAGCGCGTCGAGCTGCTGCTCGACGAGGGTTCCTTCGTGGAGCTCGACGAGTTCGCCCGGCACCGCTCGACCAACTTCGGCATCGAGAAGAACCGGCCGTACGGGGACGGCGTCGTCACCGGCTACGGCACGGTCGACGGCCGCCCGGTCTGCGTGTACTCGCAGGACTTCACCATCTTCGGCGGCTCGCTGGGCGAGGTCTACGGTGAGAAGATCGTCAAGGTGATGGACTTCGCGCTGAAGACCGGCTGCCCGGTCATCGGCATCAACGACGGCGGCGGCGCCCGCATCCAGGAGGGCGTCGCGGCGCTGGGGCTCTTCGCGGAGATCTTCCGGCGCAACGTGCACGCCTCGGGTGTGATCCCGCAGATCTCGCTGATCGTCGGCCCGTGCGCGGGCGGCGCGGTGTACTCCCCCGCGATCACCGACTTCACGGTGATGGTCGACAAGACCTCGCACATGTTCATCACGGGCCCCGACGTCATCAAGACGGTCACCGGTGAGGACGTCGGCTTCGAGGAGCTGGGCGGAGCCCGTACGCACAACACCACCTCGGGCGTCGCGCACCACATGGCGGGCGACGAGAAGGACGCCATCGAGTACGTCAAGTCGCTGCTGTCCTACCTCCCGTCGAACAACCTCTCGGAGGCCCCGGCCTTCCCGGAGGAGGCGGACCTCGCGGTCAGCGACGAGGACCGCGAGCTGGACGCGCTGATCCCGGACTCGGCGAACCAGCCGTACGACATGCACACCGCGATCGAGCACGTGCTGGACGACGGCGAGTTCCTGGAGACCCAGGCCCTGTTCGCGCCGAACATCATCACCGGCTTCGGCCGCGTCGAGGGCTACCCGGTCGGCATCGTCGCCAACCAGCCGATGCAGTTCGCCGGCTGCCTGGACATCAACGCCAGTGAGAAGGCGGCGCGTTTCGTCCGCACCTGCGACGCGTTCAACGTGCCGGTGCTGACCTTCGTGGACGTGCCGGGCTTCCTGCCGGGCGTCGACCAGGAGTACGGCGGCATCATCCGGCGCGGTGCCAAGCTGATCTACGCGTACGCGGAGGCGACGGTCCCGCTGATCACGGTGATCACGCGCAAGGCGTTCGGCGGCGCGTACGACGTCATGGGCTCCAAGCACCTGGGCGCCGACATCAACCTCGCCTGGCCGACCGCGCAGATCGCCGTCATGGGCGCCCAGGGCGCGGTGAACATCCTGCACCGCCGTACGATCGCCGCCGCCGAGGACCAGGAGGCCACGCGCGCCGAACTGATCGCGGACTACGAGGACACGCTGCTCAACCCGTACGTGGCGGCCGAACGCGGGTACGTGGACGCGGTGATCATGCCGTCCGACACCCGGGCGCACGTGGTCAAGGGCCTGCGCCAGCTCCGCACCAAGCGCGAGTCCCTGCCGCCCAAGAAGCACGGCAACATCCCCCTCTAGAAAGGGTCCTGGCCATGATCAAGGTCGTACGGGGCAACCCGACCCCGGAGGAACTGGCCGCCGCGCTCGCGGTCGTCCGGGCCCGTGCCGCCGCGGTGTCCGCGGTGCCGTCCAGCACCCCGCAGCCCCCGGCCGGCTGGTCCCACCCGAGCCGCCTGGCCCGAAGCGCCCGCCACCTGCCGGGCCCGCGCGCCTGGGCCCGTACGTACTGGCCCGCGTAACCGCCGGGGCGGCGGTTGAGTACGCGTACTCAGGCGCCGCCCGAGGCCTCCGCAGCAGGATCGGACCATGCTCTGGTCCGACCCTGAGAACAAACCCCCCGAGGAACTCCGCGACGCGGAAACGATGATGCGCCGAGCGGGCTTGATCCTGGCCCTGGCGATGGTCGTGGCGATGTTCGTACTCGGTACGCGCTGAGGCGGAATCAAGCCCCTCCGGCGATCGAGGAGCGGAGGCCCGGGGGCAGCGCCCCCGCAGCGAACCCGCGCGCACCCCACGTCCGTACGATGGCGGTCATGACCGCCCAGCGCCTCGTACTCGCCTCCGCCTCCCCGGCCCGCCTCGGCCTGCTCCGCCAAGCCGGCCTCGCCCCGGAGGTGATCGTCAGCGGCGTCGACGAGGACGCCCTCACCGCCGACACCCCCGCAGAACTCGCCCTCGTCCTCGCCGAGGCCAAGGCGGCCGTCGTCGCCGCGCTCCCCGAGGCCGCCGGCGCCCTGGTCATCGGCTGCGACTCGGTCCTGGAGCTCGACGGCCGGGCGCTGGGCAAGCCGGCCGACGCCGAGGAGGCCACCGCGCGCTGGAAGTCGATGCGCGGGCGCACCGGCGTGCTGCGGACCGGGCACAGCCTGACGGACACCACGACCGGCCGCACGGTCTCGCGGACGGCGTCCACGACCGTGCACTTCGGCGAACCGACGGACGCCGAGATCGCCGCCTACGTCGCCTCCGGCGAACCGCTGCACGTGGCCGGGGCCTTCACCCTGGACGGCCGCTCCGCGCCGTTCGTGGACTCCATCGAGGGCGACCCGGGCAACGTCATCGGGCTCTCGCTCCCGCTGCTGCGCCGCCTGCTGGCCGAACTGGGCATCCAGGTCACCGACCTCTGGGCCTGAGCGGGAATCAGGCCGGCCCGGGCTCCGGCTCGGCCCCGGCCGGTTCCGCCCCGGCCGGTTCGGTGCCCGCCTTCTCGGACCGGGCGGCCGGCCCGGGGCCGTACGCCACCAGGACGAGCACGATCAGGGCGAGCGTCACCATCATCCAGGCGAACGCCGCCCAGCCGACGAGTCCCACCGTCAGCGCGCCGAGCACGCCGTGGACGACCGCGCAGCAGATGAGCACGATCCGGCCCGCACGCCCCGGGCCCCGGTCGCGGATTCCCGCCACCACGAGCAGCACGGCGCACAGCAGCAGGAAGACCCCGGAGACCCCGCCGAGCACCCAGGTGCCCTGGGACATCGCCTCGGGGTCCGTACCGGCGAGGGACATGTCCTGGTTCTTCACGACCGTGCCCAGGACCACGTTGATGATCACGATGCCCACGGCCTCCACGGCCAGCACGAGCGCGGCCAGAAAGGCCACCAGCCTGCGAACCACGACGCTCACCCCCTGTTACCAGCAGTACGTGCAATAGCGCGGACCCTACTAACGGGTAATGGCCACGACAAGAGCCCTGCGCAACCCGGACGCACCCCTGCTTCTCGGGGCTTTCGTGGGTCGGGCAAAGAATTGCCCACCCCTTAGTGGGAACTCCACAAAGAATCACGGTAAGTCGCTGCTCGTGGCGATAGAGACCTGGGCCACACCTGGTCGCTACTGTGCGGTTTCAGAACCCGGCGTACCGTGGTGGCACAAGGGATTTCGCGACTCGAGCACACCTCGAATCACACTCCGTGTGGGCAAGCTCACCATTGGGGACGGGTCGTAGGACCGTGTCGGTAGTCCCTAAACTCAGCTTGTTTCAAGGAGGGAGCCATCGTGCGCAAGGTGCTCATCGCCAACCGTGGCGAAATCGCTGTCCGTGTTGCCCGGGCCTGCCGGGACGCGGGTATCGGCAGCGTGGCCGTCTACGCCGATCCGGACCGTGACGCTCTGCACGTCCGTGCGGCCGACGAGGCATTCGCTCTGGGCGGTGACACCCCGGCGGCCAGTTACCTGGACATCGCCAAGGTGCTCCAGGCTGCCAAGGACTCCGGGGCGGACGCGATCCACCCGGGTTACGGCTTCCTCTCGGAGAACGCCGAGTTCGCCCAGGCCGTGCTGGACGCCGGCCTGACGTGGATCGGCCCGCCGCCGCACGCGATCCGGGACCTCGGTGACAAGGTCGCCGCCCGTCACATCGCGCAGCGCGCCGGCGCCCCGCTCGTCGCGGGCACCCCGGACCCGGTCTCGGGTTCGGCGGAGGTCGTCGCCTTCGCCGAGGAACACGGCCTGCCGATCGCGATCAAGGCGGCGTTCGGCGGCGGCGGCCGCGGTCTGAAGGTCGCGCGCACGCTGGAGGAGATCCCGGAGCTGTACGACTCCGCCGTCCGCGAGGCCGTCGCCGCGTTCGGGCGCGGGGAGTGCTTCGTGGAGCGCTACCTCGACAAGCCGCGGCACGTGGAGACCCAGTGCCTGGCCGACACCCACGGCAACGTGGTCGTCGTCTCGACGCGTGACTGCTCGCTCCAGCGCCGCCACCAGAAGCTCGTGGAGGAGGCCCCGGCCCCCTTCCTGTCGGATGCGCAGAACGCGGAGCTGTACGCGGCGTCCAAGGCGATCCTGAAGGAGGCCGGCTACGTCGGCGCCGGCACGGTCGAGTTCCTGGTCGGCATGGACGGCACGATCTCCTTCCTGGAGGTCAACACGCGCCTGCAGGTGGAGCACCCGGTGACCGAGGAGGTCTCCGGCATCGACCTGGTCCGCGAGATGTTCCGGATCGCCGACGGCGAGGAGCTGGGTTACGACGACCCCGCCTCGCGCGGTCACTCCTTCGAGTTCCGTATCAACGGCGAGGACCCGGGCCGCGGCTTCCTCCCGGCGCCCGGCACGGTGACGAAGTTCGAGGCGCCGAGCGGTCCGGGCGTCCGCCTGGACGCGGGTGTGGAGTCCGGCTCGGTCATCGGCCCCGCCTGGGACTCGCTGCTCGCCAAGCTCATCGTGACCGGCGCGACGCGTGAGCAGGCGCTCCAGCGTGCGGCGCGCGCCCTGGCGGAGTTCAACGTCGAGGGCATGGCGACCGCCATCCCGTTCCACCGCGCGGTGGTGACGGACCCGGCGTTCACCGCGGACCCGTTCCGCGTCCACACCCGCTGGATCGAGACGGAGTTCGTCAACGAGATCAAGCCGTTCGCCGCGCCGGCCGAGGCCGAGGCGGACGACGAGTCCGGCCGCGAGACGGTGGTCGTCGAGGTCGGCGGCAAGCGCCTGGAGGTCTCGCTGCCCTCCTCGCTCGGCATGAGCCTGGCCCGTACCGGTCTCGCGGCGGGCGCCAAGCCCAAGCGCCGCGCGGCCAAGAAGTCCGGCTCGGCCGTCTCCGGCGACACCCTCGCCTCCCCGATGCAGGGCACGATCGTGAAGATCGCCGTGGAGGAGGGCCAGGAGGTCAAGGAGGGCGACCTGATCGTCGTCCTGGAGGCCATGAAGATGGAGCAGCCGCTGAACGCGCACCGCTCCGGCACGATCAAGGGCCTGGCCGCCGAGGTCGGCAGCTCGATCTCCTCGGGCGCCGTCATCTGCGAGATCAAGGACTGACCCCGCGTCTTCCCCGCCGGTGCCCCGGTCACGTCGTCGGACGTGACCGGGGCACCGGCGCATTCGGAGGACGGGGGCGGCCCGCGCGATGGCATCCTGGAGACCGGGGAGACAGGAGGGACCGCACCATGGCGATGAGTACGGCAGGGACGCCGGCCCGGCCCATGCGTGCCGACGCGCGCCGCAATTACGGCCGACTGCTGGCGGAGGCCCGTACCGCCTTCGCGGAACACGGCACCGACGCGTCCCTGGAGGACATCGCGCGGCGCGCGGGAGTGGGCATCGGCACGCTGTACCGCCACTTCCCGACCCGGCACGCGCTGATGAGCGCGGTCTTCCAGGAGGCGGTGACCGCCCTGATCACCCGCTCCCGCGAACTGGCGGGCTCGGAGCGGCCGTGCGCGGCGCTGGTGGAGTGGCTGGGCGCGATCGTCACCCACGCGGGCGAGTACCGCGGCCTGGCCCAGGCCCTCATGTCGACCTGCCGCGACGAGAGTTCGGCCCTGGCCCGCTGCAACACCCCGCTGCGCGAGGCGGGTTCCACCCTCCTGACCCGCGCCCAGTCGGCGGGCACGGTGAGGCACGACGTCTCGATAGACGACCTGATGCAACTGACGAACGCCATCGCCCTGGCAGCGGAACAATCCCCGGACGACCCGGAACTGGCAACACGCTTGCTGGCACTGACGCTGAGGGGACTGGGCCCCACCCCTGACACATCACGCTCCAGCTGACAAGGCAGGCTCCAGCGGCAGCACTTCAAGCGCCACCGGCGGCACGTCAAGCCCCTCCGGCGATTGAGGAGCGGGGGTCCCGGGGCAGCGCCCCCGACCTACCGCCGCCGCAGGTCCGCCACCCGCGCCCGGTCCCGCTCACCGGCCCCCGCGTCACCGAGCGCCCGCAGCCCCTGCCCCTGCGTACGCCGCTGCCCGGGCAACGGCATCTCGCGCCTGGCGGGCCGTCCGCCCGCCGCCCCCGGATCCGCTGCCGCCGAGGCCGCCCCGCCCCCCGCGACAGCGATCCGTACGCCCTGATCCGCCAGCGCCTGCAACTCCGCCGCCGACCGGTCGTCATGCGCGGCGGGCTCGTCCGTCACCAGATGGGTGATGAGATCCGTCGGCACGGTCTGGAACATCGTGTCGGAACCGAGCTTCGTGTGATCCGCGAGGACCACCACCTCCGCCGCGGCCTGCACCAGCGCCCGGTCCACGCTCGCGGAGAGCATGTTGGACGTGGAGAGCCCGCGCTCGGCGGTGAGCCCGCTCCCGGACAGGAACGCCCGGGAGACCCGCAGCCCCTGGAGGGACTGCTCGGCCCCGCTGCCCACGAGGGCGTAGTTGGAGCCGCGGAGGGTGCCCCCGGTCATCACCACCTCCACCCGGTTGGCATGGGCCAGCGCCTGGGCGACGAGCAGCGAGTTGGTGACGACGGTCAGGCCGGGGACGCGCGCGAGCCGGCGGGCCAGCTCCTGCGTGGTCGTACCGGCACCGACGACGATGGCCTCGCCCTCTTCGACGAGGCCGGCGGCCATCTCGGCGATGGCCGTCTTCTCCGCGGTCGCGAGATGGGATTTCTGCGGAAAGCCGGACTCCCGCGTAAAACCGCCCGGCAATACCGCACCGCCATGCCGGCGGTCGAGGAGTCCTTCTGCCTCCAGTGCCCGCACGTCCCGCCGTACGGTCACTTCGGAGGTCTGGACGACGCGGGCGAGCTCACGGAGCGATACCGCCCCGTTGGCGCGCACCATTTCGAGGATCAACTGACGACGTTCTGCAGCGAACACGAAACTGACAGTAACGTGACCGCGCGAGACTTTTCAGCAGTTTGCGCCGATTAGCAGAAGTTGTACATACAGGCGGTCACCAAGTGATATAGGAGACCGCCTTGTTGTCCTCTCCTGACCGAACGGCGGTCACGCCCCGCCCGTGCGCTTACGGCTGTGCAACTGGCGGGCCACTTCGGCGATCGATCCCGACAGGGACGGGTACACAGTGAAGGTGTTTGCGATCTGGTCGACCGTCAGATTGTTGTCGACCGCGATCGAGATCGGGTGGATCAGCTCGCTCGCCCGGGGGGCGACGACACAGCCGCCGACCACGATGCCGGTGCCGGGGCGGCAGAAGATCTTCACGAAACCGTCCCGGATGCCCTGCATCTTCGCGCGCGGGTTGCGCAGCAGCGGCAGCTTGACGACCAGCGCCTCGATCCTGCCCGCGTCGACGTCCGCCTGGGTGTAACCGACGGTGGCGATCTCCGGGTCGGTGAAAACGTTGGAGGACACCGTCTTGAGGTCCAGCGGGGCCACCGCGTCGCCCAGGAAGTGGTACATCGCGATGCGGCCCTGCATGGCGGCGACGGAGGCGAGCGCGAAGATGCCGGTGACGTCACCGGCCGCGTAGACGCCGGGCGCGCTGGTACGGGAGACCTTGTCGGTCCAGATGTGCCCGGAGTCCTTGAGCCGGACTCCGGCCTCCTCCAGGCCCATGCCCGCGGTGTTCGGGATGGCGCCGACGGCCATCAGGCAGTGCGTGCCGGAGATGACCCGGCCGTCGGCGAGGGTCACCTCGACCCGGTCGCCGACGCGCTTGGCGGACTGGGCGCGGGAGCGGGCCATGACGTTCATGCCGCGCCGCCGGAACACGTCCTCCAGGACGGCCGCCGCGTCGGGGTCCTCGCCGGGCAGCACCCGGTCGCGGGACGAGACGAGGGTGACGCGCGAGCCGAGGGCCTGGTAGGCGCCGGCGAACTCGGCGCCGGTCACGCCGGAACCGACGACGATGAGCTCCTGCGGCAGCTCGTCGAGGTCGTAGACCTGGGTCCAGTTCAGGATGCGCTCGCCGTCCGGCTGCGCGTCCGGGATCTCCCGGGGGTGCCCGCCGGTCGCGATCAGCACGGCGTCCGCGGTGAGCGTCTCCTCCGTACCGTCGGCGGCCCTGACGACGACCTGGCGGGAGCCGTCGGCGGCCTGGAGGCCCTCCAGACGGCCGCGGCCGCGCATGACGCGGGCGCCGGCGCGGGTGACGGAGGCGGTGATGTCGTGGGACTGGGCGAGCGCCAGGCGCTTGACGCGGCGGTTGACCTTCCCCAGATCGACGCCGACCACACGCGCGGCCTGCTCTATGTGCGGGGTGTCGTCCGCGACGATGATGCCCAGCTCCTCGTACGAGGAGTCGAAGGTGGTCATCACCTCGGCCGTCGCGATCAGGGTCTTCGAGGGCACGCAGTCGGTGAGGACGGACGCGCCGCCGAGGCCGTCACAGTCGACGACGGTCACCTCCGCGCCGAGCTGGGCGCCCACCAGTGCCGCCTCGTACCCGCCGGGTCCGCCGCCGATGATCACGATCCGGGTCACGAAAAGTCCGCCTCGCGTTTCTCGTCCCACGGCCGTCTGCTGTCCCGGCCGGGGTCCGGGGGATCGCCCCGGGGGAATGCAGTACGTACTTCATTGTCCCGCACGCGCCAAGGTGCTTCTCCCCGGGGCCCTCCATACGTGCGCCGGGGCGCACGGCGCACGGACCCGGCGGGCCCGGCCGCCCCGTTCGCGCCTCCCCTCGGGGGGCGTTCCTCACAGGAACCGGCATGCCCGCCGCCACCTCCCGTACCCTCGATCCCATGTCGCTCTACGCCGCGTACGCCGGCAACCTCGACGCGCGGCTGATGACGCGCCGCGCCCCGCACTCACCGCTGCGCGGGACCGGCTGGCTGAACGGCTGGCGGCTGACCTTCGGCGGGGAGCAGATGGGCTGGGAAGGCGCGCTGGCCACCGTGGTGGAGGCGCCCCGCTCGCAGGTCTTCGTCGCCCTGTACGACCTGGCCCCCATGGACGAGGACTCCATGGACCGCTGGGAGGGCGTCGGCCTCGACATCTACCGGCGCATGCGGATCCGGGTGCACACCCTGGACGGCGAGGAGCCGGCCTGGATCTATGTGCTGAACGGTTACGAGGGCGGCCTGCCGTCCGCCCGCTATCTGGGCGAGATCGCGGACGCGGCCGAATCGGCGGGCGCGCCGCACGACTACGTGATGGAGCTGCGCAAGCGCCCCTGCTGAGGGGGCGGGCCGCCGTCCCGATTGTCGGAACACACGAACGATTCCCGCAAGACTCTGTGCAGGGGCATCTACGCGCGTAGGGATTCAGCGGTTACGCTCGTCCGCGTGAACGCATCACTTATTCCGGACCACATCCAGGGCGACCCGCACGCCGCCGCCGCCGACGCCGCCGCCCGCCTGCGCGAGCTGACCGGTGCCGAGACCCACGACGTCGCCCTCGTGATGGGCTCCGGCTGGGCGCCAGCCGCTGCCGCGCTCGGCGTTCCGGCGGCCGAGTTCCCGGTGACGGCCCTGCCCGGCTTCCCGGCGCCCGCCGTCGAGGGCCACGGCGGCACGATCCGCTCGCACGTGATCGGCGACAAGCGGGCCCTGGTGTTCCTCGGCCGCACGCACTACTACGAGGGCCGCGGAGTCGCCGCCGTCGCGCACGGGGTCCGTACGGCGGTCGCCGCGGGGTGCCGGACGGTGATCCTGACGAACGGCTGCGGCGGCCTGCGGGAGGGCATGCGTCCCGGGCAGCCGGTCCTGATCAGCGACCACATCAACCTCACGGCTGCCTCGCCGATCATCGGCGCGAACTTCGTGGACCTCACCGACCTGTACTCGCCGCGCCTGCGCGCGCTGTGCAAGGAGGTGGACGAGACGCTCGAAGAGGGCGTGTACGTGCAGTTCCCCGGCCCGCACTACGAGACTCCGGCCGAGATCGGCATGGTCCGCGTGATGGGCGGCGACCTGGTCGGCATGTCCACGGTCCTGGAAGCGATTGCCGCCCGGGAGGCGGGGGCCGAGGTCCTGGGCCTGTCCCTGGTGACGAACCTGGCGGCGGGGTTGAGCGGGGAGCCGCTGAACCATGAGGAGGTCCTTCAGGCGGGGCGGGATTCCGCGACGCGGATGGGGTCCCTGCTGGCGCGGGTGCTGGACCGGATCTGAGGTTGTCCTGGGGGCACCCCGGTTTCGGGAAGAGTCGGGTCTCCCCTGCTCGAACGAAGCCGAGAGCTTGGGGACGGGTCGGGGACAAGGCCCGCCGCAGGCGCCCCCACCCGCACACGCCCACCCACTCGCCCACCCCCGAAAGGCACCCCGTGACGACACCCCCGGACCTCCTCGCCCGCGCCAGCGCCTGGCTGGACGAGGACCCCGACCCCGACACCCGCGAAGAGCTCGCCAAGCTCATCGCGGCCGAGGACACCGCAGAGCTCACCACCCGCTTCGCGGGCACCCTCCAGTTCGGCACCGCCGGCCTGCGCGGGGAGCTCGGCGCGGGCCCGATGCGCATGAACCGCTCCGTGGTCATCCGTGCCGCAGCCGGCCTCGCCGCGTACCTCAAGGACCAGGGGCGGACCGGCGGTCTCGTCGTCATCGGCTACGACGCCCGCTACAAGTCCGCCGACTTCGCACGGGACACCGCCGCCGTGATGACCGGCGCCGGCCTCCGCGCGGCGGTCCTGCCCCGCCCGCTGCCCACCCCCGTGCTCGCGTACGCCATACGGCACCTGGGTGCCGTCGCCGGCGTCGAGGTGACCGCCAGCCACAACCCGCCCCGCGACAACGGCTACAAGGTGTACCTCGGCGACGGCTCGCAGATCGTGCCGCCGGCGGACGGCGAGATCGCCGCGGCCATCGCGGCGGTCGGCCCGCTGGCCGGCGTGGACCGCCCGGAGACCGGCTGGGAGACCCTGGGCGACGAGGTCCTGGACGCGTACCTGACGCGCACGGACGCCGTACTCGACGCGGGGTCGCCCCGCACCGCCCGCACCGTCTACACCGCGATGCACGGCGTCGGCACCTCGGTGCTCACCGCCGCCTTCGACCGGGCCGGCTTCCCGGCCCCGGTGCTCGTCGCGGAGCAGGCCGAGCCGGACCCCGCGTTCCCCACCGTGGCCTTCCCCAATCCGGAGGAGCCCGGCGCGATGGACCTCGCGTTCACCGCCGCGCGCCGCGCGAAACCGGATCTCGTCATCGCGAACGACCCGGACGCGGACCGCTGCGCCGTCGCCGTGCCGGACCCGGCGGCGGACGGCGGCTGGCGGATGCTGCGGGGCGACGAGACCGGTGCGCTGCTCGCCGCGCACCTGGTGCGCCGGGGCGCGACCGGCGTGTTCGCGGAGTCGATCGTCTCGTCCTCGCTGCTGGGCCGGATCGCCGAGAAGGCGGGCCTGGGCTACGAGGAGACCCTGACGGGCTTCAAGTGGATCGCCCGCGTCGAGGGGCTGCGTTACGGGTACGAGGAGGCGCTCGGCTACTGCGTGGACCCGGAGGGCGTCCGCGACAAGGACGGCATCACGGCCGCGCTGCTCGTGGCCGAACTCGCCTCCGTACTGAAGGAGCAGGGCCGCACGCTCCTCGATCTGCTGGACGACCTCGCGCTCGAACACGGGCTGCACGCCACCGACCAGCTGTCGGTGCGGGTCGAGGACCTGTCGGTCATCGCGGACGCGATGCGCCGCCTGCGCGAGCAGCCGCCGGCCGCCCTGGCGGGGCTGCCCGTGGCCTCGGCCGAGGACCTGTCGCGGGGCACGGACCGGCTGCCGCCGACCGACGGGCTGCGCTACACGCTCGACGGCGCCCGGGTGATCGTCCGCCCGAGCGGCACCGAGCCGAAGCTGAAGTGCTATCTGGAGGTCGTCGTGCCGGTGGGCTCCGCCGACGCGCTGCCCACCGCCCGCGCCCGCGCCACGGAGCTGCTGACCGGCATCAAGCGCGACCTGGCCGCAGCGGCGGGCATCTGAGCCGGGGCGGCCTGGCCCGGCCCGGCCGCCTTCCGCTCAGCCCGCCGGGCGCGGCGCAGGGCCGGCCGCGAGCGTCCGGGGCGTCAGCCGGTCGCGCCGAGGACCACGAGCAGCACCGCGCCGACGAGGGCCGGTGCGATGACCTCGTACGCCCAGCGCACCGAGGCGGTGGGGGCGCCGGGCGCGGGCTTGTCCCCGGCCCGCTCGGACAGCTCGCGCAGGTCCGCGACGGTCTGGTCGGCGGCCGCGGTGCGGGCCTTGGTGTTGCGTACGTCGGCGATCGTGGACGTACGCCGGTACGGGTCGTCCACCGCCTGCCGGGACTGCTGGCGGGCCGCCTTCTTGCGCTGCCGCAGCGACACGGGGACGGCCCAGAGCTGGAACTTCTTGCCCTCGTTCGTGAAGAGCTCGCTCGAATACCCGGCCCGTACGTCGGCCACGTCGCTCCACGGCAGCGTGATCGTGCGGAAGGGGTTGCGGATGCGGATGCGCGCGTCGTTCGCGGCGACCACCGGGCGCAGCGTGAAGGCGACGACCACCGGCACGGCGGTCAGCATTCCGGCGAGCGCCATCCACGGCACCCGGCCGTCGCCCCGGATCAGGGCGTCGCCGCCGATCCCGCAGACGAGCACGAGGAGCAGGACGCCGCCGGCCAGCCCGGCGGGCGACCGGAAGGTCCGGTCGGCGTAGGTGGGCTCGTCGGCAGGCGTGGGGCTCGTCATGAGCCCGATTGTGCCTGACGCGGCGAGGGGGCGCGGCGGCGGCTTGGCCCGCGGCGGAGGCCCGGTGCGGGAACCTCCGGTGACCTGGGTCCCTGTACAGGTCGCTACGCGCGTAGATATGCTCATGTGGTGACCATGCCCACCACCCTCCCCGCATTCGCCGACGCGACGGCGTCCGACAGTGCGCTGCGCCGCTTCCTGCACGGGCTGCCCGGCGTCGACCCGGTCGGACTCGAAGCGCGCGCCGCAGCCCTCGGAACCAGGTCGATCAAGACGACGGCCAAGGCGTACGCCATCGACCTCGCCATCTCGATGATCGACCTGACGACGCTCGAAGGCGCGGACACCCCCGGCAAGGTCCGGGCCCTCGCCGCCAAGGCCGTCCACCCCGATCCCACCGACCGCACGACCCCGCGCACCGCCGCGGTCTGCGTCTACCCCGACATGGCGGCCACCGCGGCCGCCGTCCTGGCCGGCTCCGGCGTGAAGGTGGCGTCCGTGGCGACGGCCTTCCCCGCCGGACGCGCCGCGCTCGACGTGAAGCTCGCGGACGTCCGGGACGCCGTGGCCGCCGGGGCCGACGAGATCGACATGGTGATCGACCGGGGCGCGTTCCTGGCCGGCCGCTATCTGAAGGTGTACGAGGAGATCGTCGCCGTGAAGGCGGAGTGCGGCTCCGCCCGGCTCAAGGTGATCTTCGAGACCGGCGAGCTGTCCACGTACGACAACATCCGGCGGGCCTCCTGGCTCGGGATGCTGGCCGGCGCGGACTTCATCAAGACCTCGACCGGCAAGGTGGCGACGAACGCCACGCCCGCGAACACCCTGCTGATGCTGGAGGCGGTGCGCGACTTCCGCGCGCAGACCGGCGTCCAGATCGGCGTGAAGCCGGCCGGCGGCATCCGCACCTCGAAGGACGCGGTGAAGTTCCTCGTGCTGGTCAACGAGACGGCGGGCGAGGACTGGCTGGACAACCACTGGTTCCGCTTCGGCGCCTCCAGCCTGCTGAACGACCTGCTGATGCAGCGCCAGAAGCTCAGCACCGGCCGTTACTCCGGCCCCGATTACGTGACGGTGGACTGATACCCATGGCATCCGCATTCGAGTACGCACCGGCACCGGAGTCCCGCTCCGTCGTCGACATCGCCCCCTCGTACGGCCTGTTCATCGACGGTGAGTTCACCGACGCGGCCGACGGCAAGGTCTTCAAGACGGTCAGCCCGTCCTCCGAGGAGGTGCTGTCCGAGGTCGCGCGGGCCGGCGCCGACGACGTGGACCGGGCCGTGAAGGCCGCCCGCCGCGCGTTCGAGAAGTGGTCGGCGCTGCCCGGCTCCGAGCGCGCCAAGTACCTGTTCCGGATCGCCCGGATCATCCAGGAGCGCTCCCGCGAGCTGGCCGTCCTGGAGACCCTGGACAACGGCAAGCCGATCAAGGAGACCCGCGACGCGGACCTCCCGCTGGTCGCCGCGCACTTCTTCTACTACGCGGGCTGGGCCGACAAGCTGGACCACGCGGGCTACGGCCCGGACCCGCGTCCGCTCGGCGTGGCCGGCCAGGTCATCCCGTGGAACTTCCCGCTGCTGATGCTCGCGTGGAAGATCGCTCCGGCGCTCGCCACGGGCAACACGGTGGTCCTGAAGCCCGCCGAGACGACGCCCCTGTCGGCGCTGTTCTTCGCGGACATCTGCCGCCAGGCGGGCCTGCCCAAGGGTGTCGTCAACATCCTGACGGGGTACGGCGACGCCGGCCAGGCGCTCGTGGAGCACGCGGACGTGAACAAGGTCGCCTTCACCGGTTCGACCGCCGTCGGCAAGGCCATCGCCCGGAGCGTCGCGGGGACGGACAAGAAGGTCACGCTGGAGCTGGGCGGCAAGGGCGCCAACATCGTCTTCGACGACGCCCCGATCGACCAGGCCGTCGAGGGCATCGTCACCGGCATCTTCTTCAACCAGGGCCAGGTCTGCTGCGCGGGCTCCCGCCTCCTGGTGCAGGAGTCGGTCCAGGACGAGCTGCTGGACGCCCTGAAGCGCCGCCTGTCCACGCTGCGCCTCGGCGACCCGCTGGACAAGAACACGGACATCGGCGCGATCAACTCCGCGGAGCAGCTGGCCCGGATCACCGCGCTCACGGAGACCGGCGAGGCGGAGGGCGCGGAGCGCTGGAGCGCCCCGTGCGAACTGCCCTCGGCCGGCTACTGGTTCGCCCCGACGCTCTTCACCAACGTCACCCAGGCGCACACCATCGCCCGCGACGAGATCTTCGGCCCGGTGCTCTCGGTGCTGTCGTTCCGTACGCCGGACGAGGCGGTCGCCAAGGCGAACAACAGCCAGTACGGCCTGTCGGCGGGCATCTGGACGGAGAAGGGCTCGCGCATCCTCGCGGTCGCGAACAAGCTCCGGGCGGGCGTCGTCTGGGCCAACACGTTCAACAAGTTCGACCCGACCTCGCCGTTCGGCGGTTACAAGGAGTCGGGCTTCGGCCGCGAAGGCGGCCGTCACGGCCTGGAGGCGTACCTCGATGTCCGATAACCGTCTGAGCGTCTTCAAGACCTACAAGCTGTACGTCGGGGGCAAGTTCCCCCGCTCCGAGAGCGGCCGGGTGTACGAGGTGACGGACTCGAAGGGCAAGTGGCTGGCGAACGCGCCCCAGTCCTCCCGCAAGGACGCGCGCGACGCGGTCGTGGCCGCCCGCAAGGCGTTCGGCGGCTGGTCCGGCGCGACGGCGTACAACCGCGGCCAGATCCTCTACCGCGTCGCGGAGATGCTGGAGGGCCGCCGCGAGCAGTTCGTGCGCGAGGTGGCCGAGGCGGAGGGCCTGTCGAAGTCGAAGGCGGCGGCTGTCGTGGACGCGGCGGTGGACCGCTGGGTCTGGTACGCGGGCTGGACGGACAAGATCGCCCAGATCGTGGGCGGCGCGAACCCGGTCGCGGGCCCGTTCTTCAACCTGTCGACGCCCGAACCGACCGGTGTGGTCACGGTCCTGGCACCGCAGGAGTCCTCGTTCCTGGGCCTGGTCTCGGTGATCGCTCCGGTGATCGCGGCCGGCAACACCGTGGTCGTGGCCGCCTCCGCGAAGTCCCCGCTGCCCGCCCTGTCGCTGGGCGAGGTGCTGGCCACCTCGGACCTGCCGGGCGGTGTGGTCAACGTCCTGTCGGGGAAGACCGCGGAGATCGCCGCGCCGCTCGCCGCCCACCAGGACGTGAACGGCATCGACCTGACGGGGGCGGACGCGGAGCTGGCGAAGGAGCTGGAGATCGCGGCGGCCGACAACCTGAAGCGCGTCTCGCGTCCACAGGGTGTGGACGGCGACTGGACGGCCGACCCCGGAACGCACCGCCTGACGGCGTTCCTGGAGACCAAGACGGTCTGGCACCCGACGGGCGCGCTGGGCGCGTCGGGCTCCTCGTACTGACCGCACACGGCGACGGCCCGTTTCCCGGAGACGCTTCCGGGAAACGGGCCGTCCCGCTGCCCGCGGAGAATCAGCCGCGCAGGCCCTCCACGACCGGGCCCACGACGGGCAGGTCCTTGATGGCGCCGCCGCTCGTCAGCGGGTCGGTGACCAGCGCGGTGGAGAGCGGCTTGAAGTCGGCGACCTGGGTGCCCACCGCGTTGTTCAGCGGGTCCGTCCCGGTACCGGCCAGCGGGTCGAGCCGCAGGTGGGTGACGGGCGCGACGCTGTGCTCCAGCGACTGCCCGAGCGCCCCGGTGACCGCGCCGCCGGCCGCCTCGGTGGCCTCCGCGAGGCCGACGTCGGCCCCGGTCTCCTGAACCACGGGCAGCGGGGCGGCCTGCGCCGCCGCACCCCCCGCGCCGAGCGCGGCGCCGACCGCCGTGACGGTCAGCCCTGCGCGCAGCAGGGTGCGGCGCCGGGACTTGGAAAGTGCGTGACGTGCCATGGATTTCCCACCTGATCGGGACGATCGGACCATCGGCCGGGTAATCGACCGAACGCAAAGAGTAGTTGAGGTGTGATGAGGGATACCAACAGGACCTCCGGGGGGTCCCTTGTTCGGGTCAATGCCTCACACTGGTGTCCCGTGAGTTCCCAAGCGCTTTCGACCCGCGTCGTCCTCCTGACGGGCCCCTCCGGCTCCGGCAAGTCGTCCCTCGCCGCCCGCACCGGCCTCCCGGTGCTGCGGCTCGACGACTTCTACAAGGAAGCCGACGACCCCACGCTGCCGCTCGTCGTCGGCAGTACGGACATCGACTGGGACTCCCCGGACTCCTGGGACGCCGACGCGGCCGTCACCGCGATCACGGAGCTCTGCCGGACCGGCCGCACCGACGTCCCGGTGTACGACATCTCCACCAGCTCCCGCACCGGGCACGAGGTCCAGCACATCGGGCGCACCCCGCTCTTCGTGGCCGAGGGCATCTTCGCGGCCGACATCATCGACCGCTGCCAGTCCCTGGGCCTCCTGGCCGACGCCCTCTGCCTGCGCGGCCGCCCCTCCACGACCTTCCGCCGCCGCCTCCTCCGCGACCTGCGCGAGGGCCGCAAGTCGGTCCCGTTCCTGCTGCGTCGCGGCTGGCGCCTGATGCGTACGGAACGCCGCATCGTGGCCCGCCATGTCGCGCTCGGCGCGCACGCCTGCGCGAAGCAGGAAGCGCTGGGCCGCCTGGCGGCGGCTGCTGCGGGCCGGTGCCGTTTGCCGGCGACCCGGTAAGCCCTCCGCCGGTTTCGGTTTCGGGGGCTCCGCCCCCGCGCCCCCGCTCCTCAATGGCCGGAGGGGCTTGGCAGGAATGCGCCGAAGGGTCGGACAGGACCCCCCGGCCCGTCCGACCCCTCGGCTTCCCCGTATCCCCCGAGATACCCCCGTATCCCCCGTTCCCCCCGTAACGACACCACCGCATCCCCCGACGCGGCAGCGCCCCCGTTCCCCCCAGCCTTCAGGCCACCAGCTCGCCGAAGGACTCCTCCTCGTCACGGCCGAAGCTGAGGACCTCGTCCTCGCGCAGCCGGCGGAGCGACCGCCAGATGCTCGACTTCACCGTGCCGACACTGATGTCGAGGATCGACGCGATCTCGGGGTCCGTACGACCCTCGTAGTACCGCAGGACGAGCATCGTGCGCTGCAGCTCGGGAAGGCGCGCCAGCGCCTGCCAGAGCACGGCGCGCAGCTCCGTACCGCGCATCGCGTCCGTGTCGCCCGCCGTCTCCGGCAGCTCCTCGGTCGGGTATTCGTTCAGCTTGCGCCTGCGCCAGGCGCTGATGTGCAGATTGGTCATCGTGCGGCGCAGATAACCGCCGACAGCGGCCTTGTCGCTGATGCGGTCCCAGGCCCGGTACGTCGAGAAGAGGGCGCTCTGGAGCAGGTCCTCGGCCTCGAACCGGTCACCGGTCAAGTGGTAGGCGGTGGCGTACAGGGAGGCGCGGCGCTCCCGGACGTAGGCCGTGAACGCCGCTTCGGCGTCCCCGGACCGCTCCGGTGACTTCCGCTCCCCCGAGTCCTCCCCGTACGCGCTTCCCCCGTTGCCCCCCGCGTCAACCACCGTCATGAATGACGTGTGCTGACGCCCGGCGCCACGAACGCACCCCCGTCCGTTCACTGCGGCGCCGGACTTCTCGGTGCTCCGCCCGACATCGTGGAGACGCGTGACAACTGCGCTTGCGTTGATGCTGTGAGTTGCGTTCATCTCGCGCCCCCCATCGGGTGGAGTCCGTCCGTTCCTTGTGCCAACGAGCTTGCCGGGGCAGTTTCATGGCGTTGTCCGCCGACTGTCACAGGGCTGTCACAGGGCCCGGCGGCGTCACGAATCCGTGCTTCCTGATGCATGGGGGACGTATGGGGCACGCATCAGGGGGGACCAACTGTCGAACTGGGGCGCCCCATGGGTCAGAATGACCAAGTGCCTTTCCTGTTGCTGATCGAGGACGACGACGCCATCCGCACGGCCCTCGAACTCTCGCTGTCACGCCAGGGCCACCGTGTGGCCACCGCGGCGACGGGAGAGGACGGCCTCAACCTGCTGCGCGAGCAGCGCCCCGACCTGGTCGTGCTGGATGTGATGCTGCCCGGGATCGACGGTTTCGAGGTGTGCCGGCGCATCCGCCGCACCGACCAGCTGCCGATCATCCTGCTGACCGCCCGCAGCGACGACATCGACGTCGTGGTGGGCCTGGAGTCCGGCGCCGACGACTACGTGGTCAAGCCCGTGCAGGGCCGGGTGCTCGACGCCCGTATCCGCGCGGTGCTGCGCCGGGGCGAGCGCGAGTCGACCGACTCCGCGACCTTCGGGAACGTGGTGATCGACCGTTCCGCCATGACCGTCACCAAGAACGGCGAGGACCTGCAGCTCACGCCGACCGAGCTGCGCCTCCTGCTCGAACTGAGCCGCCGGCCCGGCCAGGCCCTGTCCCGGCAGCAGCTCCTGCGCCTGGTCTGGGAGCACGACTACCTGGGTGACTCCCGGCTGGTCGACGCCTGTGTCCAGCGGCTGCGCGCCAAGGTGGAGGACGTTCCGTCCTCGCCGACCCTGATCCGTACGGTCCGGGGCGTGGGTTACCGGCTGGACTCGCCGCAGTGAGCACGGCTGTGCGGCGGGGCCTGCGTGCCGGGCTCCGCTGGACCAGCCTGCGACTGCGGCTCGTCATCGTCTTCGGGCTCGTCGCGCTGACCGCGGCGGTCTCGGCCTCCGGCATCGCGTACTGGCTCAACCGCGAGGCCGTGCTGACGCGTACCCAGGACGCGGCGCTCGGGGACTTCCGCCAGGAGATGCAGACCCGGGCCGCCTCGCTGCCGCTGCGCCCCTCCAAGGAGGACCTGCAGTCGGCCGCCGTGCAGATGGCGAGCAGCAGCCCCGGCTACAGCGTGCTCCTGATCGACGAGCGCGACCCGGGCAAGCCCATCGTCGGCAACAGCGACCTGGACACCTTCACCCGCGACAACGTACCGCTGTCGTTGCAGGAGCAGGTGGACCGGAAGCAGCCGGTCAAGGCGGGCAACAAGTACGAGTACCACCTGTTCTGGCAGCGCACCTCGATACGCGGCACGCCGTATCTGGTCGCCGGTACGAAGATCATCGGCGGCGGTCCGACCGGCTACATGCTGAAGTCGCTCGACCAGGAGCGCCAGGACCTCAGTTCGCTCGCCTGGTCGCTCGGGATCGCCACGGCGCTCGCGCTGGTCGGCTCGGCGCTGCTCGCGCAGGCGGCGGCGACGACCGTGCTGCGGCCGGTGCAGCGGCTCGGGGACGCGGCCCGCAAGCTCGGTGAGGGCAAGCTCGACACCCGGCTCGTGGTGTCCGGCACCGATGAACTGGCCGATCTGTCACGGACGTTCAACCGGACCGCCAGTTCACTGGAGAAGAAGGTCGCGGACATGAGCGCCCGCGAGGAGGCCAGCCGCCGCTTCGTCGCCGACATGTCGCACGAGCTGCGTACGCCGCTGACGGCGCTCACCGCGGTCACCGAGGTGCTGGAGGACGAGGCCGACAGCCTCGACCCGATGATCGCGCCCGCGGTGAACCTGGTGGTCAGCGAGACCCGCCGGCTGAACGACCTCGTGGAGAACCTGATGGAGGTGACCCGCTTCGACGCGGGCACCGCCCGCCTCGTCCTGGACGATGTGGACGTCGCCGACCAGGTGACCGCCTGCATCGACGCCCGCGCCTGGCTGGACGCGGTCGAACTGGACGCCGAGCGCGGCATGATGGTCCGCCTCGACCCGCGCCGGCTCGACGTGATCCTCGCCAACCTGATCGGCAACGCGCTCAAGCACGGCGGTTCGCCGGTACGGGTCTCGGTGCGCATCGAGGGCGACGAGCTGGTCATCGAGGTCCGGGACCACGGCCCCGGCATCCCCGAGGACGTCCTGCCGCATGTCTTCGACCGGTTCTACAAGGCGAGCGCGTCCAGGCCGCGTTCGGACGGCAGCGGGCTCGGGCTCTCCATCGCCATGGAGAACGCGCACATCCACAACGGCGACATCACCGCCCGCAACTCCCCCGACGGCGACGGCGCGGTCTTCGTGCTGCGCCTGCCGCGCGACCCCGGGGCGCCGGGCGACGCCGCCGGGGACCACGACGCACCGATACCGGACCACCAGGAGGACGACGCGACGTGAGGCGCAGCGAACGCCGGGGACACCGAACCGCCGCCGCCCTGGCAGGTGCCGCACTCTGTGCCGTACTGGCGGCGGGCTGCGGCATCCGTACGACCTCGGTGCCGGTGGACGCCGGTGCCGCCCCGTCCCGGGTGCCGTGCGCGATGCCCGCCGAGGACGCGGCGTCCCGGGCCCGGCAGGGGATCCCCGTACAGGTGTACCTGGTCTGCGCCTCGCAGCTGGTGACGGTGGACCGGGCGGTGCAGGTCCAGGAGGCCCGGTCGGACCGGCCGGCGGTCGCCACGGAGCTGCTGGACGAGTTGCGCAAGCAGCCGGCCGAGGACGAACGGCAGGCGGGTTTCTCCACCGATGTGCCCGCGACGCTCCGCGTCTCCGGCCCTCGCCCGGGGGACGCGAAGAGCGCGCTGCGGCTCAACGAGCAGCCGGAGGACCTGCCGGCCGAGGCCCTGGCCCAGGTCGTCTGCACCTTCGCGGACAGCGAGGCCCTGACGCCCGGCGAGACGGTGACGCTGGGCGGCCCCGGCGACTATCCGGCCCGCGGCTACCTGTGCACGGCGGAGACGAAGGCGAGCCCGAAGGCGGTGCCGAGCACGGTGGGAGTGCCGTAGGGGCCCCTGGGACCCGCCGTGAGGCAGGTCTCCCCAGGTCCGGCGGAACCGATCCGGCGGCTGTCCGCGTCTAGGGCTTCGTGCGTCAAGGTACGGACGGCCAGGCCGTCATCCGCTTCCGCGCGTTCGGGGTGTCGCTGCTCCTCGCGCATCTGCTGCTCGTCGGGTGGCTCACCCTGCGTCCGCTGGACGTGCCGTGGATGGACGCCGCCAACCTCTCGCCGTTCGCCGGCATCAGGGCCGATCTGTCTCTGGGCCCCGCCGCCGCGTTCCGCCGGATCGGCGGCGGCCTGCTGCTCCTGGCGCCGCTGGGCGTGCTGCTCCCGATGGCCGGGGGCCGGCTGTACGTGTCGCCGTGGCTCTCGCTGGCCCGTACGGTCGCGGCCGGTTCGCTGATCTCGCTGGCCATCGAGCTGGGGCAGACCGGAGTGCCCGGCCAGGTGGTGGACGTGGACTCGCTGTTCCTGAACACGGCGGGGGTCGCCCTCGCGCACGTCCTGGTGGTGCCCGCGTGCCGGGCGCGGTTGCGGCGGCGCGGCGGAGCGCCCCGAACGCATGTGGTGGCGCGCAGGGGGCACGAGGCCCCTCAGGGTTCGACCCCGACGATTTCCGGGGTCGGGATGGCCCCGTAGAGCGACGCTTCGTCCGGTTCGTCGCGGCACGATGGACGTATCGGGAGCACACCGGACTGCTCCCCGCAACGGTTCGCGAAGGAGCCCACCATGGCCGCACTTGCCCGCCCCCGTGACGGACGCATGATCGGCGGAGTGTGCGCAGCGCTGGCGCGGCGTTTCGGCACGTCGGCGAGGACCATGCGCATCATCTTCCTGGTCTCGTGCCTGCTGCCGGGCCCGCAGTTCCTGCTCTATCTGGCGCTGTGGCTGCTGCTGCCGCAGGAGCGGCCGTCGACGTCGGCCGCCTGGTAGCCGTTCCCGTACGCATGCCTGTGGGCGGGCACCCGGTCGGGGTGTCCGCCCACAGGCGTGTTCCGGCTCGGGCTCAGCCGCCGAGCGGCAGACCGTTGGCGGACAGGCCGCTGGTGGTCAGACCGCCGGCCGGCATGCCGCCGAGGAGGCCCTTGACGGGGGTGGTGGCGTCGTCGAGGACCTTGGTCTGGCTGGTGCCGAGGAGCTGGTCGGCGGTGTCCTGGACCGGCAGCGTCGAGGTGGCGTCGGCGACGGCACCGGCGACGGGCAGGACGCTGGTCGCGGTCTCCAGCGGCAGCGCGGAGGCGGACGCGGTGCCGGCGGCGGCAGCGGCGAAAGCGGCACCGAGAGCGGCGACACCGAGAGTCCTGGCAGCAGACTGCTTCATATGACATTCATCCTTGGGGAAGGGGATGTGAGCGGCTATGCAACGTAGTCAGCCGCCACTCCGCTCCGCAAACATGCGACACCACGGAAAACGGCCGGGAAATGTGCTCCCCGGCCGTTCCCCGTACGCCTCCGTCAGCCGGCCGGCGAGGAAGACACGCTGGTCGCAGCGGTCTGCTCGAAAAGCCATTCGGACTTCAGCTCGGCATACCCGGGCTTGATGACGTCATTGATCATCGCCAGACGTTCATCGAAAGGAATGAATGCGGACTTCATTCCATTGACGGTGAACCACTGCATGTCATCGAGCGTGTATCCGAAAGCCTCGGTCAGCTTCTCGAATTCCTGGCTCATGCTCGTGCCGCTCATCAGCCGGTTGTCGGTATTGACGGTGGCCCGGAAGTGCAGCTTGCGGAGCAGCCCGATGGGGTGCTCGGCGTACGAGGACGCGGCCCCGGTCTGGAGGTTGGACGTCGGGCACATCTCCAGCGGGATGCGCTTGTCCCGTACGTAGGAGGCGAGCCGGCCCAGCTTCACGGAGCCGTCGTCTGCGATCTCGATGTCATCGATGATGCGGACCCCGTGTCCGAGCCGGTCGGCGCCGCACCACTGGATGGCCTGCCAGATCGACGGCAGCCCGAATGCCTCGCCCGCGTGGATCGTGAAGTGGTTGTTCTCGCGCTTGAGGTACTCGAAGGCGTCCAGGTGCCGGGTGGGAGGGAACCCGGCCTCGGCGCCCGCGATGTCGAAGCCGACGACGCCCTGGTCCCGGTAGCGGTTGGCCAGCTCCGCGATCTCCAGGGAGCGCGCGGCGTGCCGCATGGCGGTGAGCAGGGCGCCGACGCGGATGCGGTTGCCGTCCCGCCGGGCCCGCCGCTCGCCCTCGCGGAAGCCCTCGTTGACGGCCTCGACCACCTCTTCGAGGGTCAGCCCGGCCTCCAGGTGCTGCTCGGGGGCGTACCGCACCTCGGCGTAGACGACCCCGTCGGCGGCCAGATCCTCGGCGCACTCGGCGGCGACCCGGACCAGCGCGTCACGGGTCTGCATGACCGCGCAGGTGTGGGCGAACGTCTCCAGATACCGCTCCAGCGAACCGGAGTCCGCGGCCTCCCGGAACCAGATGCCGAGTTTGTCGGGCTCGTTCTCGGGAAGCGCGTCGTAACCGGTCGCCGCCGCGAGGTCGACGATCGTTCCGGGACGCAGACCGCCGTCGAGGTGGTCGTGCAGAAGGACCTTGGGGGCACGCCGGATCTGGTCCGGGCCGGGCACGTTGAGGGTCGGGCTCATCATCCAGGCACTGTAGCGCCTACGCGCGTAGAGCGGGCTAGTCGTTGCATAACGGTACGGTCGAGCCTCCCCGCGCCCCGCTGCGTAACAGACCCCGCGAACAGGGGTGGCGGACCCGCGCCCGTCTGACACTGTTACGCCATGGCACAGCGCGCACTCCCCCAGCCCGCGGCACGGCTGGGACGGGCCGTCGGAGCGGCGGCCGGAGCAACAACGGTCGGCGGCGTGGTCCTGCTGCTCCCGGACGGCGAACCGCACTCGCACCGCCGCCCCTCCGCCCTCTCCCACGCCCGCCTGCTCCCGCTGGCCCGCGCCCTGGCCCACGCGGGCCGCACCGACGGCCTCACCGCCCATGTGGTGCGCTATCGCTGCCGCGGCTGGAACGAGGACGCCGCGCACCTCGCGGCGGACGCGGAATGGGCGGTGGACGAGGCCGTACGCCGCTACGGCGACATCCCCCTCTGCCTGGCCGGCCACGGCATGGGCGCCCGGGCGGCCCTCCGCGCGGGCGGTCACCCGGCGGTCGGCGCGGTCCTGGCCATGGCCCCCTGGCTCCCCGGCGACCCGGCCGCCGCCCCCGAACCGGTCAAACACCTGGTCGGCCGCCCGGTCCTGCTGGTCCACGGCACCAACGACACGCGCTGCGCCCCGGACCTCTCCTTCCGCCTGGCCGAGCGCGCCAAGAAGGCCAACCGCGACACCTGCCGCTTCGAGGTCCACTCGGACGGGCACGGGCTACGCCAGCACCGCGCGGAAGTCGCGGCCCTGGCCGCCGACTTCGTACGCGGCACGCTGTTCGGCCACGCGTACGCCCGCCCGGTGACGGACGCCCTGGCGGCGCCGCCGCCGCTGGGACTGCGGATGCCGCTGGCGGTGGGGTTCGGGGAGTCGTTGGGGGTGGGGTGAGGGGGCCGTGACGGCCGCACGCACCCGGCGCCCCCTCACCCCGGCAGCAGACTCCCCCGCCTCCCCAGCAGGAACTTCTTGAACGCCGCCACCGGAGCCGTGTCCGGGTGCCCGTCCAGCCAGGCCACCCCGATCTCGCGCACCGCCCTCGGCGCCGTCACCGTCAGTTCCACCACGCCCGGGCGGGCCACCGCCGGCGGGGGCAGCAGGGCCACGCCCAGGCCCGCCGCCACCAGGCCCCGCAGCGTCTCGGCCTCCTCGCCCTCGAAGGCGACCCGGGGGACGAAGCCCGCCGCCGCGCAGAGGTCGTCCGTGATGCGGCGGAGGCCGTAGCCGGGTTCCAGCGTGACGAACGTTTCGTCGGCGGCTTCGGCGAGGCGGATGCGGCGTCGGGTGGCGAGGGGGTGGTCCTCGGGGACGACCAGCCGGAGGCGTTGTTCGTCGAGGCGGCGGGTGACCAGGTCGGGGGCGTCCGGGACCGGTGAGGTGAGGCAGAGGTCGAGGCCGCCGGCGCGCAGGCGTTCGATCATGGCCTCGCCGTAATTCTGGACGAGCTGGAAGCGGACCCGGGGGTGGTCGGCCCGGAAGGCGCGGATGAGGGCGGGGACGGTCTCGGAGCCCATCGTGTGGAGGAAGCCGAAGGCCACCTTGCCCGCGGTGGCGTCGGCGTCGGCGCGTACCGAGTCGGCGGCCTTCTCCACCTCGGCGAGGGCGCGCTCGGCCGAGCCGAGGAAGGTGCGGCCGGCCGGGGTCAGGGACACCGTGCGGCCCTTGCGCGCGAACAGGGCGACGCCGAGGTCGTCCTCCAGCCGCACCATCGCGCGCGAGAGCGTGGACTGCGGGACGCCCAGCTCCTGCGCGGCGCGCGTCACGTGCTCGTGGCGGGCGACCGCCTCGAAGTACGCGAGGCGCGGTGCGAGGACCGCGCGGATGTCTTCTTCGTAACTGCTCGGTGACAGCCGGGGCTGTGAGCTGTGTTGATGCACCATGGGATTGATTATCAGCTGTTTGTGCATTGGACGCATGAATCGGAAGCGGCATACGTTTTCCGCATGCCTCCCGCCAGTACCGGGGCGTCCACCCTCACCGTGGCCGCCTCGACCCCGTCGTCCCCCGTCACCGACACCACCGACCGGCTCGCACCCGGGCGCCCCGGCTACCGCCGGATGAGCTTCGCCCTCTTCGCCGCCGGTGTCGCGACGTTCGCGCTCCTCTACTCCACGCAGGCGCTGCTGCCCGCCGTCTCCGCGTCCTTCGGCGCGACGGCCGGGCAGGCGAGCTGGACGGTGTCCGCCGCGACCGGGGCGCTGGCGCTGTGCGTGCTGCCGATGAGCGCGCTGTCCGAGCGGTTCGGACGGCGCCAGATGATGACCGCCTCGCTGGTGATCGCGGTGACGGTAGGCCTGTTCGTGCCGTTCGCGCCCTCCCTGGGCTGGCTGATCGCACTGCGGGCGGTCCAGGGCGCCGCACTGGCCGGACTGCCCGCCTCCGCGATGGCGTACCTGGCAGAGGAGGTGCGGCCCAAGGCGCTCGTCGCCGCGATCGGGCTGTTCGTGGCCGGCAACAGCATCGGCGGGATGAGCGGCCGCATCCTCACCGGCTGGATCGCGCAGCTGTGGGGCTGGCGGGCGGCGCTCGGCGCGGTCGGGCTGCTGGCCGTGGCCTGCGCGGTCGTCTTCCACTTCATGATCCCGCGCGCCCGGAACTTCACCCCCGGGACGCTGAACCCGAAGGCGCTCGCGAAGACCGTCGGTTCGCACCTCGCCAACCCGCTGCTGCGGCGGCTGTACGCGATCGGCGCGCTGTTCATGACGGTGTTCGGCGCCGTGTACACGGTCATCGGATACCGGCTCGTGGAGGCCCCGTTCAACCTGCCGCAGGGCATCGTGGGCTCGATCTTCCTGGTGTACCTGGTCGGTACGGTCTCGTCGGCCGCCGCCGGACGGCTCGTCGCCCGGCTGGGCCGGCGGGGCGCGCTGTACCTCGCGGTCTCGACCACGGCCGCCGGGCTGCTGCTCTCGCTGGGCGACCAACTGGCCGCCGTGCTCCTCGGCCTGGTGCTGATCACGGCCGGCTTCTTCGCCGGGCACGCGGTCGCCTCCTCCTCGGTGAGCCGTACGGCGACGACGGGCCGCGCCCAGGCGTCGGCGCTGTACCAGTCGGCGTACTACCTCGGCTCCAGCGCGGGCGGCACGCTCGGCGCGGTGGCCTTCCACACCGGCGGCTGGGCGGGCACGGTCGCGCTGGGACTGCTCGCGGTCCTCGGAGTCGTGTCCATCACGCTGTACGGGACGCGGGCCGCCCGCGCCGAACGGCTGCGGCCCGCCGCCGTGGCGCCCGTACAGAACTGAGACATTCGGCGCACAACCTGTCGCTCCCCTTCGCGCGTCTAGCAGGCGGAATCACCGCAGTGCGCGCGAAGGGGAGTTGGCGTACATGGGAGTCAGGAAGAGCATGCGTAACATTCGGGGCATTACGGGCGTACGGGCGCGGCGGGGACTCGTCCTGTCCGTCGCGGGTCTGACCGCGATACCGGCCTTCGTCCTCGGTACGGGCGGCACCGCGCAGGCGGCGTCCTGCACGACGTCCACGGGCCCGTACCAGAAGCAGGTCGAGAAGTACCTGCATCTGAAGGTGGACGGCAAGCAGTCGTCGGCGGACTGCACGAAGATCCGGTCGTTCCAGAGCACCTACGGGGTCACTCCGGCCATCGGTTACGCGGGACCGGTCACCTGGCGGACGATGCAGACGCTCACCGCGCAGAAGGCGGCCGGCAAGAACCCGAACAAGGCCGGGAAGTGCCCGACCAACAAGGGGCGCATCGCCTGCGTCGACCTGACGCGGCAGATCAGCTGGATCCAGGACGGCAAGAAGCTGAAGTTCGGGCCGGTGCCGGTGCGGACGGGCCGGGACACGTACGAGACGCGGACGGGCGCCAAGAAGATCTACTGGCGTCACAAGAACCACGTGTCGTCCCTCTACCACGTGTCCATGCCGTATTCGCAGTTCTTCGACGGCGGCCAGGCGTTCCACGCGGTCGGCGTGAAGATGTGGAACCCGCCGGGGTCGCACGGCTGCGTCAACATGCGCACCTCGGACGCGAAGTCATACTGGAATCTGTTGAAGAACGGTGACGACGTCTACGTGTACGGCCGCAAGCCGGGGACCTGACGGCTGCCGCTCGCCCGCCCGTTGTCAGTGCCCCGCTGTAGCTTCCGAAGTACTGGACGAAGTGAGCGGTGTCACGGCACGACAGGGTGGATCGGCGATGACTGACATGACAGCGGCGGCAGCGGGTCCCGGTGCGCCGGGCGACATCGACAGCCGGCTGGAGGGGCACCGGGTCGAGCTGACCGGTTACTGCTACCGGATGCTCGGCTCGGCGTTCGAGGCGGAGGACGCGGTCCAGGACACGCTGGTACGGGCGTGGCGCAGCTTCGACAAGTTCGAGGGCCGGTCCTCACTGCGGTCCTGGCTGTACCGCATCGCGACCAACGTCTGCCTCGACATGCTGAACGCGGGCAGGAAGCGGGCCCGGCCGGTCGATCTGACCGGGCCGACCCCGCTCGCGCAGGCCGCGCTCAACCCGCTGCCGGAGAACGCGTGGCTGGAGCCGATGCCGGACGGCCGGATCATCCCGACGACCGACGACCCGGCGGAGGCGGCGGTGGCGCGCGAGTCGGTGCGCCTCGCGTTCGTCGCGGCGCTCCAGCACCTGCCGCCGAAGCAGCGCGCGGTGCTCATCCTGCGCGAGGTGCTGGCGTGGAAGGCGGCGGAGGTCGCGGAACTGCTCGGCACCTCGGTCGCCTCGGTCAACAGCGCCCTTCAGCGGGCCCGGGCGACCCTGACCGACCGCGAGCCCGTGACGGCCGACGCGGCGGACCCCCTGGACGCGGCGCAGAAGGCCCTGCTCGAACGGTACGTGGCGGCGTTCGAGGGCTACGACATGAAGGCGCTGACCGCCCTCCTCCACGAGGACGCGGTGATGACGATGCCGCCCTTCGACCTGTGGCTCCGGGGCCACGACGACATCACCGGCTTCATGACCTCCCTGGGCGCGGCCTGCGCCGGCTCCCGCCTGCTCGCGACCTCCGCCAACGGCACCCCGGCCTTCGCGCAGTACAAGCCGGACCCGGAGGGCCCGGGCTTCCTTCCCTGGGCGGTCCAGGTCATCGACATCTCGGACGGCGAGATCACGGGCCTGCACTGCTTCCTGGACACGGACCGCTGGTTCCCGCTGTTCGGCCTGCCGGACCGCCTGGAGGCGGATGCGGGGTGAGGCGGCGTGCGACCACCCGTCGTCGGGGCGCCGACGCACCGGGGCCGGGGCGCCTCAGGGCGGCCTCTCCGCCAGCTCCCCCAGCCCCACCAGCTCCAGCAACGCCCGTAGTCCCGGTGGCGCTCCGTGCAGGCGCAGGCGGCGGCCGTCGGCCCGTCGGGCCGTGAGGGACAGGCGGGCCAGGGCCTCGATCGTCGTCAGGTCCGGGTGGGCGACCGCGCTCGCGTCGCAGACCGCCTCCGTGGCCGGGGACGCCGTCAGGGCCGCCGCCAGCTCCGTGCAGAGGCGGGGGACATCGGCCCGGGTGAGGGGGTCCGGGAGGACGACGACGGCCGCCGGCTGCTCGGGGTTCATATCCAGGCAGACCGGCGGCGCGCCGGGAATTCATCGCACGGCGGTCAGGCGATGCGCTCCCGCACCACCGGAGTCGCCGTGAACGGCGTGCCCGCGGGCTCGATGTCGTACGCGTCCGGGAGCGCCTTCAGGGCGTAGTCGAACTTCTCCGGGGTGTCCGTGTGCAGCGTCAGCAGCGGCTGGCCGGCGGTGATCTCGTCGCCGGGCTTGGCGTGCAGCTCGATGCCCGCGCCGGCCTGGACCGGGTCCTCCTTGCGGGCGCGGCCCGCACCGAGGCGCCAGGCGGCGACGCCGATGTCGTAGGCGTCCAGGCGGGTCAGGACGCCGGAGGAGGACGCCTTGATGACGTGCTGCTCGCGGGCGACCGAGAGGGCCGCGTCCGGGTCGCCGCCCTGGGCGGAGATCATGCGCCGCCAGACGTCCATCGCGGAGCCGTCCGCGAGGGCCTTCTCCGGGTCGGCGTCCTTGAGGCCGGCCGCGTCCAGCATCTCGCGGGCGAGGGCGAGGGTGAGGTCGATGACGTCCCTCGGGCCGCCGCCTGCCAGGACCTCGACGGACTCGCGGACCTCCAGGGCGTTGCCCGCGGTGAGGCCGAGCGGGGTGGACATGTCGGTGAGCAGGGCGACGGTGCGGACGCCGCTGTCGGTGCCGAGGGCGACCATCGTGGAGGCCAGCTCGCGGGCGTCGTCCAGGGTCTTCATGAACGCGCCGGAGCCGACCTTGACGTCGAGGACCAGGGCGCCCGTGCCCTCGGCGATCTTCTTGGACATGATCGAGCTGGCGATGAGCGGGATCGCCTCGACGGTGCCGGTGACGTCGCGCAGCGCGTACAGCTTCTTGTCGGCGGGGGCCAGGCCGTCGCCCGCCGCGCAGATGACCGCGCCGGTGGTGTCCAGGACGTCCAGCATCTCGGCATTGGAGAGGTGGGCTCGCCAGCCGGGGATGGACTCCAGCTTGTCCAGGGTGCCGCCGGTGTGGCCGAGGCCCCGGCCGCTGAGCTGGGGGACGGCCGCGCCGCAGGCGGCGACGAGCGGGGCGAGCGGCAGGGTGATCTTGTCGCCGACGCCGCCGGTGGAGTGCTTGTCCGTGGTGGGGCGGGAGAGGCCGTCGAAGTTCATCCGCTCGCCGGAGGCGATCATCGCGGCGGTCCAGCGGGCGATCTCCGTACGGTTCATGCCGTTCAGCAGGATCGCCATGGCCAGCGCGGACATCTGCTCGTCGGCGACCTCGCCGCGGGTGTACGCGTCGATGACCCAGTCGATCTGCTCGGGGGTCAGCTCGCCTCGGTCCCGCTTGGTGCGGATGACGGAGATGGCGTCCATGGTCTGGCGTCCTTCCGGCCGGTACGTACGGTGCGCGTGAGCCCTGTTGACTCTACGCGCATAGAGAGAAAAAGAGGCGCCGGGCGGACCCACTACGGGCCCGCCCGGCGGGAGGCGTCAGCCGAGGTGCGACGGGCCGAACGCCTGGGGCAGCATCTCGTCCAGGGTGCGGAAGCCGTCCGGGGTCTCCAGGATCAGCTCCGGTCCGCCGAACTCGTACAGCAGCTGCCGGCACCGGCCGCACGGGACCAGGCTCTCGCCCGCCCCGTCCACACAGGTGAAGTGGGTCAGCCGGCCGCCGCCCGTGGCGTGCAGCTGGGAGACCAGCCCGCACTCGGCGCAGAGCCCGATCCCGTACGAGGCGTTCTCGACGTTGCAGCCGGTGATCGTACGGCCGTCGTCCACCCGGGCGGCGACGCCGACCGGGTAGCCGGAGTAGGGGGCGTACGCCCGGGACATGGCGTCCCGGGCGGCGGCCCGCAGGGCTTCCCAGTCGGCCTCGGTGAAGGGCGGGGGCGTCACTTGCCCTGGCCCTTGCGGTAGCGCATGCCGTCCGCCTTCGGCATCCGCAGCCGCTGCGCGGAGAGCGAGAGGACGAGCAGCGTGACGATGTACGGGGTCGCGCTGACGAACTCCGTGGGCACGCTGTCCGTACCGAGGTACCAGACGAGGACCGCGGCCGCGATGACCGCGCTGACGACGCCCTGCACGTAGCTCTTGCGGTAGAGCTTCCACCCGGCGAGGCCGACGAGCACCACGAACAGCAGCAGGAGCAGCGCGTGGACGGACTCGCCGCCGTTGCGCAGCTGGAGCGCGTCGGCGAAGCCGAACAGGCCCGCGCCCATGGCGAGTCCGCCGGGGCGCCAGTTGCCGAAGATCATCGCGGCGAGACCGATGTAACCGCGTCCGCCGGTCTGGCCCTCGTTGTAGATGTGCGAGGTGACCAGGGAGAGGAAGGCGCCGCCGAGCCCGGCGAGACCGCCGGAGACGATCACCGCGACGTACTTGTACGTGTAGACGTTGACGCCCAGCGATTCGGCGGCGACCGGGTTCTCGCCGCAGGAGCGCAGCCGCAGGCCGAACGCGGTCTTCCACAGGACGAAGAAGGTCCCGATGAAGAGCACGATGGCCAGGATCGTCAGCAGCGACAGGTTGGTGACGAGACCGCCGAGGATGCCGGCCAGGTCGGAGACGAAGAACCAGTGGTGCTTCTCGATGGAGTGCAGTCCGTCGGAGAGGCCGGGGATCGTCACCGAGGTGATCTCGTCGGCCGGCGGGGACTGCTTCGGGGAGCCGCCCTTGGCCGCGGCCTCGCCGGTGTTGAACCACAGCTTGGCGAAGTAGGTGGTGAAGCCGAGCGCCAGGATGTTGATCGCGATGCCGGAGATGATGTGGTCGACGCCGAAGGTGACGGTCGCGACCGCGTGCAGCAGGCCGCCGAGCATGCCGCCGACGACACCGGCCAGGACGCCCAGCCAGGGGCTGGTCTGCCAGCCGGCCCAGGCACCGAAGAAGGTGCCGAGGATCATCATGCCTTCGAGGCCGATGTTGACCACGCCGGCGCGTTCGGACCAGAGGCCGCCGAGACCGGCCAGGCCGATCGGCACGGCCATGGCGAGCGCGGCGCTGATCTGGCCCGCCGAGGTGACGTCCTGGGCGCCGGTGATCGCGCGCACGGCGGACAGCGCGAGCAGGACGCCCGCGACGATCAGCAGGATGACGGGGAAGGAGAGGCGGGAGCGCCCGCTCTTGCCGCCGGAGACCTTGGGGGCCGCCGGGGGCGGGGTGGAAGTCGCCGTGACGGTCACGCCGACACCTCCTGCTGGTCGGAGTTACGGGCGGCCTGTGCGGCGAGTTCCGCGCCGACCTTGCTCTGCTGGCGCTTGAGTCCGTAGCGGCGGACGACTTCGTACGCGATGACGACGCACAGGACGATGACGCCCTGGATCACGCCGACGATCTCCTTGTCGTACCCCTCGAACTCCAGCTTTCCGGTGCCGCGCTCCAGGAAGCCCCAGAGCAGCGCGCCGAGCGCGATGCCGACGGGGTGGTTGCGGCCGAGGAGGGCGATGGCGATGCCGGTGAAGCCGATGCCGACCGGGAAGTCGCCGCTGAACTCGTAGCTGTCGTTGAGCAGCGTCGGCATGCCGATGAGGCCGGCGACGGCGCCCGAGATGAGCATCGAGGTGATGACCATGCGGCGGACGTTGACCCCGCTGGCCTCGGCGGCCGAGCCGGACTGGCCGACGGTGCGCAGGTCGAAGCCGAAGCGCGTACGGGAGAGCGTGAACCAGTACGCGATGCCGGCGGCGACGGCGACGACGATGAAGCCCCAGACGGGCGTCGGCGTCGTCGGGAACTCGAAGAAGTGCGAGGACTCCGGGAGCGGCTTGGTGGAGATCTTGGTGCCGGCCTCGTCGAGGTGGCCGAGGCGGTTCTGCTGGAGCAGATAGCCGATGACCGCGGTGGCGATGGAGTTCAGCATGATCGTCGAGACGACCTCGCTGACGCCCCGGGTGACCTTGAGCAGACCGGCGATGCCGGCCCACATGGCGCCGACGATCATCGCGGTGAGGATGATCAGCGGGATCTGCAGGGCGCCGGGCAGGGTCAGCGCGCCGCCGAGCGCGGCGGCGAAGAAGGCGGCGAGGCGGTACTGCCCGTCGACACCGATGTTGAAGAGGTTCATCCGGAAGCCGACGGCCACCGCGAGACCCGCGAGGTAGTACGTCGTCGCCTTGTTGAGGATGTAGACCTGGCTGTCCGACTTCAGGCCGTAGTCGAACATGATGCCGAAGGCGTTGAACGGTTCCTTGCCGGTGGCGGCGAGCACGAGCGCCGTCACCAGGAAGGCGACCACGATCGCGAGTACGGGGGCCGCGATCCCCAGGAGCAGCCGCTCCTTGTCGATCTTCTTCATCGGTCCTCTCCCCCTTCGCGGGGGTCGGTGTCGTCGTCCGTGGCGGGCGCGGCGGGCGCCTCGCCCTCCTCCGGCGCTTCCAGGTGGCCGCTGGCCGCGCCGGTCATCGCCGAGCCCAGCTCCTCGGGGGTGATGTCCGCCGGGTCGGCGTCCGCGACCAGGCGGCCGCGGTACATGACGCGCAGGGTGTCGGAGAGCCCGATCAGCTCGTCCAGGTCGGCGGAGATCAGCAGGACCGCCAGGCCCTCGCTCCGGGCCTCGCGGATCTGGTCCCAGATCTGGGCCTGGGCGCCGACGTCCACGCCCCGGGTGGGGTGCGCGGCGATCAGGAGCTTGGGCGCGTGGCTCATCTCGCGGCCGACGATCAGCTTCTGCTGGTTGCCGCCGGACAGGGAGGCCGCGGTGACGTCGATCCCGGGGGTGCGGACGTCGTACTCGCGGACGATGCGCTCGGTGTCGGTGCGGGCGGCCTTGATGTCGAGGAAGGCGCCCCGGCTGTTGGGCCGCTCGGAGACGTGGCCCAGGATGCGGTTCTCCCAGAGCGGGGCCTCCAGGAGGAGGCCGTGCCGGTGGCGGTCCTCGGGGATGACGGCCATGCCGCGCTCGCGGCGCCTGCGGGTCGGGGTTCGGGAGATGTCCGCGCCGTCCAGCGTGAGGACGCCCTGGTCCGGGGTGCGCATGCCCATGATCGCGTCGACCAGTTCGGACTGGCCGTTGCCCTCCACGCCGGCGATGCCCAGGACCTCGCCCTTGTGGATGGTGAAGGTGATGCCGTCGAGCACGGCGCGCACGGCACCGTCCGGGTCGGTCGCGGTGAGCCGCAGGCCGTCCACGGTGAGCATGGGCGTGTCGGTGACCGTCGACTCGCGGGTCTCCGGGGAGGGGAGCTCGCTGCCGACCATGAGCTCGGCGAGCTGCTTGGTCGTGGTGTTGCGGGGGTCGGCGGTGCCCACGGTGGTGCCGCGCCGGATGACCGTGATCTCGTCGGCGACCGAGAGGACCTCGCCCAGCTTGTGCGAGATGAAGATGACGGTCAGGCCCTCGGCCTTGAGCTCGCGCAGGTTGTCGAAGAGCGCGTCGACCTCCTGGGGCACGAGGACCGCGGTCGGCTCGTCGAGGATCAGGGTGCGGGCGCCCCGGTAGAGGACCTTGAGGATCTCCACGCGCTGCCGGTCGGCGACGCCGAGGTCCTCGACCATGGCGTCCGGGCGGACGCCGAGGCCGTACGCGTCGGAGATCTCGCGGATCTTGGCGCGGGCGCGGTCACCGATGCCGTAGAGCTTCTCGGAGCCCAGGACGACGTTCTCGAGGACGGTGAGGTAGTCGGCGAGCATGAAGTGCTGGTGCACCATGCCGATGCCGCGGTCGATGGCGTCGCCCGGGTTGGAGAACACGGCCTGTTCGCCGTCCACCGCGATGGTGCCCTCGTCCGGCTTCTGCATGCCGTAAAGGATCTTCATCAGAGTGGACTTGCCTGCGCCGTTCTCGCCGACGAGGGCGTGGACGGTGCCGCGGCGCACGGTGATGTCGATGTCGTGGTTGGCCACGACCCCGGGGAACCGCTTGGTGATACCGCGGAGCTCCACGGCGTTGGGACTGCTGGACGCGTTGATGGCGCACTCTCCTTGGCAGGAGCGGAGGGCGGGGGCGGTGAGGACGGGAAGCGGGGGGTGGAAAACGTATCGCGCCCGGCCGGTTCCAGTCCCGACGCTACGCGCGTAGCGTCGCCGAATCGTTGGCCACCTGATCACAGGTGGCCGCCACCCCGCCGGGGGTACGTGAATCGGGGCCCGGAACGAGCGGCCGAAGCCGCTCGCCGGGCCCCGATCGACGGTGGATCAGGTCGTGGTCTTGACCGTGATGGTGCCGTCGACGATCTTCTTCTTCGCCTCG
Source organism: Streptomyces sp. NPDC008163 (assembly GCF_042956885.1). NCBI lineage: Bacteria > Bacillati > Actinomycetota > Actinomycetes > Kitasatosporales > Streptomycetaceae > Streptomyces > Streptomyces sp. NPDC008163. Next base: position 434,482 of record NZ_JBIBHG010000001.1, on the reverse strand, counting down.
TCGAGCTGGGTCTGGATGTCCTTGAGGTGGTCACCCGTGGGGGTCAGGCTGACGCCGCCCTTGGCCAGCGAGTACGTCTGCGTGCCGGTCAGCGGCTTGCCGTCCTTGACGGACTTGACCAGGTCGAAGACGCCGGAGTCGACGTTCTTGACGACCGAGGTCAGGATCGTGTCGGCGTACTTCGACAGGGCCGGGTCCTTGGCCTGGTCGGAGTCGACGCCGATGGACCAGGCGCCCTTCTTGCCGGCGACGGCCTCGATCGAGCCGGCGCCCGAGCCGCCCGCGGCGGCGAAGATGACGTCGATGCCCTTGTCGAGCATGCCCTTGGCGGCGGCCTTGCCCTTGTCGGGGCTGCCGAAGCCGGAGAGGTCCGAGCCGGTGGACAGGTACTGGATCTGCACCGTGGCCTTCGGCTTGGTGTCCAGGACGCCCTGGCGGAAGCCGGCCGCGAACTTCTTGATCAGCGGGAGGTCGACGCCGCCGATGAAGCCGATCTTGTCGTCCTTGGACTTCAGCGCCGCCGCGACACCGGCGAGGTACGAGCCCTGCTCCTCGGTGAAGACGATGTTGGCGACGTTCTTCGCGTCGGAGACCGAGTCGACCAGGCCGAAGCTGACCTTCGGGTACTTGGGCGCGATCTTGTCGACCGCCTCCTTGTACGCGAAGCCGATCGCGATGACCGGGTTGTAGCCGCCCTCGGCGAGCGACTGGAGGCGCTGGTCGCGGTCGGCCGAGCTCTCACCGGTCTTGGCGGTGAGCTCCTTCGTCTCGGCGCCGAACTCGGCCTTGGCCTTGTCCAGGCCGCGCGCGGCGGAGTCGTTGAACGAGTTGTCGCCACGGCCGCCGACGTCGTAGGCCATGCCGATCTTCATCTTGCCGTCGTCCGAGCCGCTGCTCTCGTCGGACGACTCGCCGCACGCGGTGGCGGTGAGAGCGAGGGCCGCGGTGACGGCGATCGCGGCGCTGAACTTGGATACCCGGCGCAAGGGAAGGCTCCTTCAAACCTGACCGAAGCGCCTCTTCCGGCGCTGGTTTCGCCGCGATCGTAACGCGCGTAGATGTCAGATAAAGACCTGTACGGAAGCCGTTATCGGATCGTCGCGAACGCGCGCCGAACCCGGGGCGACGTGTCCGGTTACAGGTGGTTGACGTGGAGCAACGCGGAGGCGGTGAAGAGCTCCACGCCGACCGTGATCGCTTCCTCGTCCACGTCGAAGTTGCCCCGGTGGAGGTCGAGCCCGCGCGTGTCGCCGGGGGTACGGACCCCGAGCCGCGCCATGGCCCCCGGGACGTGCTCCAGGTACCAGGAGAAGTCCTCGCCGCCGAGGCTCTGCTCGGTGTCCTCGATCGCGTACGGTCCCCGGCGCGCGGCCATCGCGCCGGCCAGGAGGTCGGTCGCGGCGGCCTCGTTGACGACGGGCGGGACGCCCCGGACGTAGTTGATCACCGTCTTGGCCCGGTACATTCCGGCCACCTCGTCGATCGCGGCGTGCACCAGGTCCGGCGCCTCGCGCCACGCCTTGAGGTCCAGGCAGCGGACCGTGCCGGAGAGCTCCGCGTGCTGCGGGATGACATTGCAGGCGTGGCCCGTCTCCAGGCGCCCCCAGGTGAGGGCGAGCCCGGCCCGCGCGTCCACCCGGCGGGCCAGCAGGGCGGGCACCTCGGTGGCGACCTTGGCGGCGGCGGTGACCAGGTCCGTGGTCAGGTGGGGGCGGGCGGTGTGGCCGCCGGGCCCGTCCAGGGAGAGTTCGAGGCGGTCGCAGGCGGAGGTGATCGCGCCGACCCGGAGCCCGATCCGGCCGACGTCCACCTTCGGGTCGCAGTGGACGCCGATGATCCGGCCGACGCCCTCCAGGGCCCCGGACTCGATCGCGTCGGGCGCCCCGCCGGGCAGCACCTCCTCGGCCGGCTGGAAGATCAGCCGCACCGGGTTGGGCAGCAGCCCCTGCCGGTCCAGCTCGGCGAGCACGAGGCCGGCGCCGAGCACGGTGGTGGTGTGGACGTCGTGCCCGCAGGCGTGCGCGCGGTCGGGCACGGTGGAGCGGTACGGCACGCCGCTCTTGGTGTCCGGGATGGGGAGCGCGTCGATGTCGGCCCGGAGCGCGAGCATCGGCCGGGTGTCCTCCCCGCGCGTCCCGACGTCGCACAGGAGCCCGGTCCCGGAGGCGAGCACTCTTGGCGCGAGTCCGGCCTGCTCCAGCCGGGCCTTGATCGCCGCAGTGGTGCGGAACTCCTGTTTGCCCAGCTCAGGGTGCATGTGGAGATCCCTGCGGAAGGCGATCAGCTCGGCGCGCAGGGCGTCGGGCAGCACGCCGGGCAGGCTCTCACCCTGGGAGGGACCGGCTTCGGACTCGGGGCAGATCAACTGGCTCACCTTTTGAAGGGTAAGCCTGTTCCCTCCTCAACTGACCATGAAACAAGAAAACTTCAGCCACACAGGCGAATGTTTGGCCGCGTCTCAGCGTGTGGGACGCGCGCGGGATGGGTACACTCCGGCGCTCGCCTCGCGGTGGAGCGGCGCTCGGGCGGGGTGGTCGCGCACAGGCCCCCGCGTCCCCCCAGGCCTCCCCCGTCACCGCCCCTCACGCCTCCCCCGTCACCGCCGTGACCCGCCAGGGCGCCAGGCGGTGGACGTCGCGGGCGGTCTCCGTGACGCCGCTCAGGAACCCCTGGGCGCGGGGGGAGGCCGTTTCGTGGAGCCATTCCGGGGCGATGTCGCAGACCGCGACCTTCACCTCGGTGCCGGCCAGGGCGAGGGGCAGGGTGTGCACCACGGTGGACGGGAAGCTCAGGACCGTGCGGCCGATCGGGCCGCGGCGGGCGATGAGCTCCAGGGGGAGGTCGGGCCGGACGATCTCCAGGCCGGTGACCGCCTCCAGGGCGTGCAGCTTCTCGGTGGACTCGCGGCGGTGCGCGAAGTAGCGGGTGGCGCCGTGCGTACGGGCGAGGGCGGCGACCGCCTCCAGATAGCGGGCCCGGTCCACCACGCCCGTCTCGACCAGTGAGGTGCCGACCAGGTCCGCGCCCTTGGTGAGCGACGGCGGGCCGAAGCGGGACCGGGTCCAGGAGAAGGTGTTCGGGATGAGGGTGACGCCGGGCGGCGGGACCACGGGCATGGCGGTGAACAGCTCGACCTCGCGCGCCGCCGACGGGGTGAAGCGGCGCCGCGCGGTGGACGTCACCGGGGCGAGGGCCAGCTCGCGCGGGCCGAGGCCGCCGCGCCGGTGCCAGCGCACCAGGCGCTCGCCCCGGGTGAGCTGGGCGACGAACTCCATGGTGGCGGTGCCGTCGTCGACCACGGTGAGGCGGCGGGGGCGTACGAGCGTGAGCAGCAGCTGCACGTAACGCGAGAAGGGGTCGCCGATCACGATGTGGTCGGCGTTGCGGACGAGCCGGGTGAGGGCGCGCAGCGACTTCAGGGGGGTGCCCGAGTCGCCGCGCGCCTCCTGCCAGCGCACGGTCATGCCCTCGTCGCGGGCCAGCTCCGCCATCCGGCGCAGCTGACCGCGCGACATCGGGTCGACCGGGGGGAGGACGACGACGGTGACGTCCGTGAGGACGCGTCCGCCGCCTCCCTCGGTGACGGCCCACTCCAGGACGTTCAGGAGCTGGACCGGGCTCTCGACGAAGGCGAGGTTCACCGGCCGGCCCGTCAGACCGCGACCGGCTCGGCGGCCGGGGCCGCCGCGTCGCTCTCCGCCACGACGCCCGGGACCCGGCGGAGCTTCTTCATCGGGCCGAGCTCGGACTCGTACACCTTCTTGACGCCGTCGCCGAGGCTCGCCTCGATGGTGCGGATGTCGCGGACGAGGCGGGACAGGCCCTGCGGCTCGACCGAGGCCGCCTGGTCGGAGCCCCACATGGCGCGGTCCAGGGTGATGTGCCGCTCCACGAACGCGGCGCCGAGGGCGACGGCGGCGAGGGTGGTCTGGAGGCCCGTCTCGTGGCCGCTGTAGCCGATCGGGACGTTGGGGTACTCCTGCTGGAGGGTGTTGATGACCCGCAGGTTCAGCTCCTCGGCCTTCGCCGGGTACGTGGAGGTGGCGTGGCAGAGCAGGATGTTGTCGGAGCCCAGCACCTCGACGGCGTGCCGGATCTGGCGCGGGGTCGACATGCCGGTGGAGAGGATCACCGTGCGGCCGGTGGCGCGCAGGGCGCGCAGCAGTTCGTCGTCGGTGAGCGAGGCGGAGGCCACCTTGTGGGCGGGGACGTCGAACTTCTCCAGGAAGGCGACGGCCTCGGTGTCCCACGGGGACGCGAACCAGTCGATGCCGCGCTCGGCGCAGTGCTCGGAGATGGCCCGGTACTCGTCCTCGCCGAACTCGACGCGGTGGCGGTAGTCGATGTACGTCATGCGGCCCCAGGGGGTGTCGCGCTCGATGTCCCACTGGTCGCGCGGGGTGCAGATCTCCGGGGTGCGCTTCTGGAACTTCACGGCGTCGCAGCCGGCTTCGGCGGCCACGTCGATCAGCGCGAGGGCGTTGTCGAGGTCGCCGTTGTGGTTGATGCCGATCTCGCCGGTGATGTAGACGGGGTTGCCGGGCCCGGCGGTGCGGTTGCCGAGGGTGCGCAGGCGGGAGGTGCTCATGAGGGTGTTCCTTACTGGGTGGGGGCTGTGGTGAGGGTGGGGCCCAGGAGCCAGGCCGCGATCTCGCGGATGGCGCCGGAGCCGCCCGGGGTGGTCGTCACGGCGCGCGCCGCTGCGCGCACCGAGTCGTGGGCGCTCGCGACGGCCACGGGCCAGCCGGCGAGCGCGAAGCAGGGGAGGTCGTTGACGTCGTTGCCGACGTACATGACGCGTTCGGGTGCGAGGGACTGCTCGTCGCACCACTGCTTGAGCGCGAGGTCCTTGCGGTCGACGCCGTGCAGGACGGGCACGCGCAGCTTGCGGGCGCGGGCGGCGACGACGGGGTTCTGTTCGGTGGACAGGATCAGCAGCGGTACGCCCGCCTTGCGGAGCGCGGCGATGCCGAGTCCGTCGCCCCGGTGCACGGCGACGGTCTCGCGGCCCTCGGAGTCCACGAGGACCCGGTCGTCGGTCTGGGTGCCGTCGAAGTCGAGGACCACGGCGTCGATGTCGTCCAGGGTCGGCAGCGGGGCCGGGTCCAGGAGCGGGGCGAGCGCGCGGGCGCGGGCCAGGTCGTGCGGGTCGTCGATCTCCAGGACGCGCGCCGGGTCGGTGCGGACCAGCGCGGTGTGGCCGAAGAAGCGGTGCCGGTGGGTGCGGAAGCCGGCGGCGTCCATGGCGTAGGCGGCGCCCGTTTCGAGCAAATCCTCGGGGCGGTCCTGGCGGCGCGGGCGGACCCGCTTGTCGTGGTTGACGCCGTAGTTGTGGTCCTCGACCGCGGTGCCGTCGCGCCACAGGAAGCCGTGGAAGGGGGCGACGGTGAGGGCGGTGTCGGCGCCCTCACCGGCGACGGCGGCGGCGACCCCGTCGATGTCCTCGCGGGTGACGAAGGGGCTGGTGCACTGGACGAGCAGGACGACATCGGCGGTACGTTCCCGCAGCGCCTCGTAGGCGTCGAGGGCGTGCAGCACGGCGGCCTCGCTGGTCGCTGTGTCGCCGGCGATCTCCTCGGGGCGCTGGACGCAGTGCAGCCGGGCGCCCTCGCCGAGCGCCTCGGCCGCCGCGCGGGCGGCCTCGGCGACGGCGGGCGCGTCCGTCGTCACCACGACGTCGGTGACCTCGCCGGAGGCCAGGCAGGCGTTCACGGCGCGGGCGACGAGCGGGACGCCGCCGACCCGGGCCAGGTTCTTGGCGGGGACGCCCTTGGAGCCGCCGCGTGCGGGGATGACGGCGAGCACGGTGGGTCGGTTCATCGGTGCTCCGGTGAGTGTGGTTTCGGTGGCGGTCACAGCTCCCCCATCCGCCGGACGACCGGGGCGACGCGCTGGACGCCGTGCCGGTACGCGCCCCGCGCCGCGTCCCGGACCGCCTCGCGCACCGCCGTCCTGACCCGGCCGGCCTCGCGGGGCGCGGCGGCGCCGGGCAGCGGGTGGCCGTCGGGGGCCAGGTGGTGGCGGGCGAGGATGCCGGGGAGGTAGCCGGGGGCGGTGGCGGGCGTGTAGTAGGGCGCCGGGTCGGGCAGCCGGCCCCGGGCCAGCAGTGCGGTGACCCGGGCCCGGGCGGTGTCGTACGCGGTGGGATAGCTGCCGTCGGCGGCGACGCCCTGGCCGGCCAGCCATTCCGGGTCGGGTTCCGGGTGTCCGCCGCCGTCGAGGTGGTCGAAGGAGGTGAGCAGTCCGGACCCGGTGAAGTGGTGGTTGCCGAGCGCTTCGCGGACCCCGAGGTCGGTCAGGACGGCGGTGGGGATGCGGCGGTGCAGGGACTCCAGGGCGGCCGTGGAGGAGACGGTGACGAGGAGGTCGGTGCGGTCCAGGACCTCGCCCATGTGCCCGTACACCAAGCGGAAGTTGGGCGGGAGTCCGCCGGGCAGGCGCTCGGCGAGCCGCTGGTAGGGGTGTTCCTCGATGTGCGTGGTGTGCTCGCCGGGCTTGGAGCGCAGCTTCAGCAGCACCTCGCGGCGGGGGTGCAGCCGGGCGTGCTCGACCAGCCTGCGCAGCAGGTACGCGCGGTCGGCGCGGTTCTCCGGTACGGAGGGCTGGGCGGCGAACACGAGGGTGTCGCGGCCGGGTTCGGGCCGGTACGGGGCGCCGCCGAGGAAGGGCAGGGCGGCCTCGGTGACGGCCGAGGCGTCGGCGCCCACTCCCTCGTACACGGTGCGGAAACGCTGAGCGTCGTGGCGGGAGTTGGCGAGGACGACGTCGGCGCCGTGGCGCAGCAGAAGCCCGTCGGTGAGCTTCTCGTAGACGACGCCGACGTAGCCGGTGACGAGGACGGGCCTCGTGGGCAGCCGGAGCGCCGCGATGCCGTGCAGCATGGCCTGGACGGCGCCGCCGACGAGGGCGAGGACGACGACGTCGTACCCCTCGTCCCGTACGGCGTGCAGGAATTCGACGGCGGTGACCTCGCGCACCCGGTCGGCGGGGATCCCCACGTCGCCGACCTCGGCGAGCTGGCGGGGGGTCGGGGTCGCCCGGCCGCGCAGCAGCAGTCCGCTGACCTCCACCCGCTGCGCGGGCGCCCCGGACACGGGGGCGGTGAGGCGGTGCGCGGTGAGCGCGCCCCATTTCCACCGGGTGTCGGAGTCGGCGATCACGGCTGCCCTGAGGGCGGTCGTCTTTTCGGTACGTCGTGGCACGTCTCCGAATTTAGGAAGGCATTCGGATTCGCGGCCCAACGTGACGGCAACAGCGGGTTAACAGCCCGCCGACACCCGGAGAATCAGCTGATGGAATGGGGGTTCCGGGGCGGGGAATCGGGCCGGTTCATGGTCCCGACATTCTTCGTTCACCTGGTGTACCTGTCGGGTCCAGGGTAAATGCCGGACCGCCCCCTAGCGTGGTCCGCGTGGTCAAGCTCTCCGTCATCGTGCCGTTCTACAACGTTCGGGCCTACGCCCCCGACACCCTGAGAAGTCTGCGGGCCAATGCCCGCGACGGTGTCGAATTCATCCTCGTCGACGACTGTTCGTCCGACGGGACCCTGGACATCCTGCGGCGCGCCGAGCGCGAGCTCCCGGGTGCCGTCCTGGTGCCGCACGAGCGGAACGGGGGTCTGGCCACCGCGCGCAACACGGGGATCGACGCGGCGCGCGGCGAGTACCTGACGTTCCTGGACGGCGACGACTGGGCGGCGCCCGGGCACTACGAGCGGCTGCTGGCCGCGATCACGGCCCTGGGCTGCGATTTCGTCCGTACGGACCATGTGCAGTTCACCGACCGGGTGCGCACGGTCCACCGCGTCCCGTTCGGGCCGCGGAACACGGTGGTCAGCCCGCGCGAGGTGATCCTGCCGGCCGACCGGTCGACTCCGGTGGACTACGCGTACGCCTGGGCCGGGGCCTATCACCGCAGGCTCGCGGATTCGGGGCTGCTGCGGTTCCGGGACGGACTGCGCACGGCGGAGGACCGGCCGTGGATCTGGCGGCTGCACCGGGAGGCGGAGTCCTTCGCGGCGGTCGGGCTGCCCGGGATCTTCTACCGGCGCGGGGTCGCCTCCTCGCTCACCCAGATCGGCGATGTGCGCCAGCTGGACTTCATTCGCGCGTTCGACCAGGTGCTGGAGGAAACGGCCCTGGATCCGGAGGCGGACCGGCTGATGCCGAAGGCCGTGCGTACGTACTGCGCGGTCATGGCGCACCATTTGGAATCCATCGAAAGGTTCGAACCAGCAGTGGCCAGGAAATTGCGCTCGATGAGTGCGGCTTCGCTGCGGCGCATGCCCCAGGACATTCTCGCGGAAACGCTGAATTCGCTGGGTGAGCGCCGTGCGGACCGGCTGCGCCGGGTGCGCCGCCGTTCCGTTTCGCGGGAGGTCGCGGCCTGATGCCCGGCACCGTCCAGGTCTTCTCGGCGTGCACGCAGTACGCCGCCGCCACGCTCGTCGCGGCCCTGCGCTCCGGCATGTTCGGGCCGCGCTCGGAGCACCGGCGCATCCTCGTCGTGAGCGACACCTCGCCCGCCCCGGAGCTCGGCACCCCTCTCCACCACCGGCCCGGGTTCGAGGCGCTGGCCGCCGAATTCGACGCGGTGCGGTCCTGGAACGAGTTCATCAGCCCGTTCCACCCGGCGGGCTGGGCGCCCCGGGAACAGGACGCCCCGCTGTGGGAGCGGGCGGTGCGCGCGGCCTGGGACCTCGGGGACGCACCGGTCGAGCTGGCCTGCGAGTCCATCCAGGCCAACCCCGCGCAGGCGCTGGCGACGGTCTTCGGGGACAGCCCGCTGCATGTGTACGCGGACGGGCTGATGAGCTACGGACCGACGCGCAGCCGGCTCGACCAGCTGGTCGGCACCCGCATCCGCCGCCTGCTCCACCTGGACCTGGTGCCGGGGCTCAGGCCCTTGCTGCTCACGGAGTTCGGGGTGGAGCCGGAGGTCGTCCCGACGGACGCGTTCCTCAAGGTGCTGGGCGAGCTGGCCGACCCGGTGGCCGCCCCCGCGTCGCCGGGCCCCGCACTCGTTCTCGGTCAGTACCTCTCCACCCTCGGGATTCTGACGCCCCGCCAGGAGGAGGACCTGCACGCGGGGATGGTGCGCGGCGCGGTCGCCCTCGGCCACACCCGTATCGTCTTCAAACCGCACCCCAGCGCGCCCGCCCACTGGACGCGCGCCCTGGAGGAGGAGGCGGCACGGCTCGGCGCCACGCTCACCGTGGCGGACAGCCCGGTCCTGGCCGAGACGCTGTTCGAGTCGATGCGCCCCGCCCTCGTCGTCGGCTGCTTCTCCACCGCGCTGCTGACCGCCGCCTCGTTCTACGGACTGCCGGCGGCCCGCCTGGGCACGGGCCCGCTGCTGCAACAGCTCAGCCCGTACCAGAACAGCAACCGCATCCCCGTCACCATCGTGGACGCGCTGCTCCCCGACCTGGACGACCCGGCAGCGGTGACCGGCTGGTCGATGCCCTCGCCCGAGGAGATCGCGCGCGGGGCCGCCGGGCTGGTCGGGGCGGTCGGCTACGCGATGCAGCCGCAGCTCCAGGCCCCCCTGCGCCCCGTCGCCGAGCGCTATCTCAGCGGCCACCGGGACAGCGTGCGGCGGTATTTCAAGCGGCGGCGGCTGACCGCGCTCGGGCTGCCCGGGGCGATTCCGGCGCAGCTCACGTTCATCCCGCGCAACGCGACGGTCCGCCGCATCGCGCGCCGGGCCCGGACGCTGAAGCGGGCTGCGGCCGGCTGAGCATGAGGAAACTCCCGATACTCCGGTCGCCGCGCGGCCGGGCCGCCGCTCTGGCCGCCGTGCTCGCCGCCCTCACGGTCTGCGCCGGGGACGCGGTGGCCCGCAGCTTCCCCTTCGGCCCGCACACCCGCAGCGTCAACGACCTGGGCAACCAGTTCGTCCCGTTCCACGCCCGCCTCTGGGACCTGCTGCACGGCCGCGCCGACGGCGGACTGCTCCTCAACTGGCAGTCCGGTTTCGGCACGGGCTTCCTGCCCGACTTCGGTACGTATCTCAGCAGCCCGTTCGCCCTGCTCGTCGGGGTCTTCCCCCGGGACCGCATCGACCTGGCCGTGTACGCGGTCACGCTGGTGAAGACCGGGGCGGCGGCGGCCGCGATGACCTGGCTGCTGACCGCGCTGCGGCGGGGACGCGGCCGGGAGTGGGCGGCGGTCGTCCTCGGGGCCTCGTACGCGCTGTGCGGGTGGTCGGTGATCGAGGCCGTGTACAACCCGATGTGGCTGGACGGGCTGGTCGCGTTCCCGCTGCTGAGCCTGGCCGCCGAGTGGGCCCGCACGGGCCGGCGGCCGGTCCTGGGCACCCTGCTGGTGACGCTGGCCTGGGTGTCGAACTTCTACACCGCCTACATGGCGACGCTCGGTGCGGCGCTGGTGCTGGTGGTGCGGCTGCTGGTGGAGGACGGGACGCGCCGGGAGCGGATACGGGGGCTGGGGAGGGCGGTCCGGACGGTCGCGCTGGGCGTGGGACTCGCCGCGCCGGTCCTGCTGCCGGTGTTCCTCGGGACACGGCACGCATACCCGGGCTGGACGCGTGAGTTCGCACCGGCGGCCTGGCCGGACGTCGCGGCCCGGTTGCTCCCGGCCACGTACAGCTTCTTCAGTCCGGCGCTCTTCCTGGGCACCGGCGCCCTGCTGCTCGCGGGCGCCCTGGCCTTCCACCGGGCCGTCCCGCGCACCGAACGCCTGGTGTGGGCGGGGCTCGTCGCGGGGGTCGCGCTGTCCTTGCAGTGGGGGCCGACGCATCTGCTGTGGCACGCCTTCGCGACGCCCAACGGCAGCCCGTACCGCCAGACGTTCGTGCTGTCCGGGCTCCTGGTGATCGCCGCCTGGCTGTCGGTCGCCTCCGGCTGGCCGGACCGGCGGGCGCTGCTCGGCGGCGCCGGGGCGGTCGCGCTGATCGCCGCCGGGGCCGCGTCCAGCGCCCTGGTCACCGCCTGGACGTACCCGCTGGTCGCGGCGGGCCTGGCGGCCGTGGCGGGCGCCCTGGTGCTGGCCCGGCGCGGCCGGTACGCCGTGCTGGCGGCGCTGCTGCTGGTCGGGGCGCAGGCCGGGCAGGCCGCCGCGACGACCGCGTACGCCGACCGGCAGCGGCTGGGCCGGCTGGACGACTACGCGCCCTGGGGCGAGCGCCAGCGCCTCCAGGCGGCGGCGGTCGCCGAGGCGGACGGCTGGCCGCGCTACCGGACCGATCCGGGCCTGGAGCAGAGCACGGCGAACGATCCGCTGCTGACCGGCGGCCAGGGCGGGGCGTACTACAGCAGCCACACCCCGGACGTGCTGACCCGCACCTTCCTGGCCCTGGGCGCCGGCTGGACGTCCAACGGCCGCGCCCTGCACGACCTGGACAGCCCGGTGACGGACGCGGTGTTCTCCGTGGGCGCCCGGGTGCACATGCCGCGCGACCCGCACCAGGGCTGGAACCGCCCGGACGACCGCCCGGTCGCGGTGACCCACGAGGACGTGCCGCCGCTGGTGACCGTACGGCCCGCCAACGAGCGGTCCCATTACGGGCGTTCACCGTTCCGCAATCAGGAGAAGCTGCTCGGCTCGTCCGTCTATACGGTGCCGGAGACCGCCCTGCGCGCGGTGGACGGGAGCAGCGCGGCGGACGCGGGCGCGTACGACTACGCGGTGCGGCCCGGCTCGTACACCCTCCGGGCCGCCTGTCCGGCGGGCAGCGAGGTGTATCTGTGGGCGCCGGACCTGTTCGGCCGCGCGCGGCTCGGGTCGTCCGAAGGGGCGGACTTCCGGGGCGAGTTGCCGGGCCGCCGGGCCGAGCTGCGGAAGCTGGGCGACGGCGGCGGGGCGCTCGACGTGGCGTTGCGGGTGGCCCGGCCGGGGACCGTCCCGCACGAGGCCGTCGGCTGCCTGGACCGGGACCGGCTGGCCGCCGCGGTGGCCCGGCTGAAGCGGACGGGGGCGGCGCGGGTGACGGTGACCGGGAGCGGGGTGCGTGCCGAACTCCCCGCCGGGACACGGGGCCTGGCGGTGCTCGCCGCGCCCCGGATCGCCGGGTGGAGCTGCCAGGGCCGCCCGGCGGACTCGTACCTCGGGCTGGTCGCGGCCCCGGTGAGCGGCGACTGGCCGGTGCTCGACTGCACGTACCGGCCGCCGGGGCTGAGGGCGGGGAGCCTCGCGGGGGGCGCGGCGCTGCTGGGGCTGGTGGCGGTGGGGGTGGCCGGGCGGCGGCGCCGGGCGGCACCGTAAACCCGGACACCCGCGACGACACCGAGACTTCATCTCCGCGTGGTGGGAGCGGCCCGGCGCGCGCGCGTACGTTCCCAGCCATGGCCTCCCTTCTGAACAACCGCCTCGCACGGCGCGCCCTGCGCCCCGCCGCCGCCCTGGTCGACCGCCGCATCCAGCAGCGCGTGGAGCGCGCCGCCGGACCGTTGCGCGGCGAACTCGCCACCCTGCGGAGGCAGTACGAGGAGGAGCGGCGCGGCCGGTATGCCGTGGAGCTGCTGCTCGACGGGACCGGGCGCGGCGCGCACCGCCTGCCCCCGGCCCACGAGGTGGACCGGCTGGTCCGCGAGGTGGGGGCGCTGGCCGGGAACGACGCGGCGGCGCGGCGCGGTGTGGTGTCCGCGTACCGCACGGTGGTCGCCCTGGAGGCGCTGGGCGTCGGGCGTCTGGCGGGCTCGACGTCCAATGTGTGCGGCAAGCTGGCGACCGTACCGCTGCTGGCCCCGCCGAACGGGCGCATCCTGGAGATCGGCACGCTGTACGGGCTGTTCGCCGCCGCGCTGACCCGGATGACGCACCGGGCGGGGGTGGAGCCGGAGCTGACGATCGTCGACCCGTTGGCCGGTTCGCAGCTCCAGCCGGGCACCGCGCAGCCCGCCGACCCCACGGGCACTCCGGTCCGCGAGGACGTGGTGCGGGCCAACCTGGCGCTGACCGGGGGCGGCACGACGCACCACCCCCGGATCGTGCGGGGCTTCTCCAGCGCCCCGGAGGTGCGGGCGGAGGCGGGCGACCGGGAGTACGGGGTGATCGTGGTGGACGGCGACCACTCCATGGCGGGGGTGGCCGCCGACCTGGAGTGGGTCGAGGGGATCGTGGCCCCCGGCGGAATCGTGGTCCTCGACGACTACGGGGACGCGGCGTGGCCGGGCGTCCAGGAGGCCCTGGACAAGCATCTGGCGGACGGGGCCTCGCGGCTGCGGCTGCTGGGGCGTGTGGCGACGTCGGCGTATCTGCGGGCGGGGTGAGGCGTACGCTCCCGGGCCCCGGGCCGGTCAGACGCTGCTGAGCGACAGCTTCGCGGCGAAGCCGAGGAACAGCACCCCGGCCGCCGAGGTGGCCCCGGCCGAGAGCCGCCGGCGCCTGCGGAAGGCGGCGGACAGCCGGGTGCCGCCGAAGATCAGCGCCGACAGGTACAGGAAGCTGGCGAGCTGGAGCAGGGTGCCCAGGACCAGGAACGAGAGGGCGGGGTAGGCGTATCCGGGGTCCACGAACTGCACGAAGAACGAGATCAGGAAGAGGATCGCCTTCGGGTTGAACAGGCTGACCACCAGCGCCCGCCGGTACGGCCGCTCCATGGACCCCGGCGCCTGCGCCTCGGCCCGCTCCTCGTCCGTGATCTCCGCGACCCGCCGGTGCCGCTCGCGCCACATCGACACGGCGGCGCGCAGCATCCCGATCGCCATCCAGGTCAGATAGCCGGCGCCCGCGTACTTGACGATCGCGAACAGCACGGGCGTCGTCTGCAGCAGCGAGGAGGCGCCCAGCGCGGACAGCGTCATCAGCACGGTGTCCCCGGTCCACACCCCGGCCGCCGCCACGTACCCCGTCCGCACCCCGCGCCGCGCGGCGACGGAGAGCACGTACAGCGAATTCGGGCCCGGCAGCAGAACGATCAGCACGAGGCCGGCGAGATAGGTCGGAAGGTCGGTGACACCCAGCATGGAACGGAGTCTCGCACGCGGCCACGACCGTGCGGAAGCGGGTATTCCGGGGCGAGCGGCATGAAGGAGTGCGTTCTCCGTCACAGATGCGCGACGAGAAGAGAGAGACAGGATTCGGCAACCGGGTGGAGCGGGAACCCGTCCCATGGGATACGCGGGTTCAAGGGGCCGGCGATGCCGGGACCGAGGACGTAAGGGGCTGGGATGATACGCACGCGCAGGACCGGGCGCGGTTACGCGCTCCGAGGGGCCGCCGTCGTGGCCGTGGTGGCGATGGCCGGGGTGACCGCCGGCTGCAAGGAGCAGCCCGCGTCCGGTTCCTCGGCCGCGCCCTCGGCACCGGCGGGCAGCAGCTCCCCCACCGACGACGCGAAGCCGGGCGGCTCCGCGAGCCCGACGCGGAGCGCGAAGCCGAAGGAGCCCGTCACGGCATCGCCGGAGCCGGGCGCGAGCAGCACCACGCCGGCCGCCGATCCGCAGGGCAAGGTGCTCATGGCGAGCGGGTCCGAGGGCAAGCAGGTGCGCGAACTCCAGGCACGGCTACGGCAGATCGGGCATTTCAACCGCAGCCCCACGGGCTACTACGGAACCGTCACCGTGGCCGCCGTGCAGTCCTTCCAGGGCAAGCGCGGCCTGGCGCGGACCGGCAGGACGGACACCGTCACCTGGCAGAAGCTGCTCGGCATGACGCATGAGCCGACGGCGGCCGAGCTGAATCCGCCGACCACCCGGCCGGTCGCCAAGCCGGACAAGCGGTGTCTGACGGGGCGGGTCATCTGCATCAGCAAGAACAGCCGCACGCTGTCCTGGATGATCGACGGCAAGGTCGTCTCGTCCATGGACGTGCGGTTCGGCTCGCAGTACACACCGACCCGCGAGGGCACGTTCTCCGTGTACTGGAAGTCGCGCCACCACGTGTCCACGATCTACCACACGGCCATGCCGTACGCGATGTTCTTCAGCGGCGGCCAGGCGGTGCACTACTCCTCGGACTTCGCGGCCCGCGGCTACAACGGTGCCTCGCACGGGTGTGTGAACGTCCGGGACGAGGGGAAGATCGCGGCCCTCTTCGCCGCCGTCCGCAACGGCGACAAGGTCGTCGTCTACAAGTGAGACAACGTCGTCCACGAGTGAGGCGCGGGGGATGAGGGGCGCGGACGGGACCGGGGGAACGTGTCCCGCCCGCGCCATGTGCGCCGAGCCGCAGGTACGGGGGGAACCCCGGCTCGGGCGCTGCCGATGACCAGTCGGCTCATTCCGTACAGCGTCGGCGGGCCGGAAAACGTCACACCGGCCGGTAGCAAGGGTCAGCGGGCCCGCACGGAGGCGGCCGGCCGGGGGTCCTCCGTGGCGGATTCCGTCGGCTCCGGGTCCGGCGCGATGCCCGCCGTCGAAGGGGCGGGCGACTCGGTGAACCGGATGGCGGGGAGCGGCGCGGAGGCGTCGCCGCCCTGCTCGGCGTCGCCCGCGCCGCTGCCGTGCTTGCCGTCCTCGGCGGCGAGCAGCCGGTCGCAGAACCGGTCCAGGTTGCGGGCGCCCTTGGCCAGGGCTTCGAGGCGGGTGCGGCGGTCGGCGTCGAGCGTGCCGTCGCGGTAGTCGCGGCACGCCTGGAGGGTCTTGGCGTACCAGGAGCCGGAGGAGTCGTCGCCGGAGTGGCCGTTCCCCTTCGAGGGGTCCTCGCTCCCGCCGTCGTCGTCGGAGCCGCCGTCGCCGGGGTCCGTCCCGCCGCCGGTGCGGCTGCCGCCCGTCCGGTCGGTGCCGGTCCCGTCGTCCTTGCCGCCCGGGTCGTCGTGGGACGCGCCGCCGCCGGGGCGCGCGGTGTCCTGGTCGCCGGAGTCGGGGCCGGCGCCGGTGCGGCCGCCGGGGGGCGGGGCGTCCGGGGTCGGGGTGCCGGGCCGCGGGGGCGCGGAGGTCTCGTCGTCGGGGAGGACGTCGGTGCCCAGTTCCTCGGGGGACTCGGCGGCCGAGACCGAGGTCGCCGGTGAGGGGGTGTGCCGGCTGAAGGGCCCGGGCAGCATCCCGGACCCGGCGGCCACGGCCACCCCTCCTATGGCACAGCAGGCCAGCGAGGCGGCGAGCCCGAAGCGCAGGGGCCTGCTCCAGCGGAACGGGCGCCCATCGCGCTCGGGGCCGGCCGCCCTGCCTATGCGGACCGGGGGGAGCACCGTCGTATCGGTGTCGTCGCCGTGCACGGTCGCGGCCCCGGCGGTACGGGCGCGGCGGGGGGCGACACGGAAGGCGGCGAGCGCGGCGGCCTCGCCGGGGAGTTCACCGGCGGCGGGGCGGGCGGTGCGGGCGACGGCGTCGAGGGCGGCGGCCAGGCGTTCGGCGTCCTGGCGGGGACGGCCTTCGGCAGGGTCGACCGGTTCGCCGCGGAGCAATTTCTCCGCCGCTTCCTTGTCAAGCCATGCGTACTGCTCGTCGGCCATCACATGTCCTTCTGCGTCCACAGACGCGAATGCGTCACACCGGCGGGAGCCACCAGGCCGGTGCGCGGGGGGCGTTGTACGGGTACGGCGCCGAGCTCACCGGTCCGTTCCGGCGCGTCCCCCGCATTCTCCCGGAAGGCCGCCGAGGGCGCCTCGGGGCCCTCCGGCTCGCCCTCGTAACGGCGACCGCCGTCCACGGGGCCGGGGTGGCCGGGGATCTGGTCCGCGCCGGGGCCCGTCCTTCCGTCGCCGCCGCCCGGGCGCTGGGCCGCGGTCCCGGCCGCGTCCGCCCCGAGCAGTTCGGCGAGCCGCTTCAGCCCGCGGTGGGCGGCGGTGCGGACCGCGCCGGGCCGCTTGCCGAGCGTCTGCGCGGCGCTCTTCGCGTCGAGGCCGACCACCACCCGGAGCACCACCGCCTCGGCCTGGTCCTGCGGCAGCTGGGCGATGAGCGACATGGTGCGCCCGGTCGCCAGGGACTCGATCGCCTCGTCGGCGGTGTCGGAGACCGCCGGCTTGTCGGAGAGCTCCGTCTCGTCGCCGCCGATGGCCGGGCGCCTGCCGCGCATCCGGAGATGGTCCAGCGCGCGGTTGCGGGCTATCCGCGCGGCCCAGCCCCGGAAGCGGTCGGCGTCCCCGCTGAAACGGTCGAGGTCACGGGCTATCTGAAGCCACGACTCGGACGCCACGTCCTCGGCGTCGGGCTCCCCCACCAGTGTCCGTATGTAGCCAAGCAGCCGCGGCTGCACAGCGCGGTACACAGTACGGAAGGCGTCCTCGTCCCCGCGCTGTGCCGCGAGCACCGCGGCAGTAAGCCCCGCGTCGTCCCCCAGCACTCCCTCAACCCTGCCCTGCTGTCCGAATCGCAGCTGGTCACCACTGCCGCGCCACCCTGCGCGACTCAGCACGCTACGTCCTTGGCGTGCACCGCGTCCATGACTTGTACAACCCGCAACATTCCATCGCCCGCCCCGGTGTGACAGAAAACGCACCCACGGCGCAGAGATGAGTACGGGGTCGTCCTGCGACCCCGCGGAAGACGACCGGGGCCTCTCCTGTGGGGGGTGGCGGCCCCGGTCGTCCTCGTTCTCCCCGCCACGCGGCGGCTGGTCGAGGGCGCCGGGGACGTCCTGCCGCCCCGGTCACGGACGCGACGTACGCCCTGTCGTCAGGCGCTCAGGACCGCACCCGCCCCCGCCGGGCCGCCGCGCCGAGTATCCGGCGGCCCTCCGTGGAGACGTCGCGGATCTGGCGCAGCCCCGCCGTGGCCGGGGCGTCCTCGTCCATGGCCGCCAGCATCTCCAGGATCGCCGTCTGGCGGGCCGCCTCGCCCGCGAGCAGGGGGCCCGCGCCCGAGGGGTCGCCCGCCCGGCAGCGCGCCACCGGGTCCGGGGCGGCAGGGGCGGTCGTGTCGTGGCCGAGGTGGACCTCCAGGGCCAGCACCGAGCAGGCGTCCGCCCAGCCGCGCAGCGCCTCGCCCGCCCGCTCGGTCGGGGCGGCGGCGAGCAGGTCCCGGACGCGGGCGGCGGATGCGCCGGGGTCCGCGAGGGCGGTGGCCGGGGTGCCGGGGTCCGCGAGGGAATCCAGCGCGGTGCGGGCCTCGGCGAGGCGGGCGGCCCAGAGGCGGGGCTCGGCGCAGGCGGCCCAGAGCGGGCGCAGGGGGTCGGGGGCGGGGCCCCGGGCGGGCTGGGGCAGACAGCGTTCGAGGCAGGCGACCGCTGCGGCGGCGAGCCCGCGTTCGTCGGCGGCGGCGATCAGGTCGAGCAGGCTCATCGGCGTCTCCTGTCAGCCCTCCCGTATGTGCCCCATGCCGGGACACAGGGGGGCGCAGCGCTTCCTGTTATCGCATTCAGCGCCGAATGGCCGAAAAGCGTCACTGTCGATGGCCGATTACCGCCGCCCTCTCCGGAACATCCCGTGTCCCCCTCAGCCCGTCTGGAGCGGGTGCGGCACCGCAGGGACCGGGCCGAGGTCCGCGCGCCGGGACTGCATCGCCGTCAGCCTGCGGACGAACAGGATCGCCAGGACCGCCGCGCCGATGTCCAGCGCGTCACCGACCGCGAGCATGTCGAGCCCGCGCACCATCGCGTCGCCGCTCTCCGCGCGGGCGTAGTAGCGGCCGGCACCCCGGCTCACGATCTGGTCCACGACCAGCACCGCCCACCACGCGTTCAGCGTGCCGCGCGGCGCGGCGGGCCGGCCGCCGGGGGTGCCGATGGGTGCGCTCGCCGTCCAGATGCCGCTCGCCACCCGGAACGGCAGCCACAGGTTGCCGATGGGGACGAACCAGGCGCCGATCGCCCAGCCGGGCCGCATCGAGTGGGCGTAGGCGTCGAACACCTCCGCGTTGCGCCGGACCCGGCGGAACCACACCAGGAAGACGATGCCCGTCGCCAGGAGGGTGAACGCCTGGAGGGACGCCGCGGCCCCGGTCAGGTTGTCGGCGAGGGTCAACTCGTCGTCGCTCACCGAGAGGAAGCCGTCGTCCAGCCCCTCCGCGAGCAGCATGCGGCTGTGGACACCGGCGGCGATCGACAGCACGTCCGCGACGGCCACGGCACCGAGCAGGACGCACACCGCCTTGGCGAGGCCCACCGGCGAGCGCAGCTGGTCGAGCCGGGGCCCGTTCGGCGTCACACCGGTGCTGCCGGCCCGGGCCCGGCCCCGGCCAAAGTCCGCCGGAGCGGCGTCCGCCGCTCCGGCGCACACGGCGCACCGCGCATCGGCCGAGTCGACCGGTCTCGTACCGCAGAGTGAACAGAGCATGGAAACGGAACCCCCCAGGATTCGGACGTCGACGCGAGAAGCGCGCGCGTCCCTCCCCGGACGACGCGGCCACCGGAACGTAATGCCCGGCGGCCGCATTGTCCATGGTCAGAGGCGTTTCCAGTGACTCAGCCCGCGTCGATCTCCTTCGCCAGCGACTGGAACTCCGCGTAGCTCAGCTTCGGCTTGCCCGGGACCCACAGCTTCTGGGCCGTCGCCCGCAGCGGCATCCGGATGCCGGCCGCGACCTGCTCGGCGGTCTGGGCGTTCGGGAAGTCGCCCCAGACGGCGAACCGGCCGCCGAGGATCTGGTCCGAGTAGCGGGCCGGGACCGGGGTGGTGCCGCGCAGCACGAGCGGGGTCCACTGTTCGTAGATCCGCTTGCCGGTCGGGTAGACGAAGGCGTTGGGCTGGCCGAGCACGTAGTACATGAACTCGTCGTTGAGGTTGAGGACCTTGCGGCCCTCGCGCAGATACTCCTCCGGCGACCGGGCCCCGTACTCCTTGCCCGTCCAGTACTCGACCTCGATGTCCTTGTCGGCGCGCACCTTGCTGTCGCGGAACTGGCCGTCGTTCCACGCCTTCGGCCGCATGCCGTGCTTGCGGATCACCTCCGCCCGGTCGTTGAGCCAGCCGGTGGCGAGGTCGGAGATGCCGGCCCCGGAGCCGTACTTCGCGACGGCCGCGCGCTGGAGCTGCGGGTAGGACGCGGCCGGGTTGCTCGCCATCAGCGCCCGGTACTCGTCGCCGCCCAGGTGCCAGTACTCGCCGCCGAACAGCTCCGCGTACTCGCCGAGCAGCTCGTCGATCAGCTTGGCCGCGCCCGGCTTGGAGATGTCGAGCGATCCGGTCGAGGCGACGCCGGAGACGTTGTGCAGCTGGAGGTCGGGGTGGGCGCGCAGCACCGCGCCGAGGTGGCCCGGCGAGTCGATCTCCGGAACGACCTGGATGTGCAGCCGGCCGGCCAGGTCCACGATGTGCCGGACCTGCTTCTTGGTCAGGTGGTCCGGCGAGACCACCTCGGGGTGCGTGTCGGACTCGATGCGGAACGCCTGGTCGTCCGAGAAGTGCAGGCCGAGCTGGTTGAGCTTCAGGTCGGCCATCTCGTGCATCCGGTCCTCGATCCAGGACGCGGTGTAGTGCTTGCGGGCGATGTCGAGGTTGAGGCCGCGCTGCGGCTTGTCCGGCCGGTCGCGCACCTCGCCCTCGGGCATCGAGCCGTCGGCGCGCACGGACTGCTTGAGGGTGCGGGTGCCGTAGAAGACGCCGGCCTCACCGGGGCCGCTGACCCGCACCCGCCCGTCGGCGGTGCGCAGGGTGTACGACTCCGGCCCGCCGGACGCCTTCGGGGTGAGCGCCAGCTCCACGTCACCGGCGCGGGCGGACACCTCGCCCCGGTAGTGGATCTTCAGCTCCCCGGCCAGCAGCTTCCCCTCGTCGGCCAGCTTGCCGCTGCCCTTCGCGAGGACGACCCCGCTGTCCTTGCCGGGTTTCCAGCCGGGCCCGTGGGCGGGGGTGTGCTCGCGTACGGCGGGGATGGTGCGAGGCGTCCTGGAGAGCGGGTAACTGCGGGTCGGGGACGGGGTGGGGGACGGGGACGAGGCCGCACGGGACGTCTCGGGGCCGTTGCCGTGCTCGGTTCCGGAGCCGTCGCAGCCGACGAGGGCGACGCTCGCCGCGGCCGCCGCCGTCACGGCCAGGAGGGCGCCGCGTGAGGGTGCCATCTGTCAGAAACCTCCGGTTCGGGGGAAGGGGGGAAGAAAGGGAGCACAAGGGAACACAAGGGAGCAGAACTGCGAGAAAACGGTGCAGATGTAGGGAGGTAACCGGGCATTCTCCTCACACATCCGCTCGCCAGGCATCGCGAAACTCTCCCGTCCGGGTGAAATTCGCGCATCCTTCGCCCGCCCTTATCCCCTCCTCGCTAGCGTTGAGCCCCCTCAGTCCCTTCAGTCTCTCCATTTCGGGAGCCCACGCTGTCCAGGTCCAGCGAGTCCCACGCCGGCCTCCCCGAGCGGCCGCCCCGGCCCGCCCGGCGCACCGCCGTGCCCGTGCAGCACCGCGGCGGCACCCCCGCCCGGTCCGCCGCGCACGCCTGGGACCTGCCCCGGTTCAACGGCGCACCCGCCCCCGAGGCCGAGGCGGCCCTGCTCGGCTGCTTCGGCAGCGCGGCCTGGGCGCGGCGGCTCGCCGCCCACCGCCCCTACCCGGACGCGGAGGCGCTGCTCGCCGCGGCCGACGAGGCGGCCTACGACCTCGCCCCCGCCGATCACGCCGAGGCGCTGGCGGCCGAGGTGTCCCCGGGGCTGCGGGCGGACGCGCCGCGCTCCGCCCATCTCGCGCTGGCCGCCGCCCACGCCGAGTACGAACGCAAGTTCGGCCATGTCTTCGTGATCTGCCTGGACGGCTATCCGCCCGCCGAGCACCCCGACCAGGTCCTGGCCGGCATCCGGGCCCGGCTCGCGCACGAGGAGGACCGGGAGCGGGCGGTCACGGCGGACGAGATGCGGCGACTCGCCCGGGGCCGCCTGGCCGCGTTGGTATCGAGTCGATAACGGGTTCGGGGCGGGCCGCGCAGCCCGGATTCCCCGGCGCGGAGGGGCCGAGCAGGGTCACGGCGGGCTGTCCATAGCCCGTCCGTGCCTGTTTCGTTGCCACTTTGATCACACCGGAGGGCCCCGCGCGATCGAACCGACAATCCGTCGCTACGATGGCCGGGGCCGGTGGACCGTACCCGGCCGGGTCAGACCGACAGTCAAGCCGGCCGACCCCAATCCCCGCTCCCGGAGGGTTCTTCCGTGCCGGCTGGAACGCTGTACCGCGGCCGGGAAGGCATGTGGTCCTGGGTGGCTCATCGAGTCACCGGTGTCCTCATTTTCTTCTTCCTGTTCGTGCATGTCCTGGACACCGCCCTCGTCCGCGTCTCCCCCGAGGCGTACGACGACGTCGTGTCCACGTACAAGACGCCGATCGTCGCGCTGCTGGAATACGGCCTGGTGGCCGCGATTCTCTTCCACGCGCTGAACGGTCTGCGCATCGTCGCCGTGGACTTCTGGGCCAAGGGCCCGCGCGTTCAGAAGCAGATGCTCTGGGTCGTGCTGGGCATCTGGATCGTGCTGATGCTGGGTGCCCTGTACCCCGTGCTCGGCCACGCCGTACGCGAACTCTTCGGGAGCTGAGGCCCATGTCCACCGAGACTTCCGCGATCGGCGCAGTCGAAGGCGTGAGCCTGTACGACGTCGACAACCCGGCCCCCGTCATCGAGCCGCCGCGCAAGCGGACCGGCAAGACCCCCAAGGGCTCGCGCACCAACTTCGAGATGTACGCCTGGCTCTTCATGCGCCTGTCGGGCATCGTGCTGGTCGTCCTGGTCATCGGCCACCTGCTGATCCAGCTGGTGCTGGACGGCGGCGTCTCCAAGATCGGCTTCGCCTTCGTGGCGGGCCGCTGGGCCTCGCCGTTCTGGCAGGTCTGGGACCTGGCGATGCTGTGGCTCGCCATGCTGCACGGCGCCAACGGTCTGCGTACGGTCATCAACGACTACGCCGAACGGGACAACACCCGCTTCTGGCTGAAGATGCTGCTGTACACCGCCACGGTGTTCACCGTCCTGCTGGGCACGCTGGTGATCTTCACCTTCGACCCGAACATCCGCTAGGCGCCGGGCCCGAAGACCAGAGGTAGACCATGCAGATCCACACGTACGACACCGTCATCGTCGGCGCCGGCGGCGCCGGCATGCGCGCGGCCATCGAGTCGACCAAGCGCAGCCGCACCGCCGTGCTGACCAAGCTCTACCCCACCCGCTCCCACACGGGCGCCGCGCAGGGCGGCATGGCCGCCGCGCTGGCCAACGTGGAGGAGGACAACTGGGAGTGGCACACCTTCGACACGATCAAGGGCGGTGACTACCTGGTCGACCAGGACGCCGCCGAGATCCTGGCGAAGGAGGCCATCGACGCCGTTCTCGACCTGGAGAAGATGGGCCTGCCGTTCGGCCGCACTCCCGAGGGCCGGATCGACCAGCGCCGCTTCGGCGGTCACTCCCGCAACCACGGCGAGGCCCCGGTCCGCCGCGCCTGCTACTCGGGCGACCGCACCGGCCACATGATCCTCCAGACGCTGTACCAGAACTGCGTCAAGGAGGGCGTGGAGTTCTTCAACGAGTTCTACGTCCTGGACCAGCTGGTCGTCGATGAGGACGGCGTCAAGAAGTCCGCCGGCGTCGTCGCGTACGAGCTGGCCACCGGCGAGATCCACGTCTTCAAGGCGAAGGCGGTCATCTACGCCTCCGGCGGCACCGGCAAGTTCTTCAAGGTGACGTCGAACGCGCACACCCTGACCGGTGACGGCCAGGCCGCCTGCTACCGCCGGGGTCTGCCGCTGGAGGACATGGAGTTCTTCCAGTTCCACCCGACGGGCATCTGGCGCATGGGCATCCTGCTGACGGAGGGCGCCCGCGGTGAGGGCGGCATCCTCCGCAACAAGGACGGCGAGCGCTTCATGGAGAAGTACGCGCCCGTCATGAAGGACCTCGCCTCCCGTGACGTCGTCTCGCGCTCCATCTACACGGAGATCCGCGAGGGCCGCGGCTGCGGTCCCGAGGGCGACCACGTCTATCTCGACCTGACGCACCTCCCGCCGGAGCAGCTGGACGCCAAGCTCCCGGACATCACCGAGTTCGCGCGTACGTACCTCGGCATCGAGCCCTACACGGACCCGATCCCGATCCAGCCGACCGCGCACTACGCCATGGGCGGCATCCCGACCAACGTCGAGGGCGAGGTGCTGGCCGACAACACCACCGTCGTCCCGGGCCTGTACGCCGCCGGCGAGGTCGCCTGCGTGTCGGTGCACGGCGCCAACCGCCTCGGCACCAACTCGCTGCTCGACATCAACGTCTTCGGACGCCGCGCGGGCATCGCCGCCGCCGAATACTCCGCGAAGAGCGACTTCGTCGAGCTTCCCGAGAACCCGGCGCAGCAGGTGGTCGACCAGGTCGAGCGGCTGCGCAACTCCACGGGCACCGAGCGGGTCGCGACGATCCGCCAGGAGCTCCAGGAGTGCATGGACGCCAATGTGATGGTGTTCCGCACCGAGCAGACGATCAAGACCGCGGTCGACACGATCGCGGAGCTGCGCAAGCGCTACCTGGACGTGTCCATCCAGGACAAGGGCAAGCGGTTCAACACGGACCTGCTGGAGGCCATCGAGCTGGGCAACCTGCTCGACCTCGCCGAGGTCATGGCGACGTCGGCGCTGGCGCGCAAGGAGTCCCGCGGCGGTCACTACCGCGAGGACTACCCCAACCGCGACGACGTCAACTTCATGCGCCACACCATGGCGTACCGCGAGGTCGCCGAGGACGGCACCGAGTCGATCCGGCTGGACTACAAGCCGGTCGTCCAGACCCGCTACCAGCCGATGGAGCGTAAGTACTGATGGCTACACCCACCCTGGACAAGGCCGACAAGGCGCCCGAGCCCGAGGCCGGCTTCGCCGACTCGCCGTACATCACGGCCACGTTCCGCATCCGGCGGTTCAACCCCGAGGTCTCCGACGAGGCCCAGTGGCAGGACTTCCAGATCGAGATCGACCCGAAGGAGCGTGTGCTCGACGCCCTTCACAAGATCAAGTGGAACCAGGACGGGACGCTCACGTTCCGCCGGTCCTGCGCGCACGGCATCTGCGGTTCGGACGCCATGCGGATCAACGGCAAGAACAGGCTCGCCTGCAAGACGCTGATCAAGGACCTGAGCCCGGAGAAGCCGATCACGATCGAGGCCATCAAGGGCCTCACGGTCCTCAAGGACCTCGTGGTCGACATGGACCCGTTCTTCCAGGCGTACCGCGACGTCATGCCCTTCCTCATCACCAAGGGGAACGAGCCGACCCGCGAGCGTCTGCAGTCCCCCGAGGACCGCGAGCGCTTCGACGACACCACCAAGTGCATCCTGTGCGCCGCCTGCACGTCCTCGTGCCCGGTGTTCTGGAACGACGGCCAGTACTTCGGCCCGGCGGCGATCGTCAACGCGCACCGCTTCATCTTCGACTCGCGCGACGAGGGCGGCGAGCAGCGCCTGGAGATCCTCAACGACCGTGACGGTGTGTGGCGTTGCCGCACCACGTTCAACTGCACGGACGCCTGCCCGCGTGGCATCGAGGTCACCAAGGCGATCCAGGAGGTCAAGCGCGCGCTGATCACGCGTCGCTTCTGATCCCCGCGCGCCCGTGAAGAGGCCCGGACCCCCTCGGGGGTCCGGGCCTCTTGCTGCGCCGGGGCGGCCCGGACGGTACGGTCGTGCGGAACCGGTGGTCGGTTCACCCACCGCCGCACGGGGATGCGCGGGGGAGCGAGAGCGGGGGCACGTTGAGCGATCCGAATCCGTACGCGGACGACTCATACAAGTGGGGACCTTCCCAGCAGCCCGGGACCCCTCCCGGCGCGCCGAACGGCCAGGGCTACGGCTATCCGGCGGCCGGCAACCCGGTCTACGGCTACCCGCAGCCG
The DNA here is from genome assembly GCF_042956885.1 of Streptomyces sp. NPDC008163. Classification (NCBI taxonomy): domain Bacteria; kingdom Bacillati; phylum Actinomycetota; class Actinomycetes; order Kitasatosporales; family Streptomycetaceae; genus Streptomyces; species Streptomyces sp. NPDC008163. The sequence goes on along the minus strand of NZ_JBIBHG010000001.1, from coordinate 408,852 downwards.
CTCTCCGGCCCGCCCTCGCAGCCGCCGGGCTACGGGTATCCGTCGCAGCAGCCCCAGGGGTACGGGTATCCGGGCGCGGCTCCGGCGGGCGGCGGGACGCCGGTGCTGTCCATCGGGGACATCACGGTGATGAGCGACTCGATCGTGACGCCCTCCGGGACGATGCCCCTCAAGGGCGCGGTGTGGACGGCGACGGACATGTCGCGCACCGAGGAGAAGATCCCGCCGGTGGCCATCGTGCTGGCGATCATCTTCGCCCTGGCCTGCCTGATCGGCCTGCTCTTCCTGCTGATGAAGCAGAAGCAGACGACCGGCTTCGTCCAGGTGACGGTGACCAGCGGCGGCCGCCACCACTCCACGATGATCCCGGCCACCCACCCGGAGACCTTCGCGATGGTGATGTCCCAGGTCAACACCGCCCGCTCGATGAGCGTCTGAGGGCGGACACCCCGCGGCGCGGGGCGGGGAGGACGCGGCCGGTCCGCTCTGTGACGGGCTCAGTCCCAGGCCGCCCCGCCGCGGTCCTCCGCGACCACCATGATGCGCCGCAGCATGTCGTTGAGCAGTGCCCGCTCGTCCGCGTCCAGGACGCCGAGCAGCCGTTCCTCCTCGTGCCCGAGGAAGGCCATCGCGCCGCGCCAGGTGGACCGGCCCTCGTCCGTCAGCACCACGTCGACGCGGCGCCGGTCCGTGGTGGACGGGGTGCGGCGGACGAAGCCGCGGCGCTCGACGGCGTCCAGCCGGCCGGTGACGGACGCGGGGGCGAGGTCGAGGTCGGCGGCCAGTTCGGACGGGGCCGCCGTGCCGCCGCGCCCGGCCAGCTTGTGCAGGGTGTCGAACTCCTGCCGGTCCAGGTCGAAGTCGACGAGGGACTGCTCGCGCACCCGGCGCAGGTGGACGGAGAGCTTCTTCATCCGGGTCACCGCGCCCTCGACGTCCGCGTCCAGCTCGGGAAGCACGGGTCTCCACCGCTCCACGTGCCCGTCGGTCCAGTCGCGTCGCTCCATGGCGCTCAGCCTACGCGGACGCCCCGGCGGACGGAGTCCTTCGGAAGCGTAATTCTCGTTGACGGATACTTCGGTACCGAAATAGATTGCGGCGCATGGTCACCCCTGCGCCGCCCACGGCGCATCCCTTGAGGACACGCTCGTTCCGGCTGCTCTTCATCGGCCGCTCGCTGTCGATGCTGGGCGACTCCGCGATCCCCGCCGCGCTCACCCTCGCCGTCTATCTGGCCACCGGCTCGACCGGCGCCCTTGCCCTGGTGCTGGGCTGCGCGATGGTGCCCAAGCTGCTGCTGCTCCCGCTGGGCGGTGTCGTGGGCGACCGCTTCAACGCCCGTACGGTGGCCCTGACCACCGACCTCGTGCGGTGCGCGACCCAGCTCTTCGTCGGCACCGAACTGCTCTCGGGCACCCCGGCCCTCTGGCAGATCGCGCTCGCCGAGGCGGTCGGGGGCGCCGCCGGCGCCTTCGCGATGCCGACCTCCGCCCCGCTGGTCCGGGGCACCGTGGACGAGCCGGGGCTGCTGCGCGCCAACTCGCTGATGGCGGTGGCCTCCGGGACCGCGCGGCTCGGCGGGCCCGCCGTCGCCGGGGCCCTGATCCTCACCGCCGGACCGGGCTGGGCCTTCGTGCTGGACGGTGCCAGCTTCGCGGTGAGCGCCGCCCTGCTGTACGTGATCCGGGTCCGCCATGTGCCCATCCCCCGGCGCTCGTTGCTCGGCGACCTCAAGAACGGCTGGGCCGAGGTCCGCGGCCGCGACTGGTACTGGACGAGCCTGATCGCGCACGCCGCCTGGAACGGGGCGGCGGCCGTGCTGACCACGCTCGGCCCGGCCCTCTTCGTCAACGGCCCCGGCGGCAAGGGGAGCTGGGTCCTGCTCCTCCAGACCGGTGCGGTGGGCCTGCTCCTCGGCTCGCTGGTGGCCGGCCGGCTCCGGCCCCGCCGGGCGGTCCTGGCCGCCAATCTCGCCGGCGCGCTGTACGTGCTGCCGCTCTGCCTGCTGGCCGCGCACGCCCCGGTGCCCGTCTCGCTCACCGCGTACGGGATCGCCATGGCCGGTCTCGGCTTCCTCAACCCGGTCTGGGAGACGGCCGTCCAGTCCGCGGTGCCGCCGCAGGTCCTGGCCAGGGTGACCTCGTACGACTGGCTGCTCTCGCTGGCCGCGATGCCGCTGGGCTACACCCTCGCCCCGCTCGCCGCCTCCGCCTGGAACACGGAGACCCCGCTCGCCGTGGCCGGGCTGCTCGCCGGTGCGGCCTGCGCGGGCACCGCCCTGGTGCCGGGCGTACGGCGCTTCGGGGTGCCGGACGCCGGTGGCGCGGCGCGGGAGGCCGGGGCGCCGGCCGGGACGACTCCCGCGGCGGGATAGCGGGCGCGGCCCGGATACGCTCGGGGCCGTGGTGAAGGAAGAGAACGACGTGAAGGCCGTCAAGGCCCCCCGGAGCGAGCAGACCCGTGCGCTGATCCTCGAAACCGCGCTCCGGCTCTTCCAGGAGCGCGGCTACGACCGGACGACCATGCGGGCCATCGCCCAGGAGGCGGGCGTCTCCGTCGGGAACGCCTACTACTACTTCTCCTCCAAGGAGCACCTGGTCCAGGGCTTCTACGACCGGCTCGCCGCCGAGCACGCGGAGGCGGTGCGGCCGGTCCTGGGCGGCGAGAAGGACCTCGGTGCACGGCTGCGCGGGGTGCTGCTGACCTGGCTGGACGTGGCGGAGCCGTACCGCCCCTTCGCCACGCAGTTCTTCAAGAACGCGGCCGATCCGGAGAGCCCGCTCAGCCCGTTCTCACCGGAGTCGGTCACCGCCCGCGAGGCGGTCATCGCCATCCACGAGCGCTGCCTGACCGGCTCCACCACCCGGACGGACCCCGAACTGACCCCGCTGCTGCCACGGTTGATGTGGCTCGCGCATATGGGCCTGGTGCTCTTCTGGGTGTACGACCGGACGGACGGCGCCGCCCGCAGCCGCCGCCTGGTGACGCGTACGGTGCCGATCGCCGCCCGCGCGCTGGCCCTGTCCCGGTTCCGGGTGGTGCGACCGCTGGTGCGCCAAGTGGCCGAGGTGCTGGAGGAGTTCCTGCCGGAAACGACGGCGCGGGCGGCCGGACCGGTGAAGTCCTAGGGGGTGTCTTGCCGATCATGGCCTGACCCGACCCTGATCGACAAGACACCCCCTAGCCGCCCGCGCCCCGGTCGCGGATCAGATCCAGCCGAGCTCCCACAGGCGCCACACGCCCGTGCCGTCGGAGAGGTACTGCGAGCCGGAGACGTCCGCCTTGGCGATGACGTAGTCCTTCTTCTGCCACAGCGGCACCAGCGGTACGTCCTCGCCGACCAGCTTCTGGAGCTCCTTGAAGTCCCCGGAGGCCCGGCTGCGGTCGCTGTACTGCAGCGTGGCGCTGATCAGTTCGTCCATCTTCTTGCTGGTGTAGCCGTTGTGGAGGCTGCTGTCACGGCCGACGAGCGGCTGGCTGAAGGTGTCGGGGTCCGGGTAGTCCGGGAGCCAGCCGACGGTGTACATGTCGTACTCACCGGCCGCGTAGCCCTTCTGGAACCGGGTCCACTCGACGGCCTTGATCGTCACCTTGAAGAGCCCGGTGGCGTTCAGCTGACGCTGGATCTCCTTCGTCTCCGCGACGTACTGGTCGCCCTCGCGGTAGGCGAAGAGGACGGGCAGCGGCGTCTGGATGCCGGCCTCCTCCATGAGCGCCTTCGCACGCTTGGTGTCCGGCGCGGGGTAGGCGTCGAAGAACGGGGTGCTGTGCCCGATGGTGCCCTGCGGGATCAGCGAGTAGAGGGGTTCGACGGTGCCCTGGTAGACCTTGCTCACCAGCGGGCCGCGGTCGATCACCGAGGCGATGGCCTGGCGGACCTTGCGGTCGGCGAGCGGGGCGCCCTTGCGGACGTTGAAGACGAGGTTGCGGATCTCGGCGCTGTCCGCCTCGGTGACGCGCTTGTCGCTGTCGCCCGGGTCGAGCGCGGCGAGCGTGGCCGGCGGCAGCTGACGGTGCGTCACGTCGACCTGGCCGGACTTCCAGGCCGAGAGGAGGTCGTCGGACTCCTTGTAGTACCGCACGGTGATCGGGCCGCCGGTCTTGGTGACCGCGCCCTTGTACCGCGAGTTCGGCACGAGTTCGGCCTTCACGCCGGCCTCGTAGGACTTCAGGACGTACGGCCCCGAGCCGGTCACCTGGCCGTCGTTGCGCAGCTTGTGCTCCGCGTAGGCGTCCTTCTCCACGATGGAGCCGGCGCCCGTGGCGATCTTCTGCGGGAAGGTCGCGTCCCGCGAGGAGAGGTTGAAGGTGATGACCCGGCCCTCGGTGACCACGTTCTTCAGGCTGGGGAAGAGGACCGAGGGACCGACGTCCGTCTTGATCTCCAGCATCCGGTCGAACGAGTACTTGACGTCCTCGGCGGTGATCTTGTCGCCGTTGGAGAACGTCAGGTCGTCACGGAGCTTGCACTGGTACGTCTGGAGCTTGGCGCCGATGAAGCCGCAGCTCTCGGCCGCGTCCGGCTCGGGGACGATGCCGCCGGACTTGAACGTCATCAGGGACTGGTAGACGTTGCTGTACATCGCCCAGGAACCGGCGTCGTAGGCGCCCGCCGGGTCGAGCGAGGTCACCGCGTCGGTCGTCCCGACGACGACCGGATCGGAGTTCCCCTCGTCCGAGGGCAGCAGTTGCCAGGCGACCACGCCTGCGATGACCAATACCGCGAAAATCGCGAGAATCCGTAGCCGGATCGACCGCATTGACGTGCTCTCCCTTAACTGCCCCACCTCGGTGTCGCGCTCAGATACGCAGATCACCGCACGTTCGCGCCAAGCAAATCACACGATTTTCACATCTGGAAGGGGAGATCAGAGGCTCATAGCCAATTGTTTGTCAGTCGAAACCTTTGACGCTTACCCCGAATACAGAGGGTTCCCGGACGGTCACCCGTTTCGCCATTTCGCGTGCGTACGAGGGTGATTACGCCTGCCGGGAGGCGAGCTCGACAACGGTGATGTCGGAGGGGGCGCCGACCCGCACGGGCGGGCCCCACGCTCCGGCGCCCCGGGTGACGTAGAGCTGGGTGTCGCCGTAGCGTTCGAGCCCGGCGACGGTCGGATTGGACAGCTCCGCAACGTAGTTGCCCGGCCACAGCTGGCCGCCGTGGGTGTGCCCGGACAACTGCAGGTCCACGCCGTGCTCGACGGCCTCGTCGATGACCACGGGCTGGTGCGCCATGAGCACGACCGCGCGGGCGGGGTCGCGGTCGCCGAGGGCGCGGGCGAAATCGGGGCCCTGCCCCTCGCTCTCGCCGGCGATGTCATTGACTCCGGCCAGATCGAAACCGCCGGTCTCCACCCGGGCGTTCTCCAGTGGGTGCAGGCCCAATTCCCTTACATGATCAACCCATTGGGCCGCGCCGGAGTAGTACTCGTGATTGCCGGTGACAAAGAACGCCCCGTGCCGGGCGCGGAGGCCCGCGAGCGGTTCGGCGGCCGGGCCGAGATCGGCGACCGATCCGTCGACCAGATCACCGACGACCGCGATGAGATCGGGCTGGGTCCGGTTGACCGCGTCCACGATCCGTTGCGTATGGGAGCGGCCCAGGATCGGGCCCAGGTGAATATCGCTGACGACGGCGATGCGGAAACCGTGCGCGGACCTGGGCAGCCGGGCGAGCGGCACGGTGACCCGCTTCACCCGGGGGCCGCGCAGCACGCCGTACGCCCCGTAGCCCACGGTCCCGAACCCGGCGACGGCGGCGGCGCCCCCGACCGCCCGCGCCACGAAGAGCCGCCGCGACGGGGCGGGGAGGGGCGGCGCGGCGGGTCCCGCTTCCGGCGCGGGCCCGGCCTCCGGCGCCGACGCCGCTACGGGGACGGGCGCGGGTTCGCGTACCGGCGCGGATTCCCGTACGGGCGCCGCCCGGCGCGCGAGCCACCGGCGCAGCAGGGGCCGTACGGCCTCGCCGGCGAGCAGGGCGAGCGTCAGATAGAGCAGCGCGGCGAGCCAGAGGTAGCCGGGCCAGGCCAGCGCCCGCTGGACCGGGAAGGGCGCCCCGGCGGGCCCGGCGACCAGGGCGCCGGCGCTGAGCAGAGGCAGCGCGTAAGCGGCGATCGTGCCGGCCCTGCGCCACGGGCTGCCCCGGCGCGTCGTGTCACCGACGAGCCGGCGCCACACATAGCGGTGCACGGCCACGAGCAGGGCGAGCACCACAAGCGCTGCCAGAACGGCCACCACGACCCGCATACCCGCTCCCCTGCCCCGTCCGTCCCGGTATCGCCCGATTCAGGTCCCGGCCGGGACCGGTGGTTTCAAGCCTTCTCGGCGCGCAGGGCCCTGACGCCCCGGAACCCGATCCAGCCCACACCCGTCCCCAGAAGAAAGGACGTGATGGCGAGCAGCAGATGCACCCAGAAGTACGCGGTCGGGTCACCGGCGTCGTCGAAGGCGAGGCCGCTGCCGTCCTTCCAGAGATTCTTCACGAAGGTGACCCAGATGACCCACGACCACGCCCCGAAGGCGAGCAGGAACCAGGAGACCGGGCGGCTGAGCTTCATGGATTCAGTATCGCCGCCGCGTTCCGGGGGGCTCGGGCGGGGTGGTCCGTCCCGGCGGCCCGCCCGGCGGGTCACGGCGCCAGTACATATATTCACATCAACTGCATGTACGTTTTCGACCGTGCCAGCTCTCAAGAAGGCCGCGTTGGCGGTCACCTCTGCCGCCCTGCTGTCCGCTTTTGTCGTCACGCCCGCCTCGGCGGCCGACGGGGACGACGACGCTCCGAAGCCCCCGGCGACCATGTCGCAGATCGGCGGCGCGCAGCTGGGGCGGTCCGGCACCCAGGTCAATCTCGGGCCCGGCGCCCCGGTGCTGCCCAAGGAGCTGACGGGCCGGTCGTGGATGGTCTCGGACGCGGAGACGGGCGAGGTCCTCGCCGCGCACAACGCCCACTGGCGGCTGCCCCCGGCGTCCACGCTGAAGATGCTCTTCGCGGACACGCTCCTCGGTGATCCGGCGCTCCTGCCGAAGACGCGGGAGTACACGGTGAAGGACGAGGACCTGGCCGGCATGGGCGAGGGCAGCAGCCTCGTCGGCATCAAGGAGGACCTCAGCTACACGGTGCACGACCTGTGGCTCGGGGTCTTCCTGCGCTCGGGGAACGACGCGGTGCACGTCCTGTCCTCGATGTACGGCGGGGTGCCGAAGACCGTCCAGGCCATGCAGGACCGCGCGGAGGAGCTCCAGGCGCTCGACACGAACGTGGTGTCGCCCGACGGGTACGACGCGCCCGAGCAGGTCTCCAGCGCGTACGACCTCTCGCTCTTCGCCCGCGACGGGCTCCAGAACGCGGACTTCCGGGAGTACTGCTCGACCTCCACCGCGCAGTTCCCCGGTGAGCAGAAGAAGGGCAAGAAGCGCGAGACCTTCGGCATCCAGAACACCAACCGGCTGCTCACCGGGGCCGACGGCGTCACCGCGTACAAGGGCATCGCCGGCGTCAAGAACGGCTACACCACGCACGCCGGCAACACCTTCACCGGTGTCGCCGAGCGGGGCGGCAAGGTCCTCCTGGTCACCGTCATGCACCCGGCCGACGACGAGACTCACGCGGTGTACAAGGAGGCGGCCCGGCTCCTGGACTGGGGGTTCGCCGCGACCGGCAAGGTGACCCCGGTCGGTGAGCTGGTCCCGCCGAAGTCCGCGGTCACCGGCGACGGCGCGGACACCGAGGGCGCGGGCAAGGGTGCCGAGGCGGAGAAGGCGGACGAGGGCGGCCGGGGAGCGGACAAGGCGGCGCGGGCGGCGGCCGCCACCGACAGTTCCGGCGGGGTCGGGATCGCGCTGGGCATCGTCGGCGGCGTGCTGGTCCTGCTGGCCGGCGGGGTGTTCCTGGTCAACCGGCGCTGGCCGCTGCCGGACCTGATGCGTCGCCGTTCCCGCCCGTGACGCGCCGGGCGGCGAGCGTGGAGCCCTCCTCCGCGTCCGCCGCCGGTTCGTCCTCCTTGCTCGGCGTCGCCGTCCAGGCGGCGCAGAACAGCAGCAGCTTCGCCGAGAAGTTGATCCACAGCAGCAGGGCGATCGGCACCCCGAACGCGCCGTACATGCTCTTGGAGGCGACGCCCCTCATATAGCTCCCGAGCAGCAGCTTGAGCAGTTCGAACCCGACCGCGCCGACCAGCGCGGCCACCATCAGCCGGCGGCGCGGCGGTTCGACACCGGGCAGCAGCGTCAGCAGGTAGAGCAGCATCAGGAAGTCGGCGGCGACGGCCACCAGCAGGGCGGCGATCCGCAGCAGCACCCCGCCCGCCCCGTTCTCGGGGATGTTGAGCAGGTCGGCGACCCAGCCGACGGCCACCGAGCCGACCGAGGAGATCGCGAGCGTCACCAGCGCCGCGCCGCCGAGCCCGAACAGCACCCCGGCGTCCTTGAGCTTGCGCAGAACCGGATTGCCCTCGTCCAGGTCGTCCCTCTCCCAGACCGCGCGCAGGCAGTCCCGCATGGAGCCGATCCAGCCGACACCGGTGAAGAGCAGCAGCGCACCGGCCACCAGACCGACCGTCCCCGCGTGGGCCACCAGGCTGTCGATGCCGAGCTGGTCGGAGATGCCGGGCACCTGCTCGGCGATCTTGTCCTCGATCCTGTCCAGCTGCTTGTCGGTCAGCAGCGCGGCACCGATCGCCGCGCCGACCGCGATCAGCGGGAAGAGCGCGAGGAAGCTGATGAACGTGATGGCCGCGGCCAGCCGGGCCCAGTGGACCCGCACCAGCGTCTCGTAACTGCGCCACGCGTGCGTCTCCATCAGCCGGGAGACGAGTGGCCCGATGACGGGGAGATTTTTCAGCCAGTCCATAGGTCACTGCTACCCCTCCGGCGCGCGAAAACCGAAGCCCGGTGCGAGGTGGAGAAGATGACGGACCCTCAATCACCCATTTCGGTGAGTGTTGTAACAAATCCCTCAAAGGTGTTATCCCGGACGATACGGTCACCCTCATGTCTGTCGACACCGTGTCCCTGACCGGCTGGGGCCGCACCGCCCCGACGACCGCGCTGCGTTTCCGCCCCCGTAGTTACGAGGAGGCCGCGGCGACCGTGCTGGGCTGCGGGCCGCGCGGCTCGATCGCCAGGGGTCTGGGCCGGACACACGGCGACGCGGCGCAGAACGCCGGGGGTTCGGTGCTGGACATGACGGCACTGGACCGCGTCCGCACGATCGACGCGGCGGCCGGGCTGGTGGTCTGCGACGCGGGCACGACACTGCACCGGCTGCGCGAGGTGATGCTTCCGCTCGGCTGGTTCCCGCCGGTGGTGCCCGGCGGGCGTTACGTCACGGTGGGCGGCGCGATCGGCTCGGACGCACACGGCGACAATCACCGCGCGGCCGGCTCCTTCTCCCGCCACGTCACGGAGTTCACGCTGCTCACGGCGGACGGCGAGGTGCGCACGGTGCGGCCGGGCAGCCCGCTCTTCGACGCGACCGCCGGCGGCCTCGGCCTCACCGGGGTCATCCTCTCGGCCACACTCCGGTTCCGGCCCGTGACCACGGCGCTGATGTCCGTCGACACCGAGCGGGCGGCCGGGCTGGACGACCTGCTGGGCCGGATGGCTCGCGGCCACCGCCCGTACGAGTACGCCCGGATCGACCTGACCGCCCGGGGCCGGGCCACCGGGCGCGGCGTCCTGGTCCGCGCGGACCACGTCCCGGTGCGGGCGCTCCCGGCGCACGCCCGGCGCACCGCGCTCTCCCCCGGCCCGGCGCGCCGCCCCGCCGCGCTGCCGCTGCTGCCCCGCCTCTTCGGCCTGCTCTCCGCCACCGCGCTCAACGAGTTCGGCTACCGCTCCGCGCCCCGGTCCCGCACCGGCGAACTCCAGCCCGTCGGGGCCTTCTTCCGTGCCCTGGACGTCCGGCCGCACAGCAACCGCGTCTCGCCCACCGGCGGCCGCATCCACTACGCGTTCCTGGTCGGGCACGGGCAGGAGGAGACGCTGCGCCGGATCGTCGGGCGCATCGCTCGCAGCCGCTGCCCGTCCTTCCGGGCGGTGCTCAGGCGGTGCGGCGAGGGCGGTCCGGGCTGGCTGTCCTTCCCGGCGCCCGGCTGGCACCTCTCCCTCGATCTGCCGGCCGGTCTGCCGGGGCTCGCCCGCTTCCTCGACTCGCTGGACGAGGAGGTGGCGGCGGCGGGCGGCCGGGTCTGCCTGACCGAGGACGCCCGGCTGCGCCCCGGCGCACTCGCCGCGATGTACCCGCGACTGCCCGAGTTCCGGGCGCTGCGGGCCGAACTGGACCCGAACGGGGCGTTCCGCTCGGACCTGTCCCGCCGGCTGTCGCTGTAGACCCCCTCTTCCCCTGCAAGGAGCGTTCCCGTGAAGGATGCCTTCGGTGCCCCGCAGTCCCTGCTCGTCCTCGGCGGCACGTCGGAGATCGGGCTCGCCACCGCACGCCGGCTGATCGCCCACCGCACCCGCACGGTCTGGCTGGCCGGCCGCCCCTCGCCCGCCCTGGAGGCGGCGGCGGAGGACCTGCGCCACCGGGGGGCGTACGTCCAGACGGTGGCGTTCGACGCGCTGGACACCGAGTCCCACGAGACGGTCCTCGGCAAGGTCTTCGCCGAGGGCGACATCGACATGGTGCTGCTCGCCTTCGGCATCCCGGGCGACCAGGGGCGCGACGAGGAGGAACCGCTCGCGGCGGTCCGGGTGGCGCAGACGAACTACACCGGCGCGGTCTCCGCCGGGCTGGTGTGCGCGGGCGCGCTCCAGGCGCAGGGGCACGGTTCGCTGGTGGTGCTGTCCTCGGTGGCCGGTGAGCGGGCCCGGCGGGCGGACTTCATCTACGGGTCGAGCAAGGCGGGCCTGGACGTGTTCACGCAGGGCCTCGGCGACGCGCTGCACGGCACGGGGGTGCACGTGATGGTGGTGCGCCCGGGGCTCGTGGTGCCGGACGCGGCGGGGGTGCGGGAGGCCGGGGGGCCGCTGGCGACGATCCCGTTCACCCGGACGCCGCTGGTGACGACGCCGGGTGCGGTGGCGGACGCGATCGTGACCGGGCTGCGCAGGCGCCAGGAGACGGTGTGGGTGCCGGGGGCGCTGCGCGCGGTGATGTCCGCGCTGCGGCACGTGCCCCGGCCGCTGTTCCGGCGGCTGCCGGTCTGACCCTGCTACGGGTGCAGGGAGGGGGCGTCCAGGGTGCTGCCGCTCTGCGCGGGAACGGCGGGGCCCGCGCCCCCGGCACCGAACGGGAACTCGTTGATCTTGCGCCAGACACGGTCCAGGCGGCCCTGCTCGTACAGTGCGAAGGAGCCGCAGATCCAGGACGCCTCGTAGTCGGCGAGCTCCTCGTACGCCCGGTCCATCGCCGCTTCGGAGATGTCGTGGGCGACGGTCACATGCGGGTGGTACGGGAACTGGAGCTCGCGCGTCAGCGGCCCGGAGGCGTCCCGTACCCGCTTCTGGAGCCAGGAGCAGGCCGAGGCGCCCTCGACCACCTGGACGAAGACGACCGGAGAGAGCGGGCGGAAGGTGCCCGTGCCGGAGAGCCGCATCGGGAAGGGGCGGCCGCCGACCGCGATGGACGCGAGGTGCGCCTCGATCGCGGGCAGGTCGGCCGCCTCGGCCTCGGTCGGCGGCAGGAGGGTGACGTGGGTGGGAATGCCGTGTGCGGCAGGGTCCCCGAAGCTCGCGCGGCGCTCCTGGAGCAGGCTGCCGTAGGGCTCCGGGACCGCGATCGAAACGCCGAGCGTTACGGTCCCCACGTCGTTCTCCTCAATCCTCGGTGGTCTGTTTTCAGCCACTGACGGCCGCAGGCCTCACGCCGTAAGTGTGCCGCCTGCGAGCCCTCCGCCGCCAGGGTCCTTGGACTCAGTGCTTCGCGGGCAGAAGGCCCATCCGGTCGTAGGTGAGCGCCAGGGTCTCCGCCGCCACGGCCCGCGCCTTCTCGGCGCCCTCGGCCAGGATGGAGTCCAGCGTCTCCGGGTCGTCCAGATATTCCTGCGTCCACGTGCGGAACGGTGTGACGAAGTCGACCATGACCTCGGCGAGGTCCGTCTTCAGCGCGCCGTAGCCCTTGCCCTCGTACTTCTGCTCCAGCTCCGGCACCGTGGCCCCGGTGAGCGTCGAGTAGATGGTCAGCAGGTTGCTGACGCCGGGCTTCCCGGCCCGGTCGAAGCGGATCACCGTGTCGGTGTCGGTGACGGCGCTCTTCACCTTCTTGGCGGTGGCCTTCGGCTCGTCCAGGAGGTTGATCAGGCCCTTCGGGTTCGCCGTCGACTTGCTCATCTTCGAGGACGGGTCCTGGAGGTCGTAGATCTTCGCCGTCTCCTTGAGGATGTACGGGTCCGGGACGGTGAAGGTCTCGCCGTAGGTGCTGTTGAAGCGCTCGGCGAGATTACGGGTCAGCTCCAGGTGCTGGCGCTGGTCCTCGCCGACCGGGACCTGGTCGGCCTGGTAGAGCAGGATGTCGGCGACCATCAGCATCGGGTAGGTGAACAGGCCGACCGTGGTGCGGTCGGCGCCGTGCCGGGCCGACTTGTCCTTGAACTGCGTCATGCGGGACGCCTCGCCGAACCCGGCCAGGCAGTTCATGACCCAGCCCAGCTGGGCGTGCTCGGGCACATGGCTCTGGATGAACAGCGTGCAGCGCTCGGGGTCGAGTCCGGCGGCCAGCAGCTGGGCGACGGCGAACCGGGTGTTGGCCCGCAGCTCCGCCGGGTCCTGCGCGACGGTGATCGCGTGCAGGTCGACCACCATGTAGAAGGCGTCGTGGGACTCCTGCAGGGCCACCCACTGGCGGACGGCGCCGAGGTAGTTGCCGAGGTGGAACGAGCCGGAGGTGGGCTGGATTCCGGAGAGCACGCGGGGACGTTCAGAGGCCATGGGCTCATTGTCTCAGGTGTGCGGCCCTTCCCGGGCAGCCGGTGGAGGAATCGCCCGCCGGGCCTCCGCAGCGACATGCGCGGGCGCGCCGTGAACCGAAGGTTTCCTCGCGGCCGAACCGACCGACGATACAAAGTGGGCCCAACCTCGGCTCACGCCGCACGACGATCGGAGATCCCGTGTCGACCACGGAAAACGCCATCGCCTCCGCCGAGGCGCACAGCGCGCACAACTACCACCCGCTGCCCGTCGTCGTCGCCACGGCGGACGGGGCCTGGATGACCGATGTCGAGGGCCGCCGCTATCTCGACATGCTCGCCGGATACTCGGCGCTCAATTTCGGCCACGGCAACCGCCGGCTGATCGATGCGGCGCGCGCCCAGCTGGAACGCGTGACGCTCACCTCCCGGGCCTTCCACCACGACCGGTTCGCCGACTTCTGCACGCGCCTCGCGGAGCTGTGCGGCATGGAGATGGTGCTCCCGATGAACACCGGGGCGGAGGCCGTCGAAACGGCGGTGAAGACCGCCCGCAAGTGGGGCTACCGGGTCAAGGGCGTCCCGGACGGCATGGCGAAGATCATCGTCGCCGCCGACAACTTCCACGGCCGCACGACCACGGTGATCAGCTTCTCCACGGACCCGGAGGCCCGTGCCGACTTCGGCCCGTACACCCCCGGCTTCGAGATCGTGCCGTACGGGGATCTCACCGCGATGCGCGAGGCCATGACGGAGAACACCGTGGCGGTGCTGATCGAGCCGATCCAGGGCGAGGCGGGCGTGCTGGTGCCGCCGCCCGGCTATCTCGCCGGGGTGCGGGAGCTGACCCGCGAGCGGGACGTGCTGTTCATCGCGGACGAGATCCAGTCCGGTCTGGGCCGGACCGGGAAGACCTTCGCCTGCGAGCACGAGGGCGTCGTCCCCGACGTGTACCTCCTGGGCAAGGCGCTCGGCGGCGGTGTGGTGCCGGTGTCGGCCGTGGTGTCGTCGGCGGCGGTGCTCGGGGTGTATCGCCCCGGGGAGCACGGCTCGACGTTCGGCGGCAACCCGCTGGCCTGCGCGGTGGCGCTGGAGGTCATCGCCATGCTGGACACCGGCGAGTACCAGCAGCGCGCCGCCGAGCTGGGCGACCACCTCCACCACGAACTGGGGCTCCTGGTGGGCGGCGGCGCGGTCCGGGCGGTACGGGGACGCGGGCTGTGGGCGGGCGTGGACATCGAACCGGAGCTGGGCACCGGCCGCGAGATCTCCGAACGGCTGATGGAGCGCCGGGTCCTGGTGAAGGACACCCACGGCTCCACGATCCGGATCGCACCGCCGCTGGTGATCGGCAAGGAGGACCTGGACTGGGGGCTCGACCAGCTGCGGGAGGTCCTGCGGGGCTGAGCAGGCTCAGGCCAGCACCCGCAGCAGCGCCTCCAGCGCCCCCTTCCAGGCGCTGTCCGTCGGGGTGCCGTAGCCGATGACCAGCGCCTCGCGCTTCAGTTGGGCGTCCGGGTGGCGGTAGAAGGCCAGGCCCTCGACCGCGAGGCCCTGCCAGGCCGCCGCCCGGATCACCTCGGCCTCGCTGCCCTCCGGGAGTTCGAGGACCGCGTGCAGCCCGGCGGCGATCCCGCTGACCCGGATGTGCGGGGCGCGCTCGGCCAGCGCCGCGACGAGCTGGTCGCGCCGGTTGCGGTAGCGCAGCCGCATGGACCGTACATGCCGGTCGTACGCCCCCGAGGCCATGAACTCCGCGAGCGTCAGCTGGTCCAGCGCGCCCGGCGCCCAGTCGCTCGCCCCCTTCGCCTCGGCGATCTCGGCGGCCAGGGCGCGCGGCACCACCATCCAGCCGAGCCGCAGCCCCGGCGCCAGGGACTTGCTGGCGGTGCCCAGGTAGACGACGCGTTCCGGGTCCAGGCCCTGGAGGGCGCCGACCGGCTGGCGGTCGTACCGGAACTCGCCGTCGTAGTCGTCCTCCAGGATCAGCCCGCCGGTGGACCGCGCCCAGTCGACGGCCGCCGCCCGCCGGTCCGGGTGGAGCGGGACGCCGGTGGGGAACTGGTGCGCCGGGGTCAGCAGGACCGCGCCCGCGTGGCGCAGGGCGTGCAGCTCGCCGGTCCGGGTGCCGTTCTCGTCGACCGGCAGGCAGGGGATGCGCAGCCCGGCCTCGGTGAGCAGGCGGGTGTGGATGCCGAGGCAGTACGACTCGACGGCCACGTCGCGTACCCGGCGCCGGCGCAGCACCTTGCCGAGCAGCATCAGGCCGTGCACGAATCCGGAGCAGACGATGATCCGGTCCGGGTCGGCGTACACCCCGCGCGCCCGGGCGAGATATTCGGCGAGGACGGTGCGCAGCTCGATCCGGCCGCGCGCGTCGCCGTAGCCGAAGGCGTCGTTGGGCGCGGCGGACAGCGCGCGCCGGGCGGCCTTCAGCCACTCGGCGCGCGGGAAGGTGGCGAGGTCCGGGGTGCCCGACTTCAGGCTGTACGCGGGTGCGCCGCGCGGCGGCTTCGCGCGGGGAGGCGGGGCGGTCGCCGGGGGCCGGGGGTCGGCGCGGCGGGCGACCCGGGTGCCGGAGCCCTGGCGTGCGGTGAGCCAGCCCTCGGCGACGAGCTCCGCGTAGGCGTCGGCGACGGTGTTGCGGGCGATGCCGAGATCGGCGGCGAGGGTGCGGGAGGACGGCAGGCGGGTGCCGGGGGTCAGCCGGCCGGTGCGGACGGCCTCGCGCAGGGCGTCCATCAGGCCGGCCCGCAGACCGGTCGAGCCGGTCGGGTCGATGTGGAGGTCAGCCCCGAAAGTGGCCCAGGCATCTGTCATGGAAATGGACCATACCGCTGCGCCACTCCCCCCGTAGCGTTGAGGGCATGACGACGAACGAGAACAGCAACAGCAACTCCGGCTACTGCCCCGAGCACACCCCGCGCCTGGCCTGGTCGCAGCACGCCCCCGACGTCTACAAGGCGATGGCCCGGCTGGACGCCGCCTCCCGCAGGGGCATCGACCCGGTGATCGGCGAGCTGGTGAAGATCCGCGCCTCGCAGCTCAACCACTGCGCGTTCTGCCTGGACATGCACACCAAGGACGCGCTCGCGGCGGGCGAGTCGCTGGAGCGGATCATCCAGCTCAGCGCGTGGGAGGAGTCGCAGCACTTCTACACGCCGAAGGAGATCGCCGCGATCGAGCTGACCGAGGCGGTGACCGTGCTGACCGACGGCTTCGTCCCGGACGAGGTGTACGCGCGGGCCGCGAAGCACTTCGGCGAGGAGGAGCTGGCCCACCTCATCGCCGCGATCATCACGATCAACGCGTGGAACCGGTTCGCCGTGTCCACCCGCATGGTGCCGGGTCACTACACGCCCGGCGACCACGGCTGAGCGGCCCGGTGACCGCGTCGGGCCTGCGGGCCCTGCACCACGGCCGCGCCCCCGGCGATCCGCTGGTCCTCCCCGGCCCGTGGGACGCCGCGAGCGCCCGTGTCTTCGCGGACGCCGGCTTCCCCGCGCTCGCCACGCCGAGCGCGGGGGTCGCCGCGTCCCTGGGTTACGAGGACGGCGGGACTCCCGCCGACGAGATGTTCGCGGCGGTGGCCCGGATCGCGCGGGCCGTCTCCGTACCGGTTTCCGCCGATGTCGAGGCGGGGTACGGGCTGCCGCCCGCGGAGCTGGTGGAGCGGCTGCTCGCGGCCGGGGCCGTCGGCTGCAACCTGGAGGACACGGTCGACGGGGTCCTGCTGGACGCCGGACGGCAGGCTGAGCGGCTGGCGGAGGTACGGGCGGCGGCCGGGGACGCGCTCTTCGTGAACGCCCGGATCGACACGTACGTCACGGGTGTCCCGGACGGGGTGGACCCGGCGGCGGAGACTCTGCGCCGGGCCCGGCTGTACGCGGCGGCGGGCGCGGACTGCGTGTATCCGATCCTGGCCCCGCCCGGGGTGTTCGGCCCGCTGGCCGCCGCCCTGCCCGGGCTGCCGCTGAACGCGCTGGCCGTTCCGGACGGGCCGGGTCCGCGCCGCCTCGGAGAGTTGGGGGCGACCCGGATCACCTTCGGGCCGGGGCTCCAGCGGCGGGCCATGGCGGCGGTGCGGGAGATCGCGGCCGGGCTCTGACCACGTCACGCATACACCACGCCCCCGGCAGCGCTGCGGCTGCCGGGGGCGTGGTGTATGCGGATCAGATGAGGCCGAGCTCGCGGACCGCGTCGCGCTCCTCGGTGAGCTCCTTCACCGAGGCGTCGATGCGCGCACGGGAGAACTCGTTGATGTCCAGGCCCTGGACGATCTCGTACGTGCCGTTCTTCGTGGTGACCGGGAACGACGAGATGATGCCCTCGGGCACGCCGTAGGAGCCGTCCGACGGGATGCCCATGGAGGTCCAGTCGCCCTCGGCGGTGCCGTTGACCCAGGTGTACACGTGGTCGATGGCGGCGTTGGCGGCGGAGGCGGCGGAGGACGCGCCACGGGCCTCGATGATCGCGGCGCCGCGCTTGGCGACGGTCGGGATGAAGGAGTCGGCGAGCCACGCCTCGTCGTTGACGAGCTCGGCGGCGTTCTTGCCGGCGACCTCGGCGTGGAAGATGTCCGGGTACTGGGTGGCCGAGTGGTTGCCCCAGATCGTCAGCTTCTTGATGTCGGAGACGGCGGCACCGGTCTTGGCGGCGAGCTGCGAGATCGCGCGGTTGTGGTCCAGGCGGGTCATCGCGGTGAAGCGCTCGGCCGGGACGTCCGGGGCAGCGGCCTGCGCGATGAGCGCGTTGGTGTTGGCCGGGTTGCCGACGACGAGGACCTTGATGTCGTCCGCGGCGTTGTCGTTGATCGCCTTGCCCTGCGGCTTGAAGATGCCGCCGTTGGCGGAGAGCAGGTCGCCGCGCTCCATGCCCTTGGTGCGGGGGCGGGCGCCGACGAGCAGGGCGACGTTCGCACCGGCGAAGCCGACGTTCGCGTCGTCGGTGATCTCGATGTTGCGCAGCAGCGGGAACGCGCAGTCGTCGAGCTCCATCGCGGTGCCCTCGGCGGCCTTCAGCCCCTGGGGGATCTCCAGGAGACGCAGGTTGACCGGCACGTCCGGGCCGAGCAGGTGGCCGGAGGCGATGCGGAAGAGCAGCGCGTAGCCGATCTGGCCGGCTGCGCCGGTCACGGTGACATTCACGGGAGTGCGGGTCATGGCGATCTCCGTTAGACAGCTGGCGGTCCGGGCTCCTGGCCCCTGGTGCGGGACATCTCCCTGAATCTTGATGTGAAGAGATATCCGTCGGCCAGGCTATCGGACCCGGAACCCCACGGCCGCCCGGCCCCCGTTGCCTGTCGATCACACGGTGGCGGAATGGTCACTTCCGTGCCACAGGGAACAGCCGTCCCTTGAACGGGTGAAAGCCGTCAACAAGGCTGGACGCAGGACGGGGCAAGGCCGCTC
This sequence comes from Streptomyces sp. NPDC008163, assembly GCF_042956885.1. NCBI lineage: Bacteria > Bacillati > Actinomycetota > Actinomycetes > Kitasatosporales > Streptomycetaceae > Streptomyces > Streptomyces sp. NPDC008163. The sequence continues at coordinate 390,590 of NZ_JBIBHG010000001.1, read as the reverse complement.
GACCGCCGCTTCGGGAGCTTCGCGCTCCGAGGTTGCCCCGGACTCCGGTGTCCGTCCCTTCTCGGGGGAGGGGACGGCCACCGGTTCTTCCGCTCCGCGGAGCGCGGGTCAGCGGACCGTGAAGTGGACCGCGTCCTCCAGGAACGGGATGTCGAGCCAGGGCTTCGGCTGCGCGACGAGCGCGAGCAGCACGATGAGGACGCCGAGCAGGCCGTACGTCACCAGATCGGTGAAGCGGGACCGCACCGCGAGCATGCCCACCGACCGGACGGTCACGCGCAGCACCGCGCCCAGCACGAGGCCGACGCCGATCAGTATCGTGCCGACGCGGAATGCCTCGTCGAAGGGATCGGCCGCCACGATCAGCAGTCCGATCCCGGCCGTGGAGAGGACCGCGAGCAGCGGCCACTGCCGGGCCGGGGCGGGCGCGTCCCCGCCGGCCGCCCGCCCGCCGCCCTCGGGCCGCGCGGTGTCCCGGGTCAGCGAGAAGCGCCGGGACCGCCGGGTGGCTGCGGGAGCCGTCGCCTCCGTGGACCCGGTGTCCGGACTCGTACCAGCGTCCACGGGGTCAGCCGGCGGAGACGGCAGCCGCGTCGCGCTCGGCGGCCTCGACCACGTTGACGAGCAGCTGGGCGCGGGTCATCGGGCCGACACCGCCCGGGTTCGGCGAGATCCAGGCGGCGACCTCGGCCACGCCCGGGTGGACGTCGCCGACGATCTTGCCGTTCTCGTCGCGGCTGACGCCGACGTCCAGGACGGCGGCGCCCGGCTTCACGTGCTCCGGCTTGATGATGTGCGGCACGCCCGCGGCGGCGACGATGATGTCGGCCTGCTTCAGGTGGGCGGCCAGGTCCCGGGTGCCGGTGTGGCACTGGGTCACCGTGGCGTTCTCCGACTTGCGGGTGAGCAGCAGCGGGATGGACCGCCCGATGGTGACACCGCGTCCGACGACCACGACGTGGGCGCCGTTGATCTCGACGCCGTGGTGGCGCAGGAGCTGGACGACGCCCTGCGGGGTGCAGGGCAGCGGGCCGGTCTCGTTGAGCACCAGACGGCCGAGGCTCATCGGGTGCAGGCCGTCCGCGTCCTTGGCCGGATCCATCAGTTCCAGGACGCGGTTGGTGTCGATCCCCTTGGGGAGGGGAAGCTGCACGATGTAGCCGGTGCAGGCGGGGTCGGCGTTGAGTTCGCGGACGACGGCCTCGATCTCCTCCTGCGTGGCGGTGTCGGGCAGTTCGCGCTGGATGGAGCCGATGCCGACCTGCGCGCAGTCCTTGTGCTTGCCGTTCACGTACCACCTGCTGCCCGGGTCGTCCCCGACCAGCAGGGTTCCCAGGCCGGGCGTGACGCCCCGGGCCCTGAGGGCCGCCACGCGGGCGGTCAGATCGGACTTGATCGCGGCTGCGGTGGCCTTGCCATCGAGAATCTGGGCAGTCATGGTCCCCATACTCCCGGATGACCCCGCCCTCGGACCAATCAGGTACCAGGCGTGGACGCAAGGTTGCACTTGGACAACTTCTTGGGCTGCGGCTAGACAAACGTACTAACGGCTTATAACGATGAAGGCCGCTGTGCCGCAGCAGTACCCGGGGGGCTGGACCGCTGACGTTTTCTCTCTCCTCCGTGCGGCCGCACCGTCCCCGTACGTCTGTTGGAGGAACGCCCATGAGCTTCGGCGACCCGAACCCGAACAACCCCTACGGGCAGCAGCCCGGTCAGCCGCAGCCGGGCTACGGCTATCCGCAGGCCCCGCAGGGCGTGCCGCAGCAGGGCTACGGCTACCCGACCGCCCCGCAGGTGCCGGGCGGCGACTACGGCCAGCAGCCCGGTTACGGGGCGCGCCCGCCGCTGGCCGGCTGGTGGCGGCGCGTCGGCGCGATCCTGATCGACGGCCTCGTGATCGGCGTCCCGTACGGCCTCATCCTCGGGATCGGCGGCGCCGTGGGCGGCGGCGCGGGCACCGCACTCGTGTTCCTCGGCGTCATCGTGGCCTTCGGCGGCGGCCTCTTCAAGCTGTACAAGGAGGGCACGACGGGCCAGTTCATCGGCAAGAAGGCCCTCGGCATCAGCCTGCTGCGCGAGGCCGACGGCCGGCCGCTCGGCTTCGGCATGGCCTTCGTCCGCAACATCGCGCACTTCCTGGACAGCATCGCCTGCTACCTCGGCTGGCTGTGGCCGCTCTGGGACGACAAGAACCAGACGTTCGCGGACAAGGTCTGCTCCAGCGTCGTGGTGCGCGTCGGCTGACCCACCGTCGGACAGGCCCGAGGGCCGTAACCGCACGCGGATCGCGTGGGGTTACGGCCCTCGGTCGTACGGGGACGAGCCGGCTCAGTGGAAGAAGTGCCGGGTGCCCGTGAGGTACATCGTCACGCCGGCCTTCTTCGCGGCCTCGACCACCGCCTCGTCGCGGACCGAACCGCCCGGCTGCACCACGGCCTTGACGCCGGCGGCGGTCAGGATCTCCAGCCCGTCCGGGAAGGGGAAGAAGGCGTCGGACGCCGCGTAGGAACCGGCCGCCCGCTCCTCGCCCGCGCGCTCGACGGCGAGCTTCGCGGAGTCGACCCGGTTGACCTGGCCCATGCCGACGCCGACCGAGGCGCCGCCCTTGGCGAGCAGGATGGCGTTGGACTTGACGGCCCGGCACGCCTTCCACGCGAAGGCGAGCTCCTTCAGCTCGTCGGCGGAGAGCGCGTCACCCGTGGCGAGCGTCCAGTCGGCCGGGTCGTCGCCGTCGGCCTGGAGACGGTCGGTGACCTGGAGCAGCGCGCCGCCGTCGATCTGCTTGACCTCGACCTCGGCGGACGGGGCCTCGGGGGCACGCAGCACGCGGATGTTCTTCTTGCGGGACAGGACCTCGACCGCGCCGTCCTCGTACGCCGGGGCGACGATGACCTCGGTGAAGATCTCCGCGACCTGCTCGGCCATCTGGACGGTCACCGGGCGGTTGACGGCGATGACGCCGCCGTACGCCGACAGCGGGTCGCAGGCGTGGGCGTTGCGGTGCGCGGTCGCGACGTCGTCGGCGACGGCGATGCCGCAGGGGTTGGCGTGCTTGATGATCGCGACGCACGGCTCGGCGTGGTCGTACGCGGCACGCCGGGCGGCGTCGGTGTCCGTGTAGTTGTTGTAGGACATCGCCTTGCCGTGCAGCTGCTCGGCGCCGGCCAGGCCGCCGGTGCCCGAGGTGTAGAGCGCGGCGGGCTGGTGCGGGTTCTCGCCGTAGCGCAGGACGTCCTGGCGCTCGTACGTCGTACCGAAGAAGTCCGGGAAGCCCGAGTCGTCGGCGGCGGCGTAACCGTCGGCGAACCAGCCTGCGACGGCCACGTCGTACGCGGCGGTGTGCTGGAACGCCTCGGCGGCGAGCCGCTTGCGGGCGGTCAGGTCGAAGCCGCCCGCCTTCACCGCGGCGAGCACGTCGGCGTAACGCTCCGGGCTGGTGACGACGGCCACGGAGGGGTGGTTCTTGGCGGCGGCGCGGACCATCGACGGGCCGCCGATGTCGATCTGCTCGACGCACTCGTCGTCCGAGGCGCCGGAGGCGACGGTCTCCTTGAACGGGTACAGGTTGACGACCACCAGGTCGAACGGCTCGACGCCCAGCTCGGCCAGCTGCTCGCGGTGCGCGTCGAGGCGCAGGTCGGCGAGGATGCCGGCGTGGACGCGGGGGTGCAGCGTCTTGACGCGGCCGTCGAGGCACTCGGGGAAGCCGGTCAGCTCCTCGACCTTGGTGACCGGGACCCCGGCGGCGGCGATCCTTCCGGCGGTGGAGCCGGTGGAGACCAGCTCGACACCCGCCTCGTGGAGGCCGCGGGCGAGGTCTTCGAGGCCCGTCTTGTCGTAGACGCTGACCAGGGCGCGGCGGATGGGCTTATTCTCCGACATGACCGAGATGAACCTTTCGTCCCTCAATGCGATAGCCGTCGCGGGCGAGCCGCCCCACGGCCTCGACGAGCAGCTTGCGCTCGACTTCCTTGATGCGTTCGTGGAGGGCCGCTTCGCCCTCCGGGGTGTCCTCTTCGGTCACCTCGACCACGCCCTGCGCGATGATCGGACCGGTGTCGACGCCGTCGTCGACGAAGTGGACGGTGCACCCGGTGACCTTCACGCCGTACGCGAGCGCGTCACGCACGCCGTGGGCACCGGGAAAGCTGGGGAGCAGGGCGGGGTGGGTGTTGATGAACCGGCCGCCGAACCGGGCCAGGAACTCCTTGCCCACGATCTTCATGAACCCGGCGGACACCACGAGGTCCGGCCGGTGCGCGGCGGTCGCCTCGGCGAGCGCGGCGTCCCACTCCTCGCGGGTGGCGTGGTCCTTGACGCGGCACGTGAAGGTGGGGAGCCCGGCGCGCTCGGCTCGTTCCAGGCCGGTGATGCCGTCGCGGTCGGCGCCGACCGCGACGATCCGGGCACCGAAGCCCGCGGGATCGTCACCGATCGTGTCGAGCAGCGCCTGAAGGTTCGTACCGGAACCGGAGACCAGCACGACCACACGGGCCGGGGCGGCGGAGGGAAGCGGGGAGGCCACGGCTGGGCCCTTTCTCGCGTGCGAGCGGTTCGAAGCGGCCGGCCCGCCACCACGGCACCGGGGCGGCGGCCTGCGATTTGTACGGTCGTACGAAAGAAGCGCGCTCCCCCATACGGGGAACTATACGAACGGGCCGACCGTCAGCAACGATACCGGCACCTCACCGCACCCCTGCCTGACGGGGGTGACGGACCCCCGCGCTCCCCGCTTTCGGCCCTTCCGCACCGGAAGGTAGCGTCAGGGGCAGCGAACCGTCCGCCGGGCGGAAACGACGAGATGGGGAAGACGTTCACCACATGCCGGACCGACGCCGCACCGCCTTCCGCCAGCCGCTGCCCGAGCGGGCCACCGTGCTGATGCGCGAGCGCTCCTCCTCGTCCTCGTCCGGCTCCTCCGGCTCCTCCGGCTCTTCGGGGGACCGGGACGACGACAACCCCTTCGCGCCGCCGCCCGAGGGCCGGCCCGACCAGCCCTGGCAGCCGCGCCACCCGTCCGGCTCGGCGCACGGCGACGGCGGGGACCGGCCCGAGGGCGGGCCCTCCGACGACCGGCCCGCCTGGGGCAGCCAGTGGAGCAGCCGTCAGCCCGGTCGCGAGAACGGCTCCTTCGGCGGGCGGCCCTCCGGACCCGGCGGTACGGAGAGGCCCCCGGCCGGTCCGCGCTGGGACCCGACCGACCCCATCCAGCGCCGCGCCCGCTATGCGCTGCTCTCCGGCATGTGGGCCTTCTTCTTCGCGATCTTCGACTTCTCGGAGATCGCCCTGCTGCTCGGCGCGCTCGCCACGTACTGGGCGGTCAGCGCGCTGCGCGCCAAGCCGAAGCCGCCGGTGGCCGGTGCCGCCGCCGCGTCCGGCGGGGCGGAGAGCCCACGGGCGGACGGATCCGCTCCCGCGCCGGACACGCTCGCCGCGCAGCGCGGAGGCCGGCAGCAGACCACGGCGGCGGTGAGCGGTCTGGTGACGGGTGTGGTCGCGCTGGCGATCGTCGCGACGACGTTCACGGTGCAGATGGTCTACCGCGACTACTACACCTGTGTGAACGACGCCCTGACCAAGTCGGGCCAGCTGACCTGCAACGACCTGCTCCCGAAGCCGCTGGAGCCCTTCTTCGGCGTCAAGCGCTAGCGGCCGGAGGGCCGGGGGACGCGTCGGTCTCCCGGTCGGTCTCACGCTCGGTCTCCCGGGCGTGCCAGGGGTCGGTGGGGAGGAAGTCGTAGGCGTCGAGGTCGTCCTCGTCGTCGCCCTCCTCCTGGCTCTCGCCTTCGTCCTCGCCCTTCGCGCCGTTCTCTTCCTTCGCGTTCTTCGCGTTCTTCGCGTTCTTCGCGTTCTTCGCGGGTGCGGGCGGCTCGGGGACGGCGGGCGCGGGGGGCTTGGCCGTGCTCACGGGGTGCGCCGGGGTTCCCTCCTCGACGTCCTCCTTCTTGCGTCCGCGCAGCCGCCAGGCCCGCAGCAGCAGGCCCGCCGGGACGCCGATGACCGTCGTCCACGCCAGCGCCGCCGCCCCGGTGAGCCACCACACCGGGCCGAAGTCCGCCAGGGCGTGCGTGCCGAGCGGTCCCCCGGCGGCCGCCGCCGGCAGCGCCGCGCCGAGCCCGCAGCCGAACGCCCCCAGTGCGGTGGTGAGCGCGGTCTCCCCCGGACCCCACGCCTCTTCCCCTTCGCCTTCGGCCGGCACCGCCCTCCGTACGGTGAACCACGCCACCGTCAGCGCCGCCGCCACCGGGACCGCCCCGGCCGCCCAGTTCAGCGGCGTGCCCGGGCCGTGCGCGGGCATCGCGGCCAGCAGCGGGAAGTCGGGGACGGCGGGGTGCCCGGTGAAGGCCAGCGGGGTGACCGTCGAGGCCGTACCCAGGGCGAACCCGGGGCCCAGCCCGTACGCCGCGCCCCACACCGCCGCGTTCGGCACGAGCCCCAGCGCCAGCAGGAGTACGGCGATGCGGCCGCCCCAGTCGCCGGAGAGCCGGAGGAACGACTCCTGGACCGGTGCGCCGTGCCACACCAGGGCCGACGCGACGACCAGCGCGCCGCCGCCCAGCAGCACCGCGGTCCCTGCCAGCGCCGCCCGGCCCACCGCGTCGGCCCGCCGCAGGAACCGGGTGCGCGCCATCGCCTCGTGCAGCCGAACCGGCGCCCAGGAGGGCGGCGGGCCGAGCGGGCGCCCGTGGGCCGTCCACACCCCGGACGCCGCCGCACCCGCCACGACGAGGGCGCCGGGAAGCAGGAGGGAGAGCGGGCGCGCGGACAGCGATGCGCCGCGCACATAGAGGGCGACCGCCCCGCCGACCAGCAGATATCCGCCCGTCACCAGGGCGAACGCGGCCCCGGGCGACGGGGCGCCGCGCCCCTCATCGGGCTCCAGCACGTCCCTGGCCGCCCGGTGCACGAGCCAGACCGGCAGCACGGAGAGCAGCAGCGGGACGACGCCCATCGGTGCCGGGGCCCCGGTCAGCGTCTCGGTCCTGACCAGTTCGGCGCCGTGCGCGAGGAGCCAGAGGGCGGCCGCCGTGTGGAACGCCTCACCGGGTCCGCTGTCCGGGGCCGGTGAGCTGATCCAGAGCGCGGCGACGAGGACGGCGAGGGAGCCCAGGCCGAGCCCGGCCGCGAGGGCGCCGCGCAGCACCGCGGAGACCAGCACGACGGGCCGGCCCCGCTCGCCCTGCGACAACAAGGGGCTGCGTTCGGTCACTTGGGTCACGCGGTCATGCTGCCAACGACACGCGCTTATTTCGTGTAACGGGCGAACAGCCGGGGTGTCGATCAATATACGTTTATGTACTTTTTCACCCGGTGCAGGCCGTGTGGGCGGCCCTCATGACGCAGAGCACGTCCGAGAAGGCCGCCGCCCCTCCGCTGCCCTCGCCGAAGGAGCGGCGCAGGCTGCGGAAGGCCCTGGCACTGACGGAGGACCAGGTCGCGTCGGCCGTCGGCGTGACCCGGGCGACGGTGCGGGCCTGGGAAACCGGCCGCAGCAGTCCGCGCGGCCGCAAGCGCGAGGCGTACGCCCGGCTGATCGGGGCGGTCGCGGCCACCCCGGAATCCCCTGCGCCCGCCGCTCCCCCTCCGCCGGTTCCGCCGGTTCCCGTCGAAGCCCCCGGGAGCGTAGCCATGGCCGCCACCGAACCGGACGAGGCCGTTAAGCGTGTTGAGCCTGTTGAAGCCGTTGCGCCTGAGGCGCCTCTTGCTGCTGAGGCTTCTCCGGCCCCTCCGGACGACGATGCGCCCGCTGCCGCGTTCGACGCGTTGTACCGGTACGCCGCATCGGCCCTCTTCCAGCAGACCTATCTGCTGACCGGGCAGCGCGCCCTGTCCCGCGCGGCCGTGACCAAGGCGTTCGAGCTGGCCTGGGAGCGGTGGCCGGAGGTCGCGGTGGACCGGGACCCGGTCGGCTGGGTGCGGGCCGCCGCGTACGAGTACGCGATGTCCCCGTGGCGGCGGCTGAACCGGGAGCACCGCCGCCCCGACCCGCCGCCCGAGGCACCGGACTCGCGGGCGCTGCTCGACGCGCTCCTGGCGCTGCCCCCCTCGTACCGCCGCACGCTGGTGCTGCACGACGGGGTGGGGCTCGGGCTGCCGGAGACGGCGGCCGAGACCGAGGCGAGCACCCGGGCGGCGGCGGGGCGGCTGGTGACGGCGCGGGCGGCGGTCGCCGAGCGGCTGCCCGAGATCGCGGAGCCGGACGCGCCGGACGGGCAGGCCGCGCTGATCCACGAGCACCTGGGCGCTCTCGCCCGCAGCCGGCCCGTCTCCTCGCTGCCCGTGCCGGAGCTGATCCGTACCGGCAGCGAACGCAAGGCGCAGCTGTGGGCCCGGACGGCCATCGCGTTCACCGTGCTGATCGTGGGGCTCACGCTGATCACACTGGCGACGGCTCCCCGGAAGTACGAGACGCCTCCGGCGCCCGCCCAGAAGGTCGGCGGGGTGCCGCCGGTGGGGGGCCCGCAGAAGCTGACGCCGCGCGATGTCGAGCTGCGGAAGAAGCTCGCCGACGAGGTCTTCCACGGCCCGGCCCGGCTGGTGCCCGAGGCGGGCTGAAGCGGTCGCGCACGACGAAGCGGGCCCGTCCCCCGGGTGAGGGGGACGGGCCCGCTTCGTGCGTAGGTGACACCCTGCCGCGCGAGCGCGGCGGCGGCGTCAGGCGCCGAGGATCTCGCGCGCCAGCTTGGCGGTCTCGGTCGGCGTCTTGCCGACCTTGACACCGGCGGCCTCAAGGGCCTCCTTCTTCGCGGCGGCGGTGCCGGAGGAGCCGGAGACGATGGCGCCCGCGTGGCCCATGGTCTTGCCCTCGGGGGCGGTGAAGCCCGCGACGTAACCGACGACCGGCTTGGTGACGTTCTTCGCGATGAAGTCCGCCGCACGCTCCTCGGCGTCGCCGCCGATCTCGCCGATCATGACGATCAGGTCGGTCTCGGGGTCCGCCTCGAACGCCGCGAGGGCGTCGATGTGCGTCGTACCGATGACCGGGTCGCCACCGATGCCGACGGCGGACGAGAAGCCGATGTCACGGAGCTCGTACATCATCTGGTAGGTCAGCGTGCCGGACTTGGACACGAGACCGATGCGGCCGGGCTTGGTGATGTCGCCCGGGATGATGCCGGCGTTGGACTGGCCGGGGGTGATCAGGCCGGGGCAGTTCGGACCGATGATGCGGGTCTTGTTGCCCTTCGAGCCGGCGTACGCCCAGAAGGCGGCCGAGTCGTGGACGGCGATGCCCTCGGTGATCACGACGGCGAGCGGGATCTCGGCGTCGATCGCCTCGATGACGGCGGCCTTCGCGAAGGCCGGCGGCACGAAGAGGACGGACACGTCGGCGCCGGTCTTCTCCATCGCCTCGGCGACGGAGCCGAAGACGGGGACCTCGGTGCCGTCGAAGTCGACGCTCGTGCCGGCCTTGCGCGGGTTGACGCCGCCGACGATGTTGGTGCCGTCGCCGAGCATGAGCTTGGTGTGCTTCATGCCGGTGGCGCCGGTCATCCCCTGGACGATGACCTTGCTGTCCTTGGTGAGGAAGATAGCCATGGTGGTCTGAGTCCCTCTTCCTTACTTCGCAGCCGCGGCGAGCTCGGCGGCCTTGTCGGCCGCGCCGTCCATGGTGTCCACGCGCTGGACCAGCGGGTGGTTGGCGTCGGAGAGGATCTTGCGACCCAGCTCCGCGTTGTTGCCGTCGAGGCGGACGACGAGGGGCTTGGTGACGTCCTCGCCCTTCGACTTGAGCAGCTCCAGGGCCTGGACGATGCCGTTGGCGACCTCGTCGCAGGCGGTGATGCCACCGAAGACGTTGACGAAGACGGACTTGACGTCCGGGTCGCCGAGGATGATCTCCAGGCCGTTCGCCATGACCTCGGCGGAGGCGCCGCCACCGATGTCGAGGAAGTTGGCGGGCTTCACGTTGCCGTGCTTCTCACCGGCGTACGCGACGACGTCCAGGGTCGACATGACCAGACCGGCGCCGTTGCCGATGATGCCGACCTCGCCGTCGAGCTTGACGTAGTTGAGGTTCTTGGCCTTGGCGGCGGCCTCGAGCGGGTTGGCCGCGGCCTTGTCCTCGAGGGCCTCGTGCTCCGGCTGGCGGAAGTCGGCGTTCTCGTCGAGCGAGACCTTGCCGTCCAGGGCCAGGATGCGGCCGTCCTTGGTCTTCACCAGCGGGTTGACCTCGACGAGGAGCGCGTCCTCGGCGACGAAGGTCTCCCACAGGGTGACCAGGGCCTCGGCGACGCCCTCGGCCACGTCGGCCGGGAACTTCGCCTGGGCCACGATCTCGCGGGCCTTGGCGATGTCGACGCCGTCGACGGCGTTGACCGGGACCTTCGCGAGGGCCTCGGGGGTCTTCTCCGCGACCTCCTCGATGTCCATGCCACCCTGCACCGAGGCCATGGCCAGGAAGGTGCGGTTGGTGCGGTCGAGCAGGTACGAGACGTAGTACTCCGCCTCGATCTCCGGCGACAGCTCGGCGATCATCACCTTGTGGACCGTGTGGCCCTTGATGTCCATGCCGAGGATGTCGGTCGCGCGGGCGACCGCCTCGTCGGCGTTCGCCGCCAGCTTGACGCCGCCGGCCTTGCCGCGGCCGCCGACCTTCACCTGCGCCTTGACGACCGACTTGCCGCCCAGCCGCTCGGTCGCCTCGCGGGCTGCCTCAGGCGTGTCGATGACTTCACCGGCCAGCACCGGTACACCGTGCTTGGCGAAGAGGTCCCTCGCCTGGTACTCGAACAGGTCCACGCGCGTCCGTCCCTTATCAATGGTCTCGCGGTTGGTTTTCTGCGTGGGCGTGCCGCGAGGGGCAACGTGACTGCGGTGTCACTAGGAAGGCGCACACGGTGACCGGATACGCGGCATGTCCATTTCGCAGGTTATCCCCGAGGCCGGTGTGACCCTAAATCGCAGATCACACCTGGGCGGTGATTACGGTCACAGAATCCCACTGGTGGGGGCGGTCTCCGGGTCCGGTACCGGCAGCGGGCGCTTCTCGATCGCGGCGGCCATCACGTCCGGGAAGAGGTCCGGCGTGCAGGCGAAGGCGGGGGCGCCGAGCGCGGACAGGGCGGCCGCGTGGTCGCGGTCGTAGGCCGGGGCGCCCTCGTCGGACAGCGCGAGCAGGGTCACGAACTGCACGCCCGACGCCTTCATCGCGGCGACCCGCTTCAGCATCTCGTTGCGGATGCCGCCCTCGTACAGATCGCTGATGAGCACGACGACGGTGTCGGCCGGCCGGGTGATCCGGGACTGGCAGTAGGCCAGGGCGCGGTTGATGTCGGTCCCGCCGCCGAGCTGGGTGCCGAACAGGACGTCGACGGGGTCGTCCAGCTGGTCGGTGAGGTCGGCCACCGCCGTGTCGAAGACGACCAGCCGGGTCCGGAGCGAGCGCATCGAGGCGAGCACGGCGCCGAACACCGACGCGTAGACCACGGAGGCGGCCATCGAGCCCGACTGGTCGATGCAGAGGATGACGTCCTTCTTCACGGACTGGGCGGCGCGGCCGTAGCCGATGAGCCGTTCGGGGACGATCGTGCCGGCTCCGTCCAGGCCGGGGAGCTCCAGGTAGTTCTTGAGGTTGGCCCGGATGGTGCGGTCCCAGTCGATGTCGTGGTGGCGGGGGCGGGTGACCTTCGCCGACCGGTCGAGCGCGCCGGTGAGCGTGGCCCGGGTGCGGGTGGTGAGCCGCTTCTCCAGCTGCTCGACCACCTTGCGGACCACGGCCCGGGCGGTCTCCTTCGTCGTCTCGGGCATGGCCTTGTTGAGCGAGAGCAGGGTGCCGACGAGGTGGACGTCGGCCTCGACGGCCTCCAGCATCTCCGGTTCCAGCAGGAGCGCGGAGAGGCCGAGGCGGTCGATCGCGTCGCGCTGCATGACCTGGACGACGGAACTGGGGAAGTACGTGCGGATGTCACCGAGCCAGCGGGCCACGGAGGGCGCGGAGGCGCCGAGTCCGGCGGAGCGGCTGCCGCCGCCCCGGCCGCCGGGGCGGCCGCCGCTCTCGTAGAGCGCGGTGAGCGCCTGGTCCATCGCGGCGTCGCGGCCGGTGAGCTTCCGGCCGGTGCTCTCCTCGCTGTCGGCCCCCAGCACCAGGCGCCAGCGGCGCAGCCGCTCGTCGTGGGCGGTGTCCTTGGTCGTCATGCCGTTTCCCCCAGGGGTGGGTCGTCGTGGTGGGCGGGGGCCTTCGCGGGCGCCTGTGCCGCGGCCTCGTCCAGGCCGAGGAGCAGGCGGAGGACCGGGACCACCGCGTCCGCGCGGGCGGTGTCCAGGACCGGGCCGAAGCCCGGGGCCGTGGCGCCCGCGCCCGCCGGGGATCCGGCACCCTGTGCCCCGGCCGGGGCCGGGCCGCGCCGGACGAGGTCGCCGAGGGTGCGCCGGACGCCCGCTTCGTACGCGGAGAACGTGCGCCGCAGCAGGGGCAGCACGTCGGTGAACGTGTCGGCGGGGACCGCGGTGAGCCAGGCGTCGACCAGGGCGAGCAGCCGTTCGTCGTGGACGAGGAGCATGCCGCCGCCCGCCGCCCCGCCGACGAAGCCCTCGATCCAGGCGGCCGCGTCGGCCGGCGGGGTGCCCGGGGAGAGGGCGAGGCCCATCAGCCGGGCGGCGGCCTCCTGGTCGAGGTGGCCGTCGTCCAGGAGCAGCCGGGCGGCCCGGCCCCGGATGACGCCCGCGACGGTGTCCCGGACGGTGAGCTTGTGCAGCACCGCGCGCCACCGCCCGCGCAGCCCGTCCGCGCTCGAAGGGACGGCGCCGGCGAGCAGCCCGATCGCGGTGTGGACGCCGTCGACCTGGCGGCGCAGCGCCTCCGCACCGTCGGCGTCGAGCCCGGTGCAGGCGGGGGGCAGGCCGACGCAGATCCGCTCCGCGAGGCCGGCCGCGACCTCGCCGAGCGCGGTGGTGTCCGTGGCGCGGACGTCTCCGTAGCGCAGGGTGCGGGCCAGGGCCGGGAGGGCGTCCGCGAGGTGGCCGACGTCGGAGTCGAGCGCGGCGCGGTCGGCGAGGGCCCGCATCACGACCGGCAGGGCCTCCGGCAGACCGGCGAGCAGACAGCGCTCGGCCAGCGCCGTGACCTCGGCGAGCGCGGTCGCGGACAGGGCGTCGGACTCGGCGCGGGCGGTGGCGGCGGAGAGCACGGTGGTGCCCCAGACGCCCGCCTCCGCGACGCGCACATACAGCTCGGGCTCCCAGCGCAGCCGCCAGCTCTCCCGGAAGGTGCCGGTGCTCCCCCGGCCCGTGGCCGGTTCGCCCCAGGAGATGCCGAGGAGGCGGAGCCGGTGCAGCAGACGGCTGCGGGAGGCGTCGGTGTCCTTGCGGAGGTCGAGGTCGATCTCCCGCTCGTCGGCCTCCGGCTTGAGCCGCAGGGTGCGCTGCTGCCGGGTCAGGTCGCGCTGGAGGGGGACGGCGGGGGCGGTGTCGGGCACCTCGCCGAGCGTGGTGCCGACGACGAGGCGGTCGTGGACGAGCGCGAGGGGCACGTCGGAGCCCTCGCACATGACGGCCCGGATCGCGTCGGTCGTCTCGCTCAGCCCGGCGAGCGGGCGGCCGCGCATCGCGGCGAGCGTCTCGGCGAGCCGGACGGCCTCGATGGCGTGGGCGGACGAGACGAACCGGTCCTCGTCGCGCAGGAGTCCGGCGACCTTCGTCATCCACCGCTCGATGGGGCGGTCCGGGGCGGCGAAGAGGTGCTCGTACCAGCCGGGCGACTCGATGCCCGCGCCGTATCCGCTGTGCCGGGCGAGCCGGCGGTGGGTCCAGGGCACCCAGGTCAGTTCGGCCTTGGCCTTGGGCAGGCCCTTGAGCAGGGCGCGGTCGGCGGTGAGCGTCGTCCGCGTCAGGAGGGCGGGGACGTGCCAGGCGCCGCAGACCACGGCGAAGTCGTCGCCGAACTCCTTCTTCGCCGCCCGGATCCGGATGCGCATGTACGCCTCGCGCACCGCGTCCCGCGGATGCCCGCCGTCGCCGTACGCCTCGCGGAGCGCGGTCATCGCCTCGCCGAGGGCGGCGAACGCGGCGAGCGGTCCGGCCGCCTCGCCGCTGCCGGGGACGCGGTGCTCGACCACGTCCTCCCACCAGCGCTCGGGGTCGTCGTACCCGGCGGTCTCGGCGAGCACCCGGATCGGGTCGACGGGGACGGACCGTTCGCCGGGCTCCTCCTCGGGGGCGTCGTCGGCCTCCATCGCCAGCGAGTGCGCGGCGGGCAGGTCGATGAAACGGACGGGCACGTCCCGGGCCAGGGCCCAGCGGATCGCGACCCACTCCGGGGAGAATTCGGCGAACGGCCAGAAGGCCGCCCGGCCGGGGTCGTCGACCGCGTGGGCGAGCAGGGCGACTGGGGGCCGCATCTCCTCGTCGGCGGCGAGCGGCAGCAGCGCGTCGCCCTCGGGCGGGCCCTCGATGAGGACCGCGCGGGGGTTCGCCGTGTCGAGGGCGGCGCGGACGGCGCGGGCCGAGCCGGGGCCGTGGTGCCGCACCCCCAGCAGCAGCGGCCCGGCGGCGGGGGTGCCGGTCATGCGGACGCCTCCCGGCAGGCGCGGTAGAAGTCCTTCCAGCCGTCCCGCTCGCGCACCACGGTCTCCAGGTACTCCTGCCAGATCACCCGGTCCGCCGCCGGGTCGCGGACGACGGCGCCGAGGATGCCGGCCGCGACGTCGCCGGGGCGGAGCTCGCCGTCCCCGAAGTGGGCGGCGAGAGCGAGGCCGTTGGTGACGACGGAGATGGCCTCGGCCGTGGAGAGCGTCCCCGAGGGGGACTTGAGCTTGGTGCGGCCGTCGGTGGTGACGCCGTCGCGCAGTTCGCGGAAGACGGTGACGACGCGGCGGATCTCGGTGAGGCCGTCGGGCGCGGGCGGCAGGTCGAGCGAGCGGCCGACCTGGTCGACGCGGCGGGAGACGATGTCGACCTCCGCCTCCGGGGTCGCGGGCAGCGGCAGGACCACGGTGTTGAACCGGCGGCGCAGCGCGCTGGACAGCTCGTTGACGCCCCGGTCGCGGTCGTTGGCGGTAGCGATGACGTTGAACCCGCGCACTGCCTGGACCTCCTGGCCCAGTTCGGGCAGGGGCAGGGTCTTCTCGGAGAGGATCGTGATCAACGAGTCCTGCACATCGGCGGGGATGCGGGTCAGTTCCTCGATGCGGGCGGTCATGCCCTGGGCCATGGCACGCATCAGCGGGCTGGGCACGAGCGCGTCGCGGCTGGGGCCGTTGGCGAGCAGCTGCGCGTAGTTCCACCCGTAGCGCACCGCTTCCTCGGGGGTGCCCGCCGTGCCCTGGACGAGCAGCGTCGAGTCCCCGCTGACGGCGGCCGCCAGATGCTCGGAGACCCAGGTCTTCGCGGTGCCGGGGACGCCGAGGAGCAGCAGCGCGCGGTCGGTGGCGAGCGTGGTGACGGCGACCTCGACGAGGCGGCGCGGGCCCACGTACTTGGGTGTGATGACGGTGCCGTCGGGCAGGGTGCCGCCGAGGAGATACGTCGCGACGGCCCAGGGCGACAGCCGCCAGCGCTCGGGCCTGGGGCGGTCGTCGGCCGCCGCGAGCGCCTTCAGCTCGTCGGCGAAGGCGTCCTCGGCATGCGGGCGCAGGGCCTCGGCTGAGCTTGTCTGGGTGGTTTCGGACACGGTCATGGATCCCCCTCCGGATCGGTCGCCAGGTCGGTCGGCCGGATGTGGTTCCACCGTGCACCATGGCACTGACAATTGGTCTTTGCGCAGGTCGGAGTGATTGTCAGTGGGGCCACCTAACGTCGTTGGCATGCTGCTGACTGACGGGGGAGAACCCTTGGCCGACGCTGCCTCGGCCGCGCGCTGGACGGTGGAGCAGGTGCTGGCCCTGGCTCCTGACGACGCCTCACGCAAGGCGGGGAACAAGCTCGCCGCGGCCGGCTCGTGGTCGGAGACCGGGTGCGAGGCGACGGGTGCGGTGTGGGGGCTGTGCAAGGGCAGTGGGAGCAAGCCGTACCGGACGGTGGTGGACACCACCGGCCCGGCGTACAAGTGCAGTTGCCCCAGCCGGAAGTTCCCGTGCAAGCACGCGCTGGGGCTGTTGCTGCTCCGGGCCGCCGGTGAAGCGGCGGTGTCCGCCGGGACACCGCCGGACTGGGCGCGGGAGTGGCTGACCGGCCGCCGCGCCCGCGCGGAGGCGAAGGCGCGGCCCGCCGGGGGTGACGGTGCGTCGGGTCCCGCCGATCCGGAGGCCGCGCGCAAGCGGGCCGAGAACCGCGCCGCGCGGATCGGGGGCGGCGCGCGGGAGTTGGAGCAGCGGCTCACGGACCTGCTGCGCGGGGGTCTCGCGTCGGCCGAGCAGGCGGGGTACGGGCTGTGGGAGGAGACGGCGGCCCGGATGGTCGACGCGCAGGCGCCCGGTCTCGCGGGCCGGGTGCGGGAGCTGGGTGCCGTCCCGGCGTCCGGTCCGGGCTGGCCGGTGCGGCTCCTGGAGGAGTGCGCGCTGCTCCATCTGCTGGACTCCGCCTGGCTGGGCCGCGACCGGCTGCCGCCCGCGCTGGCGGCCACGGTCCGTACGCGGGTGGGGCTTCCGGCCTCCCCGGAGGGTCCGCCGGTCCGCGACCGCTGGCTGGTCCTCGCCCAGTACGACACGCCTGAGGGCAGGATCGTCACCCGTCGCATCTGGCTGTACGGGGCGGAGTCGGGCCGCACCGCGCTGCTGCTGTCCTTCGGGGCGGCAGGCCGCTCCCCCGCCCAGGCCCTGCCCGTGGGCGTCACGATCGACGCCGAGCTGACGCCCCATCCGGGGTCCGGCCGCCTCCGCGCCGAGCTGGGCGAACGCTTCGCCGTGCCCGAGCCCGCCGTCGCGCCCCCGCCGGGTGTCACGGTCACCGAGGCGATCGCCGCGTACGGGCGGGCCCTGGGCGACGACCCGTGGGCGGAGTCCTGGCCGGTGACCCTGCGCGACGTCATACCGGTGCCGTCCCCGGACGGCTGGCAACTGGTGGACGGGGAGGGCCGCGAGACCCTGCCCGTGGCTCCCGCCGCGCTGAACCGCCCGTCGCTCTGGAAGCTCGTCGCGGTCTCGGGCGGCGCCCCGCTGACGGTCTTCGGCGAGTGCGGCCACCGGGGCTTCGACCCGCTGGCGGCGTGGGCCGCGGGTGGGACGGGTGCCCCCGTCGACACCGTCACGCTCATCTGACTCCGTAGTCCGGCTCCCGAGGAGGGGCGATGTCCCGTAAGACCACACCAGCCACCACCCCGACAGTCGCCGCGTCGGCGGCGTCCGTGCCGTGGGAGGAGCTGGTCACCTCGGCCCTGCTCGGCACGGACCGGCGGCCGCCCGAGGGCGTGTCCGGCACCGGCCCGGACGGCACCGCCGCCGCGCTGCTGGACGCGGCCGCGCTGCACACCGTGCGGCGGCGGGCGGGGCTGCTGCCCGCCGCCGCGTCCCCGTGCCCTGCCGTGGCGCCCGACGATCCCCGGCCGCACCTGCCGGAAGCGGCCCGCGGCCGGCTGGCCCAGCTCCTGGCGGACCGGGCCGCGGGCTCCGGAGGCGGGCGGGGCGCGGCCCCGGACCTGACGGAGCTGATCCCGCAGTGGCTGGCCGCCGCCAATCTGCACGGCTACCGGGCGCCGGACTCCGCACTGCCCGCGCTGCTCGACGCGGCCCGGGCCCGCACCGATCTGCGCCCGCAGACCCTGGAGTTCGCCGGGCCGCGCGGCCTGTGGCTGGCCGGGCTGAACCCGGAGTGGAAGTTCGCGCTGCGCGGCGCGTCCGGCAGCGCGCTGCTGCCCTCGCCGGACGACCCGGAGGCGGTGCGACAGCTCTGGGAGGAGGGCCTGTTCGCGGAGCGGGTCGCGCTCCTCGGGGCCGTACGGGCGCATGACGCGGAGGCGGCCCGTGCGCTGCTGGCCACCACGTGGAAGACGGAACGGGCCGAGGACCGGCTGATGTTCGTCGACTCGCTGCGCACCGGGCTGTCCGCCGACGACGAGGAGTTCCTTGAGCAGGCGCTCGCGGACCGCAGCCGCAATGTCCGGGCGACGGCGGCCGAGCTGCTGTCCGCGCTGCCGGGGTCGGCGCTGGCCCGGCGGATGGCGGACCGGGCGTTGTCCTGTGTGAGCCCGGGGCTCACCGGTGACGAGCCGTTCGTCGCGGTGGAGGCGCCGCACGAGTGCGACGAGGCGATGCAGCGTGACGGGGTGGTGCCGCTCCCGCCGTCCGGCCGGGGCGAACGGTCGTGGTGGCTGGGCCAGTTGGTGGAGGCGACCCCGCTCTCCGTCTGGGCGGCGCGGTTCGGCGGGCGCGGTGCGGCGGAGATCGTGGGCCTGCCCGTGGCGGACGGCTGGGGCGAGGAGCTGCACGCGGCCTGGTGCCGGGCTGCCGTGCGGCAGCGGGACGCCGGGTGGGCGCGGGCGTTGCTGGGTCCGCCGTCGACGCCCCCGTCGAACGCCCCCGGTACGGCGTCGCTCGCCGAGCGGGCGAAGCTCCTGGCGGTGCTGCCCCCGGCGGAACGGGCGCTCTGGGTGGCGGATTTCGTCGCCGCGCACGGTTTGTCGGAGGCGTTCCAGCTGCTGGGGGTCTGCCCGGTCCCGTGGGCGCCGCCGCTCGGCCGGGCCGTGGTCGACGCGCTCGACATCGCGCGGGACGCGGGCAGCTACCCGTGGAGCTTCAGCGGCGTCATGGGCCTGGCCGAACGCTGCCTCGACCCGGCCGAGGCGGCCCGCCTGGAGGTCCTGACCACCACCCCCGCCGAACCGGAGGACGCCTCCCCCGGCGCGAACGGCTACTGGACGGAGGCGTTCCAGCGCCTGGTCTCCACGCTCCGCCTGCGCGCAACGATGGACAGCGAGCTGTCCGGGTCCCCGATGGGGTGACCGTCCGCCCGGGGCGGCCCCGAGTGCGCGGGGCCGCCCACGCAGAAGCCACATGCACGCGGCCGCCGCCGCGGCCCCGGCCCGCCCCGGCGGCGGCGCGCACGGTGCACGGCCCGACGCGACCCCCTGCCTCCCCGGGCGCCCGCACCGGCTCCACCCGGCAGGATGCCGCCGCGGACCGCCCCGCGAGCGCGCCCCTGAGGGACGGCTACGCGGAACTGCCGCCCAGCGGACCCGGCCGCGCGGCGCCGACACGGACGGCCCGCCCGGCCCGGCATGCCGGAGGTCGCGCCCCGGGCCCCGGCGCACGGCGTACCCGACCGCCCCCGACCGCAGCGCCCCGGGCCCCGGCGCACGGCGTACCCGACCGCCCCCGACCGCAGCGCCCCGGGCCCCGGCGCACGGCGTACCCGACCGCCCCGGACCGCAGCGCCCCGGGCCCCGGCGCACGGCGCACCCGGTCTCCCCCGACCGCAGCGCCCCCGGACCGCAGCACGCCCCCGGACCCCGGCGCCTTCGGGCGCCCTACGCCTCCGCCGTCTGGCGGACATTCGCGTTGACCCAGTCGACGATCGCCGTCGTCGTCGCGCCCGGGGTGAAGATCTCCGCGACGCCCTGGTCCTTCAGGGGGGCGATGTCGGCCTCCGGGATGATGCCGCCGCCGAAGACCTTGATGTCCGCCGCGTCGCGGTCCTTCAGGAGTTCGATCACCTTGGCGAAGAGCGTGTTGTGTGCGCCGGAGAGGATCGAGAGGCCGATCGCGTCGGCGTCCTCCTGGATCGCCGTGTCCACGATCTGCTCGGGCGTCTGGTGCAGGCCGGTGTAGATGACCTCCATACCCGCGTCGCGCAGCGCCCGCGCGATCACCTTCGCCCCGCGGTCATGGCCGTCGAGGCCCGGCTTGGCCACCACCACACGGATCGGACCGGTCACACCCATCACTGCCTCCACATGCGTCTCCCGTGCCTGAAGGGCCGGGGATGTGAACGAACGTTATCCACAGCATCCCGCAAGCCGCCGTTTCACGGTGGGCCGGGAGGGGGAAATCACACATGGGACATTGTTCACGGGCACCGGCCCCGGACCCCGCGGCGCTTTCGCCGTGCGGGGTCGGCCGCCCGGGGAGCCGCGTCGGGTCGCCGTATCACCGCGCCGTCAGCCGCACGGCACGGTGGTACGGGCCTCCGTCCGCACGGGCCGCAGCCCGCCCGGACCTCCGCCGGCGCGGCGCCCGTCCGGAGCAGGAGGCCGACGATGAAGACCCCCAGCCTGCCGTTCCCCGCCCCGCCGACCGCACTGCTGAGAGCGACCGCCCTGGAGCTCTTCGTGCTCGCCGGGCACGCCCTGCTGTATCCGACCGGGATCACCGGTGAACGCCACCCGGACCGCGCTCCGGCCGCCGACGAGGGCGCCGAAACCGCCGTCCGCCCGGACATCACCCCCACCGACCGGCCACCCGTCGTCTTTCTTCACGGTTTCATCGACAACCGCTCCGTCTTCGTCCTGCTGCGCCGCTCGCTGGCCCGGCACGGCTGGCACCATCTGGAATCGCTCAACTACTCCCCGCTGACCAGCGACATCCGTACGGCCGCCGAGCTGCTCGACCGCCACATCGAGGAGATCTGCGCCCGCACCGGGCACCACCGGGTGGACATCGTGGGCCACAGCCTCGGCGGCCTCATCGCCCGCTATTACGTACAGCGGCTGGCCGGTGACCACCGGGTGCGCACCCTCGTCACGCTGGGCACCCCGCACTCGGGGACCGCCGTCGCCCCGCTGGCCGGGGCGCTGCCCATCGTGCGGCAGATGCGTGCGGGCTCGGCCCCCGTCGAGGAGTTGCGGCTGCCCGCACCGGGCTGCCGGACCCGGTTCGTCAGCTTCTGGAGCGAACTCGACCGGGTGATCGTCCCCGCCGAGGCGGCCTGCGTCGACCACCCGGACCTCGACGCGGTCAACGTACGCGTCACCGGCATCGGCCACCTCGCCCTGCCGGTGCACCCGGCGGTCGCGGCGGCCGTGCGCCAGGCGCTGGACGAGGCGGAGCCCGTGCAAGAGGCCTCCGGGACCGCACACCGGACGACCTCCGGAACCACTCGCCCCACCCCCGCCGCCTAAACCGAACAAACTTCGAACATAGAGCCAAGGCTCTGTGCGGGCGCCGTCGAAACACGGCCGATTGCCCGTTTTCCCGGGCGCCCCGACGCCGTCGAAGATTGTCGATGGCGGATACCGCCGGGTACAGTCGCCGCCAGTTCTCCCGGGGTACCCCACGCCCCCGGAACCTGGTCCTGCTGCCGAGGCGAGAGAGAAGTTGGTGAACGACCAGCACCCCCACGCCGGGTATGCCGGATACGACGGCCGCTCCACAGGCAGCTTCGAGACGGGCAGCTTCGAGACGGACCCGCTCTTCGGCTCCCTCCCCGGCACCGGCGTCACCTACGACGGCGCCTATGACGCCTCGTACGACACCTCGCAGGGCTACGGCATCCCGTACACCGGCGGTGAGACCGGATACGGCGGCCCGTACGACACCACCCAGTGGGACACCGGCGCGCACCACGCCTACCAGGCCCCGCAGCACCCGCAGTACGACACCACCGCGTACGACACCGGGCAGTACGACACCACCACCGCCTGGCTCCCGGCGGACGGCTACTCCTCCGGCCAGTGGGACACCACCACCTGGACCGCCGCCGCGACCGCGTGGCCCTCGGACGACACGGGGACGTACGACACGGGCGTGTACGACGCCACCGCCTGGAACACCGGCGCCACGCCCGGGCACGAAGAGCAAAATGTGCAAAGCCCGGCCGCCTCGAACGAAGCCGAACAGGCCACCCCCTCGGAGCCGTACGAGACCTACGTGTCGTACGACGGGCACGAGTCCTACGACTACGACCCGTACGAGCCCCACCGCCGCGCCGACGACGGCGACGAGCCGGACGTATCCGCCGGGCCGCACCCCGATCTCGCCCCCGCGGAACCCCGCCGCGGCGGCCGCAGCCGCAGGCGTTCCCCCGCGAAGCGCTCCGCACTCCTCACCGTCGCCGTCCCCTCCGCCTGCGTGATGAGCGTGGCCGGGATCGCCGCCGCCTCCGTGAGCGGCATGGGCGGGGACGAGACGAAGAAGGACGCGACCACCACCATGGCCGCAGCCGACCCGGGCACGGTCAAGCCGGTCGCGGCCAACAACGAGCTGGACACCCAGCTCGCCAACCTCAGCGCCGACGCCGAGAACTTCGCGGACCGCGCCAGCCGCACCCAGGAACGCATCGACCTGAAGCAGCGGCAGGCAGCCGAGAAGAAGAAGCGCGAGGAGGAGGCCGCCCGCAAGGAGGCCCTGCGCCCCAAGTTCGTGCTGCCGGTCAAGCAGCACGGGCTGAGCGCCTACTTCGGGCAGGCGGGCGTCAACTGGATGTCCGTGCACACGGGCATCGACTTCCCCGTCCAGTACGGCACCCCGGTGATGGCGGCGACCGACGGCACGGTCCGTACGCAGTACAACACCGCCTACGGCAACATGGCCATCGTGACCATGGCCGACGGCACGGAGACCTGGTACTGCCACCTCAGCAGCACCCGTATCCGCTCGGGCCCGGTCAAGGCCGGCGATGTCATCGCGTACTCCGGGAACTCCGGGAACTCGACCGGCCCGCACATGCACTTCGAGGTGCGTCCGGGCGGCGGCGCGGCGATCGA
Organism: Streptomyces sp. NPDC008163; assembly: GCF_042956885.1. Classification (NCBI taxonomy): domain Bacteria; kingdom Bacillati; phylum Actinomycetota; class Actinomycetes; order Kitasatosporales; family Streptomycetaceae; genus Streptomyces; species Streptomyces sp. NPDC008163. The sequence goes on along the minus strand of NZ_JBIBHG010000001.1, from coordinate 368,074 downwards.
CCCGCTGCCGTGGCTGCGCAGCCACGGGGTCAACCCGACCTGAGTCGGCGAGATACGCGGAACGGCCGGAGCCTCGGGGGCTCCGGCCGTTCCGCGTATCTCAGGGCCTGCGCGTCTCAGAGCTTCTGCACCGGCGCGTACCGCAGGAGCAGCTTCTTGGGGCGGCCGTCACCGAAGTCGACCGTGGCCTTCGCCTGGTCGCCGACGCCCTCGACCGCCGTCACCGTGCCCAGGCCGAACTGGTCGTGCGTGACACGGTCGCCCGCGACCAGCGTGATCGTCGGCTTGTCCGAGGTCCGCCGGGTCGCGAAGCCGGAGGGGCCGGAGCGGGCCCGGGAGGCGGAGAGCGAGGAGGTGATCCCCGAGGTGGGGCCGGCCGGGGCGGCCATCGGGCCCTTGCGCTTCCAGTCCAGGTGCTGGTCCGGGATCTCCTCCAGGAACCGCGACGGCGGGTTGTACGAGGGCTGGCCCCAGGCGCTGCGCATGGCGGCCCGGGTCAGATACAGCCGCTCGCGGGCGCGGGTGATGCCGACGTAGGCGAGGCGGCGCTCCTCCTCCAGCTCCTTGACCTGTCCGAGGGCCCGCATGTGCGGGAAGACGCCGTCCTCCATGCCGGTCAGGAAGACGACCGGGAATTCGAGGCCCTTCGCGGTGTGCAGGGTCATCAGCGTGATGACGCCGGAGCCGTCGGTGTCCTCGTCGGGGATCTGGTCGGAGTCGGCGACGAGCGCGACCTGCTCCAGGAACTCCGCGAGCGTGCCCGCGCCCTCCTCCTCGCCCCGGTCCTGCTCGAATTCGAGGGCGACGGCGGCGAGCTCCTGAAGGTTCTCGATGCGGGTCTCGTCCTGGGGGTCGGTGGACGCCTGGAGCTCGGCGAGATAGCCGGTACGCTCCAGGACCGCTTCCAGCACGACGGCGGGACCGGCGCCGGACTCCACGATCGTGCGCAGCTCCTCCATCAGCGTGTTGAACCGCTTCACGGCGTTGGAGGAGCGGGCGGCCATGCCGTACGCCTCGTCCACCCGGCGCAGCGCCTGCGGGAAGGTGATCTTCTCGCGCAGCGAGAGCGCGTCGATCATGGCCTCGGCGCGCTCGCCGATGCCGCGCTTCGGGACGTTGAGGATGCGGCGGAGCGGGACGGTGTCCTCGGGGTTGGCGAGGACCCGCAGGTAGGCCAGGACGTCCCGGACCTCCTTGCGCTCGTAGAAGCGGACACCGCCGACGACCTTGTAGGGCAGGCCGACGCGGATGAAGATCTCCTCGAAGACACGGGACTGCGCGTTCGTCCGGTAGAAGACGGCGACGTCGCCGGCCTTCGCGTCGCCCGCGTCGGTGAGGCGGTCGATCTCCTCGGCGACGAACTGCGCCTCGTCGTGCTCGGTGTCCGCGACATAGCCCGTGATGCGGGCGCCGCTGCCGGCGTTGGTCCAGAGGTTCTTGGGGCGGCGGCTCTCGTTGCGCTCGATGACCGCGTTGGCGGCGGACAGGATCGTCTGCGTGGAGCGGTAGTTCTGCTCCAGGAGGATCGTCGTCGCGTCCGGGTAGTCCTCCTCGAACTGGAGGATGTTCCGGATGGTCGCGCCCCGGAAGGCGTAGATCGACTGGTCCGCGTCACCCACGACGCACAGCTCGGCGGGGGCGTTCTCGGGACCGGCCGGGCCGACCAGCTCGCGCACCAGCGTGTACTGGGCGTGGTTGGTGTCCTGGTACTCGTCGACAAGGACGTGCCGGAAGCGGCGGCGGTAGTGCTCGGCGACGTCCGGGAACGCCTGGAGCAGGTGGACCGTCGTCATGATGATGTCGTCGAAGTCCAGCGCGTTGGCCTCGCGCAGCCGGGCCTGGTACATCGCGTACGCCTGGGCGAGCGTCTTCTCGAACCCGTCGGCGGCCTGGCCCGCGAAGGTCTCCTCGTCGATGAGCTCGTTCTTGAGGTTGGAGACCTTGGCGGTGAAGGACTTCGGCGGGTAGCGCTTCGGGTCCAGCTCCAGGTCGCGGCAGACCAGGGCCATGAGCCGCTTGGAGTCGGCGGCGTCGTAGATCGAGAACGAGGACGTGAAGCCGAGCCGCTTGGACTCGCGGCGCAGGATACGGACGCAGGCGCTGTGGAAGGTCATGACCCACATCGCGTTGGCCCGGGGCCCGACCAGCTGCTCGACGCGCTCCTTCATCTCGCCGGCGGCCTTGTTGGTGAAGGTGATCGCCAGGATCTGGCCGGGGTGGACGCCCCGCTCGGCCAGCAGGTGGGCGATGCGGTGGGTGAGCACCCGGGTCTTGCCGGAGCCCGCCCCGGCCACGATGAGCAGGGGCGACCCGGCGTGCACGACGGCGGCGCGCTGCTCGGTGTTCAGCCCGTCGAGCAGCGCCTCGGGGTCGATGACGGGGCGGTGCGCGCCGTCGCGGTAGTACGCGTCACGGGGCGGCGGGGGCCCCTCGAACACGCCCGCGAACAGGTCCTCCGGCACCGCTTCGGGTGCGGGGTCCTCGGGGGGCGGCGGGGGCGCGTCCTCCTCCTGCTGGAGGCCGGCCAGGAAACTGTCGTCAAAGAGGCTGCTCATCGCTGTCCGAGTCTAAGGCGCCCGACTGACACCCGGCCCCGGTCCGGAAAGGTCACGGAAATGTATCGGGCATATCGCACACCAACCTTCACAGCGGCCCCATGAGTTGGCTAGCGTGCACGTTCGGACGGCCCGTACCCCCAGAGGCGACCTACGCCGAGCGTGCCGCCACGCCGAATCCGGGCCCGCCCGGAACCGGGGACCCACACGCAGTACCGGGGTGAATCGGTCCTTCCCCACCGGACCGTAGGGCAGCCTTCCGTTCCGCCCGAACCCGACAGCTAACCCGGTAGGCGGTCCACGGAAGGAGATGCCGGCCTTGGCGTCGCATCGCAAACCGCGCACCCGGATGCGCTCCACCGTCCCGGCCGTCGGGCTGACCTCGGCCGCGCTGGCCTCGGTGACCCTGCTGTCCTCCCAGAGCGCGATGGCCGCGCCCGCGCCGAAGCCGAGCATCGAGGAAGTACAGAAGAAGGTCGACGACCTGTACCGGCAGGCCGGCAACGCGACCCAGAAGTACAACCAGGCCAAGGAGGCCACGGACCGGCAGAAGTCCAGGGTCGACTCGCTCCTGGACGACGTGGCCGAGCGCACCGAGAAGGTGAACGACGCCCGCAGGACGCTGGGCAACTACGCCGCCGCCCAGTACCGCAACGGCGGCCTCGCGCCGACCGCGACCTTCTTCCTGGCCGACGACCCGCAGTCGTTCTTCGACCAGACGCACCTCATGGACCGGATGGCCGAGCGCCAGCAGCAGGCGGTCACGGAGTTCCGTACGCAGCAGGCCAAGGCGTCCGAGCAGCGGGCCGAGGCCGTGGAGAGCCTGGAGACGCTGACCGAGTCGCAGGCCTCGCTGCGCACCAGCAAGCAGAACGTCCAGACGAAGCTGACAGAGGCCCGGACGCTGCTGTCGAAGCTGACCGCCGAGGAGAAGGCGCGGCTGGCGGAGCTGGAGCGCAAGAAGGAGGCGGAGGCGAAGCGGAAGGCCGCGGAGCTGGCGAAGAAGCAGGCCGCCGCCCGTAAGGAGGCCGAGCGGAAGGCCAAGGAGGCGGGGAGCAGCGGTACGGAGACGGGCTCGGGCTCCGGTTCGGACACCGGCTCCGGGAGCAGCGCCTCCACCAAGGCGGAGAAGGTCCTCGCGTTCGCCCGCGCCCAGATCGGCAAGCCGTACGTCTGGGGGGCGACGGGCCCCGCCTCGTACGACTGCTCGGGGCTGACGCAGGCGGCCTGGAAGGCGGCGGGCGTCGACCTCCCGCGTACCACCTGGGACCAGGTGAACGTCGGGACCCGGATCGCGACGGCCGATCTGCAACCCGGTGACCTGGTCTTCTTCTACGACGACATCAGCCACGTGGGGATCTACAAGGGCGACGGGATGATGATCCACGCGCCGAAGCCCGGGGCGAACGTGCGCGAGGAGTCGATCTACTACATGCCGATCTACGGGAGTGTGCGCCCGGCCTGACCGGGGAGGGGGGCCGGTCCGAGCGGGCCGGCCCCCTCTTCCGGGGCGCGTCCGCCGCTCAGGTCCAGAGCGTGGCGATGAAGATGTTCGCCAGGGTCAGCGCGCCGACCGCCGCGAAGGCGCCCTTCTCGACCTTCTCCTCGTCCCGCTTGATGTAGACGAGCCCCAGGATCACGACCAGGAACAGCAGCTTGATCCCGATCTTGACGTTGTTCACGGGGTGGTCGTCGGCCTGGTCCAGGCCGACGAGGGCGACGCCGGTGACGAGCATGGTCAGCGCACCGTGCAGCATGCCGGGGACGAACCGGGCGGTGCCGGCCTTCATCGCCTTCATCTGGCCGAGGAAGCCGCCGAGCAGGGCAGCGATGCCGATGATGTGCAGGGCGACGACGAAATCGATGAGTACGCGCATGGTTGTGCACCCTAGAGCCCTCTCACCGGACCCCTCCGGGCAGGGTGGGGCCTACGGGCCGCTTGAATGATGAATGCACTTTTTGCCTGATTCTGTGGCCCTTTTCCCGGCCATTCAGGCTTCAAGAGCGGTCATCCGGTGACAATGCCACGCCAAGAGCGGGCAATAACCGTCATAACGACACCGTCCCGTGACCTGGGATTAGCGTCCCTTCCCGGTGGCCGTGGACCAGGAACCGTCCTCGCCGGCCACCGGAGCACCCCGCCGGTACCCCCCGCCGGGCCGTCGCACGGAAGGACGCCCGCCCCCGTGGCAGCGCATCGCAAACCCAGGCAGCGCCTCACCACCGCCTCCGCGGCTCGCACCGCGGCGACCCTCGCCGTCGCCGGAGCCGCGACGGCCGCCGTGCTGCCGGGAGCCGCGCACGCGGACCCCGCGCCCACCGCGAAGCAGGTCAAGGCCCAGGTGGACCGGCTGTACCGGGAGGCGGAGGTCGCCACCGAGAAGTACAACGGCGCGAAGTCCGAGGCGACCGCCGCCGCCAAGTCGGTCGACGCCCTGCGCGACGAGGCCGCCCGCAGGACCGCCCGTCTCAACACCGCCCGCGACGTGCTCGGCGCGTACGCCGCCGCGCAGTACCGGTCCGGCGGGATCGACCCCTCCGTGCAGCTGGCGCTCTCCTCCGACCCGGACCAGTACCTGCGCCGCGCCACCTACGCGGAGCGGGCCGGTGAACGCCGGGCCGCCGAGGTGCGCTCGGTGCGCCGCCAGGTCGCGGAGATCGCCCAGGTGCGCGCCGAGGCGGCCGGGAAGCTCACCGAGCTGGCCTCCCGGCAGGCCGCCCTGAAGGAGCACCGGGCGACCGTCCGCGCCAAGCTGGCCGAGGCCCGCCGCCTGCTCGCCCGCCTCACCCCGGCCGAGCGCGCCTCCTACGACGCCGCCGAGGAGGGCCGCGGGGCCGGCCACGCCGACCGCAGCGCGCCGCGCTCCACCGTCGCCGCGCCCCATTCGCGCGCCGCCCAGGCGGTCGCCTTCGCGTACAGCGCCCTGGGCAAGCCGTACGTATGGGGCGCGACCGGGCCGGACTCCTTCGACTGTTCCGGGCTCACCCAGGCCGCCTGGCGCGCCGCCGGGGTGTCGCTGCCCCGGACCACGTACACCCAGATCAACGCCGGACAGCGGGTCGCGCGCTCCCAGCTGGCCCCCGGGGACCTGGTGTTCTTCTACTCGGGCATCAGCCATGTCGGCCTGTACATCGGCAACGGCCGGATGATCCACGCGCCGCGCCCCGGGGCCCCGGTCCGGATCGCGCCCCTCGACGAAATGCCCTTCGCGGGGGCGACCCGGGTGGCATAGGCTCCGGCCCTCCGAAGCCAACGGCCCGAAGGACAACCGCACATGCCGATGGACGCCGACGTCCAGACCCACGCCCGTACGCTCACGCTGCGCTCCCCGGACCATGTCCGCGTCGGGCCCTTCGTGATCCGCTACAACCCGAACTGGTCGCTGAAGTACGCCAACTACGCGATCCCGGACCAGGGCGCGGAGCCGACGCCCGGCGAACTCGACGCGCTGATAGCGGCGTTCCGCGAGCGGGACCGGATGCCGCGCCTGGAGTTCCTGCCCGGCTGGGCGCCCGCCGTCGAACCGGCGCTGCTCGCCGCCGGGTTCACCGTCGAGAACCGCGCCCCCGTCCTCGCCTGCGCCCCCGGCGGGCTGGTGGAGCCGGAGCCGGTCGCGGACCTGGTCATGGCCGAGCCCGCCTCGGAAGCGGAGTTCGCCGCCGCCGCGCTCGTCCAGCACCTGGGGTACGGCGGGGAGGGCGAGCCCGAGGACGGCACGGCGCAGTGGCTGCGCGACGCGGTGGCGGGCGGCGGGGTCGCCGCGCTCGCGACGGTCGGCGGTGTCCCGGCGGGCGCGGGCGGCTGCTCGGTCCCGGTGGACGGGCTGAGCGAGCTGGCGGGCCTGGCGGTCGGCGCGGACTTCCGCCGCCGGGGCATCGGCGCCGCGCTCTCCGCCCACCTGACGCGCACCGCGTTCGCACGGGGCTGCCGCGTGGTGTGGCTGGAGCCGGGCGACGCCGACGTGGAGCGGATCTACGTCTCCATCGGCTACCGGAGGATCGGCGAGAAGCTGAACATCTCGCTGGACCCCGCCTGATCCCGCAAGGCGCTAGACCAGCCGTCGCGCCGTCGCCCAGCGGGTGAGTTCGTGGCGGTTGGAGAGCTGGAGCTTGCGGAGCACCGCCGAGACGTGGGACTCGACCGTCTTCACCGAGATGAACAGCTGCTTGGCGATCTCCTTGTACGCGTAGCCCCGGGCGATCAGGCGCAGGACCTCGCGCTCGCGCTGGGTCAGCCGGTCCAGGTCCTCGTCGACCGGGGGCGCGTCCGTGGAGGCGAAGGCGTCGAGGACGAAGCCGGCCAGGCGGGGCGAGAAGACGGCGTCGCCGTCCTGCACGCGGAAGACCGAGTCGACCAGGTCGGTGCCGGTGATCGTCTTGGTGACGTATCCCCGGGCGCCGCCCCGGATGACGCCGATGACGTCCTCGGCGGCGTCGGACACGGAGAGCGCGAGGAAGCGCACCGGGTTCTCGGCGGCGCCCATCAGGGGCGCGCAGCGGCGCAGCACCTCGACGCCGCCGCCACCGGGGAGGTGGACGTCGAGGAGGACGACCTCGGGGCGGGTCGCCGTGATGACGGTGACCGCCTGGTCGACGTCGGCCGCCTCGCCGACGACCTCGACGCCGGTCTCCTCGGTGCGGCCGATCTCGGCCTGTACGCCGGTGCGGAACATCCGGTGGTCGTCGACGAGCACGACTCGTACCCGGCGCTCCGGGCTCTCCTGGCCCCCGGTCGCCTCACTGGTCCCGTTCATCGCTCGTCCTCTCCATCTCAAGCTCGACCTCGGTGCCCCCGCCGGGCACCGAACGCAGCCGGGCCGTGCCGCCGTTGCGCTGCATCCGGCCGATGATCGATTCTCGTACGCCCATTCTGTCCCCCGGTACGGAGTCCAGGTCGAATCCCGGGCCCCGGTCGCGCACGGAGACGAAGACCGTGCGGCCCTCGACCTCCGCGTAGACCTGGACGGCGCCGCCCTCGCCACCGTACTTGGCGGCGTTGACCATCGCCTCGCGTGCGGCCTGCATCTGCGCGGCCAGCTTCTCGTCCAGCGGGCAGTCGCCGACGACGACGACCTCCAGCGGGACGCCGTGCTTGTCCTCGACCTCGGCGGCGGCCCGTTTGACGGCCTCGGCCAGGGTCTCCGGCTCGTCGTCCTCGTCCTTGCCGGTGCCCTCGGGGTTGTACAGCCAGTTCCGCAGCTCGCGCTCCTGGGCGCGGGCCAGGCGGCGGACCTCACCGGCGTCGTCGGCGTTGCGCTGGATCAGGGTGAGGGTGTGCAGCACGGAGTCGTGGACGTGGGCGGCGACCTCGGCGCGCTCCTGGGCCCTGATGCGCATGAGGCGTTCCTCGGAGAGGTCCTGGGTCATGCGGACGAGATAGGGGCCGGCGAGGAGGGCGATGCCGGTGAGCACGGCGATGGCGGCGGTGATGACGTTGCCGAGCTGGGCGGCGGAGCCGCGTACGACCATGAAGACGGCGAGGCCGAGGCCGACAAGGGCGACTCCGGCCAGCGCGCGGGCCAGTTGCAGGACGCGGCGGCGGCGGCCGACCTCCATCCAGCGGGCGCGGCGGGCGTTGTCCGCCTGGCGCCAGACGAGGACGGAACCGGCGCCGATGAGGAGGCTGGGCCAGATGTAGCGGTCGGCCTTGCTGCCCATGTCGACGTTGCCGACGAAGACGAAGGCGCCGATGAGCAGCGCGATGAGGGCGAAGAGCTGGCCCTTGTCGGGTTTGCGGAGGCGGCGCGTGCCGTCGGGGGCGGTCTCGAAGACGGACCGGGGTCCTTCCACACCGCCGACGCCGAGCGGGACCACGATCCAGAACACCGCGTACAGCAGGGCGCCGAGGCCGTCCGCGAAGAACAGGCCGAGGAAGACGAAGCGGAGCCAGGCGACCGGGAGTCCGAGGTGTCCGGCGAGTCCGCGCGCCACTCCGCCGAGGAGCCTGCCGTCGGCGCTGCGGTACAGCTTGCGCAGCGGGGGCTCCTCCGGGTCGGGGGCGTGGGAGCTTGCGGCTCGGGTGGTGGCGGCTGGCATGGTCCGATCGTCACATGCCCGTACGGGCGAGGGCATCAGGGTCGGCCCCCGGTTCGACCCTGAGACAGCCGGGGGGCGAGGGCGGGGCGGGGCCCGGCGTCCCTGAGAGGCGGGCGGGCCAATATCAGGGACCGGCCAGGGTCGGGGCGGGTGCCGGTGGGGCGCGGGGGCCGTCACCATGGAGCCATGACCGTTCCCCAGGACGCGCCGCCCGGCGCCGCACCTCCCCCGGACTCCGCACCGCGCCTGCACCGCAGCCCGCGGCACAAGGTGGTGGCCGGGGTGTGCGGCGGGCTGGGCCGGTACTGCGACGTCGATCCGGTGATCTTCCGGATCGTGCTCGGGGTGCTCTCGGTGACCGGTGGTTTCGGGCTGATCTTCTACGGCTTCGCCTGGCTGCTGATCCCGGTGGAGGGCGAGGACGAGAACGAGGCGCGGCGGCTGCTGTCGGGGCGGGTCGAGCTGGCGTCGCTGAGCGCGGTGCTGTGCGCGCTGATCGGCTGCGGTCTGTTCCTGTCGATGCTGGGGAACGGCGGCACGCTGGCGTTCTCCGCGATGCTGTCGGTCGCGGTCCTCGGCTTCTCGATGTGGACGCAGGCGCGCAAGAAGGCCGGTCCCGAGGACCCGCTGCACCAGGCGGCCGCGCAGGCGGCTTCGGAGGCACCGCCCGAGGTGAAGGCGCCGCCGACCCTGTCCGGACCCTCCTGGTGGCGCGACCCGATCGTCAAGGACGGCACGACGGGGCCGGTGGCCCTGGGCTATCTGTGGGGGCCGCCGGACACGGTGGTCGGCGGGGAGCGGGAGCCGCGCGGGGCGACGCCCGACGCGCCGTTCCGCCCGCCGCCGCCCCGGTCGCGGGAGGTGCGGGGGCCGCGGTCCATCGCCGGCCTCGCGTTCCTCGGCGCCCTGCTCGCGGGCGGTCTCGGTACGGGGCTGACCTGGGAGTCCCAGCCGCTGGGCACGAGCCTGGAGGCCGGGCTCGCCGCCGCGCTCGCGGTGTTCGGCCTGGCGATGCTGGTCAGCGCGTTCGTCGGGCGGACCGGGTTCGGCACGCTGTTGCTGGCGGTGATCACGTCCGGGCTGCTGGTGGGCGCCGCCTCGCTGCCCAAGGACATCAGCACGCACTGGGTGCGCGAGGAGTGGCGCCCGGCGTCCGTCGCCGCCGTCCGGCCGCTGTACGCGATCGGCTCGGGCCAGGCCGAGCTGGACCTGACCCGGGTCACGGTGCCCAAGGGCGACACCGTGCGGACCCGGGTGGAGGCCCGGGCGGGCCGGGTCCTGGTGCACGTGCCGCCGGAGGTCACCGTCCGGGTGCACGCGCGGACCCGGTTCGGGGCGCTCGTGGTGGTGGACGGGCGGCACAAGGGCGATCTGGACATCCGCGCCACGCAGGACCAGCGCAAGACGCTGTCACCGGCCGAGGGCAGCACCCCGGGCGGCACGGTCGACCTGGATCTGGAAGTGGACTACGGACAGGTGGAGGTCAACCGTGCCGCGTCATGAGTTCCGGCCGGGGCGCGCCGTCACCGGCCTGGTGATGCTGGCCCTGGCCGCCGGATACGCGGCGGACGCGGCGGGCGCCTGGGACGCCCCGCCGCAGTTCTTCATCGCGCTGCTCAGCGGAGGGCTGTGGACGGCCGCGTGGGTGACGTGGATCGGCTACCGGATCCGGCGGCGGCGCGCCGCGAAGAGCGCGTCGACCGAGAGCGACGCGGCCCCGCCCAGCAGCAGCGGCAGCCACGCCATGAGGTAGATCAGGTCGTTGCCGAGGTAGTACGGGGAGACCTGCCAGCTGACGGTCAGCCACAGGCTCAGCGAGATGAGGGCACCGCCGAGCGCGGCGATCCGCGTCCACAGGCCGAGGAGGGTGCCGATGCCCACGGCGAGTTCGCCGATCGCGATCGCGTAGCCGAAGCCGGACGGGCTGTTCAGCGCCAGGTCGACCAGGCCGGGGATCGCGGCGGAGTCGCGGACGGCGTGCATCTGCTCGCCGATCGACCCCGGGCCGGAGGCGTGGAAGAACGCGCTGTCGGTGAGCTTGTCGAGCCCCGCGTACACGAAGGTGACGCCGAGGAAGATCCGCAGCGGCAGCAGCGCGTGCTGCCGCGCCAGGTCCCGCAGGCTGCTGCCCTCGCCCTCGACCCGTCCCAGGCCGCGCCCGTTACCGCCGTACCCGTACATGCTGCTCCCGCCTGCCGTGTGCCACCGGACCGTACGGCCCGTCACCCGACCTTACGTACGAACGCGGCGAAAGCGTTCAGCGCGGTCCGGGTTCGCGGGGTGTGGGTCAGTCCGTGACGTCGATGACGACCGGGGCGGTCTCCGTGCCGGCGGCCGTCACCACCTGCACCTCGACCACGCCCGGCTCCACCTCCACCGGCACCGGCACGGTCAGCAGCGTGTCGGAGGGGTTCGCGAAGCCCCCGGGGACCGGCACCAGAGGGACATGGACGTGCACGGTCCCGATCCGCACCACGACCCGGGCCAGCCGGTCCGGGGCCCCCGCGCCGGGCGGCACGAATCCCGCGCCCCGGATCTCGATGTCGTCGCCGGTCCGGATCGGCGCGTCCAGGTCGCCCGCCTCGCGGGCCCGGACGACCGAGAGCACGACGGGCCGGCCGCCCTCGCCGAACTTCCCGGTGAAGTAGACGGCCGCCGAGACCGCCACCAGGAGGGCGAGGCCCCACGGCAGGTCGGGCAGCTGCTCGGGCCTGCGGGCGAGGCGGACGGCGGCGAACACCGCGGCGACCGTGGACACCAGCACGTACTGCACGTCCGTGAAGCCGCCGCGCCCCGAGTCGTCGGTGAGCAGGTCGGCCGCGCGCGGCCGGTCGGCGCGCAGCTTCTGGAGCCGTCCGGACAGCACCCGTACGCTCACCACCCGGCGCACGGCCACCGCCACCGCGCACACCAGCGCGAGGACCGTCACGATCCCGGCGCCGCGCGCCAGGTCCAGGCCCTCGATCAGCTCGTCGCGCCGGGCGTGCCCGGAGGCGGCGGCCAGTTCCAGGGCGAGGACGAGGACGGCGAACACGGCGAGCAGCACCCAGGACGCGGCGACCGCGCGGGAGGTGGAGAGCCGGTTGTCCTCGCCGATCAGCGGGGCGAGGAGGCCGCCCCGGGCCCGGTGGACATGGGCGGCGGCGGTCAGCAGCGCGGCGGTGACCAGACCGGCGACGAGTCCGGCGGTACGGGCATGGGTCCAGCCGGCCCCGATCGCGGTGGCGGCCTCGGCAAGGGCGAGGACGGCGAGGCCGCCCCAGACGAGGACCAGGGTGCGCTGCCACACCCGGTACAGCCAGGCGTCACCGGCCTCGCGGCCCCGGTCGGCCACCTCGCGGGCGGACTCGGTCAGCTCGTCGGAGACCCACTGCCGGGTCGCGGACGCCGACTGGGCGACCCCGGCCGGCAGCCCCTGCCCGGCGGCGAATCCGTCGCGCTTGGCCAGGAAGGCGGCCACCGCGCGCCGGTGTCCCTGGCGCGCCCCGTGCGGGCAGTCCCCGCAGGTGCAGCCGCCGCCGTGCGCGCCCTGTCGTGCCTCGTCCAACGCCACGGAGAACGCCGCCCTTTCCCGCCCCTGTTGCCGCGAACTGCGGTCCAACTCGTCTGTGAACGCTGCGAATTGTGCCGTACGGGGCGGAGGGGTGCCGCATCGGGGCGCACCGGAGGGGTGCCTTCGCCAGCGTGTTCGAGGGCCGCTCGGGTGCTGAGTGCGGGTGTTCAGGCGCTGAGCACGAGGTAGGCCAGGCCGAACGTGCCCCGGTAGCCGCCGTAGTAGCCGGTGCGGCGCTCGTCCACGGCGGCGACGACCCCGTCGCGCAGGGGGTGCTCGGGGTGGGCCAGGGCCCAGCGCTCGCCCCGGCCGATGTTGGCGTGCGACTCGAAGAGGTCCCACTCGCGTCGGTCGGCGGCGGTGACCTGGAGTGCACGCAGCCCTGCCGCCTCGGCCTGGCGGATCAGGTCGAGCAGCGAGCCGAAGTCGCCCGGTTCGGCGCCGAGGCCGGTCAGGGCCGCCTCGTCCGGCTCCCGTTCCCAGAAGCCCTCGCCGAACAGGACCCGGCCGCCGGGCCGTACGGAGGCCCGCAGCGCGGCCAGGGCCTCGGGGGTGCCGCCGGGCCAGGCGTGCGAGGCGCCGATGGACACGGCGAGGTCGTAGTCCTTCTCCGGCCACTCGGCGGCGGGGACCTCGTGGAACCGTACGCGCTCCGCGAGGCCGCGCTCCGCCGCGAGTGCCCGGCCGCGTGCGATGGCCTCCGGGTCGGTCTCCACGGCGTCGCCGGTGCTGCCCGGTGCGGACTCCACGAGGCGCATCAGCAGCTCGCCCCAGCCGCTGCCCAGGTCGGCGATGCGGGAGCCGGGGGTGGGGGCGCAGGCGGTGATCAGGTGGGTGGCGTGGTCGTCGGAGAGGGGGGTGTTCCAGGTGAGGTGGGTGTTGTGGGCGGCGGACATCAGGGTGCGGATTTCTTCTGCGGACATGGGGGCGGAGCCTGCCATGGGGGATCGGCGTCCGCCACGCGTTTTCGGGGGGGGCGGGTGGGGGCGCCTGCGGCGGGCCTTGTCCCCGACCCGCCCCTTCCCGAAACCGGGGCGCTGCCCCGGGCCCCGCTCCTCAAGCGCCGGAGGGGCTGAAACTGGAAACCGGGGCTCCACCCAGGGCCCCGCTCCTCAAGCGCCGGAGGGGCTGAAGACAGATGCCGCCGCCCGGTTCGCCGGGCGGCGGCATCGTCAGCGGGCTGCGGGGAGGGTTACTCCCACTCGATCGTCCCCGGCGGCTTGCTCGTCACGTCGAGCACGACGCGGTTGACGTCGGCGACCTCGTTCGTGATGCGGGTGGAGATCTTCGCCAGCGTCTCGTACGGCAGGCGCGACCAGTCCGCGGTCATGGCGTCCTCGGAGGAGACCGGGCGCAGCACGATCGGGTGGCCGTAGGTGCGGCCGTCGCCCTGGACGCCGACGCTGCGGACGTCCGCGAGCAGGACCACCGGGCACTGCCAGATGTCGCGGTCCAGGCCGGCCGCGGTCAGCTCCTCGCGGGCGATGGCGTCGGCCTCGCGGAGCAGGTCGAGCCGGTCCTTGGTGACCTCGCCGACGATGCGGATGCCGAGGCCGGGGCCGGGGAAGGGCTGGCGCTGGACGATCTCGTCGGGCAGGCCGAGCTCCTGGCCGACCATCCGGACCTCGTCCTTGAACAGCTGGCGCAGCGGCTCGACGAGCTCGAACTCGATGTCCTCGGGGAGGCCGCCCACGTTGTGGTGGGACTTGATGTTGGCGGTGCCGGTGCCGCCGCCGGACTCCACGACGTCCGGGTAGAGCGTGCCCTGGACGAGGAAGGCGACCTCGGGGCCGTCCTCCTGGAGGATCTCCAGCTGGGCCTGCTCGAAGACGCGGATGAACTCGCGACCGATGATCTTCCGCTTCTGCTCCGGGTCGGACACGCCGGCCAGGGCGTCGAGGAAGCGCTTCTCGGCGTCGACCACCTTGAGCTTGGCGCCGGTCGCGGCGACGAAGTCCTTCTCGACCTGCTCGGTCTCGCCCTTGCGCATCAGGCCGTGGTCGACGTACACGCAGGTGAGCTGCGAGCCGATGGCCTTCTGGACGAGGGCGGCGGCGACGGCGGAGTCCACGCCGCCGGACAGGCCGCAGATGGCGCGCTTGTCGCCGACCTGGGCGCGGATCGCGGCGACCTGCTCCTCGATCACGTTGCCCGTGGTCCAGGTGGGCTCGATGCCCGCGCCCCGGTAAAGGAAGTGCTCCAGGACCTGCTGGCCGTGCGTGGAGTGCATGACCTCGGGGTGGTACTGGACGCCGTAGAGCTTCTTCTCGTCGTTCTCGAAGGCGGCGACCGGGACGACGTCCGTGGACGCGGTGACGGTGAAGCCCTCGGGAGCGGCGGAGCAGGCGTCGCCGTGCGACATCCACACCGACTGCTCGTCCGGGGTGCCCTCGAAGAGGGTGGAGCCGGACTTGGAGACGGTCAGCGGGGTGCGGCCGTACTCGCGGGCGCCGTTGTCGTCCACGGTGCCGCCGAGCGTGGTCGCCATCAGCTGGAAGCCGTAGCACATGCCGAAGACGGGGACCCCGGCCTCGAAGAGCGCGCGGTCGAGCGAGGGCGCGCCCTCGGCGTAGACGGAGGAGGGACCGCCGGAGAGGATGATCGCGCGGGGGTTCTTGGCCAGCATCTCGGCCACCGGCATCGTGGACGGCACGATCTCGCTGTAGACCCGGGCCTCACGGACGCGGCGGGCGATGAGCTGGGCGTACTGCGCGCCGAAGTCGACTACCAGGACCACGTCGGTGGTGGTGTCGGGGGCGGCGGGGGGTGCTGCTGGCACGGGCGGCCTTCCGGCGGTGGAGAGGGGTCGGTCCTCCAATTCTACCGGCGGCCGGAAGTGGCCTGCCCCGGTCCGGGGCCGCCGCCCCGGGTGTGCGCCGTCTCACGATCCGGGCCGGGTGCGGTCCCGCCGGGACGGGGGGCCATACTGTCCCCATGCGTCAGCACACGACCTTCGTCTTTACCTATGGCATCCGGCCCGCCGGCTGCCATGGTCGTGCTGCTTGAGCAACTGACAAGCAACGTTCCAGGCGCCCCGGGCCGAAAGGCCCGGGGCGTTCTGCGTTCCGGGCCCGTCCGGCCCCCGGGGTGCCGCATCTCACCGGGAGACCGTCATGAGCAGCACCACCAGCACCGAGACCACCGGCGCCCGCACCGACGAGGCCGCGTCCCTGATCGGCGACGCCCGCACCCGTATCGATTCCCTGGACGACCGGATCATCGGGCTCGTCCAGGAACGGATGGCGGTCTCGTCGGTGATCCAGGAGGCCCGCATGACGTCGGGCGGCCGCCGGGTCAACCTGTCCCGCGAGACGGAGATCCTGATCCGTTACCGCGAGGCGCTCGGCAAGCCGGGCACCTCGCTGGCGATGACGCTCCTGGAGCTCTGCCGGGGCCGGGTCTGAACGCCGCTCCCCCGCCGTATCCCAGTTCGGGCGGAGTCTCACCCGTACGGCGCGTGACCGGGTCCCGCGCGGCTTCGTTGGTCCCGGTGTCCGCGTCGGCCAGGGGCGGATCTTCAGAGGAACCACACGTGGCTCCGCCGGGGTGTGTGGCGTACCGCGTGTACGCCGTGGGACCACGCACCGGCGTGCGTGACCGGTCGGCAGGGGACAGCAGCCCGGTCACTCGGGGGGACCGCCAGGTCTCTCCAGGGAAACGGCCGGCTCCGGGGACGCCCGGGGCCGGCCGTTTCTCCTTGTACGGGGTCAGCGCGTCGCGCGCCGCCTGGACACGGTGAACAGGACGCCGCCCGCGAGCAGCGCGACGACGGACGCGCCGGACGCGGCGAATGCGACGGTGCCGGTGGAGGCGAGCGAGCCGCCGCCGGAGCCGGAGGAACCGGAGGTGCCGGAGGTACCTGTGGTGCCCGTGGTGCCGGAGCCGCCGGTGCTGCCGTTCGTACCGCTCGTGCCGCTCGTGCCGCTCGTGCCGCTCGTGCCCGACGAGGTCGAGCCGCCCGCGGCGGTCGGGCCGCCGTCGTCGGAGCCGCCCGTCGTGGCGTGCCCGTCCTCGCCGTTGAGTTCCACCGACGCCTTGTTGTTGGCGGGCTTCGGGTCGAAGGGCAGCGCGGGCGCCCGGAGGTGGGTGTTGCGGACGACGACCGCGCCGTTGCTGCCCGGGTCCGCCGAGACGAGCTTCAGCCGGAAGGGCAGGGCGAAGTCGGCGTCCTCCAGGACCGACATGGGCGTGGCGCAGAAGTAGCGCGGGGCCTTCTCCTGGTTCTCGCGGTACTCGCCGGTCGCGGTCACGCCCCGGCAGATGTCCGGCTTGGAGACGACGTAGCTGCCGTGGGGCACGGTGAAGTCGACGGTGGCGACGGGCTCGCCGGAGCGGATGTACCCGATCCAGGCGGGGCCCTTGTTGCGGAAGCCCAGGGTCACGTCGACGGTGTCGCCGGGCTTGCCCGCCGCCCGGTCGCCGTAGGCCGCGAAGTCGGCGCTGTTGGTGGTCCGGAAGTCGGCGTCCTGCTGGTTGTCCGACGGGTCCAGGTCGGCCGAGCGGACGGCCGGGGCCTTGCGCAGGGCCAGCTGCGCGCCCTTGCCGGGGCTGAAGCGGGCGCCGGAGCGGAGCGCCGCCCGGGCGTCGGTGCCGTCCTCCTCGATCCGGTAGAGGAAGGAGTCGTAGAAGGCGCGCTCCGTGGCCCGCAGGGTGGGCGGCACCTCCAGCGTGTACGTGGCGCCGGGCTCGTAGCTGCCGGGGAAGGTGCAGAGCGCGGTGGACCAGGCGCCCGGGCTGCCCATGCCCAGGTCCTCCTCGCTGTACTCGCAGTTCTCGTAGCGCTCGGCGAACTCCAGGCCGCGGGTGTTGCGCAGGGTGAGCAGGACGCCCTGGGCGGCGCGGGTGCCGTTGTTGGTGAAGGTGAGGGGCACCGGCTGGCTGTCGCCGGGCTTGAGCTCCGTCTTCAGCGGCAGCCGCTTCATCGACAGGTCGGGCCCGCCGATCGACACCTGCGCGGTGAACGGGCGGAAGGTGGCGCCCTCGGCCTCGGCGGTGACCTCGATGGTGCCGGAGTCGCCGTCCTCGCTCCCCTCGGCGGCGCTGAGCCGGAGCTCGGCGAGGGTGCTCAGGCCGGGCCAGATCCCGTAGTCGTGGCAGACGACGGTGGTCCCGGTCCGCTCGCAGTCCGGGCTGCCCTCCTTGTCGAAGGACACGTCCGCGACGCCCGCCAGCTTCCCGAAGTCGAAGCGGACGGTGTACTCCTCCGCGAAGTACCCGTTCTCCTCGTCCTCGGACGGGTTGGTCACCGTGATGTCGAGGCTCGACTTCTGCGGGGAGCCCGTGGCCGGATACGGGTGCAGCGCGGTCTCGGCGGGACCGCCGATCGTGAACTCGGGGTAGGCGGCCTGCGCGGGGCTGCTCAGCGTGAGCAGACCGCCCGCCAGCAGGCCGGCCGAGGCGACGATGCCCGCCGCACGGCGGAACGGGGTCGTGCTTCTCATCTTGGGCCTTCGGGGTCGTCGGGAGCTGTGTGACCGCTGGGGCGGCGACAGCGGGTACGACCGGGGGCGCCCGGGAAAAGTTGCCCGGAATCAGATCACGGATCAGGCACGACAAGCGAAGTGATCCACCTCACATAAGGATTTCATCAGTACGAGGACAACCATCCGGGGGTCCGGCAGGTCATGCATGCGGAACACCGGTTGTCGGTTGTTGAACAACGGACCGGTTACAGCGTGAGGGGCTGCACTGGGAGGGGGGTGCAGCCCCTTCTGCTGTTCCCGTGCCGTTACGCCTTCTCCTTAGGCGGCACCGCCGGAATCCCCAGGAACGGCAGCCTGAGCGCGCCGAACGCCTCCTTCGGGACCGCCGGCGCCTGCGGCTCCACCGCCGCCAGCCGCTCGTACGCCTCGCCCTGCGCCGGGCGCGGGTCCCGCTCGCCCTTGTTCGGCCAGAACGACATGGCGCGCTCCGCCTGGGCGGTGATCGTCAGCGACGGGTTGACCCCGAGGTTCGCGGAGACCGCCGAGCCGTCGACCACCGAGATGCCCGGGTGCCCGAACAGCCGGTGGTACGGGTCGATGACGCCCTCGTCCGCGTCGGCGCCGATCGGGCAGCCGCCGAGGAAGTGTGCGGTGAGCGGGGTGCCCATCAGCTCGCCGATGTTGGAGCCGGGGAAGCCGTTGATCTCCTCGGCGAGCAGGGTCGCGCTCTGCGTCGCCTCGGCGATCTGCGTGGGGTTGGGCGCGCCGTGGCCCTGGCGGGCGGTGAGCAGGCCCTTGCCGATGCCGCGCGGCTTGCGGTAGGCGGTCAGGGAGTTGTCGAGCGACTGCATGACGAGCCCGATGATGACCCGCTCCGACCAGCGCCGGTTGGAGAGCGAGCGGGCGGCGATCGTGGGGTGCTTGACCAGGTTCGCGAGCCAGGCGCGGACCCGGTGGGCGCTGTAGGGGACCTGGACGATGGTCAGGCCGCCCATGGCGTTGGAGCCCTTGCCGTAGCGGACGGGCTCGATGTGGGTGTTGGCGTCCGGGTGGATGGACGAGGTGATGGCGACGCCCTTGGTGAAGTCGGGCTTCGTACCGTGCCTCTTGCGGTAGCGCCGGTCGGAGGTCTGGGCACCGACCAGGCCCTCGGAGTTGGTACGGGTCAGCTCGCCGAGCCGCGCGGAGAGCCGGGGCAGCAGCCCCTTGTCCTTCATCGTGTGCAGCAGGGTCTGGGTGCCGTACGTGCCCGCCGCGACGACCACCTTGCGGGCGCGCAGGGCCGTGGGCTTCGCCTTCTTCCGCCGGTCGGTGGGCACGGTGGCGACGCGGTAGCCGCCCTCGGGGTGCTCGGTGACGGCGACGACGGAGGTCATGGGGTGGATGACCGCGCCGGCCTTCTCGGCGAGGTGGAGGTAGTTCTCGTTGAGGGTGTTCTTCGCGCCGTGCCGGCAGCCGGTCATGCACTCGCCGCACTCGGTGCACGCCTTGCGCGCCGGGCCCGCTCCGCCGAAGTACGGGTCCGGGACCGTGCCGCCGGGCTTCGCGCGTGCGGTGCCGTCCGCGTCCTCCCCGTCGCCGAAGAAGACGCCGACCGGGGCGAGGTGGAAGGTGTCGCCGACGCCCATGGCCTCGGCGGTCGCCTTGAGGTGGACGTCGGAGGGGGTCGTCGTGGGGTTGAGCCGGACTCCGAGCATCCGCTTGGCCTGGTCGTAATACGGCTTCAGCTCGTCCTGCCAGTCCGTGATGTGCGCCCACTGCCGGTCCTCGAAGAACGGGGCGGGCGGCACGTACAGCGTGTTGGCGTAGTTCAGGGAGCCACCGCCCACCCCGGCACCGGCCAGCACCATCACCTTGCCGAGCAGGTGGACGCGCTGGATGCCGAAGAGGCCGAGGGCGGGCGCCCAGAGGTAGTTCTTCAGGTCCCAGGAGTTCTTCGGCAGGGTCCCGGGGGTGAAGCGGCGCCCCGCCTCCAGGACGCCGACCCGGTACCCCTTCTCGGTCAGCCGCAGCGCCGAGACCGCACCGCCGAAGCCGGACCCGACGACGATCACGTCGTAGTCGTACGCGGCGTCGTCGTCGGCCGCACCGGCCGGCCGGTCCTGATTCTGGGCAGGGCTGTCCTGGGACATGGCACTCCTCGGTACGAAAAGGACAGAAGTGGTGCGGGGATTCACCGGCCCCCCGAAGGGGCTCAGCGCAGGCGGAACGCCTTCATCGCCTTCAGGCTGCGGGTCATGAACGCGGCGTACTTCTCGTCGTCCATCCCGAAGGACGGGGCGAGCGGGATCAGCCGCTGCTGGGCGACGGTCTGGGCCTCGGTGTACTTGAGGATGCCCTCGGAACCGTGGCGCCGGCCGAGACCGGAGTCCTTCATGCCGCCCATCGGGGACTGCACGCTGCCGTACGCGGGGGCGTACCCCTCGTTGATGTTGACGGTGCCGGTGCGCAGCCGGGCGGCGATCCGGTGGCCGCGCCGGCCGTCCTTGGTCCAGACGCTCGAATTGAGGCCGTACGGGGTGGCGTTGGCCAGCTCCACGACCTCGTCCTCGTCGCGGAAGCGGTAGATCGAGACGACCGGGCCGAAGGTCTCCTCGGTGCACACGGCCATGGGCGCCTCGACGCCGTCCAGGATCGTCGGCTCGTAGAAGAGCGGGCCGATGTCCGGGCGGGCGACCCCGCCCGCGACCAGCCTGGCGCCCTTCTCGACGGCCTCGGCGACATGTCGGCCGACGGTCTCCAGCTGGCGCTCGCCGACCAGCGAGCCCATGTCGGCGCCGTATGCGAGGGCGCTGCCGAGCCGCATCGCCTTCGTCCGGGCGGCGAACCGCTCCACGAAGTCGTCGGCGACCGACTCGTGGACGTACAGCCGCTCGATGGAGATGCAGAGCTGCCCGGCCGAGGAGAAGCAGGCGCGGACGGCGCCGGCGGCGGCCTTCTCCACGTCGGCGTCGGCCAGGACCAGCATGGCGTTCTTGCCGCCGAGTTCGAGGGAGACGCCGACGAGCCGGGCCGCCGCGCCCTGGGCGACCTCGCGGCCGGTGCGGGTGGAGCCGGTGAACGAGACGTAGTCGGCGTGCTTGACGACCTCGGGGCCGACGACCGGCCCCTCGCCGAGGACGACCTGGAAGACCTCGTCCGGGAGCCCCGCCTCGATCAGCAGGTCGCGCGCCCACAGGGCGGTGAGCGCGGTCTCGGTGTCGGGCTTCATCACCACGGCGTTGCCGGAGACGAAGGCGGGCAGCGCGTCGCCGACGGACAGCTCCAGCGGGTAGTTCCAGGGGGCGATCTGGCCGACGACACCGCGCGGCTGACGGAGTTCGGTGACCTTGGTCAGCGTCGGCACGACCCCGGTGTGCCGCTTCGGCTTCAGATACGCGGCCGCCCTGCGGCCGTAGTGCCGGGCGGCGACGGCGACCGCCTGGACCTCCTCGTGGGCGTGCAGCCGGGCCTTGCCGGTCTCCAGCTGGATGAGGTCGAGGACCTCGGACTGGCGGCTCATGACCAGGTCGTGGAAGCGCAGGAGCACGGCGGCCCGGGTCCGGACCGGCAGGGCGGCCCAGGCGGGCTGGGCGGCGCGGGCGCGCGCGAAAGCGGTGGCCACGTCCTCGGGGGTGGACTCCGGCAGGTCCGCCAGCTTCTCGCCGGTGAACGGCGTGTGGTTGGCGGTGCGGCCTGAGCCGGTGACGCCGCGCGTCAGCCGGGCGATCACCTCGGGCGTCGCGACATCGGCGGCCGTGCGCACGCCCGCGGGGGCGGCGGCCACGGGGTTGGTGCCGGCCGTGGCGGCGGCGGGGGACGTGGGGGCCTGCGAGTCCGTCATGAGGGCGAGAGTACGTCGGCGGGAAGGCTTTGGGTACCCGTGGGTAACACCTTTTCACCGTCTCTCCCGGAGTCCCGCCACACCCCCGCCGACCCAGCCAGTGATCACTGGCGGCATAAGCCCTGATCAGGGGCTATTGCTCGGCCCGGGGTCTATTGCTCGGCCGGGGGGCGCCAGCTGCGGAGGATCGCGTTGAAGCGGTCGCGGGTGTTGTCCCAGTCGTCCGCCGGGCCCGTCATGTAGAGCGCGTACTCCGGGCCGCCGTCCTTCTCGAAGTACATCTGGTCGATCGCGTGCCGCGCCTCGCCGTCCTTCTCGGTCCAGGTGAACTCCCAGATGGAACCGGGGTAGTCGCGGTAGAGGTTGGTGTTCAGCTCGATCCGCCGGTACTCCGGCAGCCGGGTGCTGAGCGACTTCTCCAGCCCGACCATGTGGTCGTAGGAGTTGTCGAAGTCGGGGGCCGGATCGGAGCTGACCCGGAAGTAGTGCACGCCCCCGTCGGGGCTGTAGTCGATGTTGTTCTCGGTGACCTTGCGCTCCCAGCCCTCCGGCAGCAGCACGCTGAACCCGGACGGGTCCACCACCCGCCGCCAGCCGTCCGGCACGTCCTGCGTCACGGTGTCCGAGGGGCTCGGCGTGGGCGTCGGCCTCGTCTTCGAGGTGTCCGGCTCCGGGCTCCGGCCGCCGTGCGAGGCCGTGCCGCCGTCCCCGCTCCCGGCCGCGTCCGAGCGGTTCCCGTACAGCATCGCGGCGATCCCCGCGCCGCCGCCGAGCACCGCGGCCAGGACGATGACCAGGACCGCCGTACGCCAGCGGCTGCGGCGGGCGGCCGGGGCGGGCACGGGCGCGGGCATCGCGGCGGGACCGGGCCGGGGCAGTACGGCGGTGCCCCCGCGCAGCATCTCCTCGGAGACGTGCTGCGTCGGGACGAACGCCTGCGCGGCCCGGGGCGTGCGGCCCTCCATGGCCTCCAGGAGCATCCGCTCGGTCTCCTCCGCCGACGGACGCTCGTCCGGCTCCTTGCGCAGCAGCGCGGTGATGACGGGGGCGAGCGCCCCGGCCCGGGCGGGCGGCGGCGGTTCCTCGGTGACGACGGCCTGCATGGTCGATATGGGGGACGTCCGGCGGAACGGCGAGCGTCCCTCGACGGCCGTGTACAGCGTGGCGCCCAGGGACCAGAGGTCGGAGGCCGGGCCGGGGTCGCCGCCGCGTACCCGCTCCGGCGCCAGGTAGTCGATGGAGCCGACGAGTTCACCGGTCCTGGTGATGGTGGAGTCGCCCTCGATCGCGGCGATCCCGAAGTCGGTGAGCAGGACCCGGCCGTCCCGGGCGAGCAGCACGTTGCCCGGCTTCACGTCCCGGTGCAGCACCCCGGCCCCGTGCGCGGCGCGCAGCGCGCCCAGCACGTGCAGCCCTATGCGGGCGGCCTCGCGGGCCTCGATCTCGCCGCCGGACTCCTTCGCCCGGTCGGCGAGCGACGGCCCGTCCACGTACTGCATGACGATCCACGGCCGGTTGTCGTACTCGACCACGTCATGGACGGTGACGACGCCGGGGTGGGTGATCCGGGCGGCCGCGCGGGCCTCCTTCTGGGTCCGCTGGTGCAGCACGATCCGGTCCGACTCGGCCACGTACAGACCGGCGGTCAGCTCCTTGACGGCGACCGTGCGGTGCAGCACCTCGTCGTGGGCGCGCCACACCTTGCCCATGCCGCCGCGTCCGAGGACGTCGCCCAGCCGGTACCTCCCGGCCAGCAACAGCCCCGCTTCCGTGCCCTGTGATCGATCCACCTGTGTCCCCGCCCCCGTTGCTTCGGATGACAGGTTACGGAGGGGACGCGCGGCCACGGAACCTCGCATCGCCCACGAGATCGCACTGTGATGCGAATCCCGGCCGTCGGACCGTCAGCCCGTCAGCCCGTCACGCGGTAGGACACGCTGGCCTGTTGGTAGATCTCGGTGATCCGGTCGCGCTCGTCCTCCGGGCCGATGACCTGGAGGATGTGGTACCGCCCGCCGACGAGCATGACGAGGTTGCGGACGTACACCTCGCGGCCGTTGCTGTCCTGCCAGGTGAACTGGCCCTCCGCCATGGCCTGTCGGCCGACGTCCGTACGCCGCAGGCCGCTCGCCGACGACCAGCTGGAGTCCCGGAACGGCTTCAGCTCCGGCTCCTTGTCCCGCTGGTAGTCGAGCGGATCGCTGCCGTTGGCCTTCGCGGTGTCGCGGCCGGGGACGATGAGCACGCTGAACCCGTCGCTGCCGTAGCGGATCTGACGCTCCGCGTTGGCGGGGCTGCGCTGCCAGCCCTTGGGCAGCCCGACCTCGAAGCCCTCGGCGTCCTTGCGCAGCGTGTACCCGGGCGCGAGGGCGGCGGCGGACCGGGTGGTCTGCGGCTTCTGCGCCCCGGAGGAGGCGGGCGCGGACGGCTTCGCCGACGCGCTCGCCCCGGGCTCGGGCGTCGTGGACGCGGGGGGTGCGGAGGAGGTACGGGAGGGGGCGGCGCCGGTCCCCTTGCCGTCCTCCTCGCCGGACTTGGGCATGAACAGCACCGCGTACGCGATCGCCGCGACGAGCACCAGCATGATGAGGACGAGCAGCGTCCGGCCGAGCCGGCGCGGCTGGTCGCCCTGCCGCAGCGCGCGGGGCTCCCGGGGCGCGCGGGGCTCCCGGGGCTCGCGCGGCGGCTTGAGGCGGGGTTCGCGGTGAGTGACGGCGGTGCGGTCCACGGCCTCGCGGGGGAGGCGGCCGCGCGCGTGCGTCCCTCCGCCGCGCCGGGAGCGCCGCTTGCGGACGAGCTCGCCGCGCCTGCGGACGACGGGGAGCCGGGTGGCGTCCTCGGCGGGCAGCGGCACGACGTCGAACCCGGCCTCCGGCTCCGGCGCCGACCGTACGAGGGAGCGCAGCCAGCCGCTCAGCTCCTCCACGTCGGGCCGCTCGGTGGGGTCCTGCCGCAGCAGCGACTCCACGACCGGGCGCAGCGGCCCGCACTCCTCGGCGAAGGCGGGCGGTTCGCCGCACAC
Source organism: Streptomyces sp. NPDC008163 (assembly GCF_042956885.1). Classification (NCBI taxonomy): domain Bacteria; kingdom Bacillati; phylum Actinomycetota; class Actinomycetes; order Kitasatosporales; family Streptomycetaceae; genus Streptomyces; species Streptomyces sp. NPDC008163. The sequence continues at coordinate 343,662 of NZ_JBIBHG010000001.1, read as the reverse complement.
CATCTGGACCAGCTCGGCCGCGCTGTCCTCCGGGTAGGGCGCGTGCCCCTGGACGGAGCGGAAGAGCAGGGCGCCGAGGGCCCACAGGTCGGTGGCGGGCCCGATGGGCGGCGCCAGCTGCCAGTTGCCGTGGACGGGCCCGGCCTGCTCGGGCGCCCACCGCTCGGTGACCGCGCCGACGACGGCGATCCGCGCCTGCCGCGCCCGCTCGGCGGCGAGCGCGGTGGCGGGGCCCCGGTATCCGGCCGCGCCGGTGTCCTCGGTCTCCTCGTCGTCCCAGCCACCGGTGGGGGGCTGGGGGCCGGGCGTCCGGGCGCCGTAAGCCTCCCGGCTCGACGGCGGCAGTTCGGCGCGGGTCCCCGGCGGCGTGCCCCGGCGCGCGGCGTCGGCGCGGAGCGCGTCCTCGCGGGAGCCGCCCGCGGGCACGGGGCGCCCGGCGGTCGGCCCGTCGTCCCAGGTGCCGGTGAGGTGGAGGCGGCGGGGCGGCGGCCCGTCGTCCTCGTCCTCGTCGTCCTCGTCGTCGTAGAAGGGGGCGTCGTAGGACCCCGGCGCGTCCGGGCCGCGCACCCAGCCGCCGGGCAGCTGCGGCAGCTCGGGGCGGGGGCGCGGCGGGACACCGGGACGCGGCTCGTCAGGACCGTCGCCGTACGCGCCGTACGCCTCGTCGCGACGTGAGCGCGGCGGAGTGCCGGGACGCGGCTCGTCAGGACCGTCGCCGTAGGCGTCGTGGCCCTCGTAGCCGTCGTGGCCCTCGTCGCGCGCGGGCGGCAGGGCGCTCCATGGCCCGGTGTCGTCGTCCCGGGGGCGGTCCGGCGCGCCGGGGCCCGAAGGCGCGGTGTCCCGTGCCCACGCGTCCCGCTCCGGCGGCGCATCGCGGCGGGCGGCGGCGGCACGGGTGCCCGCGCGGTACGCGGCGATGGCTCCGGCCCGGGCGCGCGCGGCGCTGTCCGCCCCGGCGGCGGGCACGGGCAGCCCGGCGGGCGGCACCGGCCGGGGCGCGGGGCTCTCGGCCGGGTGTTCGGCGGCGCCCTCGGCGGGGTCCTCCTCGGCGCCGTACGGGCCGGGGCCGGGCTCTATCGCCGCCGGGCCCCGGGAGGCGGGCAGCACACCGGCGGGCGGCACATACGGGCCGGTGGGGCCGGTCTCGACGCCGGGCCCGCCGAATCCGTCCTCGTCCGGCTCCTCGTCCTCGGGGCGCGGCACCGGGCTGTAGCCGCAGAGCGCCTCCTCGGCCGCCCCGGCGGCGAGGCCGGTCAGCACGACGCGTCCGTCGTCGCAGACGAGCACCGTGCGCACGGTGATGTTGCGGTGGGTCCAGCCGTGCGCGTGCAGCACCCGCAGCGCGGTCAGCACGTCGGAGCCGATCTCGGCGGCCCGGAAGGGATTCAGCGGGCGCTCGGCGAGGAGCGCGGCGAGTGGACGGGACGCGACGAGTTCACTCACTATCCAGAGCGAGCCCTCCTCCGCGAACACGTCGAAGACCTGGTCGAGGCGCGGATGGTCGGGCACCTGGGCCGCCGCCTGGGCGGCCTCGATGGCGCGCCGCACGGCCGGATCGGCGGGCCGCCGCGCGGTGCGCGGCGCGGCGGACGTGCGCCCGTCGCCCTCCACGAACTCCGCGTCCACGACCTCGGGCAGCGGCACCTGACGGACCAGGACCTCCTGCCCGCTGTAGGTGTCGAAGGCCCGCGTCTCCACGAGTTCGTACGCGTCGGACGGAGGCAGCGGAAGGCGGTAGCGGTCGGCGAGCACCCGACCCGCGTAGTCGTCCACGACGCCTCCCCAGAGCGCGCTGTCCCCCGGCCACGGAGACCGCACCGAATTGGTCAATCACAGTCGCTTGCGGTGCAATTGACTGCGTGTTTCGGCTGCGTACGGTCTCCGGGCTCTCACCATACGTGGCAAGCGCCGACCGCGCGGCAGGTCGGCCCAACCAGCCGCGCCGCCGCGCCCGATCCCGCCGTCGCCCGTCTCAGTCGACCGGCTTGAACGAGTCGAACGCCGCCTTCCGCAGCGCCCGGCACTCCTTGCCGTCCCACTCGTCGGCCTTGCAGCTGATCATGATCGCGTAGCCGTGGTCGCTGTCGGCCTTGAAGCCCCGGTTGAGCACGCGTACCCGCTGACCCTGCTGCGTACGCTCGAACTGCCAGTCGGCGACGGTCGGGTAGCCGTTGTACTCCACCTTCTTGATGCCCAGGTGGTGGTAGTTCGTGCTGGAGGCGGCCACTCCGCCCCGGGCGGAGTTCCAGGAGGCGGCGGCGTCGTTGCCGGGCGAGGAGGTGTAGTCGACCTGGAGGCGGGGGAAGCCGCCGCCCGCGTTGTAGATCGCGCCGGCGCCCTGGCCGGAGGTGGTGTCGAAGCGGAAGTCCTTGGGCATCGCGATGGAGAAGTGGAACCGCTTGTTGGTCACGGTGTGGTAGCCGGCGGGCAGGGCGTCCTCGGCCTTGCCGTCGTTCTTGTCCTCGCCCTGCTCACCGGCCGCGTCGTCGTCCTGGCCCTTGCCCTGGTCCTGGCCCTTGTCCTCGCCGGGGTCCTGCTCCTTGCCGCTGTCGCCCTGCGCGGTGTCGGAGGAGCCGGACGGGGACTCGGCGCTCGGCGCCCCGGCCGGGGCGGAGGCGCCGGTGCTCTTCTTCCCGGAGTCGTCGGGCTTGTCGTCGCCGCCGCCGAGCGTGAGCGCCAGCACGGTGCCCAGGACCGCGAGCACGATGACCGCCGCGATGATCGCGAGGGTGCGGCGCGGGACGACGTCCGTGAGGGACGCCCGGGGAGCGGTGACCGGCGAGGAGGCCGGGCGCTGCGGCGGCACGGCCCCGGAGGGGGACGCGGCGCCGGGCGCGGAGGTCGGCCGGGCCGGGACGGGCGGTGCGGTGACGGGGGCGGCGGCCGCACCGGCGGCGGGCGTGGTCCGGGCGTTGCGCACGGAGCGCAGCGCGCCGCGCAGCCGGTCCCGGGTGCCCTCGCCCGCGTCACCGGACGCGGGCTCGGCGTCGGCGACACCCTTGGGCAGCGCCATCACCTGGGTGGCGTCGGCGGGCGGCGGGACGGGGCGCTCCGGCTGCTCGAAGGAGCTGATGACGTCGTTGAGCAGGGCGCGCGCCCCCGCGTCGTCCAGCCGCTGTTCGGGGTCCCGGGTGAGCAGCCCGTAGATGACCTCCTCCAGCGGGCCCGCGTTCTTCGGCGGGTCCAGCGGCTCGGTCATCACGGCGGTCAGGGTCGCGATGGCGGAGCCCTTGTCGTACGGCGGGGAGCCCTCGACGCTCGCGTAGAGCAGGCCGCCGAGCGACCAGAGGTCGGCGGGCGGTCCCGGCTTGTGGCCGCGCGCACGCTCCGGCGAGATGTACGAGGGGGCGCCGACGAGCATGCCGGTGGAGGTGACCGAGGGGTCGCCCTCGACCTGGGCGATGCCGAAGTCGGTCAGCACGACCCGGCCGTCCTCGGCGATCAGTACGTTGGACGGCTTCACGTCGCGGTGCAGGATGCCCTCGCGGTGCGCGGAGCGCAGCACGTCGAGGAGGGCGAGGCCGATCTCGGCGGCCCGCTTCGGCGTCAGGACGCCGTCCTCGCGGACCGCTTCGGCCAGCGACTTGCCCTCGATGAGCTCCATGACGATCCACGGCCGGTCGTCCTCGTCCACCACGTCGTAGACCGTGACCGCGCCGTTGTTCCGGATGCGCGCGATCGCCTTGGCCTCGCGCAGCGTACGCGTGATGAGGCGGCGCTTCTCGTCCTCCTCGATGGCCGACGGGAACCGCAGTTCCTTGACCGCGACCGTGCGGCCCAGGGTCTCGTCAACGGCACGCCAGACCGTGCCCATACCGCCCCGGCCGAGCACCTCCCCCAGCCGGTACCGCCCCGCCAGGAGACGTCCGTCCGTGTCCCCTTGGGGCTCCCGTGCCTGCTCCGCCTCCGACATGCGTCCCCTCTGCGATCAACCCGCCCTGGCAGAGCGTTCATTGTCCCTCACCCCGGGACCGGTCCCGGTGCCGGGTCCTCATGCCGGGTCCCGGTACCGCTTCCGGCCCGGTCATGACGGGCCCCACCGAAGGGACATCAGGTCACAGCAGCGGCACGATGTCCGGCGCCCCCAGCCGCGCCGCGTCCGCCGTCAGGTCGTCCGGCTGGCGCTGCGATTCGCGTTCCGCCTCCACCCGCTTCTCGTAGTGCTCGGTCTCCCGGTCGATCCGCTCCGCGTCCCAGCCGAGGACCGGCGCCATCAGCTCGGCGCAGAGCCGGGCGGAGAGGGTGCCCCGGTCGAAGGTCTCGATGGAGATCCGGGTGCGCCGGGTCAGTACGTCGTCCAGGTGACGCGCGCCCTCGTGCGAGGCGGCGTACACGATCTCGGCCTTCAGATAGTCGTCGGCGGCCGGCAGCGGTTCGCCCAGCGCGGGGTCGGCGACGATCAGCTCCAGGAGCTCCTCGGTCATCGAGCCGTACCGGTTGAGCAGATGCTCCACCCGCGCGACGTGGAGACCGGTGCGGGCGGCGATCCTGGCGCGCGCGTTCCACAGGGCGCGGTAGCCCTCGGCGCCCAGCAGCGGGACGTCCTCGGTGACGCAGTCGGCGACCCGCTGGTCGAGGCCGTGCACCGCCTCGTCCACGGCGTCCTTGGCCATCACCCGGTACGTCGTGTACTTGCCGCCCGCGACGACGACGAGGCCCGGCACCGGGTGGGCGACGGTGTGCTCGCGCGACAGCTTGCTGGTGGCGTCCGACTCACCGGCCAGCAGGGGCCGCAGGCCCGCGTACACGCCCTCGACGTCGTCCCTGGTCAGGGGCGTCGACAGGACCGCGTTCACATGTTCCAGCAGATAGTCGATGTCGGCGCTGGAGGCGGCCGGGTGCGCCTTGTCCAGGTCCCAGTCGGTGTCCGTGGTGCCGACGATCCAGTGCCGGCCCCAGGGGATGACGAAGAGCACGGACTTCTCGGTGCGCAGGATGAGGCCGGTCGAGGAGTGGATGCGGTCCTTGGGGACGACCAGGTGGATGCCCTTGGAGGCCCGTACGTGGAACTGGCCGCGCTCGCCGATCAGCGACTGGGTGTCGTCCGTCCAGACCCCGGTGGCGTTGACCACCTGTTTGGCCCTGACCTCGTACTCACCACCCGCCTCGACGTCCTCCACGCGGGCGCCGACGACGCGTTCGCCCTCCCGGAGGAAGCCGGTCACCCGCGCCCGGTTCGCCACCTGCGCGCCGTACGCGGACGCGGTGCGCACCAGCGTGGCGACATAGCGGGCGTCGTCCATCTGGGCGTCGTAGTACTGCAAGGCCCCCACCAGGGCGTCCCGCTTCAGGGCCGGGGCGACGCGCAGCGCCCGGCGGCGGGAGAGGTGGCGGTGCGTGGGCAGGCCCCGGCCGTGCCCGGAGGAGACGGACATCGCGTCGTACAGCGCGACGCCGGAACCGGCGTACAGCCGCTCCCAGCCCTTGTGCTGCAAGGGGTAGAGGAAGGGCACCGGCTTCACCAGGTGCGGGGCGAGCCGTTCGAGGAGCAGCCCGCGCTCCTTCAGCGCCTCCCGTACGAGGGCGAAGTCGAGCATCTCCAGATAGCGCAGGCCGCCGTGGATCAGCTTGCTCGACCTGCTCGACGTGCCGGACGCCCAGTCGCGCGCCTCGACCAGTCCGGTCGAGAGCCCCCTGGTGACCGCGTCCAGCGCCGTCCCGGCGCCGACCACGCCCGCTCCCACGACCAGCACGTCCAGTTCGCGCTCGGCCATGGCGGCGAGCGCCTCGGCGCGCTCCGCGGGTCCCAGTGTCGCTGTCCTCACCGCTGCCTCCCGGTTGCTGGGGGTGGTCGGACACGGATCTCGGCCCCGACCATGCGTTCGGTGCCCGTGCCCACAGATCGATTCTGTCCGCGCTGAGCGACTTCAGCCACCGCCTGTGGACAACACCCGGACGACAAGGGCCGCGCAATGCGACATATAGGTCATATTTACGCCTAACCTGACAGAGCGCTGTCCACAGCGGTTGCGCTTTCTGTCTCCTGGTCTTAAGGGAAGGACGGGCCCGCCCAGTGCCTGCAGACCTCGCCGTCATCGGACTCGGTCACCTCGGCCTGCCCCTGGCCCAGGCCGCCGTCCATGCCGGTATCCAGACCATCGGCTACGACACCGACCCACGGGCCTTCGCGGAGGTCGCGGCCGGCCGTGCCCCGGTCGAGGGATCGCTGCCGGCCTCCGACATCCGCCGCATGCTCTCGCTGGGCTTCCGGCCCACCACCGACCAGGCCGAGCTGGGCCGGGTCCGCACCGCCGTGATCTGCGCGCCCACCCCGCTCGGCCCGGACCGCACCCTCGACCTGAGCGCCGTCGCCGACGCGGCCCGCGCCCTGGCCGCCCGGCTGCGCCCGCACACCACCGTGCTCCTCGAATCGGCCGTGCCCCCCGGCACCACGGAGGGCTTCCTGCTCCCGATCCTGGAGGAGGGCTCGGGGCTGCGCGGCGGGCGCGACTTCCACCTCGCGCACTCCCCCAGCCGGCTCGACCCCGGCAACCGCACCCACGTCTACGCCAACACCCCCAAGGTCATCGGCGGCCTCACCCCCGCCTGCACCGAGTCGGCCGCCGCCTTCTACGGCCGGCTCACCGACAAGGTGGTCCGGGCCCGGGGCACCCGCGAGGCCGAGATGACGAAGGTCCTGGAGACCAACTTCCGGTACGTCAACATCGCCCTGGTCAACGAGATGGCGGTGCTCTGCCACGATCTGGGCGTCGACCTGTGGGACGTCATCCGGTGCGCCGAGACCAAACCCTTCGGCTTCCAGCCCTTCCGCCCGGGCCCCGGCGTCGGCGGCCACGGCGCCCCGGTCGACCCGGGCCATCTCCCGTACCACCACCGCACCCCCGGCCCCCCGCTGCGGATGGTCTCGCTGGCGCAGGAGATCAACGAGCGGATGCCGCAGTACGTGATCCAGCGCTGCGCCACCCTCCTCAACGAGCACGGGAAGGCGGTGCGCGGCGCCAGAATTCTTCTGCTGGGCGTCACCTACAAGCCCGACCTCGCCGACCAGGAGGCGTCGCCCGCCCGCGAGATCGCCACCCGGCTGATGGACATGGGCGCCCAGATCGGCTTCCACGACCCGCACGTCCTGGACTGGCGCGTCCGCCAACTCCCCGTCCCCCGCGCCGATTCGCTGTACGAGGCGGCCGCGGGCGCGGACCTCACGGTGCTGCTCCAGCACCACCGCACGTACGACCTCCAGGGCCTCGCCGTAAAGGCGCAGCTGCTCCTGGACACCCGTGGCGCGACCCCCGCCGGAGCCGCCCACCGGCTGTGATGACGGGCCCTCAGCCCAGTTCCCCCAAGGATTTCGGTGGGCCGATGTCGGAACCGGCTGCTAGCCTGCGGCGTCACTCCTCGCACAGCAGTGCGTAGACGTCCCCAGGGGGAGAACCCAGCATGAGCCAGCCCGTACCACCGCCGAACCAGCCCTACGGCCAGCCCCAGGGCGGCAACCCGTTCGCCGGCCAGCACCCCGGCGCCCCGTTCGGCGGCGGCCCCGCGCCGTTCAACCCGGCGCCTCCGGCGCGTAAGAACATCGCGCTCGGTCTCGGCGCGGGCGTGGTCGCGGCCGTCGTCGGCGCGCTCATCTACGGCTTCATCCTGGGCAAGTCCGATCACCAGATCGGCTACATCGCGGTCGGCGTCGGCTTCCTCGTCGGCTTCGCGGCGAGCAAGCTCGGCGGCGCCAACCCCGCCGTGACCGTCGTCAGCGCCCTGATCTCCATCGGCGCCGTGTACATCGGTCAGCTCGTGGGCATCTCGATCGCGCTCTCCGACCTCGCGCACGAGTCGGCGAGCAGCATCTTCTTCGACCACTTCGGCGCCCTCACGGACGCGTACAGCGAGGGGGCCGACTTCAAGGACTACCTCTTCCTGGCCCTCGGCGCGCTCGGCGCGGTCGGTGGTGCCCGCAAGGGCGCGTAACGCGAAAACCCGGAGGGCCCGGACCGCAAGCGCGGTCCGGGCCCTCCGGCGTACGTTACGGGGAGACTCAGCGGCGGTGCTGGGAGTCCGCGACCGTCACCTCGACGCGCTGGAACTCCTTGAGGTCGCTGTAGCCCGTGGTGGCCATCGCGCGGCGCAGCGCCCCGAAGATGTTCATCGAGCCGTCCGGGGTGTGCGAGGGGCCGGTCAGGACCTCCTCGGTCGTCCCGACCGAGCCCAGGTCCACCAGCTTGCCGCGCGGCACGTCCTCGTGGACGGCCTCCATGCCCCAGTGCCGGCCCCGGCCGGGCGCGTCCGTCGCGCGGGCCAGCGGGGAGCCCATCATCACGGCGTCCGCGCCGCAGGCGATGGCCTTCGGCAGGTCGCCGGACCAGCCGACGCCGCCGTCCGCGATGACGTGCACGTAACGGCCGCCGGACTCGTCCATGTAGTCGCGGCGGGCACCGGCCACGTCGGCGACGGCGGTCGCCATCGGGACCTGGATGCCGAACACGTTGCGCGTGGTGTGCGCGGCGCCGCCGCCGAAGCCGACGAGGACACCGGCAGCGCCGGTCCGCATCAGGTGCAGGGCGGCGGTGTACGTGGCGCAGCCGCCGACGATCACCGGGACGTCCAGCTCGTAGATGAACTGCTTCAGGTTCAGCGGCTCGGCCGCGCCCGAGACGTGCTCGGCGGAGACCGTGGTGCCCCGGATGACGAAGATGTCCACACCCGCGTCGACCACGGCCTTGGAGAACTGCGCGGTGCGCTGCGGGGAGAGCGCGGCGGCGGTGACGACGCCGGAGTCGCGCACCTCCTTGATGCGCTGCCCGATCAGCTCCTCCTGGATGGGGGCGGAGTAGATCTCCTGGAGCCGGCGGGTCGCCGTCTCGACGGGCATCTCCGCGATCTCGTCCAGGAGCGGCTGCGGGTCCTCGTGCCGGGTCCACAGCCCTTCCAGGTTGAGGACGCCGAGGCCGCCGAGCTCGCCGATGCGGATGGCGTGCTGCGGGGACACCACGGAGTCCATGGGGGCGGCCAGGAACGGCAGCTCGAAGCGGTAGGCGTCGATCTGCCAGGCGATCGAGACCTCCTTCGGGTCGCGGGTCCGGCGGCTCGGGACGACGGCGATGTCGTCGAATGCGTATGCCCGGCGGCCGCGCTTGCCGCGCCCGATCTCGATCTCAGTCACGATGATGTGGCCTTTCCCTCTGCGTCTGCGCTGTCCAGTATCCCCGACACACACGTGAGGGGCGGTCCCGGGAACCCCGGTCCGCCCCTCACCTGCGCCGTCGCGCTACTTCTTGCTGTAGTTCGGTGCTTCGACCGTCATCTGGATGTCGTGCGGGTGGCTCTCCTTGAGACCCGCCGAGGTGATCCGCACGAAGCGGCCCTTGCTCTCCATCTCGTCCACGGTCGCGGCGCCGACGTAGCCCATGGTCTGGCGGAGGCCGCCGACGAGCTGGTGCAGCACGTTGGCGAGGGGGCCCCGGTAGGGCACCTGGCCCTCGATGCCCTCGGGGACGAGCTTGTCGTCCGAGGCGACCTCGGCCTGGAAGTACCGGTCCTTGGAGTAGGAGCGGCCCTGGCCGCGCGACTGCATCGCGCCCAGCGAGCCCATGCCCCGGTACGACTTGAACTGCTTGCCGTTGATGAACATCAGCTCGCCCGGGGACTCCTCGCAGCCCGCGAGAAGGGAGCCCAGCATCACGCTGTCGGCACCGGCGGCGAGCGCCTTGCCGATGTCGCCCGAATACTGGAGGCCGCCGTCGCCGATGACCGGGACGCCCGCCGCGCGGGCGGCCAGTGCGGCCTCGTAGATCGCGGTGACCTGCGGGACGCCGATGCCGGCGACGACGCGGGTGGTGCAGATGGACCCGGGGCCGACGCCGACCTTGACGCCGTCCACACCGGCGTCGATCAGGGCCTGGGCGCCGTCGCGGGTCGCCACGTTGCCGCCGATCACGTCGACGTTCACGGCCGACTTGATCTTGGCCATCCAGTTGAGCGCGTTGCTGTTGTGGCCGTGCGAGGTGTCCACGATGAGGAAGTCGACGCCCGCCTCGGCCAGCGCCTGGGCGCGGTCCAGCGCCTCCGGGCTGGCGCCCACGGCGGCACCGACGAGGAGCCGGCCGTCGGCGTCCTTGGCCGCGTTCGGGTACTGCTCGGCCTTCTTGAAGTCCTTGACGGTGATGAGGCCCTTGAGGAGGCCCGCCTCGTCCACCAGCGGCAGCTTCTCGATCTTGTGGCGGCGCAGCAGCTCCATGGCGTCCACGCCGGAGATGCCGACCTTGCCGGTGACGAGCGGCATCGGCGTCATGACCTCGCGCACCTGGCGGGAGCGGTCCGACTCGAAGGCCATGTCGCGGTTGGTGACGATGCCGAGCAGCTTGCCCGCCTGGTCGGTGACCGGGACACCGCTGATGCGGAACTTCGCGCAGAGCGCGTCCGCCTCCGCGAGCGTGGCGTCCGGGCCGACCGTGATCGGGTCGCTGACCATGCCGGACTCGGACCGCTTCACCAGGTCGACCTGGTTGACCTGGTCCTCGACCGAGAGGTTGCGGTGCAGCACGCCGACGCCGCCCTGGCGGGCCATCGCGATGGCCATGCGGGCCTCGGTGACCTTGTCCATGGCGGCGGACAGCAGCGGGATGTTGACGCGGACGTTGCGCGAGATGAGCGTCGAGGTGTCGACCGCGTTGGGCAGCACTTCGGATGCGCCCGGCAGCAGCAGCACGTCGTCGTATGTCAGCCCGAGCGTCGCGAATTTCTCGGGCACTCCGTCGACGTTTGCAGTCATGACACCTTCCCCAAATGGCCTTGATCGGTGCGGATGTCCATGCTAACGGGCTCGGGAGGCGTCTCATTCCACGAGCAAGATCACCCGCAGGTTCTGTAGCTTTCTACGTCTGTGGCGTACGTCTCCGAGGGGCCGGAGCCACCGCTCGGCCCCCTGTCCGGCTCACTGTTCCGCGAGGGCCCGGAGGCGGCTGAGCGCCCGGTGCTGGGCGACCCGGACGGCGCCCGGGGACATGCCGAGCATCTGCCCGGTCTCCTCGGCGGTCAGCCCGACGGCGACGCGCAGCACGAGCAGTTCGCGCTGGTTCTCCGGGAGGTTGGCCAGGAGCTTCTTGGCCCAGGCGGCGTCGCTGCTGAGCAGCGCGCGCTCCTCGGGCCCGAGCGAGTCGTCGGGGCGCTCCGGCATCTCGTCGGAGGGCACGGCGGTCGAACCCGGGTGCCGCATCGCGGCGCGCTGGAGGTCGGCCACCTTGTGACCGGCGATGGCGAAGACGAAGGCTTCGAAGGGTCTGCCCGTGTCCTTGTAGCGCGGCAGCGCCATGAGCACGGCGACGCAGACCTCCTGCGCCAGGTCCTCCACGAAATGGCGGGCGTCACCGGGCAGCCGGTTCAGCCGGGACCGGCAGTAGCGCAGGGCGAGCGGGTGGACGTGGGCGAGCAGGTCGTGCGTGGCCTGCGCGTCGCCCTCGACGGCGCGGTGCACCAGGGCACCGATCACCGTCGTCCCGTCGTCGCGCATCGAACCATGGTGCCCCGGCCCCGCTTCATCCGCGGCACCGCGTCCGTAGTTGTGCACCGAAGCGTTATGAGCGGGTGCGCCGGAAGTCATGTCCTGCGCCCTCCCCTTCCGCTCGACCGAATCGTTCCCGAGGAACTCCACGTCTCAAGGATGCGGCATCGGCCGGGAAGCGTCACATACCGCCGGATCGGCGGGGTACGGCGGCGTGCGCCGCACCCCTGCCCGGGCCCAGGAGGCCCGGGCCGACTGTCAGCGCACCAGGCCCCACCGGAAGCCCAGGGCCACCGCGTGGGCGCGGTCCGAGGCGCCGAGCTTCTTGAAGAGCCGCCGGGCGTGCGTCTTCACCGTGTCCTCGGAGAGGAACAGCTCGCGGCCGATCTCCGCGTTGGAGCGGCCGTGGCTCATCCCCTCCAGCACCTGGATCTCGCGCGCCGTGAGCGTGGGCGCCGCCCCCATCTCGGCCGACCGCAGCCGGCGCGGGGCGAGCCGCCACGTCGGGTCGGCCAGCGCCTGGGTGACGGTCGCCCGGAGCTCGGCCCGGGAGGCGTCCTTGTGCAGATAGCCGCGGGCGCCGGCGGCGACCGCGAGCGCGACGCCGTCCAGGTCCTCGGCGACGGTCAGCATGATGATCCGGGCGCCGGGGTCGGCGGAGAGCAGCCGCCGGACCGTCTCCACCCCCCCGAGCCCGGGCATGCGTACGTCCATGAGAATCAGATCCGAACGGTCGGCACCCCAGCGGCGGAGGACTTCCTCGCCGTTGGCGGCCGTCGTCACACGCTCGACGCCGGGCACGGTCGCGACCGCGCGACGGAGCGCTTCTCGGGCAAGCGGGGAGTCGTCGCAGACGAGGACGGAAGTCATGACCGCCCTCCGCAGCTGATGCGCGTCACCTTGAGCCTCCAGGCTGTTACAAGTCGTCACCTGTGCGGTTGACGCTCTCGGACATCTGCCCGATCGCTCTTTCTGCCAACCGCCTCCGCACTCTCAACGATGGTCACTCGAAAGAGTTACGGGTTGGAAGACCGAGTTCGGCACTCTACGTGAGTAAGCGCTCACGGAGGAGAGCGCCACGAGTCGTCCAGTCGTCAACCGAAACTTTTGGCGGCTCCGTGCCCCATTTAGCGGGATTTCTTCCCTTTCGGTGGTGTCTGTGGCTAGATTCGCAATCAGTCATATTTACATCTACTAACACCGTAGATGTACGGTCTTGTACGCGGTCATCGACAAGCACTCACCCACGACGCACGACGACGCTTCCGACTCAGCACGGTTTCGAGGGGACAAGCAATGGCCGATTTCTCCCGACTTCCCGGACCAAACGCCGATCTGTGGGACTGGCAGCTGCTGGCCGCCTGCCGCGGGGTCGACAGCTCGCTCTTCTTCCATCCCGAAGGGGAACGGGGTGCCGCCCGGAGCGCCCGCGAGACCTCCGCGAAGGAGGTGTGCATGCGGTGCCCCGTACGCGCGGAGTGCGCGGCGCACGCCCTGGCCGTCCGCGAGCCCTACGGGGTGTGGGGTGGGCTCACCGAGGACGAGCGGGAGGAGCTGATGGGGCGGGCGCGGAATCGGCTGATCACCGCTGCGGCACCGGCGTCTCCGCCGGGGCATGGGTGACCTTCGCTGCGCATATCGGGGGAGAAACGTTTCTGCATCTCGCCCCGCCCCTTCCCGAAACCGGGGCTCCGTCCCGGACCCCGCGCCTCAGACGCCGGCGGGGCTGGAACTGGCCAGCGCCAGGTGGTCCAGGGTGGCCGCTACCGCCGGGACCCGTGCCAGGTCCGGCAGGGTCAGGGCGACGATCTCGCGTTCGATGGCCGGGGCCACCGTGAGGGTCCTGGCTCCACGCGGGCGTACCGACTCGATGGCCAGGGCGGGCAGTACGGCGACGCCCAGGCCCGCACCGACCAGGCCGATCACCGCCGGGTAGTCGTCCGTGGCGAAGTCGATGCGCGGGGTGAAGCCGGACTCCTCGCACACCTCCACGAGCTGCCTGCGGCACCGGGGGCACCCGGCGATCCAGGACTCCCCGGCCAGCTCCGCGATGCCCACCTCGTCCCGGCCCGCCAGCGCGTGCCCCTCGGGGACCAGGCCCGTGAGGCGGTCCGTGAGCAGCGGGCGGACCACCAGGTCGTCCCATTCGGCGCCCGGCTCCCCGTAGCGGAAGGCGAGCGCGATGTCGCAGTCGCCGTCGCGCAGCATCTCCACCGAGCGGGGCGGCTCGGCCTCCACGAGGGAGACCCGGGTGCCGGGGTGGGCGGCGCGCAGAGCGGCGAGGGCGCCCGGGACCAGCGACGAGCTGCCGCTCGGGAAGGAGACGAGCCGGACCCGGCCGGCTCGCAGTCCGGCGATCGCGGCGACCTCCTCCTCGGCGGCGGTGAGCCCGGCGAGGATGCCCGACGCGTGCCGCACCAGCGCCTCGCCCGCCTGGGTCAGCCGCATCTCGCGGCCGGTCCGGATGAGCAGCGTGGTCCCCGCCGAGGACTCCAGGGCCTTCATCTGCTGGCTGACGGCGGGCTGGGTGCAGCCCAGCTCCCGGGCGGCGGCGGAGAAGGAGCCGGTGGCGGCGACGGCGCGCAGGACGCGGAGGTGGCGGGCTTCGATCACCCCTCCAGCATAAGCGACCCTTGGGGCGGTCGCGGGATATTCGCGTGCGGCTTTGGGGTGGGCTTGGATACGGTTCCGGTATGACCGCGATGACTGTGCTGACCGTGAACGCGGGGCGTCCCACGCCGGCGTCCTACACCGACGCCCCGGGCGGCAGGACCGGGATCGACAAGCGCCCGGTGGACGGGCCGGTGCGGGTGTCGGACCCCGGGCCCAGGGGCGAGGGCGGCAGCGGTGTCGCCGGGGACGCGGTGTGCGACCTGCGCCACCACGGCGGCTCGGACCAGGCGGTGTACGCGTTCGCCCGTGAGGACCTGGACGTCTGGGAGCGGGAGCTGGGCCGCTCGCTGCCCAACGGCACGTTCGGCGAGAACCTGACCACGGCGGGGCTGCGGGTCGGCGAGGCCCTGATCGGCGAGCACTGGCGGATCGGCGGGGAGCTGGTCCTGGAGGTCGCCTCGGGCCGCATCCCGTGCCGTACCTTCCAGGGCCATCTCGGCGAGGCCCGCTGGGTGAAGCGGTTCACGCGGGCGGCGGCCCCGGGGGCGTATCTGCGGGTGATCACACCGGGGTCCGTCCGGGCCGGGGACCCGGTCGAGATCGTGCACCGGCCGGGCCACGAGGTGACCGTGGAGCTTGAGTTCCGGGCCGTCACCACCCGGCGCGACCTGCTGCCCTTGCTCCTCCCGGCCGGCGAGGCGCTGTGCCCGTCGACGCTGCGCAGGGCGCGCGCGTACGCGGCGGAGCTCGCCGCCTCCTGAGGCCGCGGGAGCGCCCGGAGGCGCCGCTTCGGGATGCTCTACCGTGCCGCTTATGACGACTGCACTGATCACGGGCGCGACGGCGGGTATCGGTGCCGCCTTCGCCCGGCGGCTCGCCGCCGACGGGTACGACCTGGTCCTGGTGGCCCGGGACGCGGAGCGGCTGCGCGAGCAGGCGACCGAGCTGCACGACCGGCACGGCATCGAGGCCGAGGTGCTGCGGGCCGACCTGTCCGAGGACAAGGGCATCCGCGCGGTCGAGGAGCGCCTCGGGGACGCCCGGCACCCGGTCGACCTGCTGGTGAACAACGCGGGCTTCGGCAACAAGGGGCGCTATCTGGAGGTCCCGATGGCCGACGAGCTGACGATGCTGAAGGTGCACTGCGAAGCGGTGCTGCGGCTGACCTCGGCGGCGGCGTCCGCGATGCGGGAGCGCGGCCGGGGCGGCATCGTCAACGTGGCCTCGGTCGCGGCGTTCGTGCCGCGCGGCACGTACGGCGCTTCGAAGGCGTGGGTCGTGCAGTTCAGCCAGGGCGCGGCGAAGGACCTGGCCGGGTCCGGGGTGCGGCTGATGGCGCTGTGCCCGGGCTTCGTGCGTACGGAGTTCCACCAGCGGGCCGGGATGGGAACGGGCAACATCCCGGGCTGGATGTGGCTCGACGCGGACAAGCTGGTGACCGCCGCGCTCGCGGACCTGGCGCGGGGCAAGTCGGTGTCGATCCCGGACCCGCGGTACAAGGTGCTGATGGGCGCGGTGAAGCTGGCCCCGCGCGGCCTGCTCGGCGGGCTGACCTCGCGGACGGGCCGCAAGTACGGACCGCAGTAGGGGGCCTTCACTCCTCGGCAGAGGGCCGTCACTCCTCCGGGAGCCGGAGTACGGCGGTGCTGCCGTCGTGCCAGGTCACCCGGATCTCGTGGGGGCTCTGTACGTGGATCCCGGCGAGGGTCTCGACGGGCGCCGGGTCCGCCTCGCCGGTGAGCGAGGCGAGCGCGACGAAGAGGGACCGGGGTCCGGTGGTCGCGCCCTCGGCGGCCAGGAGCCGGGAGCTCTCGCCGAACATGGTGTCGCCGCCGCGCAGTTCGCGCACCCCGCCCTCGTAGCCGTGGACCGGGTGGAGCTGGGCGGTGAGCCCCTGGTCGTCCCCGGTCGCCCACCCCGTCTGGCGGACGGGCGTGCCCTCGGGCGCGCCCGTGACCAGGTGCGCGCGGACCTCGGCGCGGCCGTGGGCGAGGGTGGCGGAGACGACGCGGACGCCGGGGAGCGGGGTGTGTCCGGAGGCGGCGTGGCCGAGCGGGTCCGCGGTGCGGCGAGCGGTCGGGTCGCCGCCGTCGGGCAGCAGCGCGAAGTGGTTGTCCCGCTCGGCGTCCCCGTGCGTGGGGCCGGTGCGGGTGGAGTACGCGAAGCGGGCGTAGCCGGGGTCCTCCTCGTCGCCCACGTGGTTCGAGCCGTGGTTGTGAAGCCGGACGAGGCCGTCCGCGGTGGTGGACTGGAGGAGCATCCCGGTCGGGCCGAGGAGGGTCACGGCGTCCGCGGTCTCGGCGGGCAGCGGCTCCTCGGTGGCCGTCCAGACGGGGTGGTCCGGGGGCATCAGGAGGCCGAGGAAGCCCTTGGAGGCCCAGTACGGGGACGCCGGGCCGGAGTAGGTCTGGAGCATGGGCTCGTACGGACGGTGCCAGCCGAGGGTGAGGAGGCCGTCCCGGTCGGTGGCGCCGTGGTCCAGGAAGTGGCGCAGGGTGCCGGAGGCGAGGCGGCGGGTCGCGCCCGGGGTGAGCGGGGTGTGGCCGGTCATCGCGCCGAGCCAGGGGGCGGCCGCGGCGGCGAAGCGGTAGATGAGGGAGCGGCCGAACGGCATGGGCGCGCCGTCCGCGCCGAACATGCGGCTGTAGTCGTCCAGCTGGCGGTGCAGGCGGGGGCCGTAGCGGTCCAGGAGGTCCCGGTCACCGGCGAGGTGGGCGTGCAGGACCGGGTAGAAGTGCATCGCCCAGGCGTTGTAGTGGTCGAAGGAGCGGTTCGGGCCGTCGCTGTACCAGCCGTCGCCCAGGTACCAGTCCTCGACGTGGGCCAGCGCGCGGTCGATGGTCTTCCGGGCCCGGTCGGTCTCGATGCCCGCGTCCTGGAGGAAGCCGGCGACGGTGAGCCCGAAGAACCACCAGTTGTTGTTCACCGGGGGCGCGTCGAGGGCGGGCCGGAGCCAGTCGACGGCGCGCTGCCGGGTGGCGTCGTCCAGGGCGTCCCACAGCCAGGGGCGGGTGAGGCGCAGGCCCAGGGCGATGGACGCGGACTCCACGATGGCCTGGGGGACGTCCGCGATGCGGGGCCAGGCGTCGGGGCCGCCCGACGGCTCCGACGTACCGGCGGCGAGCCCTTCGGCGTACCGGCCGAGGAAACCGTGCGGGTCCTCGCCGCGCGCTCCGGCGGTCCGCAGCGCGGCGAGCAGCCAGGTGCGGGCGTAGCCTTCGAGGCCGTCGGAGAGCGGTCCGGACCAGCTCGGCCGGGGGCCCGGGAGGTCGATGCGGCCGTGGCGGGGCGAGGCGTAGGGGCGTACCGCGAGAAGCAGCCGGTCGGCCGTGCGCTCCCAATCGGCACGGGTGTACCCCGTGTACGGACTCGTCGTGGGCATGATGCTCCCAGGGGAGGCGGACTTCGGCATCGCGGGAAATCGTGAACCGCTGATTGATCGAACGTCAAGGGATGGCGTAGCGAATGATCGAAACTTCCTTCAATCGATCACAGTGGATTAGGGTCTGGCGAGCCGAGCCATCACATCGCGATTTACAAGGGGACTGCCGCCGTGCGCGAGAGTGCAGCTGAACGTCACGACCGACTTCTGGCCCTGGTACGGGAGCGCGGCTCGGCCCGTGTCTCCGATCTGGCCGGCCTGCTGGGGGTCTCCCCCGTCACGGCGCGCCGCGACGCCGAGGCGCTGGCCGAGCGCGGACTCCTCGACCGGGTCCACGGCTCGGTCTCCTGGCCCCGGGACGCCGCCGCGCCCGACGCCCCCGCCCCGGGCGGCGGCCCGGTGCTCGGGCTGATCGCCCCCTCGGCGACGTACTACTTCGCCGAGGTCATCCGGGGGGCGCACGAGGCGGCCGCGCGCGCCGGGGGCCGGCTCGTGCTGCGGATCTCCGACTACCGGCCGGAGGGGGACCGGGCGCGCGCCGAGGGGCTGCTCGCCTCCGGGGCCGAGGGGCTGCTCATCGCCCCGGCCTGGCGGGGCGCCGAGGACCAGGCGGCGTACGGGGACTGGATGGCCGGGCTGCCGGTGCCCGCCGTGCTCCTGGAGCGGACCCCGGCGCCGGGGTCCGCGCTGGACGGCCTGGACCGGGTCTGCTCCGACCACCGGCACGGGGTGCTGCTCGCGGTGCGCCATCTGACCGGACTCGGCCACGGCACCCCGCTCCTGGTGGCCCGCGCCGACAGCCCGACCGCGCTCGCGGTGCGCTCCGGGTACGAGGACGCGCTGGCGGTGCTCGGTCTCGCCGAGGGCGCTCCGGCGATGATCGGGACGTCCGGGCCGGAGGTGGATCCGGCGCGCTTCGAGGAGGCGGTGCGCGAGGTGCGCGACGCCGTGGTCTCCGGCCGGGCCGCGTCGGTCCTCGTGCACAACGACGTGGACGCGATCCACCTGGTGCAGCGCCTGTCGGAGCTGGGCGTACGGGTGCCGGAGGACCTGGCGGTGATCGCGTACGACGACGAGGTGGCGGCGCTGGGCGACATCCCGCTCACCGCGGTCAGCCCGCCCAAGCGGCACGTCGGGCAGTACGCGACGGAGCTGCTGATCGGGCGGCTCGCCGCGGGGCGGGACGGGGCCGGGCGGGACGGTTCGGGGGCCGACGGGGACGAGCCCGGAAGGCATCTGGCGCTGCTGCCGCGGCTGCGGGTGCGGGCCTCGACCGCTCGATAACGTTCTGATCTTTTCTCGATCAATCAATCTTTCGCTCTTGACTTCGGTCATCGGTGGACCAAGGATCACGCCCAACGTCCCTGTCACCGTCGACTCAGGAGCCCGCCGTGAACCGCAGTTGGAGCAGAACGACTCTTTCCATAGCCGGAGCCGTCACCGCCCTCGCCGTCGTCACGGCCTGCGGCGGGAGCGGGGACGACTCCGGCGGCGGCACCGGCACCGCCGCCAAGCCCGTGACCATCACCTTCTGGGGCTGGGCCAAGGGCACCAAGGAGGTCGTGGACGCCTTCAACGCCTCGCACGAGAACATCCACGTGAAGTTCGAGGAGACCCCCTCCGGGAACGCCGGCGGCTACGCCAAGATCTCCAACGCGATCAAGGCGGGCAACGCCCCCGACCTGGTCTCCGTCGAGTACCCGCAGCTCCCCGAGTACGTCAGCCAGGGCGGCTTCCAGGACATCGGGACGTACCTCACGGACGACGTCAGGAAGAAGTTCCTCCCGCAGGCGATCGAGCAGACCACACTCGGCGGCAAGAGCTGGGCGGTCCCCTTCGACGCCGCGCCGCAGGCGTTCTTCTACCGCAAGGACCTCTTCACCAAGTACGGCATCGACGTCCCCAAGACCTGGGCCGAGTTCAAGTCGGCGGCCGAGAAGGTGAAGAAGGCCGACTCCAAGGCCCGCATCGGCACCTTCTTCCCGGACGACCCGACCACCTTCGAGGCGATGGTCTGGCAGGCCGGCGCCCAGTGGTTCAAGGCCGAGGGCGACACCTGGAAGGTCGACACCACCGACGCCGCCACCACCGAGGTCGCCGACTACTGGCAGGGCCTGGTGAAGGACGGCCTGGTCCGCACCGACGCCTCCTTCTCGCCCGCCTGGACCAACTCCCTGAAGACCGGAGGCACCATCGGCTACCTCGGCGCCTCCTGGGGCGGCGGCGTCCTCGGCTCCACCCTGCCCGAGCAGAGCGGCAAGTGGGCCGTCGCCCCGATCCCGGCCTGGGACGGCAAGCCCGCCGGCGGCATGCTCGGCGGGACCACCTTCGCGGTGCCGAAGAACAGCGGGAAGGCCGCCGCCGCCGTCGAGTTCGCGACCTGGATGACCACCACGGAGGACGGCATCAAGGCCCGTATCTCCTCCGGCACCTCCAGCGCCTTCCCGGCCGCGCTCGCCCTGCGCCCGGCGGCCAAGAAGGCGTTCGACACCAAGTTCTACGGCGGCCAGGACATCTACCAGGTCTTCGAGGACGGCGGCGCCGCGATCAGGCAGGGCTGGACCTGGGGCCCCTCGATGGGCACCACCAACACCACGCTCAAGGACCGCTTCGGCAAGCTCGCCGGGGGCGGCACCACCATCCCCGACGCCGTGAAGGCCGCCCACGACGCGACCGTCGCGGAGCTGTCGAAGCGCGGCCTGAAGGTCGAGGGCTGACCGGATGAAAGCCCGCACCCGCGCCGCCGCGATCCTGCTGACCCCGTTCTTCGTCCTGTTCACCGCCGTCATGCTGATCCCGATCGGCTACGCGGTCTGGCTCAGCCTCTTCACCGAACAGCAGTCGGGGCTCGGCTTCGGCGGATCCGAGACGGTCTTCACCGGACTCGGCAACTACACGGCGGCGCTGGGTGACCGGGTCTTCCGCGACGGCTTCCTCGTCCTCCTCGGCTATTGCGCCGTCTACATCCCGCTGATGGTCGGCGGCGCCCTCGGCCTCGCCCTGCTGCTCGACTCGGCGCTCGCCCGCGCCCGGCGCTTCTTCCAGCTCGCGCTGTTCCTGCCGCACGCCGTGCCCGGGATCATCGCCGCGATGATCTGGCTGTACCTGTACACCCCGGGCCTCAGCCCCGTCGTCTCCGCGATGCACTCCGGCGGCATCGGCTTCGACTTCTTCTCACCCGGTGGCGCGCTGCCCTCCGTCGTGAACATCGCGCTGTGGGAATGGCTCGGCTACAACATGGTGATCTTCTACGCCGCCCTCCAGGCCATCGACCGCTCGGTGCTCGAAGCGGCCACGGTGGACGGGGCGAGCGGCGGGCGCATCGCGTTCAGCATCAAGCTCCCGCTGATCCGGTCCTCGGTCGTGATGGTCGTGCTCTTCACGATCATCGGCTCGCTCCAGCTCTTCACCGAGCCGCTGATCCTCAACACCGGCTCCGGGTCCGCCGTCTCCTCCTCCTGGACACCGAACATGTACGCCTACACCGCGGCCTTCGCCCGTAACGACTTCGGACTCGCGGCCGCCGCCTCCGTACTCCTGGCGCTGACCGCCGCGCTGCTGTCCTTCGTCGTCACCCGCCTCACCGGCCGGAAGGGCGCGCACGCATGAGCACCACGACCCGCAAGAACCCCTGGCTGTCCAAGGCGGCCGTCAACGGAGCGCTGCTCCTGGCCGTCCTCTACATGCTCTTCCCGCTCGTCTGGCTGGTCACCGCAGCCACCAAGGACACCGGTTCGCTGCTCGCCGGGGACACCTTCTCCTTCGAGGGCTTCGACCTCTCGAAGAACCTCTCCGACATCGCCACGTACGGGGACGGCGTCTACTTCCGGTGGTACGGGAACAGCCTGCTGTACGCGGGAGTGGGCGCCGCGGTCTGCTCGCTGATCTGCGTCGCCGCCGGGTACGCCTTCGACAAGTACGAGTTCCGGGGCAAGGAGAAGCTGTTCGGTCTCGTGCTGCTCGGGGTGCTCGTCCCGACGACCGCGCTGGCCCTGCCGATGTACCTGCTGGCCAGCAAGCTCGGCATCGTCAACACGTACTGGTCCGTGCTGATACCCGTCCTGGTGAACCCGTTCGGCGTCTATCTCGCCCGGGTCTTCTCCGCCGGGTACATCCCCGGCGAGGCGCTGGAGGCCGCGCGCATCGACGGGGCGGGCGAACTGCGCACCTTCTTCTCCATCGGGCTGCCGATGATGATGCCGGGGTTCGTCACGGTCTTCCTCTTCCAGTTCACCGCGATCTGGAACAACTTCTTCCTTCCGCTGGTGATGCTCTCCGACCGCGAGCTCTTCCCGCTGAGCCTCGGCCTGTACTCCTGGAACACCAACACCCACAGCGAGCCGGGCTTCTACCCGCTCGTCGTCACCGGTTCGCTCCTCGCCGTCATCCCGCTGATCGTCGCCTTCGTCTCCCTGCAACGGCACTGGAAGGCCGGTCTCACCGCCGGCAGCGTCAAGTAGCCCCCACACCAAGGGAGTCGTTCACCCATGCAGTCCACCACTGACCCCAGGCCGTCCGTCCTGCTCGCGATGGGCCCGGACATCTACGAGCGCCTCTTCGAGCCCCGCCACCGCGACCGGCTCACCGCCCTCGCCCGTACGGACCCGGCCCTCGTCGCCCACGACCTGGCCGCCCCGGACCCCCGCGTCGCCGCCGCGCTCGCCGAGGCCGAGGTCCTCCTCACCTGCTGGGGCGCCACCCCGCTCACCGCCCAGGTCCTCGCCGCCGCGCCCCGCCTCAGGGCGGTCGTCCACGCGGCCGGCTCCGTCAAGCACCACATCACCGACGCCTGCTGGGAGCGCGGCCTCGCCGTCTCCTCGGCGGCCGGGGCCAACGCCCTGCCGGTGGCGGAGTACACCCTGGCCACGATCCTGCTCGCCAACAAGCGCGTCCCGCACTCCGCCCACGTCTACCGCGAGGTCCGCGCCGACCACGACTGGCGCGCCGAGCTGGACGGCGCCGGCAACTACCGCCGCACGGTGGGCATCGTCGGCGCCTCCCGCATCGGCCGCCGCGTCATCGAGCTGCTCCGCCCCTTCGACCTGGCGGTCCTGCTGTACGACCCCTTCGTCACCGCGGCCGAGGCGGCGCGCCTCGGCGTCCGCCCGGTCACCCTGGACGAGCTGTGCGCCCGCGCCGACGTGGTCTCCGTCCACGCCCCCCAGCTCCCCGAGACCCACCACATGATCGGCACCCGCCAACTGGCCCTGATGCGGACCGGCTCGACGCTGATCAACACGGCCCGGGGCTCCCTGATCGACGAGACGGCCCTCCTCCGCGAACTGGTCCCGGGCCGCCTCCACGCCGTACTGGACGTGACGGACCCCGAACTGCCCCCGTCCGACTCCCCCCTGTACGACCTCCCGAATGTCCTCCTGACCCCCCACGTGGCGGGCTCCCTGGGCAACGAACTCCACCGCATGACCGACCACGCCCTGGACGAACTGGAGCGCTACGCGGCGGGCCGCCCGTTCGCGGAGGGGGTACATCCGGCGGCACTGGGCCGGTCGGCGTGAAATCCAGCCCCTCCGGCGCTTGAGGAGCGGGGGTCCGGGGGCAGCGCCCCCGGACAGCGCAAAGGCCCGGTCCCCCGCGGGGACCGGGCCTTTGCGGCTAACCGCTAGTGCGAGTGGCCGTGGCCGTGGCCCGCGGCCTCCGGCTCCTCCTCGGCCGGCTTCTCGACGACCAGGGTCTCGGTCGTGAGCAGCAGCGACGCGATGGACGCGGCGTTCTCCAGGGCG
Source organism: Streptomyces sp. NPDC008163 (assembly GCF_042956885.1). Taxonomy (NCBI): domain Bacteria; kingdom Bacillati; phylum Actinomycetota; class Actinomycetes; order Kitasatosporales; family Streptomycetaceae; genus Streptomyces; species Streptomyces sp. NPDC008163. The sequence goes on along the minus strand of NZ_JBIBHG010000001.1, from coordinate 320,471 downwards.
GAGCGGGTGACCTTGACCGGGTCGATGACGCCGGCCTTGACCAGGTCGCCGTACTCGCCGGTGGCGGCGTTGAAGCCCTGGCCCTTGTCGAGCTCGGCGACCTTCGAGGTGATGACGTAGCCCTCGAGGCCGGCGTTCTCGGCGATCCAGCGCAGCGGCTCGACGGCGGCGCGGCGGACGACCGCGACACCGGTGGCCTCGTCGCCGGTCTTGCCGAGGTTGCCCTCCAGGACCTTGACGGCGTGGACGATGGCGGAGCCACCACCGGAGACGATGCCCTCCTCGACCGCGGCGCGGGTCGCGGAGATGGCGTCCTCCAGACGGTGCTTCTTCTCCTTGAGCTCGACCTCGGTGGCGGCACCGACGCGGATCACGCAGACCCCGCCGGCCAGCTTCGCCAGGCGCTCCTGGAGCTTCTCGCGGTCCCAGTCGGAGTCCGTGGCCTCGATCTCGGCCTTGATCTGGTTGACGCGGCCGGCGACCTCGTCGGACTTGCCGCCACCGTCGACGATGGTGGTGTCGTCCTTGGTGACGGTCACGCGGCGGGCGGTGCCCAGCACGTCCAGACCGGCCTGGTCGAGCTTGAGGCCGACCTCCTCGGCGATGACGGTCGCACCGGTGAGGGTGGCGATGTCGCCGAGCATGGCCTTGCGGCGGTCACCGAAGCCCGGCGCCTTGACGGCGACGGCGTTGAACGTGCCGCGGATCTTGTTGACGACCAGGGTCGACAGGGCCTCGCCCTCGACGTCCTCGGCGATGATCAGGAGCGGCTTGGAGCCACCGGCCTGGATGACCTTCTCCAGGAGCGGCAGCAGCTCCTGGATCGAGCCGATCTTGCCCTGGTGGATCAGGATGTACGGGTCGTCGAGGACGGCCTCCATGCGCTCCTGGTCGGTCACCATGTACGGGGACAGGTAGCCCTTGTCGAAGGCCATGCCCTCGGTGAAGTCGAGGTCCAGACCGAAGGTGTTGGACTCCTCGACGGTGATGACACCGTCCTTGCCGACCTTGTCCATCGCGTCCGCGATGAGCTCGCCGACCTGCGGGTCCTGCGCGGAGAGCGCGGCCACGGCGGCGATGTCGGACTTGTCGTCGATCGGGCGGGCGGTCGCGAGGAGCTCCTCGGACACGGCCTTGACCGCGGCGTCGATGCCCTTCTTCAGGGCGGCCGGGGAGGCGCCGGCGGCGACGTTGCGCAGACCCTCGCGGACGAGCGCCTGGGCGAGGACGGTGGCGGTGGTGGTGCCGTCACCCGCGACGTCGTTGGTCTTGGTCGCCACCTCCTTCACCAGCTGGGCGCCGAGGTTCTCGTACGGGTCGTCCAGCTCGACCTCGCGCGCGATGGTGACACCGTCGTTGGTGATGGTGGGGGCACCGAACTTCTTGTCGATGACGACGTTGCGGCCCTTGGGGCCGATCGTCACCTTGACCGTGTCGGCAAGCTTGTTGACGCCGCGCTCAAGGGCGCGACGGGCGTCCTCGTCGAACTTCAGGATCTTCGCCATGGAGCTGAACTGTTCCTCTCAAAACAAGAACTGCGCCCCTGCCGCCCGGCTGTTGGTTCGCAGGGGGCCAGGGGCGCAGAACAGAAGCAAACGTGGGTGAATTACTTCTCGATGATCGCGAGGACGTCGCGCGCCGAGAGGACGAGGTACTCCTCGCCGTTGTACTTCACCTCGGTGCCGCCGTACTTGCTGTACAGCACGACATCGCCGGTCTTGACGTCGAGCGGCAGGCGCTCGCCGTTCTCGAAGCGGCCCGGGCCCACGGCCAGGACGACGCCCTCCTGGGGCTTCTCCTTGGCGGTGTCCGGGATAACCAGGCCGGAGGCCGTGGTCTGCTCGGCGTCGAGCGGCTGGACCACGATGCGGTCCTCGAGCGGCTTGATCGCAACCTTGGAGCTGGCGGTCGACACGATCCGGTCTCCCCCTTCGGAGATCTCACGGGGTTTAACAGTCTTTGGGGTGGCGACCAGGTGGGCCCGTCGTCGCGGGTGCCGGACCTGCCGGTCGCGCAGTACTGCTGGCACTCTCCATCGGGGAGTGCCAGCACTGAGACTATGACCGCGATTAGCACTCGGTCAAGCGGAGTGCCAATTCACGCCCCTCGTGGCGTACCCGGGAGCCGCCCGCCCCTCCGTACGGCTGCGGCCGTACAACGTTCCGGACACCGTAGGGACAACGCGGGAGCCGCCCGGACCGTTCCGGTGGACGGTGTCGTCATGCGCATACGAAGCTCCGGCCCCCCGGCCCCCTCGCGCCCCGGCCCCGTGCTGACCGGCTGCCTCGACGTGGTGCTCGGGGTACTGCTCATCGCGCTGGAGGGAGTGCTCGGCGCGGTCCTCTTCTACGCGTACACGGGCTCCGACCCCCGGCCGCCGAACCCGGACATGGCGGAGGCCGGACCGCCCGGGATGGACTGGTCCGGCACTCTCGTCCTCGCCGCCGTCACGGTGGCGGCCTGCGTGATCGGCGTGGTGCTGCTGCGCCACGGGCTGCCGATCGCGGGCGTCGTCCAGCTGCTCGGCGCATGCCTGCTGCTGGTGCTCACGCTGACGGCCTGGCACCGCGCCCACGAGGACGCGCACCCGGAGCCCGGAAACGCCCGCGCGTACGCCGCTTCCTATACGTAGTCCTCCAGGCGGGCCACGGAGTAGCCCTGGTCCGTGATGACCTTCATGACGGACCGGACCAGGTCGGGCATGCTGCCCTTCCAGTCCGCCTCGCCCCGGAAGTGCGTGAGGATGATGTCGCCGGGGTGCAGCTTCCGGTCCTCCTCGCGCCACTCCATGTGGTCGGGGAACGCCTCCGCCTCCCAGAGCGGCACGGCGGTGATGCCGCAGGACTTGGCGACCTTCAGCGTGTCGGTGTTGTAGTTGCCGTACGGCGGCCGGAAGAGCCGGGGCCGCTTGCCGAACTGCTCCTCCAGGATGTCCTGCTGGCCGCAAATCTCGCGCTTCTGCTCGTCGTGCGAAAGGCCCGGCAGATAGCGGTGGTTGAGCGTGTGGTTGCCGAGCACGGTCCCGCGCGACTGGGCGTCCTTGAAGTACGTGTAGTCGTCGCGCACCAGGTAGTCGGTGAGGAAGGCGCTGTACGGGATGTTCAGCTCCGACATCATCTTCAGCAGCTCGGGGTCCTTGTCGTCCCCGTCGTCCATCGTCAGGAAGACGACCTTGTCCGTGGTGGGGACCCGGGTGAAGACCGGCGGCAGCGAGTCGTCCTGGCCCGAGACCTCGAAGCCCTTGCGGGTCGTGAGGTGCGGCTTCTTCGCGGGCGGCACGGGCGCCGCGAGCGGTGTGACCGCCAGGCCCCACTTCTTGGCGGCGACCGCGCGGGCCGCCTGGGCCAGCTTCGCCCGCTCCGCCTGCGCCGCGCGGGTGCCGAGGGCCCCGGCCGCCGGTTCGGCCGGCGCGCCCGGCTGCCCCGCCTGGGCCTTCGCGCTCCGGGCCGCGGCGCCCGAGTCGTCCCCGGCCGCACAGCCGGACGCGGCGGCGGCGACCAGGAGCGCGGCGAGGACCGCGTAACCGGGCCTGCGCCGCGGCCGGCCCCGCCCCCGCCGCCGGCCACCCGTCACCGCACCCGTTTCACGCCCATTCATGGCCAATTTGTCCTTTTGTCGTACTGGCTGCATGGCGCCGGATCCTGCCAGTACGTGACGGGGCATCGGCCACGACACCGCCGCCGGGCGCGCGCGGTCCCCCGGGTGGCTCACACGGAGGCGGCCGAAGGGGCTTCAGCGGTGGACGCCCCCTAGGGGCTGCGGCGCGGCGACCCCGGCCAGCGTCCGCACGATCCAGCGCCGGTGCCAGAACGCCTTGAAGACGCCGACGAGCCCGACGAGCCAGGCCAGCAGCCCGAGCCCCATGATCAGGGCCATCAGCCCGTACGTGTCCTCGCCCCGGACCGCTCCGGCGGGCACGACGACGCAGAGGTAGAGGCCCAGCGCGCCGAGCGCGAAGGAGGGCAGCAGCCACCCCAGGCCCGTGCCGGGGAGCCGGAGTCCGGCGTCGCGGGCGGGGTCGCGGTCCAGGTCGCCCCACTGGGTGAGCAGCCGGCGCAGCGCCACGTCCCGGCGCAGTCCGGAGACGAGCAGGATCACCGCCGGGATCAGGGCGCCGACGCCGATCGCGAGCATCACCAGGGCGAAGATCGCGCTGATGGGGTCGTACGACTCCGCGAAGCCGATGACCGCCGTCCCGATGAACGACCAGCCGATCGCGCCGACCGCCCCCCACAGCCACAGCAGCCCGAGCCGGCCGGGTCCGATGTGCGCCTTGACCAGTACACCGAGCAGGAAGGACCGGTCGGCGAGCAGCGCGTCCCGGTCGGGCCAGGAACGTATCTCCACGGGCGGCGGGGGCGGCGGCAGCACGAAGCGAGGGGACATGGGGCCGACCTTATCGAGCACCCCTGGCCCCAATTGCCGGGCGGGGCTCAGGCGTTGCGGATGGCCTCGATGTCCAGCCGCTTCATGCCCATCATGGCCTTCATCGCACGGGCGGCCTTCTCCGGGTCCGGGTCGGTCAGGGCCTCACCGAGGCCCGGCGGGACGATCTGCCAGGAGAGGCCGTACTTGTCCTTGAGCCAGCCGCACTGGACCTCCTGTCCGCCGCCGGAGGTGAGTTCGTTCCACAGCCGGTCCGCCTCCTCCTGCGAGTCGCACTCGACGGAGAGCGAGGCGGCCTCGGTGAAGGGGAACTCGGGCCCGCCGTCGAACGCGACGTACTCCGCGCCGTCCAGCTGGAACCGCACGGTCATCGCTTTTCCGGCCTCGCCGAGGCTCGCGGCGGTCCAGGCGGTGGTCTCCAGGACGCGTGAGTCGCCGCCGACGACGGAGACGTAGTAATCGGCCGCTTCCTCGATCAGGCCCTTCGGGAACCACAGGAACGTGGTGACCTTCTGCATGGTCCTCTCCTCACGTACAGGGGCAAAGTGCCGTGAAGGGTAGACCGCGCGGGCGCCCGGAACTCATCGACGTGCCGGGGGCTGGACCGCTCCCAGCGATTCGAAGCGCCAGCGGTGGACCGGCCGGGTGACGAGGGCCGGGTCCGGCTCGGGCAGCTCCGGCAGCTCGTCGGCGTACCCGCCCTGCCACCAGGTGATGACGAGGACCCGGTCCTGCGGGGCGCGCAGCAGCTCGCTGCGGAGCGGGCGGCGGGGCAGCGCGGCGGCGCGGGCGCGGGCCCACTCCGCCAGCTCGCCGCCCCGGCCCTCGGCGGCGCGGGCCTCCCACATCAGGGCGGTGACCGGGGCGCTCATGAGTAGAGGTTGTCCTTGCTGATCTCGTGCACGTGGTCGTGGTCGTGCGGGTGGGCGCCCGGGACGTGGGTCTCGGTGACGGGCAGCGAGGAGTCGGCGGACAGCTCCAGGTCGGAGGCGGGCCGGTTGCGGGCGACCATCTCGGCGCCGAGCGCGGCGACCATCGCGCCGTTGTCGGTGCACAGCTTGGGGCGGGGCACGCGCAGCCGGATGCCGGCCCGCTCGCACCGCTCCTCGGCGAGCGCGCGCAGCCGGGAGTTGGCCGCCACGCCGCCGCCGATCATCAGATGGTCGACGCCCTCGTCCTTGCAGGCCCGGACGGCCTTGCGGGTGAGCACGTCGACCACGGCCTCCTGGAAGGACGCGGCCACGTCGCGCACCGGCACCTCCTCGCCGGCCGCCCGCTTGGCCTCGATCCAGCGGGCGACGGAGGTCTTCAGGCCGGAGAACGAGAAGTCGTACGCGGGGTCGCGCGAGCCGGTGAGCCCGCGCGGGAAGGCGATGGCGGCCGGGTCGCCCTCGCGGGCGAGGCGGTCGATGACCGGGCCGCCGGGGAAGCCGAGGTCCAGGACGCGGGCGATCTTGTCGAACGCCTCGCCGGCCGCGTCGTCGATGGTCGCGCCGAGCGGCCGCACGTCGTTGGTGATGTCCGGTGCGAGCAGCAGCGAGGAGTGCCCGCCGCTGACCAGGAGCGCCATGGTGGGCTCGGGCAGCGGGCCGTGCTCCAGCTGGTCGACGCAGATGTGGGAGGCCAGGTGGTTGACCCCGTACAGCGGCTTGTTCAGCGCGTACGCGTACGCCTTGGCGGCGGAGACGCCGACGAGCAGGGCGCCCGCGAGGCCGGGTCCGGCGGTGACCGCGATGCCGTCGAGGTCGCGGCCGCTGACCCCGGCCTCCTTCAGGGCGCGCTCGATGGTGGGGACCATCGCCTCCAGGTGGGCGCGGGAGGCGATCTCGGGGACGACGCCGCCGAAGCGGGCGTGCGTGTCGACGCTGGACGCGACGGCGTCCGCGAGGAGCGTGGTCCCCCGGACGATGCCGACCCCGGTTTCGTCGCAGGAGGTCTCGATGCCGAGTACGAGCGGTTCGTCAGCCATCAGTCAGTCTCGTTTTCTTCGTGTACGTGGAGGCGCATGACGAGCGCGTCGATATTGCCCGGCTGGTAGTAGCCGCGGCGGAAGCCGATCGGTTCGAAGCCGAAGCGCTCGTAGAGCTTCTGGGCGCGGGTGTTGTCGACGCGGACCTCCAGCAGCACCTCGGCGCACTCGAAGGCGGTGGCGTGCCGGAGCAGGTCGGTCAGCAGCTCGGAGCCGAGCCCGCCGCCCCAGTGGTCGCGGGCGACGGCGATCGTCTGTACGTCGGCGAGGTCCCCGGCGGCCGCGAGGCCCGCGTATCCGACGATCCGGCCGGTGCCCGGCTCCTCGGCGACGACGTAGCGGCGGGTGGCGGCCGGGCCGCGCGCGTGGGCCAGCTCGGACCAGAACATGCCCGCCGACCAGGCGTCCTCCGGGAACAGCTCGTGCTCCAGGGCGAGCACGGGGTCGATGTCCCACCAGCGCATCTCGCGCAGCACCGCGGTCGTGACGGTCACTTCGGGGTGACCACCTTGTAGTTCTTCGGCACCTGCGCGTCGGGCCTGCGCAGGTAGAGCGGCTGGGGCGGCAGCAGCTCCTCGCCCGCCGCGAGGCGTTCGGCGGCGAGGCCCGCGAGGGCGCCCGCCGCGAGGTGTTCCGGGCCGCGCGCGTCCGGGAACGCCTCCGGATAGAGCACCGCGCCCGCGCCGACGACCGGAAGGCCCGCGAGCTGGTCCGCGATGTCGGCGGGCCGGTCGACGCAGGGCCCGGCGGTCCGGGTGCGGGCGTCCTCGTACCGCGCCCAGTAGACCTCCTTGCGGCGGGCGTCCGTGGCGACGGCGAAGGGGCCGTCGAGCCCGGCCGCGTACGCGAGGCCGTCCAGGGTGCACAGGCCGTGCACGGGCACGGAGAGCGCCGAGCCGAAGGTGGCGGCCGTCACCAGGCCGACGCGCAGTCCGGTGTACGGGCCGGGGCCGACGCCCACGACGACGCCCGTGACGGCGTCGAGTTTCACCCCGGCGTCCGCGAGGACCCGGTCGACGGCGGGCAGCAGCAGCTCCCCGTGCCTGCGGGCGTCGACCTGCACGGACTCGGCGACGACGCGGGTCCCGTCGTGCAGGGCGACGGTGACGGCGGGGGTGGCGGTATCCATTGCGAGCAAGAGCACGCAAACAGCCTACGGCTCCGACGCGGCCCGCCCCGCGCCCCGTACGGCGTCCCGGACCGGGCGGTCCCGGCTGCTACCGTCACCGGGTATACGCGGAGTACGTGAAAACGCTTGTACGACTTACGGTCCGCGTACGACTTCTGGTTCGCGCCTTACGGCACACGACAGCGAAAGAGGCACGCACGGTGGCAAGGGGCAGCTCGGGAATCGTGGCCGCGCTCACCGCGGCGGCCGTCGCGGTGGTCGGCTTCCTGGCGTACCAGGCTTCCGCGCATGTGCCGGACGACCTGGCCACGAAGCCGAAGGCGTCGAGCAGCGCCTCGGCTTCCGCCCCGGCGGGCGGGCACGCCAAGGCCAAGCCGAAGAAGGACCCGCTCGCCGTCCCGGCCGGCTCCGGCACCGGGGCGCGGGTCGTCTACGCGCTGCACGACCGCCGGGTGTGGCTGGTCGACGCGAAGGGGAAGTCGTCGCGCACGTTCAAGGTGATGCCGAGCTCGGTGCACGCGGCGCCGGGCACGTACCACGTGACGTCGCGCTCGGGGAGCGTGAAGGGGTCCGACGGCGTGCCGATCGAGCACGTGGTGCGGTTCGCCACGGTGAACGACGTGACGATCGGCTTCAGCGCCGCGCAGGACGGGTCGATGGAGGAGCCGGACCCGACGGTGAAGGCGGGGGGCGTGCGGATGTCCCGGGCCGACGGGGACGCGGTGTGGCGGTTCGCCACGGTGGGGGCGACCGTGGTGGTGGTCCCGTAGCCGGGACCTGCCCCTTGTCCTCAGTCGCCGGACGGGCCGGGTTTGCCGGTGCGGGCCGTCGGCGCTCCCGTCACCGATGTCCTCGATCGCCGGACGGGCTTGACCGGCGGCGTTGATACCGCGGTCGCTGCCGCGCCCGCCGCCAGCAGGGTGGTCATCGGTACCGGCGGTCGCGGGTCCGGGGTGCGCTCGGACGTCGGCATAAATGCCTCCTGGGGCTCCGGTGGAAGGCGTGGTTAGGTAGACCTAACCCGCTCTCGTCCTCCATGTCACCATGTCCGCCCCGTCCCGCGCAACATTTTGCCGACACCCCGTCGGAAACAGGGGCCCGCTCAGCCCCACGGCGCCCAGGACTCGTTCCGCAGACCGGCCCAGCGCTCCCCCACGCCCACCAGGGTCACCGTGCGCCGCTCGTCGTCCGTGTCCCCCACCGCGCGGTCGATGAACACCTGGAGCCGGTCGTCCGACAGCTCCTCGACCTTGCCGTCGCCCCACTCCACGACCACCACGGACTCCGGCAGCGACACGTCGAGGTCCAGGTCCTCCATCTCGTCGAGCCCGCCGCCCAGGCGGTACGCGTCGACGTGGACCAGTGCGGGCCCGCCGGCGAGCGACGGGTGGACGCGGGCGATCACGAAGGTGGGGGACGTCACCGCGCCCCGGACGCCCAGGCCCTCGCCGAGCCCCCGGGTCAGCGTCGTCTTGCCGGCGCCCAGCTCGCCGGTGAGCATCACGAGGTCGCCGGGGCGCAGCGCGGCGGCGAGCCGGCGGCCGAGGGCCTGCATCTGTTCGGGGGAGTCGAGGGCGAGGCGCACGGTGACGGCGCCGGGGACGTGTCCGTACGCGGTGGCCTCAGCGGCCGCCGGGCTGTTCTGCGGTTCCATGCCCGCCAACGTTAGAGGACTCCGGTACGGCTCCGGCCCGCACCAGCAGGTCCGCGAGCCGGTCGGTCACCGTCTCGGGGTGCTCCAGCATCACCAGGTGCCCGGCGTCCGGCACGATGACGAGTTCCGCGTCGGGCAGCTGGTCCGCGATGGCCTCGCTGTGCGAGCTGGGCGTCACGAGGTCCTTGTCCCCGGCCAGGATGAGGACCGGGAGGTCGCGGAAGAGGGGCAGGGCCGCGCTCTTGTCGTGCTCCGCGAAGGCCGGGTAGAACTCGGCGACCACGTCGATCGGGGTGGACTCGATGAGCCGTTCCGCGAACCGCGCGACGGCCGGGTCCACGTCCCGGGAGCCGAAGGAGTACCGCTTGATCAGCCCGGCGAACAGGTCGGCGGTCGCCCGGCGTCCCCGCTCCACCAATTCCGCCTGCGAGCCGAGCGCCCGCAGCACCCCGGGGAGCACCCGCCGCACGGCGTTGACGCCCATCACGGGCAGCCCGAAGCTGACCTCGTTGAGCTTCCCGCTCGACGTGCCGACGAAGGCGACGGCGGCGACCCGGTCGCGGAGCAGTTCCGGGTACTGCTCGGCGAGCGCCATGACCGTCATGCCGCCCATCGAGTGGCCGACGAGGACGAGCGGGCCCTCGGGGGCCGCGGCGTCGATGACGGCCTTGAGGTCGCGGCCGAGCTGGTCGATGCCGACGGGCACCCCTCCCCCGGCGCGGGCCTGGGCGCGCCCGCGCTCGGACCTGCCGTGGCTGCGCTGGTCCCAGTGGACGGTGCGCACGATGCCGCGCAGGGCGGCGCGCTGGAAGTGCCAGGAGTCCTGGCCGAGGCAGTAGCCGTGGCTGAAGACGACGGTGACGGGGGCGGGCGCCTTGCGCCCGAAGAGGCGGCGTCGGCGGGAGCCCGTGGGGGCGGCGGGGTCCTCGGGCGGATCGGCCTCGTCCACCTCGTAGTACAGCTGGGTGCCGTCGTCGGCGGTGGCCCGGCCGGGGGTCCCGCGCAGCGAGCCGTACGGGCCGGTGGCGTCCAGGGCGAGCCGGGCACGCTTGCGCATGCCCCGGCCGACGGTCAGCCGCTCCACGGCGACCCCGGCCGCGGCCCCGGCGGCGAGCACGCCTATGGCGGCGCCGGCGATGCCCGCCCGGCGCCAGGCCCCCGAAGCGGCCGCCGTCGCCATCACCTCACCCGTGCTGATGTCGCTCACCCGTGCCCCGCTCCTCGTGGGTCGTGTCAGTGGGTCGTGCCGGTCGGTGCTGTCGGTCGGTACTGTCGGCAGGCGCTGTCAGTCGGTCGTGGCGCCCCGGTGGACGCGCTCCACCCGGGCCCCGATCCGGGTGACGATCTCGTACGCGATGGTGCCGGCGGCCTCCGCCCAGTCCTCGGCGCTCGGCTCGCCCCGGTCGCCGGGCCCGAACAGCACCGCCTCGCTGCCCGCCTCGGCCTCGTCGCCGTCCAGGTCCACGACGAACTGGTCCATGGCGACCCGGCCCGCGATCGTCCGCCGCACCCCGCCGACCAGCACCGGGCCCCGGCCGGACGCGTGGCGCGGGATGCCGTCGGCGTAGCCGAGGGGCACCAGGGCGAGGGTGGTCTCGCGGGGGGTCGTGTAGTGGTGGCCGTAGCTGATGCCGTGGCCGGCCGGGACCTGCTTGACCAGGGCGACGGACGCGGTGAGCGTCATCACGGGGCGCAGCCCGAAGTCGGCGGAGGTGCCCAGCTCCGGGCTGGGCGAGATGCCGTACATGGCGATCCCGGTCCGCACCAGGTCGAAGTGGGACTCGGGGACGGTCAGGGTCGCCGGGGAGTTGGCGATGTGCCGCACCTCGGGCTCGACGCCGGCCTTCTCGGCGTACGCCACCATGTCGCGGAAGGTGTCCAGCTGGGCGGTGATCGAGGGGTGGCCCGGCTCGTCGGCGCAGGCGAAGTGGGACCAGAGGCCGGTGACGCGGACGGTGCCCGCGCGTTCGGCGGCGCGGGCGGCGGCGATCAGCTCGGGCCAGTCGGCGGGCTGGCAGCCGGCCCGGCCGAGTCCGGTGTCGGCCTTGAGGTGGATACGGGCGGTCCGGCCGGACGCCCCGGCGGCCCCGATGACCTCGCGCAGCGCCCACATCCCGCTGACCGAGACGTCGATGTCGGCCTCGATCGCCTCGCGCCAGGGCCCGCCCGGGGTCCAGAGCCAGCACAGCATCGGGCCGTCGAGCCCGGCGGCGCGCAGCGCCAGGGCCTCCTGCGGGGTCGCGGTGCCCAGCCACGCGGCGCCCGCCTCGCGCGCGGCGCGCGCGCAGGGGACCGCGCCGTGCCCGTAGGCATCGGCCTTGACCACGGCCATGAGTTGCGCCCCGGCCGCCCGGGCACGCAGGACGCGCACGTTGGCGCGGAGTGCGGCGAGGTCGATCTCGGCACGGGCTCGCAAGGACGCTGTCTCGTTCATATCGCGCCCAGTTTCTCATTCCCGCCCGTGCGGGCCGGTCCGGCGGGGCGCGTCAGCGGTGGCGCAGCTCGTGTTCCAGGTGATCGGCGAGGACCGGTACGTGGCTGTGCTCGACGTCCTTGACGGCCGTCACGAGGGTCACCGGGCCGCCCTCGCGGACCAGTCCGGCCAGCTCGTCCACGGCCGCCGACTCGGCCGGACCGGCGAGTTCCGCCCGGTAGCGCTCGACGAAGGCGTCGTAGCGGGTGGCGGAGCGGTCCTCGTGGTACCAGGAGCGCAGCTCGTCGGACGGGGTGAGGTCCTTGAGCCAGCGGTCGACCGCGGCCTTCTCCCTGGACACCCCGCGCGGCCACAGCCGGTCCACCAGGACACGGGTGCCGTCGCCCTCCTCCACCCCGTCGTAGACCCGGCGTACGCGCACGTCACCGCTGCTGCTCACGGCAGGTCACCTCTCCTCGGCGGTCGTCCTCCTCAGCTTCGCTCAGGCCCGGACGTCCCGCCACGCCCCGGGGATCGCGTCGGCGACGTCCATCGCGGCGAGCGGGGAGCCGTCGGCGGCGCGGCGGGCGGCGAGCCCGTGCAGGTACGCCCCGGCGGATGCCGCGTCGAGCGGGGCGAGTCCGGCGGCGAGCAGGGAGCCGGTGAGGCCGGAGAGCACGTCACCGCTGCCGGCCGTGGCCAGCCACGGGGTGCCGGTCGGGTTGACCCGGACCGGGGTGTGCGGGGTGTCCGTGGCGATGAGGGTGGTCGAGCCCTTGAGCAGCACGGTCGCGCCGAACCGCCCGGCGAGTTCCCGTACGGCGGCGAGCCGCCCCGCCTCGACCTCCTCGCGCGCCACGCCGAGCAGCGCGGCGGCCTCCCCGGCGTGCGGGGTGAGCAGGGTGGGCGCGCTGCGGCCCCGCACCAGTTCCGGGTCGAGGAGCCGCAGCCCGTCCGCGTCGACCAGCACCGGCACGTCGGTGGCCAGCACGTCGGAAACGGCCGCCACGGCGTCGGTGCCGTCACCGAGTCCGGGGCCGACCACCCACGCCTGCACCCGCCCGGCCTCGGAGGGGCGCCCCGCGTGGACCAGGGTCTCCGGATGCCGGGCGATGACCGCCTCGCCGCCGGGGCCCGCGTAGCGCACGGCCCCCGCCCCGCCGCGCAGCGCCCCGGAGACGGCGAGCACGGCGGCTCCCGGGTAGCGCGCCGATCCGGCGGCGATGCCGACGACCCCGCGCCGGTACTTGTCGCTCTCGGCCGCCGGTACGGGCAGCAGCGCGGCCAGGTCCTCGTACTGGAGCGCCTCCAGATCGGGCACCTCGGGGAGTTCGGGCCCGAGGCCGATGTCCACGAGGCTCAGCGCCCCGGCCCGTTCGGCGGCCGGGTCCACGAGCAGCGCGGGCTTGTACGCGCCGAAGGTGACGGTGACGTCGGCGCGCACCGCGTCGCCGGTCACCTCGCCGGTGTCCGCCTCGACCCCGCTGGGCAGGTCGACGGCGACGACGGGCGCGCCGTGCGCGGTGTACTTCCGGACCAGCTCGGCGGCCTCGGGGCGCAGTCCGCCGCGTCCGCCGATGCCGGTGACGGCGTCCACGACGAGGTCGATGCGCCCGGCCCAGTCCTCGTGCGCAGTGCTCCGCGCCCCGTCGACCACGTGCCCGCCGGCCGCGACCAGCGCCGCGCTGCCGCCCTCGTGGGCCCGCCCCGGGCTGACCCGCACGGCGACCACCCCCGCGCCCCGCCGGGCGAGCCGCGCCCCCGCGTACAGGGCGTCGCCGCCGTTGGCGCCGGTGCCGACGAGGAGGACGACGCGGGAGCCGTAGACCCGCCCGGCCCGTCGCAGCAGCCCGGCACAGGCGGCGGCGAGCCCGGCGGCGGCCCGCTGCATCAGGGCCCCATCGGGAACCCGCGCCATGAGGGCGGCTTCGGCGGCCCGTACGGTGTCGACGCTGTAGGCAGTACGCATGCCTTCCAACGTACGCAGGTTGAGAACCCCACGCAGGCGATGGGCGGCACCGACAAGCGGCGACCGGCCGCATCAAGCCCGTCCGGCGATTGAGGACGGAACCGGCCCGCCGGAGCACCCGAGGCCACAGGGGCAAGAGCCCCCGTCACCCCTCCGCGATCACCACCGCGGAGGCGACCCCCGCGTCGTGGCTGAGCGACACATGCCACTGCCGCACCCCCAGCCCGGCGGCGCAAGCCGCCACCGTGCCGCGTACCCGCAACCTCGGCTGCCCGCTCTCCTCCACGTACACCTCGGCGTCCGTCCACAGCAGCCCGCCGGGCGCCCCGAGCGCCTTCGCCAGGGCCTCCTTCGCGGCGAACCGCGCGGCCAGCGAGGCGATCCCGCGCCGCTCGCCGCTCGGCAGCAGCAGCTCCGCCTCCACGAACAGCCGCGAAGCGAGCTGCGGCGTACGCTCCAGCGCCGCGTCGAACCGCTCGATCTCCGCCACGTCGATCCCGACCCCGATGATCACGTTCCCACCCTCACTGCTCGGCTCACTCCACGGTGACGGACTTCGCCAGGTTGCGCGGCTGGTCCACCTCGTTGCCCCGGGCCGTCGCGAGCTCGCAGGCGAAGACCTGCAACGGCACGGTGGCGACCAGCGGCTGAAGCAGCGTAGGCGTTGCGGGGATCCGGATGAGGTGGTCGGCGTACGGGACGACCTCGTCGTCGCCCTCCTCGGCGATGACGACGGTACGGGCGCCCCGGGCCCGGATCTCCTGGATGTTCGACACGATCTTGCCGTGCAGCACGGACCGCCCGGCCGGGGACGGGACCACGACGACGACGGGCAGCCCGTCCTCGATGAGCGCGATCGGCCCGTGCTTCAGCTCACCGGCGGCGAAGCCCTCGGCGTGCATGTACGCGAGTTCCTTCAGCTTCAGCGCGCCCTCCAGGGCGACCGGGAAGCCGACGTGGCGGCCGAGGAAGAGCACGGTGTCGTGGGAGGCGAGCGAACGGGCCAGCTCCCGGACGGGCTCCATGGTCTCCAGGACCCGTTCGACGGAGCCGCTGATCTCGGAGAGCTGCCGGATGACGGTGCGGATCTCGTCGCCCCACTTGGTGCCGCGCACCTGGCCCAGGTAGAGGGCGACGAGGTAGCAGGCGACGAGCTGGGTGAGGAACGCCTTGGTGGAGGCGACGGCGACCTCGGGCCCGGCGTGCGTGTAGAGCACCGCGTCGGACTCGCGCGGGATGGTCGAGCCGTTGGTGTTGCAGATGGCGAGGACCTTCGCGCCCTGCTCGCGGGCGTGCCGCAGGGCCATCAGGGTGTCCATGGTCTCGCCGGACTGCGAGATGGCGACGACCAGGGTGTGCGGGTCCAGGATCGGGTCGCGGTAGCGGAACTCGCTGGCGAGCTCGGTCTCGCAGGGGATGCGGGTCCAGTGCTCGATGGCGTACTTGGCGATCATCCCGGCGTGGTACGCGGTGCCGCAGGCGACGATCACCACCTTGTCGACCTCGCGCAGCTCGCCGCGCGTGATGCGGACCTCGTCGAGGTGGAGGGTGCCCTCGGGGTCGATGCGGCCGAGGAGGGTGTCGGTGACGGCCTTCGGCTGCTCGGCGATCTCCTTGAGCATGAAGGAGGCGTACCCGCCCTTCTCGGCGGCCGAGGCGTCCCAGTCCACGTGGTACTCGCGCACCTGGGCGGGGCGGCCGTCGAAGCCGGTGACGAGGACGCCGTCCCGGCGCAGCTCCACCACCTGGTCCTGGCCGAGCTCGATCGCGGACCGGGTGTGCTCGATGAACGCGGCGACGTCGGAGGCGAGGAAGGACTCGTCGTCCCCGAGCCCCACAACGAGCGGGGAGTTGCGCCGGGCGCCGACCACCACGTCGGGCGCGTCCGCGAAGACCGCGACCAGGGTGAACGCCCCTTCCAGGCGGCGGCACACCTGGCGCATGGCCTCGGCCGGCTCCCCGCTCTGGCTGTACGCCTCGGCGAGGAGGTGGGCGACGGTCTCGGTGTCGGTCTCGGAGATCAGGTCGTGGCCGCGCTCGCCGAGCTCGGTGCGCAGGGCGGCGAAGTTCTCGATGATCCCGTTGTGGACGACGGCGACGCGGCCGGCGTTGTCCAGGTGCGGGTGGGCGTTGGCGTCGGTGGGCCCGCCGTGGGTGGCCCAGCGGGTGTGCCCGATCCCGGCGGTGCCGGCCGGGAGCGGGTGCTCGCCGAGCTCCTTCTCCAGGTTGACGAGCTTCCCGGCCTTCTTGGCGGCGGCGAGCCCGCCGTCGGCGAGGACGGCGATGCCGGCGGAGTCGTAGCCCCGGTACTCCAGCCGCTTGAGGCCCGCGACGACGACGTCCTGCGCCGACTGCCCGCCGACGTAACCCACGATTCCGCACATAGTGGTCCCTTCATGGTCACTAGGCCCTGTTCTTCGCATAATCGCAGAAAACCGGGCCCATGAGCCGATTGAGGACCACGCGCCGCCGCGCCCTCACCCCGCCCGTACGGCCTCCGGCACGGCACCGCTGCCCGCCGTCTTCGACGCGTCCGGCGCCTTCCGCTCGCCCTTGACCAGCAGCAGCACCGCGACACCCGCGACGAGGCCCACCGCACCGGCCACCACCGCGGCCGTGTTCAGTCCCGAGGCGAACGCCGTCCGCAGCGCGTGCTCCGGCATCCCGGCGGCCCGCAGCCCCGCCGCGCCGCCGCCCGCCAGGGCGTGGGACCTTCCGTCGCCCAGGCTCTCCGCCATCCGGGAGGTCAGCACCGTCCCGAGCACGGCGACCCCGAAGGCGTAACCGAGCTGGCGGAAGGTGTTGACCGCGCCGCCCGCCGTCCCGGCCCGTTCCGGCGGGACCGCCGCGAGCGCCGCGCCCGCGATGGCCGGCGAGACCAGCCCCGTACCGATGCCCGCGAGCGCCAGCCCCGGGATCAGGGCGGGCCAGGAGGAGCCCGCGCCCAGGACCGCCTGGGCCAGGGTGCCGGCGCCGATGAGGGCGAGCCCGATGCCGATGGTGAAGCGCGGCTGCACCCCGTGCAGCAGCCGGCCGCCGGCGGCGGCGACCACGAACGAGGTGGCGGCGAGCGGCAGGACCGCCAGGCCGCCCTGGACGGGGCTGAGTCCGAGGACCGTCTGCAGCCAGATCGAGGTGTACGGCAGCACGCCGAAGGCCGCCATGTTGAAGGCGAGCGCCCCGGCCATCACCCCGGTGAACGCGGAGGTGCGGAACAGCGACAGGTCGAGCAGCGGGTGCTCGACGCGCAGCTCCACGACGACGAAGCAGACCAGGGCGAGCGCGGCGATCCCGAACGTGACGAGCGTCTGCCCGGACCCCCAGCCGACGCTGCCCGCCCGGACGACGGCGTACGTGGCCGCCCCGGCGAACACCGCGAAGGCGACGGTCCCCGCCCAGTCGGTGCGCCGGTCCCGCGCCCCGTGCGACTCGGGCACGGTCCGCAGGGTCAGCCAGATCGCGGCGACGCTCACGGGGAGGTTGACGTAGAAGATCCACCGCCAGCCGGGCCCCTCGGCGAGCAGCCCGCCGACCACGGGCCCGATCGCGGCGGCGCCCCCGGCCACCGCGCCCCAGAGCCCGAGCGCCACGGACCGGTCCTTGCCCCGGTAGACCGAGGCGAGCAGCGGCAGCGTCGTCGCGAACATCGCGGCGGCCCCCACGCCCTGGACGGCGCGCGCCGCCACCAGCAGGCCCGGTGAGGCGGCGAGCCCGCAGGCCAGCGAGGCGGCGGCGAAGAGGACGACGCCGACGACGTGGACCCGGCGCCGGCCGAGCCGGTCGGCCGCCGCGCCCGTGCCGAGGAGCAGGGCGGCCAGCGCGAGGGCGTAGCCGTCGATGACCCATTGCAGGTCGGAGAGCGAGGCGTCGAGCGCCTTCGCCATGTCGGGCAGTGCCACGATGACGATCGTGACGTCCAGCAGCAGCATGAACGTCCCCAGACAGACCGCGGTGAGCGGCCCCCACTTACGCATGTCCTTGTCCTTCTCCCGTACGGGTTCCGTGTGACCGGCGGCCACCCCCGTACGATCGGATGCGAGCGGCCGGAATCCCCAGCCAGTGGCACCCCGGCGCCGGAATCCGACACGGAAGGGGCCTTCGGGAGTGGAATCACCCACCCGGGGCGACGCTCTGGATCTGCGCGTCCTGCACGCGCTGGAGCTGGACGCCCGCGCGTCCTTCAGCCGGATCGCGACCGTCCTCGGCGTCTCCGACCAGACGGTCGCGCGCCGCTTCCGGAGGCTGCGGGCGGAGGGCGGGCTGCGGGTCGTCGGAGTCCGGTGCGCCGCCTCCGACGAGCCGTTCGAGCACTGGCTGCTGCGGGTGCGGTGCGCGCCGGAGGGTGCCACGGCCATCGCGGAGGCCCTGGCCAAGCGCCCCGACACCGCCTGGGTCGGGCTGACCTCGGGCGGCACCGAGGTGACGTGCACGGCCAACGTCCGCAACCGGGGCGACGCGGACGACCTGCTCCTCGGCAAGCTGCCGCGCACCCCGCACATCGTGGACATCCGCGCCCACCAGCTGCTGCACCGGTTCTACGGCGGCCCGAGCGGCTGGCTGCACAAGAGCACCGCGCTGACGGCCGAGGAGGCCGCCGCCCTCGCCCCGGCCCCCGACCCCGCCCCGCCCGGCCCGCGGGTCATCACCGCCGACGACGAACCGCTGGTCGCCGCGGTCGAACGGGACGGCCGGGTCACGTACGCCGAACTCCAGAGCGCGACCGGCCTCTCCGAATCGGCGGTCCGGCGCCGCCTGGCCCGGCTGATCGCGTCCGGCGCGCTGTACGTGGACGTGGAGTTCGACGCCGGCTACTTCGGCTTCCGCAACTCCAGCATGCTCTGCGTCACCGCCGCCCCCCGCGCCCTCCACGCGGTGGGCGAGGCGCTCGGGGCCGACCCGGAGGTGGCGTACGCGGCGGCCACCACGGGCCCGTCGAACCTGATGGCCGTCGTGATCACCCGCGATTCCGCCCACTTGTACCGCTACCTCAGCGAACGCCTGGGCGGCCTGGACGGCGTCGAACACGTGGAGTCGATGCCGCTGCTGCGCCGGGTGAAGCAGCTGACGTACCGCCAGTTCCGCGGCTAGCGTCCGCCCGTGACGGGCTCGCCCCTCCCAACCCCGTTCGTACCGCCTATCGTTGGCCCGCTGGGACGACCGGAGGAGAGAGGGCACCGTGCAGGACAAAACAGAGGATTCCGTCGAGACCATGCTGACCCACGTCGCGCCGGAGGGCGTCGCCCCTGCCCAGGGCTACAGCCATGTCGTCGTGGGCGAGGGCAGGCTCGTCGTGGTCTCGGGGCAGATCGCGCTGGACGAGAAGGGGAATCTGGTCGGGGAAGGCGATCCCGCCGCCCAGGCGCGCCAGGTCTTCGAGAATCTGAAGCGGTGCCTGGAGGCGGGCGGGGCGACGTTCGCCGATGTCGCGAAGCTCACCTTCTACGTCACCGACGTGGCGTTCCTGCCGGCCATCCGCGTCGCGCGGGACGCCCATGTCGACGTGACGCGCCCCCCGGCCAGCACGGCCGTGCAGGTGGCCGCGCTCTTCCGGCCGGACCTGCTCATGGAAGTGGAAGCCCTCGCCGTCCTCCCCTGGTGACCGCCGGGCCCCGGGTGCTCACCCCACCGCCCCCGGCGACCGCAGCCACCCTCCGGCCCGGGCCACCTCGCCGGCCACGCGCAGGAGTTGGGCGGTGACGGGGCGCCCGCCCCGGCCCCGGGTGAGGAGGTGGAGTTCGATGGCCGCTCCTCCGGTCAGGGGGCGCCAGACCAGGCCCGCCGGCAGGCTCGGGGCGGCCGAGTCGCCGACGACCGAGACCGCTTCGCCCCGGGCGACCGGGGTGTGGCCGGCGTCGAACGCCAGCGGGCGGAGGAGCAGTCCGGGGCCGGCGCCCGCCGCGGCCAGGAGCGCGGTGATCGCGTCGTAGTGACCCGGGTTCGCCTCGCGCGGGTGGATGAGCAGCGTTTCCGGGGACAGCTCGGCCGGGTCCACGGCGGGGCGCGCCGCGAGGCGGTGGGCGGCGGACATCAGGACGCCCTGCGGTTCCAGCCGTACGAGCGTCCGCACGAGTTCTGGCGTCGGCGGCGGGCAGCGGACCAGGCCCGCGTCGAGGGTGCCGTCGGCGACCCCGGACAGGATCTCGGCGGTGGACAGCAGCCGGGTGTCGGCGGTGATGCCGGGCAGCCGGTCCGCCAGGGCGGCGAGGATCGCGGGGGCCGTCTCGTAACTCGTACTCATGCTGTAGCCGAGCACCAGCGTGCCGCTCTCGCCCCCGGCGAAGCCGCGCACATCGCGCCAGAGGCGGTCCGCCTCCTCGCTGAGGGCCGCGCCGCGCTCCATCAGCAGCCGCCCGGCCTCCGTGGGTTCGACGGAGTGCGTGGTGCGGTCCAGGAGCCGTACGCCCAACTCGCGCTCCAGCTCCCGGATCTGGCGGCTGAGCGCGGGCTGCGCGATGTGCAGGCGCTCGGCGGCGCGGGTGAAGTTGCGTTCCTCCGCCACGGCCAGGAAATAGCGCAGGCGTCGTAGATCCGACATGACGAACAGCATATGACCTGCCGTGATGCCGCGCGGGTCTGGAGCGATCGGGAACAGGTCTTTCCCCGCGGGGCCCCGGTCTCCATAGCGTTCAGGCATCGGAAAGAAGCAGTCACGGAAGGGCTTACGACCATGAGCGGCACCCCCAAGGACGTCGTCCTCGACTACATGAAGACCCTCGCCGCCGGCGACATGGACCGGCTGAGGGCGTTCTTCGACGCCGATGTCACCTGGACGCTCGCCGGGGACCTCCCGGTCTCGGGCACCTGGACCGGGCCGGACCAGATCTTCGACGAGTTCGTGGCGGCGATGACCGCCCGGCTGGTGCCGGAGACCGTGGAGATCGAGTTCCTGGGCGCGATCGCGGAGGGCGAGCGGGTGCTCGCGGAGTGGAACACACGCGCGCTGACCCGGAAGGGCGCCCGCTACGACCAGCACTGCCTGGCCGTGTTCACCGTGCGCGACGGTCGGATCGCCTCGGTCCGGGAGCACTTCGACACCCTGCACGCCCACGACGTCGTCTTCGCCTGAGGAGCCCGCGGTGCGCGCACCGCTCCCCGCCGCCGAGGCGGGCGGCACGGTCCGGAGCCGCACCCCGGTCACACCGGACTTCTTCGGCGGCCCGGCCCGGGCCCGTATCGCCCACTTCGGCCACACCCGTGCCGACACCGCGTACGCGGCCGAACTCGCCGCCCCGGTAAGGCCGGTGGCGGGCGGGCGACTGCACCCGGAGATACGCTCGGTCCGCGACTGGTCACGCACCGGGGACGCCATCGCGGACATCCGGGCGCGCCGGGTGCGGGGGAACGCGGCGCTTACGGTGGGATGAGAAATCGGGACGGCGTACGGCGATGAGTCCGGGCGGCCCGAGGAGTCACCCCTTGCGTTGTCACCCATCACCGGGAGAAGAGCACTCATGACTCAACTGCTGAAGGTCCAGAACTTCACCGTCTCCGCCGACGGGGTCGCCTGCGGGGAGAACCAGACCCTGGAGCGGCCCTTCGGCCACGTCGACCCGGGGCAGCTGTTCTCCTGGGCCGGGGCGACCGCGAGCTGGCCGGGCCGGAGGGACCCGGGCGGCAGCCGGGGCCTGGACGACTACATGACGCGGGACTTCTCGCTCAACATCGGCGCCGAGATCATGGGCCGCAACAAGTTCAGCCCGCAGCGCGGTCCGTGGGAGAACCACGAGTGGCAGGGCTGGTGGGGCGACGAGCCGCCGTTCCACACCCCGGTGTTCGTCCTGACGCACCACAAGCGGCCCTCCTTCACGCTCTCCGACACCACCTTCCACTTCGTGGACGGCGAGCCCGCCGACGTCCTCGCCCAGGCCCGGGAGGCCGCGCAGGGCAAGGACGTACGGCTCGGTGGCGGGGTCTCCACCATCAGGGAGTTCCTGGACGCCGACCTGGTCGACACCCTGCACGTGGCGGTGTCCCCGGTGAAGCTCGGGACGGGCATGCGCCTCTGGGACTCCCCGGACGACCTCCGCGACCGCTTCCACCTGGACGTCGTGCCGAGCCCGAGCGGGGTGACCCACCACCTGTTCTGGCGGAAGTGAGCCCCGTACGCGCTCAGTGATAGGCGTGCACCACGGCGTGGCCCTTGCCGCGTCCGATCATCCAGCGGTTGACCGGTGTGGTGATGACGAAGGCGAGGGCCAGCGAGCCGGCGAGCGCGCCCCAGAACAGGACGTCGGACAGGCCCGCGTCCATGGCGCCGGGGATGGTGACCATGACGGTGTTGTCGATGAGCTCCATGACGGCGATCGACAGCGTGTCGGCGGCCAGCGCCACCTTCAGCGCCTGCCGCAGGGGCACGTCCGCCTTCAGGACGCCGCGCATGGTCAGCGCGTAACCGAAGACGAAGGCCAGGGCGATGGAGAGGGCCACGGTGGCGCCGTTGTGCAGGCCGGCCGCCGTGCCGATCACCATGCCGAGGATCTCGCCGATCGCGCAGCCGGTGAGGCAGTGCAGGGTCGCCTGCGCCGCCATCCTCCAGGTGGCGTGACCGCCGTGGTGGACGTGATCCATCGCGCTTCCCTCCGTCGGGCGGTACGGGACGGGTTTCCCGTACGCAGCTCCTCAACCACATACCCCCTAGGGGTATTCCCGGCGGAGTCACACCCGAGACGTTGCATGATCATGCGAGATGATGCATAATCTTCCTATGTCCAAGGTCCTCACCTCCCTGCCCACCGGCGAACGCGTCGGCATCGCCTTCTCGGGCGGCCTCGACACCTCGGTCGCGGTCGCGTGGATGCGCGACAAGGGTGCCGTCCCGTGCACCTACACCGCCGACATCGGCCAGTACGACGAGCCCGACATCGCCTCGGTCCCGGGCCGCGCCAAGACGTACGGCGCCGAGCTCGCCCGCCTGGTCGACTGCCGCGCCGCACTCGTCGAGGAGGGCCTGGCCGCGCTGACGTGCGGGGCGTTCCACATCCGCTCGGGCGGCCGGGCGTACTTCAACACGACGCCGCTGGGCCGCGCGGTCACCGGCACGCTCCTGGTCCGGGCGATGCTGGAGGACGACGTCCAGATCTGGGGCGACGGCTCCACGTTCAAGGGCAACGACATCGAGCGGTTCTACCGCTACGGCCTGCTGGCCAATCCGCACCTGCGCATCTACAAGCCCTGGCTGGACGCCGAGTTCGTGACGGAGCTCGGCGGCCGCAAGGAGATGTCGGAGTGGCTGGTCGCCCACGGCCTGCCCTACCGGGACAGCACCGAGAAGGCGTACTCCACGGACGCCAACATCTGGGGCGCCACCCACGAGGCCAAGACGCTGGAGCACCTGAACACCGGTGTGGAGACCGTCGAGCCGATCATGGGCGTGCGGTTCTGGGACCCGTCGGTCGAGATCGAGACCGAGGACGTCACGATCGGCTTCGACCAGGGCCGCCCGGTCACGATCAACGGCGAGAAGTTCGAGACCGCCGTCGACCTGGTCCTGAAGGCGAACGCCATCGGTGGCCGCCACGGCCTGGGCATGTCCGACCAGATCGAGAACCGGATCATCGAGGCCAAGAGCCGGGGCATCTACGAGGCCCCCGGCATGGCCCTGCTGCACGCCGCGTACGAGCGCCTGGTCAACGCCATCCACAACGAGGACACCCTCGCGCAGTACCACAACGAGGGCCGCCGCCTCGGCCGGCTGATGTACGAGGGCCGCTGGCTGGACCCGCAGGCGCTGATGGTCCGCGAGTCGATCCAGCGCTGGGTCGGCACCGCCGTCACCGGCGAGGTCACCCTGCGGCTGCGGCGCGGCGAGGACTACTCGGTCCTCGACACCACGGGCCCGGCCTTCAGCTACCACCCGGACAAGCTGTCCATGGAGCGCACCGAGGACTCCGCCTTCGGCCCGGTCGACCGCATCGGCCAGCTCACCATGCGGAACCTGGACATCGCGGACTCCCGCGCCAAGCTGGAGCAGTACGCGGGCCTCGGCATGATCGGCACCGCGAACCCGGCCATCGGCGCGGCCCAGGCCGCCGCCACCGGCCTGATCGGCCAGCTCCCCGAGGGCGGCGCCGAGGCCATCGCCTCGCGCGGCGAGGTCTCGGACCAGGACGAGATGCTGGACCGCGCGGCGATGGAGGCCGGCACGGACTGACCCGTCCCGCACGCACGACCGGCCGGACACCCCTCGGGGTGCCCGGCCGGCTCTGTTCCGTACGGCGGTCGGCGGCCGTCGCCGTCGGTGCCGAGAGGGCCGGAGCACCCACGTGACCGACCCCACCCTCCGCTCCCGTAGAACTCCCGCAACAATGAAGACGTGATCACCTCACCCGCACGGAGCCCCCGACGCGCCGAGCACGCGGCGACGCCGTACGTCGACCTCTCCCGGGCGGAGTGGAGCGCGCTGCGCGACAAGACGCCGCTGCCGCTGACCGCCGAGGAGGTGGAGCGGCTGCGCGGGCTCGGCGACGTCATCGATCTCGACGAGGTGCGGGACGTCTATCTGCCGCTCTCGCGGTTGCTGAACCTGTACGTGCAGGCCACCTCCGGGCTGCGCGGCGCGCTCAACACCTTCCTCGGCGACGCGGGCAACGGGCAGGGCGCGCAGCGCGGCACCCCGTTCGTCATAGGCGTCGCGGGCAGTGTCGCCGTCGGCAAGTCCACCACCGCGCGCATCCTCCGGGCCCTGCTGGCCCGCTGGCCGGAGCACCCCCGGGTCGAGCTGGTCACCACCGACGGGTTCCTGCTGCCGATGAAGGAGCTCCACGCGCGGGGCCTGATGTCCCGCAAGGGGTTCCCGGAGTCGTACGACCGGCGCGCCCTGACCCGTTTCGTCGCCGACATCAAGGCGGGCAAGGACGAGGTCACCGCCCCGGTCTACTCGCACCTGATCTACGACATCGTGCCCGGCGAACGGCTCACCGTGCGCCGCCCGGACATCCTGATCGTGGAGGGGCTGAACGTCCTCCAGCCCGCCCTGCCCGGCAAAGACGGCCGCACCAGGGTCGGGCTCGCCGACTACTTCGACTTCAGCGTGTACGTGGACGCCAGGCCGGAGGACATCGAGACCTGGTACCTCAACCGCTTCCGGAAGCTGCGCGAGACGGCGTTCCAGGACCCGTCCTCGTACTTCCGCAAGTACACCCAGGTCTCCGAGGCCGAGGCGATGGAGTACGCGGCCACCATGTGGCGCACCATCAACCGGCCGAATCTGGTGGAGAACGTGGCGCCGACGCGGGGACGTGCCACGCTGGTGCTGCGCAAGGGGCCCGACCACAAGGTCCAGCGGCTGTCGCTGCGCAAGCTCTGAACCGGAAGGGTCCGCCCCGTGCTGCATCTGCGTCTGCTCGTCCCCGCCGACCGCACGGACGAGGTGACGAACCTGCTGGAGCGGACCGTCGGCACCACACACCTCGCGGTGCTGCCGGGGGTCGCGCGCGACCCGGTGGGCGACATCGTGCTGTGCGACGTGGCGCGCGAGGCGGGCGACGAGCTGATCGCCGAGCTGCGCAGGATCGGGCTCGACGACTTCGGTGCGATCACCGTCGAGAACATGGACCTGACGCTCTCCGCGCGCGCCGACCGGGCGGAGGAGGAGGCGCCGGGCGAGGGGTCGGACGCGGTGCTCTGGGAGGAGCTGGTCGAGGCCACCCACGACGACTCGACGTTCAGCGCCACCTATGTCGCGTTCCTCGCGGTGGCGACGATGCTCGCCGCCTGCGGGGTGATGCTGGACAACGCGATCCTGATCGTGGGCGCGATGGCGGTGGGCCCCGAGTTCGGGCCGCTCGCCGGGATCTCGACGGCGCTGGTGCAGCGCGCCCCGCACCTGGTGTGGCGCTCGCTGATCGCGCTGATCGGCGGGTTCGCCGCGGCGATGCTGCTGACGGTGGGCTTCGCCTGGCTGATGGACGCCTTCGGGCTGTTCGACCGCGGGATGATCGAGGGGAAGCGGCCGAACACCGCGTTCGTCTGGCAGCCGGACTGGATGTCGTTCGTCGTGGCGTTCCTGGCCGGCATCGCGGGGACGCTCTCGCTGACCTCGGCGAAGTCCGGCGCGCTCATCGGGGTCGCGATCTCGGTGACGACCGTACCGGCGGCGGCCAACGCGGCGGTGGCCTTCAGCTACCGGGACTACAGCCAGATGACCGGGTCCGTCCAGCAGCTGCTGGCGAACCTCGGCGGGATCGTGGTCGCGGGCACGCTGACGCTGCTGGTGCAGAAGGCGCTGTGGCGGACGACCCGCCGCCACCAGCGGGCCCATCAGCGCGCCCACACGAAGCCCACGGCACCGACGCACTGACAGCGGCTGCGGAAGGGGCGGGCGCGCCCGCGAGAGCGCCCGCCCCTACCCTCTAGCCCAGCGCCGACTTCACGACGTCCGCCAGCTGCCCCGCCACCGTGCGGGCCTGCTCGATGTCCGCCGCCTCGACCATGACCCGCACCAGCGGCTCCGTGCCCGAGGGGCGCAGCAGCACGCGGCCGGTGTGGCCCAGCTCGCGCTCGGCGTCCGCGACGGCGGCGGCCACCTCCTGCGAGGTGTGCACGCGGGACTTGTCGACGTCCGGGACGTTGACCAGGACCTGCGGCAGGCGCTCCATGACCCCTGCCAGCTCGGCGAGCGGGCGGCCCGTCGCGGCGACCCGGGCGGCGAGCATCAGGCCGGTCAGGGTGCCGTCGCCGGTCGTGGCGTGGTCCAGGACGATGACGTGGCCGGACTGCTCGCCGCCCAGCGCGTAGCCCTCGGCCTTCATGGACTCCAGGACGTAGCGGTCGCCGACGGCCGTCTGGACGAGCTGGATGCCCTCGCGCTCCATGGCCAGCTTGAAGCCGAGGTTCGACATTACGGTGCCGACCACGGTGTCCCGGCGCAGCTGTCCGGCCTCGCGCATGGCGAGGGCCAGCACGGCGAGGATCTGGTCGCCGTCGACCTCCTCGCCCGCCGCGTCCACGGCCAGGCAGCGGTCGGCGTCGCCGTCGTGCGCGATGCCCAGGTCCGCGCCGTGCTCGACGACGGCGGCGCGCAGCAGGGCCAGATGGGTGGAGCCGCAGCCGTCGTTGATGTTCAGCCCGTCCGGCTCGGCGCCGATCGTGACGACCTCGGCCCCGGCGCGGGCGAACGCCTCGGGCGAGACGCGGGCGGCGGCGCCGTGCGCCTCGTCCAGGACGACCTTCAGGCCGTCGAGGCGGTTCGGGAGGACGCCGATGAGGTGGGCGACGTACCGGTCGAAGCCCTCCACGTAGTCCGTGACGCGGCCGACGCCGGCGCCGGTGGGGCGGGTCCACGGCTCACCGGTGCGGTGCTGCTCGTAGACCGTCTCGATGCGGTCCTCCAGCTCGTCGGCGAGCTTGTGGCCGCCCCGGGCGAAGAACTTGACACCGTTGTCCGGCATGGCGTTGTGGCTGGCGGAGAGCATGACCCCGATGTCGGCGCCGAGCGCGCCGGTCAGGTAGGCCACGGCCGGGGTCGGCAGCACGCCGACGCGCAGGACGTCGACGCCCGCGCTCGCCAGGCCGGCCACCACGGCGGCCTCCAGGAACTCTCCGGAGGCGCGTGGGTCACGGCCGACCACGGCCGTCGGCCGATGGCCCTCGAAGGTGCCCGCCTCGGCCAGTACGTGTGCCGCGGCCACCGAGAGGCCGAGCGCGAGCTCGGCCGTCAGGTCCGCATTGGCGACACC
The DNA here is from genome assembly GCF_042956885.1 of Streptomyces sp. NPDC008163. NCBI lineage: Bacteria > Bacillati > Actinomycetota > Actinomycetes > Kitasatosporales > Streptomycetaceae > Streptomyces > Streptomyces sp. NPDC008163. The sequence goes on along the minus strand of NZ_JBIBHG010000001.1, from coordinate 293,275 downwards.
GCGCACGCCGTCCGTGCCGAAGAGTCGTCCCACTGGTGTCCTCCGAAAGTGCTCCGAAACGCAAAAGATCAGATCACGCAACCAACAAGCCTATGAACGCCTTATGCCGTTATATGCCCGAGGATGTCGATAAACGAACGCCCCGGCAGCACGAGAGGTGCCGCCGGGGCGAACGTGTAACGCGGATGAGCAGGCGGTTTAGCGCTTGCTGTACTGCGGGGCCTTGCGGGCCTTCTTGAGACCGGCCTTCTTGCGCTCGACCGCACGGTCGTCGCGGGAGAGGAAGCCGGCCTTCTTCAGGGTCGCGCGGTTGTTGTCCACGTCCGCCTCGTTCAGCGCGCGGGCCACACCCAGGCGCAGGGCGCCGGCCTGACCCGAGACGCCGCCACCCGCGATGCGGGCGATGACGTCGTAACGGCCGTCGAGCTCGAGCACCTTGAAGGGCTCGTTGACTTCCTGCTGGTGCACCTTGTTCGGGAAGTAGCTCTCGAGGGTGCGACCGTTGATCTTCCACTTGCCGGTGCCCGGAACGATCCGGACGCGGGCGATGGCGTTCTTGCGACGGCCCAGGCCGGCGGCGGGCTGCGGGTCGCCGAAGCGGCCGGCGAGCGACTCGGAGGTGTACTCACCCTCGACGGGGACCTCGGACTCGAAGGTGGTCACCTCGGCGAAGGTCTCCTCGCCCTCGGTGCCCTCGACGGTCTCAACAGTGGTCTCGGCCACGATTCTCCTCAGATCTTTCTTTATGTCTTTGGGGGGAGGCCGGAACTACTGCGCGACCTGGGTGATCTCGTACGGGACCGGCTGCTGCGCAGCGTGCGGGTGCTGGTCGCCCGCGTAGACCTTCAGCTTCGAGATCATCTGACGGCCCAGGGAGTTCTTGGGGATCATGCCCTTGATGGCCTTCTCGACGGCCTTCTCGGGGTTGTTCGCGAGCAGGTCGTCGTAGCGCACGGAGCGCAGACCGCCCGGGAACCCGGAGTGGCGGTACGCCATCTTCTGGGTCCGCTTGTTGCCGGACAGGTGAACCTTGTCGGCGTTGATGATGATGACGAAGTCGCCCATGTCCATGTGGGGGGCGTAGATCGCCTTGTGCTTGCCTCGCAGGAGGTTCGCAGCCGTGGTGGCGAGACGGCCCAGGACGATGTCCTGCGCGTCAATGATGTGCCACTGGCGGGTCACATCGCCGGGCTTGGGGCTGTACGTACGCACTTCGTAGCCTTCGCTTCTTCAGTGGATGGGGTCCAGACACACGACACCTCTGAAGCGATCATGCAGCTGGGGCACACAATGCCGGGGCGATGCCCGTATGCGAGCCACTGGTAACTGCTCCAGAGAACCTGCGCACGGTGCGCGCCATGAAGACGCAGCCCATACGCATAACAAACGTCGAGACTACCCGTCCGGCCCGGGACGGGTCAAAACGCGTCCCCTACCGCGCCCGCTCGACCCGCCGCTCGTCCCACACCGGCTCCGAGGTCTCGCGGACGACCCCGTCCGAGCCGAAGACCAGGTACCGGTCGAAGCTCTTCGCGAACCACCGGTCGTGCGTCACCGCGAGCACCGTGCCCTCGTACGCCTCCAGGCCGTCCTGCAACGCCTCCGCCGACTCCAGGTCCAGGTTGTCCGTCGGCTCGTCCAGCAGCAGCGCGGTCGTGCCGGACAGCTCCAGGAGCAGGATCTGGAACCGGGCCTGCTGCCCGCCGGACAGCTTCTCGAACGGCTGGTCCCCCTGCCGCTCCAGCTCGTAGCGGCGCAGCACGGACATCGCCCCGCCCCGGTCCTTCGCCTGCTCGGTCCACAGGATGTCGACCAGCGTGCGGCCCAGCAGCTCCGGGTGCGCGTGGGTCTGCGCGAAGTGCCCGGGGACCACCCGCGCACCGAGCTTCCACTCCCCCGTGTGCGCGACGGGCTCGCCCGCGAGGAGCCGCAGGAAGTGGGACTTGCCGGACCCGTTGGAGCCGAGGACCGCGACCCGTTCCCCGTAGAAGACCTCCAGGTCGAACGGTTTCATCAGGCCGGTCAGCTCCAGCCCCTTGCAGGTCACCGCCCGCACCCCGGTCCGGCCGCCGCGCAGCCGCATCCGGATGTCCTGCTCGCGCGGCGGCTCCGGCGGCGGGCCCGCCTCCTCGAACTTCCGGAACCGGGTCTGCATCGCGTGGTAGCGGCTCGCCATGTCGGGGCTGATCGCCGCCTGCTGGCGCAGCCGGTGCACGAGCGCCTTCAGCCGCTTGTGCTCCTCCTCCCAGCGCCGCAGCAGCTCCTCGAAGCGGGCGAACCGCTCCTTGCGGGCCTGGTGGTACGTGTCGAAGCCGCCGCCGTGGACCCAGACGTCGCTGCCGGCCGGGCCCGGCTCCACGCTGACGATCTTCTGCGCGGCACGGGACAGCAGCTCCCGGTCGTGGGAGACGAAGAGCACCGTCTTGCGGGTCTCCCTCAGCCGCTCCTCCAGCCACCGCTTGCCCGGCACGTCCAGATAGTTGTCCGGCTCGTCCAGGAGCAGCACCTCGTCGGGCCCCCGCAGCAGGGCCTCCAGGACCAGCCGCTTCTGCTCACCGCCGGAGAGCGTGCGCACCTCGCGCCACTGCGCCTTCTCGTACGGGACGCCGAGCGCGGCCATGGTGCACATGTCCCACACCGTCTCGGCCTCGTAGCCGCGCGCCTCCGCCCAGTCGCTCAGCGCCTGCGCGTACGCCATCTGCGCGGCCTCGTCGTCCACGGTGAGGATGCGCTCCTCGGCCCGGTCGACGGCGAGCGCGGCCTCCCGGATACGGGGCTGCGCCACGGAGACCAGCAGGTCGCGCACGGTGCGCTCGTCGCGGACCGAGCCGACGAACTGGCGCATCACGCCGAGCCCGCCGCTCACCGACACCGAGCCGCCGTGCGGCTGGAGCTCCCCGGCGAGCAGCCGCAGCAGCGTGGTCTTGCCGGCGCCGTTCGCCCCGACGAGGGCGACGACGGCACCGTCGGCCACCCGGAAGGAGGCATCGCCGAGCAGCACCCGCCCGTCCGGAAGGTAGTACTCAAGGTGGCCCGCTTCGAGATGTCCCATGCAGAGCATTGTCACGGGCGCCGCGCGGTTGGCCCAACCGGATTACGCGGCGTCTAGGATGCGCGGCATGAGCTTTGGGGACGGGGGGCCCTCCGGGGGGCCCGGGAACGGCGGCACTCCCGACTGGGAGGCGCTGGCCGATGCCTCCGCGGCCCGCGCCCGGCGCAAGAAGTGGCTGCTGATCGGCGGCGGGGCCCTCGCCACGGCGGCCGTGGCCGCGGTCGTGGCGACGGCGGTGATCTCCGCGAACGGCTCCGGCGGCCGGGCCGGGGAGCACGCGAGCGAGCTGCCCACGGCAGACGACCCGCCGACCGGGCTCCCCGCCCCCGATCCGTCCTTCTCGTCGGTGGCGCCCCCGCCCCCGCCGGACCCCCGCGACTACATAGCCGACGTGAAGAAGGACCGGCTGCCGGTCGACGTGGACGCCTTCTTCCCCGACGCCGAGCTGACCGCCGGAGGCCGTACGTACGCCAGGGGCGCCACCCACCGCACCGAGCAGTGCGCGGCGACCACCCAGGGCGCGCTGGGCGCGATCCTCACCGCCAACGGCTGCGACCAGGTCATCCGGGCCACGTACAGCCGCGACGGCGTGGCGGTCACCGTCGGCATCGCGGTCTTCGACACGGAGGCCCGGGCGAAACGCGCCGCGCGGCTGGCGACCGGCGGGCTGGCCTCGCTGAGCGGCTCGGGCGTCCCGGTCTTCTGCCGCGACGGCGTGATCTGCCGCCGCACCGCGAACTCGTACGGCCGGTACGCGTACTTCACGGTCGGCGGCTTCACGGACGGCCGCAACGCCACCAAGGCCGACAAGGACGTCTACACGACCGGCGACGACCTGACGGACTACACGTTCCGCCGCATCCGCCACCGCGGCGAGGTCCAGGCGTCGGCCGCCGCCGACATCACGACGACCTAGCAGCAGCCCGCCCCCGGCAGCGTCCGCACGTTGCGCGCCTCCACCGCGCGCGCCGCCAGCAGCCCGTCGGCCGGGTACGCGACCTCCTCCAGCGTCAGCCCGTGCGGGCGCACCACGTGCACCCCGGGATCACGCACCGCGGCGGCCAGCACCTCGGCCGGCCAGGGGTCGGGGCGCCGCCCGTCGCCGACGAAGAGCATCGCCCCGACGAGGGCGCGCACCATGTTGTGGCAGAACGCGTCCGCCTGCACGGTCCCGGTGATGATCCCGGTCTCCGCGTCGCGCACCCAGTGCAGCTTCTGGAGCGTCCGGATCGTCGTCGCGCCCTCGCGCTTCTTGCAGTACGCGGCGAAGTCGTGCTCCCCGGTCATCCGCGCCGCCGCGGCGTTCATCGCGGCCACGTCCAGCGGCCGGTCGTGCCAGAGCACATGGCCCCGGACGAGGGGGTCGACGCCGCCGGGGCGGTCGGCGATGCGGTACGCGTACCGGCGCCACAGCGCGGAGAACCGGGCGTTGAACCCGGGCGCCGCCTCCGCGATCCGCCAGACCCGCACATCGGGGGCCATCCGCCCGGCCAGCCGCCGCAGCAGCTTCTCCTCGTGCTCGGCCCAGACCTCTTCCGGCAGGTCGACATGGGCGACCTGGCCCCGGGCGTGCACCCCCGCGTCGGTGCGGCCGGCCACCGTCAGGTCGTACGTGCGTGAGGAGCGGGTCACGGTCCGCAGCGCATCCTCGATCTCGCCCTGGACCGTCCGCCGCGCGGTCTGCTTCGCCCAGCCCGAGAAGTCCTTGCCGTCATAGGCCAGGTCCAGCCGTACCCGTACGGAACCGGGCTCCACCTCGTCACTCACCAGCGCATCCTCTCAAGATCCCGCACAGCCGAACGGGCCCGCACCGCCCCGGAGGGTGATGCGGACCCGTTCAGTGGTTCCGGAACGCTCAGGCGTCCTGCGCGTCCTCGGTGGACTCGACCGGGGTCTCGTCCTTCTTGGCCGCGTCTTCCTTGACCGCACGCTTGGTGGCGGCCTCGGCCTCACCGGTGGCCTGCTGCGCCACGGTCAGCGCCTCGACCAGTTCGATGACGGCCATCGCGGCGTTGTCGCCACGACGGTTGCCGATCTTGGTGATGCGGGTGTAACCACCGGGGCGGTTCTCGTACCGCGGGGCGATCTCGGTGAAGAGCGTGTGGACGACGCCCTTGTCCGTGATCGACTGCAGCACCAGGCGACGGTTGTGGATGTCGCCCTTCTTCGCCTTGGTGATGAAACGCTCCGCGACCGGACGCAGGCGGCGGGCCTTGGCCTCGGTCGTGGTGATGCGGCCGTGCTCGAACAGCGACTTCGCGAGGTTGTTGAGAAGAAGCTTCTCGTGCGCGGCGCTGCCGCCCAGACGGGCACCCTTGGCGGGCTTCGGCATGGGTTTTCTCCTTTTGTGCTGCACCGGCCGTATCAGGTACCGATGTCAGTTCCCACGCGGCGGCCGCCGCGCGGAAGTGTGTGCATCCGGCCGGACCGATCAAGCCCGTCCGGCGATTGAGGACAGAGCCCTCGCCCGGACCGGGGCACCCAAAAACGGGCACCCCAGCCCGGAGGCGTACTAGTACTGCTCGGTCTCCACGAAACCCGCGTCCGCGTCGTCGTCGGCGCCGAAGGCGTCCGCCGCGGCGGTCGGGTCGAAGCCGGGAGGCGAGTCCTTCAGCGCCAGGCCCATACCGGCCAGCTTCGCCTTGACCTCGTCGATCGACTTCGCACCGAAGTTGCGGATGTCGAGCAGGTCCGCCTCGGAGCGGGCCACCAGCTCGCCCACCGAGTGGATGCCCTCGCGCTTCAGGCAGTTGTACGAGCGGACCGTGAGCTCCAGCTCCTCGATCGGCAGCGCCAGGTCCGCCGCGAGCGCGGCGTCCGTCGGCGACGGGCCCATGTCGATGCCCTCGGCGTCGATGTTGAGCTCGCGCGCCAGACCGAACAGCTCGACCAGGGTCTTACCGGCCGAAGCCATCGCGTCACGCGGACGCATGGCCTGCTTGGTCTCGACGTCGACGATCAGCTTGTCGAAGTCGGTGCGCTGCTCGACACGGGTCGCCTCGACCTTGTACGTGACCTTGAGCACCGGCGAGTAGATGGAGTCGACCGGGATACGGCCGATCTCCTGGCCCACCTGCTTGTTCTGGACGGCGGAGACGTAGCCGCGACCGCGCTCGACGGTCAGCTCCATCTCCAGCTTGCCCTTGCCGTTCAGCGTGGCGAGGACGAGGTCCGGGTTGTGCACCTCGACACCGGCCGGCGGAGCGATGTCCGCGGCGGTGACCAGGCCGGGGCCCTGCTTGCGCAGGTACATCACGACGGGCTCGTCGTGCTCCGAGGAGACGACCAGCTGCTTGATGTTGAGGATGAGGTCGGTCACGTCCTCCTTGACGCCCGGCACGGTGGTGAACTCGTGCAGGACACCGTCGATGCGGATGCTGGTGACGGCGGCACCCGGGATCGAGGAGAGGAGCGTGCGGCGCAGGGAGTTGCCGAGCGTGTAGCCGAAGCCCGGCTCCAGCGGCTCGATGACGAACCGCGAGCGGAATTCGTCGACGACCTCTTCGGTCAGCGACGGACGCTGAGCGATAAGCATGCTGTGATCCTTCAGTCGGGGGCACCCACTATTTGATGCCCGACAGATGTAACAAGGGTACGGGCGGTACGCCCCCGAAGGGGTGTACCGCCCGGACCCGGCGCTACTGGCGCACGGCCGTCACCGGCCGTGACGACTCAGACGCGGCGACGCTTCGGCGGACGGCAGCCGTTGTGCGGCGTCGGGGTGACGTCCTGGATCGAACCGACCTCCAGGCCGGTGGCCTGGAGCGAACGGATCGCGGTCTCGCGGCCGGAGCCCGGACCCTTCACGAAGACGTCGACCTTGCGCATGCCGTGCTCCTGCGCGCGGCGGGCGGCCGACTCGGCGGCCATCTGCGCGGCGAAGGGGGTGGACTTGCGCGAGCCCTTGAAGCCGACGTGGCCGGCGGAGGCCCAGGAGATCACGTTGCCCGTGGGGTCCGTGATCGAGACGATCGTGTTGTTGAACGTGCTCTTGATGTGCGCGTGGCCGTGAGCGACGTTCTTCTTTTCCTTGCGACGCACCTTCTTGGCTGCGCCCTGACGTCCCTTGGGGGGCATGTCTTGACTCCAGATGGAGAGGGGAGGTGATCGGTCCTACAGCGAAGACCGCTGGTTGCTGCGGAGGCCGGATGTGCCGGTCGCCCGCAGTGCGTCCGCTGAGGACTACTTCTTGCCGGGCTTCTTCTTGCCGGCGATCGCGCGACGCGGACCCTTGCGGGTACGGGCGTTGGTGCTGGTGCGCTGGCCGTGGACCGGCAGACCGCGACGGTGACGGAGACCCTGGTAGCAGCCGATCTCGACCTTGCGGCGGATGTCGGCCTGGATCTCGCGGCGGAGGTCACCCTCGGTGCGGAGGTTGGCGTCCACGTACTCGCGGATCTTGACCAGGTCCTCTTCGGCCAGGTCACGAACGCGGGTGTTCGGGTTCACGCCGGAGGCGGCGAGGATCTCCTTGGACCGGGTGCGCCCGATACCGAAGACGTAGGTGAGGGCAACCTCCACGCGCTTTTCGCGCGGGATGTCAACACCTGAAACGCGTGCCATTCAATGGCTCCAGTTGTTAAGTCGGGGGTCTTCCGCAGAACCACTCCCGACCGCCGACCCCTCGCTGGGAGAGGTGGTACGTCCGGGTCCCCGGCCCCCGCCGGAGGTGCCGTCAGCCGTGGCTTGGACGGGCTCTGCGTATGTACGTGTTACGTGCGTCGCGCGAACTGCGAGATGCAGGGGGTCGTGCGTCAGCCCTGGCGCTGCTTGTGGCGCAGGTTGTCGCAGATGACCATGACCCGGCCGTGACGGCGGATCACCTTGCACTTGTCGCAGATCTTCTTGACGCTCGGCTTGACCTTCATGGGATGTCAGGTTCTCCGGGTCAGTGCCCACGCCCGCAGGGAAGCGGGCGGCGGCAAGATCTACTTGTAGCGGTAGACGATCCGGCCACGCGTCAGGTCGTACGGAGAGAGCTCCACGACGACCCGGTCATCCGGGAGGATGCGGATGTAGTGCATACGCATCTTGCCGCTGATGTGCGCGAGGACCTTGTGACCGTTCTGGAGCTCCACCTTGAACATGGCGTTCGGGAGGGACTCGATCACGGTGCCCTCAATTTCGATGGCACCTTGCTTCTTGGCCACGCTTCGCCCTTCGAATCGGCTACCTTGATCGACTTACGTACCCCGCATGCGGACACACGGATGCACGAGAGCCGACGAGTCAGTCTACGTCAGCGGACTCCCAAAGGCGAATCCGTCAAGTTTGCCCACCCGGGGAGATCCTTAGACCTCCCCCGAGGCCCCAATCAGGTGATGGGGTCTCGCCTGATCCTCAAGACCTTGCGGAAGGGTCCGGCGCCGTCTCGACGCCGTACTGCGCCAGCTTCTCGCGGCCGCAGTCCGGGGCGGTGAGGACCAGCGGGCCCTGCTCCGTGAGGGCGATGGAGTGCTCCCAGTGCGAGGACCAGGTGCCGTCCGTGGTGATCACGGTCCACTCGTCCTCCAGCACCTCGGTGTGCGGGGTGCCCAGCGAGACCATGGGCTCGATGGCCAGGCAGAGGCCCGGGACCAGCTTGACGCCCTTGCCGCGCTTGCGGGAGACGTAGTTCAGCAGGTGCGGGTCCATGTGCATCTCGGTGCCGATGCCGTGCCCGCCGTAGTCCTCGATGATCCCGTACTTGCCGGTGGCGGGACGGGGCTGGCGGCGGATGTAGGACTCGATCGCCTTCGAGATGTCGACCAGGCGGTTGTTGACCTTCATCGCGGCGATGCCGGCCCACATCGACTCCTCGGTCACCCGGGAGAGCTCGATCAGCTCCGGCGCGTGCCCCGTACCGACGAAGGCGGTGTACGCGGCGTCGCCGTGCCAGCCGTCCACGATCGCGCCGGCGTCGATGGAGATGATGTCGCCGTCCTTCAGGACCGTCTTGTCGTCCGGGATGCCGTGGACGACGACCTCGTTCACCGAGGTGCAGATGGTCGCGGGGAATCCGCCGTATCCGAGGAAGTTCGACTTCGCGCCGTGGTCGGCGATCACCTTGCGGGCGACCTGGTCCAGGTCGCGGGTGGTGGCGCCGGGCACCGCCGCCTCACGGGTGGCCGCGTGGATGGCAGCGACCACCAGCCCCGCCTCGCGCATCTTCGCGATCTGCTCGGGGGTCTTGATCTGCACCATGCTGCGGCGCCTTTCCGGTGGGACGGTGAACGGGGGCGGGTCTTCCACGATACGCGGCGGCAAGCAGTCGGCCGCGGCGTCCGAGGACGCCGCGGCCGGCTTGTACTGCGGGTGCTGCGAGGCGGGCGCTCAGTCCTCCGCGGACTTCTTCAGCGCCTCCATGGCCCGGTCGGTCACCTCGGTGACCTTGCCGAGCGCGGAGATGGTGACCACCAGGTCCTGCGCCCGGTAATAGTCGATGATCGGCTCGGTCTGCGTGTGGTAGACCTCCAGCCGGGTGCGCACCGTCTCCTCGCTGTCGTCGTCGCGCTGGTACAGCTCGCCGCCGCAGGTGTCGCAGACGCCCTCGGTCTTCGGCGGGTTGTACGTGGCGTGGAAGACGTGCGCGCTGTCGTTGCGGCAGATGCGGCGACCCGCGATCCGCTTCACGACCTCGTCCTCGGGGACCTCCAGGTCGAGCACGGCGTCCAGCTTCACGCCCTCGTCCTTGAGCATCACATCCAGAGCCTCGGCCTGACCCACGTTGCGCGGGAAGCCGTCGAGCAGGAAGCCGTTGACCGCGTCCGGCTGGGCCATGCGGTCCTTGGCCATCCCGATCGTCACCTCGTCCGGCACCAGCTGCCCCGCGTCCATGTAGGCGCGGGCCTGCTTGCCAAGGTCGGTGCCCTGGCTGATGTTGGCGCGGAAGAGGTCGCCCGTGGAGATGTGCGGAATCGACAGGTTCTTGGCAAGGTACGCGGCCTGCGTTCCCTTGCCGGCACCCGGCGGGCCGACGAGGACGATTCGCATCAGCGGAGGAACCCTTCGTAATTGCGCTGCTGGAGCTGACTCTCGATCTGCTTCACGGTCTCCAGACCCACACCCACGATGATGAGGATGCTCGTCCCGCCGAACGGGAAGTTCTGGTTAGCGCCACCGAAGCTTGCCAACGCCATCGTCGGCACCAGAGCGATCAGACCCAGGTACAGCGAGCCCGGCCAAGTGATCCTGTTGAGCACATAGCTCAGGTACTCGGCAGTAGGTCGACCAGCCCGGATACCCGGGATGAAGCCACCATACTTCTTCATGTTGTCGGCGACTTCCTCGGGGTTGAACGAGATCGCCACGTAGAAGAAGGCGAAGAACACGATCAACAGGAAGTAGGCCGTCATGTAATACGGGTGGGTGCCCTTGGTCAGGTTGTCCTGGATCCAGATCGCCCAGCCGGCCTTGGAGTTGGAGAACTGGACGATCAGTGCCGGGATGTAGAGCAGCGAAGAAGCGAAGATGACGGGAATCACACCCGCCTGGTTCACCTTCAGCGGGATGTAGGTGGAGGTGCCACCGTACGAACGGCGTCCGATCATGCGCTTCGCGTACTGCACCGGGATACGGCGCTGGGCCTGCTCGACGAAGACGACGAGGGCCACCATGACGAAGCCGACCAGGATGACGGTGAAGAACTCGATCCAGCCGTCCGCCAGCTTGCCGCTGGTCTTGATGGCCCACATGGCCGACGGGAAGGTCGCGGCGATCGAGATGAACATCAGGATCGACATGCCGTTGCCGATGCCGCGGTCGGTGATGAGCTCACCGAGCCACATGACGGCGGCGGTGCCGGCGGTCATCGTGATGACCATCGTGATGGTCGTGAAGAGCGAGTCGTTCGGGACGATCTGGTCGGCGACCGGGCAGCCGCTGAAGAGCGCGCCGCTGCGGGCGGTGGCGACCAGGCCGGTGCCCTGGAGGATGGCGAGCGCGACCGTCAGATAACGCGTGTACTGCGTGATCTTCGCCTGGCCGGACTGCCCCTCCTTCTTGAGCGCCTCGAGTCGGGGGATGACCACGGTCAGCAGCTGGAGAATGATGCTGGCCGTGATGTACGGCATGATGCCGAGCGCGAAGATCGTGATCTGCAGCAGCGCACCACCGCTGAACATGTTCACCAGGCCGAAGAGGCTGTTGTTGCCCTTGCTGGCCTGATCAACACAGGTCTGCACGTTCTCGTAGCTCACGCCCGGTACCGGGACGTGGGCCCCGAGCCGGTAGAGCACGATGATGCCGAGAGTGAAGAGCAGCTTCTTGCGCAGGTCGGGCGTCTTGAACGCCCGGGCGAAGCCGGTGAGCACGGTGCCTCCTGCGACCCCCGCGCAGAGCGTAGAGGTGACGGTCTTGAGGATCGACGGATACGTAAAAGCCAAGGAGCCCGGGCGCGTGCGCCCAGGGGATACCACAGCAACGGACGCCACCTTACCGGCGTACATGCCCCCCTAGGAACGACCAACCGGGGATGCCCCATTTGAGAGGGCATCCCCGGTCGGATGTTCAGGTCACCTAAGTGTCCGAGTTGTCTCAGACGAGCTCGGTGACGGTACCGCCGGCGGCGGTGATCTTCTCCTTGGCGGAGCCGGAGACGGCGTCAACCGAAACCTGCAGCGCCACGGAGATCTCGCCCTGTCCGAGGACCTTGACGAGGTGGTTGTTGCGCACGGCGCCCTTGGCGACCAGGTCGGCCACCGTGACCTCTCCACCCTCGGGGTAGAGCGTCGCGAGCTTGTCCAGGTTCACGACCTGGTACTCCGTGCGGAACGGGTTCTTGAAGCCCTTGAGCTTCGGCAGACGCATGTGGAGGGGCATCTGCCCACCCTCGAAGCGCTGCGGAACCTGGTAACGGGCCTTGGTGCCCTTGGTACCACGACCAGCGGTCTTACCCTTGGACGCCTCACCACGACCCACACGGGTCTTGGCGGTCTTGGCACCCGGGGCAGGCCGGAGGTCATGGGCCTTCAGCGGCTTGTTCTCCGCCATGTCAGTCGACCTCCTCAACCGTCACGAGGTGGCGGACGGTGTGCACCATGCCGCGGAACTCGGGGCGGTCCTCCTTGACAACCGAGTCGTTCAGGCGCTTGAGCCCGAGCGAACGCAGGGTGTCGCGGTGGTTCTGCTTGCTGCCGATGTACGACTTCGTCTGCGTGATCTTGAGGCGAGCCATTACGCACCCGCTCCCGCACGCGCACGAAGCAGGGCCGCGGGGGCGACGTCCTCGAGGGGCAGACCGCGGCGGGCCGCGATCTCCTCGGGACGCTGCAGGCCCTGGAGGGCCGCCACGGTCGCGTGCACGATGTTGATCGGGTTCGACGACCCGAGCGACTTCGACAGGATGTCGTGGACGCCGGCGCACTCGAGAACGGCGCGCACCGGGCCACCGGCGATCACACCGGTACCGGGGGAAGCCGGCTTGAGCAGGACGACGCCCGCAGCCTTCTCACCCTGGATCGGGTGAGGGATGGTGCCCTGGATACGCGGGACCTTGAAGAAGTTCTTCTTGGCCTCTTCCACGCCCTTGGCGATGGCCGCGGGAACTTCCTTGGCCTTGCCGTAACCGACACCGACGGTGCCGTCACCATCGCCCACCACGACCAGCGCGGTGAAGCTGAAGCGACGACCACCCTTCACAACCTTGGCGACTCGGTTGATCGCGACGACGCGCTCGACGTACGCGGTCTTCTCGGCGGCGGTAGCGCCGCCGTCACGGCCCTTCCGGTCCCGCCGCTCGCCGCCACCGGCACCGCTTCCGCGGCGCTGGGGTCCAGCCATTGGATTTACCTCTCTCTGTTACGTCCGCTGTGCGTAGGAACCGGGGCTAGAACTTCAGCCCGGCTTCACGGGCGGCGTCAGCCAGAGCGGCAATCCGCCCGGCGTACTGGTTACCACCGCGGTCAAACACGACGGCCTCGACGCCTGCGGCCTTGGCACGCTCGGCGACCAGGGCGCCGACCTGCTTGGCCTGGCTGCTCTTGTCGCCCTCGCCACCACGGATGGAGACGTCCAGGGTCGACGCCGACGCGAGCGTGTGGCCCGCGATGTCGTCGATGACCTGAGCCACCATGTGGCGGTTGGAGCGGGTCACGACCAGGCGCGGACGCTCCGGCGAGCCGGAGATGTGCTTGCGGACGCGGATGTGGCGCCGCTTGCGAGCCGCGCGCTTGTACGCGTCGCCCTTGGCGATCTTCACGCCGTATGCCATGGCTACTTACCAGCCTTTCCGACCTTGCGGCGGATGACCTCGCCGGCGTACTTGACGCCCTTGGCCTTGTACGGGTCAGGCTTCCGCAGCTTGCGGATCTTGGCCGCGGTCTCGCCGACCTTCTGCTTGTCGATGCCCTCGACGGTGAACTTCGTGGGGGTCTCCACCTTGAAGGTGATGCCCTCCGGGGCCTCGATCAGGATCGGGTGGCTGTAGCCCAGGGCGAACTCCAGGTTGGAGCCCTTCGCCTGGACGCGGTAACCGACACCGCTGATCTCGAGCGCCTTGATGTATCCCTGGGTCACACCGGTGATCATGTTCGCCACCAGCGTGCGGGACAGGCCGTGAAGGGCCTTGTTCTGACGCTCGTCGTTCGGGCGGACGACGTTCAGGACGCCGTCCTCACCCTTGGTGACCTCGATCGGCGACGCGACGGTGTGCGTGAGGGTGCCCTTGGGGCCCTTCACGTTGACCGTGCGGCCATCGATGGTGACGTCCACACCGGCGGGAACCTGGATGGGGAGCTTGCCGATTCGCGACATGAGCTATTCCTCCGTTCCCGACTACCAGACGTAGGCGAGGACTTCCCCACCTACGCCCTTCTTCTGAGCCTGCTGGCCGGTCAGGAGACCGTGGGACGTGGAGATGATCGCCACGCCCAGGCCGCCGAGGACCTTCGGCAGGTTGGTGGACTTTGCGTAGACACGCAGACCCGGCTTCGAAATACGCTTGATGCCGGCGATCGAGCGCTCGCGGTTCGGACCGAACTTCAGGTTCAGGACGAGGTTCTTGCCGACCTCGGCGTCCTCGACCTTCCAGCCGGTGATGAAGCCCTCCTGCTGGAGGATCTCCGCGATGTGCGACTTGATCTTGCTGTGCGGCATCACGACGTCGTCGTGGTACGCCGAGTTCGCGTTGCGCAGACGCGTGAGCATGTCTGCGATGGGATCAGTCATGGTCATGAGTTGGCCTTCGGCCTCTCTCGCCGGGGTTTCCTGTATGCGCCATCCCTCTCCCCGCTCAGAGGCGGGACGGGTGCGGTGCGGGGACCTACGGCGTAGTAAGTCGGTCATGGGCGGCAGGCGCCCAACCCTGCAAGCCTACGGCATGCGGGGCCGGGCTCCTGCCGACCAGATGCTTACCGAGAGTCTCCGGTGATTCCCAACGCCCAAAGGGCGAAGGAGAATTACCAGGAGCTCTTGGTCACGCCCGGCAGCTCGCCGCGGTGAGCCATCTCACGAAGGCACACGCGGCACAGGCCGAACTTGCGGTAGACGGAGTGGGGCCGGCCGCAGCGCTGGCACCGGGTGTAACCCCGGACGCCGAACTTCGGCTTACGGGCGGCCTTAGCGATCAGAGCCTTCTTCGCCACGGTCAGTTCTCCTTGAACGGGAAGCCGAGGTGACGAAGGAGGGCACGACCCTCGTCGTCATTGGTCGCCGTGGTGACCACGGTGATGTCCATGCCCCGGACCCGGTCGATCTTGTCCTGGTCGATCTCGTGGAACATGACCTGCTCCGTGAGACCGAAGGTGTAGTTGCCACGGCCGTCGAACTGCTTGGGCGACAGGCCGCGGAAGTCACGGATACGCGGCAGCGCGAGCGACAGCGTACGGTCCAGGAACTCCCACATGCGGTCACCGCGGAGGGTGACGTGGCAGCCGATCGGCTGCCCCTCGCGCAGCTTGAACTGCGCGATCGACTTGCGGGCCTTGGTGACGGCCGGCTTCTGACCGGTGATCGTGGTGAGGTCCTTGACGGCACCGTCGATCAGCTTGGAGTCGCGGGCGGCGTCGCCCACACCCATGTTGACCACGATCTTGACCAGACCGGGAATCTGCATGACGTTCTCGTAGGAGAACTCCTCACGCAGCTTGCCGGCGATTTCCTCGCGGTAGCGCGTCTTGAGACGCGGCGCGGTGGTGGTAGTCATCAGATGTCCTCACCGGTGCGCTTGGCAACACGGATCTTGTTGCCCTCGTCGTCAAAGCGGTAGCCGACGCGAGTAACGACCTTGTTGCCGTCCTTCTCAACAACCAGCTGCACGTTGCTGACGTGGATCGGGGCCTCGGTCGTCACAATGCCACCGGTCTGCGAACCGCGAGCGGTCTGGCCGGCCTTGGTGTGCTTCTTGACCCGGTTGACACCCTCGACGAGGACGCGGTCCTGAGCGGGGTAGGCCACGATGACCTTGCCCTGCTTGCCCTTGTCCTTACCGGTGATGACCTGTACCAGGTCGCCCTTCTTGATCTTCATGCTTACAGCACCTCCGGCGCGAGCGAGATGATCTTCATGAACTTCTTCTCGCGCAGCTCACGGCCCACCGGGCCGAAGATACGGGTGCCGCGGGGGTCGCCGTCGTTCTTCAGAATGACGGCGGCGTTCTCGTCGAAGCGGATGTACGAGCCATCCTGGCGACGACGCTCCTTGACGGTGCGAACGATGACCGCCTTGACGACGTCACCCTTCTTCACGTTGCCACCGGGGATCGCGTCCTTGACGGTGGCGACGATGACGTCACCGATGCCCGCGTAGCGGCGACCCGAGCCACCGAGAACACGGATGGTGAGAATTTCCTTCGCACCCGTGTTGTCGGCGACGCGCAGTCGCGACTCCTGCTGGATCACGTCTATCTCCTGATCGTCTGCCGGTTCCCGGCAGGGGCCCCGCTAACGGGTGCCCCTGCCGAGCCTGGCGGAACTGACCTGAGGGGAAGTCCCCTCAGGAATTACTTGGCCTTCTCGAGGATCTCGACGATGCGCCACCGCTTCGTGGCGGACAGCGGCCGGGTCTCCATCAGGAGGACGCGGTCGCCGACGCCGGCGGCGTTCTGCTCGTCGTGGGCCTTGAGCTTGTTCGTACGGCGGATGACCTTGCCGTACAGCGCGTGCTTCACGCGGTCCTCGACGGCGACGACGACGGTCTTGTCCATCTTGTCGCTGACGACGAGGCCCTCGCGGGTCTTGCGGAAGCCGCGCTCGGCGGTCTTGCTCTCAGTCACAGTCTTCTCGCTCATCAGACGCTCTCCACCGTCTCGATACCGAGCTCGCGCTCGCGCATCAGGGTGTAGATCCGGGCGATGTCCTTACGGACGGACTTGAGCCGACCGTGGTTCTCGAGCTGGCCCGTCGCCGCCTGGAAGCGGAGGTTGAACAGCTCTTCCTTGGCCTCGCGGAGCTTGTTGAGGAGCTCCTCGTTGCCCAGCTCGCGCAGCTCGGACGCCTTGGTACCGGCCGACATCACGCTTCACCTGCCTCGCGCTTGACGATCCGGCACTTCATCGGCAGCTTGTGGGCCGCACGAGTCAGCGCCTCACGGGCGATCTTCTCGTTGGGGTACGACAGCTCGAACATGACGCGTCCGGGCTTGACGTTGGCGATCCACCACTCCGGGGAACCCTTACCGGAACCCATGCGGGTCTCGGCAGGCTTCTTGGTGAGGGGACGGTCCGGGTAGATGTTGATCCAGACCTTGCCGCCACGCTTGATGTGACGCGTCATGGCGATACGAGCGGACTCGATCTGACGGTTCGTCACGTACGCCGGGGTCAGCGCCTGGATGCCGTACTCGCCGAACGCAACCTGCGTGCCACCCTTGGACATGCCGCTGCGCTTCGGGTGGTGCTGCTTGCGGTGCTTGACCCTACGGGGGATCAGCATTTCGGTCAGGCCTCCGTTCCGGTGCTCTCAGCAGCCGGAGCAGCGGCGGTCGCCTCGGCCTTGGGGGCCTCGGCGGCCGGAGCCGACTGCTGCGGCTTGCGGCCGCGGCCGCCACGCTCGCCACCGCGGCCACCGCGGCCGGCCGGGCGGTCAGCGCCGCCACGGGCCGGGCGGTTGCCCGCACGGGCAGCAGCGTTCTCGGCGCGGACCTCGGCGATGTTCTTGACGTCGCCCTTGTAGATCCAGACCTTCACGCCGATGCGGCCGAAGGTCGTCTTGGCCTCGAAGAAGCCGTAGTCGACGTTCGCGCGGAGCGTGTGCAGGGGCACACGGCCCTCGCGGTAGAACTCCGAGCGGGACATCTCGGCGCCGCCGAGGCGACCGCCGCACTGGACCTTGATGCCCTTGGCGCCGGCCTTCATCGTGCTCTGCATGCTCTTGCGCATGGCACGACGGAAGGAGACGCGGGAGGAGAGCTGCTCGGCGACGGCCTGGGCCACCAGCTGAGCGTCCACCTCGGGGTTCTTGACCTCGAGGATGTTCAGCTGGACCTGCTTGCCGGTCAGCTTCTCCAGCTCGCCGCGGATGCGGTCGGCCTCGGCGCCGCGGCGGCCGATGACGATGCCCGGGCGAGCGGTGTGGATGTCGACGCGGACGCGGTCGCGGGTGCGCTCGATCTCAACCTTCGAGATGCCGGCGCGCTCCATGCCCTTCGTCATCATGCGACGAATGGCGACGTCTTCCTTGACGTAGTCCTTGTACAGCTTGTCGGCGTACCAGCGGGACTTGAAGTCCGTGGTGATGCCGAGCCGGAACCCGTGCGGGTTTACCTTCTGGCCCATTACCGGGTTCCTTCCTTGCTGCTGACGACCACGGTGATGTGGCTGGTCCGCTTACGGATCCGGTAGGCACGGCCCTGGGCACGCGGACGGAACCGCTTCAGGGTCGGGCCCTCATCCACGTACGCCTCGCTGATGACCAGCGAAGAGGCGTCGGTGTGGTCGTAGTTGTGTGCGGCGTTGGCAATGGCGCTGTCCAGCACCTTGCCGACCGGCACGCTCGCGGCCTGCGGGGCGAAACGCAGGACCGCCTGAGCCTCCGTGGCGTCCATGCCACGGATGAGGTCCACCACGCGGCGGGCCTTCATGGGCGTGACGCGGATGTACCGCGCCTGGGCCCTGGCTTCCATGGTTGTCCCTTCGGTGTAAGTCATAGTCAGTCACCCCGCGTTAGCGGCGCTTCGACTTCCGGTCGTCCTTGACGTGGCCGCGGAAGGTGCGAGTCGGCGAGAACTCGCCGAGCTTGTGGCCGACCATCGACTCGGTGACGAACACCGGGACGTGGATCTTGCCGTTGTGCACCGCGATGGTGTGACCCAGCATGGCCGGGACGATCATCGAGCGACGGGACCAGGTCTTGATGACGTTCTTGGTGCCGGCCTCGTTCTGTACGTCCACCTTCTTGGCGAGGTGGCCGTCGACGAAGGGCCCCTTCTTGAGACTGCGCGGCATCTAAACCCGCTCCTAGCGCTTCTTGTTCGTCTTGCGGCGGCGGACGATGTACTTGTTCGACGCCTTCTTGGGCGAACGAGTACGACCTTCCTTCTTACCCCACGGCGAAACCGGGTGACGGCCACCGGAGGTCTTACCCTCACCACCACCGTGCGGGTGGTCGACCGGGTTCATCACGACACCACGGACGGTCGGGCGGACGCCCTTCCACCGCATACGGCCGGCCTTGCCCCAGTTGATGTTCGACTGCTCGGCGTTGCCGACCTCGCCGATGGTGGCGCGGCAGCGGGCGTCGACCAGGCGGATCTCACCCGACGGCATACGAAGGTGGGCCATGGTGCCCTCCTTCGCCAGCAGCTGCACGGAGGCACCCGCGGAGCGGGCGAACTTCGCGCCGCCGCCGGGCCGCAGCTCGATGGCGTGGATGGTCGTACCGACCGGGATGTTGCGCAGCGCCAGGTTGTTGCCGGGCTTGATGTCGGCGGCCGGGCCGTTCTCGACACGGTCGCCCTGCGTCAGGCCACGCGGCGCGATGATGTAGCGCTTCTCGCCGTCCGCGTAGTGCAGGAGCGCGATGCGCGCGGTGCGGTTGGGGTCGTACTCGATGTGCGCGACCTTGGCCGGCACGCCGTCCTTGTCGTGACGACGGAAGTCGATCACGCGGTAGGCGCGCTTGTGGCCACCACCCTGGTGGCGAACGGTCACACGACCGGTGTTGTTACGGCCGCCCTTGTTGTGCAGGGGGCGGACCAGCGACTTCTCCGGCGTGGACCGCGTGATCTCGACAAAGTCGGCGACGCTGGAGCCACGACGGCCCGGGGTCGTCGGCTTGTACTTGCGGATACCCATTTCTCAGTCCTCGTCCGATTCCGGACGACTCGGCCTCACTAGGAGGTCGGGCCGCCGAAGATGTCGATACGGTCGCCCTCAGCGAGGGTCACGATGGCGCGCTTCGTGTCGGCGCGCTTGCCGAAACCGGTGCGGGTGCGCTTGCGCTTGCCCTGGCGGTTGATCGTGTTGACCCCGGTGACCTTGACCGAGAAGACC
This sequence comes from Streptomyces sp. NPDC008163, assembly GCF_042956885.1. Classification (NCBI taxonomy): domain Bacteria; kingdom Bacillati; phylum Actinomycetota; class Actinomycetes; order Kitasatosporales; family Streptomycetaceae; genus Streptomyces; species Streptomyces sp. NPDC008163. The sequence goes on along the minus strand of NZ_JBIBHG010000001.1, from coordinate 273,818 downwards.
GCCTCGACGGCCTGCTTGATCTGGGTCTTGTTGGAGCCCGGCGCGACGATGAACGTGTACTTGTTCTCGTCGAGCAGCGCGTAGCTCTTCTCCGAGACAACCGGCTTGACGAGAACGTCGCGCGGGTCGGAGTAGGTCTTGCTGGTAACGGTCGCCTCGCTCATCAGGCGTCGCTCCCTTCGGTCTCGGTCTGGGGGCCAGACACGAAGGACTCGAAGGCGGCCTGGGTGAAGACCACGTCGTCAGAGACGATCACGTCGTACGTGTTCAGCTGGCCCGGCTCCAGGATGTGCACCTGGGGCAGGTTGCGTGCGGAGAGCCACGCGGCCTCGTCGTTGCGGTCGACGACCAGGAGCAGGTTCTTGCGCTCCGAGATCTTGCCGAACAGCGTCTTGGCGGCCTTCGTGGAGATCCCACCCTCGACCACGCCGGTGACGACGTGGATACGGGAGTGACGCGCCCGGTCGGAGAGGGCACCGCGGAGGGCGGCGGCCTTCATCTTCTTCGGGGTGCGCTGCGAGTAGTCACGCGGCTGCGGGCCGTGGACGACGCCACCGCCGACGAACTGCGGCGCACGGGTCGAACCCTGGCGCGCGCGGCCGGTGCCCTTCTGGCGGTACGGCTTGCGCCCACCACCGCGGACCTCGCCACGGGACTTGGTCTTGTGCGTGCCCTGACGGGCAGCTGCCAGCTGTGCGACGACGACCTGGTGGATCAGCGGAACGCTGGTCTTCGCGTCGAAGATCTCCGCGGGGAGCTCGACGGTACCGGCCTTGTCGCCTGCCGGCGAAAGGATGTCAATGGTGCTCATTACCTCAAGCCCCCTTGGCCGCGGTACGGACCAGGACGAGGCCGCCGTTCGGACCGGGGACCGCGCCCTTGATGAGGAGCAGACCCTTCTCCGCGTCAACCGCGTGGATGGTCAGGTTCTGGGTGGTGACGCGCTCGTTACCCATGCGACCGGCCATGCGCATGCCCTTGAAGACACGCCCAGGGGTGGCGCAGCCACCGATCGAACCGGGGGAACGGTGCTTGCGCTGCACGCCGTGACCGGCGCCGAGGCCCCGGAAGTTGTGACGCTTCATGACACCGGCGAAGCCCTTGCCCTTGCTCTTGCCCGTGACGTCAACCTTGACGCCGGACTCGAACACCTCGGCATTGATCTCCTGGCCGAGCGTGTACTCGCTGGCGTCAGGAGTGCGGATCTCCACCAGGTGGCGGCGCGGGGTGACGTCGGCCTTGGCGAAGTGACCCTTGAGGGGCTTGTTCACCTTGCGCGGGTCGATCTCGCCGAAGGCGATCTGCACCGACTCGTAGCCGTCGCTGTCGTTCGTACGGACCTGCGTCACGACGCACGGACCGGCCTTGACGACGGTCACCGGGACGACCCGGTTGTTCTCGTCCCAGACCTGGGTCATGCCGAGCTTCTCGCCCAGGACGCCCTTGATGTTCTTGCTCATCTCGGCCGTCCCCTCAGAGCTTGATCTCGATGTCGACGCCAGCCGGCAGGTCGAGACGCATCAGCGAGTCAACCGTCTTCGGCGTGGGGTCGAGAATGTCGATGAGGCGCTTGTGCGTGCGCATCTCGAAGTGCTCGCGAGAGTCCTTGTACTTGTGCGGCGACTTGATGACGCAGTACACGTTCTTCTCAGTGGGCAGCGGCACCGGGCCCGCGACCGACGCACCAGTGCGGGTCACCGTCTCGACGATCTTCTTCGCCGAGGAGTCGATGACCTCGTGGTCGTAGGCCTTGAGCCGGATGCGGATCTTCTGTCCCGCCATGGCTACTAGTAGTCCTGTCTCTCGTTTAACGCTCTGGAACCCGGGGTTCTGGTATCCCCCACCTCCGACCCACGCGGTCGGGCGTGTCGCATCCCCTCTACGCAGAAGTCCCGAAGGATTTCCCAACCAAGGGGGTGCGGGCCGAAGACCACGCTGCCGGGGGTGAAACCCCACCGGGCGCCTGGCCGGTGCCCCACTTACGCTTCCCGGAAGATTCCCGTACGTCCGGCCCGCATGGGGCCGACGAGTACTGTGGGACTCGCTTCCGGTCCTCCCGGCGGGAGGCGCGCAGCATTGACACTCAACCGAGCAACCTGGCTAGTGTGCCATACGGGCTGCGGGCCTGGCCAATCGGGTCGGGGATCTTACCCCGGCCGAGTGGATGCTCAAACGCAGGCGCGCATCGGGGGTCCCGGACCCCGCCGCCCACCCCACTTATTCGTTCGTACGCGCAAGCCCCCGCCCCTACAGTTTCCGACCGGATGCGGCGACGGTACGGGGGCGGAAGATCATGCGGACGCACTATCCACGGACCCCTCATCTGCCCTGGTCGCCCGGTGCCACCTCCGACGACGTGCGGATGACGGATCTCGCGGCGCTGGCCGGGACCGAGGTCGTCGTCACCGAGAAGCTGGACGGCGAGAACACCACGTTGTACGCGGACGGGCTGCACGCCCGTTCGCTGGACTCGGCGCACCATCCGTCGCGGACCTGGGTGAAGGCCCTCCAGGCCCGGGTCGGCTCCCGCATCCCGGCGGGGTGGCGGATCTGCGGGGAGAACGTGTTCGCGCGGCACTCCCTCGCGTACGGCTCGCTGGAGAGCCACTTCTACGGGTTCTCCGTGTGGGACGGCGACCGCTGTCTGGACTGGGACCGGACCGTGGAGTTCCTGCGCTCCCTGGGCATCCCGGCGCCGCCGGTGCTGTGGCGCGGGGTGTTCGACGCGAAGGCGCTGCGCGCGCTGAAGCCGGATACGGGGCGGCAGGAGGGGTACGTCGTCCGGCCGGCGGCCTCCTTCCCGGCGGCCCGGTTCGGCCACGTCGTCGGGAAGTGGGTGCGGCCGGGGCACGTGGTCACCGATACGCACTGGATGCACGCGGAGGTCGTGGAGAACGGGCTCGGCGCGGGGGCGGCGCTGTGGGCCGTACGGTCCGGAGCCCCCGTCGCCCCGGAGGCGCTGGCGGCGGCGGTGGGCGCGCAGGACCACGACGCCCCCGCCGCGCTCGCCGCCGCCGACGCCCTCGACGCCCTCGGCCGCACCGGGGACGACCGGCTCGCCGGCGTCCTCGCCGCCGCGCTGCACGGCACCCGCCGCACCGCCCTCGTCCCGCTCCTCGCCCCCGGCGTCGGCATGCCGCTCGCCCGTCGCGTCGCGGACCTCGTCGGGCTGGCCCCCGGGCTGCACCGGCCCTACCCCGACGAGGAGCGGCGCGCCGGGCTGGCCCGGATGGCGCTCGCCGCCGACCTCTCCGTGCTGCACGCGGTGTCCGGGGTGCTGGCGGACACCGCCGGGGCGCGGGAGCAGGTCGAGTGGTCGGCGCTGCACGCGGAGGAGGTGCGGGAGCCGGACGGGCTGGCCGAGGCGTTCGCCGATCTCGGGCCGGAGGCCGCCGCACGCTGCCTGGCGCAGGCCCGCGAGGCGTACGCGGACGGGCGTATCGCCACCGCCGAGGAGGCCGTCGCCGCGACCTGGCGATGGCGGTCCGGGGACTTCCCGCGCCTGGTCCAGCTGGCCGGGCCCTCGGGCAGCGGCAAGAGCACCTTCGGCCGGGGCCTGCCGGGGGTCGCGACGTACGTCTCGCTGGACGATCTCCGCCTGGCCCGGGGCTCGCGCGCCGACCAGAGCGCCAACGGGGACGTGCTGCGGGAGGGCCTGGACCGCCTGGACGCGGCCCTCGTCCCCGGCGCGACGGTGGTCTGGGACGCCACCTCGCTCAACCCGCACCAGCGCTCCCTGGTCCACGCGGTAGCCCGCCGCCGCGACGCCCTGGTCACGCACGCCGTGGCCTGGATCGGCGAGGCGGAGCTGGCCGCGCGCAACGGGCGCCGGGAGCACCCCGTACCGCCGCAGGTGCTGGCGTCGCAACTGCACCGGTTCGTACCCCCGTATCCCGGCCAGGCGCACCGCACCTGGTACATCGGCACCAGCGGAACCGTGGAGGACCGGGCCTGATGCGTACGAGCGAGGAGATCTACCACCGGGTCCGCTGGGACGCCCGCTTCGATCCGGCGCGCTTCGTGCTGGGCGTGGCGCAGCGCGGCCGGGAGCCGAAGCGGGTGCCGCTGGACCGGTTCACGCCGGGCGGGGACATTCCCTGGCACCGGGTCCTCTTCTTCGAGGCGGACGGCGAGGTCGTCTGGGACCGGGCGACGGGCACGGACCGGATCGACGCGACGGACGCCGGCCGGATACGGGAGGCGCGCCGCCTGCCTTCCCCGTACTTCACGGCCCGGACCCCGCACGCGTACTCACCCGCGTCGGGCACCTGGTCAGTGGCGCCGAGCGGCGCGAAGGGCCCGGCGGGTCCGCTGACGGTCCTCACCTGGAACACCCTCTGGGACCGCTACGACAGCGACCGCATCGACACCGCGCACCGCCGCCCCCTGCTCGCCGGGGCGCTGCGCGCGGCGGACGCGGACGTGATCGCGCTCCAGGAGGTGGAGCCCGCGCTGCTCACGCTGCTGCTGGGCTGCGACTGGGTGCGCGCTCACTACACGCTCGCGACCGACCCTGCCGGGCACGACGTGCCGGACCACGGTCTGCTGCTGCTCAGCCGCCTCCCGGTGAGCGAGGCGGCGTTGCACGCGCTGGGCCCGCACAAGGCGGTCGCTGCGGCGGTCGTCGAGACGGCGGACGGACCGGTCACGGTGGCCGTCACGCATCTCAGCAGCGACCACTCCCCCGAGGGCGCGGCCCGCCGGGACGCCGAACTGGCGGACCTCGCGACGGGGCTGGCGAATGTGGCGGGCGAACTGCTGCTCGTCGGCGACTTCAACGACGGCGGCGACCACCCGCAGACCCGCCTCGCGATGGCGGACGCGTGGACGGAGGTGCACGGCCCCGCCGACGACACCCCGACCTTCGACCCCTCGGCCAATCCGCTGGCCGCGATCTCGTCGCTCTCGGGCCGGGTGTCGCGCCTGGACCGGGTGCTGCTGCGTGCGGACCGGCTGCGGGCGTGTACGGCGGTGCTGCTCGGGGAAGAGCCGGGGCCGGGTGGACTGCATGTGTCGGACCACTACGGGGTACGGGTGGGGCTCGGCGCGGCTTCCCGGGCGGCCACCGCAGAAACCGCGCGCTCTGCCCAGGAGGCCGAGGCCGTGACCGCCCGCGTCGCCGCCGCCCTCCCCGACGCGCACGTCCGCCTCGTCGGCTCCCGGCGCATGGGCTGCGCGCTCCCCGGCGCCGACCTGGACCTGGTGGCGGCGCTTCCCGACGTCGCGGGCGTACGGGACCGGCTCGCCGCAGCCTTCCCGGAGGCGCGGGACCTGCGCGAGGTGCCGGGCGCCCGGGTCCCGGGCCTGCGCTGGTACGTGGACGGCCTGCGGGTCGACCTGGTCACCGTGGCGACGGGCCCCCTCCCCCCGGCCGAGGCGGTGGCGCGCCGCGCGGAGCTGGGCGGGGCGGCGGCCGTCGCGCTGAGCGCGGTGACCGACGCGGAGGCGTTCCCGCGTGAGGAGGCGTTCACCGCGCTGGCCCGGGATGTGAAGGAGTGGGCGGCGGCCAGGGGCCTGGACTCCGCGCCGTGCGGCGGCCTCCCGGGCATCGCCTGGGCGACCCTCGCGGCCCGCACCGCGCGCGGGGGCGGCGGCCTCCGGGACTTCTTCGCGACGTGGGCGGCGTGGGACTGGCGCGACCCGGTGGGCGAGGGCCCGGCGACGGGCGACCCGGTCACGGTGTACACCCCGACGCCCCCGGTCCGCTCCTGCACGACCCAGGTGAGCGCCGCCGGGCGCGACGTGCTGACGGCGGAGCTGTTCCGGGCGTGGGAGCTCCTGGACACGGAACCGGCCGCGCTCTGCGCCCCGCCGCCCCTCACCGAGCACACCGCCTGGGCCCTCGCGACGGCAGCCCCGTCCGAGGAGGGCCGCCTGCGAGGCCGCCTCCTCGCCCTCACCGCCGCCCTCGCGGAAGCAGGCGCCCCGGACACCCGCGTCTGGCCCCGCCCGGTCACGGCCCCCGACCACACGGGTTACGCGATCGGCCTGGGCACGACACCCCTGGAGCCGCACCGCCTGGCGGAGATCGGGGCGGAGGTTCTGCGCGGGCTCAAGGGGGCGTCGCTGCGCCCGGGCCCTGGTCCGGCGGCGCGTCCGCGCGAGTCCTGAGGGCAGGCGCTACGGAGTCCCTTACCGCGTCAGCCAGCTCGCGACCTCGTCCACCACGGCGGGGTCCACATGGCCGGGCCGCGCGTAGTCGGCCGGGGTGGACGGGCCGCTTCCGGCGAAGAAGAGGTGGTCGGCGCGCTCGTGGACGCGGATCGACACCTCCGGGCGGCCCGCGAGGGCGCGCCGCCAGCCCACGAGGTCGTCGGCGACGGTCACCTGGTAGTCCCGGCCGCCCTGGAGGATCAGCATCGGGCGGTCCAGCCGGGCGGCCGTCGCCGCCGGGTCGTAGGCGCGCAGGTCGAGCCAGTAGGAGGCGGAGAATCCCAGCGGCAGTGACTCCGGGGGCGTGTCGGGCGTGAGCCCCGGGTCCGCCACCGCGGCGGCCTGCCGGACCAGGGCCGACACCATCTCGTCGGCGGCCGGACCCGGTGCCGAGGCCGCCAGATGGCGCGCCACCCGGACCGCCGCCTCGTCCATCGGCCGGGTGTCCGCGGCAAGCAGCACCAGGCCCGCGACCGAGGGGTCGGCCTCGGCGATCCGGGGCGCCGCCTTGCCGCCCATGCTGTGCCCCAGCAGGTGGATGCGGTCCGGGGCCACCTCGGGCCGCTCCCGCAGCAGCCGGACGGCGGCGAGCGCGTGGGGCACGTACTCGTCGGCCATCGTGAAGTCCGGCCGCAGGCGGTCCGGGTGGGCGAAGGTCACCTTGTCGAAGCGCAGGACGGCCACCCGCCGGGAGGCGAGCCCCCACGCGAGGTCCTTCAGCGGCTTGTTCGCCCCGATGCTCTCGTCCCGGTCGAACGCGCCGCCGCCGCTGAGCAGCACCACGGCGGGCCACGGGCCCTCGCCCACGGGCAGGGTGAGCGTTCCGGGAACGGCGAGCGGCCCGGTGCCCACGACGACGTCGCACTCGGTGAACCGGTCCTCGTCCACGTAACCCGGCGGCTTCCACGTGGCGCCACCCTGCGTGTCGAACCGCAGCCCCTGCAACAGCCCGTCGTCACCGGCCGACGTGACCACGGTGAACCCGCCTTCGGCGCAGCGCACCGCTATGCGCACGCGCACCGAGCCGGCCTCGGCCACCGGCTCCGCCACGGCCGCCGAGCCGCCGCGCCCCGCCACCTCGGTGGCCCAGGCGAGCCGCAGCTGCTCGGCGGGGAGCGCCGCCCGCAGCGCGGGCGCGAACAGCTCCGCCGATTCCTCGAACCGCTCCGCCCGCAACAGCGCGGCGAACCGCCGCGCCGCCTGCGGTGTCCCACCCTCAACCGTTCTCATGATTGAGAAAGGTAGCACTCGTGAGAAGGTTGGGTGTGGACTCCCTGGACCTGCTCGCCCATCCCATCCGGCTGCGGATCGTGCTCGCGATGGGCGGCACGCGGACGCTGACCACCTCTCAGCTCTGCGCCCGCGTCCCGGAAGCCTCCAAGGCCACCGTCTACCGGCACATCGACCTGCTGGCGGCCGGGGGCATCCTTGAGGTGGCCGAGGAGCGCCGCGTGCGCGGCGCGGTGGAACGGCATTACCGGCTCCGGCAGGACCGGGCCGCGATCACTCCGGAGACGGTTTCCGCGCTCACTCCGGAGGACCACCGGCGGGCCTTCACCACGGCGATGACGGCTTTGCTGGCCGAGTTCACCGCATATCTCGACCGTGACGGCGCCGATCCCGTGGCCGACCGAGTGGGCTACCGCCAGCACTCGCTGTGGCTCAGCCCGGCGGAGCTGGACGAGCTGATCGGCGGCCTGCGCGCGGCCATCGCCCCGAAGCTCGCCAACGAACCGAGCCCTGAGCGGACTCAGTATCTGCTCAGCCCGATCCACTTCCCGATGGAAGCGCCTTCCCCGCCCGGCCCCGTGCCGCCCCCCGCCACCGACGGCTGAGTTCGCGCCTCCCCTGCCGGTGCACCGTCCGTCCCCCTGGTGACACGCGAAACGGCTTCCCCGGAGTCGGGGAAGCCGTTGCGCGACCGTGCAGAGCGGTGAGGGGTCAGGCGTGGCGGCGGTTGCCGGTGATGACCCGGTAGAGCACGAGCAGGATGATCGAGCCGACGATGGCCGCGATCCAGGTGGAGAGTTCGAAGAAGCCGTCGATGGAGTCGACGCCGAAGATGACCTTGCCGAGCCAGCCGCCGAGCAGGCCGCCCGCGATGCCGATGAGCATCGTGATGATGATGCCGCCCGGGTCCTTGCCCGGCACGAGCGCCTTGGCGATGAGACCCGCAAGAAGCCCGATGATGATCCACGCGATGATGCCCATGATGTCCCACCTGCCTGGTCGTATAAAGGTTTTGTCAACGACCGTCTTTACCGGAAGGGCGTCTTCAAACATCGGCCGTGCAGATGCGGGCGGCGGGCCTGTGGATGACGACCGGGGCACGGGGTCACGCATGGCAATTCGGTTGCGCGCCGGTGCCCGGCTCCGCGACCTTGCCCCCATGTCACTCGACGAGGAACTGATAGCGCTCCGCCGGGAGATCCACCGTCGCCCCGAACTCGCGGGCGGGGAACGGGAAACCGCCGGGCTCGTCGCCGAGCAGCTGCGCGCGGCGGGCCTGGAGGTGACGACCGGCGTCGGCGGGCACGGGGTCGTCGCCGTGCTCGACGGCTCGGCGGACGGCCCGACGATCGCGTACCGCGCGGACATGGACGCCGTGGACGCGACGAAGAACGTCCTGCCGTTCCCGCGTACGGGCCGGGTGTACGACGAGGGCTTCGCCTCGACCGTGCCCGGCGTCGCGCACCTCTGCGGGCACGACCTGCACACCGCGATCGGCGTCGGCATCGCGCGGCGGCTGGCCGCGTCCTCGGATCAGGTACGCGGCCGGCTGGTCTTCGTGTTCCAGCCCCCCGAGGAGCCGTTGCAGGGCGCCCGCGCGATGCTCGACACGGGCGTCGTGCAGCGGCTCGCGCCCCGCGAGTTCTACGCCCTGCACACCAGCCCGTTCCCCACCGGCACCATCGCCGTGTCCCCCGGGCACGGCCTGCCCGGCCTCGACCAGCTCCGCATCCTGCTCCCGGCGGACGCGGACGCGGCGGCGGTCGCGGCCGAGGTCGGGGCGCTCGGCACCGTCCACTTCCCGCAGAACGTCACCGAGTACCACGCGGGCTTCCACGCCCTCCTGGACCCCGACGCGGCGGCGTCGCGCCGGGAATCCGCGTCCGTCGCCGCGTGGCCGGAGCCGGGCCCCGCCGTCGGCGTACTCCTGCGCATCTGGCCGCAGGAACATCTGCCGGACGTACGCGCCCAGGTCGAACGCCTGGCGACGACGGCCGGTGGGCACGTCGCTTCCCAGGGCGCCCCGTTCCCCGCCCTGGTGAACTCCCCGGAGCTGAGCACGGCGGCCGGTGACTACTTGAGTACGGCGATGGGCCCGGAATCCGTCCTGCGGGCCCGCGCCTCATGGCCGTACAACTGCGAGGACTTCGCCCTGTTCACCCACGAGGCCCCGGGCGCGCTGCTCTACTTGGGCGTCGCGAACACCGACGCGGGCATCGACGGCGCCCCGCACTCCCCCGAATTCGCGGCGGACGAACGCGCGATCGGCCACGGCGTACGCGCCATGACCGGTCTCCTGACCCATCGCCTGACGACGGGTCGAAGGGGGCCGCACTACGGTGTGCGTCATGGCGAGTGAGACGGAGACCGATCGTGCCGCCCTGGCCCATGAGGTGTGCCTCGCGCTGAAGACGGGCTGCCCCGGATCACGTGCGGAGCTGACCGGCTCGCTGGGATCGGGCACGGCGGACGCCTTCAGCGACATCGACATCGCGTGGGTGGTGCCGGACGCGCGGTTCCCGGACTGCCTGACGTGGGCGGTGGGGGTGCTGGGCGGGGTCCGCCCGGTCGAGAGCGTCCGTATCGACCCGGACTTCTACCGCTCCGACCGCCGACGCCTCCTGTTCGTCCGCTTCGCGGGGGTGCCGCTGTTCTGGCGGCTCGATCTGGACGTCCGCGCCGCGTCGGTCGCGGACGACCCGCACTACGACGTGGGGAACCCGGCGGCGCGCGCCTGTGACGACGAGTGGTCGCGGCCGGCCAGCGCCCTGGCCAACGCCATCGGCGCGGTCAAGGCGGTGGCCCGAAAGCGGGACGACGAGGCCCGTGGCCTGCTGGACCGGGGGTTCGCCCGGATCGGCGAGGACGACCGGGCCTGCGGCGCCTGGGCCGACGACGTGGCCCGACTCGCCCACGCCGCCGCACTGCGCGACGCGTCCTTGTCGGACCTGGCGGCCCAGGTCACCGCACTCGCGGCCCACCACATGGGCGGCACCGCCTGACGACTCCCTAGGAGTCAGCGGCGTACGAAACGAACCCCGCCCACGCGGTCTCGCCGAAGGCGATCTGCGGCACGGACAGGTCCTTGGAGTCACGAACATGAACCGAACCGGACGACGCCGCGACCTCAACGCACTCGTTACTGTTGCTGCTGTCGCTGTAGCTGCTCTTGAACCACTCCAGCCGAGGAGCGTCGACGCCAGAGTTCTTGGTGATCATGTCTCTCCCAGTACTTGCTCGATGAAGGCCCGCGACTCCCGAGGCGTGAGAGCCTGAGCCCGCATGATCCCAGTTCGCAGCTCGATGATGCGCAGGTGCCGCGGATCAGCGACCGGACGGCTGCCGAACTCGCCTTCCGAACGCCCCACTGCCGATCCGTCCTTGAACTTCAGCACCTGCATCTCACCACCCATTCCCGCGTGGTCCTCGCGGTTGGTCGGCATCACCTGGATCTCAACGTTCCGCAACTCGCCCACCTCCAGGAGGTGTTCGAGCTGACGTCGCAGCACCATTCTGCCCCCAAGAGGGCGCCTCAGCGTCGCCTCTTCCTGCACAAAACTGAGCTCCGGCGCAGGTGAGCGGCTGAAGACGGACTTTCGAGCCATCCGCGCAGCGACCAGCCGCTCCACCTCGTCCGAGGAAAAGCCGGGGCGCCGCATTCCGAACAGCGCACGCGCGTACTCCTCCGTCTGCAACAGGCCGTGGAGGTTGTGACTTCCGTAGGCCGAAAGCTCGACGGCCTGGGCCTCCATCTTCGCCAGCTCGCGAATCTTCTTCGGGTACCTGACCGTTGCCAGGTCCTTCTTCATCGCGACGATCTTGCCGCTCGCCCCGCACACCTCGTCCGCCATATCCAGCAGCTCAGGCCGAGGGATGCGGCGCCCGCCCTCCACCTTGTAGATCAGGTTCTCCCCGTACCCCAGCCGCGTACCGAACTCCGCCGCCGTAAGCCCCGCCGCCTCCCGCCACGCCCTGAGCTGGCGGCCCACCGCGGCGACCACCGCGACGCCCGACTCGTCGTCGGGATCGACGTCCCAGCCGGGTTCGTCCGCCCCGGCATCCGTCTGCCACTCCGTACCGACCTCGTCCACACTCATCCGTGCCCCGCTTTCACGCGTGCCGTCGTTCCTCAACCGTGTACGTCCCCCGGGCGTCACCCCGTACAGCGGGGACAACGCTGGACAAGCTCGGGACAATGACCGTACGTAAGCATCGAGTCACTGTTCACGGTAGGGGCGCGCGGCCACCCTGAGTGACGTGAATCGAGAAATCACCCGACCCGAAACTTCCGCTCCCGTCCGGGAGTTCGCCGTACAGCTCTCCCCCACCCGCCGGGGCGCACGGCTCGCCCGGCTGCTCACGACGGCGCATTTGGGCGACTGGGGGCTCCCCACCGAGGCGGCTGCGCACATCGTGGCCGAGCTGGCCGCGAACGCGGCCACGCACGGGCGGGTGCAGGGCCGGGACTTCCGGCTGAGCCTCACCGTGGACGAAGCGTCACGGCTGCGGATCGAGCTGACGGACACCCGGAGTGACCGCCTGCCCGTGCCCGACACCCCCGGCCCGTGCGCCGAGAGCGGGCGCGGCCTGCTCATCGTGGCGGCGCTGGCGGACCGCTGGGGCGTCGAGGAGGGGCCGGTGCCCCGCAAGACGGTGTGGGCCGAGCTGGACCTCGTACCGTGACGTCCCCCACCGCGTCCCGGGTCACCGGGTCGCGGTCCTCCGCGACGCAAAAAGGCTTTTGAAAGAACCCGGGAAAGAACCAGACCAAAACCCACCCCACCCCGCCCTGACCTGCATCACTCGCGCGAGTGAACTCGGGCAACTGGGCTGGATTCGGGCCGGGTTCGCTCGCATATGCTCGCCGCGACAACACCACAGAACGTGACGGCCCCCGGCGAGACGGGAATCTCCACCGAGGGCCTGACCAACACGGAAGAGATCAGCTTCCTGATGGCTACCTCGCAGGCTATCGCGCCCCCTCGCGCCCCTTCCGGCTCCCCCACCGCCGGTGTCCAGCACGTCAACGTCCGCCACACCACCGGCTTCACGGTGATCGGCAACCACCTCGCCCAGCACGCGCAGCTCTCGCTCATCGCGATCGGGCTCGCCGCGCACGTCCAGTCGCTGCCCACGGGCGCCAGGATCGGCATCAAGCTCCTCGCGGCCCGCTTCCCGGAGAGCGAGGCCCGCATCGCGGCGGCGCTAAGGGAGTTGGAGGCGGCCGGATACCTGCACCGGGACCGCGTACGCCTGGCGGACGGCCGGGTGGTCACCCGTACGACGTCGTACAACCAGCCGCAGGCGACCCCGGAGCAGCGGGAACCCGCCCCGGCGACACCCCCGACCCCCGAACCGCACCCTGACCCGCGCCCCGAACCACACCCCGAGGCGGCCACCCTCCTCACGAGCCTCCGCCGCCAAGCTCCCCAACTCACCCTGTCCGCACGGGCGATCAGCGAACTGGCCCCCGCAGTCGCGACCTGGCTCGCCCGCGACGTACCCCCCGCAACGGTCCGGCACGCCCTGACGAGCGACCTCCCGCCGATCGTCAGGCACCCGGCGGGCTTCGTACGCAACCGCCTGACCGCCCTCCTCCCGCCCCCGCTCCCCCTCCCGACCGCACCGGAACCCGCCCCCGTCCCCCTCCAGGACTGCGACCGCTGCGACCGCGTCTTCCGCGCCCCGGAACCGGGCCACTGCCGCGACTGCCGCGAGGCGGAACCGTACAGAGCCGCCTGACCGGCCGAACCGTCCACCGGGCCGGCGGCGTCCTCCCGCACATGGACACCGACCGAACGACCCCCCGGCGCGAAGCCCTCACCGGCACCGCAGGACTCCTCACCGCGATACTCGGCGCCCTCGCGGGCCTCGTCGTCTGGCTTCCGTACGGGCGGAGGAGCCTCTTCGGCGGCTTCGAGGGCGAGCGGAACACCGATGTGCTCCTGCTGGGTCTGCCCATGCTGCTGCTCGGCGGCACGCTGGCGACCCTGGCCGCCTTCGCCGCCGTACGGGGGCGGTGGCGCACCGCGCTCGGACTCGCGACAGCCGTCGCGGGACTCGCCGCCCTCGGGTACGGCCTCGACGTCCTGGCGGAGCCGCAGGCGGTCTCGGACTGCGGGTCGCCCTGCTGAGCCGCGCTAAGCCCTGTCGGCCCGTGGCCCGGACGCCCAGCGGCACGCTTCCGCGTACGCGGTCTCCAACGGGCCGAAGATCTGTGGCGCGGCGGGAACGATGCCGCCGGGGCCGAGCCGGGCGGCGGTGCCGGAGCGCTCCAGGAGCCGGAGCAGGACGGGCTCGACACCGCACAGGATCAGCCGGCCGCCCTGGTCCTCCAGGCGGGCGGCGTAACGGTCGAGGAGCTTGAGCATCGCCGAGGAGGGCACGTCGGGCAGGACGCGGACGGTCAGGACGAGGACCGCCCCGCGCGCCCCGTCCACCCCGGGCAACTGGCTCTCGATCCTGGGCAGTTCGGCGAAGAAGGAGGAGCCCGCGTACTCCAGGACGGTCACCGTGCCCGGTGCGAGGGCGGTGGGCGGTTCGGCGGTCTCCCAGTGTCCGGGGCCGTCGGCTCCGTCCGGGGTGCGGCGCAGGGCGACGAGCTTCGCCTGCCGCGCGGCCTGCGCGCAGTACAGCAGGAGGGACAGAACGGCGCCCAGGACGATCGCCTGCTGGAGGGGGATCTGGGTGGTGGCCAGGAAGGTGAGGACCATCGCCGCCGACGACATCCGCGAGGTGCGCAGGACGAGGAGGATGTCGTGGCGCTTGCCCCAGACCAGTTCGCCGCCGACGACCAGGATCAGCCCGCCGATCACGGGCATCGGGATGCGCTCGGCGAGCGAACCGGCCACCAGGACGACCAGGGCGAGGAAGACGCCGGAGACGACTCCCGCCCAGCGGGTGCGGGCCCCGGCCGAGACCGCGACCCCGGTACGCGAGAGCGAACCGCCCGACGGCATCGCCTGGAACAGGCCGCCCGCGAGGTTGGCCCAGCCCTGGGAACGGAAGTCGCCGTTGACGTCGGAGCGGGTGCCGTCCGGGTTCGGCATCGACGGCGCGATCCCCGCAGCCTGGGCGAGGGCGACCAGCGCCACCGAGAACGCCCCGCCGATCAGGTGCGGCACGGCGGACAGATCCGGCGCGGTGAAGGACGGCAGGGCCATGGGGATGGCGGCGATGTCCCTGACCAGCTCCACGTCGGTGCCGAGGAGTGCCGCCCCGATGCTGGTCACGACCATCGCGATGAGCAGGGCGACGGGTTCGAGGCGTCTGACGGCTCGGGCCGCCGCCCAGATCGCGACCGTGACGGCGGCGGTGGCGGTCGCCGCGCCCTGCCAGCTCCCGACGTGCACCAGCCAGTCGACGAGCTGGTAGAGCTTGTTGTGCCCCTGAGGCGTGTAGGCGGTGGCGTCCTTCAGTACGCCCGTCATGATCTGCAGGGCGATGCCGGTGGAGAGGCCGGTCATCACCGCGTTCGACACGAAGCTCATGACCGCGCCGAGCCGCAGCACGCCCAGGAGCAGCATCGCCGCGCCGACCATCACGGTCAGCACGGCCACATTCCCGGCGTCCTTGGGGTCGAGCCCCGCGTCCGACAGGACGCTCTTCGAGGTCAAGGCGATCGCGCTGGTCAGCGTGGTGACCATGAGGACGGTACGGGAGGTCAGCGAGCCCACGATCGCGGGCACGACGCCCGCGTAGAGACCGGCGACCGGGTTGAACCCCGCGATCGAGGCGTACGCCATCCCCTCGGGGATGGAGAACAGACCGGTCACCGCCCCGGAGGCCGCGTCCGAAGCCTTCGGCCGGCCCAGCCCGGCGAGCGCCCGGCGGGCCCGGCTCGCGGCCGACCGCTTCACGAGAGGCCGGTGAGCGCGTCACCGATGTACTTGGCACCGAGCACGGCGAGGACGGTGGTCATGATCGCCGCGTTGTGGACGGACATCCACTCCTTCCACCCGCTCAGCACACGCGCCGAGCGACTGCCGCCCAGCAGGTAGACACCGAGGGGCAGCAGCGTGCACAAGGAGCCGACGACCACCATCAGCACGGCGGCCACCGTCTTGCCCGCGCCCGACGCGTCGGCAGTCGCGATCGAGACGGCACCGCCGACGGCCAGCACCAGGTTCTTGGGGTTGGCGGCCACCAGCGCGACCGCGAGCCCGGCCGCCTTGGCCGGGGTGAACCGGTCCAGGGCCCGCATCCACTTCGGCGCCGCGCTCTCGTGCCCCTCGCGCGGCCGGCCGCGCCACTGCCTGTACGCCATCAGCACGAACAGCACGCCCAGGGCCAGCTTGAGCCAGTACGCCCAGGAAGGCTTCTCCCCCTCGGTGTGCAGCCCGCTGCCCGCGGCCACGACGACGGCGACGACAGCCGCCAGACCCACCACCCAGCCGACGGTGAACGCGATGCCATTCGTCCGGCCCTTCGGGGTGGCCAGCATCAGGATCACCGCGATCAGCGGCAACGGGCTGATCGCGATGCCCACCGCCGAGGTGAGCATCGCGCCGATCGCCTCGCCCATGTGTGCCTCCTCGTCCCCGGCGTACACGGCCCTCCCATTGAGCACCGCGCCCACCGCCCCCCGCCCGGAGGGCGCGGCCACACGGGTGTGGCCTACGCCGGATGCGCCTCCCGCCAGGCCCGCATCGAGCGGTCCCACTCCTCCCCCGTCAACGCCGTGAGCGAGGCCGGGAAAAGACCGTCCTCCTCCTTGGCGATGTGGTGGTGCAGCTCGGCCACCGCCTCGCGCAGGCGGACGACGTCCTCGGCGCGGGTGAGGTCGATCTCCCGGAGGAACGCGCCCAGCTCGCGGTGTTCGCGTACGAGCGCGTCGATGTAGTCCGCGTACTCCGGGTCGGCCCTCATCACCGCGAAGAGCCCCTGCTCCTCGCCCTGCCAGTGCGCCACGAGCTCCCGCTCCATCCGGGCGACCAGGTCCGGGACGAGGGCCCGGCTCCCCTCGTCCAGCGCGCGCAGGGCCGCGCCCGCCGTGTCCGTGACGGACTCGTGCTCCGCGATGAACTCCTTGACCAACGGGATCTCACGGCAGCCGCAGTAGTGGCACATAAGGGGCACTTTGCCAGAGGTGCCGGGACCGCCAGCCCTCTGACAGACTCCCGCCATGCCTGTACGTACCACTCAAGCCTGGGACCTGCGCCCCGCCACCCCCGGCGACCTGGAAGACATAGTCGAGCTCAAGGCCGTCGTGATGCGCCCGGATCTGGTGCGCCTCGGCCGCTTCGACGAGCACCGGGCGCGGCAGCGGGTGCGCGACTCGTACGCCCCCGAGCACACCTCGGTCATCGTCGTGGACGGGCGGTTCGCGGGCAGCGTCGCGCTGAAGCCGGTCGGGGACGGCTATTTCCTGGAGAGCTTCTACCTGGACGAGGCCGTGCAGGGCCGGGGCGTCGGCTCCGGCGTACTGCGCCACTTCCTGGACCGTACGGACGCGGAGGGGGCGACCGTACGACTGATCGTCGTGCAGGGCAGCGCCGCCCGGCGGCTGTACGAGCGGCACGGGTTCGTCATGGAGCACGAGGACCCGATCGACGTCACCATGGTCCGCCGGCCCCCGGCCGACCCGTCACCGTAAAAACACCGAAGGGCCCCGCCCCACCGTGTGAACGGTGGGACGGGGCCCTTCTTGGTGCTCTGTGCGGAGCAACCAGGTCAGACGAACAAGTAATTACTTGTTGATCTTGGTGACCTGGCCGGCGCCCACGGTCCGGCCACCCTCACGGATGGCGAACTTGAGGCCCTCCTCCATGGCGACCGGCTGGATCAGCTGGACCGACATGACGGTGTTGTCGCCCGGCATGACCATCTCGGTGCCCTCGGGGAGGGTCACGACGCCGGTCACGTCCGTGGTACGGAAGTAGAACTGCGGGCGGTAGTTGTTGAAGAAGGGGGTGTGACGGCCACCCTCGTCCTTCGACAGGATGTAGGCCTGGGCCTCGAACTCGGTGTGCGGCGTGACCGAACCGGGCTTGATGATGACCTGGCCGCGCTCGACGTCCTCGCGCTTGATGCCACGGAGGAGCAGACCGACGTTCTCACCGGCCTGGCCCTCGTCGAGCAGCTTGCGGAACATCTCGATGCCGGTGACCGTGGTGGTGGTCTTCTCCTGCTTGATGCCCACGATGTCAACGGTCTCGTTGACCTTGAGGACACCACGCTCGATGCGGCCGGTGACGACGGTGCCACGACCGGTGATCGTGAAGACGTCCTCGATCGGCATCAGGAACGGCTTGTCGACGT
The DNA here is from genome assembly GCF_042956885.1 of Streptomyces sp. NPDC008163. Lineage (NCBI taxonomy): Bacteria > Bacillati > Actinomycetota > Actinomycetes > Kitasatosporales > Streptomycetaceae > Streptomyces > Streptomyces sp. NPDC008163. The sequence goes on along the minus strand of NZ_JBIBHG010000001.1, from coordinate 256,175 downwards.
CGCGCTCGGGCTGCGGGATGTTCTCGTCCACGGCCTTCATCAGGTCGAGAACGGTCTGGCCCCACTCCTTGTCGCCCTCAAGGGCCTTGAGCGCCGAGACCTTGACGACCGGAAGGTCGTCGCCCGGGAACTCGTACTCGGAGAGCAGCTCGCGGACCTCGAGCTCGACGAGCTCCAGGATCTCCTCGTCGTCCACCATGTCGGCCTTGTTCAGGGCGACGACGATGTACGGAACGCCGACCTGGCGGGCCAGGAGCACGTGCTCCTTGGTCTGCGGCATCGGGCCGTCGGTGGCGGCGACCACGAGGATGGCGCCGTCCATCTGCGCGGCACCGGTGATCATGTTCTTGATGTAGTCCGCGTGACCCGGGCAGTCGACGTGCGCGTAGTGACGCGACTCCGTCTGGTACTCGACGTGCGCGATCGAGATGGTGATACCGCGCTGGCGCTCCTCGGGAGCCTTGTCGATCTGGTCGAAGGCCGAGGCCTCGTTCAGGTCCGGGTACGCGTCGTGCAGCACCTTGGTAATGGCGGCCGTGAGGGTCGTCTTACCGTGGTCGATGTGACCGATGGTGCCGATGTTGACGTGCGGCTTAGTCCGCTCGAACTTCGCCTTCGCCACTGGGTCCTCCTGTGGAGTGGTTCTGTACGCCTTGCTTCATCGGCGCCAGGTGATCTTTGCTGGGATGCCGGCCCCCGGGGGCATTCTCCGCGAAGTGTGAACTGCGCGACGAATGCCCCACGGGCTCCGGTGACAAGCCTAAAGCGTGAGCTCGGGAGAGTTACTCGCCCTTGGCCTTCGCGATGATCTCCTCGGCGACGTTCCGCGGAACCTCGGCGTAGGAGTCGAACTGCATCGAGTAGCTTGCGCGACCCGAGGTCTTGCTGCGGAGGTCTCCGACGTAGCCGAACATCTCCGAGAGGGGCACGAGGCCCTTCACGACGCGAGCGCCGCTGCGCTCCTCCATGGCCTGGATCTGGCCACGGCGGGAGTTGAGGTCGCCGATGACATCGCCCATGTAGTCCTCGGGCGTGGTGACCTCGACGGCCATCATCGGCTCAAGGAGCACGGGGGACGCCTTGCGGGCACCCTCCTTGAACGCCTGCGAACCGGCGATCTTGAAGGCGAGCTCCGAGGAGTCGACCTCGTGGTAACCACCGTCGAGGAGGATGACGCGGACGCCGACCATCTCGTAACCGGCCAGGATGCCGAACTGCATGGCTTCCTGGGCACCCGCGTCCACCGAGGGGATGTACTCACGGGGGATGCGGCCACCGGTGACCTTGTTGACGAACTCGTACGACGCGTCGCCGCCCTCGAGGGGCTCGATGGCGATCTGCACCTTCGCGAACTGGCCGGTACCACCAGTCTGCTTCTTGTGCGTGTAGTCGATGCGCTCGACGGCCTTGCGGATCGTCTCGCGGTACGCGACCTGGGGCTTGCCGACGTTCGCCTCGACGCGGAACTCGCGCTTCATGCGGTCGACGAGCACCTCGAGGTGAAGCTCGCCCATACCACCGATGATGGTCTGGCCGGTCTCCTCGTCGGAGTGCACCTGGAAGGACGGGTCCTCCTCGGAGAGGCGCTGGATCGCGATACCCAGCTTCTCCTGGTCACCCTTGGACTTGGGCTCGATGGCGACCTGAATGACCGGCGCCGGGAAGTCCATGGACTCCAGGATGACCGGGTTCTTCTCGTCGCTCAGCGTCTCACCGGTGGTGGTCTGCTTCAGGCCCATGACGGCGATGATGTCGCCGGCGCCCACCGAGTCGATCTCCTCACGCTTGTTCGCGTGCATACGGTAGATCTTGCCGATGCGCTCCTTCTTGCCCTTCACGGAGTTCAGCACCGCGGTGCCGGCGTCCAGGCGACCGGAGTAGATCCGGACGAAGGTGAGCTTGCCGAGGTGCGGGTCGCTCGCGATCTTGAACGCCAGAGCCGACAGCGGCTCGTCGTCCGAGGGCTTGCGCTTCACGACGGTCTCGGGGTCCTTGGGGTCGTGGCCCTCGATGGCCTCGACGTCCAGGGGGGAAGGCAGGTAGCGGACGACCGCGTCGAGCAGGGGCTGGACGCCCTTGTTCTTGAACGCGGTGCCACAGAACACCGGGGTGACGGTGACGGAGTCGGCGCCGCCCTTGGAGGCCAGGGTGATGCGACGGATCGCCTCGTGCAGCTGCTCCTGGGTGGGCTCGGTGCCCTCCAGGTACAGCTCCATCATGGCGTCGTCGTTCTCCGCGACGGCCTCAAGGAGCTTGCCGCGCCACTCGTCCGCCTGCTCCTGGAGCTCGGCCGGGATGTCAACGACGTTGTACATCTCGCCCTTGGCGGCCTCTTCGGGGTACACGAAGGCCTTCATCGACACGAGGTCGACGACGCCCGTGAAGTCCGCCTCGGCACCGATCGGCAGCTGCATGACGATCGGGGTCGCGCCGAGGCGGTCCACGATCATGCTGACGCAGCGCAGGAAGTCGGCACCGGTGCGGTCGAGCTTGTTGACGAAGCAGATACGCGGCACGCCGTAGCGGTCCGCCTGACGCCAGACGGTCTCGGACTGCGGCTCGACGCCGGCCACACCGTCGAACACGGTGACGGCGCCGTCGAGGACGCGGAGCGAACGCTCCACCTCGACGGTGAAGTCGACGTGACCCGGGGTGTCGATGATGTTGATGGTGTGGTCAACATCGTTGAGCGGCCAGTGGCAGGTCGTCGCGGCGGACGTGATGGTGATGCCGCGCTCCTGCTCCTGCTCCATCCAGTCCATCGTGGCAGCGCCGTCGTGGACCTCACCGATCTTGTACGAGACGCCGGTGTAGAACAGGATCCGCTCAGTGGTGGTCGTCTTGCCCGCGTCGATGTGGGCCATGATCCCAATGTTGCGGACCTTGGCCAGGTCAAGCGAAGTGGTGGCCATAAGGCTCAGTCTTCTCTCGGTCTCGATGGGGGTAGCGACTACCAGCGGTAGTGCGCGAAGGCCTTGTTGGACTCGGCCATCTTGTGGGTGTCCTCACGCTTCTTGACGGCAGCGCCAAGACCGTTCGAGGCGTCGAGCAGCTCGTTCATGAGCCGCTCGGTCATCGTCTTCTCGCGGCGGGCGCGGGAGTAACCCACGACCCAGCGGAGGGCCAGAGTGGCGGCACGACCGGGCTTGACCTCGATCGGCACCTGGTAGGTGGCGCCACCGACACGGCGGGACTTGACCTCGAGCGAGGGCTTGACGTTCTCCAGCGCGCGCTTCAGCGTGATGACCGGGTCGGCGCCGGTCTTCTCGCGAAGACCCTCCATGGCGCCGTACACGATCCGCTCGGCGGTGGAACGCTTGCCGTCGAGCAGGATCTTGTTGATCAGCGACGTGACAAGAGGAGAGCTGTAGACCGGGTCGATGATGACCGGGCGCTTCGGGGCGGGGCCCTTACGAGGCATTCTTACTTCTCCTTCTTGGCGCCGTAGCGGCTGCGGGCCTGCTTGCGGTTCTTGACACCCTGGGTGTCGAGCGAACCGCGGATGATCTTGTAGCGAACACCCGGCAGGTCCTTCACACGGCCACCACGCACGAGCACGATGGAGTGCTCCTGCAGGTTGTGTCCCTCACCCGGGATGTAGGCCGTGACCTCGATGCCGGAGGTCAGGCGCACACGTGCGACCTTCCGGAGCGCGGAGTTCGGCTTCTTCGGGGTGGTCGTGAACACACGCGTGCAGACGCCGCGGCGCTGGGGCGAACCCTCGAGTGCGGGCGTCTTGTTCTTCTCGACCTTGTCCTGCCGGCCCTTCCGGACCAGCTGCTGGATCGTAGGCACTACTTCTCCGGTTTCTGTGTGCCGTCGGTGAAACTAACCTGGAACGTCGCCGACCCACGCGGTCGGGTGTGTCGAATCCTGCGAGCCCGTACCGGAACGGCATGAGGAGCACGGATCACGGTGGCCGAAGACAGGCTCGCCATGCGGTTGAGGACACGCACACGAACCCAGGCACACCCCAGGCACAAGGTCTGAGCGTACCTACCTCACGGACCTGGGTCAAAACAAATGCCGTCCAGCCCGGGTGCGGCGGGTGGCGGCCACCATTCCGGACATGCCGTGACCACCCCGGCACGCTACGTGGCCGAAACGCCTCCGGTCACCGGCCGCCCCGACGGGACCGTCAGTACATTGAACCGCGCCGACGAATCGGGGGGTCGTATGACGGGCGCCACAGCCCTGCCCAGCGAGGACGGACTCGACGACCGGGTGCCTTTTCTCGCGCGGCTGGAACGCGAGGAGCGGGACGCCCTGCTCGCCCTGGGACGGGAGCTGTCCTTCGCTCCCCGGGCACCGCTGCTGCAGCAGTACGAACCGTCCTCCCACGTGCTGCTCATCCTGCGCGGCTGGACCAAGGTCATCGCGGCGGCCGAGAACGGCTACGAGGCCCTGCTCGCTCTGCGCGGCCCCGGCGACATCGTCGGGGAGTCGGCCGCCCTGACGGGCCGCCCCCGCTCGGCGACGGTGACCGCACTGGCTCCGGTACGTGCCGTCGTGATCACCCACGAACGGTTCCGCGACTTCGTGAGCCGTTCCCCCTCCATCTCGCTGAAGCTGCTGGGTCTGACATCGGACCGGAACAGGGCGGCCGACCGGCGACGACTGGAGTTCGCGTCCATGAGTGTCCGCGAGAGGTTCGCGGTTCTCCTCCTCGACCTGGTCCGCTCCCACGGCCGGCGCACCGATGAGGGAATCGAGATCACCGTGCCGCTCAGCAAGCAGGAGCTGGCCGGTGCGATCGGCGCCTCCCGCGAAATGGTCCAGCGGCTGCTGAAGGACCTGCGGGCCCGGGGCATCGTGATCACCGGCCGCCGGACCCTGGTGGTCGTACGTCCGAGCGCCCTGCGGCTGATGGCCCGCACCCCGTTCCTGGAGTCCGCCGCGCTGTCCCAGCCAAGCACCCCCGCACCCTGACGTCTGTGCACGCTGTCACAGTGCGAGTGCGTCTTTTGCCCTCACCACTGCCTCCGTGCCGGCGACAGGCTCTTGCCGAACCAATCGACGGCGAGAGGCAGTGCTCCCATGTCCGACCCTGTGAACAGCACCATCTTCCTTCTCGACATCGAGAACTTCAGCAAACGCGATGACGTGGAGCAGGCGTACCTGCGCCGCATGCTGTTCGAGCTCGCCGATCGTGCGCTGCTGACCGCGGGCATCGAGATGACCCGGCGGCGGCGCGCCGACCGGGGTGACAGCGTGATGGAGCTGATCGACTCCAACGCTTCGCCGACCACGCTGCTGCGTACGCTCCTCACCTTCGTGCCGGCGGAACTGCGAGCGCTGAACCGCAGGGCCTCCAGCTCTGCGCAGATGAGGCTCCGCGGGGTCGTCGCGTCTGGGTACGTGGCCGTGGACGACGACGGCGGCTGGGTGGGGTCTGACCTCAACCACGCCTGCCGACTGCTCGACGCGCAGGTACTGCGGCAGGCGCTGCGGAAGCGGCCGGGCAACGACTTCGCCCTGGCCGTGTCGGACTCCGTCTACCAGGGCGTCGTACGGCACAACCATCCCGGAGTGCCGGCCGACGAGTTCCACGCCGTCACCATGGACAGCAAGAACGGCCCGCTGCCGGCCTGGCTGCACGGATTGATGCCCGAGCCGGAGGCGCCCGTCGAAGCAGCCGACGCCGCACCCTCTGCCGCTCCGCGCCAACGGTCCGCTCCCCAAGCGTCCACGTTCGACCTCGGTGGGGCGACGGTGAACGGCGGTGTCTTCGGCGGCGACAACCACGGCATCGGCGGCGGGGTCTTCCACGGCAATGTGCGCTTCGGGGACGACCGCGGAGACCGGGGGTGAGCGGCGAGCCCGACCCGCGCGGTCCGGCCGAGGACGAACAGCCACCGGCCACCTCACCCGCCGGCCGCACGGACGAGGCGGCCGACGCCGCACCGGCGGACCGGCCGCAAGAGGCATGGGCGGCGCGCCGGGACCTGGAGGACCACGTCCCACGCTCCATGGCGTTCGGCGCGGAAACGCGGCTGGCCGGTGGGGTGCTGGGCGGTGTCAACCACGGCATCGGGGGCGGCCTCTTCCACGGTGACGTCCATGTGGACGCCAGGACCCATGTCCACTACGGGTTCGGCGCCCTGTCGGCCTCCCGTTCCTCGGGCGAGATCCGCGCCGCCACGCTGAGCGGGATCGCCGAGTCCTTCGCCGATCCGGGGCCGGCATTCACGGCGCTCGTCGAGCAGCTGCGCGAGGAACGCGTACTCGTGCTCAGCGGCCCCCAGTCCTCGGGCCGGCGTACAGCCGCGCTCATGCTGCTGCACCGCCTCGGCCTCTCCCCGGTGCATTCACTGGCGCGGGACACCGCACCGCACTCCCTTCTGCCGGAGGGCGACGACGACGCCGGGGCGCAGGGGCACCTCCTGTGCGACCTGGAGACCGACAGGAACAAGCCGTTACGGGACGTCGATCTGCTCGCCCTGCGCGACCGGCTCGGCCGGCGGGACGCGTACCTGGTGATCACGGTCGGGCCCCGGGCGTGCCTGGAGGATGTGCAGCCGCGTTCCTGGCAGCCGCCCGCACCGGCCGATGTACTGGCCGCACACCTGCGGGCCCGCCTCGAAGACGACAGCGCGGCGAACCTGCTGACCCTGCCGGTGGTCACGGAATTCCTCGCACGCGACCACCAGCCCCGCGAGGCGTCCGCCTTCGCGTCCGTACTGGTCGAGCACGCATCCGGGAACGCCGGCGCGGAGAAGGTCGACAACTTCTCGCTGGCGGCCCTCGAGGACCAGGTCCGGGAGTGGTTCGAAGAGGACGACACCGTGCTGCACCTGCGGGAGAAGTCCTTCCTCATCGCACTCGCTGCGTTCGACGACGGACCGTACGCGCTGACGGCCGAGGTGAGCGACCGCCTCTATGCACGTCTGCAGGAGACTGCGGACTCCCAACTGCCCGCTGCCGTGCCCGTATTCGGAACGCACATCGGCAGACGTCTGCAACGGGCGCGGGCCCACCGCTACGAGGACGACGAGCCCACCGAGTGGGGCCCGGTACGGCAGGTGAAGGCGGCCTTCCGGGACGATCGGACCTCGCTGGTCCTCCTGCGGGAGGTGTGGACCGGACACCCCTCGGCGCGGCCCGCCCTGGTGCAGTGGCTGCAGGAACTGGCGAAGGACGGCAGGCCGCTCGTCCGTACCCGGGCGTCCTCGACGGTCGCGGTCCTCGCCCACACCGACCTTCCCTCCGCCATGGCACTCGTCATCGAGCCTTGGGCGGCGTCCCCGCTGTACGGGCCCCGAACCGTCGCCGTGCACGCTCTGGCTCTCGCCCATCGCATCGGCACTCCGAACGTGCCGCAGATCCTCGACACCTGGTGCGACAGTGACGCACTCCATCTCCGCTGGGTCGCCATCCGCACGCACGGACTGATCGGACCCGAACGACCGGTCGAGGCTGTGGCGGCCCTGCGCACCGCGGCACACCGGGAGGGCCGAAACGAACCGGAAGCGGCCCCCGGTCAGGACGATGGGGAACTGGGCGAGGCGCTGGCCGAGTCGGTGGAACTTCTCCTGCTCTCCACAGCGAACGACCGGGTGCTGGACGAGCTCCTGAGAGCCCAGGAACGCGATCAGCGCATGCGGACCCTGACCATGAACGGCTTCCTCGGCGCCTGCGGACGCACCGAGCGCGGCGCCCCCAAGGGCCGGCCGATCGTCCTGGACTGGTACGCGACGTCACTGATGTCGCACACCCCTGCGGCAACGGGGATCCGGTCGCTCATGCGGACGGCGCTGAACGACCGCGACCACCGCAAGCACGCGCTCGACGTGCTGAGCCGGTGGGTGCTCTCGGCCGAAGGCGTACCCGGGGCCGAGAGTGCGCTCTCCCACCTGCTGTCCGGCCTCGCCGTGGACGAGCCGGAGCGTCGGCGCATCAGCCACCTGCTGCGCACGCTCCCGGGCGACGACGGGATTCCATCGCCCGTAGCGAACCGCCTGCTGGCCACGCTGCCGACCCCCTGAACCTCTCGACGAGCACAGGAGACCCGCCGACATGAACCCGTTCCACGGTCCTCCCGAGTGGGAGCAGCCGGCCGGACGCCACACACCTCTGACCGATCCGGTGCTGACCGTGCGCCAGATCTCCCGCTTCGGCTTCGTGCCCCGCAGGCTCACCCGCATCGACCACGCCCTGGTGTTCGCGACCCCGTCCGGCCGGTACACCACCGCGTTGCCGCCGATTCGGCCGACACGGGCGGAGATCATCAGCAGGCGCTACACCGCCGTGTACGAGGTGGACATGGGCGTCCATCCCGTCCGCGCGAAACTTTCGCTCCCCAGCAGGAACGACGCCCTGCAGTTCGTGAGTGTCGTCGAGTTGAACTGGCAGGTGGGCGATCCCGCGGTCTTCGTCGCGTCGAGACACCGCGATGTGCCGCGACTGCTGCTGGGAGAGCTGGAGCAGGCCGCCCGCGCCGTCGCGCGACACTTCCCCATCACCGGCAGCACCGAGGCCGAGGCCGCAGTCCTGCGAACAGTACGGACCCGGGGCCCACTCGGCGCGCAGGCGGGGCTCCTCGTCACCTGGACGCTGCGGCTGCACCGGGATCAGGACAACATCGAGCACGAGCAGCGCATGCAGAGCATCGACCACGCGGCAGTCGAAAACGTCCACCGCGAACGCCGCGCCATGGAACACGACTTCGAGACGACCCGCCGCGCCCTGGTGCACGGCGAACAGCAGCAGGCACTGGCTCTCCAGCGGCAGAAATGGCTCACCGAGTTGCAGGACGCGGAACTCGCCAAGGTCGACTTCTACCAGCGCCAGCTGGAACAGGGCGGGGTCCGGGCCTGGGCGCTGCACCTCGCCGAGCATCCCGAGGACTCCTGGCTGGTCATGCAGAGTCTCCGCCAGGACCAGCTGAGCATGATCCGGGCCAAGGCGGAGATGGTCACCCAGCTGCTCAACAGCGACAACGTCGAGGGGTACGAGCTCGAAGGCCCCAAGAACCTCGCGCTGCGGGCCCTGCACGACATTCTGAACCACCAGCTACCGGCTGACGAGACAGGCCGGGGAGCCCCCGCGCCGCGGCTGCCGCTGTCCTCCGAGTGGCCCGAAGAGCCGGAGTCGCCGTTGCCGGACGTCCAGGTCCCCGAGGCCCGGCAACAGCCCCGGAGCTCGCCGCCCGCCCATGAGCAGGGCATGTACCTACCCAAGGACATGCCGTGACCGGCCCGGACCCCGCCCCCGGCGCGGAGGCCGCTGCACGTCTGCTGGCCGACCTCCGCACCGAGATCGCCCGCGCCGACAGCAAGGCGGCCGTCGTGGTCGCCGCTCTCGGGATCAGTTCGGGCATGGTCTGCGGAATCCTGGCCGGGACGCAGTGGCCGTCGGGCCATCTGTCCGGGTGGGGCTCCGTCGTCTGGTGGACGGGGATCACCGTCCTGGCCGCCGCCCTGCTGTGCCTCCTGATGGCGGTCGTCCCGCGCTACCGGGTCCGTGGCGGAGGGCCCGACACTCCCCTCACGTACTTCGGGGACATCCAGCGGGCAGTACGGCTGAACCGGCTCCCCCAGGCACTCGCCGAGACCGAACAGCTTCCGATGCCCGCCCTCCTGGCGGCCCTCGCCGAGACCAGCCGGATCGCGTTGCGCAAGCACCAGTGGATACGGGCCGGACTGGCCGCGTTCTGCCTGGGCGCTCTGCTACTCACCCTTTCCGTGGTCATCGGCTGACCTCCCCCATCCCCCGAGGACGGACATGCCTCAGCACCCCGAACACCAGCGCGCCGAACAGGACCGAACCACCGGCACCGAAGCGGTGGACGATCTCGAATACCGCCACGCCCCCGGGACCCGGCTGCACTTCGCCGCGCGCCAGCGCCGGGTGGACACCGCCGCTCTGGGCGGCCTGGCGCTCCACCTCCCCGCGTTCGCGTTCAGCCTCGGAGCGCTTCTCGCCGTCGGCCGGCTCGTCGATCTCGCCTGGCAGATCCCGTACTGGCTCCCCGCCCTGATCTGGCTGGCCTGCGGTCTGCTGGTCTTCCACCGCCCTGCGGAGGACCTGTACGCCCGGTACGTACTGGGATTCCGCTACCCCCTCCCCCGGGAGCGCGCCCGGTTGGACCCGGTCTGGCGGGAGGTCACGGGCCGGGCGGGCGTCGAGGGCGACCGCTACCGCCTCTGGGTGGAGAACACCCCGAACCTCAACGCGTACGCGGCCGCCGGCCACATCGTCGGCGTGACCCGGTTCGCGCTGGAGAACCTGTCGAGCGCCCAGCTGGCGGCCGTACTCGCCCACGAGCTGGGCCACCACGCGGGCGGTCACGGCTGGTCCACGCTGGCCGGACGCTGGTACACGCTGCCCGCCCGCGCGGCGTTCCGGGCCGGACGCGCGGTCCTGCTCAGCGCCGGCAACCGGGCCGTGGGGCTCGGCTCGGTGTCCGCCGCGGCGCTGATCGCCGGCTGCGGCGTCGTACTGTTCGGACCGGCGGCGATCCTGCTGGGAGCGGCACCGCTGGTGCTGCTCACCCTGCCCTATGCCGCGGCGGCGCTGAGCAGACGCGCAGAGCTGCGGGCGGACCTGCACGCCGCATCGCTCGGCTTCGCCCCCATGCTCACCGAGGTCCTGCTCGCCATGGAGGAGGGCGGGGACCCCTCGCACCCCGGTCTCGGGCCGGCCGCGTCCGGGATGAGCGGCGCCCGTCCAGGACCCGCCGCGCACCTGCTGGCCTCCCACCCGGACTACGCGACCCGCATACACCGCCTCCGCCCCTTCCTGGCCGCGGACCGCTGAACGGCGCGAGCCGGGAACGCCGGAGGGCGGCCACCCCGCAATCGGGATGGCCGCCCTCCGGGCGTATCAAGCGACTCGCTTACTGGTTGTACGGACCGTAGTCGTAGTCCTCCAGCGGAACGGCCTGGCCGGAGCCCGTGCCGAACGGCGAGTAGTCGATGTCGTCGTAGCCGACGGCCGAGTACATCGCGGCCTTGGCCTCCTCGGTCGGCTCGACCCGGATGTTGCGGTAGCGGGACAGGCCCGTACCGGCCGGGATGAGCTTACCGATGATGACGTTCTCCTTGAGGCCGATCAGGGAGTCGGACTTGGCGTTGATCGCCGCGTCCGTCAGGACCCTGGTCGTCTCCTGGAAGGAGGCCGCGGACAGCCACGACTCCGTCGCCAGCGACGCCTTGGTGATACCCATCAGCTGCGGACGGCCGGAGGCGGGGTGACCGCCCTCGGTGACCACGCGACGGTTCTCGGTCTCGAACTTCGAGCGCTCCACGAGCTCGCCCGGCAGCAGCTCCGCGTCGCCGGACTCGATGATCGTCACGCGGCGGAGCATCTGCCGGATGATGATCTCGATGTGCTTGTCGTGGATCGACACGCCCTGCGAGTTGTAGACCTTCTGGACCTCGCCGACCAGGTGGACCTGGACCGCGCGCTGGCCGAGGATGCGCAGCACGTCGTGCGGGTTGGTGGCACCCACGGTGAGCTTCTGGCCCACCTCGACGTGGTCGCCCTCGCCCACCAGGAGACGGGCGCGCTTCGAGATCGGGAAGGCGATCTCGTCGCTGCCGTCGTCCGGGGTGACGACGATCTTCTTGGTCTTCTCGGTCTCCTCGATGCGGACACGGCCCGCGGACTCGGAGATCGGGGCGACACCCTTGGGCGTACGCGCCTCGAAGAGCTCGACGACACGCGGCAGACCCTGGGTGATGTCGTCACCGGCCACACCACCGGTGTGGAAGGTACGCATCGTCAGCTGGGTACCGGGCTCACCGATGGACTGGGCGGCGATGATGCCGACCGCCTCACCGATGTCGACCAGCTTGCCGGTGGCGAGCGAGCGCCCGTAGCAGAAGGCACAGGTGCCGACCGCGGACTCACAGGTCAGGACCGAGCGGGTCTTGACCTCCTCGACGCCGGCGCCCACCAGGGCGTCGATCAGGACGTCACCGAGGTCGACGTTGGCAGGCGCGATGACCTTGCCGTCCACCACGACGTCCTCGGCGAGCATGCGGGCGTAGACCGAGGTCTCGACGTCGTCCGTCTTGCGGAGGACACCGTCGGCACCCTTGACGGCGATCTTCAGCTTGAGGCCGCGGTCGGTGCCGCAGTCCTCCTCGCGAATGATCACGTCCTGCGAGACGTCCACCAGACGACGGGTCAGGTAACCCGAGTCGGCGGTACGCAGGGCGGTGTCCGCCAGACCCTTACGGGCACCGTGCGTGGAGATGAAGTACTCCAGAACGGTGAGGCCCTCACGGAAGGACGCCTTGATGGGACGCGGGATCGTCTCGTTCTTGGCGTTGGACACCAGACCACGCATACCGGCGATCTGACGCATCTGCATCATGTTTCCTCGGGCACCCGAGTCAACCATCATGAAGATGGGGTTCGTCTTGGGGAAGTTCTCGTTCATGGCCTCGGCAACCTCGTTGGTCGCCTTGGTCCAGATCGCGATGAGCTCCTGCGTGCGCTCGTCCTTGGTGATCAGACCGCGCTCGTACTGCTTCTGGACCTTCTCGTCCTGCTCCTCGTAGCCCTTGACGATGGCCTTCTTGGCCTCGGGCACGACGACGTCGGAGATGGCCACGGTGACGCCCGAACGGGTCGCCCAGTGGAAGCCGGCCGCCTTCAGGTTGTCGAGCGTCGCCGCCACGATGACCTTGGGGTAGCGCTCGGCGAGGTCGTTGACGATCTCGGAGAGCTGCTTCTTGCCGACCGAGTAGTCGACGAACGGGTAGTCCTCGGGCAGCAGCTCGTTGAAGAGCGCGCGGCCCAGGCTCGTCCGCAGCCGGAAGGTGTCACCCGGCTGGTACTCGGGCTCGCCCTCCTCGGCGACCGGCGGCACCCAGCCACGCGGCGGGATGGTGCCCACCGGGAAGCGGATGTCGACGGACGACTGGAGCGCCAGCTCGCCGGCGTCGAACGCCATGATCGCCTCGGCCGTGGAGCCGAACGCGCGGCCCTCGCCCTTGGTGTCACGGAGGTCGCCGTCCGTGGTCAGGAAGAACAGGCCCAGCACCATGTCCTGAGTCGGCATGGTGACGGGACGACCGTCGGCCGGCTTCAGGATGTTGTTCGAGGACAGCATCAGGATGCGGGCCTCGGCCTGCGCCTCCGCGGAGAGCGGCAGGTGCACGGCCATCTGGTCACCGTCGAAGTCCGCGTTGAACGCGGTGCAGACGAGCGGGTGGATCTGGATGGCCTTGCCCTCGACCAGCTGGGGCTCGAAGGCCTGGATGCCGAGGCGGTGCAGCGTGGGCGCACGGTTCAGCAGCACCGGGTGCTCGGCGATGACCTCTTCGAGGACGTCGTACACCACGGTGCGGCCGCGCTCGACCATGCGCTTGGCCGACTTGATGTTCTGCGCGTGGTTCAGGTCGACCAGGCGCTTCATCACGAACGGCTTGAAGAGCTCCAGCGCCATCGCCTTCGGCAGACCGCACTGGTGCAGCTTGAGCTGCGGACCGACGACGATCACGGAACGCGCGGAGTAGTCCACGCGCTTGCCGAGCAGGTTCTGACGGAAACGACCCTGCTTGCCCTTCAGCATGTCGCTGAGGGACTTCAGGGGACGGTTACCGGGGCCGGTGACCGGGCGACCGCGACGACCGTTGTCGAAGAGGGCGTCCACGGCCTCCTGGAGCATGCGCTTCTCGTTGTTCACGATGATCTCGGGCGCGCCGAGGTCGAGAAGCCGCTTCAGGCGGTTGTTGCGGTTGATCACGCGGCGGTACAGGTCGTTGAGGTCGGAGGTCGCGAAGCGGCCACCGTCCAGCTGCACCATCGGACGCAGGTCCGGCGGGATGACCGGCACGCAGTCGAGCACCATGCCCTTGGGCTTGTTGCTGGTCTGCAGGAACGCGGAGACGACCTTGAGGCGCTTGAGCGCACGGGTCTTCTTCTGGCCCTTGCCGGTACGGATGATCTCGCGGAGGCGCTCGGCCTCCTCGTCGAGGTCGAAGGACTCCAGGCGCTTCTGCAGCGCGGCGGCGCCCATGCAGCCGTCGAAGTACGTGCCGAAGCGGTCACGCAGCTCGCGGTAGAGCAGCTCGTCGCCCTCCAGGTCCTGGACCTTGAGGTTCTTGAAGCGGCTCCACACCTCGTCGAGGCGGTCGATCTCGCGCTGCGCACGGTCGCGCAGCTGCTTCATCTCGCGCTCGGCACCCTCGCGCACCTTGCGGCGCACGTCGGCCTTGGCACCCTCGGCCTCCAGCTCGGCCAGGTCGGACTCGAGCTTCTTGGCGCGGTTCTCCAGGTCGGAGTCGCGGCGGTTCTCGATCTGCTGGCGCTCGACGGAGACGTGGGCCTCCAGGGAGGGGAGGTCGCGGGTGCGGCGCTCCTCGTCCACGAACGTGATCATGTACGCGGCGAAGTAGATGACCTTCTCGAGGTCCTTCGGCGCGAGGTCCAGCAGGTAGCCCAGGCGCGACGGGACGCCCTTGAAGTACCAGATGTGGGTGACGGGAGCGGCGAGCTCGATGTGGCCCATGCGCTCACGGCGCACCTTGGCGCGCGTGACCTCGACGCCACAGCGCTCACAGATGATGCCCTTGAAGCGGACACGCTTGTACTTGCCGCAGTAGCACTCCCAGTCCCGGGTCGGACCGAAGATCTTCTCGCAGAAGAGTCCGTCCTTTTCGGGCTTGAGGGTGCGGTAGTTGATGGTCTCCGGCTTCTTGACCTCGCCGTGGGACCAGGTCCGGATGTCGTCCGCGGTGGCAAGGCCGATCCGCAGCTCGTCGAAGAAGTTGACGTCGAGCACTTGTCGTCAATCCCTCTTTCGGGGGTTCGAGCCCCCTCGCGTCACGCGAGTAAATCGGGGCACTTCAGCAATGGTCTGAACGGGTCCGGGGAGAGCCGGCCGGATCACGGGGATCCGGCCGGCCAACCCGTCAGACCTCTTCGACGCTGCTCGGCTCGCGCCGGGACAGGTCGATACCGAGCTCCTCCGCCGCGCGGAAGACGTCCTCGTCCGTGTCGCGCATCTCGATGGACATGCCGTCCGAGGACAGCACCTCCACGTTGAGGCAGAGCGACTGCATTTCCTTGATGAGCACCTTGAAGGACTCGGGAATGCCCGGCTCGGGGATGTTCTCGCCCTTGACGATCGCCTCGTAGACCTTCACGCGGCCGGTGACGTCGTCGGACTTGATCGTCAGCAGTTCCTGGAGGGCGTAAGCGGCGCCGTAAGCCTCAAGGGCCCACACCTCCATCTCACCGAATCGCTGCCCACCGAACTGCGCCTTACCACCCAGCGGCTGCTGCGTGATCATGGAGTACGGGCCGGTCGAACGGGCGTGGAGCTTGTCGTCGACCAGGTGGTGCAGCTTGAGGATGTACATGTAGCCGACCGAGACCGGGTCCGGGAACGGCTCGCCGGAGCGGCCGTCGAACAGCTTGGCCTTGCCGGAGGGCTGCACCAGACGCATGCCGTCGCGGTTCGGGATCGTGGCCTCGAAGAGACCGGAGATCTCGTCCTCGCGCGCACCGTCGAAGACGGGCGTGGCGACGTTGGTGCCGGGGGCGACCTGGTCGGCGCCGATGGCCTGCAGGCGCTTGGCCCACTCGTCACCGAGGCCGGAGACGTCCCAGCCGCGGCTGGCGAGCCAGCCGAGGTGGATCTCCAGGACCTGTCCCGGGTTCATTCGGGACGGGACACCCAGCGGGTTGAGGATGATGTCGACCGGGGTGCCGTCCTCCAGGAACGGCATGTCCTCGATCGGCAGGATCTTCGAGATGACGCCCTTGTTGCCGTGACGGCCGGCGAGCTTGTCACCGTCGGTGATCTTGCGCTTCTGCGCGACGTAGACGCGGACCAGCTGGTTCACGCCCGGCGGCAGCTCGTCGCCCTCTTCGCGGTCGAAGACGCGGACACCGATGACCTTGCCGATCTCGCCGTGCGGCACCTTCAGCGAGGTGTCGCGGACCTCGCGCGCCTTCTCACCGAAGATCGCGCGGAGCAGGCGCTCCTCGGGGGTCAGCTCGGTCTCACCCTTGGGCGTGACCTTGCCGACGAGGATGTCGCCGGCGACGACCTCGGCACCGATACGGATGATGCCGCGCTCGTCGAGGTCGGCGAGGACCTCCTCGGAGACGTTCGGGATGTCCCGGGTGATCTCCTCGGGGCCGAGCTTGGTGTCACGGGCGTCGACCTCGTGCTCCTCGATGTGGATCGAGGAGAGGACGTCGTCCTGCACGAGGCGCTGCGACAGGATGATCGCGTCCTCGTAGTTGTGACCCTCCCAGGGCATGAACGCCACGAGCAGGTTCTTGCCGAGCGCCATCTCACCGAACTCGGTGGCCGGGCCGTCGGCGAGGACCTGGCCCTCGATGACGCGGTCGCCCTCGGAGACGACGACCTTCTGGTTGACCGAGGTGCCCTGGTTGGAGCGCATGAACTTGGCGATGCGGTACGTGGTGTACGTACCGTCGTCGTTCGTGACGGTGATGTAGTCCGCGGAGACCTCCTGGACCACACCGTCCTTCTCGGCCTTCAGCACGTCACCGGCGTCGGTGGCGCAGCGGTACTCCATGCCGGTGCCGACGAGCGGCGCCTCGCTCTTGATGAGCGGGACGGCCTGGCGCATCATGTTCGCGCCCATGAGGGCACGGTTGGCGTCGTCGTGCTCCAGGAAGGGGATCATCGCGGTCGCGACGGACACCATCTGGCGCGGCGAGACGTCCATGTAGTCGACCTCGCCACCGGGAACGTAGTCGACCTCGCCGCCACGACGGCGGACCAGGACGCGGGGCTCGGTGAAGCGCAGGTCGTCGGAGAGCGTCGCGTTCGCCTGGGCGATGACGAAACGGTCTTCCTCGTCGGCGGTGACGTAGTCGACCTCGTCGGTGACCTGGCCGTCGACGACCTTGCGGTACGGCGTCTCGATGAAGCCGAACGCGTTGACGCGGCCGTACGAGGCGAGCGAACCGATCAGACCGATGTTCGGGCCTTCGGGGGTCTCGATCGGGCACATGCGTCCGTAGTGGGACGGGTGCACGTCTCGGACCTCGAAGCCGGCCCGCTCACGGGAGAGACCACCCGGGCCGAGAGCCGACAGACGGCGCTTGTGGGTGAGACCCGACAGCGGGTTGTTCTGGTCCATGAACTGCGACAGCTGGCTGGTGCCGAAGAACTCCTTGATGGAGGCGACGACCGGCCGGATGTTGATCAGGGTCTGCGGCGTGATCGCCTCGACGTCCTGGGTGGTCATGCGCTCGCGCACGACACGCTCCATACGGGCGAGACCCGTACGGACCTGGTTCTGGATGAGCTCGCCGACGTTGCGCAGGCGGCGGTTGCCGAAGTGGTCGATGTCGTCGGTCTCGACGACGATCGTCCGACCGGACTCGCCGACCGTCTCGGTCTCACCGGCGTGCAGCTTGACCAGGTACTTGATGGTCGCGATGACGTCGTCGGTGGTGAGCACGCCGGCGTCCAGCGGCTCGTCCGCGCCGAGCTTCTTGTTCACCTTGTAGCGGCCGACCTTCGCGAGGTCGTAGCGCTTCGGGTTGAAGTAGAGGTTCTCGAGCAGCGTCTGAGCGGCCTCGCGGGTGGGCGGCTCGCCCGGGCGGAGCTTGCGGTAGATGTCGAGCAGCGCGTCGTCCTGGCCCTGGGTGTGGTCCTTCTCCAGGGTGGCGCGCATGGACTCGTACTCGCCGAACTCCTCGAGGATCTGCTCGGTGGTCCAGCCGAGCGCCTTCAGGAGGACGGTGACCGACTGCTTGCGCTTGCGGTCGATGCGGACACCGACCATGTCGCGCTTGTCGATCTCCATCTCCAGCCAGGCACCCCGGGAGGGGATGATCTTGGCGGAGAAGATGTCCTTGTCGGACGTCTTGTCGATCGACGAGTCGAAGTAGACACCCGGCGAGCGGACCAGCTGCGACACCACGACACGCTCGGTGCCGTTGATGACGAAGGTGCCCTTGTTGGTCATGAGCGGGAAGTCGCCCATGAAGACCGTCTGGGACTTGATCTCGCCGGTCTCGTTGTTGGTGAACTCGGCCGTGACGAAGAGCGGGGCGGCGTACGTGAAGTCGCGCTCCTTGCACTCGTCGATCGAGTTCTTCGGGGGCTCGAAGCGGTGGTCGCGGAACGTGAGCGACATCGACCCGGAGAAGTCCTCGATCGGGGAGATCTCCTCGAAGATCTCCTCGAGGCCGGACTTGGTGGGGACGTCTTGTCCACTGTCCAGAGCAGCCTCGACGCGAGCCTTCCAGGCGGCGTTGCCGAGGAGCCAGTCAAAGCTCTCGGTCTGCAGCGCGAGGAGGTTCGGAACCTCGAGGGGCTCCTTGATCTTTGCAAAAGAGATGCGCAGCGGGGCGGTGCTGGCGCCGTTGTTCGTATTCGCGGTCGAGGCGTTGCGCGAGGCGGCCAAGAGGGGGTCCTTCCGAGGGCTCGGACTCACTACGCGCGTACCGGTCCCAAACTGGACATGAGGGCAGAAAATCCCAGGTCAGGGATGATCGGTCCACGATGCTCAAGATGGGTATGCCCCTGGTGACGGGCAGGAGGCAGCTAACAGGCAGCGCAAAGGGTCAGTGTAGCCAAGTGCCACACTGATGTCCAGTCGGGGTTTTCAGAGACCCACGTTGCTCTCAACAGCTCTTCTCAACACCTATGTCCAGCCCTGCGCGAGGTGCGCCCTTCTTTACTGCCCGCTTCGCCATCGATCCATGCCTCGGATTCGGATCGATTCGGCGACGCGCCTTGAGAATTGCGCGCCGCGTGCGGTTCGTCAAGGGCCCCCTCGGCCCCGGCCGCCCTCGGACCCCCGAGAGGCGCACGGCGATGATCACGATACTCGTCAACGCGGGAAGGGCAAGGCACCCGCCTCCGGTACGCCGAAAGGCGACCACCCGGACGGGTGATCGCCTTTCGCGATGTGACTCCGCGCCTCGCGGCACGGGGGTCCTGAGGAGTCAGAGGACTCCTCGGGTCACTTGACCTCGACGGAGGCGCCGGCGCCCTTGAGGGACTCGGCAGCCTTGTCCGCGGCGTCCTTCGCGACCTTCTCGAGGACGGGCTTCGGGGCGCCGTCGACGAGGTCCTTGGCCTCCTTCAGGCCGAGGGAGGTCAGCTCGCGCACGACCTTGATGACCTGGATCTTCTTGTCACCGGCGGCGGTGAGGATGACGTCGAACTCGTCCTTCTCCTCCTCGGCCGGGGCAGCCGGGCCACCCTGGGCCGGGCCCGCGACGGCGACGGCCGCGGCGGCGGTGACGTCGAACTTCTCCTCGAAGGCCTTCACGAACTCGGCGAGCTCGATGAGGGTGAGCTCCTCGAACTGAGCGAGCAGGTCTTCCTGGGACAGCTTCGCCATGACAGGCGTCCTTCCACTATTCGGCAGGTGCCGGATGTATGTGTCGGCGGGCGTACACGGTGCCCGCTGGACCGCTGAGCGTGATTACTCGGCGGCCTCGGCGGGAGCCGGCGTACCGGCACCGCCCTGCTCCTCCAGCTTGACGCGAAGCGCTTCCGCGGTGCGGACGAACTTCGACGGCAGCGCCTGGAAGAGCTGCGCAGCCTGAGTCTGCTTGCCCTTCATGGCACCGGCCAGCTTGGCGAGCAGAACCTCGCGGGACTCGAGGTCCGCGAGCTGCTTGATGTCATCGGCGGACAGCGCCTTGCCGTCAAGGACACCGCCCTTGATGATCAGGTTCGGGTTGTCCTTGGCGAAGTCACGAAGACCCTTCGCCGACTCCACCGGGTCACCGGTGACGAAGGCAACCGCCGTCGGACCTGCGAAGAGGTCGTCCAGCGTGTCGATCCCGGCCTCGTTGGCCGCAATCTTGGTCAGCGTGTTCTTCACCACGGCGTACTGGGCGTTCTCACCGAGCGAACGGCGCAGCTGCTTGAGCTGTGCCACGGTGAGACCCCGGTACTCGGTCAGCACGGCGGCGTTCGAGCTGCGGAACTGGTCCGCGAGCTCGGCTACCGCAGCAGCCTTGTCGGGCCTAGCCATAGCGTCGGCCTCCTTCCGGGTGATGAGGACCGCTCGAAAGGGACCGGAAAGACGAAACGCCCCGGCGCAGGCGCCAGGGCGAAGCTCGACCGGACAGAATCCGGGAGCTCTCCACAGTCACCTGCGCAGGTCGTCCGCATCAACGGAGCCTTCGGTTGCCCGAACCCTGATGGATTCAGGACAACGACCAGCGGTCTTTGGCTTCTGCAGAAGAGTACGCGACTCGGGTCGCGCCGGGCAAATCCGTCCCGTTTCGAAGGGTGCCGGGAGGTTTGAACCCCCCGGAACCGGGTTACGAAGCGGCGCCCTGCTGCTGCTCCATCAGCTCGGTGAAGTCGACGGTCTGGGCGGCCGGCGGGCGCTCGACGGAGACCTTGGTGCCGTAGTCGCTGTAGTAGACCGTGGAGTTGAGCTCACCGGTCTTCATCGAGCCGCGCTCGGTCTTCTTCACCAGCAGGTCGTTCTCGTCGACCCAGATGTCGACGGTCTCCGTGGTGATCCCCGCGTCCGCCAGCTGCTTCTTGAGGGCGTCGAGCTCGTCGGCGCCGAGGCTGCTGTTCTTGGCGGTCAGGGCGGCGACGTCGACCGTGCCCGAGTAGTGCGTGGTGCTGACGCCGCGGACGTCCTCCTCGCCGACCTTCTTCACGTCGCCGGAGGCGAGCAGTGACTTCACGCCCTGCTCGGGGGTGCTGTTCTGCATCTGGTCCTTCAGCGCCGCCCCCGACGCCCCGGCCAGCTTCTCCAGGTCGTCGTAGCTGTAGCTGATCCAGCGCTTGCCGCCGGTCTGCTGGGACATGGCCGCGCCCATGTCCGCCGCGTACCCGTCCTTGAAGTAGCGGGCCTCCATGGTGCCGTTGCTGCCGGCCTTCTTCATGGCGTCCGCCATGGTGCCGCCGGTGTACGTGATCTTCATGGAGCCCGTGATCCCGTCGGACCAGTCCATGACGCCCGACTGCTTCATGGACATCGCGCTGCCCATGGAGGTGTCGCCCTCGACCCGCGCCGAGTGCGCCTGGCCGGTCTTCTTCTGTACGGCGACCAGCGCGGCTATCGGGTCCACCTTCACCACGGAGCCGCCGCGGCTCTCGGTCTTGCCGGAGCCCTTGCCCGTATCCCCGTCGTCCGATCCGCCACAGGCCGCGACCGAGGTCAGCGCCGCCACCACGGCGACGGACAGACCCACGCGCCGTACGGTATTGGTCAACATCTGAAATCCCACCCCTCGTTCGACTCTCGGTCACCCACGCTGACGCAGGGCTCCGACAGTCATGTCCACGTACGAATGAGGACGAGCCCCGCACCTCGAAAGGTTGCGGGGCCCGTCCCATGTCACACGTGACGCGGCGGTCGTACGAGCGCGGAGGCTCAGACGGCGGCCGGGTCCTCCTCGACGAGGAGGTTACGGGTGCGGTTGGAGTCCAGCGGGATGCCGGGGCCCATCGTGGTCGCCAGGGCGGCCTTCTTGATGTAACGGCCCTTCGCCGCGGACGGCTTGAGGCGGAGGACCTCTTCCAGCGCCGCTGCGTAGTTCTCCACCAGCTTGGTCTCGTCGAAGGAGACCTTGCCGATGATGAAGTGCAGGTTCGAGTGCTTGTCGACGCGGAACTCGATCTTGCCGCCCTTGATGTCGTTGACAGCCTTCGCGACATCGGGGGTGACCGTACCGGTCTTCGGGTTCGGCATCAGACCACGCGGACCGAGCACGCGGCCGAGGCGGCCGACCTTGCCCATGAGGTCCGGGGTCGCGACGACGGCGTCGAAGTCCAGACGGCCCTTCGCCACCTCGTCGATGAGCTCGTCGGAGCCGACGATGTCGGCGCCGGCGGCTTCCGCGGCCGCAGCACGGTCACCGGTCGCGAAGACCAGGACCCGGGCGGTCTTGCCGGTGCCGTGCGGGAGGTTCACGGTGCCGCGGACCATCTGGTCGGCCTTGCGCGGGTCAACACCCAGGCGGAAGGCGACCTCGACGGTGCCGTCGAACTTCGTGGTGGCGGTGTCCTTGGCGAGACGGACGGCCTCGAGCGGGGCGTACAGGCGCTCCCGGTCGATCTTGGCGTCCGCAGCGCGGAGGTTCTTGCTGCGCTTCACTTCTACTCCTGATGGTTTTCAGAGTGTGGAGTCGTGGTGCGGACCAGCGCCGGTCCTACCACTGAGGGCGTGGGGCTGAATCAGCCTTCGACCGTGATGCCCATGGAACGGGCGGTGCCAGCGATGATCTTCGACGCGGCGTCGAGGTCGTTGGCGTTCAGGTCGGGGAGCTTCGTCGTGGCGATCTCGCGGACCTGGGCAGCCGTCAGCTTGGCGACCTTGGTCTTGTGCGGCTCGCCGGAGCCCTTCTCCACACCCGCGGCCTTGAGGATCAGCTTGGCGGCCGGCGGAGTCTTGGTGATGAAGGTGAAGGAGCGGTCCTCGTAGACCGTGATCTCCACCGGCACGACCATGCCACGCTGCGACTCGGTCGCGGCGTTGTAGGCCTTGCAGAACTCCATGATGTTGACGCCGTGCTGACCCAGTGCGGGGCCGACCGGCGGGGCCGGGTTGGCCGCACCGGCGTTGATCTGGAGCTTGATAAGCCCCGTGACCTTCTTCTTCTTGGGAGGCATGTGCTCTCTCCGGGTCCTAGTGAGAGTTTTCGCCGTCATCCGGTCATCCGGATGCAGGCATACCGCACAACGATAACGGGTATAGCCGTGCGACCAAAAACCAAGCAGGTCAGACCGGCTTCGAGAGCCTGTCTGACCTGCTCGGTAGGCATGTGTCCAGAAGCGGGCGGAAAGCTCAGTTCTTCTGGATCTGGTCGAAGCTGAGCTCGACCGGGGTCTCGCGACCGAAGATCTCGACCAGGCCCTTGACCTTCTTCGAGTCGGCGTTGATCTCGTTGATCGTCGCCTGCAGCGTCGCGAACGGGCCGTCGGTGACGGTGACCGAGTCGCCGACCTCGAAGTCGAGGACCTCGACGGTGACCTTGCGGGCCGGAGCCGGCTTGCCCTCGGCCTCGGCGGCCTCACGGGCGGCCTTCTCCTCGGCCTCCGGAGCGAGCATCTTGACGATCTCGTCCAGCGTCAACGGGTACGGGTCGTAGGCGTTGCCCACGAAGCCGGTGACACCGGGGGTGTTGCGGACGACGCCCCAGGACTCGTTCGTCAGGTCCATGCGCACCAGGACGTAGCCCGGGAGCTTGTTCTGACGGACGTTCTTGCGCTCGCCGTTCTTGATCTGGACGATTTCCTCCTCAGGCACCTCGGCCTGATAGATGAACTCCTCCACGTTCAGCGAGACGGCGCGCTGCTCCAGGTTGGCCTTCACACGCTTCTCGTAACCGGCGTACGTGTGGATGACGTACCACTCGCCCGGCAGCCCGCGGAGCTCCTCGCGCAGGGCCGTGACGGGGTCGACGGGCTCGGCCGGCTCGGCCTCCTCCTCGTCGGCCGCGTCTGCGGTCTCCTCGGCGGTGTCCTCGGACGCCTCGTCGGCGTCGGCGGCCTCGGCCTGGTCCGACTCCTCGGCGTCCGCCGCCTCGACGATGTCGAGCTCGTCCTCGGCGGACTCGAAGGCGCCCGCCGTCGGCTCGACGGCGTCGTTCAGGTTCGGGTCAGACACGGTGGCTTCTTCCTGGATACATATGGGTGGAACATGCGAAAGGGGCGCCCATCAGGCGCCCTTCGCGTGGATCAGCCGAAGACGTACTTGACGACCCGCGCGAAACCGAAGTCAATCACGGTTACGAGGCCGATCATGACGACGACGAACGCAATCACCACACTGGTGTACGTCGTCAGCTGGTTGCGCGTCGGCCAGACGACCTTGCGGAGCTCCGCGACGATCTGGCGGTAGAAGAGCGCGAGACGGCCCAGAGGGCCCTTCTTCCCGCGCTTGCCGCCCTTCCGGGTCTTCTTGGACTCGGGGGCCTCGTCCTCGGCATCAGGCTTGTCGATGGAGCCCACGGCGTCCGTCACGCTTCTCACCTGATTCCGGGTCGTGGCCGTGCCGCGCCCGGTGGAGCCGCACGGCGGTGCATTGAAGTACGTACATGCGCACACATCCTGGCGAAGGAGTGTGTAGCAGGGCCGGAGGGACTTGAACCCCCAACCGCTGGTTTTGGAGACCAGTGCTCTACCAATTGAGCTACGACCCTTTGTGGATTCCACCAACCTACCGCATGTTCCCGGATGACCCGAGTGCAGGAACGGTGCGGCTGATGAAGGCCAACGACAGGAGAGTGTACGTGCTCAGCGGCCCGGCGTCGAACAGAAAGCTGCTGATCGCTCCTGGTCGCTTCCTGTCCGCATGCTGTCCGAGTGCTGTCCGGTCCCTGAAACCCCCGTGCCGACGCGGAAAACGGTCTGCGAGCATGGGGGCCATGAGCGCTGCTACTTCTCCGTCCGAGCGCCGGGTCTCCGCCCGCATCGGTGCCATCTCCGAGTCCGCAACCCTCGCCGTCGACGCCAAGGCCAAGGCCCTCAAGGCCGCCGGCCGCCCGGTGATCGGGTTCGGCGCCGGTGAGCCCGACTTCCCGACCCCCGGCTACATCGTGGACGCCGCCGTCGAGGCGTGCCGCACCCCGAAGTACCACCGCTACACCCCCGCGGGCGGGCTCCCCGAGCTCAAGGCCGCCATCGCGGAGAAGACGCTGCGCGACTCCGGTTACGAGGTCGACACCTCCCAGATCCTGGTGACCAACGGCGGCAAGCAGGCGATCTACGAGGCGTTCGCCGCGATCCTCGACCCGGGCGACGAGGTCATCGTCCCGGCCCCGTACTGGACCACCTACCCCGAGTCGATCCGGCTGGCCGGCGGCGTCCCGGTGGAGGTCGTGGCCGACGAGACCACCGGTTACCGGGTGTCCGTGGAGCAGCTGGAGGCGGCCCGTACCGAGCGTACGAAGGTCGTCCTGTTCGTCTCCCCGTCGAACCCGACCGGCGCGGTCTACAGCGAGTCCGACACCGAGGCCATCGGCCGCTGGGCCGTCGAGCACGGCCTGTGGGTGATGACCGACGAGATCTACGAGCACCTGGTCTACGGGGACGCGAAGTTCACCTCGATGCCGGCGGCCGTGCCGGAGCTGCGCGACAAGTGCATCGTGGTCAACGGCGTCGCCAAGACGTACGCGATGACCGGCTGGCGGGTCGGGTGGATCATCGGCCCCAAGGACGTCGTGAAGGCCGCGACCAACCTCCAGTCGCACGCCACGTCCAACGTCGCCAACGTCTCGCAGGCCGCCGCGCTCGCCGCCGTCTCCGGGGACCTGGACGCGGTCGCCGAGATGCGCACCGCCTTCGACCGGCGCCGCCGCACCATCGTGCGGATGCTCAACGACATCGACGGCGTGTTCTGCCCGGAGCCCGAGGGCGCGTTCTACGCGTACCCCTCGGTCAAGGAGCTGCTCGGCAAGGAGATCCGCGGCAAGCGCCCCCAGACCTCGGTGGAGCTGGCCGCGCTGATCCTGGACGAGGCCGAGGTGGCGGTCGTCCCGGGCGAGGCGTTCGGCACGCCGGGCTACCTGCGCCTGTCGTACGCGCTGGGCGACGACGACCTGGTCGAGGGCGTCTCGCGGCTCCAGAAGCTGCTGGGCGAGGCGAAGGCGTAAGCATCGCTCCCTTCCCGTAGAAGCGGCCCCCGATGCCGGAATCGGGGGTCGCTTTCGCGTTCGAGGGGGCACTCGATGGAGAAAGCGGCTACCGCACCGCCCCTCCGTGCGGCAGGATCTTGCAATGGAACGTGATGTACGGCTGCTGCCCAAGGCCCACCTGCACCTGCACTTCACCGGGTCGATGCGGCCCACGACGCTGCTGGAGCTCGCCGACAAGTACGGGGTGCGGCTGCCCGAGGCCCTGACCGGCGGCGAGCCGCCCAAGCTGCGCGCCACGGACGAACGGGGCTGGTTCCGCTTCCAGCGGCTGTACGACATCGCCCGGTCCTGCCTGCGGGCCCCCGAGGACATCCAGCGCCTGGTGCGCGAGGCCGCCCAGGAGGACGTGGCGGACGGCTCCCGCTGGCTGGAGATCCAGGTCGACCCCACCTCGTACGCGCCTCTGCTCGGCGGTCTGATCCCGGCGATCGAGATCATCCTGGACGCGGTGGACGCCGCCTCGCGCGAGACCGGGCTGCCGATCCGGGTGGTCATCGCGGCGAACCGGATGAAGCACCCGCTGGACGCCCGGACCCTCGCGCGCCTCGCCGTGCGGTACGCGGACCGGGGCGTCGTCGGCTTCGGGCTCTCCAACGACGAACGGCGCGGCATGGCCCGTGACTTCGACCGGGCCTTCGCCATCGCCCGGGAGGGCGGCCTGCTGGCCGCCCCGCACGGCGGCGAGCTGTCGGGCCCGTCCAGCGTCCGGGACTGCCTGGACGACCTCGACGCGGCCCGGGTGGGGCACGGGGTGCGCGCCGCCGAGGACCCCCGGCTGCTGCGGCGGCTCGCGGAGGCGGGGGTGACCTGCGAGGTGTGCCCGGCGTCCAATGTGGCGCTCGGCGTCTACGAGAAGCCCGCCGATGTCCCCCTGCGCACTCTGTTCGACGCCGGGGTGCCGATGGCCCTGGGCGCGGACGACCCGCTGCTCTTCGGCTCCCGGCTGGCCGCGCAGTACGACCTGGTGCGCCGTCATCACGCGTTCACCGACGAGGAACTGGCCGAGCTGGCCCGCCAGTCGGTGCGTGGTTCGACGGCACCGGAGCCGGTGCGGGCGGAGCTGCTGGCGGGGGTCGACGCGTGGCTGGCGGATCCCGCGGCCTGAGCCTCAGCCCGCGAGGCCGTTGAGCAGGGTGCGGGCGAGGGACGCCGCGAAGTCGTCCAGCGGCTGGGGCGGTTCGCCGTCGTCCGTGGCGTCGTAGGCGAAGGCGCGCTGGGCGCAGGCACCGAGGAGCAGGGCGGCGGCCGCGTAGGTGTCGGCGTCGGGGCGGAGGCGGCCGGCGGTCTGTTCGGCCCGCAAATAGGTGTCGACGCCGCGGATGGGCAGGTGGGGGCCGGTGCCGAGCTCGCGCATGGCCGCGTCGTGGCGCTCCTTGAGCCGCGGTTCGGCGTACAGGGAGGCGGCGATCGGGAAGCTCTGCTCGTAGAACAGGGCGGCCTGGCGGGCGATGTCGGTGAGGTTCTCCTCGACCGACCGCTCCCCCGCGCCCGGGTCGGCGATGAGGTCGCGCAGATCGATCTTGGGCAGCCGTTCCTTGAGGACCACCACGAACAGCTCCTCCTTGCTGAGGAAGTTCTTGTAGAGCGCGGCCTCCGAGCAGCCGGCGGCCTTGGCGATCTCCTTGGTGGTGGTGCGGGCCAGGCCCTTGGTGAGCATGAGCTCGTGGGCGGCGTCGACAAGGCGGACGCGGGCCGGCTTCTGCTCCATGACTACTCCGATAAGGCTTGACGGGTGAGTGATTACCCACCCACTCTAGAGGTGAGTGAACACTTACCCACCTCGAAGGGGTGTGCCATGAAGCTCACGGTTTTTGGTGCGACCGGCGGTATCGGGCAGGAGATCGTCCGCCAGGCAGTGGCGGCGGGGCACGAGGTGACGGCGGTGGTCCGCGACCCCGCCCGGCTCGCGGTCCCGCTCTCGGACGTCACGGTGCACACCGCCGCCCGGCTGGACGACCCGGAGGCGCTGCGGGAGGCGGTGGCGGGACGGGAGGCGGTCCTCTCCGGCCTCGGGTCCAGAGGCCGGAAGGCCGACGGGATCGCCGAGCGGCTGACCCGCTCGGTACTGGCGGCCATGGAGGCGGAGGGCACCCGGCGGCTGCTGGTGGTCAGCGCCGCCCCGGTCGCCCCCACGCCCGCCGACGAGCCGCTGCTCGACCGGATGATGCTGTCGATGATCGGCGCGGTCCTCAAGGAGGTGTACGCGGATCTCACCGCGATGGAGGGGGCGCTGGCGGCCTCGGCGACGGACTGGACGTCGGTGCGTCCGCCGAAGCTGACGAACGGGCCCCTGACGGGCACCTACCGCACGGTCGTCGGCGGCAACCCGCGCAGCGGCCGGTCCATCTCCCGGGCCGACGTGGCCCACGCGATGCTGGCGCTGACCGGCGACCCGGCGACGGTGAAGCAGGGCGTGGGCGTCGCGTACTGAGGCCCGGGGCCGGAGCGCCCGGGACACGGGGCCCGGGCGCTCTACAGGCTGACGCCCACCGTCACCGGCTCGTTGACCAGCGTGACGCCGAAGGCCGCGTGCACCCCGGCCACGACCTCGCGCGCCAGGGTGAGCAGGTCCTCCGTGGTCGCCGCGCCCCGGTTGGTGAGGGCGAGCGTGTGCTTGGTGGAGATGCGGGCGGGTCCGGTGCCGTAGCCCTTGGTGAAACCGGCCCGGTCGATGAGCCAGGCGGCGGAGGTCTTGGTGCGCCCCTCACCGGCGGGGAAGGCGGGCGGCGTCACGTCGGGCCCGAGCCGTTCGGCGACCCGGGCCAGGAACGCGTCGAACTCGGCCTGTTCCAGAATCGGGTTGGTGAAGAAGGACCCGGCCGACCAGGTGTCGTGGTCCTCGGGGTCGAGGACCATGCCCTTGCCCGCGCGCAGCCGGAGCACTGTTTCACGGGCCTCGGCGGCGGGAACGCGCTCCCCCTCCTGGACGCCCATGGCCCGCGCGGTCTCCGGGTACTTCAGGGGCGCCGAGAGCCCGTCGGCCTCCTCCAGGCCGAAGCGGACGCGCAGCACCACGTACCGGTCGGGTTCGGCCTTGAAGCGGCTGTGCCGGTAGGAGAACGCGCACTCGGAGTTGGGCAGGACGACCGTTTCCCGGGTGCGCCGGTCGTAGGCGACGACCTCCGTGATGGTGGCGGACACCTCCTGTCCGTACGCCCCGACGTTCTGGATGGGCGTCGCACCCGCCGAGCCGGGGATGCCCGCCAGGCATTCGAGCCCCGCGAGGCCCGCCTCCACGGTGCGGGTGACGGCGTCGGTCCAGACCTCCCCGGCGGCCAGTTCCAGGAAGCCGCCGTCGAGGACGAAGCCCTTGGTGGCGATCCGCAGGGCGGTGCCCTCGAAGCCCTTGTCGCCGATGACCAGGTTGCTGCCGCCGCCGATGATCAGGAGCGGGGTGCCGCTGTCGTCGGCCTCGCGCACGGCGTCGATCACCTCGGTGTCCGTGGTGGCCGTGAGGAGCCGGGTGGCGGGGCCGCCGAGCCGGAAGGTGGTCAGGGGGGCGAGGGGGGCGTCGTGGAGTTCCTGCACGGGGACAAGGGTACGGTCCGTGGCCCCGCCGTCTGGGCGGGGCCACGGACCGCGTGGCGTGTGCGGGGTGCGTCAGGCGGGTACGGAGACCGGCTCCTCCGCGTCGGCCGGGGTCTCGGCCGTCCCGACGGCGGCCTGCTGCTCACCGGCGGCGCGGCGGCCGGGGATCATCAGGGCGACGAGCGCGGCCAGGGCGACGACCCCGGAGCCGATCCAGACGGCGGGCACGGTGCCGTCGGTGAAGGACTGCGCGGACTCCAGGCCGCCCTGCGAGGCGAAGACGGTGGTGAGCACCGCGACCCCGAGGGCGCCGCCGACCTCGCGGAGGGCGTTGTTGGCTCCGGACGCGATGCCCTGGTCACCGGGGCGGACGCTGGACATCACCAGGCTGGCGGCCGGTGCGAAGTACAGGGCCATTCCGATGCCGCCGATGATCAGGCCGGGCAGCTGCGAGACGTAGGACGCGTCCGGGGCGATGACCAGGGCGAAGAGGGCGAGGCCGACCGCCTGGAGGGCGAGCCCGGTCACGACCACCGGGCGGCCGCCGAAGCGGTCGGAGAGGATCCCGGCGATGGGGGCGACGAGCATCGGCATCCCGGTCCAGGGCAGCATCCGCAGTCCGGCCTCGGTCGGCGAGTAGCCGAGGACGCCCTGGAAGTACTGGCTGAGCAGGAAGATCGCGCCGAACATCCCGAGGTACATCAGCAGGCTGGCGATGTTGATCCCGAAGAAGCCGCGGTCCCGGAAGAGCCGCATGGGAAGCATCGGCTTGCGGCCCCGGAAGCCGTGGCGGACGAAGGCGCCGATGAGCGCGATGCCGGCGATGAGGGAGGTCAGGACGGCCGGGCTGGTCCAGCCGTCGGCGTTGGCGTTGACGAGGCCGTAGACGATGCCGAAGAGGCCGCCGCTGACGAGGAGGGTGCCGGGGATGTCGAGCCGGGCGCCGGGGGCGTACGACTCCGCGAGGCGGAAGCGGGCGAGCGGCAGCAGGAGCAGGCCGATCGGGACGTTGAGCCAGAAGATCCACTGCCAGGAGATGTGCTCGGTGAGGCTGCCGCCGATCAGGGGTCCACTGGCCACGGCGAGGCCGGTCGCGGCGCTGAAGATGCCGAGCGCCATGCCCCTCCGGGCGGGTTCCACGGCGGCCGTGAGCAGGGTGAGCGTGAGCGGCATCATGATCGCGGCGCCGACGCCCTGGACGGCGCGGAAGGCGATGAGTTCGTTGATGCCGGGCGAGAGGGCGGCCGCCGCGGAGGCGCCGGTGAAGACGGTGAGGCCGGTGAGGAAGAGCCGGCGGCGGCCGAAGCGGTCACCGAGGGCGGCGCCGAACATCAGCAGGACGGCGAAGGTGAGCGTGTAGGCGTTGACCGTCCACTCCAGCTCCTCCATCTCTCCGCCGAGGCTCTCGCGGATGGACGGCAGGGCGGTGGTGACGACGAGGTTGTCGAGGGCCGCCATGAAGCCGGCGACGCTGGTGATGACGAGGGCCCAGGCCGCTCCCGCGCGGCCCTTCGCTTGCTGGTTCACTGCTCCCCCTGAGGGTTAGTTATTGATGACTAACTTTTCCGGGCAGAAAACCGGGCAGAACCCGGGGTGGGACACGTTCAGGAGACCGGCTGGGCGGAGGCGTAGAAACCGGACCAGATCCGGTGTCCCGCCGGGAAGCCGAGCGAGGTCAGCGTGTTGGCGAGCATGCCGTACGCGAGGAACTGGGTGGTCTCGTCGACCTCGGCGCCGAGCGCGAGGTTGACGGAGTCGAAGAGCTCCAGCCAGCCGGCCCGCACCGATTCGCCGAACCCGTGGTCCCCCGAGGCTTCGGCGGCGGCGACGGCCGCGTACATCTGCATCTGCATGAGCAGCTTCTCGGGGTCGTCGGCGATCAGCTGCTGGTAGGCACTGGCCATGGCGTGCAGCGCCTCTTCACCGGCCAGCCCGTCGGCCGCCTCGGCGAAGACCCGCCGGGTCTCTTCGAGGCAGCGCTCGGCCGCCGCGAGGAACATCGCTTCCTTGTTGGGGAAGAGACGGAAGAGGTACGGCTGCGAGACACCCACCCGCTGGGCGATCACCGCGGTGGAGGTCGCGCTGTACCCGCCGCGGGCGAACTCGGTGATCGCCGCCCGGATGACGCTCTCGCGTCGCTCATCTGCACTCATCCTTGCCATGCCCATAAGTTAGTACTCAATCACTAACTAAGTCAAGCGGCCTGTCGGGCGGAGTCTCGGGCGACGGTACGCGTAAGGGGCACGGCCCCATGGACCGTGCCCCTTACAACGCGTCGCGTCGCCTGTCGCCCCTAGGCGAGCTGCACCACGGCCCGGGACATGCCCAGGACCTTCTTGCCGTCGCTCATGACCGTCAGGTCCACGCGCACCCGCCGGTCGTCCAGCAGCGCGCCCACCTTGCCGCTGACCTCGATCTGCGCGCCCTTGTCGTCGTCCGGGACCACGACGGGCTTGGTGAAGCGCACCCCGTACTCGACCACCGCGCCGGGGTCGCCGGTCCAGTCCGTGACCACGCGGATCGCCTCGGCCATGGTGAACATGCCGTGCGCGATCACATCGGGCAGCCCGACCTCGCGCGCGAAGCGCTCGTTCCAGTGGATCGGGTTGAAGTCGCCCGAGGCGCCCGCGTACTGCACGAGCGTCGCCCGGGTGACCGGGAAGGACCGCGCCGGCAGCTCCGTGCCGACCTCGACGGACTCGTAACTCACCTTCGCCGTCATCACGCCTCCTCGGCGGCGCGCGCCACCAGCTTCGTCCAGGCCGTCACGACCAGCTCACCGGACTCGTCGTGGACATCGCCACGGACGTCCAGGATGTCGTTGCCCGCCATCGACTTCACGGCCTCGATGGTCGAGACGACCGACAGCCGGTCACCGGCGCGCACGGGGCGGACATAGACGAACTTCTGGTCGCCGTGCACGACCCGGCTGTAGTCCAGGCCCAGCTGGGGGTCCTCGATGACCTGGCCGGCGGCCTTGAAGGTGATCGAGAACACAAAGGTCGGCGGCGCGATCACATCGGCGTGGCCGAGGGCCTCGGCGGCCTCGGGGTCGGTGTACGCGGGGTGGGCGTCGCCCACGGCCTCGGCGAACTCGCGGATCTTCTCCCGTCCGACCTCGTACGGCGCGGTGGGCGGATAGGTCCGTCCCACGAAGGACTGGTCGAGCGCCATGAACTCGCAACCTCCTGATGAAAGAACGTCTGGGCCGGCCTGTGGCGGCGTCCGGCACCATTCAACGCCAAACCCGCCGCACAACGACGCGAGGCCGCCCCCCGAAGGGGACGGCCTCGTGTACGAGCCTGATTCAGCGCGTTTCGCGGTGCGCGGTGTGCGAGTTGCAGCGCGGGCAGTGCTTCTTCATCTCAAGACGGTCCGGGTTGTTACGCCGGTTCTTCTTGGTGATGTAGTTCCGCTCCTTGCACTCCACGCAGGCCAGCGTGATCTTCGGGCGGACGTCGGTGGCAGCCACGTGAGTGCTCCTTGGACGGACGATGGACGGATGAACGCAGAAAAGAGTAGCCGATCGAAGGACCGACCCCACAATCGGCTACTTTTAGTAGCGGTGACCGGACTTGAACCGGTGACACAGCGATTATGAGCCGCTTGCTCTACCGACTGAGCTACACCGCTTTGATGACTGGTCCCCCCGCCGAAGCGGGGTTTCCGATCACCAGAGCCCCAATGCGGAATCGAACCGCAGACCTTCTCCTTACCATGGAGACGCTCTACCGACTGAGCTATTGGGGCGAGCGATGAAGACATTACACGCTCGGTCGCCGATCGCCCAAATCCGTTTCGCGGCGCCCGGCCGACCTGGTCCCGTACCCCGCTTCGGGCGCCCTCACACCGCTGATCAGCAAGGCCGCACCGGTACGACTATTGCGCTCCTCCTCCGACCGGACCGCGCCCGCCCCTAGGCTCTACTCACTCTGCGTGATCTTGACCCCTTTCCAGGAGCACGATGCCCGACAGCCAGCCGCAGCGGCCCGACGACCACGCGGCCGACGCCACCGGCGGCCCGGAGACCTCGGCCCTGACGCTCTGCGGCGCCCGCCTCACCGACGGCCGCGTCGTGGACGTACGGGTCCGCGGCGGCCGCATCGAGGCCGTCGGTACCGCGGGCAGCCTCACCGCCGCCCCCGGCGCCCGCGTCGACCTGCGCGGCCACCTCCTGCTCCCCGCGCCCGCCGAGCCGCACGCCCACAGCGACACCGCCCTCACCGCGGACGGCACCGGCCCCGCGTCCGAGCGGCCCGAGGACGTCCAGCGGCGCGCCACGGAGGCCGCGCTGCTCCAGCTCGGCCACGGCGCGACGGCGCTGCGCTCGCACGTACGGATCGGCGGCCCCCGGGGCCTGGCGGCGCTCGAAGCCGTCCTCCAGGCCCGGCGCTCGCTGCGCGGCCTGGCCGAGCTGACCCCGGTCGCCGTCCCCCGGCTGCTCACCGGCGTCGCCGGGGCGGGCAACCTCGCGATGCTCCGCGACGCGGTGAAGATGGGCGCCGGGGCGGTCGGCGGCCGCCCCGACCTCGACCCGGACCCGGCGGGCTACGCGGAGGCCGTGCTCGAAGTCGCCGCCGAGCACGGCTGCCCCGTGGACCTGCACACGGACGGCGACGATCCCGCCCGGCTCGCCCGGTTCGCCGCCCTGGCGGGCGGCCTGCGCCAGGAGGTCACCATCGGCCCCTGTGCCGGTCTCGCCCGCCTCCCCGCCGATGTCGCCGCCCGGGCCGCCGGACAGCTGGCGGCGGCCGGGGTGGGCGTCACCTGCCTCCCCCAGGGCGGCTGCTGCGGTACGGAGCACCGGGGCGCCGCCCCGGTGAGGCTGCTGCGCGAGGCCGGGGTGCGGGTCGCGGCGGGCAGCGGGGCGCTGCGCGATCCGGCCAACCCCGTGGGGCGCGGCGACCCGCTGGAGGCGGCGTTCCTGCTGTCCTCGCAGGGCGGCCTGCGCCCCGAGCACGCCTACGCGGCGGTGTCCGCCGAGGCCCGGCACGTGATGGGGCTTCCCGAGGTCCGCGTCGAGGCGGGCTTCCCGGCCGAGTTGCTCGCCGTACGCGGAGAGGGGCTGGCCGGGGCGCTGTCGCTGGCGTACAGCCGGATCGTGGTGCACCGGGGGCGGGTGGTGGCCCGGACCAGCGCGGTGCGCGAGTACTGCGATTCGGAGGCCGGCGGCGGGCCCGGTCTTCCCCGCCAGGGACGGCCTGAATCCACCGGCGGGCCGTGAGCGTCGCGGCGCGCTCCGGCGTACCGTCGGTTGTATGCGCATTGTCATCGCAGGTGGACATGGTCAGATCGCGCTGCGGCTGGAGCGCTTGCTCGCCGCGCGCGGGGATGAGGCGGCCGGCATCATCCGCAACCCCGGACAGAGCGACGACCTCAGGGCGGTGGGCGCCGAGCCCGTGGTGCTGGATCTGGAATCGGCCACGGTCGACGAGGTCGCCGAGGTGCTGCGGGGAGCCGACGCGGCGGTCTTCGCGGCCGGTGCGGGCCCCAACAGCGGTACGGCCCGCAAGGACACGGTGGACCGGGGCGCGGCCGTGCTCTTCGCGGACGCGGCGGAGCGGGCGGGGGTGCGGCGTTACGTCGTGGTCTCGTCCATGGGCGCGGACCCGGACCACGCCGGGGACGAGGTGTTCGACGCGTATCTGCGGGCCAAGGGCGAGGCGGACGCGGACGTGCGCTCCCGCCCGGCCCTGGACTGGACGATCCTGCGCCCCGGGATGCTCACCAACGACGCCGGCACCGGCCAGGTCCTCCTCGCCGCCTCCACGGGCCGGGGCCCCGTCCCCCGCGACGACGTGGCGGCGGCCCTGCTCGAACTCCTGGACACCCCGGCCACGGCGGGCCTGACCCTGGAACTGATCTCGGGCAACGTGCCGTTGACGGTCGCGGTGAAGGACATCGCGGGCAACTGACCGCGACAACGAAGAAGGCCCCCGTTCGAGGAACGGGGGCCTTGCTTGTGGCGGCGCCAGGGTTCGAACCTGGGTAGGCTGAGCCGGCAGATTTACAGTCTGCTCCCTTTGGCCACTCGGGCACACCGCCAAGGGATGCCGCCGTCGAGTCCCGGTTTCCCGCGGTGCTCTCTGGCAACGACGTAAACAATACCTGATGACCGAGGGTGCTACGCCACCGGTTTGTTCGGAGGCCCGTGCGGTCTCGGGTGGCTAGGCTTTACGCGGCCGCTGCGCCAGGTACGCACTTTCCAGCACCCCCGATCCAAGGAGCCACACGTCATGGCCGACTCCAGTTTCGACATCGTCTCGAAGGTCGAGCGGCAGGAGGTCGACAACGCCCTCAACCAGGCCGCCAAGGAGATCTCCACCCGTTACGACTTCAAGGGCACGGACGCGTCGATCGCGTGGTCCGGCGAGAAGATCCTGATGCAGGCGAACGGCGAGGAGCGGGTCAAGGCCATCCTCGACATCTTCCAGTCCAAGCTGATCAAGCGCGGGATCTCGCTGAAGTCGCTGGACGCCGGTGAGCCGCAGCTGTCCGGCAAGGAGTACAAGCTGTTCGCCTCGATCCAGGAGGGCATCTCCCAGGAGAACGCCAAGAAGGTCGCGAAGATCATCCGCGACGAGGGCCCCAAGGGCGTCAAGGCCCAGGTCCAGGGCGAGGAGCTGCGGGTCACCTCGAAGAGCCGGGACGACCTGCAGGCCGTGCAGGCCCTGCTGAAGGCCCAGGACTTCGACTTCGACGTGCAGTTCGCGAACTACCGCTAGAGCGGGGTGGTCCGGGTGCGGAAGGTTCCGTTCCGTGCCCGGACTGCATGTCCGAATACCGCCGGTTCCGGCGGTTCGGGCGCAGCAGACTGGTCCGTGGCGGCCGGCGTTCCGGCCCGTCGTACGGACGAGGAGAGGGACCGGTCATGACCATGTACGCGACGGTCGACAGCCCGCTGGGTGAGCTGCTGCTGGTCGGGGAAGAGGCCCCGGGAGCGGCGGGCATCGCGCTCGTCTCGCTCTCCGTGCCCGGTCAGAAGGGCGGCACCGTCGTCCAGGACGGCTGGGTGTGCGCGCCGGAGGCGTTCGCGGGGGTCGCCGCCCAGTTGCGGGAGTACTTCGAGGGGCGCAGGACGCGCTTCGACCTGGTGTACGCGCAGGGGCGGGGCACCGAGTTCCAGCGGCGGGTCTGGGACGCGCTGGACGCCGTCCCGTACGGCGAGACGGTCTCGTACGGGCAGATCGCCGCGCGCGTCGGCGCGAGCGGGGCCGGAGTGCGGGCCGTGGGCACGGCGATCGGGCGCAATCCGCTGCTCGTCGTGCGGCCGTGTCACCGGGTGATCGGTGCGGACGGCGCGCTGCGCGGGTACGCGGGCGGGCTGGAGCGCAAGGAACGGCTGCTGGGGCTCGAAGGGGCCCTGGCGGGGCGTTGACGGGCGGCCGCTGATGGACGGGCTCTTCCCCAGGTCGCGCGCGGTCATCGCGCCGGGGGCCGTGCATGTGCCCGACTGGCTGTCGCCCGAGCGCCAGCGGGAGCTGGTGGTGGCGTGCCGGCAGTGGGCGCGGGGGCCCGTCCCGCTGCGGCACACGGCGTTGCCGGGCGGCGGGGTCATGTCGGTGCGGACGGTGTGCCTCGGGTGGCACTGGCAGCCGTACCGCTATGCGCGTACCGCCGACGATGTGAACGGCGCCCAGGTTGCCCCGTTCCCCGGCTGGCTCGCGGAGTTGGGGCGGGCGGCGGTGGCGGAGGCGTACGGGCCGGGCGGCGGTCCGGAGGCGTACGCGCCGGATGCCGCGCTGGTCAACTTCTACGACGGAACGGCCCGGATGGGCATGCACCGGGACAACGAGGAGCGGTCGGAGGCGCCCGTCGTGTCGCTCAGCATCGGGGACACGTGTGTCTTCCGGTTCGGCAACACGGAGAGCCGGGGCAGGCCGTGGACGGACGTGGAGCTGGCGTCCGGGGATCTGTTCGTGTTCGGCGGGCCGTCGCGCCGGGCGTATCACGGTGTGCCGGCGGTCCGGCCCGGCACCGCCCCTCCCGGTACGGGGATGAGCGGCGGCCGGCTCAATGTGACGTTGCGTGAAACAGGGTTGGGGCCTGTCTGACGTCAGCGTCGTTCGCGGGAGTTGCCGAAGAGCAGGCGGTAGGCGATCAGCAGGACCAGGGAGCCGCCGATGGCCGCGACCCAGGTCGCCGGGTCGAAGAAGTCCTTGGTGATCTCGCGGTCCAGGAAGCGCGACGATATCCAGCCACCGAGGAACGCGCCGACGATTCCTATGAGCGTGGTGCCGATCAGGCCACCGGGGTCGCGCCCCGGCAGCAGGATCTTGGCGATGACGCCCGCGACGAGCCCGAGAATGATCCAGCCGATAATGGTCATGCGTGCGAACCTACCCGTCCCTCTGTCCTGGAATCCAAGACGCCCGGGACGGGCGGGCGGTTGCGTGCGGCGGTCTGCGGGCCGGGGGGCTTACCAGCCGGCGAACTGCTCGTCGGTGTCGACGATCTCCTTGCCGAACGGCATCAAGGACACCGGGATCAGCTTGAAGTTGGCGATGCCCAGGGGGATTCCGATGATCGTGAGGCACAGCGCGATGCCCGTGGTGATGTGACCGAGCGCCAGCCACCAGCCGGCGAGGACCAGCCACAGCACGTTGCCCACGCAGGACGCTCCACCGGCGTCCCGGCGGTCGACCACCCGGTGCCCGAAGGGCCACAGGGCGTAGACGCCGATCCGGAAGGCGGCCAGGCCGAAGGGGATGCCGATGATCGTGATGCAGAGCAGGACTCCCGCGAGCAGATAGCCGAGGAACATCCAGAATCCGCAGAGGACCAGCCAAATGACGTTCAGAATGGTTTTCACGGGCGAGGGCCTGCCATCTGCTCGAGTCGGGCGATGCGCTCCGCCATCGGCGGGTGGGTCGAGAACATCTTGGACATCCCCTGCCCCGCGCGGAAGGGGTTGGCGATCATCATGTGGCTCGCGGTCTCGATCTTCGGCTCCGGGGGCAGCGGGAGTTGCTGCGTCCCTGCCTCCAGCTTGCGCAGGGCACTGGCGAGGGCCAGCGGGTCGCCGGTGAGCCGGGCGCCCGAGGCGTCCGCCTCGTACTCCCGGGAGCGGCTGACGGCCAGCTGGATGACGGACGCGGCGAGCGGGCCCAGGATCATGATCAGCAGCATGCCGAGGAGGCCCGGGCCCTCGTCGTCGTTGGACCGGCCGACCGGTATCAGCCAGGCGAAGTTGACCAGGAACATCACGACGGAGGCGAGCGCTCCGGCGACCGACGAGATGAGGATGTCCCGGTTGTAGACGTGGCTCAGCTCGTGGCCGAGGACGCCCCGCAGCTCGCGCTCGTCCAGGAGGCTCAGGATGCCCTCGGTGCAGCAGACCGCGGCGTTGCGCGGATTGCGGCCGGTCGCGAAGGCGTTGGGGGCCTGGGTCGGGGAGATGTAGAGCCGGGGCATGGGCTGGCGCGCCGACGTGGAGAGCTCGCGGACCATGCGGTAGAGCTGGGGCGCCTCGAATTCGCTCACGGGGCGGGCGCGCATGGCCCGCAGCGCCAGCTTGTCGCTGTTCCAGTACGCGTACGCGTTGGTGCCGATCGCCACCAGGAGGGCGACGAGCAGCCCCGTACGGCCGAAGAAGCTGCCGATGACGATGATGAGTGCGGACAGGCCCCCGAGGAGTACGGCGGTTCTCAGCCCGTTGTGCCGGCGGTGCACGGTACGCCCTCCAAATCGTGCAGCAGGGGAGCCCTTGGCGGGTGGGGCCCCACCGCTCAGTGGAGCCTCCCTTACCGGTCAACGCCAGGCGGCGGGAGCGAGTTCCCTGCTGCGGACGGCCCGACGGCCCAGGCCGGCCCCGCTGTACGCGTGGGGTCCGGGCTCTGGGCCGTCCGGGTGGAGGTGCGGGGTGCGCTCAGCGCTGGGCGGGGAGCTTGGCGAGCTCCAGGGCCTCGGGGTCGGGCTCGACCTCGCTGGTGCAGTGGGCGCAGCGGGAGGCGATGGCCGGGATCGCGGTGTAGCAGCGGGGGCAGTCGCGCAGGGCGGCCTTGATGTCGACGGGCTCGTCGGCCTTCTTGGCGGTGAAGCGGTCCTGGACCTTGGCCATCGGCATGACGACGCAGAAGTAGAGGACCGCGGCGGTGATGACGAAGGCGATCGCGGCGCTGAGGAACAGGCCGTACGGGAAGTCCACGCCGTCGACGTCGAAGTGCGCCTTGCTGAAGTCGCCGGTGCCGCGGGTGAAGACGCCGATGAGCGGCACGATGAAGGCGTTGCTGAACCCGGTGACGACCGCGGTGAACGCGGCTCCGACGGCGAGACCGACCGCCATGGAGATGACGTTCCCGCGCAGGATGAAGTCCTTGAACCCGCTCAGCACTGCTCTGGCTCCTTGTGGTGAGGTGAACGTCGTACGCGTTCCAAGGCACCGACCTTGCCCTGTGCGGGCGGCCGGGGGCAAACCGATCTTGTCACCTTTCGAACAGGCGAACGAGATCAGAAGAGATTGACGGAAGCGAAGCGCAGGACGGTCTGCGGGGCGCCCGACAGGACGACTCCGGCGGCCGCGGTGAGGACGATCGCCGCGGTCAGGGGCGCCGGAACACGGTGCCGTAGGGCGGGCGCGGACTCTTCCCCGTCCACGGGCGCGCGGAACAGGGCGGCCGTCCACTGCAGGTAGTAATAGAGGGCGACGACGACGTTGACGGCCATCACGACGGCGAGCCAGCCCAGGCCCGCGTCGACGGCGGCGGAGAACACCGTGACCTTGGCGAAGAGCCCGATGATGCCCGGCGGCAGCCCGGCCAGGCAGAGCAGGAAGAACGCCAGCGCGAGGGCGGCCAGGGGCCGGGTGGCGTACAGGCCCCGGTAGTCGTCCAGCCGG
Organism: Streptomyces sp. NPDC008163; assembly: GCF_042956885.1. NCBI lineage: Bacteria > Bacillati > Actinomycetota > Actinomycetes > Kitasatosporales > Streptomycetaceae > Streptomyces > Streptomyces sp. NPDC008163. The sequence goes on along the minus strand of NZ_JBIBHG010000001.1, from coordinate 216,241 downwards.
TTGCCGGGGCGGGTACGGGCGACCAGGGCGGCCACCGCGAACGCGCCGAGGTTCACGACGGCGTACATCAGGGCGTACGCGACGGTGGAGCCGATCCTGCGCTCCCCCGCGTACGCGGCGGCGGCGATCGGGACGAGCAGGTACCCGGCCTGGGCGACGGAGGACCAGGCGAGCAGGCGTACGGCGCTGCGCGCGCGGGAAGCGCTCTGGCGCAGCGCGGCGACGTTGCCGACCGTCATCGTGAGCGCGGCCAGGACCGCGAGGGCGGGGCCCCACACGTCCGCGTAGGCCGGGAAGGCGATCACGGTGACGAGGATGAGGCCGGTGAAGCCGACCGCCTTGCCGACGACCGAGAGGTAGGCGGCGATGGGCAGCGGGGCGCCGACATAGGTGTCGGGCACCCAGAAGTGGAAGGGCGCGGCGGCCGTCTTGAAGGCGAAGCCGACCAGGGTCAGCGCGACGCCCGCCCCGGCGAGGGTGGAGAACCGGGGGTCGACGTGGCCGAGCCGGCCGGTCAGGTCCGTGAGGTGGAGCGTGCCGGTGGCCGCGTACACGAAGCTGACGCCGAGGAGCATCACGGCGGTGGCGGTCACGGAGGACAGGAAGAACTTCAGCGCGGCCTCGGAGGAGCGCCGGTCGCCGCGCTTGATGCCGACGAGGGCGAACGCGGGCAGCGAGGCCACTTCGAGGGCGATGACCAACGTGGCGAGGTCCCGGGACGCGGGCAGCAGCGCGGCGCCGGCCGCGGACGAGAGCAGCAGGAACCAGAACTCGCCGGCCGGCAGCTTGCGGGTGTCGCCGATCGAGAGCAGCGCGGTGAGCAGCGCGCCGCCGAGCACGAGGGCCTGGATGACCAGCGTGAAGTGGTCGGCGGTGTAGCTGCACGCGTGGCTGCCGGTGGTGAGGCAGAAGGTGGAGCGGTCGCCTTCGTGGAGCGGGATGATCAGGGCGAGCGAGGCGACGAGCCCGGCGACGGCCCCGTAGCCGAGGAGTGGTTTGCGGGCCTCGGCGACGAAGAGGTCGGCGACCAGGACGACGAGGGCGACGGCCGCGGCGGTGAGCGGGGGCGCGATGGCGAGCCAGTCGACGGACTGGACGAGGCTGGTGGCGCTCTCGGCCGCTGTGGTCACGACTTGCCTCCTGCGAGGAGCTTCTGCACGGCCGGGTCGGTGAGGCCGAGGAGGACGGCGGGCCACAGGCCGGCGAGGACGGTGAGGGCCGCGAGGGGGGTCCAGGCGGCGAATTCGTAGCGCTGGACGTCGGCGATCAGCTGCGGTTCGTCGCGCTGGGCGCCCATGCAGACGCGGCGGACCACGATCAGCAGGTACGCGGCGGTGAGCAGGGTGCCGAACGCGGCGATCGACATGAACGTCAGGAACGCGGGCCGGCTCAGCCCCTCGGCCGGGTCGAACGCGCCGAACAGGGCGAGCATCTCGCCCCAGAACCCGGCGAGTCCCGGCAGCCCGAGCGAGGCGACCGCGGCGAAGGCGAGGAGGCCGCCGAGGCGGGGCGCGCGGCCGTAGAGGGCGGCGCCGGTGGCCCCGGCGAGGGTGTCCAGGTCGGCGGTGCCGTAACGGTCCTTGACGGCGCCGACCAGGAAGAACAGCAGGCCGGTGATGAGCCCGTGGGCGATGTTGGCGAAGAGCGCGCCGTTGACGCCGGTGGGGGTCATGCTCGCGATGCCGAGGAGCACGAAGCCCATGTGCCCGACGGAGGAGTACGCGATGAGCCGCTTCAGGTCGCCCTTGGCGCCGGGCCGGGCGAGGGCCAGGCAGGCGAGCGATCCGTAGACGATCCCGGCGACGGCGAAGGCCGCGAGGTACGGGGCGAAGGTGTGCATCCCGTCGGGGGCGACCGGGAGCAGGATGCGGACGAAGCCGTACGTGCCCATCTTCAGCAGGACGCCCGCGAGGAGCACGGAGCCGACGGTCGGGGCGGCGGTGTGGGCGTCGGGCAGCCAGCTGTGCAGCGGCCACATCGGGGTCTTCACGGCCAGCCCGATCCCGATCGCCAGAACGGCGGTGACCTGCACGGACGAGGTGAGCCCGCGGCCGTTGTCAGTGGCGAGTGCCACCATGTCGAAGGTGCCGCTCTTCAGTCCGATGAGGAGCAGGCCCAGCAGCATGACGACCGAGCCGAGCAGTGTGTAGAGGATGAATTTCCAGGCGGCCGCCTGCCTCCCCGCACCGCCCCATCGGGCGATCAGGAAGTACATCGGGATGAGCACCATCTCGAACGCCAGGAAGAACAGGAGCAGGTCGAGGACGGCGAAGGTGGCGAGGGTGCCGGACTCCAGGAGGAGGACCAGCGCGACGAACGCCTTCGGGGAGGGGCCTTCGGGCAGCTTGAAGTAGCTGTAGAGCGCGCAGAGGAAGGTCAGCAGCGCGGTCAGGACGAGCAGGGGGAGCGAGATGCCGTCGATGCCGAGGTGGATGCGTACGTCCAGCGCCGGGATCCAGCTGATGTCGGTGGTGGCCTGCATCTTCGACGGGTGGTCGTGGTCGAAGCCGGCGGCCAGCACCAGGGTCGCCAGGAGGATGACCCCGGTGACGGTCACGCCGTGGCGGAGCACGGCCTGGTCGGGGCTGCGGCCCTTCAGCCCGGGCGGGGCGGGGAAGAGGGCGGCGACGGCCCCGATGAGCGGGCCGACGACGACGAACGCCAGAAGGAACTGCATCACGGATGCGCTGATATCGATCACGGCTCAGGACCCCGCGTTGACGTTGGCGTAGACGACGGCGGCGACCGCCAGGACCAGGGAACCGGCCAGCAGTGCGCTGAGGTAGGTCTGCACATTGCCGGTCTGGGCGCGGCGGACCGCCGTGCCGAGCCAGCGTGCGCCGGTGGCGGAGCCGCGTACGTAGGTCTCGACGACCTCGCGGTCCAGGAAGCGGACGAGGCGTGCCGCGGCCTGGACGGGGCGGACGAACAGCGCCGCGTACAGGGCGTCGAGGTGGAAGCCGGTGGCCGCGTGGCGGTGGAGGGGGCCGAGCAGCAGGCGTCCGGGGTCGGCGGGGTCGGGGGCGTCCCCGGCCGGGCCGTAGGCGGCGGTGCGGGCCTCGATGGCCTCGATCTCCACGAGGGCCGGTTCGGCGTCCGGGTGGGCGACGACCGAGCCCATGGGGACACGGGCGGCGAGCGCGGTGGTGTGGCGCCAGGCCCCGTAGGTGACCAGGCCGCCGACGAGGCCGACGCCGGTGGACAGGACGGCGGTGGTCAGCGAGGGGACGAGGCGGTGGCCGTCGAACCAGTCGCCGATGACGCCGACGCTCAGCCCGAGGGCGATGGTCGGGACGGCCAGGACCCACAGGACGGCGGTCATGGCGGCGGGCTGCCTGCCGTGGTCGGGGGCCTCGGCGCCCCGGCCCCGGAAGGCGAGGAGCCAGAGCCGGGTGGCGTAGGCGGCGGTGAGCACGGCGGCCAGCAGCCCGGCGACGAGGACCGTCCAGCCGGCGGCGGCCGGGGCGACGTGCCGGTCGCCGAGCGCGGTGTGCTCGGCGGCGACGAGGACGGCTTCCTTGGAGAAGAAGCCGGCGAACGGGGGGATGGCGGCGAGCGCGAGCAGCGCGATGGTCATCGTCCAGTAGGCGTCCGGGATGCGGCGGGCGAGGCCGCTCATCCGGGACATGGCGGCCAGTGAGTTGGTGCCGGCGGCGTGGATGACGACGCCGGCCGCGAGGAAGAGGACCGCCTTGAAGGCACCGTGCGAGACGAGGTGGAAGACGGCGGCCCCCCGGTCGCCGACGGCCAGGGCGCCCGACATGTAGCCGAGCTGCCCGATGGTCGAGTAGGCGAGGACGCGCTTGATGTCGTCCTGGGCGAGCGCGGCGAGCCCGGACCCGATCATCGTGACGGCCGCCATCACGGCGAGGACGACCAGGGCCGCGCCGGAGGACGCGAAGACGGGGAGGAGGCGGGCGACGAAGTAGATGCCGGCGGCGACCATCGTCGCCGCGTGGATCAGCGCCGAGACGGGGGTCGGGCCGGCCATGGCGTCGGGCAGCCAGGTGTGCAGGGGGAACTGCGCGGACTTGCCCGCGACCCCGGCCAGGAGGAGGAGCGCGATGAGGGTGGGGTGATCGAGGCCGCCGTGGGCGACGGCGCCCAGGATGCGGGTGATGCGGAAGGAGCCGGTGTCGGCGGCGAGCGCGAACAGGCCGATGAGGAAGGGGACGTCGCCCAGCTTGGTGACCAGGAACGCCTTCAGGGACGCGGCGCGCGCCTCGGGCGTCTCCCAGTAGTGGCCGACCAGGAAGTACGAGCAGATGCCCATGACCTCCCAGCCGACCAGCAGCACCATCAGGTCGCCGGAGTAGACGACGAGCAGCATCGCGGAGGTGAAGAGGGAGACCAGCGCCGCGTACGAGGGGTAGCGGGGGTCGTCGCGGAGATACGCGGTCGAGTAGATCTGCACGCAGCTCGCGACCAGGGCGACGAGCACGGCGACCAGGACGGCGAAGCCGTCGAGGTGCAGCGCGAGGTCGATGGGGACGGAGCCGGTGGGGGTGAGCTGGGTCGCCGCGTCGATGGCCCGGCCGCCGCCCTGCCGCGCGGCGACCACGGCCGCGAGGACGAGCGAGACCAGCGAGGGCAGTACGGCGACCGGGCGCACGTACGCGGGTGCGGTGCGGCCGATGAGCAGACCGGCGGCCGCGCCCAGGAACGGGAGGAGGGGGACGAGGACGGCGAGGGTCGTGGTGGTCACGGGGTGGCCTCCGCCTTCTTTGCCTTCCCTGCCGCAGCAGTGGCCTGGTCTTCGGGGGCGGGTACGGCGTCCGCCGGGGCGTCGTCCTCGTCGTCGCCGGCCGGGACGGTCTCGGCCTCGTCGGTCTCGGCGGTGTCGCGGAGGCGGTCGACGTCGGAGCTGCCTCGGTTGCGGTAGACGGCGAGGACGATCGCCAGGCCGATGCCGATCTCCGCCGCCGCGATGGCGATGGTGAACAGGGTGAGGGCCTGGCCGGAGTGCAGGCGGTCGCGGAGCCAGACGTCGAACGCGACCAGGTTGAGGTTGACGGCGTTGAGCATCAGCTCGACGGACATCAGGACGAGGATCGCGTTGCGGCGGGCGAGGACTCCGTACAGCCCGGTGCAGAAGAGGAGGGCGGCGAGCACCGCGGGATAGGCGAGGTGCATCAGCGCTTGTCCTCTCGGGTCGGGGTGGCGTCGGCCCGGCCGCCCTTGCGGGAGAGGACGATCGCGCCGACCAGGGCGGCGAGCAGGAGGACCGAGAGCGCTTCGAAGGGCAGCACCCAGTTGCGGAAGAGGAAGGCGCCGGTGACCTCGGTGGAGCCCCGGGCGGGCCCGTCCAGTTCGATCCACGTCGTGCGGAAGGCGTCCACGACGACCCAGACGAGGGTGCCGGCCGAGGCGACGGCGACCGCGAGGGCGGGCCACCGGTTTTCCGAGTCGGCGTCCGGGGAGCGCCCGATCGGGGCCCTGGTGAGCATCAGGCCGAACAGGAGGAGGACGACGACGGAGCCCACGTAGATCAGTACCTGCACCCAGGCGATGAACTCCGCGGTGAGCAGGAGGTACTCGACGGCGAGGCCGCCGAGCGCCACGATCAGCCAGAGGGCGGCGTGCACCAGCTGACGGGTCGTGACGGTCACCACCGCCGCGCCGAGGGTGACGATACCGACGAGGGCGAAGACGATCTCCACGCCGGTCGGGGAGAGGAATCCGGGAGCCGCCGGAGCGGCCGCGAGAGCGGTGATCATGCGTCGCCCCCCTGCGTCGGGCCGTCCTGCGCCGGGCCGCCCTGCCCCGGGCCGCCCTGCCCCGGGCCGCCCTGCGCCGGGCCGTTCTGCGCCTGCTGGGCGGCCGCTTCCGCCTCCTGCTGGGCGCGGAGCTTGTCCGCCGTCTTGCGGGCCGCGGCGAGTTCCTTCGCTTCCTCGGCGCTCGGGTCGAGTGCGGGCGGTTCCGGGACCGTCCACATCCAGTCGCGCAACTTGTCGCGCTCATGGGTGAGGTCGAGGATGTCCGTCTCCGCGTACTCGAACTCCGGCGACCAGAACAGCGCGTCGAACGGGCACACCTCGATGCAGATGCCGCAGTACATGCAGAGCGAGAAGTCGATCGCGAAGCGGTCGAGCACGTTGCGGCTGCGTTCGCGGCCGCCCGGGGCCGCGGCGGGCACCGTCTCCTTGTGGGAGTCGATGTAGATGCACCAGTCGGGACACTCGCGGGCGCACAGCATGCAGACCGTGCAGTTCTCCTCGAACAGCGCGATGACGCCGCGCGAACGGGGCGGCAGCTCGGGCTGCACGTCCGGGTACTGGGCGGTGACGGTCTTCTTCGTCATCGTCCGCAGGGTGACGGCGAGGCCCTTGGCGAGACCTGAGCCGGGGATCGGGGGCACTAGTTGATCGCCACCTTCACGATGCCGGTGAGCGCGATCTGCGCGAGGGCGAGGGGGATGAGGGTCGTCCAGGCGAGCTTCTGCAGCTGGTCCTCGCGCAGGCGCGGGTAGCTCACGCGCAGCCAGATCACGATGAACGCGAGGATGCCGGTCTTCAGCAGGGTCCACACCCAGCCGAGTCCGTCGGCGCCCAGCGGGCCGTGCCAGCCGCCGAGGAACAGCACGGTGGTCAGCCCGCACAGCACGACGATGCCGGCGTACTCGGCGAGCAGGAACAGCGCGAAGCGGAGGCCGGTGTACTCGGTGTACGCGCCGAAGATGATCTCCGAGTCGGCGACCGGCATGTCGAACGGGGGGCGCTGGAGTTCGGCGAGACCGGCCACGAAGAAGACCAGGGCGCCGGTGATCTGCCAGGGCAGCCACCACCACGCGAACGCGTCCAGGATGCCGGGCAGCGAGACCGTCCCCGCCGCCATCGCCACCGAGGCGGCGGCGAGCAGCATCGGCAGCTCGTACGCGAGGAGTTGCGCGGCGGTGCGGAGGCCGCCGAGCAGGGAGAACTTGTTGGCCGACGCCCAGCCGGCCATCAGCGAGCCCAGCACACCCACGCCCATCACGGCGAGCACGAAGAAGATGCCCGCGTCGACGACCTGGCCGACCGCGCCCTCGCCCGGGCCGATCGGGATCGCGACGAGGACGAGCAGGTACGGGAGGAGGGCCACGGCCGGCGCCAGGCGGAAGACCTTGCGGTCGGCGCCGGCGGGGACGATGTCCTCCTTCTGCGCGAACTTCACGCCGTCGGCGACGAGCTGGGCCCAGCCGTGGAAGCCGCCGGCGTACATGGGGCCGAGGCGGCCCTGCATGTGGGCCATGACCTTGTGTTCGGTCTGGCCCACGAGGAGGGGGAGGACCATGAAGACGGCGAAGACGATGACGATGCGGAGGGCGACGTCCAGGGCGTCGTTCACTCTTGCTCGCCTCCGTTGTCGGGGGTGGGGGTGTCGGGGGCCCGATCGCCTCGGGCGTCGTCGGGGGCGGGGGTGTCGGTGCGGTTCTCACCCGGCGTGCGCCACGGTGCGTCCGTCGCGGGAGGCGACCCCGCCTCCCGCTGGCTCGCCGAGCCCTGGGACGCGCTGCGGGTGCGGCGCGGGCGGGGTTCCGCCGGAGCCGTCGGGGTCGCGTCGCCCGCGGTGCGGGCGCGCCGCGCCGGGCGTGCCGGGGCCGGCGGCAGCTGGCCCTTCAGGGGGCCCCACTCGTTCGGGTCCGGGACGCCGGGCGGGAGCATCGTGCGGCGCTTCGGCCCGCCGTGGTCCGACTCGCCCGGTTCCTTCGCGCCCGGCCACGCCTTCGCGACGCGGGCGGCCAGGACGAAGTCCTTACGGAGGGGGTGGCCCTCGAAGTTCTCGGGGAGGAGGAGCGGCACCAGGTGCGGGTGGTCCTCGAAGACGACGCCGAACATCTCGTGCGTCTCGCGCTCGTGCCAGGCGGCCCCCGCGTACACACCGATCGCCGTCGGCAGCGCCGGGGCCTCGTGCGGCACCGTCGTGCGGAGGAGGAGGCGGCGGACCCCGGAGCCGGGCAGGGCCACCACATGGGCGCACACCCGGAAGCCGGTGCCCGGTTCGTCCACCGCGCTCAGCCAGTCGAAGTACGTGCAGCCGAGGGTGGACCGGGCCGTTTCCAGGGCGCTGATCCACGCGGCGGGCGGGACGTCGACCGTCAGCAGGTCGTACGCCCGTTCCGCCGTGGCGTCCTCGCCGAAGACGTCCGTCACCGCGTCCGGGAGGCGGTCGAAGGCGTCGGTCACTTGTCCTCCCCCGCGGCCGGAGGCGGCGTCACCAGGCCGCTGCGCAGCGCCGCCGTCGACGGACGGGCGCCCGCCGCATCCGCGTAACGCTCCCCCAGCGACTCGCGCGCGATCTTCTCCTGGAGCTTCAGGATGCCCTGGAGCAGCGCCTCGGGGCGGGGCGGGCAGCCGGGGACGTAGACGTCGACGGGGATGATCTGGTCGACGCCCTTCGTGACGGAGTACGAGTCCCAGTACGGGCCGCCGCAGTTGGAGCAGGCGCCGAAGGAGATGACGTACTTGGGCTCGGGCATCTGCTCGTACAGGCGCTTGACCGCCGGGGCCATCTTGTCCGTCACCGTGCCGGAGACGATCATCAGGTCGGCCTGGCGCGGGCCCGGCGCGAAGGGGATGACGCCGAGCCGGATGAAGTCGTGGCGCGCCATGGAGGCAGCGATGAATTCGATGGCGCAGCAGGCGAGTCCGAAGTTGAAGACCCAGAGGCTGTAGCGGCGGCCCCAGTTGAGGACCACCTTCATCGGTTCGGGCGCGAGCCTGGACAGGACGCCCAGGCGCTTCGGTTCCGGGAGGAACGTGGGTACGGCGGCGGGTTCGTCCCCCGCCCCGGCCGACGACGGGCTCGTCACGTCCATTCGAGGACGCCCTTCTTCCATGCGTAGAGCAGTCCCACGGCCAGGAAACCGAGGAAGATGAACATTTCCACCAGCGTGGTCGCGCCGTAGCCCGGCGCCGCGAAGACCGTCGCCCAGGGGAAGAGGAAGATCGAGTCGACGGCGAAGATCACGTACAGGAAGGCGTACACGTAGTAGCGGACCTGGGTGTGTGCCCAGCCCTCCCCCACGGGGTCCACGCCGCATTCGTACGTGAGCAGCTTCTCCGGCGTCGGGACCACCGGCCGCAGCAGCCGGCCCGCGCCGAAGGCGACGGCGACGAACAGGACGCCCACCAGGGCGAGGAGTCCGACCACCGAGTAGCTGTGGAAGTAGTCCGACGACGCGAGCACCGTCCGCGCCGGTGTCGATGCCGCACCGGGAAGACCCGTCACGTCCGCCCCTCGCTCCCTAGCCCCGTCCGAAGCCCCGTCCACGATCTGTACGCACGGGAGTCTAGGCCCTGTAAAGGACGGGTAAGCAGTTGCGTCGGGCAACGAACGGGGAACGAGGGCGGTACGGGTGGGGCACGGGTGGGGATATCCCTACTTCACCTCACCCACGAGCCCCATGGCATCCGCCTCGCGCGCCCGGCAGGCTTGGCGTATGACCACGAGCCCCCAGGCACCCTCACACGAGGGGCCGCCCCCTGTCCGCTTCGTCTTCGGCCGGTGGACGTGGAAGGAGGTCGCGCACCTTCTTTCCAACCTGCCGATGGCGATCGTCGGATTTGTTTACACCGTGTTGATGATCGCGGTCGGCGTGGGCCTCGCGGTCACCGTCGTCGGTCTGCCGCTGCTGGCCGCCGGGCTCCAGGGATCCCGGCTGATCGGGCGCGCCGAACGCGCCCGCGCCCGCAAGCTGCTGGGGGTCGTGGTCGACGAGCCGAGCCCGCCGGCCCTGGGCCGCGAGGGCGACGGGTTCTTCGCGTGGCTGTGGGGCGGCCTGCGCGACCCGGTCGCCTGGCGGGCGGCCCTCTACTCGTTCATACGGCTGCCGTGGGGCATCCTCACCTTCGCCGTGACGCTCGTCTGTCTCATCCTGTGGCCGGCGCTCCCCTATGCGGCCCGGCTGATGGGCAACGCGGACCGGGCCATGGTGCGCGGGCTGCTCTCGCCCTCCGACGACCTGGAACGCCGCATCGCGGAGCTGGAGTCGGACCGGGGCGTGGTGGTCGACACGGCCGCCGCCGACCTCCGCCGCATCGAGCGGGACCTCCACGACGGGGCGCAGGCCCGCCTCGTCGCCCTCGCCATGGGCCTCGGCCTCGCGAAGGAGAAGCTGACCGACGACCCGGAGGCCGCCGCGCGCATGGTGGACGAGGCGCACGGCGAGGTGAAGATCGCCCTCCAGGAACTGCGCGACCTCGCCCGCGGCATCCACCCCGCCGTCCTCACCGACCGCGGCCTCGACGCCGCGCTCTCCGCCATCGCCTCGCGCTGCACCGTGCCGGTCACCGTGCGGGTGGATCTTCCGGGACGCCCGGCGCAGGCCATCGAGGGCATCGCGTACTTCACGGTCTCCGAACTCCTCCAGAACGTCAGCAAGCACAGCGGGGCGCGTGCCGCGTCCGTCGACGTCTGGCGCTCGGGCGACCGGCTGCTGATCCAGGTCGGCGACGACGGGCGGGGCGGGGCCTCGATGGACGGCGGTACGGGCATGGCGGGGCTCGCCGAGCGGCTGGACGCCGTGGACGGGGTCTTCGTACTCGAATCGCCCGCCGGCGGCCCGACGACCGTCACGGCGGAGCTGCCGTGGCGCGACCGGGGCGCGGAGAAAAGCGCACAGCGCGTCAAGGGGTAGGGAAAACCCCCGGTCCGAGACGGCGACCGTCCTCATGGTGCGGCGGCCCGCCGCCCAGCACCCTTGAAGTACAGAACGCACGCACCTTCGCAGCCCCTCGCTCGCACCTTCGCAGCCCCTCACGCACCTTCGCGCACGCGGAAGAAACGGACGGAACCCCATGGCCACGGCATACGGACCGGACACACTGGACCCTCGGCGGTCGGGGCGCGGCCTCGGGGACCGTCCCGCCCGGCGGCATGTCCTGCCGGCCGCGCTGCGGGCGCCGCTGGAGGGCAGGACCTGGCGCGAGTTCCTCTATCTGATGCTGAGCCTGCCGATCAGCGTCGTGCTCTTCTCCTTCGCGATCACCATGGTCTCGCTGGGTGCCGGGCTCCTCGTCACCTTCCTCGGCATTCCGGTGCTGGCGGCGGGCCTGGCCATGTGCCGGGGCTTCGGGATGCTGGAGCGGACCCGGGCGCGGGCGCTGCTGCGGGCGGACGTGGCCGATCCGGCTCCGGCGCGCGGCCGCAAGGGCGGGCTGATGTCCTGGGTCGGCGCGGTCCTGAAGAGCGGGGTGTCCTGGCGCCACCTGCTGTACGCGCTGCTGCACTTCCCGTGGGCGGTCTTCGCGTTCTGCGTCGCGCTGACCTTCCAGGCATGGGGCTGGGCGGCGCTCACCTACCCGCTGTGGCACTGGTTCGTGCCCTCGCACACGGGCGTCTCGGGCATCCAGCTGTACGGGGACACCCAGCACGAGGTCTACCTCGACTCGGGCGTCGACCTCGCGCTGACCGCGGGGCTGGGCCTGGGCGTCGTCCTCGTCACCCCCTGGGTGATCCGGGGCCTGGCGACCGTCGACCGGCTGATGGTGGCGGGCCTGCTGAGCCCGTCCCGGCTGGCGGAGCGCGTCACGGAGCTGGAGTCCGACCGGGGTGTCGTCGTGGACACGGCCGCCGCCGACCTCCGCCGCATCGAGCGGGACCTCCACGACGGGGCGCAGGCCCGCCTCGTCGCCCTCGCCATGGACCTGGGCCTCGCGAAGGAGAAGCTGACCGACGACCCGGAGGCCGCCGCGCAGATGGTGGACGAGGCGCACGGCGAGGTGAAGGTCGCCCTCCAGGAACTGCGCGACCTCGCCCGCGGCATCCACCCCGCCGTCCTCACCGACCGCGGCCTCGACGCGGCGCTCTCCGCCGTCGCCTCGCGCTGCACCGTGCCGGTCACCGTGGAGGTGGACCTCCCGTACCGGCCCGCGCAGGCCATCGAGGGCATCGCGTACTTCACGGTCTCCGAACTCCTCCAGAACGTCAGCAAGCACTCCGGGGCCACCCGCGCCTCGGTCGACGTGTGGCGCACGGAGGACCGCCTCCTGCTCCAGGTGACCGACAACGGACGCGGCGGCGCCGACCCGGCGTCGGGCAGCGGGCTCGCCGGTCTCACCGAGCGGCTGGACGCCGTCGACGGGGTCCTGGTGGTCGACTCGCCGGTGGGCGGCCCGACGAAGATCACGGCGGAGCTGCCCTGGCGCGGCTGACCGCGGATCCACGGCACGGCACGGCACCACTTCAGGTCAACCCCGCGAACGCTCGCGACGTCACTGCCGTTACTGGGATGCTGGACGGCGTACGGACCGTGCCGGCGAGCGAGCAGCAGTGGGGGAAACAGCGTCGTGGTGGAGGACAGGGTGCGCGTGGTCATCGCCGAGGATTCGGTACTGCTCCGGGAGGGGCTGACCCGGTTGCTGACCGATCTCGGGCATGACGTCGTGGCGGGTGTCGGGGACGCGGAGGCGCTGATCAAGACGATCGGCGACCTCGACGGGGAGGGCGCGCTGCCCGACGTCGTCGTCGCGGACGTGCGGATGCCGCCGACCCACACCGACGAGGGCGTCCGGGCGGCGGTGCGGCTGCGCCGGGACTACCCGGGGATCGGGGTGCTGGTCCTCTCGCAGTACGTGGAGGAGCAGTACGCCACCGAGCTGCTGGCCGGGTCCAGCCGGGGCGTCGGTTATCTGCTGAAGGACCGGGTCGCCGAGGTCCGGGAGTTCGTGGACGCGGTGGTCCGGGTGGCCCAGGGCGGGACCGCGCTGGACCCGGAGGTGGTGGCGCAGTTGCTGGGCCGCAGCCGGAAGCAGGACGTGCTGGCCGGGCTGACGCCGCGTGAGCGCGAGGTGCTGGGCCTGATGGCGGAGGGGCGTACGAACTCCGCGGTGGCCAAGCAGCTGGTGGTGAGCGACGGAGCGGTCGAGAAGCACGTCAGCAACATCTTCCAGAAGCTGGGCCTGGCCCCGAGCGAGGGCGACCACCGCCGGGTGCTCGCCGTGCTGACGTATCTGAACTCCTGACGCGTCCGAACTCCTGACACGGCCCCACCGCCCCGGGCGCGGGTCCGACGGGGAGCCGGGCGGCTGGTGGATCATGACGGAGCAGCGCCGGGAAACGTCTCAGCATCCAGAATCACAGTGTCTCAAAATGCCGTCCATCATGTGATCTGCCCGAGGAAGGCGACCCTTACGGACGTAGGGTGAGCGGGGGACCTCCGGCGGGCCGGACGGTTCCGAGCCGCCGTCCGAGGGAGGTCCAGTACGTGACCAGCCAGGTCAGTAGCACAGCCGAGCAGGCCGACGAGGCGCTCGTAGGGGGGCAGCGCGCCCCCCAGTCCGCAGCCGCGGGAAGCGGTGAGAAGGAAGTCCGCCGTCTGGACCGGGTGATCATCCGCTTCGCGGGTGACTCGGGTGACGGGATGCAGCTGACGGGTGACCGGTTCACCTCGGAGACGGCGTCCTTCGGGAACGACCTCTCCACGCTGCCGAACTTTCCCGCCGAGATCCGCGCCCCCGCAGGCACCCTGCCGGGGGTCTCGTCGTTCCAGCTGCACTTCGCCGACCACGACATCCTGACCCCGGGCGACGCACCGAACGTGCTGGTCGCGATGAACCCGGCGGCACTGAAGGCGAACATCGCCGATGTACCGCGCGGGGCCGAGATCATCGTGAACACCGATGAGTTCACGAAGCGGCCGATGGCGAAGGTGGGGTACGAGACCAACCCGCTGGAGGACGGCTCGCTGGAGGCGTACAACGTCCATCCGGTGCCGCTGACCACGCTCACGATCGAGGCGCTGAAGGAGTTCGGGCTCTCCCGCAAGGAGGCCGAGCGCTCGAAGAACATGTTCGCGCTCGGGCTGCTGTCCTGGATGTACCACCGGCCGACCGAGGGGACCGAGGCGTTCCTGCGGGCGAAGTTCGCGAAGAAGCCGCAGATCGCCGAGGCGAACGTGGCGGCCTTCCGGGCGGGGTGGAACTTCGGTGAGACGACGGAGGACTTCGCCGTCAGCTACGAGGTCGCGCCGGCCTCGCAGGCGTTCCCCACCGGCACCTACCGCAACATCTCGGGGAATCTCGCCCTGTCGTACGGGCTGATCGCCGCGGGCCGCCAGGCCGACCTGCCGGTCTACCTCGGCTCGTACCCGATCACGCCGGCCTCGGACATCCTGCACGAGCTGAGCAAGCACAAGAACTTCGGCGTGCGCACCTTCCAGGCCGAGGACGAGATCGCGGGCATCGGTGCCGCGCTGGGCGCCGCCTTCGGCGGTTCGCTCGCCGTGACGACGACGTCGGGGCCGGGTGTGGCGCTGAAGTCGGAGACCATCGGGCTCGCCGTCTCGCTCGAACTGCCGCTGCTCATCGTGGACATCCAGCGCGGCGGGCCTTCGACGGGGCTGCCCACCAAGACCGAGCAGGCCGACCTGCTCCAGGCGATGTACGGGCGCAACGGCGAGGCCCCGGTCCCCATCGTCGCCCCCCGCACCCCCGCCGACTGCTTCGACGCGGCGCTGGACGCGGCCCGGATCGCCCTGACCTACCGCACCCCGGTCTTCCTGCTCTCCGACGGCTACCTCGCCAACGGCTCCGAGCCCTGGCGCGTCCCGGAGCTCGACCAGCTGCCCGATCTGCGCGTCCAGTTCGCGGGCGGCCCGAACCACGAACTGGCCGACGGCACCGAGGTGTTCTGGCCCTACAAACGCGACCCGCAGACGCTGGCGCGCCCGTGGGCGGTCCCGGGCACGCCCGGTCTCGAACACCGCATCGGCGGCATCGAGAAGCAGGACGGCACCGGCAACATCTCGTACGACCCCGCCAACCACGACTTCATGGTCCGCACCCGCCAGGCCAAGGTGGACGGCATCGAGGTCCCGGACCTGGAGGTCGACGACCCCGCAGAGGCCAAGACCCTCGTGCTGGGCTGGGGTTCGACGTACGGGCCGATCACGGCGGCGGTGCGGCGGCTGCGCGCTTCGGGGCGGACCATCGCCCAGGCCCATCTGCGCCACATCAACCCCTTCCCCAGGAATCTGGGCGAGGTGCTGAAGCGTTACGACAAGGTGGTCGTCCCCGAGATGAACCTCGGCCAGCTGGCCATGCTCATCCGCGCCAAGTACCTGGTGGACGCACACAGTTACAACCAGGTCAACGGCATGCCGTTCAAGGCCGAGCAGCTCGCCACCGCTCTTGAGGAGGCCATCGATGCCTGAGACGAACGAACTGCTGCAGCTCGTGCCGAAGGCCGAGACCAGGCAGTCCATGAAGGACTTCAAGTCCGACCAGGAAGTGCGCTGGTGCCCCGGCTGCGGCGACTACGCCGTCCTCGCCGCCGTGCAGGGCTTCATGCCCGATCTCGGTCTGGCGAAGGAGAACATCGTCTTCATCTCCGGCATCGGCTGCTCGTCCCGCTTCCCGTACTACATGAACACGTACGGGATGCACTCCATCCACGGCCGCGCCCCGTCCATCGCGACCGGCCTGGCCACCTCGCGGCGCGACCTGTCGGTCTGGGTCGTCACGGGCGACGGCGACGCGCTCTCCATCGGCGGCAACCACCTCATCCACGCGCTGCGCCGCAACGTCAACCTCAAGATCCTGCTCTTCAACAACCGGATCTACGGACTGACCAAGGGCCAGTACTCGCCCACCTCCGAGCTGGGCAAGATCACCAAGTCGACCCCCATGGGATCGCTCGACGCGCCGTTCAACCCGGTCTCGTTGGCGATCGGCGCGGAGGCGTCATTCGTGGCCCGCACCGTCGACTCCGACCGCAAGCACCTCACCGGCGTGCTGCGCGCCGCCGCCGACCACCCGGGCACGGCGCTGGTGGAGATCTACCAGAACTGCAACATCTTCAACGACGGCGCCTTCGAGGTCCTCAAGGACAAGGACCAGGCCCAGGAGGCGGTGATCCGCCTGGAGCACGGGCAGCCGATCGTCTTCGGCGCGGACGGTGCGAAGGGCGTCGTACGGGACTCGCTGACCGGCGACCTCAAGGTCGTCGCCGTCACCGAGGACAACAAGTCGCAGATCCTCGTCCACGACGCGCACGCCCCGAGCCCCACGACAGCCTTCGCGCTGTCCCGGCTCGCCGACGCGGACACCCTGCACCACACGCCGATCGGCGTCCTGCGCAGCGTGGAGCGCCCGGTCTACGACACGACGATGGCGGAACAGCTCGACACCGCCGTGGATCGGCACGGCAAGGGCGACCTGGCCGCACTGCTCGCCGGCAACGACACCTGGACGGTCGTCGGCTGAGATCTCCGCCCGTCACGCGAGAGCGCGCCGGACCTGCCCATGAGGGGCGGGTCCGGCGCGCTTTTACATGCGCTGACCAGCGCACTTTCCTTTAGTTAGCGCATTCCGTAAGGTGGTGTGCGAGAACGAAGCGAACAAACGAGGAGGAACCCCCCATGAGCATCGTCGTCACCGGAGCCACCGGAGCACTCGGCCGTCTCGTCGTCGAGCACCTGCTGGCCACCGTCCCCGCCTCCGAGGTCGCCGCCGTGGTCCGCGACAGGGAGAAGGCCGCCGCCCTCGCCGCCCGGGGCGTCGAGCTGCGCATCGCCGACTACGACCGCCCCGAGACCCTGGCGGACGCCTTCCACGCCGGCGACCGGGTCCTCCTCATCTCCGGCAACCAGGTCGGCAGCCGCGTCGCCCAGCACACCGCGGTCATCGACGCGGCCAAGGCGGCGGGCGTCGCCCAGCTCGCGTACACCGGCATCCTCGGCGGACCCGACGCCGACTTCCTGCTCGCCGACGAGCACAAGGCCACCGAGCAGCTGATCCTGGACTCCGGCCTGCCGTACACCTTCCTGCGCAACGGCTGGTACACGGAGAACCAGACCGAGAACCTGGCCCCGGTCCTGGAGCACGGCGCGGTCGTCGCCAGCGCCGGAGACGGCCGCATCGCCTACGCCACCCGCGACGACTACGCGGCCGCCGCTGCGGCCGTCCTGACCGGCGAGGGCCACCTCAACCGCGCGTACGAGCTGAGCGGCGACACCGCCCTGTCCTACGCCGACTACGCGGCGCTGGTCGCGAAGGCCACCGGCAAGGAGATCGCCCACAACGACGTCCCGGCCGCCGTCCACCAGGAGATCCTGACCGGCGCCGGGCTGCCCGAGGGCTTCGCGGCGATCCTGGTCGACGTGGACCAGGCCGTCCGGCGCGGGCGCCTGGCCGGCACCAGCGGCGACCTGGCCCGCCTGATCGGCCGCCCGACGACCCCGGTCGCCGACACCGTCGCCGCCGCGGTCGCCGCGCGCTGACCCGCACCCCGCCCGGTGTCATGACCGTCTGTCGATACGGACATGACACCGGGACCCCGGCGGCGCTACCTTCATGTGGTTGAGGGTCGTACGACAGCCACCCACCAGGAGGGGCCCGTGCAGGGGACGAATGAGCAACGGGCCGGACTCCTCTCCGGCTTCGCCGCGTACGGGATGTGGGGCATCGTCCCGCTGTACTGGCCGCTGCTGAAACCGGCCGGGGCGGTCGAGATCCTGGCCCACCGCATGGTGTGGTCGCTCGGCGTGGTGGCGGTCCTGCTGCTGGTCCTGCGCCGCTGGTCCTGGATCGGCCCGCTGCTGCGGCAGCCGCGCAAGCTGGGGATGCTCGCCGTCGCGGCATGCACGATCACCGTCAACTGGGGCCTGTACATCTGGGCCGTGAACAGCGGCCATGTGGTCGAGGCGTCCCTCGGCTACTTCATCAATCCGCTGGTCACCATCGCCATGGGCGTCCTCCTCCTCAAGGAGCGCCTGCGCCCGGCGCAGTGGGCGGCGGTCGCCACCGGCGTCGTGGCGGTGCTCGTCCTGGCCATCGGGTACGGGAAGCCGCCCTGGATCTCGCTGATCCTGGCGTTCTCCTTCGCGACGTACGGGCTGGTCAAGAAGAAGGTCGACATGGGCGGCCTGGAATCGCTCACCGTCGAGACCGCCGTGCTCTTCCTGCCCGCGCTCGGCTATCTGATCTGGCTCGGTGCGCAGGGCACCTCGACGCTGACCTCCGAGGGCGTCGGCCACACCGCGCTCCTCGCGTCGACCGGTGTCGTCACGGCCGTGCCGCTGATCCTGTTCGGGGCCGCCGCGATCCGCATCCCGCTCTCGACCATCGGACTGCTCCAGTACATGACCCCGATCGCCCAGTTCCTGCTGGGCGTCGCCTACTTCCACGAGGCGATGCCGCCGGAGCGGTGGGCCGGGTTCGCCCTGGTGTGGGCGGCGCTGATCGTCCTCACCTGGGACGCGCTGCGGACCGCCCGCCGCAACCGGGCCCAGGCGCAGGCGGCCCGGCTGGCCGCGACGGCGACGGCCGCGCCGGCGGGCGCGGAACGAATCGACGTATCACCCGGCAAAAGCCCCGGCGCCGGGACAGAATGCCGGTCATGACCCTTGAGTGGAAAGTCGTCATCGACGCCGCCGACCCGCACGCGCAGGCCGGCTTCTGGTCCCAGGCCCTCGGTTACGAGATCGAGGACAACAGCCCCCTCATCGAAAAGCTCCTGGGCGCCGGGGCCGTACCCGAAGCGCTCACCACCACCGCGCACGGCCGCCGCGCCTGGCTCGACCTGGCGGCGCTCCGGCACCCCGACGACCCGTACGACGAGGAGAGCGGCGCCGGACACGGCCGCCGGCTGCTCTTCCAGCGCGTCCCCGAGCCGAAGACCGTCAAGAACCGCCTCCACCTCGACCTCCACGCGGGCCGGGAGCGCCGCGAGGCCGAGGTGGCGCGGGTGGTCGGCCTGGGCGCGAAGGTCGAGCGCGAGGTCGACGAGCCGGGGGGCCGCTGGACGGTGCTCACGGACCCCGAGGGCAACGAATTCTGCGTGGAGTGAGCAGGGGCCGGGGTGGTTCGCCGCCCCCGGAAGGGGCCGACCCCGACGAACCTGGGGGAGACACCCACCCGTCCTCCACGCTTCCTCGCCCGGGACCGCGTGCACCCTGCGTTGAGCGGGTGCGCGGGAAGAAAGGCCGTTCCGTCGTTCCGCCCCGCCGAATAGCTCGACGGGGCGGACGCATCACTGGGGGCCGGGTTGCTTACGGGAAGGTCGGGAACGGCGCGGGCTGCGCCTTGCCGGGGATGTAGTCGAAGTTGGGCGTCAGCGTGCCCCAGAGGCTGCCGACGCGAGGGGGCGTGGCTCCGGTGACCGAGGCGAAGAGATCGGCGAAGTCCTGGGAGACGTAGCCGCGTACGTTCTTCACGCGGAAGCCGGTGGGGCTGGGCCGGGCGCCGGTCATGACTTCGGTGTAGACGGAGTCGGCGACCATGATCTCCTCGGAGTACGCGTGGCCGTCGACCGCGACAGACGCGGAGTAGCCGGGGGTCGGCATGACGCGGATGTACGAGGGCGTCAGGGTGATCGTCCTGCCGGATGCGGCGTGGTGGAACTCGATGCCACCGGGGTAGTAGATGCGCCCCTTGGAGTCGAGGCCGTCGCCGGCCGTGGTGCCGATCAGCATGCTGAATCCGCGGTTGTCGTCGTCCATCACGAAGGGGCTCACGGCCGACAGGGTGATGCCTTCGCGCTCCATCCAGCTCAGCATCTCGTCGCTCATCGCCACGTGGGCGTCGCCCCAAGGGGAGATGTAGGCGCCGGGCAGCGGGTCGGCGGCCGCGGTCCTGGCGGTGTGGGCCGGCGGCTGGGCGGCCGCTCCGGCCGAGGCCAGGCCGATCGGTACGGAGAGCGCGGTCACGGTGGCGAGGACGGTGAGACGGCGCAGTGCACGCATACGCATGGAGCGTTTCCAGTCTGTGAGGGGTGAGGAAGGCGTCGGAACTCGCCCCGGGAAGGCCCGACAGGTCCGGGGGCGCCCGGGTTCAACGGCGGGCATCGACGCGGTCGAAGATCGACTTCCCGGGAGAGTATGTCCGAGGATGCATGGTTGTGCGACGCGGAAAACCGCCCGTTAGGCCGTCCGGGGGAAAGAGTCATTCGAGGAGTGGATGCGTGCCGCGCAACGATCACCTCAAGATCACTTCGCGCGTTGTCCGGGGTGACCTCCGCCCCCTCGCAGCCCTTGGAGAACACACGTGCCGGGAACTCCCAGAACGTCCGCACCCCGCCCTCCGCATCGCCTGCGGCTCGCTCTTTGGGCCGCCACCACGGTGGCACTCACCGCCGCAGCCCTGTCGGGGCAGTTCGCGGGAACCAGCGAGGCGGGCGGGCACATTGACGCCCCATCGGCCGTGCTCGACTCCCCGGCGGACCTGACCGACGTGTATGCCTTCACCAGCCCGGAAGACGCGGACATGGTGACGCTCATCGCGAACGTCCGCCCCTTCCAAGTGCCCGGCACCGCGGCCAACGCACTGGTCGACTACCCCTTCGCGACCGGAGCCCGGTACGAGATCCACACGGACGCCGATGGTGACGGGGCGGCGGACACCACCTACCGCTGGACCTTCAGGGACGAGGACCGCAGGCCCTTCGGGCAAGGGCCCAAGGTCGGGCCCTTGCCGGTCAACTCGCTCGACGACGCGTCGCTGCGGGTACGCCAGAAGTACACCTTGGAGAAAGTCGCGGCGGGCGGCGCCGTCCGGACACTGCTGAAGGACGCCATCGCCTCCCCCACCGACACGGGCCGGGCGCTGATGCCCGACTACGGCAGGCTGCGCGCCCAGGCGGTCCGTCAACTTCCCGGTGGCGGACGGACCGTGGCCACACAGGCGGCGGAATCGTTCAAGGTCGACACCCAGGTATTCGGCCTGTACACGGTCGGCACCCGCGGCCCGGTACCGGGATGGCTGCCCGACGCCCAGCCGCTGTCGGCGCTGAACGTGAACAGCCTGGTCCTGCAGGTCCCCAAGAGCGAGGTCGCCCTGAACGGTGACCCCGACCGCAATCCGGTCGTCGGCGTGTGGGCATCCGTCTCCCGGCAGGGCGCGAACCTGGAGCGCGGCCTCGCGCAGCAGGCACCCGTCTTCCGACAGGTCTCCCGACAGGGCGCCCCGCATGTGGCGTTCGCGCTGTTCGGCTCCACCATCGGGCTGGCCGAACCCGGCGGGCCCGAGGACCGCTATCAGGCCCGCGCGCCGAAGGACGACCACCTGGAGAAGGACTTCCTGGCCGTGACGCTCGACCCCGTACCGCCGCACCGGATCGAGCGGGCACAGGGCCGTCCAGCGCCGGCGACCCCGCGTCACGACATCCAGGCCCTCTTCATGAAGGGCATCGGCAAGGACAACGGGGCCGGGTTCGGCTTCGACCTCAACACCCACGCGATGAACGCCGACGCCGATGTCACGCGCATCGTGCTCGCCGAGGAACTGCGCCTGAACCTCAGTACTCCCGTCAGCACCGACCCGAAGGCATTCGGTGTCCTCGACGGGGATCCGCAGGGATTCCCGAACGGGCGGCGGCTCAACGACAACATCGACGTGCCGCTGATCCGGATGCTGGAGGGCGAGCCCGCCGGGCCGTCCGCCGCGGGGCTGCTCCCGAAGCCGGTCGTCGGCCTCGAACCCGCCGACGCCCAGAGCGTTTTCCCGTACATCAACCTCCCGCACGCGGGCCCGTGAGGCGTCTGATCACCGCCGCCGGCGGGGCGGCGGCCGTGGCCGGGTGTGTGGCGGGACTTGTCTACCTCGGTCCCGGCACACCCCGGCCGCGGACCGCCGCCCCGCCCGCGGCCGCCCCCGACGCCCGGATCAACCCGGTCGACACCGCCCGCAGGGCGACCGCGGCATACCCCGAGAACCCGGCCGTCTGGGCCGGCCTGGCGCGCGCCGAGATCGAACAGGCCCGTACCACCCTCGACGCGGGTCGGCTCGACGGCGCCGACAAGGCACTGCACCGCTCCCTCGCCCTGGACCCCACGGACAACTACGGTGCCGTGACGGGCCAGGGACTGCTCGCCAACGCCCGGCACGAGTTCAGTCAGGGGCGCGCGTACGGACTGCGCGCCACCCGCATGGCACCCGACCGGGCCGACGGGTACGCCGTACTGGCGGATGCCGAGATCCAGCTCGGGCACTATCCCCAGGCGCGGGCCGCCGTACAGCGGATGCTCGACATCGCCCCGGCCACCGCCGCCTACAGCAGAGCCGCCTACGACCTGGAGACCAACGGAAGGCCCGAGGACGCGGCCATCGCCCTCCAGAGAGCACGGGACAGCGCGGTCTCACCGGACGAACGAGCCTTCACCGAAGCCCGCCTGGGCGACCTCGACTGGTCACTCGGCAAGGTGGACCGGGCGGAACAGCACTACCAGCGCGCCTTGGCCGCCGTACCCGACCATCCCTACGGGATGTCCGGGATCGCCCGGGTGGCTGCCGCACGTGGGTACACGAGTAAGGCACTCACGCTGTACTCACGGCTCGCCGAACGGACGCCGTCGCCCCAGTTCCTGCTGGAGGCGCTGGACCTTCGGCGAGAGGCCGACGGGTCCGGCCGGGGCAGCGAGAAGGCCGCCCTGTCCGCGCAACTGCGGATGGCCGACGCGGACGACGGCCCGGTCGACCCCCATCTCATCCTCTACGCGGCCGACCACGACGACCCGGACGTGGCGGTGGAGCTCGCGCGCAGGGAGTGGAAGCACGCGCACAGCGTCATCGTCGCCGACGCACTCGGATGGGCGCTGCACCGTGCTGGGCGGAACACCGAGGCCCTCACCTATGCCCGCCGGGCCGTCGCGACCGGATGGAAGAACGCCCTGTTCCTCCACCACCTCGGCACGATCGAGCGAGCACTCGCCCTGCCGGAAGGCACCCGTCATCTACGCGAGTCCGCCGCCCTGAACCCGTTCCTCTCCCTGTACCGCCCCGACCCGGATGAGTAGTCGATGAATGTTCCACGTCGTGCGGCGACCGTCGCGGTGCCTGTGCTGGTGCTGTTCGGTCTGGCCTCGGCACCGATGGCCCACGCCCACCCGCTGGGCAACTTCAGCGTCAACCACCATGACGGCCTGCGCATGTCGCACGACCGGATCCAGGACACCGCCGTCGTCGACAGCGCGGAGATCCCCACCGCGCAGGACTGGGAAGCCACCGACACCGATCACAACGGCATGATCTCCCCGGCCGAAGCGGCGGGCCGGGCGGCCGAGCGGTGCTCCCGGCTCGCCGACCGCACCCGCGTCACGGTGGGCGACGAGCCCATCGTCTGGACGGTGGGCCGCTCCACCCTGACGTACGGGAAGGGGGCGGCGGGACTTCCCGTCGCCCGGCTGACCTGCGCCCTGGGGGCCGACGCCGACCTCTCCCGGAGCACCACCGTCTCCTTCACCTCGGGAGCGGATGCGTCGCGGACCGGCTGGAAGGAGGTCACCGCCGTCGCCGATGGCGGCGTACGGCTGGCTGAATCGTCGGTTCCCACGAAGAGCCCGAGTGACGTGCTGCGCCACTATCCCCGTGCCGGGGACGAACCACCCCTGGAGGTGGTCGGGGCGGAACTGCGTACGGAACCGGCGGCGGACGGAACCGCCGCTCACGGAGCCCCCGGGGCGCTGGCGCCGGGTGAGAACGCGGCGGCTCAGGCCGCGGACCGCGGCGCCGTGCTCTTCCCGGCACTGGAACACCGGCTCACCGCTCTGACGGCGAGCCGGGATCTCACCTGGCCGATGGGGCTCCTCGCCGTGGTGCTGACCCTGCTCCTGGGCGCGGGCCACGCGGCACTGCCCGGCCACGCCAAACTCGTTGTCGCCGCCTGTCTGGCCCGCCGGGAAGGCGGCCTCCGCGCCGCGCTCGCGGTCGGAACAACCGTCACGGCCACCCACACCGCCGGTGTCCTGGCCATGGGCCTGATCCTCACCGCGGGCGGCGGACTCGTCGGCGAGCGGCTGCTCGGATGGCTGGGGGCACTCAGCGGCGCGCTGATCGCGGTCCTGGGAATGGTGCTGGCGGCAACGGCGGTACGGTCCCTGCGAACCGGACGGCCACCGGCTCACTGGCACCACGGACACACTCACGCACACCAGCACGACCACGCCCATGCGCACGCCGCGCACGCGCACGCGCACAGTCACGGCAGCGGCCACTCACACGACCACAGCGACCACACGCACGAGGCCGACACCCACAAAAGAGGGGCGGCGCGCCGCACCGGCCTGCCCGCCCTCCTCGGCGTCGGACTCGCGGCCGGCCTGGTACCCAGCCCTTCCGCGCTCGTCGTCCTGCTCGGCGCCATCGCACTCAGCCGCACGTACTTCGGCGTCCTGCTCGTCATCGGCTACGGCGCCGGAATGGCCCTCACCCTGACCGCCGCCGGCCTGCTGCTCTCCGGCAGCGGAACCAGAATGGTCGCCCTGGGCGAACGCCGCCTGCCCTCCCTGCGCCGCTACACCCGGTATACGACCCTCCTCACCGCTCTCGCCGTCCTCACCGTAGGAACCGGCCTCACCCTGCGAAGCGTCCTCACCCTCTGAGAGAGCGGGTTCGACAGCGCTGCGCGGTAGGCCCGTCCGGGGCTGTGGAACGTTCGGTCCCGGACGGGCGGGCGGGTGGTGTGCCTGGGTTCTACCGCGGGTTCGCGATCGGGTCGAAGGCGAAGAAGCCGGCCTGCTCAGGCGTCGTGCCGTTGCCGCGTACCTGGAACCCCAGGACGTTCCCGTGGCTGTTGTGCTTGAACGGGGACCAGTACGTCCTGGTGATGGAGTTGTCCTCCTGGCGGGAGACCCGGCCGTTCTTGTCCTCCTGCCACGCGTGGCCGTAGGGACTGCGGCAGAGGGACCGCTCGATCGATCCGCTTGCCAGGCACTTCCCGGTGGACAGGCTCTTGATGGCTGAGCCGTTGGGAGTCAGCTGCCACCGCTGTGCCGAGTCCGTGCTGTCACACGGGACGAGCGCGTACGTGATCGCGTCGGCTTCCCTTGAGGAGACACACAGCATGGCACCGTCGAAGGCCGTCTTGATCTGGAAGGTCGTACCGACGGCAGGTACGTCGGCTCCGGCCGGGGCGCCAACGGCCGTGACCAGTGCGGCGCTCGCGCAGAGCGACACGGCACCGCGCGTAAGAATGGACGTCCAGGCAAACAAGATTGGCTCCTCTGGGTTCGACACTTTGTCCGTACTCCGGCACGGAGAGCCCTCCGCCTCGATGACTGGGCAGGCGGGCCCTCGTACCGTGGGACAAACGATCTTTCCGGCCGTAGGTTGCGGCCGGCCGGAAGCGCCCTTCGTCAACCGCATCAACCGCACGATCAAGGAACCCGCCGGGAAGACGTGGGGCTGATCCCCGCGTGCTCCGCCTCCACGTGCCGCCTGCGCAGCACCCGGGCGTCCGTCTCCCGGCTCCCGTCCCGCTCGCTCCGGGCGACGGCCTCCGCGAGGTCGAACTCCTGGCACGTGCGGCACGGTTCGGGTTCCCCCGGCGTGCTCACGCGACCTCGCCCCGGCTCCGCGCGTTCTCCCTCGCGGTGCGCGCGGCGAGCCGTTCGGCGGGGGTCGCGTCCCGGGTGTGCTCGGGCCGCACCTCCCACTCGGTGCCGCCCCTGGGCGACCGGAGGGTCCAGTAGGGGCCGGCGACCCCTCGGAACTCCCCCACCAGCGGCTGTTCCCAGCGCCCCACGTCCACGACGATCGTTCCGATGGCCGGAACCTGCTCCTCTACGGGCATAGATGTTCCTCTCCGTAGTCATTCCACTACCAAGCGGACTCAGCGTGGCCTAGAGTCAGGGCCTGTTCAACGTGTCACTTGCGAACGAAAGGTCGGTGACGCCCCTTGAACCGCAAGGAGTTAGAGCCGGACAGCAGCCCGCAGGCCGCCTTCGGCGCGCGTATCCGCAGCTTGCGCGAGGGTCGGGGGTGGAAACAGGAGAACCTGGCCGAACGCACGGGCTACTCCAGTACGCACATCTCGGCCGTGGAAACTGGTCGCAAGATGCCAACGCTCCGTTTCTCACGCCAAGCTGACGCGGCGTTCGGCATCCAGGAAACCACTGACACGTTCGAAAGCGCGTGGCGGGAGATCCGGAACGGATCGCTGCTGGAGGGCTTCCCGCAGTACGTGGGACACGAGGGGCGGGCAGTCGAACTCCGGCTGTACGAGATCGGGATCATCCCGGGCCTGCTTCAAACCCCGGAGTACGCACGGGTGCTGGCCAACAGCGCGGTGCAGCGCGGAGCAATCGCCCAGGAGCAAGCCGATGAGCGCGTCGCGGTCCTGGCGGAAAGGCAGGCAGCCCTTGTGCGCCCCAAGCCGCCCATGCTGTTCGTCACCCTGGACGAGAGCTGCATCCGGCGTCCCGTGGGCGGTTCGGCCGTGATGGACGCCCAGTTGGAGCGGCTGATCGAGTTCGCCGAGCTGCCCAACACGCTGCTCCAGATCGCCCCGTACGAGATAGGAGAACGTCGGACCTTCAATCTGCCCGTCACTCTCCTGACCCTTCCGGATCGGTCCGTGGTCTGCTACGCCGAGTCCCAAACTCAAGGTCATCTAGACCGTGAAAGCACGTCCGTACTGCCGGTGTTGACGGCCTACCATCAGCTTCAGGCCGTAGCGCTGTCTCAAGAGGCGTCCGTGGCCATGATCAGGCAATTACGAAAGGGCACATCGTGACGACCGAATCCCCCCGCTGGTACACCTCCTCGTACAGCGACAACGGCGGCCAGTGCGTCCAGGTCGCCACCAACCTGGTTCCGGCCACCGGCACCGTTCCGGTCCGGGACTCCAAGAACCCGACCGGCCCCTCCCTCGGCCTCCGCGCCAACGCATACGCAGCCTTCGTGACGGGCATCAAGGACGGCGGGTTCAACACCCTCTGATCCGCCCTACGAAGGGAAGCCCCATGGCCACCGAATCCCCCCGTTGGTGCACCTCGTCGTACAGCGAGAACGGCGGCCAATGCGTCTCGGTCGCCACCAACCTCGCCGCCACCACCGGCACCATCCCCGTCCGGGACTCCAAGGTCCCGGACGGGCCCGCCCTCCCCCTCCGCGCCGCCGCGTTCACCGCCTTCGTGGCGGGCGTCAAGGGCGGCGGGTTCGGCGCGGTCTAGGCTCGTCCGGCCCCGCTGATCCGGCGCAGCATGTCCAGGAAGCGGACCCGCTCGTCCGGGGTCAACGGGGCCAGGAGTTCCGCGTTGGCGCGGTCGCCGGCCGCCGTGCACTCCTCCAGGCGGCGGCGCCCCGCCTCCGTCACGCTGACCGCGTTCTTGCGGCGGTCCTTCGGGTCCGGGGCGCGGACGATCAGGGACTCCTCCTGAAGGTCGTTCAGGATGCCGACCAGGTCCTTCGGGTCGAGCGCGACCGCGCGGCCCAGGTCCGCCTGGGCGACGGGTTCCAGGTCCTCGACCGCTGCGAGCACCACGTGGTGCCACATCTTCATGCCGTGCGCGGCCAGCGCATCCGCCACCAGGGACCGGCCCCGCGCGGCCGCCCGGCCCAGGAGCCAGCTCGGGAGCGGGCGGATGCGGCTCGGGGCCGTCGTCGCTGCTGCCTTGTCTGCCATGCCTCGCATCGTATCCAGGAATCGTTGGACTTCCCCACGACTTTCCGCATACCGTTGGGATTCCCAACGAACCCCGGCCGGTCGGAGGTCATCGCCATGCGGCGCATTCGGTACGAACACAGCGGCGGGCCCGAGGTGTTGTTCGAGGAGGACGTGCCCGTGCCCACGCCCGGCCCCGGCGAACTCCTCGTCAAGGTCGAGGCGGTCGGCGTCACCCTCCCGGTGGTGCGCAAAGTCCGCGAGAGCGCGCAGCCCATCCCGCTCGGCGGCGAGATCGCCGGGGAGGTGGTGGCGCTCGGGGACGGCGCGGGCGCGCACGCCGTCGGCGACCGGGTCACCGGTCTCTGCTTCGGGCACGGGTACGCCGAATACGCCCTGCTGAGCCAGGCCATGGCGTCGGCCGTCCCCGCCGGGGCCACCGCCCAGGACGCCGTCGCGCTCGTCCGCAGCGGGGTCGTCGCGCTCGGGGCGCTGGAGTCCGCGCGGCCGGAGAAGGGCGAGTCGGTCCTCGTCACGGCAGCCGCGAGCGGCGTCGGGCACCTGGCGCTCCAACTCGCCCGTCTCCGGGGCGCGTCCCGGGTCGTCGCGGCCGTGGGCGATCCGGCGAAGGCGGACTTCGTGCGGTCGCTGGGCGCCGACGAGGTGGTGACGTACGCCGACGAGAGCTGGGGCGAGCCCTGCGACATCGTCCTGGACGCGGTCGGCGGCGACCTCCTCCCCCGGGCCGTCCGGGCAACCGCCCCCGGCGGCCGGCTCGTCGCGTACAGCTCGGGCGGGGGCACGATCGAGGCGTACGACCTGCTCGTCGGCGGCAAGTCGGTCATCGGCTTCCAGGTCGCCCACATCGCCCGCACCCAGCCCGCGCGGTACGCCGCCTGGATCGCGGAGCTCTGGGCCCTGCACACGGAGGGCAGCCTCCGCCCCGCCGTCCACGCGACCCACCCCCTCGCGGACGCGACCCTCGCCCACGCGACGATCGAGGACCGGGCCAACCAGGGCAAGGTCGTCCTCACCGTCCCCTAAAAGCTCCTCACGCGACGGCAGGTTGAGGAATTCCGTTGCGGTGGAACAGGCGGGTGCCGTGATACTTCGCCATGAGCAGAGACGCCGAGGTCATCGTGCTCGCCCGCTGGGCGCACAAAGTGATGGAACCCCTGACCAGGGACGATCCGGAACGAACGTGGCGGGGCCGCTTCGTTCCGATAGTGGGCCACTGGGGCTACGGGATCGGGTGGGCCCTGGAGCTGGAGAAGGTGCGCGCCCGCAAGGGCCTGCTCAAGCACCTGGAGTCGCTGCCGTGGCCGTATCCGCTCACGGTGCAGGTCCTGCTGCGCGACCAGGACGACGACTGCTTCGGGCTGTGGATGCTCCAGGAGGGCCGACTCGTGGAGGTCCCCCTTCCGCGCACCGAGCGCTTCCACCAGCCGGCACCGCCCAACGAGGACTTCGAGCCCGACCCCGGCATGCTGCTGCGCACGGACGGCCCCGAGAAGCTGCCCGAGCAGACCCCGGAAGCGCTCCGCGACACCCGCCCGCCCTGGTAGGGCGCACACGCCTTACCCCACACCCCCGCCCCGCCACAACTCCGCCGAGGCTCCGGAAACGGGCACCTACGCTTGCTCCCATGCCCATCCCACCCGCATATGCCCTCGTGGCCACCGACCTCGACGGCACCCTCCTGCGCGGCGACGACACCGTCAGCCCCCGCACCCGCGCCTCGCTCGCCCTGGCCCGCGCGGCCGGCGCCCGCCACCTCGTCGTCACCGGGCGGCCCGTGCCCGGCGTACGGGAGCTGCTGGACGGGCTCGGGTACGAGGGGCTGGCCGTCTGCGGGCAGGGGACGCAGGTGTACGACGCCGGGGCGCGGCGCACCGTGCGGGCCGTCACGCTCGACCGGGAGGCGGCCGGGACCGCGCTCGGGAAGATCGAGGCTCAGGTGGGCCAGGTCTTCGCCGCCGTCGACCAGGACGGGCCCGGGGGGCGCACGCTCGTCGAGCCCGGCTACCGGCTGCCGCACGCCACGCTCCCCGCGCAGCGCACCCGGCACCGGGACGAGCTGTGGGCCGAACCCGTGATCAAGGTGCTCATCCGGCACCCCGAGCTGAGCGACGAGGCGCTGACCGCCGAGGCCCGCGCGGTCGTCGGAGACCTCGCGACGGTGACGCACTCGGGCCCCGGGACCGTCGAGCTGCAGCCGTACGGCGTCGACAAGGGTGCCGGGATCGCGCTCGCCGCCGAGGAGCTGGGCGTCGACCCGCGCACCGCGATCGCCTTCGGGGACATGCCCAACGACCTGCCGATGTTCCGCAGCTGCGGCTACGGCGTCGCCATGGGCAACGCCCACCCGGAGCTGCGCGCGGCGGCCGACGAGGTGACGCTCTCCAACGAGGACGACGGGATAGCGGTCGTGCTGGAACGCCTCTACGGCTGAGGCACCAGGAGACCCTGGGAGGCCCTAGAGGGTCGCCCTCAGCGCCCGCAGCACGTGGTCCACCAGCTTTCCCACGTCCTCCGCGTCCTGCATCGGCTTGCGCAGCACATGGCGGTAGTACAGCGGGCCGTAGAGCATCTCCACCGCGAGATCCAGGTCCGCGTCCGGCGGGATCTGGCCCTGCTCCTGCGCACTCCGCAGCCGGCCGACCGCCTCGTTGAAGCGGGGTTCGATCAGCTGCGTGCGAACCGTTTCGGCCAGCTGGTCGTCGTGGTGGAGCTCCGAGAGGATGCCCGCGTAGGCCGGGCCGAACGGGGGTACGGCGAGGACGTTCACCGCGCCCGTGAGGTGGGTGCGCAGGTCCTTCGCGATGTCCCCGGTGTCCACGAACGGAGTCGCCGAGACCAGCATCTCCGTAAAGGCTTCCAGGAGCACCGCGCTCTTCGACGGCCACCAGCGGTAGATCGTCTTCTTGCTCACGCCCGCCCGCGCCGCGATCGCCTCGACCGTGACCCGCCCGTAGCCCCTCTCCGTACAGAGGTCGACGGCGGCTTGCAGGGTCGCCCTGCGGGCGCTCTCGCTCCGGCGCAGTGAACTCGGCGATGTGGTCATTCGGTGAGCATAGGACTGTTCGAGCCAAACCTTATTGACAGCGAGTCGCTACAAGTCGAACAATGCTCTGGCGGAAACGGAACGTACCGTGTCGGCTCGTTCCCTCTGTTTTCCGCGCCGTTCGTGCCGTTCGTGCCGCGACGAGCCGATCGGGGGACGGCTCGCCGGCCGACGGTACGGGCGCGGCTCCCGGTCAGGCGGTGATGTCCTTCGCCGTGAACCGGGCCCAGGCCGCAGAGCCGAACACGGCCACGTACAGGCCCTGAAGTTCGAGGTTCTTCAGCAGCTGGTCCCAGTAGACGGGCTCCCGCAGCAGGTCCGCGAAGGACAGCCAGTAGTGCGGGAAGAGGTAGGGGTGGACCCCGCTCAGCTGGGGGATGGTGTCCACGATCTGGACGGTGATCAGCACGCCGACCGTCGCCGCCATGGCCGCGATGCCACTGTTCGTGAGCGTCGAGACGAACAGCCCGAGCGCCGCGAAGCCGGTGAGGGACGCCGCCACGAAGACCGCGACGACCCCCGCACGCACCAGGCCCTCGCCGAAGCCGATCGTCGTCCCCGAGATCGTCGTGACCTCGCCCACCGGGAACAGCAGCGCGCCCACCGCCAGCGCGGACGCGGCCACGACAAGGGTCGCGACCAGGCAGAAGCCGAGCGTCGCGGCGTACTTCGCGAGCAGCAGCCGCGTCCGGCCGGCCGGGGCGACGAGCAGATAGCGCAGGGTCCCCGCGTTGGCCTCGCCCGCGACCGCGTCGCCCGCGATGACGCCGACGGCCATGGGCAGGAAGACGGGGAGCGTCGCGGCGAGCGCGGCGAAGACCAGGAAGAGCCCGTTGTTGGTCACCTGGGAGAGGAAGGCGGGCCCGCCGCCCCCTCCGCCGGCCCCCGCCGACGAGCCGTCCGCCGTCTCGATGCGCACGGCGATCCCGATCAGGACGGGCACGGCGGCCAGCACGCCGAGCAGCGCGAGGGTGCGCCAGCGGCGCAGGGTGGTGGTGAACTCGGAGCGGAGGATGCCGAGGGTCCAGAGGGGGTTGCGCCCAGCAGGCACGGTTTCGGGTGCGGCTTCAACTCGCGACATCGAATCCCTCTCCCGTCAGGGCCACGAACGCGTCCTCCAGCGAGGCCCGTTCCACGCCGAACGCGCGCACCCGGACGCCCGCCCGCACCAGCGCCGCGTTGAGATCGGCCGGTTCCACCGTGCCCGGCGGGGCGTCCGCGCGGACCCGGTCGCCGTCCACCGTGATCCCCGTGACGCCCTGCTCCTTCAGCACGCGCGCCGCGTCCGCCGCGTCCGGCGTGGTGACGGCCAGGTGGCTGCCCGTGGCCAGGCCCGCGACCGGGCCCTGGGTCAGGAGGCGGCCCCGGGCCATCACCGCCGCGTGCGTGCAGACCTGCTCGATCTCGTCCAGCAGATGGGAGGAGAGGAAGACCGTGGTGCCGTCCGCCGCCAGCTCCCGGACCAGGGCGCGGATCTCGCGCATGCCCTGCGGGTCAAGGCCGTTGGTCGGCTCGTCCAGGACGAGCAGCCGGCGCGGCCGGAGCAGGGCGGCGGCGAGGCCGAGGCGCTGCTTCATGCCCAACGAGTACGCGCGCGCCTTCTTGCCGGCCGCCGGGGCGAGCCCGACCCGGTCCAGCGCGTCCCCGACCCGGGCCGTGCGGGTGCGCGGGTCGGCGGTCGGATCGGCCCGGTCGAACCGCAGGAGGTTGTCCCGGCCGCTCAGGAACCCGTACAGCGCGGGCCCCTCGATCAGCGCGCCGACCTCGGGCAGGACGGTGCGCGAGGCGTCCGGCATGGGGCGGCCGAGGACGCTCGCGGTGCCGGAGGTGGGGGCGATCAGGCCCATGAGCATCCGGATGGTGGTGGTCTTGCCGGAGCCGTTGGGCCCGAGGAAGCCGAAGACGCTGCGGCCGGGCACGGTGAGGTCCAGCCCGTCCACGGCGAGCTGGCCGCCCCGGTAGCGCTTGGTCAGCCCGCGCGTCTCGATGACGGGTGCGGTGCCGGGTGCCCCGGGCTGCCCGATGGGCTCGGCGTCGGGCCCTGCCATGCGTGCTCCCCACTGGTCGTACGGTCGCGCCCGCCCCGCCGCGCGACACGCACGGCGGGGCGGGCGTCAGGAGCGTCAGCCCGCGTTCGCGGCGGCGACCAGCGCGTCCTTGGTGACCGCGCCCACGTAGACGCGGCCGTCGTCCGTCATCAGCGCGTTGATCAGGCGGGTCTTGAAGACCGTGCCCGAGCCGAACTTCCCGCTGACCTTGTCGCCGAGCGCGTCCAGGAACTGCTGGGCCTCGGCCGGGACGTCCTTCGACGCCTCGGAGGGCAGCGCCGCGCCGCCGGGGGTCTTGAACTCGGCGATGCTGTTCCAGCCCTTGCCGATGACCTTCGGGGCGCCGGCGCCCTCCGCGTCTTCGAACGCGCCCAGGCCGCCCCGCGACTTCTCGTGGCCCTTGGCCTTCGCGTCGTCGGCCTCGGTGACCTTCGCGCCCTTGGGCGGGGTGAAGGCGAACGAGGACGCGGCGGGCTTCCCGAAGTCGACCGAGGTGAAACCGGCGTCCACGACCGCCTTGCCGCCGCTGCTGGGCTGCAGCGTGAACTTCAGCGGCACGCCGTTCTCCGCGTCCACGGCGACGGTGATGGACCCGACCGTGGAGCCCTTCTGCTCGGGCTTGAGGACCAGACGGTACGCGTCGCGCCCGGCGACCCGCGCGGTGCCGTCCACCGAGACGGACGTCGTGCCGTCGGCGGCCTTCAGAGCCTCCTCGGCGAGCGCCTTCGGCGTGGTCGGGACGCCCTCGGGAGCGGCCTGCTCCTTGCCGTGCGGAGCCTTGCCGTGCGGCGCCTCGCCCCTGCCCCTGCCGTCCGCGTGGAAGACCTCGTTGGACCCGCTGTCGTAGGCCCAGACCTCGTCGCCGTTGTGGATGAGGCTGTACTCGGAGGCCTGGTCCAGGACGGACAGGCGCTGCTTGTCGGGGCCGTCGGCGGCCACCCGGAGGGTGTGCGTACCGGAGGCCAGCTCGGTGAGCTTGCTCTGCGGGTCGGCGCTCGATCCGCCCTTGCCGCCGTCGCCGCCCTCGGCCGCGCCGGACAGGAAGGAGCCGGCCAGGCCGCCCATGGACGGGATGCCGAGGTCCGTGCTGATCTTCACCGTGCCGGAGAACTGCTCGGTGTCCGAGGCGGCGATCTTCTCGATGAGTTCCTGAGCGGTGATCTTCGGCAGATCGGGGTCGCCCGAGCTGGCGAGCGCCGGGACCAGGCCGATCGTCGCGGCCGCCACCCCCGCCACCGCTACGGGGACGATGTAGCGCGCGGCCTTGCGGCGGCCGGCGGGCCTCCGGACGGCCGTGCCTTTGGTCTCCGCGCTGTCGTTCGGTGCCATGTGTGCCCTACCTCCGTGGTCGGCGGCTTCCGTCGGGATGCACTCGTCCACTCCGTGCCGCCATTCTCACCCGTTTTGGTCAGGAGTGGTTGTTCTCCATCTGACCAAATCGGGCGGCCCGAAGCGTCAACCCCCGGGAGCAACCTCGTGTACCTCTTCGGTATGACGGCGGAGCGCCATTTCTCCGCCGCCCAGTAGGGGTTGGGCGGTCACCGGCTCCGGGGTCCGTCAGCCGGCGCGGTGGACCACCGCGTCGCACATCTCTTCCAGCGCGAGCTTCGCGTAACACTCCGGGAGCGGCTTCAGCACCGCCCGCGCCTCCTGGGCGTACCGCACGGTGTCGCGGCGGGCCTGCGCGAGCGCCGGGTGGGCGCGGAGCAGCCGCAGCGCCTCCGCGAGCCGGTCCGGGTCGCCGAGGTCGCCGTCGAGCAGCTCCACCAGGGCCAGGTCGTCCGCCTTGCCGTGCGCCGCGGCCTGCGCCCTGAGGTGGAGGACGGGGAGGGTCGGGATGCCCTCCAGGAGGTCCGTGCCGGGGGTCTTGCCGGACTCGTGGGAGTCCGACGCGATGTCCAGGACGTCGTCGGCGAGCTGGAAGGCCACGCCGAGCCGTTCACCGTACTGGGTGAGGATGTCCACCGCGGTGTCGTCGGCGCCGGACATCAGCGCCCCGAACCGGCAGGCGACGGCGATCAGGGAGCCGGTCTTGCCGCGCATCACTTCGAGGTAGTGGTCGACCGGGTCGCGGCCGTCGCGCGGGCCCGCGGTCTCCAGGATCTGGCCGGTGACCAGGCGCTCGAACGCCTCCGCCTGGATGCGGACGGCCTCCGGGCCGAGGTCGGCCAGTATGTGCGAGGCACGGGCGAACAGGAAGTCGCCGGTCAGTACGGCGACCGAGTTGCCCCAGCGGGAATTGGCGCTGTCGACCCCGCGCCGCACTTCGGCCTCGTCCATGACGTCGTCGTGGTACAGCGTCGCGAGGTGGGTCAGCTCGACCACGACGGCCGCGGGCACCACGCCCGGGGCGTCGGCGTCGCCGAACTGGGCGGCGAGCATCGCGAGGAGCGGCCGGAACCGTTTGCCGCCCGCGCGCACCAAGTGCTGGGCGGCTTCCGTGATGAAGGGCACGTCGCTCTTGGTGGCATCGAGCAGGCCCGACTCGACAGCAGCCAAACCGGCCTGGACACCGGCCTCAAGAGCCTGGTCCCGCACGCTCAGTCCGAACGGCCCGACGACGGTCACGAGGGGATCTCCTGTCTGCTGACGATCACACGGAATGTCGATGTGTCGTTGTCACCACTCAAGTCAGCGTATCCGGTCCCCTTTGGATCACCGTGGGCGCCTTCCCGCCACCGCCGGTATGTTCGGGATCAGCTCATACGATCAGGAGTTGCCGCTTTGTCCCACACAGCAGCAGACACCGAACCGGCACAGCCGCCCCCGGCCGACGACCACGCCTTCTTCGGCCAGCCACGGGGTCTGATGACCCTGTCCGGCCTGGAGGTCTGGGAACGGTTCTCGTTCCTCGGCATGCAGGCGATCCTGGTCCTCTACTTCGCGGACACGGTCGCCAACGGCGGCATGGGCATGGAGGCCGGTACCGCCGCCTCCGTCTCGGCCGCGTACGGCACGCTCGTCTATCTGGTCTCCGTGGCCGGAGGCTGGCTGGCCGACCGCATCCTGGGCTCGTACCGGGCGGTGCTCTACGGCGGCATCCTGATCGCCTGCGGGCACTACGCCATGGCGGTGCCCACCAACGCGATGACCTGGGTCGGTCTCGGCCTGATCAGCGCCGGTACGGGCCTGCTGAAGCCGAATGTGGCGACGATGGTCGGCAAGCTCTACCGGACCGACGACGAGCGCCGGGACGCGGGCTTCGCCCTGTACTACATGGGCATCAACATCGGCGCCTTCCTCGGCCCGCTGATCACCGGCTGGCTCGGTGACCACGCGAGCTGGCACTGGGGCTTCTCGGCCGCCGCCTTCGGCATGACGCTGGGCCTCATCCAGTACGTGGCGGGCCGCCGTCACCTGGCCGGGCGAAAGCACGCCGCCGAATACGCGCTGGCCCCCGGACCCATGCGCCGGGCGGTCCTGCTCATCGTCGCCGGGGCCGTGGTGGTGGCGGTCGTGGCGACCGCGCTGGCCCTGGCGGGCTGGCTGACCATGGACCGGTTCGTGGACGTGCTCACCCTGATCTCGGTGA
Source organism: Streptomyces sp. NPDC008163 (assembly GCF_042956885.1). NCBI lineage: Bacteria > Bacillati > Actinomycetota > Actinomycetes > Kitasatosporales > Streptomycetaceae > Streptomyces > Streptomyces sp. NPDC008163. Next base: position 180,300 of record NZ_JBIBHG010000001.1, on the reverse strand, counting down.
TCGCGCCCGTCGTCTACTTCGTGGTGATGTTCCGCAGCCCCCGCGTCACCGCCGAGGAGCGCGGCAGGCTGCGCCCGTACGTGGTGCTCTTCCTGGCGTCCGTGGTGTTCAACTTCATCCTCTTCCAGGCGTACTCGACGATGATGCTGCTCGCGTCGACCAACGCCCGTACGGAGATCTTCGGCTTCCACTTCCCGGCGAGCTGGTACGCCTCCGCGCTCGGCGCCTTCGAGGTGCTGCTCGCCCCGGTGGTCGCCGCCGTCTGGGCGAGGATGGGGCCGCGCCAGCCGCACGCCTCCAACAAGATCGCGATCGGGGTCATCCTCGGCGGTCTCTCGTTCCTGCTGATGGTCCTGCCCACCTCCGGGCACACCGGCGACACGTACAAGATGGCCGCCTGGTGGATCGTCGGCTCCTATCTGCTGCTCGGGCTCGGCGACATCCTGCTGGAGACCTCCGGCATGTCGGCGACGACCAAGCTGGCCCCGCAGGCGTTCGCCAGCCAGACCATGGCCCTCTGGTTCCTCTCGCTGGCCCTCGCCAACGGCATCCAGGCCCAGATCGTGAAGCTGTACGGCGAGGTGTCCAACCCCGCCTACTTCGGTGTCAACGGCGCCGTGGCGGTGGTGGCCGGTGTGGCCGTCATCGCCGCCGCCCCCTGGCTCAGGCGCACGATGCACCCCGTCCACTGAGGTACGCCCATGCACATCCAGACCGCGTTCCCGTACGAGACGACCCGCGAGGACCTCTACATCCCGCTGGCGGACGGCACCCAGCTGTACGCCCGGATCTGGCGGCCGGTCACGGACGAACCCGTGCCCGCCCTGCTGGAGTACCTGCCGTACCGGCTGAGCGACTGGACCGCGCCGCGTGACTGGCAGCGCCACCCCTGGTACGCCGGACACGGCTACGCCTCCGTCCGCGTGGACGTGCGCGGCCACGGCAACAGCGAGGGCATGCCGGGCGACGAGTACGACGCGACGGAGCTCGCCGACGGGGTCGCGGTCGTCCACTGGCTGGCCCAGCAGGAGTGGTGCTCGGGCCGGGTCGGCATGTTCGGGATCTCCTGGGGCGGCTTCAACTCGCTCCAGATCGCCGCGCTGGCCCCGGAGCCGCTGAAGGCGATCGTCACGGTCTGCTCGGCGGACGACCGCTACGACAACGACGTCCACTACATGGGCGGCTCGGTCCTCGCCGTGGACATGCACGCCTGGGCGGCGACCATGCTCGCCTTCGTCTGCCGGCCGCCCGACCCGGCGGACGTCGGCGACGACTGGCGGCAGATGTGGCTGGACCGGCTCGAAGCCGTGGACCCCTTCATCCACACCTGGCTCTCCCACCAGACCCGCGACGCCTACTGGAAGCACGGCAGCGTCTGCGAGGACTACTCCGCGATCAAGGCGAACGTCCTCGCGGTCGGCGGCTGGCACGACCCGTACCGCGACACCGTCCTGCGGCTGGTGGAGCACCTGGACCCGGCGAAGGTGCGCGGGATCATCGGCCCCTGGTCGCACCAGTACCCCGACCGGGGGCTGCCGCCCGGACCGGGCATCGGCTTCCTCCAGGAGACCCTGCGCTGGTGGGACCAGCACCTGAAGGACGAGGACACCGGGGTGATGGAGGAGCCGCTGCTGCGGTCCTGGATCAGCGAGTCGCACCCGCCCGCCACGGTGTACGAGACGCTGCCCGGCCGGTGGGTCGGGGAGACCAGCTGGCCCTCGGAGAACGTCACCCCGGTCGCGTACGCCCTCCAGGGCGGGCCGCAGATCGTCCACTCGCCGCAGCAGACCGGGCTGGACGCCGGACGGTTCTTCCCGTTCGGCAACGACGCCGACCTGCCGCCGGACCAGCGCGACGAGGACGCCAAGTCGCTCTGCTTCGAATTCCCGGTGACCGACGCGCCGATCGAGATCCTGGGCAGACCCCGGGTGAGCCTCCGCATCACCATGGACGTGCCGCGCGGCCAGGCCATCGCCCGGCTCTGCGACGTCGCCCCCGACGGCTCCTCCACCCTCGTCACGCGCGGCGCGCTCAACCTCGCCGCCCGGGGCGGCCGGGACCGCACCGAGGACTGGACCCCCGGCGCCACCGAGGACGTCACCTTCGAGCTGAACGGCATCGGGCACACCTTCCCGCCCGGCCACCGCATCCGGCTCGCCGTCTCGTCCTCGTACTGGCCCTGGATCTGGCCGCAGGCGGGCTCGGCGGGCTTCACCCTGGAGGCGGACGGCAGCCTCGTCGAACTCCCGGTCCGGCGGCACACCGAGGACCCCGCCATCCGCTTCGAGGAACCCGAGCAGTCCGAACCGCTCGGTGTGGTCTACCCGGAGACGCTGGACGCGCCGCGCCCGGAACGGCTCGTCGTCCGCGATGTGGCCGAGGGCGAGTGGCGGATGGAGGTGGACCCGCGCTACGGCGGCACGCGCGTCTACCCGGACGGGCTGGAATTCACCGAGGACGCGGTGGAGAAGTACACCATCCACGAGGGCGACCCGCTCTCCGCGCGGACCCGGTCCGACTGGACGATCCGGCTCCACCGGCCGGAGATGGCCTGGGACGTGCAGATCGACACCCGCTCCGAGATCACCGCCGACGCGCACGACTTCCACACCGTCAACGAGGTCGTCTGCACCGAGGGCGGCGAGGTCGTCTTCCACCGGACCTGGGAGAAGAGCATCCCGCGCACGTCCGGGTGACGTCGCGAGCGAGGCGTACTTTCCAGGGCATTGGGGATGGTTGGGGCACTGCCGTACGGCAGTCGTCCCGACGTGACGACCTCACCCGCGACGCCGCTGACAATCGCGGGTGGGGTCGTAACGTTGTCCCCAAGCGACCCGGAAAGCGAGGCAGCGAACGATGCCCGAGCAGAGCAGTCCGCTCGATGTGACCGAGGGCGACCCCTTCGGCCCGCACAACCTGCCGTACGGCGTGTTCTCCACCCCCGACCGCCCGGGCGAGCGGCGCGTCGGCGTCCGCATCGGCGACCACGTCCTGGACGCCGGGGCCGCCGCGCTCGCCCTCGGTTCGCCGTACGCCCAACTCCTGGCCCAGCCCGACCTGATGGCCCTGCTCGCGGCCGGGCGCACCGCCTGGCGCGACGTGCGCCGGGCGCTCACCGCCTGGGTCACGGTCCCCGCCCACCGCGCGGACATGGAGCCGCTGCTGCACCCGCTGGACGCGGTCACCCTCCATCTGCCGTACCAGGTCGCCGACTACGTGGACTTCTACGCGAGCGAGCACCACGCCACCAACGTGGGCCAGATCTTCCGGCCCGACGCCGACGCACCGCTCACCCCCAACTGGAAGCACCTGCCGATCGGTTACCACGGCCGCGCCGGGACCGTCGTGGTCTCCGGCACCGAAGTGGTCCGTCCGGCGGGCCAGCGCAAGGCACCGGCCGACCCGGCGCCCGTCTTCGGCCCCTCCGTGAAGCTCGACATCGAGGCGGAGGTCGGCTTCGTCGTCGGCACCCCGTCCGAGCAGGGCAGGCCCGTGGCCCTCACGGACTTCCGCGAGCACGTCTTCGGGCTCTCGCTGCTCAACGACTGGTCGGCGCGCGACATCCAGGCCTGGGAGTACGTCCCGCTCGGCCCGTTCCTCGGCAAGTCCTTCGCGACCTCCGTCTCCGCCTGGGTCACCCCGCTGGAGGCCCTGGACGCCGCCCGCACCGCCCCGCCCGCCCGCGACCTCCCGCTGCTCCCCTATCTGGACGACGCGGACGAGGACGAGCCCGGCGGCTACGACCTGCGGATCTCCGTCGCGGTCAACGGGCACGTCGTCGCGGAGCCGCCGTTCTCCACGATGTACTGGACGGCCGCCCAGCAGCTCGCCCAGATGACGGTCAACGGCGCCTCGCTGCGCACCGGCGACCTCTTCGGCTCCGGCACGGTCAGCGGTGCCGAACCGTCCCAGCGCGGCTGCCTGCTGGAGCTGACCTGGAACGGCCGCGACCCGCTGGAACTCCCCGAGGGCAAGCGCACGTTCCTGCAGGACGGCGACACGGTGACGATCACCGCCTGGGCGCCGGGGCCGGACGGCACCCGGGTGGGCCTGGGCGAGGTCTCCGGGCGGGTCGTGCCGACGGACTGACGCGGGCCCGTCTCACTCGTACTCCGGGGGCTCCTCGTCCCAGCCGAACTCGGCGTCGTCGTGGGAAGCGGAGGCGGGCGGGGCCGTCCGGGCCGGCTTCGGCCGGGCGGGCCCGGGCGGGGTCTCCGGGGCGGCGGCCGGGGCGTCCGGGGTGTCGTCGGCCGCCGGGGCCTCGGGCGTGTCCAGGCCCGACAGGACCTCCAGCACGCCCTCGCCGTACGTCGCGAGCTTCTTCTCGCCCAGGCCGCTGATGCCGCCCAGCTCCCCCAGCGTCGTCGGGCGGATCGTGGCGATCTCGCGGAGCGTGGCGTCGTGGAAGATCACGTACGCCGGGAGGCCCAGTTCCTTGGCCTGGGCGGCTCGCCAGGCACGCAGGGCCTCGAAGACGGGGACGGCTGTCCCGGGGAGGTCGGCGGCGGCCGCCGCCTTCGGCTTGCGCTCGCCCCGGGCAGGCGACGAGGACCGGGAGTCGGTCGGCTTCTTCGGCTCCTTGCGGAGCTGGACCTCGCGCTCGCGGCCCAGGACCGCGCCGCTCGCCTCCGTGAGGACCAGCGTGCCGTACTCGCCCTCGACGGCGATCAGGCCCTGGGCGAGGAGCTGGCGGACCACGCCGCGCCACTCCGCCTCGGAGAGGTCCTCGCCGATGCCGAAGACCGACAGCTGGTCGTGGTCGAACTGGATGACCTTGGCCGTGCGGCGGCCGAGCAGGATGTCGATGATCTGGCCCGCGCCGAACTTCTGGCCGCGCTCCCGCTTCAGCCGGACCACCGTGGACAGCAGCTTCTGGGCGGACACCGTGCCGTCCCACGTCTCCGGCGGGGTGAGGCAGGTGTCGCAGTTGCCGCAGGAGGTGGCCGTGGGCTCCTGGCCGAAGTACGTCAGGAGCTGGGCGCGGCGGCACTGGGCCGTCTCGCACAGGGCGAGCATCGAGTCCAGGTGCGAGGCGGCCCGGCGGCGGAACGCCTCGTCGCCCTCGCCGCCCTGGATGAGCTTGCGCTGCTGGACGACGTCCTGGAGGCCGTACGCCATCCACGCCGTGGACGGGGCGCCGTCGCGGCCGGCCCGGCCGGTCTCCTGGTAGTACCCCTCGACGGACTTCGGGAGGTCCAGGTGGGCGACGAAGCGGACGTCCGGCTTGTCGATGCCCATGCCGAAGGCGATCGTCGCGACGACGACCAGGCCCTCCTCGCGCAGGAAGCGGGACTGGTGGGCCGCGCGCGTCCCGGCGTCGAGCCCCGCGTGGTACGGGACGGCCTCGATGCCGTTGCGGCAGAGGAATTCGGCGGTCTTCTCCGTGGACGCCCGGGAGAGGCAGTAGACGATGCCCGCGTCCCCGGCGTGCTCCTCCTTGAGGAAGGCGAGCAGCTGCTTCTTCGGGTCGGCCTTGCCCACGATCCGGTACTGGATGTTGGGCCGGTCGAAGCTGGCGACGAAGTGCTTGGCGTCGGGCATGCCGAGCCGCTGGGTGATCTCCCGGTGCGTCGCGTCCGTCGCGGTGGCCGTCAGGGCGATGCGCGGCACGTCCGGCCAGCGCTCGCCGAGCACCGACAGGGCCAGGTAATCCGGGCGGAAGTCGTGGCCCCACTGGGCGACGCAGTGCGCCTCGTCGATGGCGAAGACGGAGATCTCGCCCCGGGACAGCAGGGAGAGCGTGGAGTCCAGCCGCAGCCGCTCCGGGGCGAGGTAGAGCAGGTCCAGCTCGCCTGCCACGAACTGGGCCTCCATCGAGCGGCGCTCGTCGAAGTCCTGCGTGGAGTTGATGAAGCCGGCCCGCACGCCGAGCGCCCGCAGCGCGTCGACCTGGTCCTGCATGAGGGCGATCAGCGGGGAGATCACGATGCCGGTGCCCCGCCGGACCAGGGCCGGGATCTGGTAGCAGAGGGACTTGCCGCCACCGGTGGGCATGAGCACGACGGCGTCTCCGCCGGCCACCACGTGGTCGACGATCGCCTCCTGCTCACCGCGGAACGCCTCGTAACCGAAGACGCGGTGCAGGGTGCGCCGCGCCTCGCTCTCGGCCGCGGCGGTGGTCCCGCCCGTGCTCAGATCCGTGGTCATGCCCGTCACGCCCGTCCCGCTCATCGCTCTGTCCCCCGATACCGCTCCCGCTGCGTCCCAGCGCTCTTCCCCTGCCACCATAGGCGCCCCCTCCGACAACGCCGGACGGGCTTGACTTCCCCTGGGGAATGCCAAGCCCGTCCGGCGTTGCCGTACAGCCGTTTCCGGCTACCTCACGAACGTCCCCGCCTGGCCCGCCAGGTCCAGGAAGTACTGCGGGGCCACACCCAGGACCACGGTCACGGCCACGCCGATCGCGATGGTGGTCATCGTCAGCGGGGACGGGACGGCGACCGTGGGGCCGTCCGCCTTCGGCTCGCTGAAGAACATCAGCACGATGACCCGGATGTAGAAGAACGCGGCGATCGCCGAGGAGATCACACCGACCACGACCAGGCCGCCCGCGCCGCCGTCCGCCGCCGCCTTGAACACCGCGAACTTCCCGGAGAATCCCGAGGTCAGCGGGATACCGGCGAAGGCGAGCAGGAACACCGCGAAGACCGCGGCGACCAGCGGCGAGCGCCTGCCCAGCCCGGCCCACTTCGACAGGTGCGTCGCCTCGCCGCCCGCGTCCCGCACCAGCGTGACGACGGCGAAGGCGCCGACCGTCACGAAGGAGTACGTGCCGAGGTAGAAGAGGACGGACGAGATGCCGTCGGGGGTGGCCGCGATCACACCGGCCAGGATGAACCCGGCGTGCGCGATCGAGGAGTAGGCCAGCAGCCGCTTGATGTCGGTCTGGGTGATCGCGACGACCGCACCGCCCACCATCGTGACGATGGCGACGCCCCACATGACCGGCCGCAGGTCCCAGGTGAGCCCGGGCAGCACCACGTACAGCAGACGCAGCAGCGCGCCGAACGCGGCGACCTTCGTGGCCGCGGCCATGAAGCCGGTGACCGGGGTCGGGGCGCCCTGGTAGACGTCCGGGGTCCACATGTGGAACGGGACGGCGCCGACCTTGAAGAGCAGGCCGGTCAGGATCATCGCGCCGCCGATGAGCAGCAGCGCGTCGTTGCCCATGGTGTCGGCGAGCGCCGGGTCGATCTTCTGGATCGAGCCGTCGACCACGGTGGCGATCTGGGCGTACGAGACGGAGCCCGCGTACCCGTAGAGGAGGGCGATCCCGAAGAGCAGGAACGCCGAGGAGAACGCGCCGAGCAGGAAGTACTTCACGGCCGACTCCTGCGACATCAGCCGCTTGCGGCGGGCGACGGCGCACAGGAGGTACAGCGGGAGGGAGAAGACCTCCAGGGCCACGAACAGCGTCAGCAGGTCGTTGGCCGCCGGGAAGACCAGCATGCCCGCCACCGAGAAGAGGACGAGCGGGAAGACCTCGGTGGTGGTGAACCCGGCCTTGACCGCGGCCTTCTCGCTGTCGCTGCCGGGCACCGACGCGGCCTGTGCCGCGAAGGAGTCGACCCTGTTTCCGTGCGACTCGGGGTCGAGCCGCCGTTCGGCGAATGTGAAGACCGCGACCAGGGACGTCAGCAGGATGACGCCCTGGAGGAACAGCGCCGGTCCGTCGACCGCGATGGCACCCATCGCGGCGATGTGCGCCTTGGTCGTCCCGTAACCGCCGGCCGCGAGGCCGACCACCGCGGCGAACGCGGCGACCAGCGCGACGACGGTCAGGAAGACCTGCGTGTGGTACCGGGCCCGGCGCGGCACGAACGCCTCGACCAGGACACCGAGGACGGCGACGCCGATCACGATCAGGACCGGGGTCAGCTGGGTGTACTCGATGATCGGGGCCTTGAACTTCTCGTCCGGAGCGGCGGATGTCACCCCGCTCGCCGTCGTCCACAGGCTGTGGACAGCTGTTGCGCTCACTTGGCGGCCTCCACCTCGGGCTGGGGGTCCTTCTTCTGTACGTCCGACATGGTGTGCCGCACCGCCGGGTTGACGATGTCCGTCAGCGGCTTCGGGTAGACACCGAGGAAGAGCAGCAGCGCGATCAGCGGGACGACCACCACGAGCTCACGGGCCTTGAGGTCCGCCATGCCCTGCACCTCGGCCTTGACCGGGCCGGTCATGGTGCGCTGGTAGAGGACCAGGACGTAGATCGCGGCGAGCACGATGCCGGTGGTGGCGATGATGCCGACCGCCGGATACGCGGCGAACGCGCCGACCAGGACCAGGAATTCGCTGACGAACGGGGCGAGCCCCGGCAGCGACAGCGTGGCCAGGCCACCGATCAGGAAGGTGCCGGCCAGGACCGGGGCCACCTTCTGCACCCCGCCGTAGTCGGCGATGAGGCGCGAGCCGCGCCGGCTGATCAGGAAGCCCGCGACCAGCATCAGCGCGGCCGTCGAGATGCCGTGGTTGACCATGTACAGCGTCGCGCCGGACTGGCCCTGGCTGGTCATCGCGAAGATGCCCAGGATGATGAAGCCGAAGTGCGAGATGGACGCGTAGGCGATCAGCCGCTTGATGTCGCGCTGGCCGACCGCGAGCAGCGCCCCGTACACGATGCTGATCAGTGCCAGGACCAGGATCACCGGCGTCGCCCACTTGCTGGCCTCCGGGAAGAGCTGGAGGCAGAAGCGGAGCATCGCGAAGGTGCCGACCTTGTCGACCACGGCGGTGATCAGCACGGCGACCGGGGCGGTCGCCTCACCCATGGCGTTGGGCAGCCAGGTGTGCAGCGGCCAGAGCGGGGCCTTCACCGCGAAGGCGAAGAAGAACCCGAGGAACAGCCACCGCTCGGTACCGGTCGCCATCGAGAACGTGCCGTTGGCCCGGGCCTCGGCGATCTCGGAGAGCGAGAACGAGCCGGCCACCACGTACAGGCCGATCACCGCGGCCAGCATGATGAGGCCGCCGACCAGGTTGTAGAGGAGGAACTTCACCGCCGCGTACGAGCGCTGCGCCGCCGCGTTCTCGTCGCTGCCGGTGTGCGCCCGGTCCCCGAAGCCGCCGATGAGGAAGTACATCGGGATGAGCATGGCTTCGAACAGGATGTAGAAGAGGAAGACGTCGGTGGCCTCGAAGGAGAGGATCACCATCGCTTCGACCATCAGGATCAGGGCGAAGAAGCCCTGGGTCGGGCGCCAGCGCGAGGAGTTCGTCTCCAGGGGGTCGGCGTCGTGCCAGCCGGCCAGGATGACGAACGGGATCAGCAGGGCGGTGAGCGCCATGAGCGCCACCCCGATGCCGTCGACGCCCAGCTCGTAGCGGACGCCGAAGTCCTTGATCCAGGCGTGCGATTCGGTGAGCTGGAAGCGGTCGCCGCCGGGCTCGAAGCGGGCGAGCGCGATGCCCGCCAGGACCAGCGTGGCCAGCGAGAAGAGCAGCGCCAGCCATTTGGCGGTGGTGCGCCGGGCGGCCGGGACGGCGGCGGTGGCCACCGCGCCGATCGCCGGGAGCGCCGCCGTCGCTGTCAGGAGGGGAAAGGACATGTGATCAGACCGCCCTCATCAGCAGGGTCGCGGCGATGAGAACCGCCGTACCGCCGAACATCGAGACCGCGTAGGAGCGGGCGTAGCCGTTCTGCAGCTTGCGCAGCCGGCCGGAGAGCCCGCCCATGGACGCGGCCGTGCCGTTGACGACGCCGTCGACCAGGGTGTGGTCCACGTAGACCAGGGAGCGCGTCAGGTGCTCGCCGCCCCGGACCAGGACCACGTGGTTGAAGTCGTCCTGGAGGAGATCGCGGCGCGCGGCCCGGGTGAGCAGGGAGCCGCGCGGGGCGGCCACCGGCACCGGCTTGCGGCCGTACATCCCCCAGGCGATGGCGACCCCGATGACGAGCGCGACCATGGTGGCCGCGGTGACGGTGGACGCGCCGATCGGGGCGTCCCCGTGGTCGTGGCCGGTGACCGGCTCCAGCCAGTGCAGGAAGCGGTCGCCGATCGAGAAGAAGCCACCGGCGAAGACCGAGCCGAAGGCCAGCACGATCATCGGGATCGTCATGGACTTCGGGGACTCGTGCGGGTGCGGCTCGTGGCCCTCGGTGTCGGGCTGCCAGCGCTTCTCGCCGAAGAAGGTCATGATCATCACGCGCGTCATGTAGAACGCGGTGATCGCGGCGCCGAGCAGGGCCACGGAGCCGAGGATCCAGCCCTCGGTGCCGCCCTTGGCGAACGCCGCCTCGATGATCTTGTCCTTGGAGAAGAAGCCGGAGAGGCCGGGGAAGCCGATGATCGCGAGGTAGCCGAGGCCGAAGGTGACGAAGGTGACCGGCATGTACTTCCGCAGGCCGCCGAACTTCCGCATGTCCACCTCGTCGTTCATGCCGTGCATGACCGAACCGGCGCCGAGGAAGAGCCCGGCCTTGAAGAAGCCGTGCGTCACCAGGTGCATGATCGCGAAGACGTAGCCGATGGGGCCGAGCCCGGCGGCCAGGATCATGTAGCCGATCTGCGACATCGTGGAGCCGGCGAGGGCCTTCTTGATGTCGTCCTTCGCGCAACCGACGATCGCACCGAACAGCAGCGTGACCGCGCCGACGACCACGACGACCGTCTGGGCGTCCGGGGCGGCGTTGAAGATCGCTCCGGAGCGGACGATCAGGTAGACACCGGCGGTGACCATGGTCGCGGCGTGGATGAGGGCGGAGACCGGGGTCGGGCCCTCCATCGCGTCACCGAGCCAGGACTGGAGCGGCACCTGGGCGGACTTGCCGCAGGCGGCCAGCAGCAGCATCAGGCCGATCGCCGTCAGCTTGCCCTCGCTCGTCTCGCCGGTCGCCTCCAGGACGGGTCCGTACGCGAACGTGCCGAAGGTGGTGAACATCAGCATGATCGCGATCGACAGGCCCATGTCGCCGACGCGGTTGACCAGGAACGCCTTCTTGGCGGCGGTCGCCGCGCTGGGCTTGTGCTGCCAGAAGCCGATGAGCAGGTACGAGGCGAGGCCCACGCCCTCCCAGCCGACGTACAGCAGCAGGTAGTTGTCGGCGATGACCAGGATCAGCATCGCCGCCAGGAACAGATTCAGGTAGCCGAAGAAGCGGCGCCGGCGCTCGTCGTGCTCCATGTAGCCGATCGAGTAGATGTGGATCAGCGTGCCCACACCGGTGATCAGGAGGACGAACGTCATCGACAGCTGGTCGAGCTGGAAGGCCACATCGGCCTGGAAGCCCTCGACCGGGATCCAGCTGAACAGCTTCTGGTGCAGCGCCCGGTCCTCGGCGCCCTTCCCCAGCATGTCGGTGAAGAGCACCACGGCCACGACGAACGAGGCGGCGGCGAGCAGGGTGCCGAGCCAGTGCCCGGCACGGTCGAGGCGCCGGCCGCCGCACAGCAGCACCGCCGCTCCGAGCAGGGGCGCCGCGACGAGCAGCGCAATCAGGTTCTCCACAGTGCAAACGCCCCTTACAGCTTCATCAGGCTGGCGTCATCGACCGAGGCCGAGTGGCGGGAACGGAACAGCGACACGATGATCGCGAGCCCGACCACGACCTCCGCGGCGGCGACGACCATCGTGAAGAAGGCGATGATCTGGCCGTCGAGGTTGCCGTGCATCCGGGAGAAGGTCACGAACGCGAGGTTGCAGGCGTTGAGCATCAGCTCGACGCACATGAACACCACGATCGCGTTCCGCCGGATCAGGACCCCGGCCGCGCCGATGGTGAACAGCAGGGCGGCGAGATAGAGGTAGTTGACCGGATTCACTTGGCGACCTCCTCTTCTTCGGTGTCCCGGCCCAGCCGCTCACCGGAGCGCTGCTCCAGTGCCTTGAGGCCGGCCAGTGATTCCTGGGACACGTCACGCATCTGGCCGCGCTTGCGCAGCGTGTTCATGACGGTCAGCTCGGACGGGGTGCCGTCGGGGAGCAGGCCCGCGATGTCCACCGCGTTGTGCCGGGCGTAGACGCCGGGGGCGGGCAGCGGCGGGAGGTGGTTGCTCCGCACGCGGTCCTCGGACATCTCCCGCTGGGTCTTGGCCCGTTCGGTGCGCTCGCGGTGCGTGAGCACCATCGCGCCGACGGTCGCGGTGATCAGCAGGGCGCCGGTGATCTCGAAGGCGAAGACGTACTTGGTGAAGATGAGGCTGGCGAGCCCCTCCACGTTTCCGCCGTGCACGGTGTTGGCGGTGCCCAGGCCGTTGAAGCTCTTCAGCGAGGCGTTGCCGATACCGGCGATCAGGAGGACACCGAAGCCGATGCCGCATCCGGCGGCCAGCCAGCGCTGGCCCTTGATCGTCTCCTTCAGCGAGTCCGCCGCCGTGACGCCGACGAGCATGACCACGAAGAGGAACAGCATCATGATCGCGCCGGTGTAGACGACGATCTGGACGATGCCGAGGAAGTACGCGCCGTTGGCGAGGTAGAACACCGCGAGGATGATCATCGTCCCGGCGAGGCTCAGCGCGCTGTGCACGGCCTTCTTCATGAGCACGGTGGACAGGGCGCCGATCACGGCGACCGTCCCGAGCACCCAGAACTGGAACGCCTCGCCGGTCGAGGTCTGCGAGGCCGCTGCGGCCAGGCCGCTCATGCGCCCACCTCCTGCGAAGCGCCGTTGCCCCGGGCCTCGTCGTCCGGCTTCTCGCCCTTGGAGACGGCGAGCTGACGCTCCGTACCGGGGGCGGCCTCGGTGACCAGGCCCCGGTAGTAGTCCTGCTCGTCCATGCCGGGGAAGATCGCGTGCGGGCTGTCGACCATGCCTTCCTCCAGGCCCGCGAGCAGCTCGTCCTTGGTGTAGATGAGGCTCTCGCGGGTGGTGTTGGCGAGCTCGAACTCATTGGTCATCGTGAGCGCCCGGGTCGGGCACGCCTCGATGCACAGTCCGCAGAGGATGCAGCGCGCGTAGTTGATCTGGTAGACGCGGCCGTAGCGCTCACCCGGGGAGTAGCGCTCCTCCTCGGTGTTGTCCGCGCCCTCCACGTAGATCGCGTCGGCGGGACAGGCCCAGGCGCACAGCTCGCAGCCGACGCACTTCTCCAGCCCGTCCGGATGGCGGTTGAGCTGGTGGCGGCCGTGGAAGCGGGGCGCCGTCACCTTCGGCGTCTCCGGATACTGCTCGGTCAGCCGCTTCTTGAACATGGCCTTGAAGGTCACGCCGAAGCCGGCCACCGGGTTGTGGAACTTGTCCTCCGAGGACTGGGAGGACTGCGACGCCGTCGACCCCGTCGGGCCGGTGGATGTCGCCGGCCTCCTGGACCCCGGCGCATCAGGCAGTTCAGACACCGTCGGCCTCCTTTCCGTCACTCGGACTTCCGTCACTCTGAGTATCCATCCCGCCACTGACAACGAGCTCCCGCTCGCGACGCGGCCGGCGCCGGGGCACCGGCGGCAGGGTCTGTCCGGGCAGCGGCGGCACCGGGAATCCGCCCGCCATCGGGTCGAACGCCGGCTCGGGCCCGGCCTGTTCGGCGGCGGCCTTGTCCTTCTTGTCGCGGAAGATGTCGGCGACGAAGGAGATCAGCAGCACCGCGATCACGGCACCCGCCACGTAGAGCAGGATCTTCGAGAAGTCGTAGCCCTCGTTGCGCAGCGCCCGTACGGTCGCGACCAGCATCAGCCAGACGACGGAGACCGGGATCAGGACCTTCCAGCCGAGCTTCATCAGCTGGTCGTAGCGGACGCGGGGCAGCGTGCCGCGCAGCCAGATGAAGAAGAACAGCAGCAGCTGGACCTTGACGACGAACCAGAGCATCGGCCACCAGCCGTGGTTCGCGCCCTCCCAGAAGGTGCTGATCGGCCACGGGGCCCGCCAGCCGCCCAGGAACAGGGTCGTGGAGACGGCGGAGACGGTGACCATGTTGACGTACTCGGCGAGCATGAACATCGCGAACTTGATCGACGAGTACTCGGTGTTGAAGCCGCCGACGAGGTCGCCCTCGGACTCCGGCATGTCGAACGGGGCGCGGTTGGTCTCGCCGACCATCGTGACGATGTAGATGATGAAGGAGACCGGCAGCAGGATGATGAACCAGCGGTCCTGCTGCGCCTCCACGATCTTCGACGTCGACATCGACCCGGAGTAGAGGAACACCGAGGCGAAAGCCGCGCCCATCGCGATCTCGTACGAGATCATCTGCGCGCACGAACGGAGCCCGCCGAGCAGCGGGTACGTCGACCCGGACGACCAGCCGGCCAGCACGATGCCGTAGATGCCGACCGAGGCGACCGCGAGGATGTACAGCATCGCGATCGGCAGGTCGGTGAGCTGCATCGCCGTACGGTGACCGAAGATCGAGACCTCGTTGTCCGAGGGGCCGAAGGGGATCACCGCGATGGCCATGAACGCGGGGATGGCGGCGACGATCGGCGCGAGGACGTAGACGACCTTGTCCGCGCGCTTGACGATGACGTCTTCCTTGAGCATCAGCTTGATGCCGTCGGCGAGCGACTGGAGCATGCCCCAGGGGCCGTGCCGGTTGGGGCCGATGCGCAGCTGCATCCAGGCGACGACCTTGCGCTCCCACACGATGGAGAAGAGCACGGTCACCATCAGGAACGCGAAGCAGAAGACGGCCTTGATGACGACGAGCCACCAGGGGTCGTTGCCGAACATCGACAGGTCCTCGGCGGCGAGCACCGAACCGTGCGGTGCCGCGGCCAGTTGAGCGAAGGCGGTCACGCCCGCACCTCCGGTGTGACGTCGGGAGTACCGGCAGCGGCGGGGCCGATCCGGACCAGGCCGCCGGGGCGGGCCCCGGTCGTGGCCGGCACGCCCCGCCCGGCCGAGTTCAGCGGCACCCAGACCACGCGGTCCGGCATGTCGGTGACCCGGAGCGGGAGTTCGACGCCGCCCGCCGGGCCGGACACCGCGAGCAGGTCGCCGTCCTTGACCCCGGTCTCCGCCGCCGTGGCGGCCGAGAGCCGGGCCACCGCCTCGTGCCGGGTCCCGGCGAGCGCGGTGTCGCCCTCCTGGAGGCGGCCCAGGTCGAGCAGCATCCGGTGGCCGGCCAGGATCGCCTCGCCGTCGCCGGGCCGGGGCAGCGGCTGCGCGGAGACGCGCGGCTCGTCCGCGTACCCGCCCTGCCAGCCGCCGAGGCGGTCCAGCTCGCGGCGGGCGGACTTCAGGTCCGGCAGCGCGAAGTGGACGTCCATGGCGTCGGCCAGCATGTGCAGGACGCGGGCGTCGTTCGGGGCGAGGTTCCGGGTCATCTGGTCGGGCTTCAGCGCGGCCTCGAACATCCGCGCCCGGCCCTCCCAGTTGAGGAAGGTCCCCGACTTCTCGGCGACCGCGGCCACCGGGAACACCACATCGGCGCGGTCGGTGACCTCGCTCGGGCGGAGCTCGAAGGAGACCAGGAAGCCGACCCGGTCCAGGGCCTCCAGGGCCCGCGCCGGGTCCGGCAGGTCCTCGGTCCCGACACCGGCGACGACCAGCGCGCCCAGCTCGCCGGTGGCCGCGGCCTCGACGATCTGGCCGGTGTCGCGGCCGAAGCGGGACGGGAGTTCGGCGACGCCCCACGCGGCGGCGACCTCGTCCCGGGCGCGCGGGTCGGTGGCCGGGCGGCCGCCGGGCAGCAGCGACGGGAGCGCGCCCGCCTCCACCGCACCGCGTTCGCCCGCCCGGCGCGGGATCCACACCAGCCGGGCCCCGGTCGCGGTCGCGGCCCGGACCGCGGCGGTCAGCCCGCCGGGCACCCCGGCCAGCCGCTCGCCGACCACGATCAGCGCGCCCTCGGCGCGCAGGGCCTCGGCCGCGGCGGCCCCTTCGCCCTCCAGGCCGACCCCGCCCGCGACGGCGTCCAGCCACTCGGTCTCGGTGCCGGGTGCGGCGGGAAGCAGCGCGCCCCCGGCCTTCGCCAGGCCCCGGGTGGCGTGCGAGGCGACGGAGAAGGTGCGCTGGCCGTGCTTGCGGTGGGCCTTGCGCAGCCGCAGGAAGACCCCGGGGGCCTCCTCCTCCGACTCGAACCCGACCAGCAGCACGGCCGGCGCCTTCTCCAGCGAGGTGTAGGTGACACCGGAGCCGTCCAGGTCCTTGCCGCGCCCGGCGACGCGCGAGGCCAGGAAGTCGGCCTCCTCGTCGCTGTGGACCCGGGCCCGGAAGTCGATGTCGTTGGTGTTCAGGGCGATCCGCGCGAACTTGCTGTACGCGTAGGCGTCCTCGACGGTCAGCCGGCCGCCGGTGAGGACGCCGGTCCGGCCGCGCGCTGCGGACAGCCCCTCGGCCGCGGCGGCCAGCGCCTCGGGCCAGCTCGCCGGTTCCAGCTCGCCGGACCCGCCCCGGACGAGCGGGGTGGTGAGGCGGTCGCGCTGCTGCACGTAGCGGAAGCCGAAGCGGCCCTTGTCGCAGAGCCACTCCTCGTTGACCTCGGGCTCGTTGGCCGCGAGGCGGCGCATGACCTTGCCGCGCCGGTGGTCGGTGCGGGTGGCGCAGCCGCCGGCGCAGTGCTCGCACACGGACGGCGTCGACACGAGGTCGAAGGGGCGGGAGCGGAATCGGTACGCCGCCGAGGTCAGCGCCCCGACCGGGCAGATCTGGATGGTGTTCCCGGAGAAGTACGACTGGAACGGGTCGCCCTCGCCGGTGCCGACCTGCTGGAGCGCGCCGCGCTCGATCAGCTCGATCATCGGGTCGCCGGCCACCTGGTTGGAGAAGCGGGTGCAGCGCGCGCAGAGCACGCAGCGCTCACGGTCCAGCAGCACCTGGGTGGAGATCGGCACGGGCTTCTCGTACGTCCGCTTCCTGCCGTCGAAGCGGGAGTCGGAGTCGCCGTGCGACATCGCCTGGTTCTGCAGCGGGCACTCGCCGCCCTTGTCGCAGACCGGGCAGTCCAGCGGGTGGTTGATGAGCAGCAGCTCCATCACACCGCGCTGCGCCTTGTCGGCGACCGGCGAGGTGATCTGCGACTTGACGACCATGCCGTCGGTGCAGGTGATGGTGCAGGACGCCATCGGCTTGCGCTGGCCCTCGACCTCGACGATGCACTGGCGGCAGGCGCCGGCCGGGTCGAGGAGGGGGTGGTCGCAGAACCGGGGGATCTCGATGCCGAGGAGTTCGGCGGCGCGGATGACCAGGGTGCCCTTGGGCACGCTGATCTCGATGCCGTCGATGGTCAGCGTGACCAGGTCCTCCGGCGGGATCGCCGCTTCGCCGCCCCCGGAGGGCGCACTCGTGGTGACTGTCATGCGTTCACCCCCTGGTGAGCGTTCTTGTCGTCGGCCCAGAGGGTCGACTTGGCGGGATCGAAGGGGCAGCCCTTGCCGGTGATGTGCTGCTCGTACTCCTCGCGGAAGTACTTCAGCGAGGAGAAGATCGGCGAGGCGGCGCCGTCGCCGAGGGCGCAGAACGACTTGCCGTTGATGTTGTCGGCGATGTCGTTGAGCTTGTCCAGGTCGGACATCTGGCCCTTGCCGGCCTCGATGTCGCGGAGCAGCTGGACGAGCCAGTAGGTGCCCTCGCGGCAGGGGGTGCACTTGCCGCAGGACTCGTGCGCGTAGAACTCGGTCCAGCGGGTGACGGCCCGCACCACGCAGGTCGTCTCGTCGAAGCACTGGAGCGCCTTGGTGCCGAGCATGGACCCGGCCGCGCCGACGCCCTCGTAGTCGAGGGGCACGTCGAGGTGTTCGTCGGTGAACATCGGTGTGGAGGAGCCGCCGGGGGTCCAGAACTTGAGGCGGTGGCCTGGGCGCATGCCGCCGCTCATGTCGAGCAGCTGGCGCAGCGTGATCCCGAGCGGCGCCTCGTACTGGCCGGGGCCGGCGACGTGGCCGCTGAGCGAGTAGAGCGTGAAGCCCGGGGACTTCTCGCTGCCCATCGACTTGAACCAGTCCTTGCCCTTGTTCAGGATCGCGGGAACCGAGGCGATGGACTCGACGTTGTTCACCACAGTGGGGCAGGCGTACAGACCGGCGACCGCAGGGAAGGGGGGCCGCAGCCGGGGCTGGCCACGCCGTCCTTCGAGAGAGTCGAGCAGCGCGGTTTCCTCACCACAGATGTACGCACCGGCGCCCGCGTGCACCGTGAGTTCCAGATCGAGCCCTGAACCCAGGATGTTCGTCCCCAGATATCCCGCCTCGTACGCCTCTCGAACGGCCTCGTGCAACCGTCGCAGCACGGGGACGACCTCACCGCGCAGATAGATGAACGCGTGCGACGACCGGATCGCGTAACAGGCGATCACGATGCCCTCGATGAGGCTGTGCGGGTTGGCGAAGAGGAGCGGGATGTCCTTGCAGGTCCCCGGCTCCGACTCGTCGGCGTTGACGACGAGGTAGTGCGGCTTGCCGTCGCCCTGCGGGATGAACTGCCACTTCATGCCGGTGGGGAAGCCGGCGCCGCCGCGTCCGCGCAGACCGGAGTCCTTGACGTACGCGATGAGGTCGTCCGGGGACATGGTGAGGGCCTTGCGCAGTCCCTCGTACCCCTCGTGGCGGCGGTAGGTGTCCAGGGTCCAGGACTCCGGCTGGTCCCAGAAGGCGGACAGGACGGGCGCGAGCAGCTTCTCGGGGCTGGTCCCGTTGTGATCGAGCTCGGTGGCCAACGTCATCACTCCCCCTCCTCGGCTGCGGGTCCGGCCGGGTGGTCCGGGTCGGATGCCGAGGTCTGCTGCGGCGCGTCGTGGGAGCTGAGGTGCTCGGCGCCCTTCTGCGGCTGGTCGCTGGGCGCCTCGCCGCGCGGGCTCACCACGCGGGCCTTCGGCGCGGCCTCGCCCTTGGCCAGCTTGAGGCCGATGAGCGAGGCGTGGCCGGCGCCGCCGGTGGCCTCGACGGCGCCGGGGCGCTCGTCGGGGAAGCCGGCGAGGATGCGCGCGGTCTCCTTGTACGTGCACAGGGGCGCGCCGCGGGTGGGCTCGACGGTGCGGCCGGCGATGAGGTCGTCCACCAGCTGGGTGGCGCTCTCCGGGGTCTGGTTGTCGAAGAACTCCCAGTTGACCATCACGACGGGCGCGAAGTCGCAGGCGGCGTTGCACTCGATGTGTTCGAGCGTCACCTTGCCGTCCTGGGTCGTCTCGTCGTTGCCGACGCCGAGGTGCTCCTTGAGCCGGTCGAAGATCGCGTCGCCGCCCATCACCGCGCAGAGCGTGTTGGTGCAGACGCCGACCTGGTAGTCGCCGCTCGGCTTGCGCCGGTACATCGTGTAGAAGGTGGCGACCGCGGTGACCTCGGCGGTGGTGAGGTCGAGCATCTCGGCGCAGAAGGCCATGCCCGTACGCGAGACGTATCCCTCCTCGGACTGCACGAGGTGCAGCAGCGGCAGCAGTGCGGAGCGGCTGCCGG
Source organism: Streptomyces sp. NPDC008163 (assembly GCF_042956885.1). NCBI lineage: Bacteria > Bacillati > Actinomycetota > Actinomycetes > Kitasatosporales > Streptomycetaceae > Streptomyces > Streptomyces sp. NPDC008163. The sequence continues at coordinate 161,031 of NZ_JBIBHG010000001.1, read as the reverse complement.
GGTAGCGGGCGATCACCTCCTTCGCATCCGCTTCGAGCCTGGCGCGCACCTCGGCCGGGTAGGCGGGGGCGGGGAGCTGCGGCATCCCCAGACTGACTTCCTGACGTGCTTCGGTCACCGGTCGACGCCTCCCATCACGGGGTCGATGGATGCGACGGCGACGATGACGTCGGCGACCTGGCCGCCCTCGCACATCGCCGCCATGGCCTGGAGATTGGTGAAGGACGGGTCGCGGAAGTGGACCCGGTAGGGGCGGGTTCCGCCGTCCGAGACGACGTGCACGCCGAGTTCGCCCTTGGGGGACTCGACGGCGGTGTACGCCTGTCCGACGGGGACCCGGAAGCCCTCGGTCACCAGCTTGAAGTGGTGGATCAGGGCCTCCATGGAGGTGCCCATGATCTTCTTGATGTGGTCCAGCGAGTTGCCGAGGCCGTCCGGGCCGAGCGCGAGCTGCGCGGGCCAGGCGATCTTCTTGTCGGCGACCATGACCGGTCCGGGTTCGAGCCGGTCGATGCACTGCTCGATGATCCGCAGCGACTGGCGCATCTCCTCCAGGCGGATGAGGAAGCGGCCGTAGGCGTCGCAGCTGTCGGCGGTGGGGACCTCGAAGTCGTAGGTCTCGTAGCCGCAGTACGGGTCGGTCTTGCGCAGGTCGTGCGGGAGGCCCGCCGAGCGCAGGATCGGGCCGGTGGCGCCGAGGGCCATGCAGCCGGTGAGGTCGAGGTAGCCGACGTCCTGCATGCGGGCCTTGAAGATGGGGTTGCCGGTGGCGAGCGCGTCGTACTCCGGCAGGTTCTTCTTCATGGTCTTCACGAACTCGCGCAGCTGGTCGACCGCGCCCGGGGGCAGGTCCTGGGCGAGGCCGCCGGGGCGGATGAACGCGTGGTTCATGCGGAGCCCGGTGATCAGCTCGAAGAGGTCGAGCACCAGCTCCCGGTCGCGGAAGCCGTAGATCATGATCGTGGTGGCGCCGAGCTCCATGCCGCCGGTGGCGATGCACACCAGGTGCGAGGAGAGCCGGTTGAGCTCCATCAGGAGCACGCGCAGCACGCTGGCCCGGTCGGGGATCTGGTCCTCGATGCCGAGCAGCTTCTCGACGCCCAGGCAGTACGCCGTCTCGTTGAAGAACGGCGTCAGGTAGTCCATGCGCGTGACGAAGGTGGTGCCCTGCGTCCAGCTGCGGAATTCGAGGTTCTTCTCGATGCCGGTGTGGAGGTAGCCGATGCCGCAGCGGGCCTCGGTGACGGTCTCGCCGTCGATCTCCAGGATGAGCCGGAGCACGCCGTGCGTGGACGGGTGCTGCGGGCCCATGTTGACGATGATGCGCTCGTCGTCGGAGGCGGCGGCGTTCTCGACGATCTCGTCCCAGTCGCCGCCGGTGACCGTATATACGGTCCCCTCGGTGGTGGCGCGGGGCGTCGCGTGGGGAGTGGTCATCAGGAGTACGACCTCCGCTGGTCCGGAGCCGGGATCTGGGCGCCCTTGTACTCGACGGGGATGCCGCCGAGCGGGTAGTCCTTGCGCTGCGGGAAGCCCTGCCAGTCGTCCGGCATCATGATCCGGGTGAGGGCGGGGTGCCCGTCGAAGACGAGCCCGAAGAAGTCGTACGCCTCGCGCTCGTGCCAGTCGTTGGTCGGGTAGACCGGAACCAGCGAGGGCAGATGCCGGTCGTCGTCCGGCGTGGAGACCTCCAGGCGGATCAGCCGGCCGTGGGTGATCGAGCGCAGGTGGTAGACCGCGTGCAGTTCGCGGCCCTTGTCGCCGGGGAAGTGGACGCCGCTGACGCCGGTGCACAGCTCGAAGCGGAGCGCCGGGTCGTCGCGCAGGGTCTTGGCCACGGTGACCAGGTGCTCGCGGGCGACGTGGAAGGTCAGCTCGTCCCGGTCGACCACCGTCTTCTCGATGGCGTTCTCGGGGAGGAGGTCCTGCTCCTCCAGGGCGCCTTCGAGCTCGTCGGCGACCTCGTCGAACCAGCCGCCGTAGGGGCGGGAGGAGGCGCCGGGGAGGGCGACCGTGCGGACGAGGCCGCCGTAGCCGGAGGTGTCGCCGCCGTTGTCGGCGCCGAACATGCCCCTCCGTACGCCGATGACCTCGCCGTGCTCGTCGCGCGGGGCGGGGACGGCGGAGCCGTTCTGCTCGTCGCTCATCGCAGGAGCCCCTTCATCTCGATGAGGGGCAGGGCGTTGAGCGCCGCTTCCTCCGCCTCGCGGGCGGCTTCCTCGGCGTTGACCCCGAGCTTGGAGCCCTGGATCTTCTGGTGCAGCTTGAGGATCGCGTCCATCAGCATCTCGGGCCGCGGCGGGCAGCCCGGCAAATAAATATCAACCGGGACAATGTGATCGACACCCTGAACAATGGCGTAATTGTTGAACATCCCGCCCGATGATGCGCAAACCCCCATGGAGATGACCCACTTGGGGTTCGGCATCTGGTCGTAGACCTGCCGCAGGACGGGGGCCATCTTCTGGCTCACCCGGCCGGCCACGATCATCAGGTCCGCCTGCCGCGGCGAACCGCGGAAGACCTCCATGCCGAAACGGGCCAGGTCGTAACGGCCTGCCCCGGTGGTCATCATCTCGATGGCGCAACAGGCGAGGCCGAAGGTCGCCGGGAAGACGGAGGACTTCCGCACCCAGCCGGCCGCCTGCTCGACGGTGGTCAGAACGAAGCCGCTCGGCAGCTTCTCTTCGAGTCCCATGGTGTGCCCCTCAGCCCCTCAGTCCCATTCCAGACCGCCGCGCCGCCACACATACGCGTAGGCGACGAAGACGGTGAGCACGAAGAGCAGCATCTCCACGAGCCCGAAGATCCCCAGGGCGTCGAAGCTGACCGCCCAGGGATAGAGGAAGACGATCTCGATGTCGAAGACGATGAAGAGCATCGCCGTCAGGTAGTACTTGATGGGAAAGCGGCCGCCTCCGGCCGGCGTGGGTGTCGGTTCGATACCGCACTCGTACGCTTCGAGCTTTGCCCGGTTGTACCGCTTGGGGCCGATAAGCGTGGCCATGACCACGGAGAAGATCGCAAACCCTGCCCCGAGGGCGCCGAGCACGAGGATGGGCGCGTAGGCATTCACGCTCCTCGCTCCTTCCAGTCGTCCTTGACCGTTGGACCGCATCGGGCGAACCGGCTCCCCGCCTCACCAAGATCGTGCACATGTGAGGCAGTTCACAAGCCCGACTGCCCCGCATCCTATGCCCGCCGTCCTGTGATCTGCGACACGGGGGTAGCCAACGTCTTTGTGATCTCCACCACCTGACGAACGATCATGAAGTCGGATGAGCGGTGATCTTCGTACACGAAGCGGCCGAGTGATCACGAGAGGTGACATCTACTGCCGTTACCGCTGGTCAAAGGGGTGTCGCACTATCAAGCCACGGCGCTGCGCGCAAAATTGGCGATGGACGCGATGGGGTGATAAAGGGATCTGCCCCACTCTGGGGCCGCGAAGGGCGGGACGGGATGACCGGATGCGCGGACCGGACGGGCGTCACTCGCGCGAGGGTTCACGCGGAACGAAGTGGACGCGGACCGCGCCGCTTCCCGTGCCGAGTCCTCGTATGCCCATCACAGCAAGACCATGCTGTGAGCTGCATCACTCCACACCAGCCGTTATAGAAGCGGGCTTGGCCAACAGTGTGAACGGGTGGTAAGCGACGGGCAATTCGGGCGTATTACTGAAAACCCATGATCACAGCCATGATCACGACTGCCCGATTTGCCCGTTACGGCGTCAATAAAGGCCGTCAGAAAGCGGATTCACAGATTCCGGACGTAACTGTGTCGCAACACACGTTTCTTGATGGGACCCCGCGCGCCCTGATAGCGCTAGTACCCATGTCCCACACCGCTCACATACCCAGCCACCGGAAGCCCCGCCGAAACGCCTCGACGACGGCGCTGCGGGCCGGAGTTGCCGGTGGCGTCCTCAGCACCATCGCGGTCGCGGGTGCCGCGGGCCCGGCCCAGGCCGAACCGGTGACCCAGACGATCGAGATGCCCACCATCACGGCGGGACTCTCCACCACCGTCGCCGCCACCGCCGAGGCGACGCAGCAGGTCGCCCTGGACCTGGAGACGCAGGCGCAGGAGGACGCGGCGGCCAGCAGCGCCGCCAAGGACGCCAAGAAGGCCAAGGCCGAGGCCGTCCGCAAGGCCGAGGCCAAGAAGAAGGCCGAGGCGGCCGCCAAGGCCAAGGCGGAGGCCGCCGAGCGCGCCTCCCGCGACGCCGCGCGCACCACCCTCCAGAAGTCCACCGGCTCCTCGTCGTCCGGCTCCACCAACGCCGCCACGACCTCGTACTCCTCCAACGCCACCGGCTCCGCGGCCTCCGTCGTCGCGTTCGCCCAGGCGCAGGTGGGCGACGCGTACGTGTCCGGCGGCACCGGCCCGAACTCGTGGGACTGCTCGGGCCTGGTCCAGGCCGCGTTCCGCACCGTGGGCGTCGACCTGCCGCGCGTCTCGCAGAGCCAGTCGACCGCCGGCACCCAGGTCTCGCTGAGCAACCTCCAGCCGGGCGACATCCTGTACTGGGGCAGCGCGGGCAGCGCGTACCACGTCGGGATCTACGTGGGCGGCGGCCAGTTCGTCGGTGCGCAGAACTCCTCCACCGGTGTGGTGCAGCGCCCCCTCGACTACGACATGCCGACCGGCGCGGTCCGCGTCCTCTAGCAGCGACGCGTTCACGGATTCACAAGCCTGATCCGCACGTCAGGCCCAGAAGAAGGAGCCTCACTCCCCCGCTCGGGAGTGAGGCTCCTTCTCTTTGTGAACGGGCGCTCTCTTTGTGAACGGGCGCTACGAGCGCGGCGCGACCTTCGCCAGGCCGTTGATGATGCGGTCCATCGCGTCGCCGCCGGTCGGGTCGGTGAGGTTGGCGAGCATCTTCAGCGTGAACTTCATCAGCAGCGGGTGCGTCAGGCCGCGCTGGGTCGCGACCTTCATGATCTTCGGGTTGCCGATCAGCTTCACGAAGGCGCGGCCCATCGTGTAGTAGCCGCCGTAGGTCTCCTTGAGCACCTTCGGGTAGTTGTTCAGCGCCAGCTCCCGCTGGGCGGGGGTAGCGCGGGCCTGCGCCTGGACGATGACGTCGGCCGCGATCTGGCCGGACTCCATGGCGTACGCGATGCCCTCCCCGTTGAACGGGTTGACCATGCCGCCCGCGTCACCGACGAGCAGCAGGCCCTTGGTGTAGTGCGGCTGACGGTTGAAGGCCATCGGCAGGGCGGCGCCCCGGATGGGCATCGTCATGTTCTCCGGGGTGTAGCCCCAGTCCTCCGGCATGGACGCGCACCACGCCTTCAGGACCTCGCGCCAGTCCAGCTCCTTGAAGGCGGACGAGGAGTTGAGGATGCCGAGGCCGACGTTGGAGGTGCCGTCGCCCATGCCGAAGATCCAGCCGTAGCCGGGCAGCAGCTTCTCCTGGGGCCCGCGCCGGTCCCACAGCTCCAGCCAGGACTCCAGGTAGTCGTCGTCGTGCCGGGGCGAGGTGAAGTACGTACGCACGGCGACGCCCATCGGGCGGTCCTCGCGGCGGTGCAGGCCCATCGCCAGGGAGAGCCGGGTGGAGTTGCCGTCGGCGGCGACGACGAGCGGGGCGTGGAAGGTGACCGGGGTCTTCTCCTCGCCGAGCTTCGCGTGGACCCCGGTGATCCGGCCGGTGCGCTCGTCGGTGATCGGGGCGCCGACGTTGCACCGCTCGTACAGCCGGGCACCGGCCTTCTGCGCGTTGCGGGCCAGCTGTTCGTCGAAGTCGTCGCGCTTGCGGACGAGTCCGTAGTCCGGGTAGGAGGCCAGATCCGGCCAGTCCAGCTGGAGCCGGACGCCCCCGCCGATGATGCGGAGGCCCTTGTTCCGCAGCCAGCCCGCCTCCTCGGAGATGTCGATGCCCATGGACACGAGCTGCTTGGTGGCGCGCGGGGTGAGGCCGTCGCCGCAGACCTTCTCGCGCGGGAACGCGGTCTTCTCCAGGAGGAGGACGTCGAGTCCGGCCTTGGCCAGGTAGTACGCGGTCGTGGAGCCGGCGGGGCCCGCCCCGACGACGATGACGTCCGCGCTGTGTTCGGACAGGGGTTCGGTCACGGTCGGTTCTCCCGAAGACTCGAATTCGCGTGCCGCGCGGCACAGGTCCAAGGCAGTCTATGGGGGCCTGCCGACCAACCCTCCGAAGGGCTGCCTCATGTCAATCGCGCCTGCCGCTCCGCCCGTCGTACAGCTGCGTGTCCCGACCGACGAGGACGCCGTCGCCTGGCACCGGGCCTTCGCCGACCCGGAGGTGATGCGGTTCTTCGGCGGGCGGGCCGAGGAGCTGTCGATGTACGAGGAGTGGACCGCCCGCCAGCGCAGGCACGACGCCGAACTCGGCTACTGCCTGTGGACCGTGCTCGACGGGGAGGGGCGGGTCGTCGGCTTCACCGGCGCGCAGCCGTGGGGCCCGGCGGCCTACGGCCCGGTGGGCGAGACCGAGATCGGCTGGCGGCTGGCCCGCTCGGCCTGGGGCCTCGGTTACGCGACGGCCGCCGCGCGCGTCACGCTGGAGCGGCTGCGTGCGGCAGGCGTGGAACGCGTGGTGGCGGCGGTCGACGTGCTGAACGAGCGGTCGGCCGCGGTGGCGGTGCGCCTGGGCATGGAACCGGCCGAGACCTTCACGACGCACCGGCCGGGCCAGGAGGTGCGGGTCTTCCGGCTGGAGCTGTGACGTCCGGGCGTAGGGGGTGTCTTGTCGATCAGGACCCGGCCATGATCGGCAAGACACCCCCTAGGGTTTCGTTTGGGTCATGCTGGGCTCGCGTGCCACGCCCCGCTCGCTGATCCAGCCTGATCCGAACGAAAGGCCCTAGTCGACGTCGTTGAGCATCCAGGTGGACAGGGCGGTGTCGAAGACTTCGCGGGCACCGGCCCAGTCCACGTCCCGCTCGGTGACGTAGACGGCGTACTCGGTGCCGTCCTCGGCGATGTAGCTCTGGTCGATCGCGTGGACGGTCTGTCCGCTCTTGTCCTCGTACGTGTACTCCCACCGGGCGCCCGGGCGGCCCTGGAAGGTGTTGGCCGAGAGCTGGATCTGCTGGTAGTTCCGCTGGTTGGCGGAGGCCGTCTTCTCCAGCGCCTTGAAGTTCTCGTACGAGGTGTAGGGGGCGTCCGCGATGACGCCGACCTTCAGCAGGGCGGTGTCGCCCGGGGACGCGGCGTAGGTGACCTGGTGGTTCTTCTCGCCCTGGCGCTCCCAGTCGTCCGGCAGGGCGAGCGAGAATCCGGCGGTGTCGGCGACGACGCTGTAGCCCTCCGGGAAGTCGAGCTCCGCCGGGTCGGTGGTGGCGCTCGCCCCCTCGGAGGGAGCCCCCTCGGAGGGAGCCCCCTCGGTGGGGGCCTCGCTCGTCCGGTCCTGGGCGGGCGTCGCCCGGTCGCTCTTCCCGTCCTCGCCGTTCTCCGAGGTGCCCGGGCCGTCGTCGTGACGGTCCAGCAGGGCGAGGGTGCCCGCGGTGGCCCCGCCGCCGAAGATCAGGGCGGCGACGAGCGTGGCCCCCCAGACGAGGACCGCCCGGCGGCGCCGGGGCGCGGGGGGCTGCGCGGGCTCCGGGGCCGGGTTGTACGGACCGGGCAGGGTGGCGGTGGGCGGCTCGGCGCCGGGCGCGCCGGCCTCGGGCGCGCCGGCCTCGGCGGCCGTGGACCGGGCGGGCGGGGTGTGCGGCCCCGGGCCGGGCTCGGGGGCGTACGTGCCGGGGGCCGGGGTCTGGCCGGGCGCCGGGGTGTACGGGCCGGGGGCCGGGGTGTACGGACCGGGGATGTGCGGGCCCTGGTGCGGCGGGCCGTAGGGGCTCGGCGGGGCCGGGTACGCCGGGGAGCCGCCGCCCGGGCCGCCGCCGCCCGTCATCCGGGCCAGGTACGGCGCGACGAGCACCGCGCCGCCGACCCACAGCAGCCCGAACAGCAGCGCGTCGGCGACGCTGGGCGAGACCTCCAGGGTGCCCGAGCCACCGATGTCCGCGACATTGGCGGAGAACTCGGCGGACAGGCCGCTCATCGCGGTCAGCGCGAGGAACCCGAGCAGGAACAGGCCCCCGGCGGTGACCTGTTCGCGCCGGTCGGCGGAGCGGCGCCCCGCGAGCAGCCCGACGACGAGCGCGCAGACGAGACCGGCGGCGAGCGCGCCGACGAGGGCCCAGTCGTTGGCGGCGTCGCTCAGCTCACCGAGCCCGAACGAGCCGTGGTCCATGCCGGAGCCGATGATGTCCGCATGGCCGCGCGCGTCGTACTCGACGGAGCCGCCCCAGCTCACCGAGAGCACCATCAGCGCGATGTTGGGCAGCAGCGGCAGGGCCATCAGCAGGGCCGTGCCGTTGACGTCGTCCAGGGTGGCGTACGTGATGTAGCCGATCAGGCCGCACAGCAGGAGGACGGCGCCGAGCGCGCGGACGGCGGTCCCGGCGGCGCGTACGAAGCTCTGCGCACCCGGCCGTTGGGCCAGCCAGGCGGCCGCGGCGTCGCGTTGCAGCACGGCGCAGGTGGTGACGAGCGCGAGGGCGAGGGCGCCGAGGGCCGCGAGGACCGGCGAGGAGTGGAGCGAGTAGCCCTGGAGCTCCGGCTGGGCGTAGAGCCCGAGGACCAGGACCGCTGCGGTGGCCACGGCGCTGATCCGGACCGCCGCGTCCAGACCGCCGCCCTGCCGGCGGACACCCCGGGCGCCGAGGATGAGGGCGCCGATCCACAGCACGGTGACGGTGAGCGGGATCAGCGAGAGCGTCGTCTGGCTCTGCCCGCCCGGATCGAAGTCGCCGTACGTGTCCCCGTACGGCGAAGCGCCCCCGTATCCACCGCCGCCGCCCGGCACGTCGGCCCGGACCTCGAAGCCGCCGCCGAACGCCTGGAGCAGCATCGCGAGCGCGATCCGCAGCCGGTCGCTCCACCCGACGACGACGTCGTCCCCCTGCCCGTAGTCCGGGATGGCGAGCGCCACGGCGAGCCCGATGATCAGCCCGGTCGGCCAGACGGCCGCCCGCAGCGAGCCCGCCCAGTCCCCGCGCATCACCCGCCCGAAGAAGATCCCGGCCGGCGAGGGTCCGGCCGGCACCGGCGCGTACCCGGGCGGCGGCGCCGCGGGCCGGGTCATGTGGGCGGGCACCGCGGGCGGTTCGACGACGGGCGCCCCGGCCGGCGGCGGCGGAGCGGCGGGCTGCGGAGGCGCCGCGGGCGCGGCGGGCCGTTCACGCCCGCACTTCATGCAGAAGCGTGCCTCGTCGGGCGCCTGGGTTCCACAGAAGGGGCAGTACGAGGGCATGAGAGCTCCGCAGCGGTCCGGGGACGGGCGAGACGGTGACACACGGGAACGGGGAAGACGCGTGCCGTATCAACGGACACATCTTCCCCGCCCACCGGTTCCCGTCAACTCGGAATCCCGGCAACCGTTTACGCACGTTCACCTGCGCCACCGCGCGTCCTTTCGATTCGGGGGGCGGTGCGATGATTTGTCGTGACCATAAAGAAGATCATCACGGTGCGCGGTTCCCTGATCGCCGCCGCACTCGCCCTGCTGTGTTCCGCTTTCCTCGTACTCCCGGCGAACGCGCAGGCATTCGACGACTGCCCCTCCGAACAGCTCTGCCTCTACAGCGCGTCGGGCGGTGGCGGCACGAAGCGGACCTTCGACGTGCGGGACGACGGGACGCGTTACGACGCCTCCTGGGACAACGCGACCCTCTCCGCGAAGAACAACACCCGCTACTGGGCCTGCGTGTACGTGGACACCGAGTTCGGCGGGCTGCTCCAGACGATCAAGCCCGGCAATTCCGACGAGTACGGCGACGACCCCCGGTTCGCCGGAACGATCAGCTCCCACAAGCTGGTCCCGTCCAGGGCCCACTGCTTCACCGGATACGAGCGCTGTCCCGACAACCGCGTCTGCACCTTCACGGAGCCGGCGGGCCGCGGCCGCATGACGGTGCACATGCCCACGACCGATCCGGCCACGAAGAACTTCGGCAACGCCTACGGCGCCGACACCGCGCCGGTCTCGGTGTGGAACCGCACCAGCCACCACGTCTGCTTCTACCCGACCGACAAGTTCACCGGGACCTGGACCGATCCCGCCGCCCCTGCCACCAGGTACGGCGCCTACGTCGTGCTGAAGGGGGACAGCACGACCGTTCCGGCGCCCTTCGCGGGCACCTTCCGCTCCCACGAACTCGTCGACGGAACCTCGGAGTGCCAGTAATCATGAGCAGATCCCTCACCCGCACCTGGGCGACGGTGGCGACGGCCCTGAGCGCCCTCGTCCTCACCGCCCCCGCAGCCCCCGCCGCCGACGCACCGGCGAGCCCGCTGGCCGCCAACTGGGATCGGCAGACCCCGACGAAGCTCACGACCGGGGTCACCCTGACCCGGTACACCGAGCGCGTGCCCGAGAACCGGACCCGGGGCCGCGTCCTGAACGTGGTCGACATCGACCCGACCGCCTCCGCGCTCACCCTGGAGGGCGTCGTCGGCAAGGCCGACGGACTGACCGAGACGGTTGCCGACCAGCTCGCCGGAGTGTCGACGGTCGCCACCCGCCGCCCCTACGCGGGCGTCAACGGCGGCCTGTTCAAGTCCGAGCCCAAGCACCCCGACCACGTACTCCCGGCCGGCGCCGACGGCACCACGCTCATGCACATGGGCGTCTCGGTCACCGACGGCGTCCTGCACAGCTCCAGCTGCTGGATGAACGGGGCCGGCAGCAACGGAGTGGTCCTCCAGTACGGCATCCCGTACATCACCATGCTCCGTACGGACATGAAGCTGACCACCGCTTCGGGCGCGACCGTTCGCATAGACGACGTCAACCGCGATCCCGGCCGCAGCCGGGGCTGCGCCCGGGACGCCGAGGACACGGTGGTGAAGGACCAGACGGCGCTGTACACCGACCCGGACGAGATCGTCCTCTTCACCGACGACTACGGCTTCCCCGTGCCGAAGCCGGGGATCGACCCGACGGTCACGACGGACGACGACCCCGGTTTCGAGGTCGTCCTCGACGCGCACGGCGTCGTCACCGACGCCCGGGAACGCCGGGGCGGGCAGACGGCGGCCGAGCAGGTCCACGTCCCCGCCGGTGGCCGGATCCTCCAGGGTGTGGGCGCCGGGGCGGACTGGCTGCGCGCCCACCTGACCCGCGACGACCACCCGTCCGTCGACCTGAGACTCCATGACGTGACGCTCGACCGGGACATACCGCTGGACGACTCGGTGGACGTCGTGAGCTCCTTCCACCGGCTCCTGAGCGCGAACGGCGTACCCGCGGAGCTGCCCGACTCGTGCAACGGCCGCGTGACGGGCGCCGACGGGACGAACCTGATCTGCACCGATTCCCGCACGGCCATCGGCACCGATATCAAGGGCCACCCGGTCCTCATCACGCTCACCGGGCAGACGCAGGCCACCGCGTCGACCACACACGAGGACGGTGACTCGCTCCGGGCGTTCGCGAGCCTGCTGGACTCGGCGGAGCTGGCGCTGGTCGACGTGCTCAACCTCGACGGCGGCGGGTCCACGACGCTCATCACGGGCACCGAGGCGCGGACGCCGCCGACCGACACCGGCAAGGACCCCGCCGGGCCGAAGTACGTCCACCGGCGGGTCGCCGACTCGGTGTACACCGGGGTCGGCGGCTACGGCATGTACGCCAGATAGCGTCAGGAGGTCCTGACACCCCGGTGCAGGGCCACCACGCCGCCCGTGAGGTTGCGCCAGGCGACCTGGGACCAGCCGGCCTGCTGGAGCTTCTTCGCCAGGCCGGCCTGGTCGGGCCAGGCGCGGATGGACTCGGCGAGGTAGACGTACGCGTCGGGGTTGGAGGAGACCGCGCGGGCCACGGGGGGCAGGGCGCGCATCAGGTACTCGATGTAGACCGTGCGGAACGGGGTCCAGACGGGCTGCGAGAACTCGCAGATGACGACCCGGCCGCCCGGCTTGGTGACCCGGTACAGCTCGCGCAGCGCCGCGTCCGTGTCCTGGACGTTGCGCAGGCCGAAGGAGATGGTCACCGCGTCGAAGGTCCTGTCGCGGAAGGGGAGTTTCGTGGCGTCGCCAGCGGTGAAGGGCAGCCAGGCGTGCCGCTTCTTGCCCTCGCGGAGCATGCCGATGGAGAAGTCGCACGGCACGACGTACGCACCGGTCGCGGCGAACGGCAGCGAGGACGTCGCCGTGCCGGCCGCCAGGTCGAGGACCTTCTCGGCGGGCCGGGCGTTCACCGCCTTGGCGACCTCCTTGCGCCACACCCGGTCCTGGCCGAGCGAGAGCACATCGTTGGTCAGGTCGTAGTTCGCCGCCACGCCGTCGAACATCGAGGCGACTTCGTGCGGCTGCTTGTCCAGGGAGGCTCGGGTCACGCACCCCATTCAAGCAGCCCGGTCCGCGCGGCCTCGCGGGGGACGCCCCGGGCGGAATCCCGCTTCAACCTTTTCCCCCCTGCGGCACTCAGTAGTCACGAAGAGACCTTCGCAGAGAACAGGAAAGGGGGCAGATGTTCACGGGAGCCAGCCGGGGTGCCGACGGCTTCGAGGAATTCGCCCGCGCCGGTCAGCACCGCCTCTACCGCACCGCGTACCTGCTCTGCGGCGACGCCGACGCCGCGCGCGACCTGACCCAGACGACGCTGGCCAAGCTGTTCCAGCACTGGCACCGGGCGGGCGCCGCCGACCATCCGGACGCCTACGCCCGGACCGTGCTCACCCGCACCTACATCGCCGAGCGCCGCCGCCGGCTGCGCGACCTCCTCGCCCACACGCCGATCGCCGCGCCCGCCCCCGCCGTGGGCCCCGAGCTCACCGTCACGCTGCTCGCGGCCCTCGCCGAACTGCCGCCCCGCGCGCGGGCGATGGTCGTCCTGCGCTACTGGGAGGACCTGAGCGTGGAGACCGTCGCCGGTCTGCTGCGGTGCAGCCCGTCCACCGTCAAGAGCCAGTGCTCGCGCTCGCTGGCCACGCTGCGCGCCCGCCTGGGCGACGCCCGCCTCTACACCGCCCGAAGCTGAGGAGTTACGCCGTGTACGTGTTCATGGACCCCGCTCCGGGCGACGAGCCCGGCCGCGACGACGACGAGTTGCTGGTCCGGACCGCCATGGAGCGGGCCACCGGCGGAGCGCCGCCGCTGCCCGACCTGGTCCCCGGCGCCCTGGTCCAGGGCCGCCGCCGCCGGGCCCGGGCCCGCGCCGCGATCGGGGCGACGGCGACCGCGATCGCCGGCCTCGGCGTCCTCGGCGCCGCGCTGCCGGTGTGGGGCGGGGACGGGGAGCCGGTACGCACGTGGTCGGCGGCCTCGCAGACCTCGCCGGTCCCCACGCCGACCCCGGTGCCCGTCCGGCCCCCCGTGCACATCGAGCCGAGCCCCGGCGAAACGTCCATGGCGGACCTGCCGGAGCGCGAGTTCTCGCGGCAGCGGGTCTTCCAGAACGAGGCGGCCGGGGTGCTCGAAACGCTCCTGCCCGAGGCGATCGGCCCGGTCCGCCTGGTCGATATCGCCGTCAACCGGTACCAGGGCGGCGCGGACGGCCGGGTCTTCCCCATCACGCTCTCCATCCGCCCGCTGGCCACGGGCAAGGCGGCCCGGGCGGATTCCCCCTGCCTCGACGTGGCCGTAAAGGATCTCCGGTGCGACGAGGTGTCACTGCCGGGGGGCATCATGGCCCGGGCGATCACGGCGGCGGGGAACGCCAAGGGGGGCAAGACGATCACCGGGGTCACCGTGCGTTTCAGGTACGGGCACAGCCGCGTCACGCTCACCGTGGGGGGTGACGACACGGCCATGGTGTCGGCACCGGTCACCGCCGAGGAACTGCTGACCGTGGTCCGGGACCCGGAATTCATGAATCTGGTCGAGTACGCGGACGAACGTCCGATGGAAGCGAAGGAGGGCTCCGTCCGTGGGGGCTGAGAGCAGGCGGGGGCGGCGCGGCGGAGCGGGACGCGGACGAAGACGCGCGAGACAGGCGCGGCGACGCAGCCGCATACGCATACTCACCGCCGTCGCCGTACCGGCGGCGCTGATCGGTGTGGTGGTGGTCCTCGCACCCCGCTGGGCGGGGGGTGACGGGGCCCCGGCGGTCGCCGCGCCCAAGCCGTCGCCCGTCGCCGCGTCCCCCTCCCCCACACCTTCCGCGAAGGCCGTCCGGAGCCCGAGGCCCTCCCCGTCGCCCTCCGTGAAACCCAGCCCCACCCGTATCCCCGCGTCCGGCCCCGGCACCTTCACGACCGCCCGCGCCGGCACCTCGTCCGCCGGGCAGTACGCGTACCGCGTCGAGGTCGAGGACGGCTCCGGCGTCGATCCGGAGGAGGCCGCCGACCGGATCGCCCGCATCCTCGCCGCCCCGCGCGGCTGGGCACAGGGCGGGAAGCGCACGTTCCACCGGGTGGCCTCCGGCCCGGCCGGGCTGGTCGTCCGCATCGCGACGGCGGCCACCACGGACCGGATCTGCGGACAGGGCGGGATGAACACGCACGGCGAGGTCAACTGCCGGATCGGCGAGAAGGTGATGGTCAACCTCAAGCGCTGGCAGACCGGTTCGCCCGAGTTCGACGGGCCGCTGAACGACTACCGCGCGCTGATCATCAACCACGAGGTCGGCCACTGGCTCGGCCACGGCCACGAGACCTGCCCCGGCAAGGGCCGCCCCGCCCCCGCGATGATGCAGCAGATCTACGGACTCAAGGGCTGCGTCGCCAACGCCTGGCCGTACGACGAGAACGGGACATACCTGGGCGGCCCCTCGGTGGCGTAACGATCCTTCAGGCGCCTCCTCCACGACCGCACCGCGACCTCATATGGATGTGGACTGAACCAATTGCCCCGATCACCGGTCCTACAGCGGGGGACGGAACGTCGATCGCTGGGGAGGGTTTCGGATGCCCGGACGGAAAGGGCGCCGGGGGGAGAGCGGCCGGAGCAGGCTGCTCGCATGGGCTGTCGTCCCCGTCGTGCTCGCGGCCGCCGCCGTCGCCGGCATCCGCTGGAACGACGCGCGCGGACCCGCGCCCGCCTCCTTCACCGTGGCCCGCGCCGCCGCGACGGACACCGGCGGGGGGAACGCCTACCGGGTGGAGGTGGAGGACGGCTCCGGGCTCGACGCGGACAAGGAGGCATCCGTCGTCGCGCGCATCCTGGCCGCGCCCCGGGGCTGGTCGCACCACGGGGAGCACACGTTCCGGCAGGTGGCGAAGGGGCAGGCGGGGCTGGTCATCCGGATCGCGACGCCGGAGACCACCGACCGCGTCTGCGGCGCCAGCGGGCTCGACACGCACGGCGAGGTCAACTGCCGTGTCGGCACGGTCGTGATGGTCAACCTGAAGCGCTGGCAGACGGGTTCGCCCGAGTTCGACGGGCCACTGGGCGAGTACCGGGCGCTGATCATCAACCACGAGGTCGGGCACTGGCTCGGCCGCGGCCACGAGACCTGCCCCGGCAAGGGCCGCCCGGCGCCCGCGATGATGCAGCAGATCGACGGGCTGAAGGGCTGCGTCGCCAATGCCTGGCCGTACGACTCCGAGGGGCGTTACCTCGGCGGGCCCTCGGTGCCGTAGGCGCTAACGGCCCCGGTACACCAGCCGCCCGCCCGCGATCGTCGCCACGCAGCTCGCCGCGCCCGCCGCGAGCAGCGCCGCCTCGTCCGGCGCTTCGAAGGCCGCGAGGTCCGCGCGGCCCCCGGCGGCGAGCGGCGCCGCCGTCGCCCCGGCCACCGCGCCCGCCCCGGCCAGCGGGTCGAGGCGGGGCTCGTCGCCGGTGGTCCGCGCGGAGGGGGTGCCGGACACGCCGAGGACCGTCAGCCCGGACCGCCGGACCGCCGTGAGCAGCGCGGGCGGGGTTCCGGGGCCGGCCGTCACCGCCGTGGTGCCGTGCCGCAGCATCCGGTGCAGCCCGCGCCGCACGCTGCCCGCGCGCCACGTCTCCTCGGGGCCCAGTGCGTCGAGCGCGGCGCCGGTCAGGGGCTCGGTGCCCAGCGCGTCCGCCTCGCGGGGGTCGGGGAAGTACCACTCCTCCAGGAGCCGGACCGCGTCCCGCTGCACCAGGCCCGGGGCGAGGACGCCCGGCCAGCGCCGGACGCGGGCGGCGGGGTGGGCGGCGGCCAGTTCCCCGTACGGCCCGAACGCGGCGACCACCGCGTCCCGTACCACCACCGCGCCGCCGGGCACGGGTGCGCGGCCGCCGCCCGGCAGGAGCAGGGCGGCGGCGTGAATCGTCAGCAAGGCGGCGTGGGCCTTCCGTTTGGATCAGGCTGGATCAGGGAGCGGGGCGTGGTGCGTGCGGCTGCAAGGCGGAGGAGGGCGGCAACGCGGAGCGTTGGCCACCGACGACAACGCCGGAGGGGGTCCCTCCCTGCTTGAGCGAAGCCGAGAGCTTGGGGGAGTGCGTGCCACGCCCCGCGAGCCCAGCCTGAGCCAAGCGGAAGGCCCTAGTTGGCGCTGAGGAGCTTGAGCTCGGGGTGCGCGGTGCCGCCCTCGATCGCGACGGACGAGATGTGCGAGACGACGCGCTCGTCCACCGGGTCGTTCGCCGGGTCGTCGTGCACGACGAGGTGCTCGTACGTCGTGGCGCGCTGGGCCGGGACCCGGTCCGCCTTGCGGATCAGGTCGATGATCTCCAGCCGGTTGGAGCGGTGCTTGGCGCCGGCCGAGGAGACGACGTTCTCCTCCAGCATGATCGAGCCGAGGTCGTCCGCGCCGTAGTGCAGCGACAGCTGGCCGACCTCCTTGCCGGTGGTGAGCCAGGAGCCCTGGATGTGGGCGACGTTGTCGAGGAAGAGCCGGGCGATGGCGATCATCCGCAGGTACTCGAAGAGCGTCGCCTGCGTCTGTCCCTTCAGCTTGTTGTTCTCCGGCTGGTACGTGTACGGGATGAAGGCGCGGAAGCCGCCGGTGCGGTCCTGCACGTCACGGATCATGCGCAGGTGCTCGATGCGCTCGGCGTTCGTCTCGCCCGTGCCCATCAGCATGGTCGAGGTGGACTCGACGCCCAGCCCGTGCGCGATCTCCATGATCTCCAGCCAGCGCTCGCCGGACTCCTTCAGCGGCGCGATGGCGGTGCGCGGCCGGGCCGGCAGCAGCTCGGCTCCGGCGCCCGCGAAGGAGTCCAGACCGGCCGCGTGGATACGGCTGATCGCCTCCTCGGCGGAGACCTTGGAGATCCGGGCCATGTGCTCGATCTCGGAGGCGCCGAGCGAGTGGATCACCAGCTGCGGGAACGCCTTCTTGATGGCCGAGAAGTGCTCCTCGTAGTACTCCACGCCGTAGTCCGGGTGGTGCCCGCCCTGGAACATGATCTGCGTGCCGCCCAGCTCGACGGTCTCCGCGCAGCGCCGCAGGATGTCGTCCAGGTCCCGGGACCAGCCCTTGGCGGTGTCCTTCGGCGCGGCGTAGAACGCGCAGAACTTGCAGGCCGTGACGCACACGTTGGTGTAGTTGATGTTGCGCTCGATGATGTACGTCGCGATGTGCTCCGTACCGGCGTACCGGCGGCGGCGCACGGCGTCGGCCGCCGCGCCCAGGGCGTGCAGCGGGGCCGACCGGTAGAGGTCGAGCGCCTCGTCCGGAGTGATCCTGCCGCCTTCGGCGGCTCGGTCGAGGATGGGCTGGAGGTCGGCCTTCTCGGTCACCGGGCTGTCACCTTTCGGCGGTTTTTCAACGGATCTACGGACCGGTTCAGCCTACGCCAGGGGGCTCAGCGGTCAGCCGTCGGACCGGGTGAGCGTGCCGTACGGGAGTCCCGCGCCCTTCTCGTCGGAGCGGAAGCGGAGCGTGCCGTCGGAGGCACGCGTGAAGTGGAGGTCGGCGGGGGTGGTGGTGCAGAGCCCGGCGGTGCCGGGGCGGTCCGGGTCGGCGCGCTCGCGCAGCTTCAGCTCGTCGTCGGAGGCGGTGGTGAGGGTGGCGACGCTGTAGCAGGTGAGGTCGATGCCCATGGAGAGGGACGTGGTCAGGCGGACCACGTCCGTGCCCTTGCGGCCCTTGGTGAAGACCGCGGTGAGCGTGCCGTGCGGTGCGCCCGTGGACTTCTCGGTGAGCGGGCCCTTCCAGGTCCCGACGAACGCGTCCGGCAGCTCGGCGGCCCCGCCCGGGGTCTTCGTCGGACCCTCCGTCGGGCTCTTCGTCGCCGAGCCGGTGGCCGAGTCCTCCGGCGCGGAGGGCTCGCCGGAGGTGGCGGGCGGCGCCTGCCCCGTGTTGCCGGTGTCGCCGCCCTGGCCCGGCAGCAGGTCCATCAGGAAGGCGCTGCCCACCGTCACCGCGGCCAGCGCCCCGGCCACCGCGAGCGCGAGTGTGCAGCTCACCTGGCGGCGCCCCGCCTTGTCGCCGCCCGCCGTCGCCCCCAGGGTCAGGCTCCGGCTCCCGGTCCGCTGCCCCGGCAGCCCGTCGGCCCCGGCGGCCAGGGGGTGCGACGGGTCGGCCGGTGGGCCGAAGACACCGAGCGCGGCGGCGGGCGAGCCGTACGGGCCACCGGCGGGTTCGCCCGCGCCGGGCGAGCCGTACGGGCCCCCCGCGGGCTCGCCCACCCCCGCCCCGAAGGACGGGTTGCTGAACGGCACAGGGCCCGACTGCACCGGGGCCTCCTGCGGCTCCAGGTCCAGCAGCGCCACCGCCGACCGGCTGACCTCGCGGACCAGCGGTCCGGGCAGCCAGCCCGCGGCGACGGCCGCCGCCGCGCCGCCCGGCAGCAGCCTGCGGGCCAGCTCGTCCGGGGTGGGCCGCCGCTCCGGGTCCTTGGCCAGGCAGGCGGCGATGGTCTCGCGGAGCGCGCCCTCCAGCTCGCCCAGCTCCGGTTCCTCGTGGACGACCTTGTAGAGGAGGACGGCCGAGGAGTCGCCGAGGAACGGCGCGGAGCCGGTCGCCGCGTACGCCAGGACCGCGCCCAGCGAGAAGACGTCGGCCGCGCCGGAGATCTCGGTCCCCCGGATCTGCTCCGGCGCCATGTAGCCCGGCGAACCGACGGAGACCCCGGTGGAGGTGAGGGAGGTGGTCGCGTCGATGGCCCGGGCGATGCCGAAGTCGATCAGACGGGGGCCGTCCAGGGCGAGCAGGACGTTGGACGGCTTCACGTCCCGGTGGATCAGGCCCCGCTCGTGCACCGCGGCCAGCGCCTCGCCGAGACCGGCGCCCAGCACCCGGACCGCGTGCTCGGGCAGCGGGCCGTGCTCGGTGACGGCCGCGGAGAGCGGTGGGCCGGCCACGTAGCCGGTGGCGATCCAGGGGACGGGCGCGTCCGGGTCGGCGTCCAGGACGGGCGCGGTCCACTGGGCGCCGATCCGGCGGGCCGCCTCCACCTCGCGCCGGAAGCGGGCGCGGAACTGCTCGTCGAGCGCGAAGTGCGGGTGGACGACCTTGACGGCGACGGTGCGGCCGCCGGCGCTGCGCCCGAGGTACACCCGGCCCATGCCGCCCGCACCGAGTCTCCCGAGCAGCCGGTAGGAGCCGATGCTGCGCGGTTCCCCGGCTTCCAGCGGCTGCATATCGAGAACTCCCCCTGTGAACCGGCCGGACCTCCGACCGAAGCCTAGTTCGTGTCCGCGAAGTATCGACCGGCCACGGGAGAAACCATCCGTCGATTCCGCCCCCAGTGGAACGAACGTCTCATTCAGCGCGATAAAAGGCGTGAATGCGCCGGTTCACACCGGAGGGCCGATTGCGCAATCCACCATTCATCGCATGTTCAACGAAATCGAAAATGCCATTCCCCGGCGGCGGGATGTTCTCATCCGCCGAGGAGCTCCACCTTCACGTCCGCCGGGAAGCCCGCCGCCTCGCCGGTGCGCCGGGCGAACTCCCGGACGCCCGCCAGCTGGTCCGGGCCGAAGCGGAAGTCGAGCGTCGTGAAGTAGCGCTCCAGGACCTCCGCGTCGAAGGCCTCCCAGCGCGCCGCCTGCTCGGCGACCTTGGTGACCTCCTCCAGGGACAGGTCGCGGGAGGCGAGGAACGCCTCGTGGACCTGCTGGACGGCGGTGGGCTCGGCGGCCAGGTAGTCCTTGCGGGCGGCCCAGACGGCGAAGACGAACGGCAGGCCCGTCCACTCCTTCCACATCGCGCCCAGGTCGTGGACCTGGAGCCCGAGGCGGGGCGCGTCGTGCAGGTTGGCGCGGAGGGCCGCGTCGCCGATGAGCACGGCGGCGTCCGCCTCCTGCATCATCAGGCCCAGGTCCGGCGGGCAGGTGTAGTAGTCGGGGGTGACTCCGTACCGCTCGGCGAGCAGCAGCCGCGCCAGCCGTACGGAGGTGCGGGAGGTCGATCCGAGGGCGACGCGGGCCCGGTCCAGCTCCTCCAGCGGCCGCTGCGAGACGATCACGCACGACATGACGGGGCCGTCGCAGCCGACCGCGATGTCGGGGAAGGCGACCAGGTCGTCCGCGTTCCGCAGGAACTCGACGAGGGTGACGGGGGCGATGTCGAGCTCGCCCCTGACCAGTTGCTCGCTGAGCTTCTCCGGGGTGTCCTTCGACAGCTCCAGGTCGAGCAGGGTTCCGGTGCGTGCCAGCCCCCAGTAGAGGGGAAGGCAGTTGAGGAACTGGATGTGGCCGACGCGCGGCCGGGGGCGACGGTCGTCGCCCGCGACGTTTGAAACGGTTGAATTGTCCACATCGCGAGGCTAGACCTGTCCCGGCCCGGCCGCCCCACCGGGGGCGGCGGCGCACGGCAGGGCCCTCTCGGATGGCTCATCCGGACGGCTATCAAACATCCGGGTGAAGTGATCTTTCCCTCTACCCCTACGTACACGCTGCGTGCTAGGCTCGACGGCAAGTTGCAGTTTGGTTTCCCTTGCAGTACAGAGCCTGCGGAGCATGTAACCCCGCAGGCTTTTGTAGTTTTCAGACTTCATTGCAGGTTCTGGAGCAGGGCAACCCTTTGGCCCAAGGAGGGCTTATGGCTACCGGAACCGTCAAGTGGTTCAACGCTGAAAAGGGCTTCGGCTTCATCGCCCAGGACGGCGGCGGCCCGGATGTCTTCGTCCACTACTCCGCGATCAACGCGTCCGGGTTCCGCTCCCTCGAGGAGAACCAGGTCGTGAACTTCGACGTCACTCAGGGTCCGAAGGGCCCGCAGGCTGAGAACGTCACCCCGGCCTAGTTGCCCGGGTCGGCCGATCGCGGCCGGTAAGAGCAGTACCCAAGGAGCCCCGCTCCTCCGCACCGGCGGAGGGACGGGGCTCCTGCCCGTGCGCGGCCCGTTCCGGCCGTCTCTTGACCTTCACACCATGTGAAGCCGTGCAGTGGGAGACGTCATGTTCACCATCGGAGACTTCGCCCGGTACGGGCGGGTGTCGGCCCGCATGCTGCGTCATTACGACGAGATCGGGCTGCTGCACCCGGACCGCACCGACCCCGCGACCGGCTACCGCTACTACGGCGCCGCCCAGCTCGCCCGGCTCAACCGGATCATCGCGCTCAAGGACCTCGGCTTCACGCTCCAGCAGGTGGGGGCCGTCCTGGACGACGCGGTGGGCCCGGAGGAACTGCGCGGGATGCTGCGGCTGCGGCGTACGGAGCTGGAGGCGGCGATGGCCGCCGCGGCGGCCAGGCTGGCGCAGGTCGAGGCGAGGCTCCGGTCCATCGAGAGCGAGGGACACATGTCCACGGACGACGTCGTGATGAAGAAGGTGCCCGCGGTGCGGGTCGCGGAGCTGACCGGGGTGGCCGGCAGCTACGAGCCGCAGGACATCGGCCCGGTGATCGGCCCGCTGTACGACCGGCTCCTCCCCCTCCTCGGGGAGGCGGGTCTGACCCCGTCGGGCCCGGGGATCGCCCGGTACGAGGACGTGCCGGGCGGCGGCGGCAGCGTCGCCGTGCACGCCGGGGTGACGGTCTCCGCACCGGTCGGGCCGGTCGGTGACACCGGGATCACCGTGGTCGAGCTGCCCCCGTTCGAGGCGGCGACCGTCGTGCACCGGGGCTCCATGGACGCCGTGCTGCCCACCGCCCAGACCCTGGCCCGCTGGATCGACGCCAACGGCTACCGGTCGTCGGGGTACGCCCGCGAGATCAGCCTCGAATGCCCGGAGGACCGGGACGCGTGGGTGACCGAGCTCCAGGAGCCGGTGGTCCGGGCGACGGCCTGAGACCGGGGGGCGCCCGTCCCGGAACGGGCGCCCCGCTTCGTGCCTTCCTGCCCCAACTGCCCCGTTCCGGATCGTTGTCGAGGGCTTGTGCAGAGAGCGGTCCGTTACTGACGGGCCGACCCTTCACAAGGCAGACTGTTGACGGCGATATCAACGGTATGGAGCAGTCCGGACGGTCTGGGACCGATCCGGGCAAAGCGGCCGTGCCGGGCCGTGCGCAGGCAGGACAGGAGGCAGCAATGGGCCGTGACGACGGGCCACGGGTACGCGTTCCGCAGCAGCGGGCCCCCGAGCGGGACCCGGAGCACGAGGCCGTGCTGCACTTCTCCGTACTCGGCCCGGTCCGGGTCCGCCGGGGCGGCGAGACGCTGGCGTCCGGATCGCCGCAACAGCGCGCGCTGCTGACGGCGTTGCTGCTGCGCGGCGGGCACACGGCGACGGCCGCCGAACTCATCGACGGCATCTGGGGCGACGAGCCGCCCTCGCAGGCACTGGCCGCCGTACGCACCTACGCCTCCCGGCTCCGCAAGGTCCTCGGCCCCGAGACCCTGGCCAGCGACTCCGGCGGTTACGCGATGCGCACCGGCGCCGACGCGCTGGACCTGACAGTGGCTCAGGAGCTGGCTTCCGGTGCCGAGAAGGCACGGGCGGGCGGCGACCGGGACACGGCGAGATCCCTGCTGAACAAGGCGCTCGGCCTGTGGGACGGCGAGGCGCTCGCCTCCGTGCCCGGTCCGTACGCGGAGTACCAGCGCACCCGTCTGGAGGAGTGGCGGCTCCAGCTCACCGAGACCCGCCTCGACCTGGACCTGGAGGCCGGCTGCCACGCGGAGGCGGTCTCCGAACTGACCGCGCTCACCGCCTCGCACCCCCTGCGGGAGCGGCTGCGCGAACTGCTGATGGTGGCCCTGTACCGCAGCGGCCGGCAGGCCGAGGCGCTGGCCGTCTACGCGGACACCCGGCGGCTGCTCGCCGATGAGCTGGGGGTCGACCCGCGCCAGGAGCTGTCCCAGCTCCAGCAGCGCATCCTGCGCGCCGACGAGGAACTGGCCCGCCCGGCGGACGAACCGGCCCCCGCCGCCGCGCCGGTCCGCCCGGCCCA
The DNA here is from genome assembly GCF_042956885.1 of Streptomyces sp. NPDC008163. Classification (NCBI taxonomy): domain Bacteria; kingdom Bacillati; phylum Actinomycetota; class Actinomycetes; order Kitasatosporales; family Streptomycetaceae; genus Streptomyces; species Streptomyces sp. NPDC008163. The sequence goes on along the minus strand of NZ_JBIBHG010000001.1, from coordinate 137,873 downwards.
GCTGCCCGCCACCGTCCCGGACTTCACGGGCCGGGACGCCTTCGTACGCGAGCTGGGCGACCGGCTCGCCACGGCGGAGGGGTCCGTGATGGCCGTCTCCGCGCTGGCCGGCATCGGGGGCGTCGGCAAGACGACGCTCGCCGTCCACGTCGCCCACCGGGCCCGCCCCCACTTCCCGGACGGGCAGCTGTACGTCGACCTCCAGGGCGCCGGGGCCCGGGCCGCCGAGCCGGAGACGGTGCTCGGCGCGTTCCTGCGGGCGCTCGGGACCGCGGACTCGGCCATTCCGGAAACGCTGGACGAGCGGGCCGCGCTGTACCGCTCGACGCTGGACGGGCGCCGGGTGCTGGTCCTCCTGGACAACGCCCACGACGCGGCCCAGATCCGCCCGTTGCTCCCCGGCACGGAGGGCTGCGCGGCGCTGGTGACGAGCCGGGTGCGGATGGTCGACCTGGCGGGGGCGCATCTGGTCGACCTGGACGTGATGTCGCCGGAGGAGGCGCTTCAGCTCTTCACACGGATCGTGGGCGAGGAGCGGATCAACTCGGAGCGGGAGGCCGCGCTCGACGTGGTCGCCGCCTGCGGCTTCCTCCCCCTGGCGATCCGGATCGCCGCCTCCCGGCTGGCCTCCCGCCGCACCTGGACCGTCTCGGTCCTCGCCGCCAAGCTGGCCGACGAGCGCCGCCGCCTGGACGAGCTCCAGGCGGGCGACCTCGCGGTGAAGGCCACCTTCGAACTCGGCTACGGCCAGCTGGAACCGGCCCAGGCCCGCGCCTTCCGCCTCCTCGGCCTCGCGGACGGCCCCGACATCTCCCTGGCCGCCGCGGCCGCCCTCCTCGACCGGGACCCGCACACGGCGGAGGACCTGCTGGAGGCCCTGGTCGACACGTCCCTGGTCGAGTCCGCGGCCCCGGGCCGCTACCGCTACCACGACCTGGTCCGCCTGTACGCGCGCTCCTGCGCGGAGCGGGACGAGCAGGAACCCGGGGAACGGGATGCGGCGCTGTCGCGGCTCCTGGACTTCTACCTGGCGACGGCTGCGGGGGTGTACGCGCTGGAGCGGCCGGGGGACCGGTTGGTGGACCACCTGGAACGCACGGAGGGCGCGGGGCTGTCCTTCAGCGACCGGCACGACGCCCAGGACTGGCTGTACGCGGAGGCCGGCACGTTGCTTGCCTGTCTGCGCCAGTCGACCGCCCCGACGATGCTGCGCCGGTCGATCGATCTGCTCTGGGCCGCCCTGGACCTGGCCGAGTCCGGCGCCAACTCCAAGCAGTACGAGGCGGCTGCCTCGTTCATGCTGGACGCCGCGCGCGCAGGGGGCGACCGCAGGGCCGAGCGCCGCTCGCTGGTCACGTTGAGCAACGCCCACCTCGTGGCGGGCCGGTTCGCCCTGGCGGACCAGGAGGCGTCCCAGGTGCTGGAGTTGGCTCACGAGACGGACGATCCGCTTCCCGACTGCTGGGCGTACAACCACCGAGGCGTCATCGCCATCTACCAGAGCCGCCACGAGGACGGCGAGAAGTACCTGACCCACGCGATCGAAGCCTTCCAGGCGGGCGAGAACCTTCCCGGGGAGGCGTCGTCGCTCTGCAATCTCTCCCGGGTGCACCTGGCCATGGGCCGTACGGCGAGCGCGGTGGCCCTGGCGAGGAAGGGCATCGAGATATACGACGGCATGGGCCACTCCCTGCGGGGCGCGAACGCCCGCTACGCCCTGGGCATCGCACTGACCCGGAGCGGCGATCTCCAGGAGGCGACGAGCAGTTTCCTGGAGGCCCTGGAGGTCTTCCGCGACAGCCGGCAGCGGCTGTGGGAGGGCATGACCATCTTCCGCCTCGCGGAGACGGATCTGGCCGCCGACAACCCGGCGCAGGCCGCCTCCAAGGCGGAGACCGCGCTGACGGTACTGCGCGGCATCGGCGGGGAGTGGCGCCGGGGCAACGTGCTGACGGTCCTGGGAAGGGCCTTGGACGGCATCGGCCAGACAGGGCGTGCCGAGGCGTGCTGGCGCGAGGCGATGGCCATCTACGACACCGACGGCTCCGAGGAAGCGGCCCAGATCCGTGCGCTGCTGGCCCGTGTCCCCTCCGAGCGGTCCTGAGGGCGACGGGCTCGTCGTTCATCGTTCGTTTATCGCCGGGCGGCAAGCTCATGCCTGTCGATCCGTCGCGTCGGGGGGCAGGCGGGACGACCAGTGGCCGGACCACTAAGGTGAGCGGCCCTGACAGGGGACCCACCCGGCAGTCCACGGGGGAACAGCCGGGTGGGACCTCCCACGCAACAACGCCAGCGACAACGGAGATGACCCCATGGGTGACAAGAAGAAGACCGACCCGATTTTCAAGCCGGCCGACACCCACGCCACCGGCGGGGACGCGGATCTGACGACGCAGGACACGCACGCCACCGTGGAGCCCCTGGACACCCACGCCACCGGGGGCGAGGTCAAGCCGCTCGACACCCACGCGACGAGCGAGCCGGCCAACTGAAGCCGTAATTCGACGGGGGCACGGGGGAACGGCCGCGGCGGCGCGGAGGGGAAGCCGCCGCGGCCGTCACGTGTGCGCGCGGTGCGCGCTCAGTAGCTCAGCTCGGCCGTGACCGTGCACTTCTTGACGCGGGAGACCTGGCGCGGGCTGTCCATCCGGACGGACACGGTCTTCGTGTCGCCGTAGTCCGCCTCCACCGTCGCCTCGCCCGTGTCGACCACACTGCCCATCGCGTCGAGGAACGTCACGTCCACCTCGTAGGTATGCGTACCGGAGGCGACCGGAGTCAGGCGGACGGTGGACGCGGTGACCGCCTTGCGCTTGCCCTTCGCGGGCTGGGCGCAGCGGAAGACGTACACCTGCGGCGCGTCCGACGCGGTGGCGGTGGGGGTCGGATCGGTGTACGTGGAGCCCGACGAGCCGCTCGACGATCCGTAGTCGTCGTCGTAGTCGTCGTCCGAGTCCGTGTCGTGGTACGTGCCGTTGCTCTTCTTGGAGTTGGAGCACCCGCCGCCGCCGCTGCTGTGGCTGCCGGACCGGCTCTTCCCGCTCTTGCTCCGGCTGCCGTGGCTGCCGCTCGAGAAGCCGGTGAGCGCGAGTACCACCGCGACCAGGACCACCGTCAGCTTGACGTGCTGCCGTCTCATCGAATCCGCCCCCGATTGTGTGCTGTTGTGCGTCGCCGGCCCGGATGGCCGGGCGACACGGAACCGTAACGCACAGCATGGCGCGGCTGACCGGCGGGCCGGTCATGGCCCTGTCACGGTCTCGTTCCCGTCTGGTGGCGGCTGTCACACGGGCGGCGTAGCGTCGGAGCGAGAGCGCTCTGGAGGTACGGAGATGATCCGCAACGTCCTCGGTGCGGTCCTCGCTCTCGCCGGAGCGGCGGCCGCCGTGCTGAGCCCCTTCCGTGACTGGTACGACGGCCGCCTCGGGCGCCGTCGCCGTCGCGCCCGGGAGTCCGGCGCACCGGACTCCGCCGCCCCCGACACGTGGCCCCCGACGTGGGAGCCGGGGCCTTCGGCCCAGACGAGCCCCTACCCGGAGCCGGAGGGGGACGACACGTACGTGGGGCCTGAAAGGCCGAGCCCGTCCGGCGATTGAGGACGGAACCCTCGCCCTGATGGGAGGGTGCGCGGGGCGCAGGCCCTACGCCCGGGAGCGGGCCCCCGTGCCGGTCCCCTTCAGCGCGTCCAGGGCGTACACGCAGCGGTCCTTGCTGCACGCGTACACCACGCCGTTCCGGACCACGGGCGAGCCCGTGATCTCGCCGCCCGTGGCGAGCTTCCAGCGGAGCTGGCCGCCCGCCGCGTCGAGGGTGTACAGGACGTGGTCCGCCGAGCCGAAGTGGACGCGGCCGTCCGCGACGACCGGGGCGCCCACCACCTCGCCGCCCGCCGCGAACCGCCACTTCGGGGTGCCGGTGACCGCGTCGAGGGTGTAGAGCGCGCTGCCGCTGCCCACATGGACGTTGCCCGCGACGACGAGCACCGGCTCCGCCGACTGGCGGGCCTCCGTGGCGATGCGCCAACGGTCCTTGCCGGTCGCGGCGTCCAGGGCGTACACCGTACCGAGGTAGTCCGCGAGGTAGACCCCGCCGCCGGTGACGGCCGGGCCGGGGGCGAAGGCGGGCGGGGACAGGAAGACCGCCGGGCACTCGAAGTGCCAGCGGACGTGTCCGGCCGCGATGTCCACCGCGAGCACCCGCGTCCCGGCGGCGACGTACACGTAACCGTCCGGCGCGGGCGTCACCCGGACCGGCACTCCGCCGCAGGAGGCCGCGTCACCGATCGGGTACGACCAGCGCTCGACGCCGGTCCGGGCGTCGAGGGCCCTGAGGCGGGCGTCCTGCCAGACGTACACCGTGCCGTCGTGGATGACCGGCCCGCCCTCCGGCGTCTCGAAGTCCGTCTGCGCGCCGCTCAGGTCCCAGAGCTTCTCGCCGGTCGCCGCCTCCCACGCCTGGACGCCGCCGCCCCGGGTGGCCGTGACGACCGTTCCCCGGTCGGCCTTGAGCGCGTACACCCAGGCTTCGGCGCCCACCCGCCACCGCTCGGCGCCGCTGGTGGCGTCCAGGGCGTAGAGGGACGGGCCGTCCGAGGCGTGGATGCGGCCGCCCTCGACGGCCATCGCCCAGGCGACGTCCCGGGTCTTGAACTGGCGCCGCCCGTTGCCGGTGTCCAGCGCGTGGACCTCGAAGGACGTGACGTACAGCAGGTCGCCGATGACGACCGGCGTGCCCCACACGTCGTTGGACATGCGGAACCGCCAGGGCCGCCAGCGGGCGGGTCCGGACTGCCCGGTGTCGGGGGCCTGCGCCGGAGGGGGCACGGCGGCGGGCGGAGGCGTGCCGTTGACCCCGGTGGGCGGCCGGACCCAGCCGGTCGCGGGGCCCGCGTCGGCGCCGGAGGCCGAGGCGCGGACGTCCTGGACGCGCGGCCCGGGCCCGATCGGCACCTGGACGCCGGTCAGCCGCACCGGGCCCCCGGCGTCGGGGGCGGGCGGGGTGGCGGGCCGGGCGGGGGCACCGCTGTGCCACGGGCCGTCCCAGTCCGCGCCGGGCGGCCGGTGGGGCGCGGTCTCGGCGAGCCGGGGCGGCGCGACGGGCGGCGGGGGCTCGGCGGGCGGGGCGACGGGCGGAGCCGTACGGCCACCGCCGCGGCGCCGCTCGATCAGCGCGGTCGCGGCGGCCGGCAGCCACGCGGAAGCCGTACCGCCGTCGTCGTCACCGCCGCCGGAGGCGAAGAGGTGCGGGGCGAGCTGGGCCTGGAGGTCGGCCGGGGTGGGCCGCAGGGCCGGGTCCGTCTGCATGCACGAGTCGATCAGCGGCCGCAGATCGTCCGGCAGGCCCGACAGGTCGGGGCTCTCGCGCAGCAGCATGAACACCGTCTCGACCGGATTGGCCCCCCGGTAGGGGGCGTGCCCGGTCGCGGCGAAGACCAGCGTCGAGCCGAGCGAGAAGATGTCGCTGGCCCCGGTCACGCTTCGCGAGTCCCGGGCCTGCTCCGGTGACATGTACGCGGGCGTGCCGACGGCCACGTTGGTCATGGTGAGCCGGGTGTTGGAGACGCCGGACGCGATGCCGAAGTCGATGACCCGGGGGCCGTCCTCCACGACGAGCACGTTCGACGGCTTCATGTCGCGGTGGACGAGCTGCGCCCCGTGGATGGACTGAAGGGCCTCGGCGATGCCCGCCGCCAGCCAGCGCACCGCCTGGGTGGGCATGGGCCCGCACTCGTTCACGATCTCTTCGAGCGAGGGGGCGGGGACGTACGCCGTGGCCAGCCACGGGACCGCGGCGCGCGGGTCGGCGTCCACGACGGCGGCCGTGTAAAAGCCGCTGACGGCCCGCGCGGCCTCCACCTCGCGCGTGAAGCGCACCCGGAACAGCTGGTCCTCGGCCAGTTCCGTACGGACGGTCTTGATCGCCACCCGGCGGCCCGACGCGGACCGGGCCAGATAGACCAGCCCCATGCCGCCGGCCCCGAGCCGTCCCAGCACCTCGAAGGGGCCGATCCGCCTCGGGTCGTGCTGCGTCAGCTGCTCCACTACTTGCCACCTCCCCGTACGGACCTCAGATGACAGAGGCCCGCGAAAATCCCGCCGTGTGCAGCGTCTCATCAGTGGACGCGGCCCGGCGGTGCGCACCCCGATTGTTCCTGGCCGGGGCCCCGGTTGCGAACCCGGGGGCGGATCGGGGTGTCCTGTGCCACTCCGCCCGTATCAGGACACAGGCTCCTGAAGTACGGCGAACTCGGCGCCCTGGTCGTCCTGGAGGACCGCCATCCGCCCGTAGGGGATGGCGAGCGGGGGTTCGGTGACCCGGCCGCCGAGCCGCCGGACGGTACGGGCGGTGTCGTCGCAGTCCGCGACGTTGAAGTAGCTCAGGAAGTGGCTGGGCAGCTCGGCCGGGAACGCGGCCGTGATGACGCTCCGCCCGCCGACCGCCGTCTCGGGGCCCGGTTCGGTGCCGGGCGGGGACCACGTACGGAAGTCCACCCGGTGCTCGTCGGTGTCGGGGACGTCCAGGGGCGAGTCGTCCACGTCCGCGCAGCGGAAGCCGAAGACCTCCTCGTAGAAGGGGTCGACGCGGTCCTTGGACCGGGTGTGGACCTCGGTCCAGCAGAAGGAGCCCGGCTCGTTCTGCTTCTGGAAGCCCGCGCGCTCACCGGCCTGCCAGAGGCCGAAGACCGCGCCGCCCGGGTCGGCGGCCTGGGCGAGCACGCCGTCGCGGCCGGCCGGGACCGGTTCGGTGATCACCTGGCCGCCGGCCGCGCGGACGCGGGTGACCGATGACTCGATGTCGTCGGTGGCGAAGTAGACGCCCCAGGCGGTCGGCATCCTGCCGTCCTTCTTCGCGGCCAGCGCGGCGACCAGCTTCCCGTCACTGAGGGCGTCGGCGAGGCGGTCGCCGTTCGGCCGGAAGGTCCAGCCGAACAGCTCTCCGTAGAAGCGCTTGCCCGCCTCCAGGTCGGGGAGCTGCACATCCACCCAGCACGGTGCGGACTGCGCGAACGCGGCCATGGACCCGGATCCTTCCGTCGTGGGGGTGACGCCCGTCACAGTCACGGTAGCTTTGCGGTGCGTGCGGCGCGCCCCGGGACCTTCATGAACGAACACGGGTTCGAAAGTTATCCACCGAAGTTATCCACAGGCTGTTAATAACACTGTTCGGACTGTGGGCAACGCGGTCGGCACGGGTGCCGGTACGGGTGCCGGTACGGCCCCGGCGCGAGGGCCGAGATGGGCGCCATTCCCCATTTGCTCCGGTCGAATCGCGCTCCGATCACCCGTCGGTAAGCTGACGGCATGACAGGACAAGTACGCACCGTCGACGGCCGCGTGGCCGGTCGACGCGGTCAGGCGACGCGGCAGAAGCTGCTCGACTGCCTCAGCGAGATGCTCAGCTCCTCGCCGTACCGGGACGTCAAAGTCATCGACGTCGCCCGGAAGGCGGGGACTTCACCAGCGACCTTCTACCAGTACTTCCCCGACGTCGAGGGCGCCGTCCTCGAACTCGCCGAGGACGTCGCCAAGGAAGGGGCGGACCTGACCGAACTGGTCTCCGGGCGCTCCTGGGTCGGCAAGGCGGGCTGGCAGACCTCCGAACAACTCGTGGAGGGCTTCCTCGACTTCTGGCGGCGCAACGACGCGATCCTGCGCGTGATCGATCTCGGCGCCGCCGAGGGCGACAAGCGGTTCAACAAGATCCGCATGAAGGTCCTCAACTCCGTGACCGGCTCCCTGACGGAGTCCGTGAAGGAGCTCCAGGCGAAGGGCAAGGTCGACAAGGACATCAGCGCCGCCGCGATGGCGGGCTCCCTGGTCGTCATGCTGGCCGGCGTCGCCTCGCACCAGAAGGGCTTCACTGCCTGGGGCGTCAAGCAGGCCGAACTCAAGCCGAATCTCGCACAGTTGGTGCACCTCGGCATCACGGGCAAGAAGCCGGCGAAGTAACGATCCTCGCTGGGGCGACGCGCGGTGACCCCGGCGCCCCCAGGTCCTGTCTCACCGACGGCGGACCACACCTGTGGTCCGCCGTCGGCGTATCCGGACGGGGTGCGGCGACCGCCGGTGCCACGCGCTGCGGCGTAGCGTCGGAGCCATGACCGACGCACTCGATCCCGCCGCCCGGCAGTCCTTCCTCCGGCTGCTGCACGCCCAGCGCGTCTGGGACACCGACCTCCCCGCCTTCGACCCGGACGGCGCGCCGCCGACCCCGCACGCCCTCTTCCTCGCCTGGTTCGCCGAGGCCGTGGCCGCCGGGGCAACCGAGCCGCACACCATGAGCCTGGCCACGGTGGACGCCGACGGTCTGCCCGACGTGCGGACGCTGATGCTGCACGACGTGGACGAGCGCGGCTGGCACTTCGCGACGCACTCCACCAGCGCGAAGGGCGGCCAGCTGGCCGCCCGGCCGTGCGCCGCGCTCGGCTTCTACTGGCCCGCGCAGGGACGCCAGGTCCGCGTCCGGGGCCCCGTCACCGCCTGCCCCACGGCGGAGAGCTCCGCCGATCTGCACGCCCGCTCGACCGGGGCGCTCGCCGCCGCGCTGGTGGGCCGGCAGAGCGAGCTCCTGGACTCGCCGGCCGACCTCGCCCGCGCATCCGCCGCCGCCTGGGACCGGGCCCGCGAGGAGCCGGACGCGGAGGCGCCGGCCTGGACGCGGTACGCGGTCGAGCCGCGCGAGGCGGAGTTCTTCCAGGGCGACGCCCGGCGCCGCCACGTGCGCCTCCGGTACCGCAGGACGGCGGACGTGACGACGGGGGCGGGGACGTGGGAGCGGGAGCTGCTGTGGCCGTGAGCGGCGGACTCACTCCGTCCTGATCGCCCCCACCGGGCACGCCCGGACCGCCTCCGCCACCATCGGGCCCGGCTCCGCCTCCGGCAGGAGTTCGCTGAAGCCGTCCTCGTCCTGGGTGAAGACCCCCGGGGCCGCCAGGGCGCACTGGCCCGCGCCGATGCACACGTCCTTGTCGATGTCGATCCGCATGGGGTTCTCCTCCGTCACCAGGTCACCGGCAGTTCGAGCAGGCCCTGCACCGTGTCGCCCGGTTTGAACGGGACCTCCTCCGGGGGCACGGCGAGGCGGAGGCCCGGGAGGCGGCGGAAGAGGGCGGGCAGGGCGATCTCCAGTTCGGCGCGGGCCAGGTTCTGGCCCAGGCACTGGTGGATGCCGAAGCCGAAGGCGACGTGGTGGCGCGCCCCGCGCCCGAGGTCCAGCTCGTCCGGTGCGTCGAAGGCCGCCGCGTCCCGGTTGATCACGGCGGTGGACAGGAGCACGCCGTCGCCCGCCCGCAGCGTCTCCCCGCCGATCTCGATGTCCTCCACCGCCAGCCGGGACAGCCCGTCCGCGATGGACAGGTACCTCAGCAGCTCCTCCACGGCCGCCGGCACCGCCTCCGCCCCGCCGCCGGTCAGCCGGGCCAGCTGGTCCGGGTGCCGGAGCAGTGTGAACGTACCGAGCGAGATCATGTTCGCGGTCGTCTCGTGACCGGCCACGAGCAGGATCTCCGCCAGCCGCACCAGCGTGTCCCGCTCCACCTCGCCGGTCTCCAGCCGCTCGGCGATCAGCTCGTCCAGCAGCCCGTCGCCCGGATCGCGCCGCTTCCGCCCGATCAGCTCGCGGAAGTACGCGTCCAGGTCCTCCCGGGCCGCGACCACGTCCTCCGGTCCGGGACCCCGGAGCAGCTTGCGCGAGCGGTCCTCGAAGAACTCGTGGTCCGCGTAGGGCACCCCGAGCAGCGCGCAGATGACCATGGACGGAACCGGCAGCGCGAAGGCGCCCACCAGCTCGGCGGGCGGCCCCTGCGCCACCATCGCGTCGAGCAGCCGGTCCACGGTCTCCTGGATGCGCGGCCGCAGCGCCGCCGTCCGGCGCACCGTGAAGCTCGGGATCAGCATCCGGCGCTGCGCGTTGTGCTCCGGGTCGTCCACGCCGATCAGCTCGACGCGGCGCTGCTTGGACGCGGCGAGCCTCGGCGCGAAGAGCGGGAAGTCCGGGTGCGTGCGGTCGGACGACAGCCGGGGGTCGCTCAGCAGCGCCCGCGCCTCGGCGTGCCCGGTGACCAGCCAGACCGTACGGCCGTCGAAGAGGCGGACCCGGGACACCGAGCGCCGGCCACGGCTCTCGCTCGGGTATCCGGCGGGCGGGTGGTAGGGACAGGTGCGGTCCTGCGGGAAGGCAATGGGCTCGGACTGGGGCTGGGGCTCGGACTGGGTCTCTGTCATGACGGACCTCGCAGCGAGGGGGGTGTGGTGGTCCTGCCGATCACCCTCACTAGATGCCTCAGGCATCTACTTGGCCTAGGTGATGTTCGGCCATACCCGCCGAACGGAGCACAAACATCCGCTTTCGGCCGCCGAGGAGCACCATGGAGACAGGCGAGGAGTGGAGGGCACCCATGGCCAGGACCCGGAGCCGGTACGCCACGGACCGTGGCCTGACCACGCGCATGGTCACCACCATGTTCCTGATCGGACTGCTGTACGTGGTGCTGGTCGGCGTGCTGCTGGCGGTGCTGCGCGGGGCCTGGCCGGTCATCCTGGTGATCACCGGCGGGATGTTCGTCGCCCAGTTCTGGTTCAGCGACCGGATCGCCGCGTTCAGCATGGGCGCCCGGGAGGTCTCCCCCGCCGAGGCGCCGGAACTGCACGGGGCGATCGACCGGATATGCGCCCTTGCCGATATGCCGAAACCGCGTGTGGCGATCGCGGAGAGCGATGTGCCGAACGCCTTCGCGACCGGCCGCAGCCAGAAATCGTCGCTCGTCTGCGCCACGACGGGGCTGCTGCGCAGACTGGAGCCGGAGGAGCTGGAGGGCGTCCTCGCGCACGAGATGTCGCACGTCGCGCACCGGGACGTGGCCGTGATGACGATCGCCTCGTTCCTCGGCGTCCTGGCCGGGATCATCACCCGGGTCGCGCTCTGGGGCGGCTTCGCCCGCAACAGCCGCGGCAACGACCCGATCGGCATCCTGGTCCTGCTCATCCCCCTGGTCAGCGCGGTCGTCTACGCGCTGAGCTTCCTGCTCACCCGGCTCCTCTCCCGCTACCGGGAACTCACCGCCGACCGCACCGCCGCCCTGCTCACCGGCCGTCCGTCGGCCCTCGCCTCCGCCCTCACCAAGGTGAGCGGCCAGCTGGCCCGGATCCCGACGGAGGACCTGCGGAAGGCGGAGCCGTACAACGCCTTCTACTTCGTCCCGGCCTTCGCCTCGAAGGAGAGCATCGGCCGGCTGCTCTCCACGCACCCGACGCTGGAGCAGCGCCTCGACCAGCTGGCCCGCATCTCGGCCGACCTGTCCCGTCCGTGAGTGAAGGTGCCCGTCCGTGAGGAGTTCCCGTGGGCCTGCTCGACACGATCCTGGGCCGCAGCAAGCCGGTCCGCCCCGACCTCGACCAGCTCTTCGCCGTCCCCTCCGCCGCGCTGACCCTCCAGGCCGCGACGGGCTTCACGCCGACGGGCCTGGGCTCGGTGTGCTTCGCGGGGGTGGAGGGCTCGGCCTTCGCCCGGGTCCGGCAGGACGTACGCGAACTGCTCGACGCGGATACGGGGCGCGGCGGCATCCCGGTGGAGTTCAGCCGCGACGCGTACGGCTACACCTGGCTGCTGTCCCGGCAGCCGCCGGAGGACGCCGCCGCGCTGGTCAACGATCTGCACGCGGTCAACACCCTGCTCCAGGACGGCGGATTCGGCCCCCAGCTGCTCTGCTCCCTGGTCGCCTTCCGGGACGGGGAGGGCCGCTCGCTGGCGCTGGTGTACCTGTACAAGCGCGGCACGTTCTATCCGTTCGCCCCGGTCCCGGGCGGCGCCGAGAAACGCGACAACCAGCTGGAACTGCAGGTCCGCGCGGCCTTGGGCGACGACCTCCGGGTGGAACAGGACCTGTCCCGGTGGTTTCCGGTGTGGGGGGCGCCCGGGCTGTGAAGAATCGTGCCCCATGGACATCACGTACGAATGGCGCGGCGACTTCGAGAACGGCGCCGTCGACGCGCTCCACGCGGAGGGGTTCGGGCACGCCCGGGAGGACACCGACTGGCAAACGCGGCTGCACCGGCACAGCCTCGGCTGGGTCTGCGCCCGGCGGGCCGGCCGGCTCGTGGGCTTCGTCAACGTCGCCTGGGACGGGGGCGTGCACGCGTTCGTCCTCGACACGATGGTCGCCCCGGACGCGCGCGAGTCCGGCGTCGGCACCGCACTCGTGGCGGCCGCGGCGCGCGGTGCCCGCGCGGCGGGCTGCGAGTGGCTCCACGTCGACTTCGAGGAGCACCTGCGCCCCTTCTACTTCGACGCGTGCGGCTTCCGCCCGACGGAGGCGGGGCTCATCGCCCTGCGTACGGCGCCTGCGGGCACCTCCCGCCGACCCTCACGAACGGGCTGACGGGGTTCCTTCGCCGTCCCCGGCCCGGCTTCGCCGACGGGGGCACCGCGCGCCCGCCCGGCCGCCTCGTGCGCCCGGTCCTCCGCGTCAACGGCCGCCCGCACGGCGGCGTACCCGCGCTCAAGGGCCTCAAGGGTGCTCGAACCACTGGAGCACCCCCGTCGCGGCGAAGCAGAGCGCGCCCGCGAGGGTGCCGGTGTTGGAGACCGCCAGGCTCACCGGGACGTGGGCGCCAGGCGTGACCAGGTCCGCCAGGGCCGCGATCATGAACAGCGCCGAGCCGGCCATGTTGACGGTGACGATCCACCAGCCGAGGTCGTGCGGGCGGACGCCCGTCGGCGCGTGGCACACCTCGGCCAGGGCGAGCTGGCCGGAGATCAGGAAGAGCACGCAGCCGATCACGTCCGGCGCCCACACCAGGCGGGCCGCCTGCTGGGTGCTGAGGCCCTGGAGGAACGAGTCCAGCAGGTTGAGCCCGAAGACCAGCGTGCCGGTGAAGAGCAGGAACGCGCTGAGCCAGTCGATGCGCATCGGTTCGTAGCTCCACCACCGCCACGCGGCCGTCTCCAGCCGGTACGCGCCGGGCGGGCGGCGCGGGGCGTTGACGGACTGGAGGAGGGACGCGTAACCCCCGATGTTGAAGAAGAGGCCGCCGCCGAAGTACGTGGCCGATACGGCTGTCGCCGCCGCGCCGGTGAGCGCGAGCGCCGCCCCGGCCGCGAAGAGGAGGCCGCCGAGGGTGAACGTCACCGCCGCGACGGAGTTGAGCGTACGCATCCGGGCCAGGCCCCGGGCGTCGGCCCGGTGGACGACCGGCGCGGCACCGTCCGCCCGGCGCACCGTCAGCGACCCGCGCCTGCGGGCCCTGCGGGACTCCCACACCGCCTCGGCCCCGCCGCTCCCCCGCAGCGTCAGCCGCGTGGTGAACGGGCCCACGCCCTCGGACAGTCTCCCGCCGTCCGGACGGACCGGTTCCTCGTCTCGACGCACCCGCGTCAGTGTACTGTCCGAAATGTTCCAAAAGGACGGAACGGGCACCAGGAGGTACGGACATGGCCGGCGTGATCCACAACACCGGGGACGTCCCGGACGCCCGGACGGCGCGGGCGGCCGTCTCCACCGGGCGGCTGCCGACGGCCGATGCGGTCCGGTCGACGCTGGACGGCGTGCGGCGGCGGTTCCAGGAGGACCGCGAGGGGCAGGTCCCCGACTACATCCCGGAGCTCGCCGAGGTCGACCCCGAACTCTTCGGCATCGCCGTCGCGCACGTGAGCGGCGCCGTGTACTCCGTGGGCGACGCGGAGCACCCGTTCTCCATCCAGTCCGTCTCGAAGCCGTTCGTCTTCGCCCTCGTCAACCACGAGCTCGGGCGCGACACGGTGCGCGAGCGGATCGGCGTCAACAGCACGGGGCTGCCGTTCAATTCGGTCCTGGCGGTCGAGCTGAACCACGGCAGCCCGATGAACCCCATGGTCAACGCGGGGGCCCTGGCCACCAACGCGCTGGTGCCGGGCGCGTCGACCGAGGAGCGCTGGGAGTTCATCCGGCGCGGCCTCTCCCGCTTCGCGGGCCGTGAACTGCACCTGGACGAGCGGGTGTACACCTCCGAGTCGGGCACCAACCAGCGCAACGAGTCGATCGCCCGCCTCCTCGACAGCTACGGCGCCCTCGCCCGGGATCCCGTCGAGACCACCGACCTCTACACCCGCCAGTGCTCCCTGACCGTCTCCGCGCGCGACCTCGCGGTCATGGGCGCGACCCTCGCCAACGGCGGCGTCTGCCCGCTCACCGGCGAGCAGGTGGTGGACGCCGGAGTCTGCCGCGACACCCTCTCCGCACTGGCCACGGCCGGCCTGTACGAGCGCAGCGGCGACTGGCTGTACGAGGTCGGCATGCCCGGCAAGAGCGGCGTCTCCGGCGGCATCATCACCGTCACCCCCGGCAAGGGCGGACTCGGCGTCTTCTCCCCCCGCCTGGACGAAGCGGGCAACAGCGTACGCGGCCAGCGCGTCGCCCACTTCCTGTCCGCGGCCCTCGGCATGGACCTGTTCGCCTCCACGCCCCACGGGGCGGCCGGGTAACGGCCACCCCCTACGTCCGCTTGAAGTACTCGATCTCACCCAGGGCGATCGGGTGGCCGTTGTCCCGGCCCGCCGCCTCGCGGATCGTGAAGCGGACCGATACGACGTCGCTGATGCCCATCCGCAGGGTCTGCTCGCCCGGCTTGTCGGCCAGGGTCATCGTCTTCTCGTGGACCTTGCCGTCCTTCGTCGTGATGGTCAGGTCCGCGCGGGTCGGCCTGGCGCCCTTCTGGAAGACCTCCGCCTTCGTCGAGACGCCCGTGTGGACCGTGACGCCGACCAGCCGGAACGGGTCCTCGAACTTCGCCGTCAGCGCGTCACCCGTCTTCGGGGCGCCCCAGTACGTGTTCGTCACCCCGTCCGCCGCCGCCTTGGCCGGGTGTCCCGGGGCGGACGCGGTCGCGGTGACGTGGGCCGGGGAGACCTCGCCCGTGCCGCCGAGCTTGTCGCGTACGTCCTCCACGACGTAGCGGCCCGCCGGGACCAGCAGGAAGCCCGCGACCAGGAGGCCCGCGACCACCAGGGCGATGAGGCAGCCCCGCAGCAGCCTCCCCGAGCCCGCCCGCACCCGGCGGTTGAACGGCCACCGGGTCCGCCACCAGGGCAGCGGAGCCGCTGCGGCACGGGGCTTCAGGGGCTCGGCGCAGTTCCGGCAGAACGTGCGGCCCGGCCGGTTGTTCGTCCCGCACGAGGGGCACGGCTCGCCGTCCGGTTCCTCGTCCACCGACGCGGTCCTGACGGTGGGCCGGGCGACGATCGGCACCCCTGGCAGGACCGCGCCCACGGGCTCCTCGGCCGGTTCCGGTTCCGGCTCTCGCGGGGCCGGTCGCGTCGGCCGTACGGGGGCGGGCGCGGGGGGTCGCGGGGCGGGAGCCGGTTCCGGTTCGGGGGCGGGGGCCGGTGCCGGGGCCGGATCGGGCTCGGGGGCCGGTTGCGGCTCAGGGGCCCGCCTCCGCGCCGAGCGCCGCGTCGCGCGCGGCTCCGGCTCCGGGGCGGGGGCCGGTCCGGGTTCCGGCTGGGGCTCGGGGGCCGGTGCCGGTTCGGGGGCCGGTTGTGGCTCGGGCGCGGGGGCCGGGGCCGGTGTGTCCGGTTCCGCCGACGGGTCCGGGCCCGGCCTCCCGGGCCGTATCCGCGTCGACCAGCCCAGATACGCGCCGCAGCTCCCGCAGAAGTCCTCGTCGTCCGCGTTCGCGGCACCGCAGGTGGGGCAGGGGCGGGTCATGCGGGGCTCCCGGTGATCTCGACCCGGCAGGTCAGGTGGGCCGGGCAGGAGGCGCGGGCCACCGCGAGGACTCGGGTCTCGTCCAGCGGGCGGTCCGCGTGGATGCGTATCAGCAGTTCGCCCGTCGGGACGGGCGGCAGCGCCGAGTCCGGCTCCGACGACCACGTGACGCCGCCGCCGTCCTGGATGTCCGCCTCCACGCCGAAGCACAGGCGCAGGAGGTCCGCCAGGCCCTGCCGGGTGCCCCGGCGGCGGTGGAGTTCCACGGCCCGGGCGACGGCCGCGCGGCGGCGGTCCTCCGGCCAGGCCGGGTCGATGCCCGCGCCGACCCAGGAGGAGAGCCAGGGCAGGAAGTCCGCGGGGGCCAGCGCCGGGTCGAAGTAGGCCGGGAGGTTGTCGAGCGTGGACAGGACCGGGGCGAGGACCGTGTCCAGGCCCGCCGTGAAGCGCTGGGCGAGGTCGTCGTCCGCGTACAGGGCGGGCAGCAGCGCGCCGATCGGGTAGCGGCTGGGGAGGCCGGGGACGGCGGCCCGTGTCATGAGCGCTCCTCGGTGGCGGTGACTGCGGATCTAGTGGCGGCGGACCTCGTCATGCGCGCTCCCCCGCAGCCGCCACCGCGACCTGGTGCTGGTGGGAGAAGACCAGCGCGTTCGGTGCGACGTCGATGCGGTCCACCGCACCGCCCCGCCTCCCGGTCAGGGGATCGGCCGGGAACAGGCGGACCTCCTCGACCATGCGGACGCCGGGCACGTTCTGGAGGGCGGCGAACACCTCCCCGTACTGCACGGGCCTGCCGAACGGCCACCCCGTGCCGTCCGCGCCGCCCCGCAGCGGATCGATGAGGCGGAACAGCGCGTCGAGCGCGGCCGTCCGGACGCGGTCCGTCTCGCCGTCGTCCGCGACCAGGCCCGCGACCACCGTGACGCCCTGGTACGCGGGGGGTTCGACCACCAGACGGGTGCCGACGAGACGCCGTTCGTCCAAGCGCCCGGCCACCGTCGCGAGCACGGAGTCCGGCGGGATCAGCTGCTCGAAGCGGAGCCTGCCGCCCTCGTCGGGGACCGCGTCCGGGACCACCAGGACGCGGACCGCGCCGCCCTCACCGGGGGCGGCGGGCAGGCAGCGGACCCGGCGCAGCGAGGGCGCGGCCTCGCGGGCGATGGCCTCGTGGTCCTCGGCGGTGACGGCCCGCTCCTGGACGCGCAGGATCTGCGGCGCGCGCAGCTTCGCGTTCTCGACGGTCTCGCCGTCCACGCCGCCGCGCGCCGCCTCCCGGTTGTCGACCCCGGCGACATACGGGACGGAGCTGCGCAGGACGCGGATCGCGCCGCGCGCCACATTGCCGGAGGCGCCGCCGCCCGTGCGGTAGCGGGGGAGGCGGATGTGGGCGCCCTTCTCCGGCACCGCCCCGTACGCCCGTATCGTGCCGTCCGCCTCGCGCACCTCGGGCGGGAAGGCGAACCGGCCCGCGACGGCGTCGATCCGCACGTGCCGGTCGCCGGGCGCGGACGCGCCGAAGTGCTCGACCGGGGTCCAGGTCTGCCAGCCGTCCGCCGAGGACACCTCCACGAGCGGCGGTTCACCGTCGAGCAGGACGGGCGTCCGGGGCGCCGCGAACGTCTGGCCCGCGACCCCCTCGGAGGTGCCGAGCGGCACGTCGTACACGGTCTCCGCGTGCTCGACGCCGACCGTGCCGCCGACGGTGAAGACCTCCGCTTCGCGGATCGTCGGGGACTCGGAGTAGAAGGGCTGGCCGGGGACGGCCTCGACGACCCGGCAGCGCAGCCAGCCCGCGCGGATCCCGGCGGTGACGGACACGGTGTGCCCGGCGGGCACGAACACCGTGATCTCACCGGGCTTGTTGAGCCCGCCGGTGGAGTCGACGCCGGTCGCGCACGTCACCCAGCGCGCGCCGTCCCACGCCTCCCAGACCAGCGGCGGCTGCCGGGGGTCGACGCCGACGCCCTCGACCCGGCTGTCCAGGCGGACGGCGACGATGCAGCGCGGCACGGCGGTGGGCAGCCCGAACAGGAGGGCGTCGCCGGGCTGGGGGCGGGCCTGGAAGCAGGGGATGTCCCGGCCCTCGGCGAGCGGCGCGGTGCGGTCGGTCTGCTCGCCGGACGCCGGGACCGTGACCAGGCGGACGAGGGAGCTCGGCACGATCGCCAGGTCCTCACCGGTCGAGAAGACGACCGCCTCCTCCGTCTCGCCGCGCGCCGTCGCCACCTCCGTACCGGCCGGGAGGCGCACCGTGTCCGGCTGCGGCGCGGACAGCCAGAAGTCGACGTCGGCGCGGGCGGCCGTCGGCGGGAACAGCTGCACGCCGAGCAGGTCCAGGAAGGCGAAGTAGTTGCGGTCGGGCACTCGGTTCAGCCGGTAGAGCAGCTGGTCGACCATGTACGCGAACGTCTCGATCAGCGTGACCCCGGGGTCCGAGACGTTGTGGTCGGTCCACTCGGGCGAGCGCTGCTGGACGTACCGCTTGGCCTCGTCCACGAGCTGCTGGAAGCGGCGGTCGTCCAGATTGGGCGGGGTCAGGGACATCAGCGGGCTCCCGCCTCGGGGATCGTGTAGAAGGGGAAGACGAGGTTGCGCAGGTCGTTGGTGGACCGGACGGTGTAGTGCACGTCGATGTAGAGCGTGCCTTCCTCGACGGTGTCGTACGCGACGACCACGTCCCGGACCTCGATGCGCGGCTCCCAGCGCTCCAGGGACGTGCGCACCTCGTGGGCGATCCGCCCGGCGGTCGCGCCGTCGCCAGGGGCGAAGACGTACTCGTGGATGCCGCAGCCGAATTCGGGCCGCATGGGGCGTTCGCCGGGCGCGGTGCCGAGGATCAGGCCGATGGCCTCCTCGATCTCCTGCTCCCGCTCGACCATGCCGATGCCGCCCGTGGCGCCCACCCGCAGCGGGAAGCCCCAGCCGCGCCCGATGAAGCCGTGCTCGCTCATATCGGGCCCCCGATCAGGACGTTGGGCGCACCGGCGATGATCTTCGCGCCGCAGCTGGTGGTGTCGCCCATGCGGGCGGCGGGCAGCCCGCCGATCAGGACCTCGCCGCCAAGGGCCGCCGCAGGGTTCGGCATGATGACGTTCCCCGGGCCGAGCAGGGCGTGCGGGGGCACGACGCACACGTGCAGGCTTCCGGTGACGGCGGCCGGCTTGCCGCCGATCCACACGGTCGCCACGGCGGCCGCTCCCGGGGGCGGGGTGCCGATGGCGCCCCCGTGGACGGTGGGGTCGCCCGTACGGGCTGCCTGGGGCATGGCTGGTGATCTCCTCGGTGGGACGCGTCAGTTGATGCGGACGAGTGCGGCCTTCAGGACGGCGAGCAGGCCGCCGTCGACGGTGACGCCGGTCTTGCCGTTGATGGTCACCGACGCGCCCTTCACCTGGACGTTCCCGGTGCCCGCGTCGAGCGTGATGCCGGTGCGGCCGAGCGACAGGGAGCTGAGGACCCGGCGGGTGCCGCGCGCGTACACCTTGAGCGCGATCTCGCCGCGCCGCTCGTCCAGCACGACCTCCAGCTGCTCGTCGCCGGTGGCGAGACGGACGCCGGACGGTCCGCGCGGGGTGTCGAGCAGTTCGATGCGGTTGCCCGAACGTGACACCAGGGAACGGCGGTTGACCTTGCCGCTGGTCGGGTCCACGAGCGGGACGTCGTGCGGGGACGGCTTGTCGACACCGTTGTAGAGCCCGCCGAGCACGTACGGGGCGTCGATCAGGCCCTGTTCGAAGCCGACCAGCACCTCGTCGTTGACCTCGGGGCTGAAGACCCCGCCGCCACCCTGCCCGCCCCACTGCACCGTACGGACCCAGTCCGTGACGTACCGGTCGTCCAGCCAGGGGAACTTGAGCTTCACCGAGCCGCTCTCCTTGCCCCGGCCCTCGCGGATGTCGGTGACGATGCCGATCGCCAGGCCCGGCATGCGGGGACCGGGCACGGGTGCGCCCTGGCCGCCGGTGAGGCCGGTGAGCGAGCGGTCCGGGTCGGTGCTGACCAGGACGGTCGTACGGTAGCCGCCCTGCGGGTCCAGGGTGTGGTGGGCGGCGGTCGCGGTGTAGCGCCCGGCGAAGGCGGGGCCGACGTTGCCGAGGGCGACCGGTTCGCCCGCGCGGAGCTTCGGATTGCCCTCCGCGACCGCCTCGATCTCGCCGAAGCCGGAGGAGACCCGTCCGGCGACGGCACCGGCGACCGCGCGGGCCTCGGCCTGGGTGCGGTACGGGGTGTCGGCGACGGTCATCCGGGCGTTCTTCCCGAACAGGGCGGCGGGCGTGGCGGGGCTGGCGCCCGGGGCCACGGTCTCGGAGCGGATCGACTGCTCGCGGGCCAGGACCCGGACCTTGTTCTGCACGTCCCAGCCGCGCACCTCCACGCTGTCCGCCCCGTCCGACGCGGACAGCACGGCCCGCAGCGCCAGCAGGTTGCGGCCGTACTCCAGGACCATCGGGTGCTTGGACGCGGAGGTGGACGGGGACGGCGCCGAGGAGGCGGGCTTCTGCTTCACGAACTGGAGCAGCCCCTTCTCGTCCACCCGGACATGGGCCCCGCACTCCCCCGCGAGGTACTGGAGGAAGTCCCAGTCCGAGATGTTCGGCTGGGTCAGCTGCTTGTACATCACCGGGGCCGCCTCGACCTTCCCGCACCGCAGCCCGGCGTCGGCGGCGACCTTGCGGACGATGTCGGCGGCCTTCATGTTCCGGAACGCGACGACCTTCCGGCCGCGCCGCAGCCGGTGTGCCTTGGAGAACGCGCGGACCACGGTGAACGATCCGGTGGTGTCGCTGTCCAGCTCCAGCGCGGTCACCTCGCCCGTGAACAGCCGCTCCCGCGCCCGTTCCTGGACGGTGACCACGGAGATCTTCAGCTGGGTGCCGATCGTGATCCCGGTGGCGGTGAGCAGCGTGTGGTACGGGTCGCGGTAGGTCAGGACCGCGCTGTCGGGCAGCCCGATGTTCTCGTCCACCGTGCAGCTCACCAGCTGGGCGGCCCACGCCTGGGGCAGCTCGGCGGGCGCCTCCACGATGGGGTCGGCGGCGAAGGAGCGGGCGGGGCCGGTCATCGGGACGCCTCCGGTACGCCGGCCTCGGCCGCGCCGTCCTCCAGCGCGGGCACCAGCAGTTCGCTGCCCGGGGGCAGGTGCATGGGGTCGTCGATGCCGTTCGCCTCCGCGATCGTGCGCCAGGCCGTGGCATCGCCGTACTCCCGCCAGGCCAGCAGCGGCAGGCTGTCCCCTGCGACGACCGTGTGCGTACGCCGGGCCTCCCGCGAGCCGGACGTCGGGTTCTGCCCGGCCGGGTCGACGCTCGCCTCCTCGATGGACAGCGAGCAGGTGGCGCGCAGCGGCTTCCCGTCCACGTCGAAGAGCGTGTACGAGACCGAGAGGCTGGAGAGCACCCCGTCGAACGACGTCGTCCGCGAGGTCCCCCAGTCGAACCGCACCCACGGGCTCGACGGCTTCTTCCGGCCCAGGCTGCTCGGCGTCGGCACGCAGGCCGTCATCAGCTGCTCGACCGCCCTCTCCACGGAGTTGTCGTGCGTGGCGGTGGCGTCCAGGAACACGTCGAGGGACAGGGCGCGCGGCCCGCTGCCCACGAATTCGGGCAGCGCGGACTCGCCCGCCGTGCGGGACGGGGTCCGTCGCCACTCGGTGGACTTGCGCAGAGACAGCGTCGCCGGGTTGAACTGGAGCGTGAGCCGGGCGAGGGTCCCGCCCGGCTTGGAGCCGACATCGGACGGCGGCTCCATGATGGTCAGTTGTGCGCGGGCACGGCTCGTGCGGGCTGCGGCTGGCACGGTTTCCCTCCTTCCGGGGCGTTCTTGCGGCGGCGCATCAGGACGGCACCAGCCCCTCGTGCGCGATCTCCAGCGTCTCGACGGCCGCCTGGGAGCTGGCCGGATCGAAGGACGGCCCCTGCCAGCGGACCGGGACGATCCCCTGCACCTGCCAGCTGACGATCCGGCTGAGGTCGGGGCGCAGGGCGACGATCTCGCCGTCCTTGCGTTCCACGCGTTGCGTCGTCTCGTTCAGCCAGCGGGCGATCTTGAGGGTGTCGGCGGTGACGGGACGCGTCAGAGTGATGTTGGTCCAGGTGATCCGCCCCGGCAGCTGCCAGGTGTACCCGTTGTTGCCGCCCTCTGCGTACTGCTCGATCTCCACCTCGGCGCCGAGACCCGAGCAGGTGTGGAACGCGCCGAGGTCGCTGCCGCCGATGGTGAGCTTGAAGAACACGCTCGTCGCGAAGATGTTGTCCGTCATCTGCTGCTTTCTCTCTTCAGCGCCGGCCGTCGTACGGGCGTGCGGAACGTTCGCGGCCCCGCCGCAGGTCCGCCCGGAGCAGCCGGGCGACGGGGTCGATGAGGCGTCGGGCGAGGTCTTCGACGTCGAGGTCCGCTTCCCGCTCCGGCGCGGGCCGCTCGGGCGCAGGCCGCTCGGGCGCGGGGCTCTGGGCGGGCTTCCGCTGGACGACCGTGACCGGGACGCCGGTCAGACCGGCCTCGGCGACGGCGCGCTGTACGGCCTGCGCGTTGCCCTGCGCGTTGCCCTGCGGGGCGGTCGGCCGTACGGCGGCGGGGCGGGGGGTCTGCGCCACTTCCGGGAGCGGGGGCTCCTGTCCGGCGGGCGGCGCGGTGCGGGCCGGGAGCGGCGCGTGCGGGCGGGGCGGGGCGACGGGGTCGGCGGCGACGCGCTGGACGACGGGCTGCGCGGGCGGTGAGTCGCGCCGCCAGGTCGCCGGTACGACGGGCCGGGTGGCCCCGGCGGACGGCCGGGCGGTGAACCCTTCGGCCGCCCCGGTGCGCACGGCGAGCGTCCGCCCGGTGAGCAGCGCACGGGCCCGCTGCACGGGGGCGGGCCGGGAGGCGGGACGCGCGGGGACGGGCCGGACGCGGACGGGGGCCTCGGTGGTGCGTTGCACGGCGGGGGCGGGGGTGCGTTGCACGGCCGGAGCAGGGGTGTGCTGCACGGCCGGGGTGGGGCGCAGGGGCATCGCGGGCGGCGCGCTCGGCTGCGCCTGGCCTGCGGCGGCGGTGGGCGGGAGGGCGGACAGGGGCGCGCCGAGGCCGCCCCGGGTGCGGGCGTGGAAGCCGGGGCCGGGGGCCGGGTGCGCGGGGCCGGTGCTGTCCGCCGCCTGCCGCTGGACGACGGGCAGCGCGGGGCCCGCTTCGCGCGCGGGCGGGGCGAAGGGGGCCGCCTCTGCGGGGAGTTCGCGGAGGGGCTTGCCCAGGGTGGGGCGGGCCGCGGGTGGGCGCGGTCCGTGTCCGGGACGATCCGTGGACGCCCGTCCGGGGGCGGTGGAGGCGGCCCCGGGCTGGTCGGGCCCGGCGGACGCGTCCGCCCGGCGCTGGGTGACCGGGTCCGCGGTGGACGGCTGCCCGCCGGGGGTCGGGCGTACGGAGGAGCCGTCCGCCTGGCGTTGCAGCACCGGTGGGGTGGGGGCGGCCACGGACGGCTGCCCGGTCGGGTCCACCTGGCGCTGCACCACCGGCAGGCCGGGCCCGCCCGGTGCCGCCACGGACCGCTGCGCGTCCGGGGCCGGACGTACGGAGGGGACGCGCGCGGCCTGGTCCGCCACGGGCTGCTGCCCGCCCAGCGTCGGGCGCACGGAAGTGGCGTCCGCCTGGCGTTGCAGCACCGGTGGGGTGGGGGCGGCCACGGACGGCTGCCCGGTCGGGTCCACCTGGCGCTGCACCACCGGCAGGTCGGGCCCGCCCGGTGCCGTCACGGACCGCTGCGCGTCCGGGGCCGGACGTGCGGAGGGGACGGGCGCGGCCTGGTCCGCCACGGGCTGCTGCCCGCCCAGCGTCGGGCGCACGGACGGACCGGCTCCCGGACCGGTGGACGTGGGGCCGGGCTGCTCCGGAGCGACGGACGTGTCCGCCTGACGCTGGACCACGGGCAGGTCGGGAGCGGGGACACCTCCGCCCGGCGTCGGGCGCACGGAGGGACCGGTCTCCGGTCCGGCGGGCGCGTCCACCTGACGCTGAGGCGTCGGCAGGTGGGGAGCGGGGGCAGCCCCGGGCAGCGTCGGACGCGCGGACGGACCGGCAGCCGGTCCAGCGGGCTCGTCCACCTGCCGCTGCACCACCGGCAGCGCAGGCCCCGCCGGACCGCCCGGCGCGGGACGCACCGGGCTGGTGGAAGCGTCCACCTGGCGCTGCACCGCGGGCAGGCCGGGCCCCGCCGAGGCGCCCGGCGCGGACCGCACCGGCGCGGCGGACACGTCCACCTGGCCCTGCACCACCGGCAGGCCGGCCCCTGCCTGGACATCAGGCGCGGGCCGCTCCGGAACACTGGAAGTGTCCACTTGGCGCTGCACCACCGGCAGGCCGGACCCCGCCTGGACACCCGGCGCGGCGGACACGTCCACCTGGCGCTGGACCACCGGACGTTCGGCCCCGCCCGGTGCCGCCGCGGGCGGCTGCGCGTCCAGGGTCGGGCGTACGGAGGGACCGGCGGGCGCGCCCGGAGGGGCTTCCCCGGCGGGCGGTTCGCCCGCACCAGGACGCACCCCCGGCCCGGCGGACGGATCCGCCCGGCGCTGGACCACGGGCAGCTCCGGCGCCCCGGGCGCCAAGCGCTCGCCCGGCCCGGGACGGACCCCGGGCCCGGCGGACAGCCCCGGCGTGGACGCGGCGGCCCCGCCCCCCTCGGCCGGGGCCGCCTGAACCGGCAGCGTGCCCAGAGGCTCGCCGATCCCGGGCCGTACCGCAGGGACCGCCGTGGAGGCGACGGCCGGCACCGTGCGCGGAGGCGTCGCCGGGCGCCGGGCGACGATCAGCGGGGGCCCGGTCCGGCGGGCGCGTACCGGTGCGGGGGTCGCCTGCGGGGGCGCGGGCGTCCCACCGCCCCCGGACGCCGATCCGGCCACGGCGCGGACCACGCGCCGGGGCGCACGCGCGCCCCGGGCCTCCGGCACCGGAGGCGCCACGGGCGCAGCCGCGCCCGTGGCCGTATCACCGGCGACCGGGTCCGCAGGGGCGTCCACCGCCCGCAACACCAACGGCGTCCCCGAGGGCGCGGTGCGCGGGGTGCCCGGTGTCCGGGTCACCCCGTGCACGAGCCCCACCGGGGCCGACGGCAGCACCGCGTGGCCGAGGTCTCCGTCGCTGTAGGCCACGTTCTGCCAGGACGCGAGGCGGGACCGGAAGCGGAGGCCGTCGCTGACGCCGATCGACGAGCGGGCGACGGTCACCGTGGGCGGAGCGACGCGACGCCACCCGCCGTCCCAGTCCGCACCGGGACCACCGGGGCGCGGGGAGCCGTGCCCCTGCGCCGGGGCGGCAAGCGGCTCCGGAGCGCGGTCAGCGTCGGGGGCGCCCGCCCCCGGCCGCTTCCTGAACCAGCCCCTCAACTCCACGCCCTCACCCGCTCTCGTTCACGCGGGTGTTGATCCGCGCTATCTCCTTCACCCATTCCTGCCGCTCACCATGCGTGAGGTCGAGGATCTCCTCGCGCTGCCAGTGGAAGTGGTAGGCGATGTACGCGATCTCCTCCCGCAGCCGGGAAGGCGCGTACGTCACGATTCCCCCAGGCGCTCACCCGACAGGTCCACCTCGAACGAGCCCTGGCACAGCGGGCAGGTGACCGCCGCGTGGGTGTGGCCCTCGCTGTTGATGCGCCGGTAGAAGTCCTGGAGGAACGCCACGTCGGTCGCGTACATCCGCTCGACCACCCCCGCGTGCACATCGGTGATCGTGCCGAGGCGGGTGATGACCTGGCTGAGGAGCACCACGCTCAGGTACGCGGGGTTCTCCTTGACCCGGAGATCGATCTGCGGACGCAGCTCGTCGCGGGCGGTGGCGAGCCGCATGGTCCCGGTCCGGTGGGTCCGGCCCTCGTCGTCCACGTAACCGCGCGGCAGCTCGAAGTCGAACTCGTCCGGCCGCCGGGCGGCCGGGGGCGGCGCGGGGGCCGCGGCCTCGGCCGGAGCGGGCGCCGGTGTCGCGGCGGCGAGGGTGTCCAGGACCTGGTCGAGGTCGCCGCCGGAAACGGTCCTGCGCCTCATTCGACCACGATCTCCTCGAAGGTGATGGTGACCGTCTCGGTCGCCGCGCTGGACTCGCCCGCCTTCAGCGAGGGGCCCTCCCAGCGGCTGGCCCAGCCCTGCATCAGCTGGATGCGGCGGACGGTGTCACCCTTCGAGTCCTTGATCTCGATGGTGAGGTTCTGCCGCGCGGTGTCGACGGCGCCGTTGTTCAGCGTCTCCTTGATCCACTTGGTGAACTCGCTGCTCTTGTCGAGTCCCCGGGTGATCGTCACCTCGCCGGCCTGCCGCGCGCCGGGCTGCTTGCGGATGATCTGCTTGCCGGTGGAGGTCACCTGCCGGACCTCCACCACCTCCTCCTCGACGGTGAGGCCGCTGATCTCCTGGATGGACTCCACGAGGTAGCCGCCGAGCTGCACGCCGAAGACGTGGGTGGAAAGAGCGTCGCCCTCTGCCATGACTGTGTGTCACCTGTTCCGTTCGCTGTCGTCGCTTCGGTTACTGCGGGAGAGGGAGTGCGGTCACTCGTCCACGAGGCTCGTGCTGTCCGAGAACTGGGAGAGGCGGAAGACGACGAACTCCGCCGGCTTCACCGGCGCGACGCCGATCTCGCAGACGACCTGCCCCAGGTCGATGGACGACTGCGGGTTGTTGTCCCGGTCGCACTTGACGTAGAACGCCTCCTCCGCCGTACGGCCGAAGAGCGCGCCCCGGCGCCACTCCTCGGAGAGGAACGCCGTGACGTTGCGCCGGATGCTCGACCAGAGGCGGTCGTCGTTGGGCTCGAAGACGACCCACTGGGTGCCCAGGAGGATGGATTCCTCCAGGTAGTTGAAGAGCCGGCGGACGTTGAGGTAGCGCCAGGCCGGGTCGGAGGAGAGGGTGCGGGCACCCCAGATCCGGATGCCCCGGCCGGGGAACGCGCGGACGCAGTTGACGCCGATCGGGTTCAGGAGGTCCTGCTCGCCCCGGCTCAGGCGGAGTTCGAGGTCGAGCGCGCCCCGGATGACTTCGTTCGCGGGCGCCTTGTGCACCCCGCGCTCGCCGTCGCTGCGCGCCCAGACACCGGCGACGTGGCCGCTCGGGGGCATCAGGGTCTGGCGGCCGGTGGCCGGGTCGAGGACCTTGAGCCAGGGGTAGTACACCGTCGCGTAGCGCGAGTCGTAGCCGGCGTCGTCGTTGCGCCAGGTGCGGACGCGCTGGGCGTTCATGCCGGGCGGGGTGTCCAGGACGGCGACCCGGTCGCCCATCTGCTCGCAGTGCGCGATGAGGGCGAGCTGTACGGCGCGGACGCCCTCGTCGTCGATGTCGCCGCGCTGGTGGGCGCTCATCAGGTCGGGGACGGCGACCATGGTGATCTCGTCGATCGCCTCAAGGGCCGCGATGCCGGTACGCGCCGACGCGTCGCCCACGTACTCGGGGGGGCCGGTCCGGCCGGTGGTGCTCGCGTCCGGGGTGGCGGGCGCGAGGGTCAGGCTCTGCTTCTCGGGGCGGGACTGCGCCGCACCGGGCTGCTCGGTGACCTCGATGAGCTTGGACTGGCGGGCCTGGGTGACCAGGTAGCCCTTCACGTTCTTGCGTACGGAGGTGTCGAAGGTCTCCACCACCTTGCCGCCCTGACGGACCAGCAGGCGGAAGCGGTCCTCCGGCGGGTTCTCGCCCTCGGCGTCGGCGACCTCGATGGAGATCCCGTCGCCGGCGCCCGGCCGGGCCGAGACCAGGAAGCCGCCGACGGCCACGGAGGGGGCCGCCGCGGGCGCCTCACCCTGCGGCGCGTCCTCGGCGGGGCCTCCGATGCGCACGA
The DNA here is from genome assembly GCF_042956885.1 of Streptomyces sp. NPDC008163. Classification (NCBI taxonomy): domain Bacteria; kingdom Bacillati; phylum Actinomycetota; class Actinomycetes; order Kitasatosporales; family Streptomycetaceae; genus Streptomyces; species Streptomyces sp. NPDC008163. The sequence goes on along the minus strand of NZ_JBIBHG010000001.1, from coordinate 110,404 downwards.
TGTACGCGGCGCCGCCGCCGTTGCTGAAGAACCCGTGGACGGCGAGCGTCAGATACGTGTCCGGGGTGAAGGTGCCGAACGTCGAAACGTACTGGTCCCAGCTGGTCACCAGCGTCGGCCGGTGGAAGGGGCCGGTCTCCGCGAAGCCGACGAAGGCGGCGACCGCGGTGCCGACACCCTCGATGGGCCGTGCTCCGGACTGCACCTCCTCCACGTATACACCTGGGGTGAGGTACGACGGCATGCTCGCTCCTTCGGCTGGTCAGACGTTCGCCCGCCCAGTCTTGCCAGCACGTACGCACGGACAGAAGGCCCCGGAGTCCCGGCCCGGGGGCAGGGCCACTGCCTTTCCGGGCCCACCCGGCCGAGACCCCACGCCGGCGATTAATTTCAGCCAGAAACTACCCGGGCCCCGCACCGGATTCGGCTGGATTTCCATGGTCGTCCGGGGCAACCCGAGGCGGCCCGATCCACTCCGCCCGGCCGGGGCGGAAGTGGTCCAGTCCATTCGTCACTTCCGGAAATGCCCGGGAATCACCCGGGAATCACCCCGATTCACCTGCTGCCCGCACTCCGCGCATTTACGCGTCCAGTCGTTCCGGGCGTGTCCGGGTGTGTGGAGGGACACATCCGGATGAACGCCGGGTGGCGCATCCCCGCAGGTGGGAATCCCGTCTGTTCACACGTCCGGAATAAAGAGAAGGGGACCCGGCGCTATCGTTCGTCTCGCGAGACATCGCTCAGCTCACCGCTGACATTGAGCACTTGGTGACACCCGGAAGCCTGCTTACCGGTGGCCGGAGTCCCAGGCTTCGCGCAGGTCACAGAAACGGTGACCGCTGCCTTCTCCGGTATCTGAATGGGGGTGACCCAGTGATAGTCCTGGTTCCTGAACGTCTCCAGGGCAATGGTGGTGATCTTCCGCTGCCCGAAGGAGATGGTCAGCAGCCCCTCGTCGCCCTGGAAATTGGCGACCACGATGTCCGTGACCCCGAAAGTCTTGCCTTCCGGAACCACATAGGTACCGGTCTTCCGGCCCCCGGCGCCGGTCTGCACGTCGATGGTCTCGGACACCTGCTGCGGGTTCCCGCCGCCCGAGCCGCCCGAGCCGCCGGTGGAACCGCCCGAGCCGGAACCGCCCGAGCCGCCGCCGGACCCGTCGGCACCTGCCGAGCCCTCCCCCTTGCCCTGGGGGTCCTGCTGCCCGCCGCCGGACGCCGAACCGCCCTGCCGGGGCTGCCGGTTCTCCTCCTGCGCGGCCTTGGCGCCCGCCTCCTTGGCGGTGGAACGGACGGCCGGGCGCACCAGCGCGAACCAGGCGAGGAGCAGCGCGAGTATCGCCGCGAGCAGGATCAGCAGCCACTTCGGGAACACCGGGATCTGGGCGAACTCGCCCTGCAGCGGCTCCGGGCCGCCCTGCCGGGGCTCCTCGGCCCCGGCGTCCTCCGGCTCCCCGGCCACCACCTCGAACGGCCAGGCGGCCGGAGCGCCGAACCAGATCAGCTTGCGGGCCCGGACCTTGAGGCCCGCCTCGGCGGACTCGCCGGGCTCCAGCTTCCGGCGCTCCGGCGTGAACGCGAGACGCAGTTCCTCGCCCTGCTGCCGGCCCGCGAGGGACACCTCCGCGGGGGCGTTCCCGAGGTTCTGCACGACGGTACGGAAGCGGGCCCCCAGCCAGCCCCGGCGGCGCCCCGGTTCCAGGCGGGCGCGCAGCTCGTGGAACGGCTCGACCACCACCGTCATCTCGGGGACGGCCACCGACTCGGGGTGCTCGGCGGGCAGCACCCGTATCCCCAGGGGCTTCTCACCGGCGCGGACCTCGTGGGACCGGGGCGGCGCGAAGCGCACCGTGACGGTCTCGGAGGTGCCGGGGTAGAGGGAGACCCGGGCCGGTTCCACCGTGGTCCACGCCGCACAGTCGCCGACCACGTCCAGGGTGTACGCCTCGACGATGTCGCCGTCGTTGCGCACGGTGAGCGTGGTCGTCGCTTCGGCGCCGGGCGTCACCGTCACCGTGGGCATTGCGAGTTCGGCAGATGTGGTCACCCTGCGACGTTAGGCCGCGCCGCGCCCCCGGCAGCAGGGGCGCGAGGGCAATGTGCGGGCAGGGGCGGTGCCCCGGGGGCACACCCGCGCCGGGTGCCCGCACCGCACCCCCGGGCCAGGTCGCCCTGCGCCTCCCGGACGTTCGCGTACGGCACCGGACGTAACGGAATTCGGCGGAAGCGGCCCAGAAGGACGAGCACATGACCACGATCACGACAGACATGACGACGACGGGGGCGGCGCACCCGCGCTCCCCCGCCCCGCCCGAGCAGCCCGCCCCCGGCATACCCGCCCCGGCGTCCGGCCGGGTCTCGGTGGCGGTGTACGCGGAGGACCTGATCCTCCGGACCGGGGTGGTGCAACAACTGCGCCTGCGACCGGAGATCGAGCTGGTCCCGGAGGCCGAGGCGGACCGGGCCCAGGTCTCCCTGGTGGTGGTCGACGTGGTGAACGAGCCCGCCGTCCAGCTCCTGCACCGCCTCCAGCGCAATACGGCCACCCGGACCGGCCTGGTCGTCGGCTATTTCGAGGCGGGCGCCCTCCAGACCCTGATCGAGTACGGGGTGGCCGCCGTGCTGCGGCGCGGGGAGGCCGACCAGGACCGGCTGGTCCATCTGGTGACGGCCATCGCGAAGGGCGAGGGGGTGCTTCCCGGGGATCTCCTCGGCAAGCTCATCGACCACGTCAGCAGCCTGCACCGCTCGGTCCTGGACCCGAGGGGCCTCTCGCTGTCCACGCTGACGACGCGCGAGGCGGAGATGATCCGGCTGGTGTCGGAGGGGTACGGCACGGCGGAGATCGCGCAGAAGACGTCGTACTCCGAACGCACCGTCAAGAACGTGCTGCACGAGGTCGCGACCCGGCTCAACCTCCGCAACCGGGCGCACGCGGTGGGATACGCGATGCGGCACGGACTGATCTGACGCACCATCGGACACCGGGAGGGCAGCCGCCGTTGCCCCCTCGGTGCCCCCGCGCGGCCGTCCGGCCGGGGGCCGCGTCCCGGGGTCTGCCCCGGCACCCCTTGCCCCGGACCGGGCCGGACCGGTCTGGTGGTGGTGACCGTTCGTGGAAAGGCAGACCGCTTCATGGAAGGGCAGACCGTTGTCCCAGCGTGAGCACCGCACCGACCGGACCGCCGAGACCCGGTCCGCCCCTCCGCGCGGCCAGTCCCCCGCCGAACGGGCCGAACTCCTCGAAGTCCAGCGCACCCTGGGCAACGCGGCCGCCCTGCACCTGCTGCGGCGGGCCCGCGAGGAGGCCCGGGAGCAGCCCGCCGTGCAGCGCTCGGCCGTCCACGACGTGCTGAGCGGCAGCGGCAGGCCCCTGGCGGCGTCGCTGCGCGCGGAGATGGAGTCCCGGCTCGGCGCGGACTTCTCGGACGTCCGCGTCCACGACGACGCGGCGGCCCGCGCGTCCGCCGCCGGGGTCGGGGCCCGCGCCTACACCAGCGGCCACCACGTCGTCATCGGTGAGGGCGGCGGCGACAAGCACACGCTGGCCCACGAGCTGACCCACGTCATCCAGCAGCGTCAGGGACCCGTGTCCGGCAGCGACAACGGCTCCGGGCTGCGCGTCTCCGACCCGTCCGACCGCTTCGAGCGGGACGCCGAGGCCAACGCGCACCGGGTGATGCGCGGCGCGGCCCCGTCCGCGCACGAGGGCCACGCGCACGAGCACGCCCACGCGGCGGGGGACGGCGTCGTGCAGCGGGCGCCGGAGCAGACCATGGGCCGGAACATCGCCGCGGGCCTCGGCCAGTACGGGGCACAGATCGGTGAACTGGCTGCGGCGGTCGGCACATCGAGCGAGAACGTGCTCAACGCGCTGCTCGATCCCGCGTACGACCTGATGAACGCGCACGCGATCGCCCCCGAACTCCTGGACAGCAACCTCAAGGACCCGATCGAGTACTCGGCGTGCTTCGACACCGCGCACGATCTCTTCCCGGTACTGACCGACCCCGCCGTGAACCCGCCCCGGCAGGGGCCCAACCCGGAGAAGGCCGCCGACATCCAGGAGTTCCAGGCGGCGGTGCGCACCCTGACCGACTCCGTCCGGGAGGCGTGGGCGGAGGGCCTGCAATCGGTGTTCCGCATCGAGTACGCGGGGCACGGCTTCACCCTGGTGATCCGGATCGCCGAGGACGGGCAGCCGCACGTCGAGCTCATCGAGAGCCTGGCCCACGCGGCAGGGATCACCACGTCGCTGAGCAACGCGCCGGGCATGAGCCTGGAGCACGTGCTCGAAGCCCTGACCGCGATGTCCTCCGACACCGTGGCCGAGCGGGTGCGGGGCGCCCACATGTTCGGCTGGAACGCCCACGCGCTCTACCTCGGGGACCCCCAGCCGACCGAGAAGGAGCGTTTCCCGCAGACCCGGATGAAGTGGTGGCGGCAGCCGCTGTCCCCGCAGGCCGGCGACAACTGGTTCGCCCAGTTCAAGCTGCGCTTCAACTTCGTCGCCCAGACCTACGGCACGACGCAGCTGACCTGACCCGGTCCGGCAGCCGCAAAGGGCACCCGTTCTTCCCCCACCCCGGGTACTCCCGGCCCTGTTCCGCCGGCCCCCATCGGCGGATGCTCATCGTGGAGAACCATCGACCCAGACTGTGAGGTGGACCGTGGGCGGTCCTGCTGGCCCGGCAAGGGGAGCCCGGTTGCGCCGGCTCGGCGGTGCCGTGCTGCTGCTGACGCCGTTGCTGGTGGCGGGGTCCGTGTCCGCCCCGCAGGGCGCCCAGCCGGCCGCCGCCGCCTCGAAGGCGGTGACCGACACCGGGCGGATCGCCTTCGCCGGTACGGGGCACCGCAGCCTCGGCCGGGTCTCGTCCGAGAACGACACCGAGGACCTGTTCGGGGGCGGCGGCCCGGCCCACTACGACCAGGACGCCTACGGGCGCGGCGGCACCCTCGTCTTCACCAGCCTCCGGGACGAGGTGCGCCCCCAGGTGTACCTGCGCGGCGCGGACGGCACCGTACTGCGCCTGACCACCGGCATGGACGCCGCGCACCCCGAACTCTCCCCCGACGGCCGGACCGTGGTCTTCGACTCGCCCGGCAACGGCGGCCGCAGGGACCTGTGGTCGGTGGCCGTCGACGAGCCCGGGAAGCCCCGGCAGCTGACGGACACCCCCGCCGAGGAGACGTCCCCGACGCTCTCCCCGGACGGCAGGCGCATCGCGTACGCGAGCGACGGCGGGCCCGAGCCGGGCACCCAGGTCTACGCCCGCGACCTCGCCGGCGGCCCGGTGACCTGCCTCAGCGACAGCGCGGAGGGCGACGCGGACGAGCCGGAGTGGAACCCGGTGAACGACGACGTCCACCGGTCCCGCCTCTCGTACACGCTGCACGTCGAACCGGCCTCCGACACGGACACCGGGCACCGGCTGCGGGTCACCGACGGGCCCGGGACCGCGCGGCCCGTGCTGACCGGGCTCGGCAACGACTGGGGCTCCCGCTCCTCGGCCTGGCTGCCCGACGGCGAGGGCCTGCTCTTCCTCAGCCCCAACACGGACTGCGGCTGCTCCGTCTACGACCACGTCTACCGGATCGTGTCCCTCGGCGACCCCACCCCCCGCATGGTGCTGGACGAGGACCGCGAGGTCGGGCCCCCGGCGGCGCTCGGCTCCCCCGACTCCTGGACCGCGGTCGTCACCCGCAGGACCACGAAGGACGGGAACCTCGTCACGCTCCAGGACATGCGGCAGGACGGCTCCGACCCGCGCGACCTGCGGATCGACGTCCTGCGCGAGGACCCCGAGGCGAAGACGAACACCAGCGACGACCCCGTCGACGACCCGCTGTTCCACCCGCGCCCCGGCTACGACCCCTGGACCGAGCGGCAGACGTACACGCCCGACGGGCGGCGGATCGCCGTGACCCGGTTCGAGACGATCGACGGGCAACGGGTCCAGCGGATCTGGCTCGCCGACACGGACGGGACGCACCCGTCGGCCATGAAGCTGGACGGGCGCGGCGCCCGGGACCGCGACACCGACCCCTCGTTCTCGCCGGACGGCACCCGACTCGCCTTCACCCGGTCCACACCCGGTACGGACGGCGCCTGGACGAGCCGGGTGCTCGTCGCGGACGTGGCCTCCGGGCGCATCACCGGTGAAGTGGTCCCGCCGCAGGGCGAGGTCACCGGCGCCGACGCGCAGCCCACGTGGTCGTCGGACGGCACGATGCTGGCGTTCACCCGGGCCGAGGTCATCCGGGGTCTCGGCGGCATCAAGCACATCTGGACCGCCCCGGTGAAGGCGCTGGAGCAGCAGCGGGACCTGAGCCGCGCCGGCGGCTGCCCCGGCGAGTGCAAGGTCATCGACGACAGCCCCGCCTTCTCGCCCGACGGCAGGTCCATCGCCTTCAACCGCAAGGACCGGGCGGACCAGATCAACCAGCGCGCCAGCGTCGTCGTCGTCGCGCCGGACGGGACGGACTGCCGGGTCGTCCTGCCGGCCGGCCGGAGCAACGATCCCACCGCGTGCGCCGCGCCGATCCCGGACGTCGAGACGACCGGCCCCTACCAGCCGCGTGACGTGGCCTGGTCGCCGGACGCCTCCCGGCTGGTCCTCAGCCACCGCCGCGACCGGGCGCCCAGCTCCCCGGAGCAGCTCTCCGAACTCGACCTGGCCACCGGCACCCTGACCCCGCTCACCGCGGAGCTGCCCGGCCGCCAGAAGGAGCCCGCGTTCCAGCAGAAGGTGGACCTGGCGGTCACCGCGCCGCCCACCGCGCCCACCGTCGACACCGGCTCCTCGGTGACCGTCACGGTCACCGTCACCAACAACGGGCCCGCCTCGTCGCCCGGCACCACGCTGGTCGCCGACCTCCCGCCGGGCGTCCGGCTGGACGGCATGACCACGCCCACAGGCCCGTGCGCCGAGGACTCCCCGGTCTGCGACCTCGGCGTGCTGGCGCCCGGCGCCCAGGTGCCGGTCACCGTGCGGCTCATCGGCGTCACCAACGGGCCCTGGCAGCTGGGCTGGTCGGTCAACGGGGCGGTGGTCGACCCGAACCCCACGGACAACGCCACCGGCACCTCCGTACGCGTCCGCACCATGCCCGACCCGCCCAGCCCGCCGCCCTCCGGACCGGCGACCCCGCCCAAGCTGCCGCCCCCGGCCGCGCAGCCCCCCGCACAGCCGCCGGCGCCCACACCCGCACCCGCGCCCGAGGCCGGTCCCGGTGTTGTCGTCCGGGCGCAGCCCAGCCCCGGCTATGTCGGCGGCCGGGTCGTGGTCACGTACACCGTCCGCAACGGGAAGAACGCGCTGGCCACCGGCCTCCGGCTGCGCCTCGGGCTGCCCTCCGGCATCCCCGTGTCCACGCTCCCGGCGGGCTGCACCGGCGAGGTGTGCGCGCTGCCCGACCTGGCGCCGGGCGCATCCTCGGTCCTGCGGGTGGTGCTCGCCCCGGACCACGCCCTGCGCACCCGGATCACCGGCACGCTGACGACCACCGGCACCGACGCGGACCGGGGCGACAACGTCTCGCGCATCCCGCTGCGGATCCTCCAGCCCCGGATCGTCTCGGTGCCGGAGATCGGCAAGCCCGGCTTCGTCACCTCGGTGCGCGGCAAGGACTTCCCGCCCGGGGTGCCGGTGAAGCTGGCCTGGAAGCCCGGGATCACGGCCGCCGCGGCGCCTACCCTGCCGGGCCGGGACGGCACGTTCATCGCCCAGCTCCTGATCCTCGTCAAGGACCGGACCGGGCCGCGCACGATCACCGCGTCGGGCCCCGGCTTCTCGCCGGTGAAGACGGACTTCCTCGTGGTGACGGGCAACCTGGTGCCGCCGGACGAGATGGGGCGCCGGTGATCCACGAAGTGGACGAGGCGCTGCGGCTGTTGCTGGTGGACGCGGGCCTTGAGGACAGCGGCGTGGACCTGGTCTTCGACGCCCCGACGAAGGACTGGTCCGCCCGCCGCAACGCGCCCACGGTGAGCGTCTTCCTGTACGGCATCCGCGAGGACGCGACGCGACGCCGCAGCGGCACGTCCGAGGAGTACGACGCCGAGGGGCTGGTCACCGGCCGCCGCACGCCCCCGCGCTGGTTCGAGCTGACGTACCTGGTGACCGCGTGGACCAACCGCCCCCAGGACGAACACCGCCTGCTCTCCGAGGTGTTGCGCTGCCTGATCCGCACCCGCGCGCTGCCCGCGAGGATGCTCACGGGCAGCCTCGCCGACCTCGCCCTCACGGTCGAGATGGAGGCCGCGTCGGCGGGCACGGGCGACCGCCCGTCCACGGTGGACGTCTGGTCCGCGCTGGGCGGCGAACTGAAGGCCGCGATCGACGTACGCGTCTGGGCCCCGCTCTCCGGCGAGGTGGAGCCGGCCGGGCCCCCGGTCACGGAGGGCCTGCTCGTCCGCACGGCTGCCGCCGTGGACGGTGCGGCGACGGACCCGGGCCGCCGCCTGCGGTACGAGGGCGCCACGGACGTCTCCGGCGAGGGCTTCGCGGCCGAACGGGAGCGCCGGCTGCCGCCGGGGCGGCGGAAGCGCGGGGGCGGGGTCACCCGGTGACCACCGCTCAGCGGCTCTCCGCCCCCGACACCGCCCTCGCCGAGCTCTGGGAACGGCTCGGGCACGTCGAGCGGCGGGTGCGGGTCGCCGTCGCGTTGCGGCACGAGGAGGACCCCGCACCGGACGATCCGCTGCGGGGGCAGTACCTCACGCCCGCCGGTGCCGAGCGCGTCCTCGACTCGCGCGACGCGTTCCTCCCCGTACCGGACCTCGGGTCCGAAGCACCGGCCGAGCGCGGGCGGATCGCGGAACTGGCCGGGCGGTTCGGGCTGACCGGGCCCGACGTGGAGCTGCTGCTCGTCGCCCTGGCGCCGGACGTCGACGCACGGTTCGAGCGGCTGTACGGGTATCTCAACGACGACCTGACCCGGCGCCGCGCCACGATCGGCCTGGCGCTCGAACTGTGCGGGCTGCCCGGCGCGGGCCCCGGCCGCTTCCGGTTCGCGCCGTCCGCGCCGCTCGTCGCGGGCGGTCTCGTGGAGGTGCTGGAGCCCGAACGGCCCCTGCTCTCCCGGGTGCTGCGCGTCCCGGACCGGATCACCGCGCATCTCCTCGGCGACGACGAGGTGGACGCCCGGCTGCACGGGCTGGTCCGGGTCGCCGACCCGGACGACGGGCCGGACGGCGGCCCGGTCATCCGGCGCGTCGCGGCGGCGGCCTCCGCCGGGAGCGGGTTCACGCACCTGCTGGACCGGGGCGGCGACCCGGCCCGCCTCGCCGTGGGCGCGCTCGCCGCGTCCGGGCTGCGCCCGCTCGTCGTGGACCCGGCGGCCCTGGCGGCGGCGCCGGAGCCCGCGCGGGCGGCCCGGATGCTGGCGGCCGAGGCCCGGCTGAGCGGTGGCGGGCTCGTCCTCGGGCCACTGGAGACGCTGGCGCCGGAACAGCCCAAGGGCGCCGCGCTGCTCGGGGCGGTGTGCGCGGCGGTCGGCGGCCTGTCGCCGTTGCTCGTGTACGGGCGGAAGCACTGGGACCCGTTGTGGGCCGGGGAGAGCCCGGTGACGGTCCCGGTCCCGCCGCCGGACCCGGCGGACGCGGTACGGCGGTGGCGCGGCGCGCTCACCGGCGCCGGTGCCGCCGCCGGGCTCGCCGCCGGGACGGAGGAGGCCGACGCCCTGCTCGCGGACGCGACCCGGGCGTACCGGCTGGACTCCGGCCAGATCCGCCGGGCTGCCGACGTGGCCGTCCGGCTGGCCGCGCAGGAGGACCGCCCGGTGGAGGCCGCCGATCTGCGGACCGCCGTCCGGGCGCAGAACGGCGCGGGGCTCGCCCGCCTCGCCCGGCGCATCGAGCCCACGGTCGGCTGGGACGACCTGGTGCTGCCCCCGGCGACCCGCCGCCAGCTCTCCGACCTGGCCCTGCGCGCCCGCCACCGCGACCAGGTGCTGGGGCGGTGGCGGATGCGGCCGGGCGGCGGCCGGGGGCGGGGCATCGTCGCGCTGTTCGCCGGGGAGTCCGGGACGGGCAAGACCATGTCGGCGGAGGTCGTCGCGGCGGACCTGGGCATGGAGCTGTACGTGGTCGACCTGTCGTCCGTGGTCGACAAGTACGTCGGGGAGACCGAGAAGAACCTGGAACGGATCTTCGTGGAGGCGTCCGAGGTCAACGCGGTGCTGCTGTTCGACGAGGCGGACGCCGTCTTCGGGAAGCGGTCGCAGGTCAAGGACGCCCAGGACCGGCACGCGAACGTGGAGTCGGCGTACCTGCTCCAGCGCGTCGAGTCCTTCGACGGCATCGCCGTACTCACGACGAACCTGCGGGCCAACCTGGACGAGGCGTTCACCCGCCGCATCGACGTGGTCGCCGACTTCCCCGTACCGGACGCGCAGCAGCGCCTGGCCCTGTGGGAACGCTGCCTGGGTACGGAGATCCCCCGCGCCCCGGACCTCGACCTGTCGACGTGCGCGGACAGGTTCGAGCTGACCGGCGGCTCGATCCGGGCGTGCGCGGTGACCGCCGCGTACCAGGCGGCGGAGTCGGGCCGTCCGCTGGACACGGAGCAGCTGGTCGGGGCGGTGCTCGCGGAGTACCGGAAGCTCGGACGGCTGGTCCTGGAGAGCGAGTTCGGCCCGTGGCTGGAGCGTACGAGGCGACGCGGATAGTCCTCGGCGCTCCCGCCGCGTCCGGCCGGACGCGGCGGGAGCGCCGAGGACCCTCAGAGCGGGCGGACCGTGAGTATCTGCTCCGCCCGGCCCACCGGCCCGTTGACGTCGTGCAGGACCGTGCTGGTGAGGCCCTGCCCGGTGGGACCGAAGACGACCGTGGTGTCCAGGCCGGTCCAGCGGCCCTCGGGCTGGCGGTGCAGATGGATCGTCAGGTCCACGTTCGGGAACATCCACTCGGTCGGCTGCTCGCGTACGGCGATGCCGTTGGCGGTGTCGACGAGCGCCACGTACGAGGCCAGCGGCCCGGCGGTCTCGCCCGCGACCAGGTCGAGCGGGGTGGAGATCCAGGCGGTCGTCCGGCCGGGCAGCGGCGGGGCGAGCGGGCGGACGTCGAGCGAGGCGATGTAGCCGCCGGGCCAGAGGTCGGCCATCGGCCAGGGGGCGAGCGCCTCGGGCGGGGTGAGCCGGTCGTCCTCGCCGTCGGCGACCTCGGTGGTGTCGACGCGGGCGAGCGACCAGGCCCTGGCCCGTACGACCGGGCGGCCCGCGATGAGGGCGACGGCCTCCACCAACTCGATGGTGCGGCCGGGGCGGACGGTCTCGACGCGGATCTCGCACTCGTCCAGGGCGAGCCGCCCGAGGATGTCGAAGCTGATCCGGGACAGCAGCAACCGCTCGCCGGGCCGCTCCGCGAGGTGCCGCTCGACGGCGTGGACGAGGAGCCCGCCGAACGGGCTGAAGTGCACCTCGTCCGTGCTCCACGCGCCGCTCGCGTGGGCGGTCGGCTTGTAGCGGTGGGCGTCGATGCGCTCGTAGTAGCTGCCGGTGTTCAACGGATCGTTCCCTCACGGCCGTACGGATCGGGCACCCCCAGCGTGCCACCGGGGGCGTTCCGGCCGATGCGCGGGTACCGCGCCCCGCACCCGCGTTCGAGCGTGATCAATTCGCAATCGATTCCGGTCTTGACCGAGACCCATCAAGGAGTCACGCGATTACGCTCCGATGCATGTCCGACAGCGCACCTACCGCCGGTAGCACCTCCCCGGCCCCCACCGACCTCACCGAGGACCGCCCCGTCTACGTCATCGGCGGCGGCCCGGGCGGACTGGCCGCTGCGGCCGCCCTGCGCGCGCGGGGCGTCCGGGCGGTCGTCCTGGAGAAGTCCGGCAGCGTCGGCGCCTCCTGGCGCGGCCACTACGACCGGCTGCACCTGCACACCACCCGCCGCTGGTCCGCGCTGCCCGGGCTGCCGATGCCGAGGAAGTTCGGCCGCTGGGTCGCCCGCGACAACGTCGTGCGGTATCTGGAGAAGTACGCCGAACACCACGAACTCGAAGTCATCACCGGCGTCGAGGTCTCCCGGGTCGACCGCGCGGCGGACGGCACCGGCTGGCGGCTGAGCGCCAGCGGGGGCCGGGAGCTGACCGGCCGCGCCGTCGTCGTCGCCACCGGCTTCAACCACACCCCGCGCCTGCCGGACTGGCCCGGCCGCGAGACCTTCACCGGGGACCTGCTGCACGCCTCGGACTACCGCTCCCCGGCCCCGTACGCGGGCAAGGACGTCCTGGTCGTCGGCGTCGGCAACACGGGCGCGGAGATCGCCGTCGACCTCGTGGAGGGCGGCGCCTCGCGCGTACGGCTCGCGGTGCGCACCGTCCCGCACATCGTGCGCCGCTCCACGGCGGGCTGGCCCGCGCAGGCGACCGGCATCCTGGTCCGCCGGCTGCCCGTCGCCCTGGTGGACCGGGCCGGCCGCCTGATGGCCAGGGCAGCCGTCCCCGACCTCTCCGAACACGGGCTGCCCCGCCCCGGCACGGGTCTGTACTCCCGCGTCAAGGAGGGCGCGATCCCGGTCCAGGACGTCGGCCTGATCGACGCGGTGAAGGGCGGCCGGGTCCAACCGGTGGCGGCCGTCGAGTCGTTCGACAAGGACGCGGTGGTCCTCGCGGACGGCACCCGGGCCACCCCCGAGGTCGTGATCGCGGCCACCGGCTACCGCCGCGCCCTCGAACCCCTGGTCGGCCACCTGGGCGTTCTGGACGACCGGGGCCGCCCGGCGGTCCACGGCCCCCGCGCCCCCAAGCAGGCCCCCGGTCTCTACTTCACCGGCTTCACCAACCCCATCAGCGGCATGCTCCGCGAACTGGCCAGGGACGCGGAAAGGATCGCCAAGCGGGTGGCCCGCAAGGGGCGTTGAGGGTCAGGGACGGGCCCCGGGCTGAGGAAGATCCCGGCGACGACCGCGGCGGCGGCCCCGAAGGCGGCGGACCCCCTTGCCACGTCCTCCATGGCTGACGCGCTTCCCACTCTGTTTCCTCCGGCATGCGAGCCCCCTCCCGCACGCATTCCGGCCCTACGCCGCCAGCCGCACCTCCGCCGCCCCCCGCCGGAGCACCAGCACCATCAGCGCCGCCACCGCGCACAACGCCCCCGCCGCGTACCAGACCACGTCATACGTACCGAAGTAGTCCCGTGCCACCCCGCCCAGGAACGCGACCAGCGCCGCGCCCACCTGGTGCGACGCCAGCACCCAGCCGAAGACGATCGCGCTGTCGTCGCCGTACTGCTCGCGGCACAGGGCCAGCGTCGGCGGGACCGTGGCGACCCAGTCCAGGCCGTAGAAGACGATGAAGAAGACCATCGGCGGCTCCACCGTCGGGTGCATCAGGAGCGGCAGGAAGAGCAGTGAGATCCCGCGCAGCCCGTAGTACACCGCCAGCAGGCGGCGCGCGTCGAAGCGGTCCGTGAGCCAGCCGGAGAAGACCGTCCCGACGATGTCGAAGATCCCGATCACCGCGAGGAGCGAGGCCGCCGCGGTGATCGGCATGTCGTGGTCGTGCGCCGAGGGCACGAAGTGCGTACGGATCAGGCCGTTGGTGGAGGCGCCGCAAATCGCGAAGGACCCGGCCAACAGCCAGAACGGACCCGTGCGCGCCGCGTCGAACAGCACCCGCACCGCCCGGACCGCCGCCCCGCGCGCGGGCGCCGGCTTCTCGGCGTACTCACCGCCGTACGGGGCGAGCCCCACGTCGGCCGGGTGGTCGCGCATCAGGAGCCACACGAACGGGACGACGACCAGGGCCGCCAGCGCCACCGTCACCGAAGCCGGGCGCCAGCCGTGCCGGTCCACGATCCACGCGCAGAGCGGCAGGAAGACCAACTGCCCGGAGGCCCCGGCGGCGGTCAGGACACCGGTCACCAGGCCGCGCCGGGCGGTGAACCAGCGATGGGTGACCGTCGCGGAGAACGCCAGCGCCATCGAGCCCGTGCCGAGTCCCACGAGAAGGCCCCAGTAGAGCATCAGCTGCCAGGCGGACGTCATCCACACGCTCGCCAGCGCCCCGGCCGCGACCATGCTCAGCGCCACGGCCACCACCCGGCGGATCCCGAACCGGTCCATCAGCGCGGCGGCGAACGGCGCGGTGAGCCCGTACAGCGCCATGTCGATGGAGACGGCGAGCCCGATCTGCCCGCGCGACCAGCCGAACTCGTCCTGGAGCGGGTCGAAGAGCAGACCGGGCAGCGAGTTGAAGGCGGCCCCGCCGATGATCGTCACGAAGGTGACGGCGGCGACGATCCAGGCGCGGTGGACACGCCACCGGCCGGGCTTCCCGGGGGCGTTCGGAGCGGGGGCGACGGGAGCGGCGCTCGCGGTTGTCGGATTCACCCGCCCAGCATCCGGGCGAGGCCCCCTCCCCCACGAGTGGCCCGAGGGCCACGGTTCGCAAGGATCGGGCCACCGTCCCGGCCGGACCCCGCTCCTCAAACGCCGGCGAGGCCGAAGGCGGCGGCGAGGCAAATCCAAGCCCCTCCGGCGATCGAGGAGCGGGGGCCCGGGGGCGGCGCCCCCGGACCTCAGCCGATCCGTTCCAGGCGGCGGATCGGACGGGCCGCGAGAAGCACGGCCACCGCCGCGATGTTGACCACCGCACCCGCGAACAGCACCTCGGGCGCGCCCAGTTGGTCCGCGAGCGGACCGGCCAGGGCGCGGCCCGCCGCCACCATGAGCAGCGACCCGGCGACGTCGTACGCGTGCAGCCGGTTCAGCGATTCGGACGGTACGTGGGTCTGGACCGTCGTGGACCACATCACCAGCCAGAACGCGGAGGCCGCGCCCGCCACGAACTGGCCCGCGCCCAGGGCCGGTACGGAGAGCCCGAGGCCCAGCACGACGAGGTTCGCGCAGACGCCGGTGAGCGCGACGGCCCCCGCCGCGAGCGGGCGGCGCGGGCGCAGCCGCAGCGCGAGCAGGCCGCCGACGACGCTGCCCGCCCCGTTCACCGCCATCATCGCGCCGTACGTCCCCGAGCCGTGCGCCTCGGTGACGCGGACGGCGGTGAGTGGGAGCATCGGGCCGAGCACGGCGAAGCCGTACACCGTCCAGACCGCGATCACGCCCCAGAGCCAGCTGCGCGCGGTGAACTCGCGCCAGCCGTCCACCAGCTCGGCGAGGAACGAACCGCGCGGCGTCCCGTCCGAGGGGGCCGGGGCGAGCCGGAGCAGGAAGAGGCACACCCCGGAGACCAGGAACGTCGAGGCGTTCGCCGCGTAGACCGCACCCGCGCTAGCCAGGCCGACGAGGACGCCCGCGAAGGCCGGGCCCGCCATGGTCATCAGCGCCTCGGAGACGCGCAGCACGGCGTTGGCGCGCTGCACGTCCGGGGCGACGCGCGGCACGGTGGACGCGACGCCCGGCTGGAAGAGGGCCGCGCCGACACCGGCGACCGAGCTCAGCGCGTACACCGCCCACAGCGGCGGGTTGCCGGTCGCGAAGGTCACGGCGAGCACGGAGGCGCCGACCAGCCGGAGCGCGTCGGCGATGATCATCATGCGGCGCGGCGTGAACCGGTCCGCGAGGACACCGCCGAAGAGGACGAACACGGCGAGCGGGCCCATCCAGCAGGCCAGCGCGTAACCGACCGTTGAGGCCGGGCGGTCGGCGCCGAGCAGCCCGGCGGTCAGAGCGACGGGGATCATGCCGTCGCCGAAGAGGGCGGCGGTGCGGGCGACGAAGAACAGCCTGAAATTACGGTTCCAGAGCTGCCCGCCGGACTCCTCGAACAGGGCCGGCAGGGGCGGGAGGGGGGACGGACCGCCGAGGGCGGCGGCCTGGGGGTCCGTGGCGGGAATGCGCACGGAGTCAGCTGACTTTTCCTTCACACCGATGACATGTATCAGCTTATGGTCTATACCAGCTAGGGCCTTTTCACCGGGCCCCGCCGGCCGAAGGGAGTCCGCTGTGCCGCACCGGGTCGTCGTCCTCGCCCTCGACGGGCTGCTCCCCTTCGAACTGGGCATCCCTCAGCGGATCTTCGGGCTCGCCCGCCCCCCGGAGCCGCAGGACCGGGCGCGGAAGCTGTACGACGTGGTGACCTGCTCGGTCCGGCCGCCGGGTCCGGTCCACACCGAAGCGGACTTCTCGATCATGGTCGGGCACGGACCCGAGGCGCTCGCCACGGCCGACACGGTCGTCGTCCCGGCCAGTTACGAACTGGGGCCGGTGTACGACGAGGGCCGGCTCTCCGACGAACTGGCCGCCGCGTTCACGTACATCCGGCCGGGCACCCGCATGGTGTCCATCTGCACCGGCAGCTACGTCCTGGCCGCCGCGGGCTGCCTCGACGGGCGCCCCGCCACCACGCACTGGGCCTCCGCCGACCACTTCCAGCGGCTCTTCCCCGCCGTGCGGGTCGATCCGGACGTCCTGTTCATCGACGACGGGGACGTGCTGACGTCCGCCGGGGTGGCCGCCGGGATCGACCTCTGCCTGCACATGGTGCGGCGCGACCACGGGACCGCCGTCGCCAACGATGTCGCCCGGCGCACGGTCGTGCCGCCGCACCGGGACGGGGGCCAGGCGCAGTACATCCAGCGGCCCGTGCCGGACACCCAGTTCGCCACGACGACGACCGCCCGGGCCTGGGCGCTGGCCCGGCTGGAGCGGCCGATCCTGCTGCGGGACATGGCCCAGCAGGAGTCGATGAGCGTACGGACGTTCACCCGGCGGTTCCGCGAGGAGGTCGGCGTCAGCCCCGTGCAGTGGCTCACCCAGCAGCGCGTGGAGCTGGCGCGCCGGCTCCTGGAGTCCACGGACCTGTCCATCGACCAGGTCGCCCGGGACGCCGGTTTCGGCACGTCCACCTCGCTGCGGCAGCACCTCCAGGCGGCGCTGGGCGTCTCGCCGACGGTGTACCGCCGCACGTTCCGCTCGGCGGCGGGGAAGAGCGCCTAGGCGTGGCTGGGCTCGGCGCCGTGTGCGCCGGGCTGGAGGCGGCTCTGGAGCAGCGGGACCGCGCGGTCCACCTCGCACCAGATCCGCTTGCCCGCACCCTCCGGCTGCCAGCCCCAGCGGTCGGCGAGGCCGTCGACCAGCTCCAGGCCCCGGCCACCGGTGTCCTCGCCGCGCGCGTGCCGCTGCTGCGGCGGGCGGCAGCTGGCGTCGGCCACCTCGACGCGCACGGTCCCGGCGCCGCCCGGGGCGCCCGCCGGGCCGAAGAGCATGCGCAGCACGGCCGGGCAGCCGGTGTGCACCACCGCGTTGGTGACCAGCTCCGAGATGAGCAGGATGAGGGTCTCGGCCAGCGGCTCGTCATCCCTCACACCGGACCCGGCGAGCCGTGAGCGCGCCCATCTGCGGGCCCGTCCGACCTCCGCGGGGTCGGGCCCGACCTCCAACTGAACCTGAAGCACCTGCACCGCTCACACCATCCGAACCGGCGGACACATCGCCTCGCGCCTCCACAGGGTCACGGAACGTGATTCCCTTGCACGACAGCATGGTTGACGTACAGTCACCGCAACAAGCGCTTCGGGCATATTCCAGCGCGAAGGAGTACGCGTAGTGCATACTGTGCGACGCACATTGCGGAGAGTCGAACAGCACCTCACCCGGACCCGCCGCGCCGTACAGGCCGCGTCCGGACCGACAGGTTCCAGAACCACTCGCATCTCACGGAGGGTACCCGAGGCGGGCGCCGACTCCACGCCGTGACGAATCACGCGAAGGACACAAGCCGGTATCGGTGACCGGCCGTCGCGCTGCGTCACGCCCAGGGGCCGGGTGCCCCTGGGCGTCCCGCGCTAATCCGGTTCGATGACTGTCACGTACTGCGCCAGCGCGGCCACCGCGTCCTCCTCGACGACCCCGCCGTCCCGGTCCGTGTCCAGGCTCTGCGCGGCGAACGCCGCCGCGTCCGGGCTCGCGCCGAGGACCTTCAGGGCCCGCTCCACGGCCGGCACCGGTGCCCTGCCGTCGCCGGACGGCCCCGCCGCCACCGCGAGCGCCGCGCGCAGGAACGGGCGCGCGATCTCCGCGAACCGCTCCGGGTTGTCGCGCAGCCGCTTCACCGCGCCGCCGACGAACTCCTCACGGGTGACGCGCTGGTCCCCGTCCACGTCGGCGATGCCCGCCATGCCCTGCCAGAACGCCTCGGCGCCGTTGTAGAGCGCCTGGCCCTTGTCGCAGCGGGCCGTCGTACCGAATTCGGTGAGCAGACGGGCCGCGGCGGCGTTGAAATCCGCGCGATCGATGTATCCGTTGCCGTCCTGGTCGAAGGCGGCGAAGCGGAAGGCGATCTTGCGCTCATACTCTGCGCTGTCCATGCGGGGAGCGTACGACGCCTTCAGGCGTCACGTGTCACTTACGGGGCTCAGCCCTGTGACAGCTCCGCACGAGACGGTGCGGCGACGGCCCTTTCAGGCCGTCATGGGCTCGGCCTCCTCGTCCACGGCCGCGTCCCAGTCCGGGAAGACATCGAACAAGCGCCGCACGCCGAGGGCGGCGAGCACGCGGTTGACGTGGGAGCCCTCCTCGGCGCCCCGGGCGGGCAGGATCAGGCGCAGCCGGCCGCCGCAGGACCGCATCAGGCGGCGCAGGGCGATGAGCACCCCGACCCCGCTGGAATCGCAGAACTGGACACCGGACAGGTCCAGCACCACGTCGTGGCGGCCGACGGCCACCACCTCGTGGACGGACTGGCGGACGGTGGCCGAAGTCAGCAGGTCCAGTTCGCCGCCAATGTGCAGCACGGTCCATCCGCCCCGCTCGGTCTCAGAGACTTTCAGGGTCACGCGTCTGAACCTCTCGTTCCGGGGATTCCGGGGCAGCCCAGTGATCCGGAAGTTTGCGTTCCTCCCTGGCGGCTGCCCCCGTACGTCCCTCGCGAAACACGCGTCTCGCAAAGAGGGCGTGTTCCCAGGACGTACTTGTCGTAAAGGGGCGTGCTTCTCCGGAGGCGGGGACTACATTCGGACAGGACGAGTGGGACAGGGACGCACAGGTCCGACGGCGGAGGGCTGGGGGGCAGATGGCCGAAAACGCACCACCCCGCTGGGACCGCAGGATGCAGCAGCGGCTGTCGCGCGGCGAGGCCGCCGCCCTCGGCGAGATGTACGACCGGTTCGCCGCCCTCGTCCACAGCCAGGCCAACCGGATGCTGGACGACGAGGACGCCGCCGGCCTGGTCACCCGCGAGGTCTTCGGCTACGTCTGGGAGAACCCGGACATGTACGACCCGAAGCAGGGCTCCATGCGGGCCTGGCTGGCCTTCCTCACGCACCGCGAGTCCGTACGGCGGCTGCGCGGCGCGGCGGACGGCGGCGACCCCGAGGACCCCGACGATCCCGGCGGCCCCGAGGACCCGGACGCCCTGGACGAGCGGGTCCGCCGGGCCACCGCCGCCGCCCGGGCCGACTACATCGTCGCCTCCATGCCGGCGCCGCTGCGGGCCGCCCTGGAGCTGGCCTACGTACAGCGCCGCGACTACCGGCAGACGGCGGCGGACCTCGGCGTCACGGCGGACGAGGCGCGGCGCCGGCTGCGGCTCGGGCTCCAGCTGCTGTCCACCGCCCGGACCCGTCCGGTCGAGGGCGCCCCGCCGCCCGGATACGGGAGGGCGCTGTGAGCGGCGGCGCGGGCGGCGACCGGGACGGGGAGGGCCGCGACGAGGTGCGCGGCGCCCGGCGCATACCGGGGCCCAGGCCCGCCGCGGACGACTTCGGCGACCTGGGGCGCGTACCGCCGCCGGAGCAGCCGCCCGTACGGCCGGAACCGGAACCCGAGGCGGAACGCGTGCCGCCTCCCGCAGCGCCCGCCCCGGTCCTCCCGCACCGGGTGCTCCAGGCCCTCCTGGGTGCCTGGGCGCTCGCCGCGTGCTCCGCCGAGGAGACCGAGGCCGTCGAGGCGCACCTGACCGGGTGCGCGCCCTGCGTCGAGGAGGCGCGGCGGCTGCGGGACGCGGTCGGGCTGCTGCACACCGACCGGAGCCTGGACCTCGATCCGCTGCTGCGGGCCCGGGTGCTGGACAGCTGCCTCGCCCGGCGCCCCGCGAAGATCCCGGTGCCGGACTGGGCCGCGCCGTACGACGCCGAGACGGCGCGGCTCGACGCCCTGCTGCGGGACATCGACGCCGCCGAGTGGCACGCCCCGGTGCGGCTGAAGTGGTTCGAGGACGAACGGCAGGCGGGCCGCCGGACCACGGTCGCCGGGGTGATCGGGCACCTGATGAGCGTGGACGGCCTGGTCGGCGCCGCGCTGGGCCTGGACGACCCGCTCCCGGAGGCCCCGCCCACCCCGACCGCGCGGACCGAGGCGTACTGGTCGTCCGCCCGGCGCCCGCCCACCCGCGCGGTGCGTGAGCCGTGGCGCGAGCAGAGCCACACGCTGATCAGGACCGTGTCGTTCGCCCGGCGCGGGGCCTCGGAGCTGTCCGTGCCGTACGGGGCGTTCGCGCTGCCCTTGCAGGACGCGATGCTCGACCGGGCCTTCGAGTGCTGGGTGCACGCGCGGGACATCGCGGAGGCGGTGGACTACCCGTACGAGCCGCCGTCCGCCGGGCATCTGCACCGGATGATCGACCTCGCGGTCCGGATGCTGCCGGATGCGCTGGCCCTGCGGCGCCGGGCGGGGCTCGCGGCGCCGGCCGGGCGGCTGGTGCCGGCCGGGTCGCCCGGGCGCTCGCTGCACCTGGAGATCGAGGGCTCGGGCGGCGGCGACTGGTACATCGCGCTGGACTCCCCCGCCGCGCGCGGGTCCGCCGACCACGTGGTGGCGCAGGTCGCGCTGGAGGGCGTGGAGTTCTGCCGGCTGGTGGCGGGGCACGTGCCGCCGGTGGACGCGGCGGCCGGGCAGCGCGGGGACCGCGAGGCGATCAGCGACGTGCTGTTCGCGGCCGCCTCGCTCAGCCGGCTGTGAGCGCGCCGCTCAGTCGAAGACGACCGTGCGGCGGCCGTTGAGCAGGATGCGGCGTTCCGCGTGCCACTTCACCGCGCGGGCCAGCGCCTGGCACTCCACGTCCCGGCCGATGGCGACCAGCTGGTCCGGGGTCACGTTGTGGCCGACGCGCTCGACCTCCTGCTCGATGATCGGGCCCTCGTCCAGGTCGGCGGTGACGTAGTGGGCGGTGGCGCCGATGAGCTTCACACCGCGCGCGTGTGCCTGGTGGTACGGCTTGGCGCCCTTGAAGCTCGGCAGGAAGGAGTGGTGGATGTTGATGATCCGGCCGCTCAGCTGCTTGCACAGGTCGTCCGAGAGGACCTGCATATAGCGGGCCAGGACGACCAGCTCGACGTTCTCCTCGCGGACCAGGTCCAGCAGCTCCGCCTCGGCCTGCGCCTTGTTGTCGCGGGTCACCGGGATGTGCCGGAAGGGCACGTCGTACGAGGCGACGAGCTCGGCGAAGTCCGGGTGGTTGGAGACGACGGCGGCGATCTCGACCGGCAGGGCGCCGATCCGGGACCGGAAGAGCAGGTCGTTGAGGCAGTGGCCGAACTTGCTGACCATGAGCACGATCCGCATGCGCTCCGACGCGCGGTGGATCTGCCAGTCCATCGCGAAGGAGTCGCCGATCGCGGCGAAGCTGGCCCGCAGCTTGTCGACGGTGACCGGGGTGCCCGCCGAGAAGTGGACGCGCATGAAGAACAGACCGGTGTCGTGGTCCCCGAACTGCTGGCTGTCCTCGATGTTGCAGCCGGTCATGAAGAGATAGCTCGACACGGCGTGCACGATGCCCTGTTTGTCGGGGCAGGACAGCGTGAGGACGTACTGGTCGGGGGCAGGCTGCGGCGCGGTCATCCCCGTAGCGTGCCACAACCTCGGGGCGTCAGGCGGACCTGGTCAGAATGCGGAGGACGTCCAGCGAGCGCGGCGGGGTGCCGGGGTCCTCGCCGTCGTTGCCGGCGAGCAGCACATGCGCCTCGCGGGCGGCGGCGACGGCCTCCGGCCAGCCGGGGTGCTCCAGGTAGACGGAGACGGGGGCGTCCGCTCCGACCTGGTGCAGGATGCGCAGCACCCGGAGCACGGCGGCGTCCACGAGGGCGGCCTCGGTGGCGTCCCGGAAGATCGTGCCGACGTACTTCTCGGCGGACCAGTTGTCGAGCCAGGTGTCCTCGACCAGGCGGTACACGGCGTCGGTGACGTCGCCGTACCCCTCCCGGCCGGCCAGCCAGCACTCACGGTGGAAGACGGGATCGGAGAGCATGTGCAGCGCCGAGCGCACGTTGCTGCGCCAGCGCCACCACGGAAGGTCGTTGAGCGGCATGCCGCCCATGGTGGAGGAGCGACGGCCACGACGGGAAGAGTTCTCGGAACCTTGCTGCACGGTTGTCGATCGTACGTTCCCTTTTCGGTGCCCTTGACCGGCCCCTGGCGTTCACGGTGACGTCACCCCCCGTTGACGGCTCCACACCACGGCGTTACCCGGGGCGGGGAAAGGTCTCGGTCCATGACCGGACGGCGACGCCCCCTTCCCTCCCGCCCCTTCGCAACGCTCACCGGTGCGGTGACGGCCGGGGCCCTGCTGCTGTCCGGCTGCGGCGCGCTCCCTGGGGGATCGGGGGACTCCAGGGAGCCCGTCACCGTCATGACCTGGGCGCCGGGCGGCGCCGCCGGCCCGGACGCCGAGAACATGGCCGGAATGACCGCCATGGCCCAGGCGTACGGGCGCTGGATCAACGCGCGGGGCGGCATCGACGGGCACAAGCTGCGCATCGTCACCTGTGACGAGCAGGACGCCTGGACCGGCGCGGGGGACTGCGCCCGCAAGGCCGTCGAGGAGAAGGCGGTCGCGGTCGTCGGCTCGTACAGCCGGCACGGGCGGGCGTACCTGGCCCCGCTGGAGGTCGCCGGAATCCCGTACATCGGCGGTTACGGCGCCTCCGAGGAGGAGTTCCGCAGCTTTGCGTCCTACCCGGTGACCGGGGGCCAGTCCGCGCTGCTCGCCGGGACCGCCGAGCAGTTGGCGCACGACTGCGCGCGGGTCTCGCTGGTGCGCCCGGACACGCTGTCCGGCGACAGCCAGGCGTGGCTGCTGCGTACCGGCCTCAAGGGCGCCGGGCGGCCCGCCCCGCTCGACATACCGGCCGCCGAGGGCGCCACCTCGTACGACGCGGAAGCGGAACGCGCGCTGTCCGGCGCGGGCGCGACCGGCGGCTGCGTGACGTCCGTGCTGGGCAACCGTACGGAGACCTTCTTCGACTCGTTCCGGCGGCTGGAACCGCAGGGCACCGCCGTGCGCGTGGCCTCCGTGCTCGGCAGCGTGGGGCAGCCGCTCATCGACCGCACCGGCGGCCGGGACAGCCCGTTCGAGGGGGCGTACGTCACCGGCTGGTACCCGCCCCCGGGCGACGCCAGGTGGAACCCGATGCGGAAGGTGATCCGCGAGCACGCCTTCGGCGACAACCGGATCGACCCGGACGACACGGGCGTGCAGACCACCTGGATCGCGTACACCGCGCTGAAGTCGGTCATCGAGTCGATGCACGAGTCCGGGATCACCGCGGCGAAACTCACCCGGGCCCTCGGCCGGGGCGTCCGCGCCGGCACCGGGGGCCTCACGCCCCCGCTGCGCTGGCGCTACGAGGACATGATCGGCTCGCGGTCCTATCCGCGCGTCGTCAACAGCGAGGTGACGTTCCAGGTGGTGCGCGACGGGCGCCTGGTCGCGGCGCGGAAGGGCTTCGTGGACGTCACGGAGACCATGGCCGAGGCCAGCGCGACCCGCTGAACCGGCGCGGGCGCGGGCGCGCCGGTCCGGCGGGCTCGGCTCAGAGCGCCGTCGCCTCGCGCTTCGTCAGGCCGTACTTCTCGGCGATCTTGTTCCACAGCGCGGCCGCCTCCCGCTTCGCGGTGCTGGCCTCGCCGCTCTTCACGGTCGCCTGCTGGGTGTGCGAGGTGGTCTTCGCGTGGCCGTGCTTGCAGACCTTCTTGCTCTTGGCCTGCGCCGCCCAGGCCGCGTAGTGGTCGTCCGCGGAGGCGGACGCCTGCCACGCCCTGGTGAGCGCGGAGGTCAGCCGGTCGTGGTCCGGCAGCTTGTCCACGGAGAGCGCCTGGAGCCGGGTGACCAGGTCGCGGCGCTGCTTGGCGGCGCCCTTGAGGTCGGAGACGGCCGTGTCCAGGTCGGTGCAGGACTTGGTCTTCTCGACCGCCCCGATCACCGCGGCACGGCTGTTGTTGCTGTCCGCGAGGAGCTTGTCCAACTCCTCGGCCTGCGGCTTCGCCGGGTCGGCCGCGGGCTGCTCCTTCTCCTTGGACGGTCCACCGGCGGCCGGTGAACTCGCGGACGCCACCGGCTGCTTGGCGTCCTTGTCGTCATCGTCGCCGCCGCTCATCAGCGCACCGGCGCCGAGCCCGATCACCGCGCAGCCGACGACGACGGCCGCGATCAGCGGCACCGCTCCGGACTTCTTGCGCCGCCCGCCGTCGCCCTCGTCGAGCCCGGGCCCGTCCTGGGGACCGCTGTACGGGGGCGGCGGCTGCTGGAAGCCCTGCTGCGGCGGCGGACCCGCCTGGTAAGGCTGCTGCGGGCGCTGCTGGTACGGGGGCTGCTGCTGGGCCGGGTCGAACCGGGGCATCTGCTGCGTCGCGCCCTCGGGGGCGTCGCTGCGGAAGAGGTTGTCGAACTCGGCGGGCGGCTGCCGCTCGCCGGGCGTCCCGGGCCGGATGCCATACGGGGCGCCGCCGGGTACCGGCGGGATGTACTGCGTCGCCTCGGAGTCCCCGCCGCCGCCCTGGGGGGCCTGCGCACCGCGGCCCAGGAACTGCGTGGACTCCGCGGGGTTCTCCGGCGGCAGCCCGCCGGGTGCGGGGCCGCCGGGTATCGGCGCGATGTACTGCGTGGCGTCGGCGTCCCCGCCCGGAGCCGCCCCGTGCCCGGCCTCGGGCGGCAGCGGCTGCGCGGGCGGCAGGGGCGCGGCGCCCTGGTTCCCGCCGTACGGGGCGCCGTACGCGTCCTGCTGCCCGTACCCGCCCTGCTGCTGCCCGTACGGATCCGGCTGTTGCTGGTACGGCTGCTGCGGCGGCTGCTGCCCGTACGGGTCCTGGTTCCCGCCGTTCTGCGGGCCCCACGCCTGCCCCCACGGCCGGCCGCCGGCCGGGGCCGCCTGGTCCGCCGCTCTTCCCGGCGTCCAGGGCTCGCCGCCGTCCGAGGGCAGCACGACACCCTCGTGCGCGGGTCGTACAGCAGGGTGCTGCTGCTCGTCGCCCTGTCCGCTCTGTGTCACCGGGACTCCTACGTACGTGTCAACTATGGAATCGTCGGCTCACGCTATCGGGTGGCAGCCGCGGTATGCCAAGTGCCCGTGGTCCGCAGCACACCCGTGACACAGGGTGTAACACCGCGACCTCTTGAGACGCAGTTAAGGGTTCACCCGCCCCGGCTCAGGCCGCCTGGAGCTCCAGCCGCGCCCCGAACTCCCGTACCGCGGGCTCGTCCCCGTACGGCAGGAGGCGCTGCTGGAGGTCCTCCAGATACTCCGCGCCCCGGGTCGAGCGCACCGTGCCCAGCAGCTCCATCGCCCGGGTCCCCGTGTGGCACGCCTGCTCGACCTCCCGCAGCTGCACCTGGGCCGTGGCCAGCAGCGCGAGGCCGATGCCGCGGCGCCGGGCCCGGGTCTCCGGGTGGCCGTCCAGGGACTCCTTCGCCCGGCGCGCGGCGGCCTCCGCCTGCCCCAGGTCCCGGTGGCAGTGGGCGAGTTCGTCCGCGAGGTAGGCGTGGTCGAAGTGGGCGATCCAGTCCGGGTCGTCCCCGCTGTCCGGCTCGGCCCGCTCCAGGGCGGCCTCGGCCCGGCCCGCGGTCTCCAGGCAGGTGCGGGCGTCGCCGAGCAGCGCGTGGCCGCGCGCCTCCGCCGCGTAGAACATCGCCTCCGCGCGCGGGGTGACCCGGCCGCGCGCCCCCTCCTGCGCGGCCCGCGCCAGCTGGGCGATCTCGCGCGGATTGCCGAGCTGAGCGGCGAGGTGGCTCATCGACGCTGCCAGCACATAGCCGCCGTAGGCCCGGTCGCCCGCCGCCTGCGCGAGGCGCAGCGCCTGGATGTAATAGCGCTGGGCCAGGCCCGGCTGGCCGGTGTCGATGGCCATGTAGCCGGCGAGTTCGGTGAGCCGGGAGACCGCGGCGAAGAGCTGACGGCCCGTCGACTCGCGGTACGCCCCCGAAAGGAGTCCGGACACCACGCTGTTGAGGTAGTGCACGAGGACCGGGCGGACATGGCCGCTGCCGAAGCGGTGGTCGAGGTCGACCAGCGCGGCCGTCGTCGCCCGCACCGCCTCGACGTCCGCCATCCCGACCCGGGACCCGGAGACCCGGGCGACCTGCGGGTCGGCGCCCGTGATCAGCCAGTCGCGGCTGGGCTCCACGAGCGCGGACGAGGCGACCGCCGAGCCGGTGAGGAAGTCGCGGCGGCCGACGTCGCTGCGCCACAGCTCGCAGACCTGCTCGATCGCCCCGATCACCGTCGGCGCGAACTGGAGGCCGACGCCCGAGGCGAGGTTCTTGCCGTTGGCCATGCCGATCTCGTCGATCGTGACCGTACGGCCGAGCTTGCGGCCCAGCGCCTCGGCGATGGTGCCCGGCGCCCGGCCTCGTGGCTGCTGGCCGCGCAGCCAGCGGGCCACGGAGGTCTTGTCGTAGCGGAGGTCGAGGCCGCGTTCGGCGCCGACCATGTTGACCCGGCGGGCCAGGCCCGCGTTGGAGCATCCGGCTTCCTGGATGAGCGCCTGGAGCCGTTCGTTCGGCTGACGAGCGACGAGTGGCCTGGCTGCCATGTGTATCCCCCTGAGGCCGCAGTGATAGGTGGCGGGATCACTGCCCGACATATGACTGAGAAATGCGCCGATTCATCGTGTTGGTCACTTTCCGCGCGACTTACCTCATTCGTCACGGCCGGTCACTAAAATGCCGCGCCGGACCGGACCGGCCGGACGTCCCGTAACCAGCTACCCGCCCAGGGCCCGTGCCTCTCCCACGCGCCCCCGCCCATGCATCCGTGCGCCCCGTATGCGGAACCGCGCACCGGGCGGCCGTAACTCTTCGTGAAGCCCGTAGTTGAGCCGGACGTGGAAGAGCCCATCGGAGTCATGGAAGCCGCACAGGTCCCCCGGCAGCGCGTGGAGCAGCTGCTCGACGCCGCCGTGCGGTACACGGAGGAGAGGCACTGGGACGTGTGCCCGGGCACCTGGCTGGAGCCGTCCGGCGGCGGCAGCCGGTGCTCGTGCGGCGAGGAGACGTGCGCCGCACCCGGCGCCCATCCCACCGGGGAGGACTGGACGGACGGGGCCACCGGCAGCGGTGCCGCGGCCCGCCGGATGTGGACCCAGCGGCCCGGGGCAGCCGTGCTGCTGCCCACCGGGCGCGCGTTCGACGCCGTCGACGTGCCGGAGTCGGCGGGCTTCCTGGCGCTCGCCCGGATGGAGCGGATGAGCCTGCCGCTCGGCCCGGTCACCCGCACCCCGGACCGCCGCATGCAGTTCTTCGTGCTGCCCGGCGCGGCCGGGAAGGCGGACGACCTGGTCCGCCGGGCCGGCTGGAACGCCGCGTCGATCGGCCTGCGCGGGGTCGGCGAGGGCGGTTACGTCGTCGCGCCCCCGACCCGGGTCGGGGGGGTCGGCGCCGTGCAGTGGGCCCGCTCGCCCACGACCGCCAACCGCTGGCTGCCCGAGGTCGAGGAGCTGATCGGCCCGCTCGCTTACGCCTGCGGGCGCGCCAAGGCGGACGCGCGCCGGTAACCCCTTTCGTAGGGTGGTCCCCACACACGGGGACTTCGAAAGGCGTGCGCATGCCGGACCGGGCAGAACGCGAGGGTGCGGAAGGGACAGAGGCACCGCGGGCGACGCCGCCCGCGGTGCGCGTCCAGGGGCTGTGGAAGAGGTTCGGCGAGCAGACCGCGGTCGCCGGCATCGATCTGGAGCTGCCCGCGGGCAAGTTCATCGGCCTGGTCGGACCCAACGGGGCGGGGAAGACCACCACGCTCTCGATGGTCACCGGTCTGCTCCGGCCCGATCAGGGGCGGATCGAGATCGGCGGGCGCGACGTCTGGGGCGACCCGGTCGAGGTGAAGTCCCGGATCGGGGTCCTGCCCGAGGGCCTGCGCCTCTTCGAGCGGCTCTCCGGCCGCGAACTCCTGTCCTACACCGGCCGGTTGCGCGGACTGCCGGGGCACGAGGTGGACAGCAGGGCCACCCAGCTGCTCGACGTGCTGGACCTGGCGGGCTCCCAGCACAAGCTGGTCATCGACTACTCGACCGGGATGCGCAAGAAGATCGGGCTCGCCGCCGCCCTGCTGCACAACCCCGAAGTGCTCTTCCTGGACGAGCCGTTCGAGGGCGTCGACCCCGTCTCGGCGCAGACCATCCGCAAGGTCCTGGAGCGCTACACGCGATCCGGGGCGACCGTCGTCTTCTCCAGCCATGTAATGGAGCTGGTCGAGTCGCTGTGCGACTGGGTGGCCGTCATGGCGGCCGGCAGCATCCGCGCCCAGGGCCCCCTGGCCGAGGTGCGCGGCGAGGCGTCCTCCCTCCAGAACGCGTTCCTGGAGCTGGTCGGCGCGGGCGACCGCGATACCGGCGAGACCCTGGACTGGCTGGGCGGCGACCGATGAGCGTGCTCGACGCCCCCGCCGGCACCGGCCCCCGGACCGGGGCCACGACCGGCGCTTCGGCGTTGATCCCCGTATTCGCCCGGCTCAAGCTGGCCCTGCTCCGCAACGGGCTGCGCCAGTCCAGCGGGCGGAAGGCGGTCTACCTGATCTCGGTCGTGGGCGCCCTGCTCGCCGCGGCCGTGCTGCTGCTCGGGCTCGTCCTGCTGCGCGGCCGCGACCACGCGGACTCGGTGGTGGTGCTGCTCACCGCGGTCGTGGCCCTCGGCTGGGCGGTGATGCCGCTGTTCTTCTCGGCCGGGGACGAGACCCTGGACCCGACCCGTCTGGTGATGCTCCCGCTGCGGCCCCGGCCGCTGATCATCGCGCTGCTGGTCTCCTCGCTGATCGGGCTCGGCCCGCTGTTCACGCTGTGCCTGGCGGCCGGGTCGGTGGCGGCGCTGGCCGAGGGGGCGGGTGCGGTCGTCTTCGCGGTGCTCGCCGTGCCGCTGACGCTGCTGGTCTGCGTGGCCCTGGCCCGCGCGGTGGCCGCCGCCAACACGCGGCTGCTGACCTCGCGCAAGGGCCGGGACCTGGCCGTTCTCAGCGGCCTGGTGATCGCGGTGGGCATCCAGGTCGTCAACTTCGGTGCCCAGCGCCTCGGCCGGGCCGGCGGGCTCTCCTCGCTCGGTCCGGCGGCGGACGTGGTGCGCTGGCTGCCGCCCGCCTCGGCCGTGGGGTCCGTGGACTCCGCCGCCGAGGGGGCGTACGGGCGGGCCGTCGTCCAGCTGCTGATCGCGGCGGCCGCGCTGGTGGTGCTGCTGTGGCTGTGGCAGCGCAGCCTGACGAAGCTGATGACCGCGCCGGACGGTTCCACGACCGCCGCCGCCGGGCCGGACCGTGAGAAGTCCGGCCGGATCGGCGCGGGCCTGTGGGCGCTGCTCCCCGAGGACCGCACCGGCACAGTGATGCAGCGGGCCCTGCGGTACGTGGCACGGGACCCGAAGACCAAGGCGGCCTGGGTGACCGCGCTGGCGATCGGGCTGATCGTGCCGCTGATCAACGCCCTCCAGGGCCAGGGCAGCGCGTACTTCGCCTGCTTCGCCGCCGGGATGCTCGGCATGCAGATGTGCAACCAGTTCGGGCAGGACACCTCCGCGTTCTGGATGGTCGCCCAGACGATCTCCTCGCCCCGGGACGGGTACCTCGAACTGCGCGCCCGGGCACTGGCGCTGCTGCTGATCACCCTTCCCTACACGGTGCTCGTGGCGGTGGTGACGGCGGCGCTGCTCGGTGACTGGAAGCTCCTGCCCGGGGTGATCGGCCTGTCGTTCGCGCTGCTGGGCGCGATGCTGGCGACGGGCGCGGTCGCCTCGGTGAACTTCCCGTACTCGATTCCGCAGGAGGGGGCGTTCAAGAACGTGGCGCCGGGGCAGGCCGGGCTCGCCTGGATCTCCATCCTCGGCAGTGTGGTCTCGGCGGCCGTGCTGAGCGCCCCGGTGATCGCCCTGACGATCACCCTGCACATCACGGACCGCACGGACTGGCTGTGGCTGCTGCTGCCGGTCGGAGCGGTGTACGGGGCACTGATCGGCTGGGGCGGTCTGCGGCTCGCGGCCCCGCGCCTGGCGATGCGGCTGCCGGAGATCCTGACGGCGGTCAGCAAGGGCTGAGAGCCGCCGGGCTTACGAAGACGGCTCACGCAGACGGCTCACGGAGACGGCTTCGGGGGCGGCTTACGGAGACACCGGCTCGCGGTCGTCCCGCGCGTCCTCGGAGAGCTGTTCGAGGAACGGTTCGACCGCGGCGCGCCAGCCCTCCGGCTGGTCGAAGTGCACGAGGTGGCCGGCGTCGGCCACCTCGGCGTACTGACCGCGCGGCAGGACCCGGACCATCTCCTGGGCCTCCGCCCGGCCGAGTTCGCCGTCCAGTCCGCGCAGCACCAGCGTCGGGCATCTGACCTGGGCCAGCTCCTCCCAGTGCGCGTCGAACACCCAGGTGGCACGGGACTCCAGCATCTGGCGGCGGGAGAACACGGGCCACCAGCCGCCGTCCCGTTCGGCCATCACCTCCGCGTAGAACGCGCCCCGGGACCGACTGGGGCCCTCCGCCCAGGGGTCCTCCTCGCCGAACCACCGCCGCACCGCTTCGGGCGAGGCGAAGGGGAGCGGCCAGCTCCCGAACCAGTCCTCCCACTCGCGCTGCGAGGCCGCGCCGAGCGCGGAGGCGCGCATGTCGCAGACGACGAGCGCGCGCACCAGGTCGGGGCGCTTGGCGGCGAGCTGCCAGGCGGTGAGCGCGCCCATGGAGTGGCCGACGAGGGTGACGGGGGCGAGCCCCAGCTGTTCGATCACCGCCTCGGCGTCCGCCACGTAGGCGTCGCGGGTGTAGGGGCCGTCCGCCGGCTTCCCGCTGTCGCCGTGGCCGCGCTGGTCCAGGCCGACCGGGCGGTGCCGCTCGGCGAGCCAGTCGGCGACGGGCGTCCAGTGCGAGGCCCGGCCCATCAGGCCGTGCAGCAGTAAGACGGCGGGGGCGCCGTCCGCGCCCGCGCGGGGCGGGTCGGCGAACTCCCAGGCCGCGAGGCGTACGCCGTCCGATCCGGTCACTTCGATGCGCCGCGCCATAGCTTCTGGCACCCCCTTCTCTCCCTGAGACACCGGGTGGGTCACCGGCTGGGTCACCGGGTGGTCGTGTCGGCCAGACTATCGAACCTTTATTCGAAAACCGGGATCTGCCGGCGAACACCGCTCGTTCGAGTGACTGCTTCCCAGGATTGACGGCGGCAGCTGCGGGGAGATCTTCTGCGGGAGGCGGGCCACTCGGGGATGAGGGCCCGCGGGACCGACCTCGGGAGCTCGGGGCTCCAGGTCGGGCACAGGGAGGGACAGGCCCCGGCGCCTTGCGGCGCCGGGGCCATCCGCTTGTCTGCGTACGACGGGTGCATCGCAGCTCCCCTCCCCGGCGGCGGGGCGGCGGCCGGCACGCTCAGCCACCCCTCCGCCACAGCCTGGCACGGTCCGCGCCGGAGCGCTGCGGTTCGGGCCGGAAAAAGAGAACCGGACGGAAAAAGAGAAACCGGGCACCGGCGGCTGCCGGTGCCCGGTCTCCCGGAAGGCGGGTCTCCCGCTTCGGTCTCCCTCTTAGGTCTGCTTCTCCGGTCTGCTTCTCCGGTCTGCTTCTTCGGTCTGCTTCCTCGGTCTACTTCTTCGCCACGAAGACGTGCGAGGCGATCTCGGAGTCCAGCTCCGCCGCCTCGCCGCTGCTGCCGACCAGCACCCCGCCGGGCGACTGCGTCACGCTGACCACGGACCCGGGCTGCACGCCCGCCCGCCGCAGCGTGTACATCAGCTGGGCGTCCGTCTGGATCGGCTCCCCGATCCGGCGGACCACCACCGTCTTGCCGTCGCTGCCCGGGTCGAGGTCGGACAGGCTGACCATGCCCTCGTCGAGGAACGGGTCGGCCTCCGTCTTCTCGCCCAGCTCTTCGAGACCCGGGATCGGATTCCCGTACGGCGACTCCGTCGGGTGGCGCAGCAGCTCCAGCACCCGGCGCTCGACCGCCTCGCTCATCACGTGTTCCCACCGGCACGCCTCGGCGTGGACCTGCTCCCACTCCAGGCCGATCACGTCGACCAGCAGGCACTCGGCCAGCCGGTGCTTGCGCATGACGCGGGTCGCCAGGCGGCGGCCCTCCTCCGTCAGCTCCAGGTGCCGGTCGCCCGCGACCTGCACCAGGCCGTCGCGCTCCATGCGCGCCACGGTCTGGCTCACGGTCGGACCGCTCTGGTCCAGCCGTTCCGCGATCCGGGCGCGCATGGGGACCACGCCTTCCTCTTCGAGTTCGAGGATGGTGCGGAGATACATCTCCGTGGTGTCGATCAGTCCGGACATTCGTGCCCCTCGATGCAATCGTGCGCTGGCCCTGACCCCAATTCTGACGCATCCCGCCCGTAACCGTGCCGTGCCGTCCTCGCCGGGGCCGTGCGGTATTGACAGGCCACTGGTCCAGACCGCAACGTGATCGGCGTTACGGACGCCCCATGGACATCCCACCCCGCCGGAAAGGTCCTCCTCGATGAGCGAAAGCAAGCTGGCCGGTCAGTTCCTCGATGCGGCGATCGGCCTGCTGGGGAGGGTGCGGGACGAGGAGGCCGGCAACATCGCGGCCGCCGGTGCCGCCATCGCCGACACCGTCGAGGCGGGCGGCCGGCTCTTCGCTTTCGGCGCCGGGCACTCCTCGCTCGCCGCGCAGGACGTCGTCTACCGGGCGGGCGGGCTCGCCCTGATGAACCTCATGGCCGTCCCCGGGGCCCTCGGCGTGGACGTCATGCCCGCGACGCTGGGCTCCGCCCTGGAACGCGTGGACGGCCTCGCGGGCGCGGTGCTCGACTCCAGCCCGGCGAAGTCCGGCGACCTGCTCGTGATCATCTCGCTCTCCGGACGCAACGCCCTGCCCGTCGAGATGGCGCTCAACGCCCGTGCGCTGGGCCTGAAGGTCATCGGCGTCACCTCGGTCGCGTACGCGGAGGAGACCCGGTCCCGGCACAGCTCGGGCGGCTTCCTGCGGGACCACTGCGACATCGTCCTCGACAGCAAGATCGCGATCGGCGACGCGGAGCTGGAGGTGGACGGCATCGAGGCGCCGTTCGCGCCCGCGTCCACGGTGGTCACCAGCGCGCTCATGCAGAGCATGATGGCCGCGGCGGCGGAACGGCTGCTGGAGCGGGGGATCGAGCCGCCGCTGCTGCGGTCGGGGAACGTGGACGGCGGGCACGAGTGGAACGGGCGCGTGATGGCGCGGTACGCGGACCGGATCTTCTACCGGCACTAAGGCTTACGCGGGGCCATAGCCGCCCAGTTGGTGCAGGTCCACCGACGCGGCCACCCGGGCCGCCACGCTCTCCGCGTACATCGCGTCCGGGCGTTCGAACGCGGTGCGGTGCGTGGAGCGGAGGAACGTCAGCACGCCCAGGGTCCGGCCGCGGCTGCGCAGGACCGTGGAGAGGGCGTGCACCGCGTCCGGGGGCCACTGCCGCTGCCGGGCCCACTCCCCGTCCGTACGGCCCGCTCCCGCCGACGTACGCACCGAGCCGGTGCGGTCCACCGCCTGGAGGGCCGGGTGGCCCGGCGCGTAACGCAACGGGATGCCGCCGCCCGCCACCGGGAGGCAGGGGCCGGGGGCGTCCGCAGGGGTGGCCGCGGCCCGGACCAGCCGCTCCCCCGCCACCAGGTCGACCAGCGCGTGGTCGGCGAACCCGGCCAGCGCGAAGTCGAGCGACGCCATCGCGGCCTCCATCGGGTCCTCGCACTCCGCGGCGGACCGCGAGGCGCGGTGCAGCTGGTTGGAGCGGAAGCGCAGCCGGTCCGCCTCCTGGGCGGCGAGCCGGGCGTCCGTGACGTCCTGGAAGACCCAGCCGGCGCCCAGCGGCACGGGCTCCTCGGTGAGCGGCGATGCCAGCCGCAGGAAGCCGCTGCGCCAGCAGCGACGGCGGGTGCCCTCACCACCGCGCAGCGTCACCCACAGCTCGGCGGGCGGCGCGTCCGGCGCCCCCTCGGCGAGTACGTGCTGGAGGGCGCCCTCCAGCTCCTCGACCCCCTGGGCGATCAGCTCGCCGAGGGGCCGCCCCAGCAGGGTCGTGCGGCCGCCGCCCAGGGCGCGGGCCGCGTGGGCGTTCACGACGGTGGGGCGCAGGTCCACGTCGACCAGGACGACGCCCCAGGAGGCGTCCTCGAACAGGGCCTCGCTGAGCGCGATGGCCCGCTCCAGGTCGATCTGGGCGTGCACCTCGCTGAACGCGCAGTACACCCCGGCCGGCTTCCCGTCCGCGCCCCGGACCCCGGCGGACTGGGTGCGCACCAGGACCCGGCCGCCGTCCTTGCGCAGCAGCGCGAACTCGTGGACCTGGCGGCCCGGCGCCTCCATGACCGCCATCAGCCGCCCCTGCACCTCGTCCGCGTCGGCCCGGCGCACCGCCCAGCCGGCCAGCCCGGGCCGGCCCACGGCCTCGTCGGCGGACCAGCCGAGGACGCGTTCGGCCTCGCGGTTCCAGTGGGTGACGGTGCCGTCCGCGTCGAAGGCGCACAGCGCCGCGTCCATGCCGTCGAGGAGCGCCGCCAGCAGCTCCGCCCCGGGAATGGCACCGGCCGTCCCCCTGCTCGTGGAAGCACTCATCCCGGTCCCCCTGCGCCAGGTGTCCGCCATAGCCGCACGTCAGACCATTGAACTCGAACGTGACCCGGACCACAGCGACTTCCCGGAAATCGGTCCCCCGTTAATTCGGTTGTGCGGGCCCGGAGGGGTTCCTAAGCTGTCCGTACACGTTGAAAGGAGGTGATCCGAAAAGTGCAGTCTTATCGGATTCGTGAGGTGGCTGCGGGCTGACAGCCCGTCGTCGCACATCGTGCACCTCGGCGGGCTGTCCGCCGAAACCCAGGCAGTCACCGACCCGCAGGCTCGCCGGTAGATCCGGCCGGCTCCTCCGCAAGGAGGGACCAGAGCCTGCGGGTTCCGCCTTTTCCGGGCCCGTACGGGCGTTACGGCTTTACGGGCACAGGCGCTCGACGCGCCACGTGCCTTCCTCGCCGCCCTCGCGGACGTAACGCAGCCGGTCGTGCAGCCGGTTCTCGTGGCCCTGCCAGAACTCGATCGTCTCGGGGACCACGCGGAAGCCGCCCCAGTGCGGGGGTGCCGGGACCTTTTCACCCTCCGGGTAGCGGGCCGACAACTCCTCGTAGCGGGCGGTCAGCTCCTCGCGGCTGCCGATCACCGTGGACTGCTCGCTCGCCCAGGCGCCGAGCTGTGAGCCGTGCGGGCGGGTGCGGAAGTAGGCGACGGTCTCCTCGCGCGGGACGCGGGCCGCCGTGCCGG
Organism: Streptomyces sp. NPDC008163; assembly: GCF_042956885.1. Taxonomy (NCBI): domain Bacteria; kingdom Bacillati; phylum Actinomycetota; class Actinomycetes; order Kitasatosporales; family Streptomycetaceae; genus Streptomyces; species Streptomyces sp. NPDC008163. The sequence continues at coordinate 75,019 of NZ_JBIBHG010000001.1, read as the reverse complement.
TGACGATGACCTGGCGGGCCAGCGGGTGCCAGGGGAAGAGCAGCGAGACGTACGGGTTGGCCGTCAGCTCGCGGCCCTTGCGGGAGCCGTAGTTGGTGAAGAAGACGAAGCCGCGCGCGTCGTACATCTTCAGCAGCACCGTGCGGGAGGAGGGGCGGCCCTCGGGGGTCGCCGTGGAGACCACCATGGCGTTCGGCTCGTGGAGCATGCCGCCGGCGGCGACCTGGCGGAACCAGCGCGCGAACTGGTCCATCGGGTCGGGCGCGAGCGAGTCCTCGGCGAAGGTCTCGGATCGGTATTGCTCGCGCATCGCGGCCGGATCGGTGGTGGAATCGAAGGAGGAGTCTGGGGTGGGCACGGTGCCATCCTGCCGCAGCGGCCGGACGGGCCGGAGGTCCGCCCGGCGCAACCGTCGAACCGAGGGAGCCGCCTGATGTCCGACTTCGTACCCGGGCTCGAAGGAGTCGTCGCGTTCGAGACGGAAATCGCCGAACCCGACAAGGAAGGCGGTTCGCTCCGGTACCGGGGCGTCGACATCGAGGATCTCGTCGGCCATGTCTCCTTCGGCCATGTGTGGGGGCTGCTGGTGGACGGGGCCTTCGAGCCCGGTCTGCCGCCCGCCGAACCGTTTCCGCTCCCCGTGCACTCCGGGGACGTCCGGGTCGACGTGCAGGCCGCGCTGGCGATGCTCGCGCCGGTCTGGGGGCTGAAGCCGCTGCTCGACATCGACGCGGAGACCGCCCGCGAGAACTTGGCGCGGGCCGCCGTGATGGCGCTGTCGTACGTGGCGCAGTCGGCGCGCGGACAGGGCCTGCCGATGGTCCCGCAGCGGGAGATCGACAAGGCCGAGTCCGTCGTGGAGCGGTTCATGATCCGCTGGCGCGGCGAGCCGGACCCGCGCCACGTGAAGGCCGTCGACGCGTACTGGACGTCCGCCGCCGAGCACGGCATGAACGCCTCCACGTTCACCGCCCGGGTCATCGCCTCGACCGGGGCCGACGTGGCGGCCGCGCTGTCCGGCGCGGTGGGCGCCATGTCGGGCCCGCTGCACGGCGGCGCCCCGTCCCGGGTCCTCGGCATGATCGAGGAGATCGAGCGGACCGGGGACGCCACGGCGTACGTGAAGAAGGCGCTCGACAAGGGCGAGCGGCTGATGGGCTTCGGCCACCGCGTCTACCGCGCCGAGGACCCGCGTGCCCGGGTGCTGCGGCGCACCGCCGAGGAGCTGGGCGCGCCCAGGTACGAGGTGGCGCGGGCGCTGGAGAAGGCGGCCCTGGAGGAACTGCACGCGCGGCGCCCGGACCGGGTGCTGGCGACGAACGTGGAGTTCTGGGCGGCGATCATGCTGGACTTCGCCGAGGTGCCGGCGCCCATGTTCACGTCGATGTTCACGTGTGCCCGTACGGCGGGCTGGTCGGCGCACATCCTGGAGCAGAAGCGCACGGGCCGCCTGGTGCGTCCGTCGGCGCGTTACGTGGGCCCCGGCGCGCGGAGCCCGCGGGAGGTCGCGGGCTTCGAGGAGCTGAACAGGCCGTAGGGCGGGCTCAGTCCCGGTCGAGCGCCCAGGTCTGGAGGGCGTACGGGCGCCCCTTCTCCTCGCCCTCGATGAGGGGGACGCCGAGCAGCCGGAAGCCGTTCGCGGCGGCGACGGCGACGCTGGCCGCGTTCTCCGCCTCCAGTTCCAGGATGACCCGGTCGACGCCCAGCTCCTCGAAGGCGTACGCCGCCATCACCCGCACCGCCCGCCCGGCGAGCCCCTGGCCGCGGTGGGCGGGGCCGACCGCGTAACCCAGCTCCGTGCCCTCGGGGGCGCGCCGCAGCATGACCTCGCCGAGCGGGGCGCCGCCGTCGAGCGTGATGGCGAGCAGGACGGCCGTCCCGTCCGCGCGCAGCTGCCGGGCCTTCGCCAGCCGTGCGCGGGCGGCCTCGGCGTCGAACGGCGAGACGATCGGCGTCCAGTACGCGATGTCCGGGTGGTCGAAGAGCTCCGGCATGGCGGCGAGGTCGTCCTCGGTCCAGTCGCGCAGCACGAGCCCCTCACCCGTGAGTTCGATGTGCTGGGGGAAGGGAGGCGTGGCGCTGCTGGTCATGGTCGGGACCTTATCCGGGCGTTCCGCTGACACCAAGGCGTTTCCCGCTCCCCGGGCCGGCCCCCCTCAGCCCAGGGCCTCGTCCAGGAGCGCGCCCCACTGGGCGACCACCTTGCGGCGGCGGGCGGTGTCGTCGGTGAGGACGTTGGCGAGGCCGAGGCCGCGGGCCATGTCGAGCAGTCCCTGCACGGTCTCGCGCACCCCGGGCCTCGTCTCGTCGGCGCGCAGGAGGTGGACGGCGATGCGGTGCGTCTCGCGGCCGACCCGGGCCTCCAGCTCGGTCACGCGCGGGCGCAGTTGCTCCTCGTTGGAGGCGGCGACCCAGAGCTGGAGGGCGGCGCGGAAGAGGGGCCCGGTGTAGAGGTCGACCAGGGCGGCGACTACGGCGGCGCGGTCCTGGTCGGGGACGGCGCGCAGGGCGGCGGAGCGTTCCTCGGCGACGTATTCGACGGCGGCGGTGAACAGGTCCTCGCGGGTCGGGAAGTGGTGCTGGGCGGCGCCCCGCGAGACCCCGGCGCGTTCCGCGACGACGGCGACGGTGGACCCGGCCCAGCCGTGCTCGGCGAGGCAGGCCACCGCGGCCTCCAGGAGGCGCCGGCGGGTGGCACGGCTGCGGTCCTGTTTGGGGCCCGGGCTGCTGCCGCCCGGTGTCACAACGCCCATGCGGGGTCCCGTCGTTCGAGGAAGGCCGTCATCCCCTCCCGGGCCTCGTCGGAGGCGAAGAGCTGGGCGGAGCGGGCGATGAGGTCTTCGGCGTGCTGGTCGAAATTCTCCAGCACAGTAGCCGTGACCAGTGCCTTGGACGCCGCCAGCCCCTGCGGCGAGGCCCGCCGCAGCTCGTCCAGTACGAGGTCCAGCGAGCCGTCCACGTCGTCGGCGGCTATCGTGACGAGCCCGATGCGCTCGGCCTCGTCCGCGTGGAACTTCTCGCCGGTCAGGTAGTAGCGGGCGGCGGCGCGCGGATCGATGCGCGGGAGCAGCGGCATCGAGATCACGGCGGGCGCGAGGCCGAGCCGTGCCTCGGTGAGCGCGAAGGTCGCGCCGGTCCCGGCCACGGAGATGTCGCAGGCCGCGAGCAGCCCGAGCCCCCCGGCGCGCACATGCCCGTCGACCCGCGCCACCACGGGCTTCGGCAGCGCGACGATCCGCCGCATCAGGGCCACGAAGTCGTGCGGATCGGCCGGGGCCCGCAGATCGGCGCCCGCGCAGAAGGTGGTCCCGGTGTGGGTGAGCACGACGGCCCGCACGGAGTCGTCGTCCGCGCACGCGTCCAGCGCCTCCGCGAGACCGGCGACGAGACCGGCGCTGAGGGCGTTGCGGTTGGCGGGCGAGTCGAGCGTGAGGGTGGTGACGCCGCGCGTGTGGGCGGGCGGTGCGAGCGGGCTCATCCGCGATCTCCTTCTCTGCGGGCCGTCGCGTCGAGCGTGGCAGCAGGACCCGGAACAATCAAGCGCGCTTGCATGATTTTGCTCAGCGGGGCCCGAGCCCCGTACGTCAGCGGGGCCCGAGCCCCGCACGCCCGTCGAGGAGTTCCCGGGCGATGTCCAGATGACCGGCGTGCCGCTCGGCATGCCCCAGGTGCTCCACGAGCCCGAGCGGGGTCCAGCCCGAGGGCACCAGCGCCGCGCCCAGCGCCCGGGCGTCGAGCCCGTCGACGATCCCCCCGCACACTCGCCCGCTGGGCCGCCAGGAACGCCGTCAGCGTCTTCTTCTCCGTACCGCCCGAGTCCACACCGGCAGGGTGCCGGCCGCCACTGACAGCGGGCCCGGCCGCCGACGTCACGCCCGGGGCACGCTCCAGTGCTCCGCGACCCAGCTCTCCAGGGTGACCGGGGCGGGCAGCGCGCGGCGCAGGTCGTCCGCCTCGGCGCGGAATCCGACCTCGTTGAACCAGGCGAACATGGCACCCATCTCCTCGCTGTGCGCACGGAGTTGGCCGACGGGCATCGGGGCGAAACGCACCGGGTGCCCGGCGGCACGGGCGAACACCTCGGCGATCTGCGGCCCCGTGAGTGCGTCGCCGGCCATCTCCACGATGCGGCCGAGGTAGTCGGCCGGGGCGGCGAAGGCGGCTGCCGCGAGGGCGCCGATGTCGTCGGGGCTGACCATCTGGAGCCGGGTGTGCGGGTCGAGCGCCAGGGTGAGCGTCAGGTCGTCGCCGTCCCGGCGCGGGCCCAGGCCCTCGAAGTTGGAGATGAAGAACGTGGGTCGCAGGATCGTCGCGGGCAGGCCCAGGGCCTCGATGTGCTGCTCGATCTCGCCCTTGCTCGCGAAGTGCCGTACGTCACCGGCGCGGTCGGCGCCGTCGACGGAGCTGTAGACGAAGTGCGCGACGCCCGCCCGGGCGGCGGCGTCGGCGACCGCCTTGCCCTGCCGGATCTCCCCGTCGAAGCCGTCCGGCCCGGCGAACGTCTGCACGCTGAAGACGCCGTACGCCCCCGCCAGGGCCGCGTCCAGGGAGGCGGCGTCGTCCAGGTCCCCGCGTATCAGCACCGCGCCCGCGTCCTTCAGCGCGAGCGCGGCGGGCTTGTCCGGGTCGCGCACCAGCGCCCGTACGTCCCAGCCGCTGTCCAGCAGCGCACGGGCGGCGGCCCCGCCCTGCTTGCCCGTCGCGCCGGTGACCAGGATGACTCGGTTGTCGGACATGGGTGTTCCTCCTGCGTACGGGGCCCGCCATCGGTGCGGCGGACCGGCATACCCAGACGATGAACCCTCAAGCGCGATTGAGGTCAAGCGCCCGTCGTAGGATGCCCGCATCCCGGCCCCCGCGGCGCCCCTGATCAGCCCTCACCCCCCGGAGGCCGACGTGCGACTCCTGCTCAGCTCCTGGTACCTCGAGCCGGGCAGCGACCGCCCCGCGGTGCTGCCGCCCGCGACCGGCACCGCCCGCGCCGGGATCGTCCTCAACGCGCTCGATGCACAAGGGACTTCGCGGAATCTGAACCTGCCGCGCGAGATACGCACCTGGGAGTCCTTCGGGTACACCTGCGAGGAACTCGACCTGCGCGACCACTTCTCCGCCCCGGACGGGCTCACCGGCCGGCTGGCCGCGCTCGACCTGGTCTGGGTGCTCGGCGGCAACGCCTTCGTCCTGGCCCGCGCGATGACGCAGGCCCGCTTCGGGGACGCCCTCCGGGAGCAACGGCACCGGCCCGACTTCGTGTACGGCGGCTTCTCCGCCGGGGCCTGCGTCACCGGCCCCGACCTGCGCGGCATCGACCTGATCGACGACCCGGACGTCCTCCCCGAGGGCTACCCGTCCGGCGTCGAGCCGTCCTGTCTCGGCCTGGTGCCCTTCCGGATCGTCCCGCACTGGCGCTCCGACCACCCCGAGGCCCCCGGCGCGGAACGGGCCGCCGCCCACCTGGCCGAGGCGGGGCTGCCGCACCGCTGCCTCAGCGACGGGCAGACCATCGGCATCGACCCGGCGCCCCTGAGCTGACGGAACCCCGGCTCATCCCCCGTACCAGCCGGGCGCGTCCAGCAGGAAGCGCTCCTGGATGCGCTCCGCGTGCTCGCGCAGCTCCGCCGGGAGGGCGGCGTGCAGCTGGAGCCGGGCGGTCATCAGCGCCTCGCCCAGGCCGAGTTCGGCGGCGGCGCCGGGCAGCGCGGCCAAGAACGCGGCCCGCGCCTCGTCGGCGGTCAACCCGGTCAGGCGCGTCCGATGGCCGCCGACCAGGCGGTAGCCGCCCGCGTGCCCGGCGGCACCGTAGAGCGGGATGCCGGCGGCGCCCAGCGCCTCGACGTCCCGGTACACGGTCCGGACGGAGACCTCCAGTTCGTCGGCCAGTCCCGGGCGGTCATCCGGCCCCTGTTCTGGAGCAGCAGAAGCAGGTGGACGAGCCGGCTCGCGCGCATGGCGCCCAGTATCCCCGGCGGGGCCGTCCGGGTGCGGCCGGCCGTCCGCCGTCAGCGCAGGGTCGCCAGGTCCTCGTCGCTCAGCCGCAGGGCGCCCGCCGCGATGTTCTCCTCCAGGTGGGCCGGGGAGCCGGTGCCGGGGATGAGCAGGATGTTCGGCGAGCGGGCCAGCAGCCAGGCGAGCGCCACCTGCGGGACGGTGGTCCCGTGGCGCTTGGCGACGGCTTCGAGGCGTTCGGCGGTCAGGGGCTGGAAGCCGCCGACCGGATAGAACGGCACATAGGCGATACCGGCTTCGGCGCAGGCGTCGACCAGGGAGTCGTCGTCGCGGCGCGCGATGTTGTACGCGTTCTGCACACAGGCGATCGGCGCCAGCTCGCACGCCTGCGTGAACTGGTCGAGGGACACGTTGGAGATGCCGATGTGCCGGATCAGGCCCTCGTCGCGCAGGGCCAGCAGCGTCGTGAGGGGGGCGTCGAGCGGGGCGTCCTCATGGCCCCGGTCGCCCAGGCGCAGGTTCACCACGTCAAGCCGGTCCAGGCCGAGCGACGTCAGGTTCGCCTCGACCCCGCGCCGCAGGCCGTCCGGGGTGAGTCCGCGCTGTTCGGCGACCGGCCGCGCGATGTCCGGGCCCTCGACCAGGGCACCGACCTTGGTGACGATCACCAGGTCGTCCGGGTAGGGGTGCAACGCGGACCGGATCAGCTCGTTGGCCGAAACCCCGTCGCGCGCGTAGTAGTTCGAGGTGTCGATGTGGTTGACGCCCAGCTCCACCGCCCGCCGCAGGACGGCCGTCGCCGTGTCCCGGTCGGGCCGCTCGCCCCGGGGCCACCCCGTCAGCTTCATCGCGCCGTAGCCGACCCGGGCGACCCCCAGGTCCCCGCCCAGTTCCCACCGTATGAAGTCCATGACCCCCAACGTAGGTCACGAACGCCGCCGCATTCTCACTGACAGAAGATGTCAGTGGACCGCTCCTAACCTCCCCCGCATGAACCACTTCGACTTCCTGACCGGCACCTGGGACGTGGCCAACCGCCGTCTCATCGCCCCGCTCACGCCCGGCCCCGCCACCTGGGAGGAGTTCCCCGGTACGACGACGGGCCGGCGGCCTTCGACACGTACGCGGCCCGCCACCTGACCCCGTCCCACGCGCTCCACCGCACCGAGCACGCCGCGAACGACTTCCCCCGCCTGCCCGTCCGCACCGGCGAGGACGTACGCGTCTGGTTCGGCCCGTCGACACCCCCGCCGTGGCCGTACGTTCGGCTGCGCCTGGAACCGGTGGGGGCCTGACGGCACCGGCTTACGGGCGTACGGGGGCGGCCCGGGGCCCTGTGGCTCCGACCGTTCCCCGGACCACACCGCCGCCCCGTCCCGCTTCACACCGCCCCGAGGAACCCCGGATCGCCGCCGTCCAGCTGCCGGCACGCGTCACGCGCGACGCCCAGGAGCTCCGCCATCGGCACCGCCCGCCGGCTCGTCGCCGCCAGGTCCTCGCGGGCCTCGGCCGACCAGAGGGGCGGGTGGCAGGACAGCCCCCGGTGCCCGTCCAGCGCGGCGGTCTCCTCCTGCCAGCCGTCCCACCGCAGGCCCTGGTAGAAGTCCCGCAGGCCCCCGGCGAGCAGCCAGGCCAGCCAGGCCGAGTGCCCGGCGCCCAGGGCCAGCCAGCCGAGGGCGTCGGGCGCGAAGTAGATCATCTCGCCGGGGCCGCCGGGCCGCCCGGCCGCGCCGGGGTCGCCCCCGTTGACGGCGAAGACGCCGCCCAGCACGTCGTGCGCGACCACCAGCCCGGCCCCCGGCCTCCAGGACGGATCGGCCTGCGCCGGCATCGCGTTGACGGCGGCGAGGCCGGGCACGCCGTGCGCCGCGCCGGGCTCCGGGCTGCCGAAGACGCGCAGCCACCCGCCGTCCACGAGGAGCCCGCCGCAGTTGAGCGCGAGGCCGCCCAGGTTCGACCGGGCGGAGACCTGGAGCTGCCACAGGGTCGCCCGCCCCGCCCCGGGGTCACCGGGCAGCACCTCGACGGGCGTGCCCGTGCGGGCCACCTCTTCGAGGAACAACGGCCAGGCGGGGTCTTCGACGTCGGTCAGCTCATCGAGTGCGCGCATCCACGCATCGTGGCAAAGCGGTCCGGCGCCCCGCCCGCCGGGTCACCGTCCGATCGGCGTGGCCCCCGTAGCGGCCACCGACAGCTCCCACAGGCGCGCCGCCGCGTCCGGATCGACGGCGTACGCACGGACCCCGCCGTCGTCCATGGGCGTCCCCGGCGCGGTGACCACCGCGACCTCGCAGTCCTCCAGGTAGAGGCCGCCGCGCCCGGCGAGCAGGGGCGAGGTCGCGGCCCACAACCCGGTCGCGGCGCCCTGCGACGGGGACTTGAAGCCGGCGCCGACCACCCGCCCCCGCTCGTCCACCCATCCGAGATCGACCTGCTCCTGGAGCGTCATCTCCCGCTGCAAGCCGGTGATGATCTTGCCCGGGTGCAGCACGAACGCCCGCACCCCGTCACCCCGGCCGAGGGCGTCGAGGTGCACCGCGAACAGCGCGTTCGCCGTCTTGGCCTGCCCGTACGCGAGCCACTTGTCGTATCCCGTACGGAAGTGGGGGTCGTCCCAGCGGATGCCGGTGAGGGTGTGCCCGGCGGAGCTGTTGACGACGACACGCGCCCCGTCCCGGGCGGCGGCGAGGAGTGGGTAGAGCTCGCAGGCGAGCGCGAAGTGCCCGAAGTGGTTGACCGCCAGCTGGCTCTCCCACCCGGGCCCGGCATACCGCTCCGGGGTGGCCATGACCCCGGCGGTGGCGAAGAGCAGATCGAGCGCGCCCAGCGCCTCGCGGATGTGCGCGGCCGCCGCCCGTACGCTCCCGAGGTCACCGAGGTCCATGGCGACGACCTCGACGTCCCCGCCCACCCCGTCGAGCGCCGCCCGCGCGACCTCGGGCCGCCGCGCGGGCACGACCACCCGCGCCCCGGCGGCGACGAGCGCGCGGGTCGTTTCGAGCCCGAGTCCGGAGTAGCCCCCGGTCACGACGGCGCTCCGGCCGGAGAGGTCGAGCCCGGCGGTGACGTCCTGGGCGGTGCCGGCGGCGGAGAAGGGCGAGCCGATGGGCTGCTGTGCTGTGCTGGTCATGCGCCGAAGCTACGACTTGGAGCGCACTCCATCTCAAGTCCCCCGCCGCATCGCCGCCCGCAGCACATCCAGCTCGCACCCGGGCGCCCCCGGGTCGAAGCCGTGCTGGACCAGCCAGCGGTACGCGGTGAGGCTGCGCAGCGACCACCAGGCGCGGACGGTGTCCAGGTCGACGTCGGTGCCGTATCCGGCCACGAGGTCGCCCAGGCGCTCCTCGTGCCCGAGCGTCAGTGTGGCGAGGTCGAAGAGCGCGTCCCCCCGCGCCGCCTCGGACCAGTCGATGATGCCGGTGACCTCGTCGTCGTCGCCGGTGAACACATGGGTGATCTGCAGGTCGCCGTGCACGAACACCGGCTCCCACGGCCGCAGCGCCGCCTCCGCGATCCGGCGGTTGCGGGTGACCAGCTCGGCGGGCAGGACCTCGTGCGCCAGGAGCCAGTCGCACTCCCGCTCCAGCTCGGCCGCCAGGCCGTCCGCGCTCCGCCCGGGCCACGGCGGCAGCGGCGCCCCGTGCAGCGTCCGGATCGCCGCCCCCGCCGCGGCCCACGCCTCCGGGGACGCGGGCGACGGCTCCCCGAGGCGGCCGAGCGCGGTGCCCCGGACGGCGGCGAGCGCCAGCACGGACGGCTTCCGCCACAACACCTCCGGCGTCGGGACCGGCGCCAGCGCCAGCGCCTCGGCCTCGACGGCGAGCCGCGCCCGGTCCGCGTCCACCTTCAGGAACATGTCCCCGACACGCAGCGTCGTCCGCTCGGAGTGGGCTACGACGACTTCGACCTCATCCATGCCGCCCAGTCTCCCGGGGTGTGCCGTAGGACCCCGACTCCCTTGCCGTACAACGTTGTACGCGCACCCTTCCCGTAACTGCCGACCCGCCCCACAATGGCGTGGGCGCGCTCCCACGATCCCGCCTCCCCCCACCCGAAAGGGCGCAGGATGAGCCTCGCGACCGTACGGAAACCGAACCCCGCCCGCCCCCGGCTCCGGCACCGGGCCCTGCTCGTGGCCGCCGCGCTGCTGCCCGCGCTGTTGGCCGGGGCCGGTCCGGCGTCCGCGGCCACCGTCACCCCGGCGACGGTGGCGACGGCGGCGGCCGTCCAGAGCCCCGTGCCCCAGGCCGTGGTGAACCGCTTCCGGCTGGACACCGGCTGGTACGCGAAGTACGTGGAGGGGCCCAGGGACGTGAACACCGGCGCCTCCGTCGCGGTCCTGGGCTCCGCGCAGGTCTCCGACTCCACCCTCCTCAAGGCGGCCCGCCAGCTGGAGGCCCTGGTCCGCACCTGGCCCTACTACCCGGTCGGCGAACTGGACCGCCGCAACCTCCGCGTGGTGATCACCGCCCGGAACGAGCGGATGAGTTCGGTCCCCGAGGTGCGCGCGGCGTTCGGGACCTCGCTCGACGACCGCTACTGGGCGGGGATGGGGGCCACCGACTCCCTTCCGCTGTCGGTGGGCACCGAGGCGAACCTCGCGGACAACCAGGGCCGGGAGAACGTCTTCGTGCACGAATTCGGACACTCGGTGGCCGACATGGGCCTCCGGCACATCGACCCGGCCTTCACCGGCGAGCTGCAGAGCGCGTACGACCAGGCCCGCGCGTCCGGCCGCTGGGCCAACACGTACGCCATCAGCAACACCAGCGAGTACTGGGCCGAGGGCATCCAGAGCTACTTCGACGTCAACTACGAAGGCCGCCCCGGCGGCGACGGAGTGCACAACGAGATCAACACCCGCGCCGAGCTGGCGCGTTACGACGCCCCACTGTTCCGCCTGCTGGACCGTGTGTACCGGGGCGCGGCGCTGCCCTCGTGACCCGGCGGGCTCACTGCCGTCACGACGTGTCCTGTGCAGTGCCTCAGCTGCGCGTAGCGACCGGAAGCCATCCCATGACGCGCTCGTCGTTCCGGTCGGGACCGCCTGGACCTTCCGCATCCTCCGAACGACCCGGACCCTCCGGACCCCTCGCTTCGAACGACGGGCTGCCAGGGCCACTTCGGCGGTCCTGATCGCTCTCGGGGTCCGGGTGGCTGTGGTGTGACCCCGATGCCCGGGCGCGGCCGGATCACTCCGTCACCGGCAGGCACTCGCCCAGCAGGTCCACGACGTCGCGCCAGGCTCGCGCCGCGTGCCGTGGGTGGTGGCCGACGCCCGGCGGGGTCGTGTGGTCGACCGGGGGGTGGTGGAAGGCGTGCAGGGCGCCGCCGTAGACCACGAAGCGCCAGTCGACGCCCGCCGACCGCAGCTCGGCCGTGAACGCGTCCCGTTGCGCGGGCGCCATGATCGGGTCCTCCGAGCCGACCCCGGCCCACACCGGGCAGCGGATGCGCGCGGTCTCGCCCGGGCGGCCGGTGCTCAGTCCGTTGACGGTCCCGATCGCGCGCAGGTCGACCCCGTCGCGCCCGAGTTCCAGCGCGATGATGCCGCCGGTGCCGTAGCCGATGGCGGCGATCCGGCCGGGGTCGGCCCTCGGTTCGGCGCGCAGCACGTCGAGCGCCGCGTGGCCGATGCCCCGCATCCGCTCGGGGTCGTCGAGCAGCGGCAGGCAGCGGGCCAGCATCTCCCCGGGTTCGCCCAGGTACCGCCCGCCGTGGAGGTCGAAGGCCAGCGTGACGTAACCGAGTTCGGCGAGGGCCTCGGCCCGGCGCCGCTCGACGTCGCTGAGGCCCATGCCCTCCGGCCCGAGCAGCACGGCGGGCCGGCGGCCGGTGCCGGCCGGGAGCGCGAGGTGCCCGACCATCGTCAGGCCGTCGGCGGGGTACGTGACCGTGCGTGTGGTGACCGTCGTCATAAGACGGACCGTATTCCGCGCCGGGCGACGCCGGGCCGGGGTTCACCGCGGGCGGAAGCGGTGGGCTGCCGCCGGGGTTCACCGCGGGCGGAAGCGGTGGGCTGCCGCCGGGGTTCACCGCGGGCGGAAGCCCCGGGAGAACGGCGCCAGCCGCCTCACCACCTCGGCCGCCCTCGCATGGCGTTCCGCCTCGCCCGGCTGAGCCAGCCCCGGCGGACCCGCGTTCTCGCTGTGCGCGACGAGCCTGAAGATCAGTGCGCGGATCAGCGTCTGCGGCCAGTCGGGATGGTCGCCGCCGGCCTCCAACAGGTCGGGCGGAAGGTCGAACCACAGCAGCCCGTCCGCCACCACGACCGCCTCGGCGAACAGCGGCGGCCGCCAGTACGGGGAGAAGTCGATCACGACGGGCGCCTGGTCCGGAGCGAACAGGACATTGCCCGTGAGGTCGCCGTGGATGAGCTGAGCGGAGTCCTGCTTGATGGGGCGCCTCAGCTCCAACAGGGTCGAGAACGGTACGGCGAGGTCGTCGATCACGTCGACGTCCTGCTCGCCCCAGGCGACCCGGTCGGCCACCGCCCACGGGTGCGAGTGCCGGCCGAGGAAGCCGGGCCGGGGCACACCCCGCAGAGCCTTGTGGAAGGCACGGCCGGCGTCGAGCACACGGGTCCAGTGCCCCTCCGGTCCGGACTGACCGGTCAGGAACTCACTGGCGGTCCAGCCGTCCACGACGCTCCGCCCGTCGGCGGCCCGCAACGGCAGCGGAACGCGGAAGCCGCCGTCCGACGCGAGCCCTTCGAGCAGGCAGGTCGCCCACTCGACCTCGTCGTCGGTGCCCTCGGCAGGCTTGAACACGTACCCGCCCACGAGAACGCTCCGCCCCTGCCCACCTGCCAGCGGGACGGCAGCGCCCTCCACACCAAAGGCGTCGAGGACCGCGGGGGAGGGCACGGCGTTGCTCGGCATGTCAGTCACGCCGCGCATCCTGCCGAGGTCATCGGTCCCGGCGCACCTTGTTTTCGCCCGACTCGGGGAACGCTCCGGCCGCGTCGGTAGTCTCTCCGGAACAGCCCCGGCGAATGGTGAGAAGCCAGTGGTCCGAGACCTGTACAACGTCCGTGTGCAGTCACCGGAAGGCGGCCCCACGCCGCTGACCGAGGAGGAGGAGCAACGCGCGCGGGCGGTGCTGTTCAACGACCTCGGCAACACCATCGCCGAACGGGGCTGGGTCCGCTTCCCCGCGTACTCGCCCGAGGAACGCCGCCGACAGACCGCGCGACGGCCCCTACGCCCGGGGCGCCCGCGCCCCCGCACCGGCCGTGACCGTCATCGGCGAACTCCGGAACGACAGCACCACGGCCAACGCGCATCCGCCGGTGATCGCCCAGTCGGCCAGGTTCATCACGCTGAAGTCCCGGACGGCGATGAAGTCGACCACCGCGCCCTGGAAGTCGCCCGGGGTGCGGAAGAGGCGGTCGGTCAGGTTGCCGAGGGCGCCGCCGAGGAGGAGGCCGAGGGCGACCGCCCACGGGGTGCTCGCCAGGCGGCGTGAGTAGCGGGCCACGACGACGACCACGGCCGTGGCGACCAGGGTGAAGACGATCGTCGTCGCGGCACCCATGCCGAAGGCGGCGCCGGGGTTGCGCTGGACCCGCAGCACGAGCCAGTCCCCGAGCACCGACACGGTCGTACGGCCTTCGAGCTTCGCGACCACCGCCAGCTTGGTCCCGAGGTCGACGGCGTACGCGAGGGCCGCGACCGCCCACAGCAGGTAGGCGCGCCTGCGCACACCCGTCGTCACGTCCGGCATGCTCGCCCTCCCGGCCCTCGTCGCACCACGGACGGCGCGCTCCCCGCAGGGAACGTATCCCGCTCAGGGGCTTCCCGTCACCGTCCGCCCACCCGCCCCCGCAGCTCACGCCGCAGTATCTTGCCCGACACCGCCCGCGGCACCGTCTCGATGAATTCGACCTCCCGGACCTTCTTGTACGGGGCCACCCTCTCCGCCACCCACGCCATCAGGTCCTCCGCCGTCACCGCCGCGCCCGCGCACCGCACCACGCAGGCCTTCGGGATCTCGTTGCCGTCGGGGTCCCGGACGCCGATGACCGCCGCGTCCGCCACCCCCTCGTGGCCGAGCAGCAGCGCCTCCAGCTCCGCGGGGGCGACCTGGTAGCCCTTGTACTTGATGAGCTCCTTCACGCGGTCGACCACGAAGAGCCAGCCCGCCTCGTCCACCCGGCCGACGTCGCCGGTGTGCACCCAGCCGTCCGGGTCGATCATCTCGGCGGTGGCGTCGGGGCGGCCCAGGTACCCCTTCATGACCTGGGGGCCCCGGATCAGGATCTCGCCGGGCTCCCCGGCCGGGGCGTCGGCAGACGGGTCGTCCAGGGACACGATCCGCATCTCCGTGTTCGGGAGCAGCGTGCCGACCGCGCCCGGCGGCGGGTTCTCGGCGGCGAGCGGGACGACGTGCGTGCCCGGGGACAGCTCCGTCATGCCGTACGCCTGGCGGACCGGCGGCAGCCCCAGGCGGCGGGAGCACGCGGCGGCCAGCTCCGCGTCGAGCGGGGCTGCGGCGCTGACGATGTACTCCAGCGAGGACAGGTCGTAGCGGTCGACCACCGGGTGCTTCGCGAGCGCCAGCACGATCGGCGGAGCCACGTACAGGCCGTTGATGCGGTGCGTCTCGATCGCCGCCAGGAACTGCGCGAGGTCGAAGCGCGGGAGGACGACGACCGTCGCGCCCAGCCGCAGCGGGGCGTTCATCAGGGCCGTGAGTCCGTAGATGTGGAAGAACGGGAGGACCGCCAGGATCCGGTGTCCTTCCCCCAACGGCACGAACGGGCTCAGCTGTTCCAGGTTCGTCGCCATCGAGCGGTGCGTCAGCATCACGCCCTTCGGCGCGCCCGTCGTGCCCGAGGAGTACGGGAGGGCGGCGACGTCCTCCGCCGGGTCCACGGTCACCATCGGTTCCGGGGCGGTCGTGGTGAGCATGTCCAGGAGCGAGGTGTGCCCTTCCGCGTGGTCGCAGACGAACACCTCCTCGATGCCGCCCACGAGTTCGGCCGCCCGGCGCGCGACCGCGAGCAGCGGGGACACCGTGACGATCCAGCGCGCGGCGGAGTCGCGGAGCTGCTTCGCGAACTCCTCCGCCGTGGCCAGCGGGTGCACCGTCGTGACCGTGGCGCCCGCCCGCGTCGCGGCGTGGAAGACGGCCGGGTACGCGATGGTGTTCGGGCTGTGCAGGGCGAGCACGTCGCCCTTGACCAGACCGGCGGCGGCGAGCCCGGCGGCGATCCTGCGGTGGAACGCGTCGAGCTGCGCGTAGGTGAGGCGGCTGGACTCGTTGGTGCCGTCGATCAGGGCGATGGTCTCGCCGAACCGCTCGGTGGCGTGCCCGAGCACCGCGTCGTGGATGGCGGCGTCGAGCGGCTGGACGTCGGGGTAATCGCTGCGGAACACGTGCGCCATGCTGGGTCGGTCCCTTCGATGCGGTGGGGGGCGGCCTCTGGCTTGTGTACGGGCAACTGTGCGCTTCTCAGTAGGACTTGGGGAGACCCAGGGTCTGGTGGGATACGTAGTTCAGGATCATTTCCCGGCTGACGGGCGCGATCCGCGCCACCCGCGCCCCCGTGATCAGCGAGGCCAGCCCGTACTCACGGGTCAGCCCGTTGCCGCCCAGCGTGTGCACCGCCTGGTCCACCGCCCGCACGCACGCCTCGCCCGCCGCGTACTTCGCCATGTTCGCCGCCTCACCCGCGCCGAAGTCGTCGCCCGCGTCGTACAGCCGGGCGGCCTTCTGCATCATCAGACGGGCCAGTTCGAGTTCGATGTGCGCCTGGGCCAGCGGGTGAGCGACCGCCTGGTGGGCGCCGATCGGCTCCTTCCAGACCTGGCGCGTCTTCGCGTACTCGACCGCCCGGCCGAGCGCGTAACGCCCCATTCCGATCCCGAAGGCGGCGGTCATGATGCGTTCCGGGTTGAGGCCCGCGAACAGCTGGAGCAGCCCCGCGTCCTCATCCCCCACCAGCGCCTCGGCGGGCAGTCGCACGTCGTCCAGGACCAGTTCGAACTGCTTCTCCGGGGCGTGGACCTCCATGTCGATCCGGTTCCGCTGGAAGCCGGGCGTCTCGCGCGGGACGATGAAGAGGCACGCCTTGAGCTTGCCGGTCCTCGCGTCCTCCGTACGGCCGACGATCAGCGTGGCGTCCGCGATGTCCACACCGGACACGAACACCTTGCGGCCGGTGAGCAGCCAGTCCCCGCCGTCCCGGCGCGCCGTGGTCGTGATGCGGTGCGAGTTGGAGCCGGCGTCCGGCTCGGTGATGCCGAACGCCATGGTGAGGGAGCCGTCGGCGAGACCCGGGAGCCACTGCCGCTTCTGCTCCTCCGTGCCGAAGCGGGATATCACCGTGCCGCAGATCGCGGGCGACACGATCATCATCAGGAGCGGGGAGCCGGACGCGCCCAACTCCTCAAGTACGATGGACAGTTCCGCCATGCCCGCGCCCCCGCCGCCGTACTCCTCGGGGAGGTTCACGCCGAGGAAGCCCGCCTTCGCGGCGTCCGCCCACAGCTCGCGGGGGTGGCTGCCCTCGCTGACGAGGGACTGCATGTATGGACGCCCGTAGCGCTTCCCGAGGGCGGCGACGGCGGCGCGCAGGGCCTGGTGCTCTTCGGTTTCGAGGACGGTGCTCGTGCTCATGCGGGCTGCTCCTCAGAGGGGTCCGTGGATGATTCCGTGACGACGGCGAGCAGGGCGCCGACCTCCACCTGGAGGCCGGGCGCGGCGTGCAGGGCGGTGAGCGTGCCGGAGGCGGGGGCGAGGATGCGGTGCTCCATCTTCATCGCCTCCAGCCAGATCAGCGGCTGCCCGGCCTCGACGGCCGCCCCCTCCGCGAGGCCGTCCGCGAGGCGGACCACCGTGCCGGGCATGGGGGCGAGCAGCGAGCCGGGCTCGGTGCGGTCGGCCGGGTCGGTGAAGCGGGGCAGGGCGGTGAAGGTGTACGCGCCGGAGGCGGTGTCCACGTACGCCCTGGTGTCGTGGACGGTTACGTGGAAGGTCCGCGTCACCCCGCCGGTTTCCAGCGTGACGCGGTCGGGGGCGGCGGCCACGACGCGGACGCCGTCGTCGGGGACGGACAGCCCGTCGCGGCCGGAGCGGTACGTGATCGTGTGCTCGACGCCGTCCGGCTCGCTCCGGTAGCCCCGGGCCTGGGGGCGGGACGGCAGGTTCCGCCAGGCGCCGAAGCGGGCGACGCCGCCCGCCTCCGCACCCCGCGCCGCCCCCGCCAGGGCTGCCGCGGTGGCCGCGAGCCGGGCCTCAGCCTCGTCCCGCGCGGTGGTCAGCTCCGGAAGGTGGCGGTCGTAGAACCCGGTGTCCAGCCGCCCGCCCACGAAGTCCGGGTGCCGCAACGACCTCACGAGCAGGTCCCGGTTGGTCACCGGTCCGTGGACGCGCGCCCGCTCCAGGGCGTGGGCGAGCAGCCGCACCGCCTCGGCCCTGGTCGGCGCCCGGGCGATCACCTTGGCGATCATCGGGTCGTAGTGCACGCCGATCGTGTCGCCCCCGGTATACCCGGTGTCGAGCCGCACCCCCGGCACGTCCAGCGAGAGCAGTGCTCCGGTCTGCGGCTGCCAGTCCCGCGCCGGGTCCTCCGCGTACAGCCGGGCCTCCACGGCGTGCCCGGACGGTGCCGGGGGCCCGGCGGCGGGCAGCGGCTCGCCCTCCGCGATCCGGAGCTGGAGCGCGACGAGGTCGAGCCCGTACACCTCCTCGGTCACCGGGTGCTCCACCTGAAGCCGCGTGTTCATCTCCAGGAAGTACGGCCGCCCGTCCGGGGCGACCAGGAACTCCACGGTCCCGGCGCCCCGATAGCCCACGGCCCGGGCGGCGGCCACCGCCGCCTCGTGCAGCCGCTCGCGCAGCTCGTCCGGCAGGCCCGGCGCGGGCGCCTCCTCGATGACCTTCTGGTGCCGCCGCTGGAGCGAGCAGTCCCGGGTCCCCAGCGCCCACACCCCGTCGTGCTCGTCCGCCATCACCTGGACCTCGACGTGCCGGCCGCGCTCCACGTACGGCTCGGCGAACACCTCCCCGTCCCCGAACGCGGACAGCGCCTCGGCCCCGGCGGCGGTCAACTCGCCCGGCAGGTCCCCCAGGTCCCGCACGATCCGCATCCCGCGCCCCCCGCCGCCCGCCGCCGCCTTCAGCAGCAGCGGCAGGTCCTCGGCGGTCGCGGCGGCCGGGTCCACCGGCGCGAGGAGCGGCACCCCGGCGGCGGCCATCAGCTCCTTGGCGCGGGTCTTCGACGCCATCAGCTCGATCGCCTTCACGGGCGGCCCGATCCACCGCAGCCCGGCGTCCTGCACGGCGGCGGCGAAGTCCGCGTTCTCGGAGAGGAACCCGTACCCGGGGTGCACCGCGTCCGCCCCGGCCGCGAGCGCGGCGGCGACGACGAGATCGCCGCGCAGATACGTGTCGGCGGGGACCGCGCCCGGCAGCCGTACGGCGGTGTCGGCCTCCCGGACGTGCAGCGCACCGGCGTCCGCGTCGGAGTACACGGCGACGGTGGCGATGCCGAGGGTCCGGCAGGTGCGGAAGATCCGGCAGGCGATCTCGCCCCGGTTGGCGACCAGCAGACTCTTGATCATCTCAGCTCACATCCGGAAGATTCCGAAGCCGCCCCGGGTGCCCTCGACCGGCGCGGTGTGGATGGCGGACAGGCACAGCCCGAGGACGGTCCGGGTGTCGCGCGGGTCGATGACCCCGTCGTCGTACAGCCGCCCGGACAGGAACATGGGCAGGGACTCGGACTCGATCTGCTGCTCGACCATCGCGCGCAGGGCGGCGTCCGCCTCGTCGTCGTAGGGGCGGCCCTTCGCGGCGGCCGAGGCGCGGGCGACGATGGAGAGCACCCCGGCGAGCTGCTGCGGGCCCATGACGGCGGACTTGCTGCCGGGCCAGGCGAAGAGGAAGCGCGGGTCGTACGCCCTGCCGCACATGCCGTAGTGCCCGGCGCCGTAGGAGGCGCCCATCAGGACCGAGAGGTGCGGGACCCTGGAGTTCGACACCGCGTTGATCATCATCGCGCCGTGCTTGATGATGCCGCCCTGCTCGTACTCCTTGCCGACCATGTAGCCGGTGGTGTTGTGCAGGAAGAGCAGCGGGATGTCCCGCTGGTTGGCGAGCTGGATGAACTGCGCGGCCTTCTGCGACTCCTCGCTGAACAGCACGCCCTGCGCGTTGGCGAGGATGCCGACCGGGTAGCCGTGCAGCCGCGCCCAGCCGGTGACCAGGCTCGTCCCGTACAGCGGTTTGAACGCGTCGAAGTCCGAGCCGTCGACCAGCCGGGCGATCACCTCGCGCGGGTCGAACGGCACCTTCAGGTCGCCGGGCACGATCCCGATCAGCTCGTCCTCGTCGTACTTGGGCGGCTCGACCGGGCCCGGATCGGTGTGCGCCTTGCGCCAGTTGAGGCGGGCGACGATGCGGCGGGCCTGGCGCAGCGCGTCGTGCTCGTCGACGGCGAAGTGGTCGGCGAGCCCGGACGTACGGGCGTGCATCGCGGCGCCGCCGAGCGATTCGTCGTCGCTCTCCTCGCCGGTCGCCATCTTGACCAGAGGCGGTCCGCCCAGGAAGACCTTGGAGCGCTCCTGGATCATCACGGTGTGGTCGGACATGCCGGGGACGTACGCGCCTCCGGCGGTGGAATTGCCGAAGACGACGGCGACGGTGGGGATTCCGGCGGCGGAGAGCCGCGTGAGGTCGCGGAAGAGCGCGCCGCCGGGGATGAATATCTCTTTCTGGGACGGCAGATCGGCGCCCCCGGACTCGACCAGGCTGATGACCGGGAGCCGGTTGGCGAAGGCGATCTCGTTCGCCCGCAGCGCTTTCTTCAGCGTCCAGGGATTCGACGCCCCGCCGCGTACGGTCGGGTCGTTGGCGGTGATCAGGCACTCCACGCCCGCCACCACCCCGATCCCGGTGACGAGCGAGGCGCCGACCGCGTATTCGCTGCCCCAGGCGGCGAGCGGCGACAGCTCCAGGAACGGCGTGTCCGGATCGAGCAGCAGCTCGACGCGCTCGCGGGCGAGCAGCTTGCCGCGCCCGCGGTGCCGCTCGACGTACTTCTCGCCGCCGCCCTCCAGCGCCTTGGCGTGCGCGGCCTCCAGCTCGGCCAGCTTGTCGAGCATGGCGGCCCGGTTGGCCGCGTAGTCGGGGCTCGCGGTGTCGAGCCCGGTGGGCAGGACGGTCATGCGGGCACCTCCAGAAGGGTCACGGGTATCTCCAGGTGGCGGGCGCGCAGCCACTCGCCCAGCGCCTTGGCCTGCGGGTCGAAGCGGTGCTGTGCGGCGACGCCTTCGCCGAGCAGCCCGTGCACGGTGAAGTTCAACGCCCGCAGGTTGGGCAGGACATGGCGTACGACGGTGAGCCCGGTGGTCTCCGGGAGGAGTTCCCGGAAGCGGTCGACGGTCAGCTCGTGCGCCAGCCACCGCCACGCGTCCGCGTCCCGGACCCACACCCCGACGTTGGCGTCCCCGCCCTTGTCCCCGCTCCGGGCCCCGGCGACGCGGCCGAGCGGGACGCGGCGGGTGGGGCCGTGCTCCAACGGCGCCGGCAGATCGGGCTGTCCGACGCCCTCAAGCTCCAGCGTCCGAGCGGGATGATCAATGGTGCGGCGCGTCCCATCCGGCAGTACGGCGAAGTGCTCCACGTCCTCCGCCGCCACGTACCGCGCCTCGAACACCCCGTAGGGCGCGCCCTTCCCGGGCGGGGCGGTGACATGGAAGCCGGGGTAGCTGCCGAGGGCCAGCTCGATCGCCGCGCCGGACAACGCCCGCCCCACGGCGTCCTGTTCGCGGTCCCGGACGACCAGCCGGAGCAGCGCGCTCGCGGTCTCCTCGGTGTCGGCGTCGGCCCTGTCCGTGCGGATCAGCTCCCAGCGGACCTCCTGCGGCCGGCGTCCGGCGCGTGCGAAGGCGTCCGCGAACTGGTCCTGGACGAGAGCCGCCTTGGCCTCGATGTCGAGCCCGGTGAGCACGAAGGCGACCTCGTTGCGCCAGCCGCCGAGCCGGGTGAGCCCGGCCTTGAGCGTGGGCGGCGGGGCCTCCCCGCGTACGCCGGAGACCGCGACCCGGTCCGGCCCGTCCTGCGTCAGCCGTACGGTGTCGAGACGGGCGGTGACGTCGGGGCCCGCGTACCGGGCTCCGCCGGTCTCGTACAGGAGTTGGGCGGTGACCGTGCCGAGGTCCACGACGCCCCCGGTGCCGTCGTGCTTGGTGATGACGGAGCTGCCGTCCGCGTGGATCTCCGCGACCGGGAAGCCGGGGCGGCGGATGTCGTGGTCGCGGAAGAAGGCGTAGTTGCCGCCCGTCGCCTGCGTGCCGCACTCCAGGACGTGTCCGGCGACGACGGCCCCGGCGAGCGCGTCGTGGTCCTCGGGGCCCCAGTCGAAATGGGCGGCGGCTGGGCCGGTGACGAGGGCGGCGTCCGTCACCCGGCCGGTGACGACGACCTCGGCACCGGCCCGCAGGCAAGCCGCGATGCCTGCCCCACCAAGGTACGCGTTGGCCGTGAGAAAGCCCTCCGGTACGGGGATGTTGTCGCCCTCCACGTGCGCGACCCGCACCGGCACGCCGACCTTCTCGGCCAGCTCCCGGATCGCGTCGGCGAGCCCGGCCGGATTGAGGCCGCCCGCGTTGGCGACGATCCGCACCCCGCGCTCGCGGGCGAGCCCGAGCCCGTCCTCCAACTGCCGTAGGAACGTGGAGGCGTAGCCGCGCGTGGGGTCCTTCAGGCGGCTGCGGCCGAGGATGAGCATCGTCAGCTCGGCGAGGTAGTCACCGGTGAGGACGTCGAGCGGGCCGCCGGTCAGCATCTCGCGCAGGGCGTCGAAACGGTCGCCGTAGAACCCGGAGGCGTTGCCTATGCGGAGGGGCGCGGGGTCCGTCATCGATCCCCCTTCGGCGCCCGGCCCGCCCCCGCAGGCCCCGCGAATGCCTGGGCGATCGACAGCCAGGCATCGGCGTCCGCCCCCTCCGCGCGCACCGCCAGGTCGTCGCGGTGGGCGCGCTGCGTGACGAGGAGGCAGAAGTCGTGCAGCGGCCCGGTGACCCGCTGACCGGCACCCTCGGGGCCGTACGTGATCAACTCGCCGTCCGGCGCGACCAGTTCCACGCGGAATTCTTCAGTGGGCGGCTGCTTCCCCCGTACGAAGTAGGCGTAGTCGCGGGCCCGGACGCCGATGCGGGCCACGTGCCGGAGCCGGGCGGTCGGGGTACGAGTGGCCCCGAGGGCGTCGGCGATGTCCTGGCCGTGCGCCCAGGTCTCCATCAGCCGCCCGGTCGCCATGGAGGCGACGCTCATCGGCGGCCCGTACCAGGGGAACTTCGACCCGGCGGGTGCGGCGCGCAGGGCCTCCTGCAAGCGCTCGCGGCCCTCGCGCCAGCGGACGAGCAGCGCGTCCGGCGGGTAGGCGGCGACGACCTCGTCGGCGGCCCGGCCCACGAAGCCCTCGGGGTCCTCCATGGCCCTCGCCACCTCGTGCCCGAAGCGGCCGGGGTCGGTGACGGAGATCAGCGCGACATCGTCGGTCCAGCTCAGGTGGGCGATCTGATGGGCCAGGGTCCATCCGTCGGCCGGGGTCTCCCCCGCCCACTGTCTCGCGGTCGCCCCGGCGACGAGCAGATCGAGCTCCAGGCTCTCGCTGCGCAGATCGTCCAGCACGGCTGAGGCATCGGACACGGTGCGCTCCCCTCGGGGCATGACGGCGTGCCCGGGAGCCTGCCAGCGCGACGTAAAACAATCAAGCATGCTTGCATGATTTTTTTACGGTGCCCGGCCTCGCGCTTCGGTCAGCGGGCGCGGCGCTCGGCTTCGGCATGCCACCAGCGGGGCGGCGACGCGCCGGTCACCCGGGACGACGACTGGTCGGGATGCAGCCCGAGCGGGCGCAGCGCGTCGGCGCGCACGCGGACGTCGAACCAGCCGTGCCAGTGCCCGTCGGCGCCGGCACCGCAGGCCAGGTCCACCTGGATCTCGCCCGGTGCGAAGGGCATCCAGTCGATGCCCCGGTCCCGCAGTCAACCGCGCACGGCCGCCATCGGGGGGAGGCGGCCGGGCAGGTTCTCGTAGGCGGCGACGGTGATCCACTCGGCGGGCGAGGTGTCCATGGACCCATGATGCCGGGCGGGCCTTCCACTCAACGAGCGGGCCGGCGGGGCGCCTTCGCCCCGGACTCCTCCGGCTCCGGCCCTGACCCCGGCTCCGGCTCCGGCTCCGGGGAGGCCACCCGCTCGCCTGCCACACGCGGCGCTGCCGCGTTCCGCAGCAGCGTCGCCGCCAGCACCAGCGCTACGGTGACGAGCCCCGCGCCCACCCGGAAGGCGAGCCGGTAGCCGGAGGTCAGGGCCTCCCCCGTGCTCGTGCCCCCGCCGAGCAGCGTGTCCGTGTGCGAGGTGGCGAGGGTGCTGAGGACGGCGAGGCCGAAGGCGCTGCCGATCTGCTGCATGGTGTTGAACATGCCGGACGCGATGCCCGAGTCCTCCGGCGTCGCCCCGGACATCGCCAGCGTGGCGAGCGACGGCATGGCGAGGCCGAAGCCCGATGCCCAGCGGCAGCAGGGCCGGGAGAACGTCCGTCGCGTAACTCCCGTCCGCCGGTACGCGCCCCAGCACCGCGAGCCCCGCCGCGATGAGCGCGAGCCCCGGCAGCAGGACCGTGCGCGGGCCGAAGCGGGCGATCAGCGAGGGCGCGAGGCCGAGGGACAGGGCACCGATGGCGACGGAGACCGGGGAGAGACCGAGCCCGGTACGGATCTCGTCGTACCCGAGCACCTTCTGCACGTACAGCACGCACAGGAACTGGAAGCTGAACATCCCGGCCACCATCAGCGCCTGGATGCCCATCGCCCCCGCGACCACCCGCGACCGGAACACGCGCAGCGGAAGCAGCGGGTGGGCCGCCCTCGCCTGACGCACCACAAAGCCGAGAAGCAGGGCGAGGGCGGCGGCGCCGAGGCCCAGCGTGTGCACCGAGGCCCAGCCGTGCGCGGCGGTCCCGACGATCGTGTAGACGCCGAGCATCAGCGCGGAGGTGACCAGGAGGGCACCGGCGGCATCGGCCCCCCGGCCCAGCCCGGACCCGCGTTCGGGCGCGAGGACGCGTCCGGCGGCGAGCACGGCGGCGGCGCCGATCGGCACGTTGATGACGAAGATCCAATGCCAGCTGAGGGCCTGCGTGAGGACGCCGCCCGCGAGGAGGCCCAGCGAGCCTCCGGCGGACTGGACGAAGCTGTAGACGCCGATCGCCCTCGCCCGCTCCCTGGCCTCGGGGAACAGCGTCACCACCATGCCGAGCGTCCCCGCCGAGGTCACGGCGCCGCCGACGCCCTGGACGAACCGGGCGGCCAGCAGCATCGCCGGGTCCTGTGCGAGCCCGCACAGCAGGGACGCCGTCGTGAAGAGGGCCAGACCGGCGACGAAGACGCGCTTGCGTCCGACGAGGTCGCCGAGCCGGCCGGAGAGCAGCAGCAGGCCGCCGAAGGGGACGAGATAGATGTTGACCACCCAGGCCAGGGCGGACGGCGAGAAGCCGAGGTCGCGCTGGACGGCGGGCAGCGCGACGTTGACGACGGTCCCGTCGAGGATGACCATCAGCTGACCCGCGCAGAGGACGGCGAGGGCGCGCCAACGCGAGTGCGGGGCGGCTGTTTCGGTTCGCGACACGGCGACTACCTCCAAAGGTGCACGTCTTGTTACAGGCGTCATCCTCTGTAACCATCAGCCGTGGCGTAAGGAGGCACTTTCATGTCACGCAGTCACACCGATGTGTCCGACCAGGTCATCAGCGAGGCGTGCCCGCTCACCGAGGTCCTCGACCATGTGGCGGGCAAGTGGAGCATCGGGATTCTGGTCGCGGCGGCGCACGGGCCGGTCCGGTTCACCGAGCTGGAGCGGACCATCACGGGCATCAGCCGCCGCATGCTCACCCTGAACCTGCGCAAGCTGGAGCGCGACGGGCTGCTGATCCGGACCGTGTATCCGACGGTGCCGCCCAAGGTGGAGTACAGCCTCACGCCGATGGCCCGCGAGCTGCACGCCACGCTCACCGGGCTCGTCGGCTGGGCGGAGCGCCACCGGGCGGACATCACGGCGGCCCGCGCCGCGTTCGACGCGGGGAGCGCGGCGGGCGCCGCGAAGGCGCCCTGACCGGCTACCGCTTCGCGACTCCCCGCACCTGACTCCGCACCGCCCCCATGCTCGCCCCGATGACCAGTGCGATGGCGAGGGCGTCCGTGACGGACAGGGCCTGGTGGAGGATGAGGAATCCGGCCATGGCGGCGATCGCCGGTTCCAGGCTCATCAGGATGGCGAAGGTGGGCGCGGGCAGGCGGCGCAGCGCGATGAGTTCCAGGGTGTACGGGAGCACGGAGCTGAGCAGCGCGACGGCCGCGCCGAGCCCGAGCGTCGTGGGGACGAGGAGCTTGGAGCCCGCGTCCATGATGCCGAGGGGCAGTGAGAGGAGCGCGGCGACCACCATCGCCAGGGCGAGGCCGTCGGCCTGCGGGAAGCGGCGGCCGGTGCGGGCGCTGAAGACGATGTACGCCGCCCACATCGCCCCGGCCCCCAGCGCGAAGGCGGCGCCCACCGGGTCGAGCCGGTCGAAGCCGCCGCCGCTGAGGAGGACGACGCCGCCGAGGGCGAGGGCCGCCCAGACGACGTTGACCAGGCGGCGCGAGGCGATCACGGACAGGGCGAGCGGGCCGAGCACTTCGAGGGTGACGGCGGCGCCGAGCGGGATGCGGTCGGCGGCCTGGTAGAACAGCGTGTTCATGCCGCCCATGGCGATGCCGAAGGCGATCACGGTGCCCCAGTCGGCGCGCGAGTGGCCGCGCAGTTTCGGGCGGCAGACGACGAGCAGGACGAGCGCGGCGGCGGCCAGCCGCAGCGTGACGACCCCGAGCGCCCCGGCCCGGGGCATCAGCAGCACCGCGATGGCGGCGCCGAACTGCACGGACAGCCCGCCCGCGACGACCAGCGCGACCGGGGCGAGCGCGGCCCGCCGCCCGCCGGGCCGCTCCGGACCGCCGAGCGCCGGCGAGGCGACCGCCTCCGGCACGGCGACGGCGGCGGCTGCGGCCGGTTCTGCGGCGGTGGTGGTGGGCCGGTCATTCACTGGGGCCTGTCCTTCTGAGTCCTGAATCGTGCGGTATTTCCACTCCCCCCAGGCTAACGGTCATAAATTGACAAGTTGAAATCAGAAACAGAACAGTTTTCACCACAAGTTCTTCCCAACCAGTTCCCCAATTCTCATATAGTGACGGGGACTTACTGGTGAATCAGCTGTTCCAGTTGTCCCGCTTGTCTCTGGTGCCACGCTCGTCCGAACCGCCCCGTCCGCCGCCGTCCGCCCCAAGGACTCCGCTTTGCGCCCCTCTACCCGGCCGACCGCACTGGCCCTTCCGGTCACGGTGGCCCTCACCGCAGCCCTGAGCGTGTGGGCGACCTTCGCCGCTCCCGAATCGGCCAGGACCGCGGTGGCCTGGGGCTCCGGCGGGGCCGCCCTGCTGCTCGTGGCCGCCGTCACCACCGCCGTCCACGCCCGGGCCACGGTGCGCCGGCTCCGCGAGACGCACGCCGCCGAGAGCGGCCGGTTCACGGCGGAGGTCTCGCGCATGGTCTCGGCCTCCGCGGCCGAGGCCCAGAAGTTCACCGCGGAGAACGCCCGCGTCAAGGCGGCCGCCGCCGCGGAGACGGCGAAGGTCAAGGAGGCGGCCGAGGCCGGCACCGCCCGCCTCACCACCGAGAACGCCCGGCTGAAGGCCCGCGCCTCGCGCGCCGAGACCGAGCGCTCCGCAGCCCTCACCGCCTGCGCCAACGCGGCCGGCCGGATGCAGGCCCTGGCCACGAGCATGCTCGCCGACCTCCGCGAGATGGAGCACCGGCACACCTCCGAGGACGTCCTCGCCGACCTGCTCCACCTCGACCACCGCACCGCCCAGGCCGGCCGCCTCGCCGACTCCATCGCCGTGCTCACCGGCGCCCGCTCCGGCCGGCGCTGGGCCAAGCCCATCGTCATGGAGTCCGTGCTGCGCGGCGCGATGGGCCGGATCAGCGGCTACCAGCGCGTCCGGCTCCACTCCACCAGCGATGTCGCCGTCGCCGGTCACGCCGCCGAGGGCGTCATGCACGCGCTGGCCGAGCTCCTCGACAACGCCGCGAACTTCTCGCCGCCCACCGCCGAGGTCCATGTGTACGTGGAGGAGGTCCCGGCCGGGATCGTCGTCACCGTCGAGGACAGCGGCCTCGTCATGAGCGATGTGCAGCTGCGCCGGGCGGAGCGCGCGGTGGCCGCCGAGGACGCCGACCTCACCGGCCTGACCGGCACCCGCCTCGGGCTCGCCGTCGTCGGCCGGCTGGCCCGCAAGCACGGCCTGACCGTCTCCTTCCGGCCCTCCGCACGCGGCGGTACCGGCGCGCTGATGATGCTCCCGCAGGAGATCATCACCCGCACCACCGCGGTCCGGGCCGCCCCGGAACCCGCGTCCGCCCCCGCCGAGCCCGAGCCCGTCCACACCCTGGGGACGGACCCCGCCGCCCGGCCCGCCGCCCCGGAGCCCATGCGCTCCGACTCCGCGTCGGACACCACCGGCAACCTCCCGAAGTTCGGCGAGAGTGGCCTGCCCAAGCGTTCGCGCGGGCGCACCCTGGCCGCCGCCGAGGCCAGGGCCCGGGCCACCGCCCCCGAGCCCGCCCGGGAGACCGCCGCCGCGGCCGACGCACCCGACCCCAAGGCCCGGGCGGCCCGCTTCAGCAGCTTCCGCAACGCAGTACGGCCCGACTCCCCACCCCCGGAGGACAGCTCCCGATGACCGCGACCACCGACGAGAAGCTCAACTGGCTGCTGGAGGGGCTCCTCGAACGGACCCCCGGCGCCCGGCACGCCCTCGTGCTGTCGAGGGACGGCCTCAAGCTGTGCCGTACGCCGGAACTCTCCGTCGACCAGGCCGACCAGCTCGCCGCGATCTCCGCCGGCATCCAGAGCCTGTCCCACGGCGCGTCCGTGGAGTTCGGCAACGGCAGCGGCGGCGTCCGCTCCGCCATGGCCGAGTTCTACGGCGGCATCCTGTTCATCGTGGAGGCGGGCGCCGGCGCCCACCTCGCGGTCGTCGCCGCCGAGAGCGCCGACGTGGGCCTCGTCGGCCACAACATGAGCGAGCTGGTCGAGCAGCTGGGCGAGCACCTGGTCGCCCCGCCGCGCGAGGCCGTCGACGCGGTCGCCGCCGCCCGGGGCACGGCCGTATGACGCCCCGCCCCCGCCCCGGCAGGGACGACGCGCCGGACCGGCTCTACACCCTGACGGGCGGCCGCACCCGGTCCGACTCCGCCGCCTTCGACCTGGTCACGCTGGTCGTCGCCGAGTGCGAGCCGGCCCCCGGCATGCAGTCGGAGCACGTCGCGATCCTGCGGATGTGCGAACGGCCCACCGCCGTCGTGGAGATCGCCGCCGATCTCGACCTGCCCGTCAGCATCGTGCGCATCCTGCTCTGCGATCTGCTCGACACCGGCCGGATCAGCGCCCGCCATCCGCGTACCGCACGCGTATCGGACCGGCTTCCCGACCCCGACATCCTGGAACAGGTGCTCGTTGGACTCCGCAACCTCTGACCGCGCCGCCCTGAGAGCGACGGCCGACAACGGACTGAAAATAGTCGTGGTCGGCGGCTTCGGGGTCGGCAAGACCACCATGGTCCGATCCGTGAGCGAGATCCGTCCGCTCAACACGGAGGAGACGATGACCCGTGCGGGCGAGGCGGTCGACCACCTCGACGGCGTCGGGTCCAAGACGTCCACCACGGTCGCCTTCGACTTCGGCCGGATCAGCCTGGACGAACGCTCGGTGCTCTACCTGTTCGGCGCGCCCGGCCAGGAGCGCTTCTGGTTCCTGTGGGACCGGCTGTTCTCCGGCACCCTGGGCGCCGTCGTCCTCGTCGACACCCGGCGCCTGGCCGATTCCTGGTACGCGATCGACCGCCTCGAACACCACGGCACGCCGTTCATCGTCGCCTGCAACGACTTCGGCGGCCCGCTCCACACCGAGCAGCAGATCCGGGAGGCGCTCGACATCTCGCCGGACGTCCCGCTCGTGGAGTGCGACGCGCGCGACCGGTCGTCCAGCAAGTACGTGCTGATCACCCTCGTCGAGCACCTGCACCGGCTCTCGGCGGCCCGTGCCGGGGAGGCCCCCGCGCCCGCCGAGGGCGCCCCCGCCCTGACCCCGGAGCCCACCCCGTGACCGAGTGCCCCCACGCGTCCGGTGCCGTGCCGCTGTCCGGACCCCGCTTCCAGGGCGAACCGGCGGCGCTCTACCGCGAGCTGCGGCGCGACCACGGACCGGTCGCCCCGATCGTGCTGCCCGGTGACGTCCCGGCCTGGCTCGTCCTCGGCTACCGCGAGCTGCACCAGGTCACCGGGGACCCGGCCCTCTTCTCCCGCGACTCGCAGCTGTGGAACCAGTGGGACGCGATCCCCGAGGACTGGCCGCTGATGCCGATGATCAGCCGGGACCAGCCGTCGATCCTCTACACGGTCGGCGAGCGCCACAGCCTCCGGGCGGCCGTGATCTGCGAGGCGCTGGAGGCCACGAACCCCTTCGAGCTCAAGAAGGGCACCGAGGAGTTCGCGGACGAACTCATCGACGCGTTCTGCGCGGCCGGTTCGACGGACCTCGTCGCCGACTACGCGATGCTCCTCCCCGTACGCGTCCTGGCGAAGCTGTACGGCTTCTCCGACGACAAGGGCCCCGCCCTCGTCACCGCGATGAACGACATGATCAACGGCGGGCCCGGCGCGCTCGCCGGGCAGCGGCACATCGCCGGCTCCGTGTACGCGCTGCTCGCCGACCGGCGCGCCGAGCCCGGGGACGACGTCGCCTCGCGGATGCTCGCCAACACCGCCGGGTTCACGGACGAGGACGTGGCCCGGGACCTCATGGTGATGATGGCGGCCGGGCACCAGCCGACCGCCGACTGGATCGGCAACTCGCTGCGCCTGATGCTCACTGACGACCGCTTCGCCGCCTCGCTCTCCGGCGGCCGGCACAGCGTCGGCGAGGCGATGAACGAGGTGCTGTGGGAGGACACCCCCAGCCAGAACATCGCGGGCCGCTGGGCCGCCCGCGACACGCACCTCGGCGGCCGCCACATCGAGGCCGGCGACCTGCTCGTCCTCTCCCTCGCCGGGGCCAACGCCGACCCCCAGGTCCGTACGGACGGCTCCACGCTCACCGGCGGCAACAACGCGTTCTTCTCCTTCAGCCATGGCGAGCACCGCTGCCCGTTCCCGGCGCAGGAGACCGCCGAGGTCATCGCCCGTACGGCTATCGAGGTCATCCTCGACCGGCTGCCCGACGTGGACCTCGCCGTCCCCGCCGAGCGGCTGACCCGGCGCCCTTCCCCCTGGCTGCGCGGCCTGACCGACCTGCCCGTGACCTTCACGCCCACCCCCGCTCTCGGAGGCCCCCGATGACCGCGCCCGCCGCAGAAGAGACCGACCGCATCGTCCTCGACCCCTTCGTCACCGACCTCGCGGGCGAGAGCGCGCGGCTGCACGCGGCGGGCCCGCTCGCCCGGGTCGAGCTGCCGGGCGGGGTGCCCGTCTACACCGTCACGCACTACGCGGAGGCGAAGGCGCTGCTCACCGACAGCCGCCTGGTGAAGGACATCAACGTGTGGGGCGCCTGGCAGCGCGGCGAGATCCCGCTCGACTGGCCGCTCATCGGCCTGGTCAACCCGGGCCGCACCATGCTCACCGCCGACGGCGCCGAACACCGCCGGCTGCGCGGCCTGGTCGCGCAGGCGCTCACCGTGCGCCGGGTGGAGCGGCTGCGCGAGGGCATCGAGGCCCGCACGAAGGTGCTGCTCGACCGTCTGGCGGAGCACGTGGCGGGCGAAACAGTGGACCTGAAGGCGGAGTTCGCCTACCCGCTGCCGATGAACGTGATCAGCGAGCTGATGGGCATCGACTCGGCGGACCTGCCGAGGATGAAGGAACTGTTCGACAAGTTCTTCTCCAACCTGACGCCGCGCGCCGAGGTCCCGCAGATGATGGCGGACATCCACGCCCTGTTCTCGCGCATCCTGGCCGAGAAGAAGGAGTCCCCCGGCGACGACCTGACCGGGGCGCTGCTCCTGGCGTCCGAGGACGGGGACCACCTCACCGACGACGAGATCCTCAACACCCTGAAGCTGATCATCGCGGCGGGCCACGAGACGACGATCAGCCTCATCGTGAACGCGGTGGTCGCGCTGGAGACCCACCCCGAGCAGCGGCGGGCGGTGCTGGCCGGCGAGGTGGGCTGGGACGGGGTGATCGAGGAGACGCTGCGCTGGTCGGCGCCGACCTCGCACATCCTGATCCGGTTCGCCACGGAGGACATCCGGGTGGGCGACCGGGTGCTGCCGAAGGGCGAGGGCGTCATGACGTCGTTCGCGGCCCTCGCGCACGACGAGGGGCAGTGGGGGGCGTCGGCCACGGAGTTCGACGTGACCCGCTCCCCGAACCGCCACATCTCCTTCGGGCACGGCCCGCACGTCTGCCCGGGGGCCGCGCTGTCCCGCCTGGAGGCGTCGGTGGCGCTGCCCGCGCTGTACGCCCGCTTCCCGGAGCTGTCCCTCGCCGTCCCGGCGTCGGAGCTGCGCAACAAGCCGATCGTGACGCAGAACGACCTGTACGAACTCCCGGTCACACTGCGCTGACATCGTACGCACGGAGAAACGTACGGATGTTCCTCCGACGACCACGGGTCGGACTGTCTGTCTCATCCGACGGACAGGGGTACGTAGCCGCCGCACCGAGGCACTACGCTCCGACCCGTGGCCGACATCCAGATTCCCGCTGACATCAAGCCCGCAGACGGGCGCTTCGGCGCCGGTCCCTCCAAGGTGCGGACCGAGGCGCTCGACGCGCTGGCCGCCACCGGCACGTCTCTGCTCGGTACGTCCCACCGCCAGGCCCCGGTGAAGAACCTGGTCGGCGCGGTCCGCGAGGGCGTACGCGACCTCTTCTCCCTCCCCGAGGGCTACGAGGTGATCCTGGGCAACGGCGGCTCCACCGCCTTCTGGGACATCGCGACGCACGGTCTGATCGAGTCGAAGTCCCAGCACCTGAACTTCGGTGAGTTCTCCTCGAAGTTCGCGAAGGCCGCCAAGCTGGCCCCGTGGCTGGCGGACCCGACCGTCATCGCCTCCGACCCGGGCACCCACCCGGACCCGCAGGCCGAGGCGGGCGTCGACGTCTACGCCTTCACGCACAACGAGACCTCCACCGGTGTCGCCGCGCCGATCAAGCGCGTCGCGGGCGCCGACGAGGGCGCGCTCGTCCTGGTGGACGCCACCTCCGGCGCGGGCGGCCTCCCGGTCGACATCGCCGAGACGGACGTCTACTACTTCGCCCCGCAGAAGTCCTTCGCCTCCGACGGCGGCCTCTGGATCGGCGTCTTCTCGCCGGCCGCCCTGGAGCGCGCGGCCCGGATCCACGCCTCGGGCCGGCACATCCCGGAGTTCTTCTCGCTGCCCACGGCGATCGACAACTCGCTGAAGAACCAGACGTACAACACCCCGGCGCTCGCCACGCTCTTCCTGCTGAACGAGCAGCTGACGTGGATGAACACCCAGGGCGGCCTGGACTTCACGACCGGCCGCACGGCCGCCTCCTCCGGCCACCTGTACGGCTGGGCCGAGGAGTCCAAGTACGCGACCCCGTTCGTCACCGACCCGGCCAAGCGCTCCCAGGTCATCGGCACGATCGACTTCGCGGACGAGATCGACGCCTCCGCGATCGCCAAGGCCCTCCGCGCCAACGGCATCGTGGACACCGAGCCGTACCGCAAGCTCGGCCGCAACCAGCTCCGCGTGGCGATGTTCCCGGCGATCGACCCGTCGGACGTGCAGGCCCTGACGGCGTGCATCGACTACGTGATCGAGAAGCTGTAGCCCGTACGCCCCGGAACGGCCCTGCGCACCGCGAGGTGTGCGGGGCCGTTTCTGCTTCGCCCGACCCTGCGACGAACGGAACCGCTGGGCAGCTCGTACGACCGCCACGAGGTGCACGCCCCCGGCCGGCAGGCGCCCCTGCCCGCATCGATCGGCGCCGAGGTGAGCCTCGATGTCGCCGAACTGATCCAGGCGGACCGCGCCAAGCCCCGCACGCCGGACGCCTGAGGCGCTAGAGCCCCAGCCCCCACCGCTCCTCGCCGTCCTCCCACTCCCCCGTCCGCGCCAGGCCCGCCCCGGCGGCCACCGACGCCGACGCGGCGTGTTCGGGGTGAATGTGTGCGACGACGGTCGTGACGCCCACCTCCCGGAGATGCGCGACCAGGCCCCGGGCCGCTTCCCCGGCGTACCCACGGCCCTGCCAGGGGACGCCCACCACCCAGGCGATCTCGGCGCGGTCGCCGCGTACCGTCGCCTGCACGTACCCGACGAGGGCGTCGCCGGACCGCAGCACCCAGTTCCACCACAGCTCGCCGGGCTCCGGCGCCCCGGCGGTCTGCCGTGCGTACCGCGCCCGCAGGGCCTCGGCGGTCTCCGGCTCGCCTCCCGTGAACGCGTGCAGGGCCGGGTCGGCGAGGACGGCTGCCATCTCGTCCGCGTACTCCACCCGCAGGGGCAGCGCGTCCAGGCGGGGGGTGGCGAAGGGCTCGGGGGCGCGGGGGCTCATGGTCAGGGGACCATACGCGAAACCCCTGCGGGGCGCACCGCGCCCGGATGAGCGGCGGCCCGTACCGGCGGACCATGGAGGCATGGATACGATCCCGCAGTTCAAGCCCTTCGTGAAGCAGTACGCGGTCCTGCTGAGCACGCGGCGGCAGGACGGGACGCACGCCGACACCCCGGTGAACATCGCGGTCGAGGGCGACCACGCCTACATCCGGACGTTCTCCTCGGCGTGGAAGGTGGAACGCATGCGCAACCACCCGAGGGTGCGGATCGGCCCGTGCACCGTACGCGGCCACCCCACGGGCCCCCAGATCGAGGCCCACGCCCGCCTCCTCCCGGCGGGCTCGAAGGAGAACACGCACGCGTCGCGGATGCTGTCCCGCAAGTACCCGGCGATGCAGGGCGTCCTCGTCCCGCTGACCCACCGGCTGAAACGGGACCGGACGCTCCATTACGAGATCCGGCCCCTGGATTCCTGAGTCAAGTCCCGCCCCCGGTAGGTAGGTTGGAGGAGCTGACGGCCGACGGGAGGGCGATGACACCGGGGACCGCCGAGAGCGCGGCGCGCCTTCTCCTCGACCTGGCCGCCCGCGCCGCGACCGACCCCCGCGCCCTGGAGTGGTTCCTCGGCGCCGAGGCCGTGGCGGCGGCCGAGGAAGTGCGCGCCCGGACCGCCCTGCCGGATGGAAGCGTGTGGACCCTCGGGGCCCTCGCCCTCGGCCACGCCGAGTGGTCGCGCTTCCTCGCCGTCCACGAGGCCGACCCGGTGGCCCTCGGCGCCGCCGTCCTCTGGTTCGCCGCGCTCGACGGCCTCGCCCCGGAGCAACTGCCCTACGGGGTGCGCCCCCTCCTCGCGACCCTCTCCGGCGGACCGGACGGCGCCGCCACCGAGCCCGGCCTCGCGTACCAGGCGGCGGTCGGGATGACCGTGCTCTTCCAGCAGGGGCTGGCCCCGGGCGCTCTGCCGCTCGCCGAGACCCTGTTGTGCCACGCCGCCGCCACCGCGGGCGAGGGCAGCCTCGAACAGGGCAGCTACCTGTCCGACCTGGGGCTCGTCCTCCTCTACGCCACCCAGGCCGGCGCCGGACCGCAGGCCCTCGCCGCCGCCGACGAGGCGTCCCGCGCCGCCGTCCTCTGCGCCCCGGGCCCCCGCGACGAGCAGGCCCGCCGGCACGGCAACCTCGGCCATGTCCTCCGGCACCGGGCCGAGGCGACCGGCGACCCGGACGCCGTCCGGGAAGCGGTCGCCGAGCTGCGGACGGCGGCGGAGCTCACCACCTGGAACAACCCGAGCCGCGCGCAGCTCGGCGCCACCCTCGGCTCGGCCCTGTGCGCGGCGGCCAGGATCCTGGACGACCCCGCGCTCCGCCAGGAGGGCGTCACCCGGCTGCGCGACGCCCTCGCCGAGCCCGACGTCCCGCTGCCCTCCCGCGCCTCGTTCCTCTCCGATCTGGGCGTCGCCCTCGTCCAGGGCTCCCTGCAGGACCGCACGGCGTACGAGGAGGGCATCGCCCTCTGCCGCGAGGCCGCCGAAGCCGCGCCCAGCCCGTACGAACGCACCGTGTACCTCAGCAACCTCGGCCTCCTCCTGGGCGGCCACGCCGTCAACACCGGGGACCCGCAGGCCCTGGAGGACGCGTACGCGGGCGCCCGGGAGGCCCTGGCCGGGGCACCGGACGGGCATCCCGTCCGCGCCCAGGCGCACTGGGTCCTCTCCCGGGTCCTGGACGCCCGGTACGGCGCGTCCGGCAGCCCGCAGGACCTGGCGGACGCCGTCGCCCACGCCCTGCCCGGGATGGCGGGCCTGCCGCCCGGCGACCTGGCCCGGCGCATGCTGCACGCCGACGACCTGGCCGACCTGGTGACCAAGCGGGCCCTCCGGCAGACCCGGGCCACCGTGCCGGAGAGCGACCCGGCCGGCCTGCGGGCCCCGGCCGCCCTGATCCGCGCCCTCGCCGGGGACCTGCCGCCCCGCTCCCCCGAGCGCGCCCGGGTCCTGGCGGCGCTCGGACGCTGCCTGCGCCTGTCCAGCGACCCGGCCGATGTGGACGAGGCCGTCGGCCGCTTCCGCGAGGCGCTGGCCCTGCCCTCCCCCGACGACGGCTTCGAGGCCGCCACCCGCTTCGCCCTCGGCGCCGCCCTGGCCCACCGCGCGGGCCCGGACGAGCGGGCGTGGCGGGCGGGCGCCGACGCGATGCGCGGGGCGCTCGCGCTGTTCCCGCCCGGCAGCCGGGCCTACTGGGAATGCCACACGGACTTCGCGAACGTCCTCACCGCCCGGGCCGACGAGACGACCGGCGTCGAGCTGTACGAGGAGGTGGTGCGCCTCCTCCGCGAGGAGTTGGCACACGCCCCGCTCCCGCGCACCGAGCACTCCGCGGTCCTGTCGAACCTCGCCCTCGCCCAGCTGAAGACCGCACTGCGCTCCGGCCGCCCCGAGCTGATCACCGAGGCGGTGGCGTCGCACCGCGAGGCCGTGGCCCGGTCCTCACCGGACGACCTGCTCCACGCCCACCAGCTCCTCTGCTTCGGCGAGGCCCTGCTCGCCCGCGCCGAGTTCTGCTCGGACACCGCCGCGCTGCGGGAGGGCGTCGAGGTCCTGCGCCGGGCGGTCGCCGTCTCCGACGAGGACACCTACGGCGGGTCCGCCTGCCGCACCGCGCTCGGCGACGCCCTGCGCAACCTCGCCCGGCTCGCCGCCGACCC
Source organism: Streptomyces sp. NPDC008163 (assembly GCF_042956885.1). Lineage (NCBI taxonomy): Bacteria > Bacillati > Actinomycetota > Actinomycetes > Kitasatosporales > Streptomycetaceae > Streptomyces > Streptomyces sp. NPDC008163. The sequence goes on along the minus strand of NZ_JBIBHG010000001.1, from coordinate 38,730 downwards.
CGTCGCCCCGCTGGAGGAGTCCGTCGACCGGCACCGGGAAGCCCTGGTGATGGTCCCGGGCCCGCCCGACCCCGTAAGCCTGCTCGGCCTCGCGAACAGCCTCTACGCGCTCCACCGCTGCACCCGGGACCCGCGCCAGGCCGACGAGGCGGTGTTCCAGTTCCGGGCCGCCCTGCGCGCGCTGACCCCGGCGACGGCCGAGTCGCGCGGCTCGATCCTGCTCGGCCTGGGGGCCCTCCAGTGGCTGCGGGCCCGCCACACCGGCGACGAAGCCCTGCTGGACACCGCCGTCGAGACGCTGCGCGAAGCGGTGTCCTGCGCGCCCCGCGCCCGGATCGCCATGGCGCTCACCAATCTGGGCGGCGCGCTCATGGACCGGGGGCGGCGCACCGGGAACCGGGCCTGGATGGCGGAGGCGGTGGCGGTGCTGCGGCGGGCGCTCGACCTGAGCCTGCCCGGGGCCATGGAGCGCAGGCTCCACCTGAACAACCTCGCCGAGGCACTGCGCCACTGGGGCGATCTCACCGGCGACACCACGGGCCCCGAGGAGGCGATCTCGCTGCTGCGCGAGGCGATGGCGGCGGAGACCGGCGACCGGGAGGGCGGCGAGTGGGCCGCGATGAACCTCGCGGACCTGCTGACCGACCTCGCCCGGGCGAACGGCGACGCCGGCCTGGCCGACGAGGCCCGCCGGCTGCTGGAGCACACCCTGGACCGGCTCGGCGAGGGCCATCCCGCGCGTTTCTTCGCGCTCCAGAAGCTCACGATGGCCTGTCACGCGCGCGTCCGCCTCGCCGATGACCCGTCCGGGCCGGCCGCCCGCGAGGCGTGGACCCGCGCGGCCGAAGCCGCCCGCGCCTCCCTCACCGGCCTGTCCGATGACGACCCGAGCCGCACCCTCTCCGCGGTGCTGCTGGCCATGGCGCAGCTCAGCCGCCACGCCCTGGGCGAGTCCGTCGACCTGGCGGAGGCCCTGCGCCTGGCCCGCGACGGCGCCCGCAGCCCGGTCGCGCACCTCGTGGCCCGGGTCGAGGCCGGGCGCGTCTGGGGGCTGGCCGCGCTGCGGACGGGCGACCACGCCGAGGCCCTGGAGGGCTACGCCTACGCCGTGGGGCTGCTGCCCGGCATCGCGCCGCGCGGCCTCGCCCGCGTCGACCAGGAGGCCCGCCTCGGCGGTACCGACGGCCTCGCGAGCGACGCCGCCGCGCTGGCCCTCGAAGCGGGCGACCCGGAACGCGCGCTCGCCTTGCTGGAACAGGGCCGGGGCGTGCTGCTGGGCCAGGGCCTGGAGAACCGCGCCGACGTGTCACGGCTGCGCGCCGTCGACCCGGCCCGCGCGGCAGAATTCGAGCACGTACGCGGCGAGTTGAGCGCGCCGGCCGCGTTCACCCCCGCCCCGGACGGGCCGCCCGGGGCGGGGGAGAGCGCCGAGGCCCGCCATGCCCTGGCCCGCCGCTGGGACCGGCTCCTCGCCGAGGTCCGGGAGCTGCCGGGCCTCGCGGACTTCCTGCGCCCGCCCTCCGTCCCGGAGCTGCTCTCGGCGGCAGAGGGCGGCCCGGTCGTGGTCGTCAACGTCAGCACCTACCGCTGCGACGCCCTGGTCGTGACCTCCGCCGGGATCGACGTGGTCCCGCTGCCCGGCCTCACCCGGGACGCCGTCGCCGGGTGGGCGGCGGATTTCGTCGACGGCGTCGACACGGCTTACGGCGCACACGGCACGGACGAGGCCGTCGCCATGATGCGCACCCTGTCCGGCAGGCTCGGCCTGCTCTGGGACACGGTCGCGGAGCCCGTGCTCGGCCGCCTCGGGCTCGATGCCGCACCGGCCGCCGGGAAGCCCTGGCCCCGGCTGTGGTGGTGCCCGACCGGCCTGCTGTCGTTCCTGCCGCTGCACGCCGCCGGGCGCGGCGGGCCGGACTCCGGCACCTGGGTCATGGACCGTGCCGTCTCCTCGTACACCCCGACCGTGCGCGCCCTGGCCCGCGCCCGCGCCGGGCTCACCGCCGGTGTCCGGGGCGTGCGGCCCGCGCCGCTGGTCGTGGCGCTGGCCGAGACGCCGGGGGCCGCGCCGCTGCCCGGAGTCGCACGCGAGGCGGAGGTGCTGGCGGAGCTGTTCCCGGGCGGGCGGCTGCTGTCCGGGGCCGAGGCGACGGTGGACGCGGTCGGCGGGGCGCTCGAAGCGCACCCGTGGGTCCACTTCAGCTGCCACGGGGTCAGCGAGCTGCTGGCCCCGTCCCGGAGCGGCCTCGTCCTGCACGACGGCCGCCTCACCGTCTCCGACGTGGCCGCCCGCCGCCCGGCGGCCCCGGAGCTGGCCGTGCTCTCCGCCTGCTCCGCGTCCCGGGGCGGCACCCGGCTCTCCGACGAGGCGGTGCAGCTGGCCGCGGCCTTCCAGCTCGCCGGGTACCCGCACGTGATCGGCACGCTGTGGCCCGTCGCGGACAAGCTGGCGCCCCGGGTGACCGAGGCGTTCTACGCGGCCCTCGCGAAGGACGTCTCCGGCGGCCACCCCATCGGCCCGGCCGCCGCCCTGCACGCCGCGATCCGGGCCCTGCGCGACCGCTACACGGCCGCCCCGCACCTCTGGGCGGCGCACATCCACACCGGGCCGTGAGGCCCCTCACTCCTCGTCCGGCTCGCCCTGCTCCACCGGTCCGCTCATCACCGACCCCGAAGGCCCCTGCGGCAGTTCGTCCGGCTCGGCCATGAGGCGGGTGGGCCGGTACGTCTTGGTGGAGGAGAACTCCACCACCCATTCCGCGAGTTCGTCGTCACTGCCCGGCTCCGGTTCCCGTTCGCTCACCGTCGTCCGCTCCTCTCACCACCGGCTGCCGCCGCTCGGGCGGCAGCAGCACCTCCAGTACGTCGATCTCCTCCGCCCGTACGTACACGCCCCCGGTGCCGGGGACCCGGCCCACGAAGCTGCCGTCCGGCGCCATCCGGTACTGGGCCTCCAGATAGAGGTCCCCGCTGTGCGGATACGCCGATGCGGCGGACCGGGTGCCCAGCCAACCGCCCACCCACAGACCGCTCTTGAGCCGTACGCGCACGAAGCAGGAGTCGCGCCCCCGGAACAGCGCGTCCCAGGCGGTCGGTGTCGGCTCGTACCGCGCCCGTGCGTCCCGCCGCCGCCAGGCGGCCTCCGCCCAGGCGAGCGCGGCCGGTACGGCGACGATCAGCAGCAGCGCGGCGAGACCCGCCTGCCGGGGCTGCCGGGCCACGCCCGCGAGGGGCCCCTCGCCGTCGCCGAGGAGCAGCCGCAGCAGCCAGGGCCCGGCGGCCACCACGTACACGATGTCGAGCAGGGCGCCCGTGGCGATGGCGCGTACGAGGCGGTTCTGCGGCTCCTGCTCGGCGGCGAGGGGGCCGCGCAGGCGCTCGCGGACGGCCTGGTGGAAGACGCCGGGCAGCACGAGGATCAGCAGGATGGTCAGTTGCTGCACCGTTCCCGGGACCATCGTGGTGCCGCACCCCCGTGCCGTGTACGTGCCCGAACCTGCCTCCAGGATGGCGCACCGGGCGTCCCCGCGTCAGGGGTTCCGGGCCCTCAGCGCTTGCGGCGGCGGCGCCCGAGGAAGAGCACGAGGGCGAACGCGGCGAGCACGACGCCGCCGGTGAGCGTGCTGCCCTTCACGGGTACGCCGTTCCCGCTGTCGGCCGTGTCCTTCACCCCGCCGGCCCGGTGCGTGGACCCACCGCCCCCGTCCCCGGTCTTCTTCAGGTCCACCCGTACGACACTGCTCCGCTCGCCCTCGGAGCCGTACATCAGGGCGGAGCCGTCCGCCGTGTACGTCACGGACTCGGACTGCGGGAGCAGCGGCGACTCGACGTCGTAGTCCTTGCCGAGGCGGCCGTTCGCGAAGGCGTAGCCCCGGGCGCTGAAGTAGGAGCGCAGGACGAGCTCCTTGCCGTCCGGCGAGAAGGCCCCGTCGGTCACCCAGGGGACCTCGCCGACCCGCCGGAAGACGTTGTCGCCGCCGGTGGTGAGCTTCGCGGGCCCCTCGTACAGGCCGCCGCCGTCCTCGTTCTTCGACGCGATGTAGACGCGCCCGGTCTTGGGGTGGACCATCAGCGCCTCCGCGTTGCGCGGCCCGTCGGCGTACTTCACGTCGAACTGGGTGGCCCTGACCGTGGCGTCCTTCAGGGTCTTCGGCTCGGGGAAGCGGTAGATCCAGACGTGGTCCCAGCTGCCGTTGAGGTTGTCGCCGATGTCTCCGACGTAGACGTTCCCGTCCGGCCCGATCGAGATCGCCTCGACGTCGCGGGGGGCGCCGACGCCCTTCATGGTGATGGTCGCGACGGTCCTGCCCGTACGCGAATCGACCGCGAAGACGTACGGACCGTCGTCGCTGTCGTTGTGCGTCCAGTAGATCCCCGGGTGCAGGCGGCTCGCGGCGAGGCCGCTGGACTCGGTGATCCGGGGGTCCTCGATGGTGAAGCTCCGGTCGGCCCCGTCGTCGGCGAGCGCGGGGGCCGGGGCGAGGGCGAGGAGGACGGCGGCACCCAGGAAGGACGTCATTCGGTACGAACGCATGGCACAAGTGTCCATCGTCACCTACCGGCGCGTAGCCAGGATCCGCCATGATGACGCCATGCGTTTCATGTGTGTCGGCGATTCCATGACCATCGGACGCGCCGGCGACTTCACGTGGCGCTACCGCATGTGGCAGCACCTGGAGGCGGCGCCGGACGGCCCGCACGAGCTGGTGGGCCCGCGCACGACCCTGTACGACGCGGCTACGGGCACGGCGTCGGCCTCCGCGTACGCCGCCGACGACTTCCCGCCCGCCGCCCGCCGCCACCTCGCGGGCTGGGGCGAGGGCTGGCTCCACATGGCCCCGCTGATAGCGGACGCCGTGACCGCACACCGCCCGGACGTCCTCCTGGTCTCCCTCGGCCTGATAGACCTGGGCTTCTACACGGACAGCGCGCAGACGGCGGAGAACGCCCACGCCTTCCTGACAGCGGCCCGCGAGGCGAACCCGCACATCCGCGTGGTGCTGCTCCCGGTGATCCCGAACATCCGCGCGGAGACGGACGCGCCGTTCGCGGCGGAGTGCGCGCACTTCAACACGCTCCTGGCGAAGACGGTGGCCGACCTCTCCACCCCGCCGTCCCCCCTCCTCCTGGCCTCCCACCCTCCGACGTACGACATCCACACCTCCACGTACGACGGCACCCACCCCAACCCCACGGGCGAACACCACCTGGCGGCGGCCTTCGCGGACGCGATGCACGAGGCCTGGGGCGTGGGCGGCCGGTACGCGGGCGCGGCAGCGACTGTTTCGGGAACCCGCTGAGGTCGTCGACGCTCCTCAGAAGCCGTCGATCCCGGTGACGTTCCCGAACCTGCGCGATGAGGGCGAGTTCAACGGGACGGGCTTCCGCATCCGGATCCGTTCGTCCTTCCGCCGGTCCGCCTGGATCGTCACGACTGGTACTTCAGCGGCTCGGGCTTGCCGATCCCCGTGAAGGGGTCGCGCCTGACGTCCTCGTCGACCCCCGCCGTCACCCCGACGGCTTCGCCCGTACGTGCATCCGCTCGCCCTGCGGTCCGAACAGGCTCAGGAACTCCACGGGGTCCGGCCCCGCCGCCCCCCACCAGTGCGGGGTGTGGGTGTCGAACTCGGCCGCCTCGCCCGCCGTCAGGACCAGGTCGTGGTCGCCCAGGACCAGCCGCAGCCGCCCCGACAGGACGTACAGCCACTCGTATCCCTCGTGGACCCGCTGCTCGACCGGGCCGGTCGGGCCGGTCGCCCCCGGCATGACCTGCTTGTACGCGTTCACGCCGCCCAGATGCCGGGTCAGCGGGACGAAGGTCATCCCGTGGCGCTTGAAGGGGCGGAACGTCACGCGCGGATCCCCCGTGTCCGGCGCGCCGACCAGTTCGTCCAGCTGGACGCCGTACGCCTTCGCCAGGGGCAGCAGCAGCTCAAGCGTCGGTTTGCGGCCGCCCGATTCCAGGCGGGACAGCGTGCTGAGCGAGATGCCCGTCGTCTCGCTGAGCTGCGTCAGCGTCGTCCCGCGCTCGGTCCGCAGCGCGCGCAGGCGGGGGCCGACGCCCGTCAGGACGGCGGCCAGGTCCTCGTCACCCATCGGATCAGCCATGGTTCCATTTGCCGACCCGGCAACGCCCCTTGTCAAACGGTGTCGCCCTCCGCCGGGCCGATCATCGCCATCGACAACCGCGTGAACTCACTGGTCAGCCAAGACGGCGGCACCTGCCGGGGCCGCCGCCCGTGGTGCGCGAGCAGCTCGTCCACCGACCGCGTCAGCACCTTCACGACGACCGCGAGGTCCCCGTCCACCCCGTGCCCCCGCGTCCGGGCCCGTTCCGACTCCGCCGTCAGGAACTCCACCCACACCGAGCGCCACATCGTGAGGTGCTCCTCCATCGCCCGGCTCACGCCCAGCACCTCCACGAAGGCCACCCGCGCCGCCTGCGGGTCCCGCGTCACCGCCCGGACATACGCGTCGAAGAGCCTGCGGACCCGCTCCTCGGTCGGACACGTCTCCATGCCCTCCGCCGCCAGCTCCGCCTGCGCGGCCTGCATCCCCGCCATCGCGACCTCGTCGTAGAGGTCGGTCAGCAGCGCCTCGCGGGAGGCGAACTCGCGGTGGAAGTCCCGCACTTCCACCTGCGCCTCCGCGCACAGGTCCTCGACGGACGTGTAGGCATAGCCGTACACCGCGAACAACGTCCGCCCCGCCGCCATGAGTTGCGCACGCACCCGCGCGGGGTCGCGCACCGCTCGTACGCCGTCCCAAAGCTCCACCACGGTATCCACCACGGGTCCTCCTCAGTCCGTATCGCCCCCGGCCACCACTGTCCCCGTCCCGCCGCATCCACGGCAAAGACCGCCACACCGCGAACGGACGTGCGCCTCAGTGCGCTGCGAGGTTCGCCTCTCGAAGGCCCTCGGACCCGGTGCTGCGAGCACCCCCGGGCGGCACCCCGTGTGCGCGAGTCGCACACGGAGCGTAACGACGCGATCAACGTACAGCAGAGATTCCGTCCGACACCACCTTGGTTACCAGCTCGAACAGAAGTGCCGTATCCACGAACGGATCCTCGGCCGTCGGCTCCGAACGCCAGTCCAGCGGATACGTCAGCCCGCGCAGCGCGGGCACGCCCACGAAGTCCGAGCCCTTCCGCACGAGCGCGTCCACGCCCGCCGGCCAGCGGTAGGCACTCGCCGTGCCGGGCTCGACCAGGAAGTACATGCTCCGCATCCCGATCCGGGAGCGGATGACCGGGCCGGCCTGAAAATCCGTGAACTGCATGATCTCGTAGGAGACTTGCTCGCCGAGTACGCCGGAGATCCGGACCGCGTCGAAGTGAATGCCCGCGTGTCGCAGGGCGTGGCCGCTGGCGGGGATCCAGGTGGGCACCGGGTTCGGTGAATTTTTCGGTTCCATACGGTAAGCGTCGGCGTCCGCACTTACCGTGACCAGGGACACAAGGCGTCTGTGCACTGCTGTGCACTTGGAGGTAGAGCTGTGCACCCCAGTAATACCAGCGGCAGCACCCCCCGTATGTTCGGTGCGCTGCTGCGCCACTACCGCGACCGGGCGGGACTCTCGCAAGAAGCGCTAGGGCTCCGGATCGGCTTCTCCAAGTCACAGGTGGCGATGGTGGAGAGGGGGCAGAGGCCGCCGAGAGGGGACTTCATCCCCAAGGCGGATTCGGCGACGGCCGCGAACGGCGCGTTGCTCGTTGCGGCGGTGGAACTGAAGTTCAGCAGCGTGGCGACTTGGTTCGAACCGTTCGCCGACGAGGAAGCCAAGGCCGTAGCACGCTACGAGTACGAGTGCCATGTGGTGCCCGGACTGCTGCAGACCGAGGAGCACGCACGCGCTGTGTTCCGTCAAGCCTGCCCACCCCTGGACGACGACGCGATCGAGACACTGGTAGCCGGACGTCTGGCGCGGCAGGCCCTGCTGACACGCAGGCCTCTTCCGGACATCAGCTTCGTTCTCGAACCCAGCGCGCTTCTGCGTCCCATCGGTGGGCGCGATGTGCACAGGACCCAGCTTCAGCACATTCTTGAGATCAGCCAATTACGACATGTGCAGCTCCAGGTCATGTCCCCCCAGCGGGAGACGCACTCGGGCCTGAGTGGTTCCTTCGTCCTGCTGGAGACCGATGATCGGCGGCGGCTGGCTTACCTGGAGGTACAGGACCGCAACTTCCTCGTCAGTGAACAGGCCCACCTGGGAGACCTGTTCGCCAAGTATGGGAGGCTGCGGACCGAGGCTCTCGGACTTGAAGAGTCGCGCGAGTGGATCAAGCGGACGATTGAAGGACTATGAGTACTGACCTCAGGTGGCTCAAAAGCAGCTACAGCGGCGAAGGTGGCGGCAACTGCGTCGAGGTCGCCCTCTCCTGGTCCAAGTCCAGCTACAGCGGCACGAACGGCGGTGACTGCGTAGAGATCGCCACCTGCCCGCACACCGTCCACGTCCGCGACTCCAAGGACATCACCGTCCCGGCCCTCTCCCTCTCCCCCGACGCCTGGGACACGTTCATCCGCCACACCGCCGCGTAACGCGGCACTACACAGCGTCGCGGGCCGCGAAGACCTCACGCGCGGCCGTGAGGCCGTTGAGCGCGGCCGGGAAACCGGCGTAACCGGCCATCTGCGTGATGATCTCCACGGCCTCCTCCCGCGTGCCGCCCACGTTGAGCAGGCCGTGGAGGTGCACGCGGAGCTGCGGGCCGACCGTGCCGAGGGCGGTGCAGAGGGCGACGGTGACGAGTTCGCGGGTCGGGAGGTCGAGGCCCGTACGGGAGTAGACGTCGCCGAAGGCGAATTCCAGCAGGTAGCGGGCGAGGTCGGGCGCGATGTCCTTGAGGGAGTCGATGACCTGCTGGCCCGCGTGCCCGTCGATGTCGGCGAGGGCCTGCTGGCCGCGTACGAAACGGTCGCCGTCCGGGGCGTCGGAGACGGGGACGAGCGCGGGCTCGTCGGGGCGGGACTCGAAGACCTCGCGGGCGGCGGTCAGGCCGTTGAGGGCGGCCGGGAACCCGGCGTACACGCAGACGTGGATCAGCACCTCCACGATCTCCTGCCGCGTGCAGCCGACGTTGAGCGCGCCGCCGATGTGGAAGCGGAGCTGCGGCGCGGCGTTGCCCATCGCGGCGAGGGCGGCGACGGTGCCCAACTGGCGCTGGCGGCGGGTGAGTCCGGGGCGGGTGTAGATGTCGCCGAAGCCGAATTCCACGATGTAGCGGCCCATGTGGGGGGCGATGTCGGCGAGGCCGTCGATGACGGCGTCCTGGGCGCCGTCGGCGACCTCGCTGAGGGCCGCGTAACCACGCTCGTACCGGTCGTTCTGCTGTTCGGTGTTCATGCGGTGAACGTTAGGAGTTGGAGTGCACTCCAACGCAAGCGCGCCCCGCGAAAACGAGTGGGCGGGGGGTGGGGGCGGCTGCGATGATGCCCGGATGGACGTGCCGAACCCGATCGATCTGGACGCCTGGCCGCGCCGGGAGCACTTCGCACATTACCGGCGGCGGGTGCCGTGCACGTACTCGATGACGGTGGAGGTGGACGTCACGGCGTTCACGGCCGCGCTGCGGCACTCGCCGCGCAAGTCGTACGTGGCGCAGGTGTGGGCGCTGGCGACGGTGGTGAACCGGCACGAGGAATTCCGGCTGTGCCTGACGGAGTCGGGTGACCCGGCGGTGTGGCCGGTGGTGCACCCGGCGTTCACGGTGTTCAACGCGGAGCGGGAGACGTTCGCGTGCGTGTGGACGCCCTATGACGCGGACTTCGGGGCGTTCCACGAGGCGGCGGCGCCGCTGCTGGCTGAGCACGCGGAGGCCACGGAGTTCTTCCCGCAGGGCCCGCCCCCACCGAACGCGTTCGACGTGTCGAGCCTGCCGTGGCGGGCGTTCACGGGCTTCAACCTCAACATCCGCGACGGCTACGACCACATGGCCCCGATCTTCACGCTGGGCCGGTACGTGTCGCGCGACGACCGCGTCCTCCTCCCGCTGGCGGTGCAGGTGCACCACGCGGCGGCGGACGGCTTCCACACGGCGCGCCTGGTGAACGAGCTGGAGACGCTGCTCGCGGACGCGGAAGGGTGGGTGTAGCGCCACGCCCAAGGGCTACTGGATGAGCTCCTACCGCACCGTCTCCGACCCCGAGCGCCTGGCCGCGTACAACGTCCTGGCCGGAGCAGCGGTCCGCGCGGGCGGCGGCCGCCGCCTCGTGGTCGGCGGCCGGGGCGGCGGGAGCCGGGCGCGGCGCTCTCTTTCGAGTGAAGGTTTCCCGGCCGCGTCCGGGCGTCAGCCCCGCAGTTCCGCGATGTCCTCCTCGGTCAGGACCAGGTCGCGGGCCGCCATGTTCTCCTCCAGGTGGGCGAGGTTTCCCGTACCGGGGATGGCGAGCAGGGTCGGGGACGAGGCCAGGAGCAGGGCGAGCTGGACCTGGGCCGTCGTGGCGTTCAGGCGGTTCGCGACCTTTTCCAGGCGGGTCGTGTCCAGGGGGGTGAAGCCGCCGCCGAGGAGGAAGAACGGGACGTACGCGATGCCGGCGGCCTCGCACTCCTTGAGGAGGGCCAGGTCGTCCGCGTACGGGTTCTGGACGCAGACCACGGGGGCGATGGCGCGGGCCTCCGCGAGCTGCGCGGCGTCGATGTTGCTGACGCCGAGGTGGCGGATCAGGCCCTCCTCGCGGAGGGCGGCCAGGGCGGTGAAGCGTTCGGCGACGGACTCGCCGCCGGGGCCGCTCATGCCGCCGACCCGGAGGTTGACGACGTCGAGCCGGTCGACGCCGAGGGAGGTCAGGTCCGCCTCTACCAGGGCGCGCAGCTGGTCGGGGGTCGCCTGGGCGCTCGGGTGGCCGTCCGGGCCGGGCAGGGGGCCGACCTTCGTCACGATGACCAGGTCGTCGGGGTAGGGGGCCAGCGCCTCCCGGATGAGGTCGTTGGCGCGGACGTCGCCCCGGGCGTAGAAAGCGGCGGTGTCGATGTGGTTCACGCCCAGCTCGACGGCCCGGCGGAGGACCGCGATGCCGTTCTCCGGGGTGCGGGCGGGGCCGTCGAACGTGCTCATGGGCAGGCGCATCGCGCCGAAGCCGAGACGGTCGACGGTGAGGTCGCCGCCGAGGGCGAAAGTGGTGGTCGTCATGGATTCATGCTCTCCGGGGGCCTCGGGGCGGCCCAGCGCGTGGCAGGTTGCTGCCACGCGTGCGCCAGACTGGCGGTATGCGGAACGAACAGATCTTCTCGGTCCACGGCGACGCGGAGCTGCTGACACGCGCCGGACACCTCCTCGAATCCGCCCGCACCGAGTTCCTGTGCGCCGCCCGCACCCTCACGACCTGGCCCCGGCCGGAGACCTGGACGACCCCCGGCCCCGGTTTCACCACCCGGAAGCTGCTCACCCCGGCGGCCCTGGCGGACGAGGCGACCCGCGAGCACCTGCGGCTCGTGCTGGACGCGGGCGCCCAGGTGCGCATCACCGACGCGGAGCTCCCGCACGAGACGATCATCATCGACCGCCGTGTCATGATCCTGGCCGGCCGCGAGTCGCCCACCGGTCGCGAATACTCGGTCACCACCGCGAAGACCATGATCGACGGGGTGCATTCCCTGTTCGACGCGATGTGGGACCGGTCGGCGGACTACGGCGCGTACCTCGCCACGGACACCCCGCAGCTGACCACGGACGCCCGCCGCATCCTGGAGGCGCTGAGCACGGGCCGCACCGACGACTCGGCCGCCCGCCACCTCGGCCTCTCCCTCCGCACGTACCGCCGCCGCGTGGCGGAGCTGATGGTCACGCTCCAGGCGGCGTCCCGCTTCCAGGCGGGGCTGCGGGCGGGCGAGATGAGGCTGCCGGGGACGCACTGACCCCGGGGCGCCGGAAGGCACCCCGGGGGGTGCGGGTCAGGAGAGGCAGCCCGCGTTCGTCGGCCCCATCGAGGTGATCGTGTGCGTCACCTGAATGGTCTGGCCCGGAGACAGGGTGAAGTTGTACTCGGCGTCGACGCAGTACAGCTTCGACGTGTCGTTCGAGATGGTGGTGACCTCGGTGGGCCGCAGGAACGTGTAGTCGTCCCCGTCGGCGACGTACACCGTCGGCGTGTAGATGTCGTTCGTGGTCATGCAGATGTAGCCGTCGATGTGGCAGGGCGTGGCGTCGGCCGTCGCCGCCGTCGCCGCGCCCGAGCCGAAGGCGGTGAGGCCGGCCAGGGTGGCACCGACCAGGACTCCGCGCATGACGTTGTGTCGCAACATGAGGGTGTTCCTTTGCTGTTGGGCGCGAAGGGTGACCGCGCTCTCCGAACTCCGCCGTTCCGCTTGGGGGTTGCTGCGAACCGGCGCCGATCGGACGCTAGGGAAAGCCCGTTACACGTGCGTTACGGAACCGCCAGCGTGCGCACGACGCAGAACTCGTTGCCCTCCGGGTCCGCCATGACCACCCAGCTGCGGCCCTCGCCCTGGCCCACGTCCACCCGGGTGGCGCCCAGGGCGAGGAGGCGGGTGACCTCGGCCTCCGTGGAGCAGTCGATCGGGCTCACGTCCAGGTGGAGGCGGTTCTTGACCGCCTTGGTCTCCGGAACCCGCTGGAAGTAGAGCGTCGGCGGCATCTGGCGGGACCGGATGTCCTCCGCCGTCGGGTCCCAGGAGCTGATCTCGACCATGTCTTTCCCGCGGTCGAGCACCGTGAAGCCCAGCACCTCGCACCAGAAGGCCGCCAGGCGCTCCGGGTCGTGGCAGTCGACGCTCAGCTCAGTGAACCTGCTGGTCATTCCGCAGCCTTCCGTAGGGTGAATTCATTGCCGTCCGGGTCCAGGAGCACCCCGTCCGGTCCGCGCCGCGCGCCCAGACCGACGAGGCGGGCGGTCTCCGCCTCCGCGTTCCCGTCCGGCGGGAGCGTCAGCTCGAAGTACAGGCGGTTCACGTCCGTCTTCTCGTTGACCGGCGGCCCGCCCCAGGTGAGCTTCGTGCCGCCCTCCGGGGACTGGACCGCCGTCTCCTCGTCCTGGTCCCAGACCAGCGGCCAGCCCAGGGCCTCGCTCCAGAAGTAGCCCACCGCCTGGGTGCCGTCGCAGGCGACCGCGCCGATCACCCCGGTGTCCGCGAGGAACGAGTTGCCGGCCTCGATCACGCAGAACTCGTTGCCGTCCGGGTCGGCGAGGACGATGTGGCCCTCCTCCGGGGTCTGGCCGATGTCGATGTGCCGGCCGCCGAGTTCCAGCGCGCGGGCCACCGTGTCCCGCTGGGCCTCCGGGGTCGCGCTCGTCAGGTCGAAGTGCGCCTGGTTCTGCCGGGTCTTGGGCTCCTGGCTCTCGGTGAAGCGGAGCGCGAGACCCCCGCCGTCCGGGAGAACGACGACCGTGCCGTCGCCGGACAGCTCCCCGTGCAGGAGCCCGGCCCAGAAGCGGGCCAGGTTCGGCGGGTCGGTCGCGTGGAAGCCGATCGCTGAAAGGCGGGGCGTCATGTAGAGGTGGGGCGGCATGTGCCGTACGTCTCCGATCCGTTGGCGTGCGCCCGCGCATACTAGGGACCGCGTACGGGAAGGGCATCCTGATTTCCGGGACGCCCCCGGTCCGGCGTCACCCGCGCCGTCACCGGCAGGTGGTCGCTCCCCGTCGCCGGCAGCGTGCGCACCCGGCCCACGGACGCCTCCCGCGCCATCACCTGGTCGATCCTCACCAGCGGGAAGGACGCCGGGAAGCTGAACGCGAATCCGCGCTCCGGGACGTTCAGCCGGGACGTCAGGGGGCCGGTCCCCCGGTCGTCCACCGTGGCGTTGAAGTCGCCCAGCACGATCACCGGGCCCGTGGTCTCCGCGTCGAGCGCCCGGCCCAGCAGCCGGGCGCTCTCGTCGCGGCGGGCGGTGCCCAGGCCGCCCGCGCCGAGCCGGAAGGACGGCAGGTGCGCCACGTACACCGCGACCTCGCCGTGCGGGGTGCGGGCCACCGTGCGCAGACCCCGGCTCCACGGCCCCGCGACGGACTCCGGCTTGATGTCCACGGCCCGGGTGCCGCTGAGGGGGTGCCGCGACCAGATCCCGACCGTGCCCCGGACCTCGTGGAACGGGTAGCGCGCCGCGAGTCCGTTCTCGTACGCGGGCAGCGCCTCCGGGACCAGCTCCTCCAGCGCGATCAGGTCGGCGCCCCGGGCCGCCAGCGCACGGGCCGTGCCCGCCGGGTCCCCGTTCACGTCGCTGACGTTGTGCTGCACGACGACCAGGTCACGCGGGCCCGGGTCCGCCGCCGGGAGCAGCAGCCCGCCGAATGCGTACGCCCACGCCACCACCGGCAGGACCGCCGCAGCCAGTGCGAGTGCCGACCGGCGCAGCACGGCGAGGGTCAGCAGGGGCACGACGGCGAGCCCGAGCCAGGGCAGGAACGATTCCAGCAGGCTGCCGACGTGGCCGGGGGTGTTGGGGACGAGGCCGGGGGCGACGAGGAGGAGCGCCGTCAGGGCGCAGAGGGCGGCGAGGACCTTGCCGCGCCGCCAAGGGCCGGGGCGAGGGGCCCCCTCTTGAACGCGCCGCCTCGCCGCACGCCTCCCCAGCACGCTCACGCCCGCCCCCGGCTCCCCGACTTGCGCAGCCTGGACCGGACCGCGCGCTGCGCCACCGGGCCCAGACCCTCCAGCGCGGCGGCCAGCGCGGCGAGTTGGTCGAGGGAGGCCAGGGCCCGTTCGGCGCCGGACGGGTCGACGCCCTCGTAGAGTTCGAGGCCGACGAAGGCCGCCGAGGCCGCCTTCGCCAGACCCGGCACATCGACGAACTCGGCGAGCGGTGTGCCCGCCAGGACCCGGCCGAGGACCCGCTCGATCTCGTCGGTCCAGAGGGCGAGACCGGCCGCCGTGGCCGCCGCGAGGCGCGGTTGCGTCTGGCCTCCGGCGAGCAGCTGGCCCAGCACGGCGACCTGGCCGCCCGCACGCTCGGAGGCGTTCAGCTCACGGGCCACGACGAGGAGTTCGCCCAGCGAGCGGACCGCGTCCAGGCGCTCCCGGTAGGCGGCGAGGCGCTGTTCGGCGCCGTAGCGGCAGGCGGCGGCGAGCAGGTCGTCGACGGTGCCGAAGTGGTAGAAGACGAGGGCCTGGTTGACACCGGCGGTCGCGGCGATGCTCCGCGCGGAGGTCTTCGCGATGCCCTGCTCGGTGAGCGTGGCGAGGGCTCCGGCGAGGAGCTTGTTACGGGTGTCCTCGGCGGAGGACGACCGCGCGGCCTTGCTCCGGGGTTCCCCGCTCATGCCCGTACCTCCTCGCGTACCGGACGCAGATCCTGCCGTATCCCGCGCGCCGGTGCGTACTCCGCCGTGAACGAGCCCTCGTAGCCGAAGAGGGGGCCGAAGCGGCGGTTGGTGACGCGGACCTGGATGCGGAAGCGGCCCGCCGCCTCGTCGTACGACTCGCGGACGACCGCGTCGCCCCCGATCAGATGCGGCACCCGGGCGTCCACCGGGCCCTCCCGGAAGCGGTGTTCGCCGGAGCGGATGACGAGGGCGCCCGCGTCGTCCACCGCGAGGTGCAGGTCGGTGGCGAGGTGCTGGTGCGTACCGAGGTAGTCCACCACGCAACCGCGTTCCGGGCTGTGGACCATCGTCGCGTCGAAGCGCCGGGGCCCGTCCGGGAAGGCGAACGTCCTGACGAAGGTGACCGTTTCGCGGCCGAAGGAGTCCGTGAAGGGCACGTTCTCGATGGTGAAGGGGATGTCGCGGCCGGTGCGCGGGACCAGGATGTTGCGCGTGCCGCCCAGCGCGAGGAACGGCCGCACCCACGGTCCGCCGTGCCAGACGCGGTCCATGACCCCGCGCCCCGTACAGGACTCGCCGCTGTCCAGGCCGACGGAGAAGCGGCGCCGGATGCGGGGGTGGAGGCGGTCGAAGTCGGCCCCCAGGGCCTGCCGGAAGATCGAGTTCACGGGTGCTCCAAGCGGTCGAGCAGGGCGGGCGGGGCGGCGGCGGTCGCGGCGTCGGGGCCGCGCCCCGGCGGGCGGCGCAGGCAGCGGCGGGCCGCCGGGGTGCCGGGCAGCGGCGGCAGCAGGAGGGCGGCGACGAGCACCGGCACGGCGGCGGGCAGGGCGATCCAGGCGGCGAGCGCCACCGCAGCCGACCGGGCCGCCACCTCCCCCAGGGCCCGCCACAGCGCCCGCTCCGGGGTGGTCCCGCGCTCGCACCACAGCCGCAGCCGGTCGAACGACCAGGCGGTCGCCCAGCCCATCAGCGGCCGGAAGAGGAAGCGGTCCGCGAACCGGCCCCAGCGCGGTGCGTAGTCGTACCCGGTGAAGAAGCGGAGGCCGCCCTCCGCGAGGGGCACGTAACGCCAGTAGCCCCGCCCCTCCGTGAGGAACGACAGCGGATGCGCGCAGGCGAACCGGAGCGCCGACGTCCGCGTCCCGTCCGGCCGGTGGCGCTCCCCGGCCGAGATCCCGGTGCCGGAGACGAAGAACCCCGGCAGCACCCGCACGCCGTACGTGAAGCGCTGCGGCTCCCCCTCCGCACCCGGCAGATACGCGATCCGCGTGAACCGCAGATCCCAGCGCTGATGCCGCGCCGGGTCCTGGGTGCGTTCCCAGACCAGGTCCAGGTCAACCGCTATCCGCGCCTCGATGTACAGGCCACCGCCCACGATCCCCCACCCCCCTCGGGCCGATTGAGCAGTCGCTCAAATCGCAACGGTGCAGACAGTAAAGCAATTTGAGCGACCGCTCAAGTGGCGGTACGGGTCGCCGCCAGTGGAGGGACGCGGGCGCGTGCGTGCGGGTGGCCCACGGCCCCGCCGCCCGGGGCCGCCGGAAGCACGGACTTACGTTCCCGGGCATGAAACGGACCTCTGCCCTCGCTACGACGGCCTGCCTCCTGTGCCTGGCCGCGACCGCCGTCCCCACCGCCCCCGCCGCGGCCGACTACTCCGGCAACCCGCTGGCCGGGGACAACGGCTTCGGGGTGCTCGTCCAGGACGACGCCGTCCTCGGCAGTACGGAGGCCGAGGGGCCGGTGGCAATCGGCGGGAACCTCACCTACGGGCCGGGATACAACGTCGCGCTGAACACCCCCGGCACGTTCACCGCGCCGGGCGACGACCGCCCGACCGCCCTGCTCGTCGGCGGCAGAATCGATCATGCGGCCAGCTCGCCGCAGGGCGTGCTCCAGGTCCTCAGCGACGGCTACGTGAAGGTCGGCGACCCGACCGGCTCGTCGGTCCTGGACGAGGACTCCAACGGCGCCGAGGTGAATACCCGCATCGTCGCCGAGGGCGCGGGATACGACTCGACGCCCCGCGTCCAGGAAACGGTTCACCAGCCGGTCGAGTCCGTCACCGACACGACGGGCCTGCCGGATCTCGACGCCCTCTTCGCGACCTTCCGCGACCGCTCGGACGCCATCGACACCTGCGACACCAACGTCGTCCTGCGCGACGCGTCCGGCACCCCGCTGCCCGACCAGACGGGCTTCCCCGCCGGGACGAGCGCACACATCACCCTCACCGAGGGCGGGACGAACGTGCTCCGGCTGACCGGCGAGCAGCTGAACAACCTGTCCGAGATCACGTTCGACAACCAGCCGGACGCGACGACCCCGTTCGTGGTGGACATCGACACGACCGGCACGAACAGCACGTACGTCTGGCACATCCCGAACCTCGCGGGCGTCTCCGGCGACCAGGCCCCCTACATGCTGTGGAACTTCCCCGACGCCACCGACATCACCATCGCGGACGGCGACTCGCTGGAAGGCACCATCTACGCGCCCCGCGCCCACCTCACGGACCTCGACGCGTCCAACATCGAGGGCACGATCGTCGTACGGGAACTCACGGCCGGACCGCTCGGTGACGGCGGTACCCCGGTGAACGCGGGCGAGATCCACCAGTTCCCGTTCGCCGCCGACATCGACTGCGACGGTACGGGCCCCGCCCCGTCCCCCAGCCCGACGGACTCCACGCCTGCGCCCACACCCACGCCGACTCCGAGCCCCACGGACTCCATGCCCACGCCGACTCCGAGCCCCACAGCCTCCATGCCCGCACCCACCCCGACGCCGACCCCAAGCCCCTCAGACTCCACCCCGGCACCCACCCCGAGCCCCACAGCCTCCATGCCCGCACCCACCCCGACGATGTCGCCCCCCGGCCCTTCGCCGACGGACAGCTGCCCCCCGCCGCCTCACCCGGACCACGGCGGCCACGACCACCGTCCGCCGCACGGCGGCCACGACCACCGTCCGCCGCACGGCGGACTGGCCGACACGGGGACATCCACCACTCTCTACGCGGCGGGCGGCGCCTTCGCGCTGGCGACGGCGGGAATCTTCCTGCTGGGCCGCAGGCGCAGGCCGAAGCACTGACGTACTGAAACTGCGCCCACCTGTAATGTTTTTGCCACTCGATAACGACTACTTGCAGCTCGTCCGGCGCGACAGCTAGGTTCGCCCGCAGTCGAGCGAGTGGAGAAACACGTGCAGAGGGACCTCGCGCGGGTCGAGTACCGGGACGTCGTCTTCGCGGAGATCGACGGCTACCGCCCGCTGCTCCTCGACCTGACCGTGCCGGCCGACGCCCCCGCTCCCGTGCCGCTGCTGATCTGGATCCACGGCGGCGCCTGGCGCGTCGGCTCGCCGCGGGTCGGCGATTCCTGGCTGGGCGTCGCGGACCCGGTCGGGGCCGCGCTGGCCGCCGGATACGCCGTGGCCACCGTCCAGTACCGGTTCAGCGGCGAGGCGCACTACCCCGCGCAGCGCGACGACGTCCGCGCGGCGGTCGCCGCCCTGCGCCGCCTCGCGCCGGAAGCGGGGCTGGACCCCGCGCGGTTCGGGGCGTGGGGCGAGTCGGCGGGCGGCCACCTCGCCGCCGTACTCGGGCTCGACCGGCGGGAGGCGGAGCCCGATTCAGAGGTTCAGGCTGTCGTGGCGTGGTACGCGCCGAGCGACCTCACCACCCTGGGGCGCGCCCCCGGCTCACCGGAGAGCCTGCTCCTCGGCCCGGCCGCCGAGCAGGAGGAGGCCCGCAGGCTGGCCGGGCCGTTGGCCCACGTGTCCCCGGCCGCGCCGCCCACGCTGCTCCTGCACGGCGACGCGGACAAGCTCGTCCCGTGCGACCAGAGCCGCAGGTTCGCGGACGCGCTCACGGCTGCGGGCGCCATCGCCGAGTTCGTCGTCGTCCCGGGGGCCGGTCATTGTTTCGATGGGGCGGATCTGCGGGAACCCGTACGTCTCAGCCTGGACTTCTTCGACCGCCACCTGTGAGCGGCTCCGGGCTTCCCCGCGCGCCCCGAGCCGAAACGCACCGCCCCCGGCCTCACCGCTCCGGGAACCGCTCCCCGCACGCGCTGCAGAACACCGGTGCCGGCTCCGGGGACATCCGCCCGCACTCCGGGCACACCCGGTCCAGCGCGCAGGGGGCCTCGCCGCCCTCCCCCGCGTACACCGTCGGCTTGAGCGTGAGGCCGGGGCGGCGGCGGTGGACCGTCAGGTAGGCGAGGCCGTCCGGGCCCGCCGTCAGGGAGCGGCGCGAGGTGCGGGGCAGCCACGTGACCGTGCTCGGGGCCAGCGTCAGCGGCGCGGAACCGTCGCCGGGCACCAGCAGGCCGCCGCCCGCGAGGACGACCAGCAGCACGTCGAGCACGTCCTCCTGGTGCTCCCCGACCTCCGCGCCCGGCGGCAGCCGCACGAGGTTCGCGTCCAGTTCCCTCCCCCGCCGGTCGAGCTGCCACAGGGCGCCCCGGTCCATGGGGGATGCGGCGGCGAGCAGGTCGTCCAGTACGGCGAGTACCTCGGGGGTCGCGTTCACGCCGCCCAGGCTACGACCGCGTACCCCTAAGCTGTACCGCTGCCGAGCGAGGAGACACCGCGTCATGCGCGACGAGACATATCCCCCGATCGAGCCCCACGACCACGGTTCGCTCGACGTCGGCGACGGCAACCGCGTGTACTGGGAGGTCTGCGGCAACCCCGCCGGGAAGCCCGCCCTCGTCGTCCACGGCGGCCCCGGCTCCGGCTGCACCGAGCGGCCCCGGCAGTACTTCGACCCGGAGCGCTACCGCGTCGTCCTCTTCGACCAGCGCAACTGCGGCCGCTCCACCCCGCACGCGAGCGACCCGGCCGTCGACCTGCGGCACAACACCACGGACCACCTGATCGCCGACATGGAACGCCTCCGCGCCCACCTCGGGATCGACCGCTGGCTGCTGTACGGGGGTTCCTGGGGCTCCACGCTGATCCTGGCGTACGCGGAGCTTCACCCGGAGCGGGTGAGCGAGATCGTGATCCCGGCGGTGACCACGACCCGCCGCTCCGAGATCGACTGGCTGTACCGCGGCGCCGGCCTCTTCTACCCGGAGGCGTGGGACCGCTTCCGGGCCCACGTCCCGGAGGCCGCCGGCAACGCGACCCCGGATGTGCTCGCCGCCTACGCCCGGCGCACCGCGGACCCCGATCCGGAGGTACGGGCGCGGGCGACGGCGGAGTGGTGCGCCTGGGAGGACGCGGTGCTGTCCGGCGAGGCGTACGCGGGCCCGCCCCCGTACAGCGGGCGGCCCGGCCGGGCGCAGGCGGCGCTGGTGCGGATCTGCTCGCACTACTTCTCGCACGGCGCCTGGCTGGAGGAGGGCCGGCTGATCCGCGACGCGGGGCGGCTGGCCGGGATTCCCGGGGTGCTGGTGCACGGGCGGCGGGACATGGGCGGGCCGCTCGGCACGGCGTGGGAGCTGGCCAGGGCGTGGCCGGGCGCGGAGCTGACGGTGATCGAGGACGCGGGGCACCTGGGCGGGGCGGCGACCAGCCGGGCGGTCCTCACGGCACTCGACCGGTTCGCGGGGGCGTGATCCCCGCATGCGCGGAGCGACACGCTTGCTTCGAGCGCGCTCGAAGGAGTTGGCTTGGGGTCCATGAAGTACACGCAGCTCGGACGCACCGGACTCAAGGTAAGCCGCCTCGTCCTGGGGACGATGAACTTCGGCCCCCAGACCAACGAGAGCGACAGTCACGACCTCATGGACGCCGCGCTGGACGCCGGCGTCAACTTCTTCGACACCGCGAACGTCTACGGCTGGGGCGAGAACAAGGGCCGCACCGAGGAGATCCTCGGCACCTGGTTCGCCAAGGGCGGCGACCGCCGCGACAAGGTCGTGCTCGCCACCAAGGTCTACGGCAACATGGGCGCCGACGGCGAGGCGTGGCCCAACCACGACAAGCTGTCCGCCGTCAACATCCGCCGGGCCGTCGACGCCAGCCTGAAGCGGCTCCAGACGGACCACATCGACCTGTACCAGTTCCACCACGTCGACCGGGACACCCCGATCGAGGAGATCTGGCAGGCCATCGACGTACTGGTCCAGCAGGGCAAGATCCTGTACGCCGGTTCCTCGAACTTCTCCGGCTACAAGATCGCCCAGGCCAACGAGCGCGCCCGGCAGCGCGGCAGCTACGGCCTGGTCAGCGAGCAGTGCATCTACAACCTGATGGAACGCGGCGCCGAGATGGAGGTCATCCCGGCCGCCCAGGAGTACGGCCTCGGCGTCATCCCGTGGTCGCCGTTGCACGGCGGCCTGCTCGGCGGCGCGATCCGCAAGGAGCGCGAGGGCGGCGGCGCCCGCTCCACCTCCGGCCGCTCCGGCGACGCACTGGCCGACCCGAAGGTGCGGGCGCAGATCCAGGCGTACGAGGACCTGCTCGGCAAGCACGGCCTGGAGCCCGGTGAGGTGGGCCTCGCCTGGCTGCTGACGCGGCCCGGGATCACCGGCCCGATCTCCGGCCCGCGCACGCGGGAGCAGCTCGACTCGGCGCTGCGCGCGGTGGAGCTGGAGCTGTCGGCGGAGGTGCTGGACGCGCTGGAGGAGATCTTCCCCGGTCCGGGCCCGTCGCCGGAGAACTTCGCCTGGTAGAGGCGCCCGTCAGCCGACGGCGGCCGCCACGGCGACGACGGCGAACATCAGTACGAGCACGGCCGCCATGATGCGGTTTCTGGTCTTCGGGTCCACCCGACGAGCGTAACCGGACCTGCATGCGTGAACGCGACGCGGCCCCGCCCCCGAGAACCGGGAGCGGGGCCGCGTCGTCGCGTACGGGCGTGAATCCTTACGCCGCCGTGGCCAGCTGCTCGCGCTGGACGAAGCGGACGTGCGGGCGGCCCGGGCGCAGGTCCACCTTGAGGCGCAGACCGCCGAGACGGGCCAGGATCACGCCGATGCCGACCGCAGCCGCGAGGGACAGCGCGCCGCCGACCACCATGCCGGTGCGGGCACCGTACGCGTCGCTGATCCAGCCGACGATCGGGGCGCCCACCGGCGTACCCCCGGCGAAGACCATCATGTAGAGGCTCATCACCCGGCCGCGCATGGCCGGGTCCGATGCCATCTGGACGCTGGTGTTGGCGCTGATGTTGGTCGTCAGGCCGATCATGCCGATGGGGACGAGCAGGACCGCGAAGACCCAGACGTTCGGCGCGAGCGCCGCGACGATCTCCAGCAGGCCGAACGCCGTGCCGGCGGCGACCAGCATCCGCAGCCGCGAGGAGCGGCGGCGGGCGGCGAGCAGGGCACCGGCCAGCGAGCCGGCGGCCATGAGGATGTTGAAGAACGAGTACATCCCGGCGCCGCCGTGGAAGATCTCGTCCGCGAAGGCCGTCAGCCAGATCGGGAAGTTGAAGCCGAAGGTGCCGACGAAGCCGACCAGGACGATCGGCCAGATCAGCTCGGGGCGTCCGGAGACGTACCGCAGCCCCTCACGGAGCTGGCCCTTCGCACGCGGCACGATGACCGACTTGTGGAGCTCGCTCGGCCGCATCATCATCAGGCCGACGAGCGGGGCGAGGAAAGACAGGCCGTTGAACATGAAGGCCCAGCCGCTGCCGACCGTGGTGATCAGCACACCCGCGACGGCGGGACCGATGAGCCGGGCCGACTGGAAGTTCGCCGAGTTCAGGCTGACCGCGTTGCGCAGCTGCGCGGGGCCGACCATCTCGGACACGAACGCCTGCCGGGCCGGGTTGTCGACCACGGTGACCATGCCGAGCAGGAACGCGATCAGATAGACGTGCCAGACCTGCACCACGCCGGAGAGCGTGAGCACGGCGAGCACGACACCGCAGGCGCCCAGGGCGGCCTGGCTGACGAGCAGGAGCTTGCGCTTCGGCAGCCGGTCGGCGATGACGCCGCCGTACAGACCGAACAGCAGCATGGGGAGGAACTGGAGCGCCGTGGTGATGCCCACGGCGGCGGCGGACCCGGTGAGGCTCAGAACGAGCCAGTCCTGCGTGATGCGGGACATCCAGGTACCGGTGTTGGAGATCACGGCGCCCGTGGCGAACAGGCGGTAGTTGCGGATCTTCAGCGACGAGAAGGTCCCGCCGGTCTTGCTCTCGTGGGTGGAAGTCGGTGCGGGGGCGGAGTCTGCTCCGGATCCCGTACTCAAAAGGGTTCGCCTCCTCGGCGTGGACATCTTGCTGGTCGACGGGGACGGAGTCGCGTCTCTCGGCGGAGACGCGGCTCTCACAGGTGGGCGAGCTTCTCCAGCACGGGCGCCGCGTTGCGCAGCGTCTCCCACTCGTCCTCGTCCAGGCCCTCGGCGAGCGTGGTCAGCCAGGCGTTCCGCTTCTTGCGGCTCTCGGCGAGCATGGCCTCGGCCTGCTCGGTCTGGCTGACCATCTTCTGACGACGGTCATCGGGGTGCGGTTCCAGCCTGACCAGACCCTTCGATTCCAGCAAGGCGACGATGCGGGTCATCGACGGCGGCTGGACGTGCTCCTTGCGGGCGAGCTCACCCGGAGTGGCGGAACCACAACGGGCGAGCGTCCCGAGCACCGACATCTCGGTCGGGCTCAGCGACTCGTCGACGCGCTGGTGCTTCAGGCGCCGGCCGAGCAGCATGACGGCGGAACGGAGGGAGCTCACGGCGGCGGCACTGTCGCTGTCGTGGATCAGGTCAGGCATGTTTGTTAGCGTAACTCATTACCTACTCTAAAGACCACTTGTGTTACACGCGCGTAAGCGGGATCACCTCCGCCGGATGGGCCGGATCACCAATCGATCACCCAAACGAGTGAGGCGGTGGCGGAAAATCTCGCGCGGCGGGCCCGTGGGGCGTAACCCTGCTTGGCATGGGATCGACAGTGCTCAGCCTGCGCATAGACGGTGAGCTGCTCGACCGGCTCAAGCAGCATGCCGCAAAACGCGGAATGAGCGTCCAGGACTACGTGGTCCGGACGCTCATTCGCGACGACTTCGACGAGCGCTTTCAGACGGCTGTCGAGGAGACGGAGAAGTTCTACGGGCAGGAGAAGCTCTGCCCGGCGGACGGCGTCCCGGCCGAGGAGGTCAACTGACCCCCGGGGCCGGTCCGCGCACCGCCCTTACGTGAGGCCGAGCGCCGGCATCATGTAGTAGAAGACGAAGACCGCCGACACCGCGTACATCGCGGCGGGCACCTCGCGGCCCCGGCCGGAGGCCAGGCGCAGCACGGTGAAGGCGATGAAGCCGATGCCGATGCCGTTGGTGATCGAGTACGTGAACGGCATCATGACCATCGCGAGGAACGCCGGGATCGCGAGCGTGAAGTCGCTCCAGTCGATGTCCCGCACCGAGCCCGCGATGATCAGGAAGCCCACCGCCAGCAGGGCGGGGGTCGCCGCCTGCGAGGGGACCATGGTCGCCAGCGGCGTGAGGAACAGCGCCACCGTGAACAGCAGGCCCGTGACGATGCTCGCCAGACCCGTGCGGGCCCCCTCGCCGACGCCCGCCGTGGACTCCACGAAGCAGGTCGAGGCGGAGGAGGAGCTGGCACCGCCCGCGGCGACCGCGACACCGTCCACGAAGAGCACCCGGTTGATGCCCGGGAAGTTGCCGTTGGCGTCCGTCAGCTTCGCCTCGTCGCCGACACCCAGGATGGTGCCCATCGCGTCGAAGAAGCAGGACAGCAGCACGGTGAAGACGAACAGGATGCCGGTCAGCACGCCCACCTTGTGGAAGCCGCCGAACAGGCTGAAGTGACCCAGCAGCCCGAAGTCCGGCGTGGCCACGGGGTTGCCCGGCCACTCCGGCACGGTCAGCCCCCACGCCTCGCCCGGCAGGTCCGCGACCGCGTCGATGATCAGCGCGACGACGGTCATCGCCACGATGGAGATCAGGATCGCGCCCGGGACCTTGCGGACGATCAGGATCAGGGTGAGCAGCGCGCCCAGCACGAAGACCAGGACCGGC
The DNA here is from genome assembly GCF_042956885.1 of Streptomyces sp. NPDC008163. Classification (NCBI taxonomy): domain Bacteria; kingdom Bacillati; phylum Actinomycetota; class Actinomycetes; order Kitasatosporales; family Streptomycetaceae; genus Streptomyces; species Streptomyces sp. NPDC008163. Next base: position 13,562 of record NZ_JBIBHG010000001.1, on the reverse strand, counting down.
CAGCCGTTGAGGTGACCGTCGGAGCCGAGCTGGAGCGGCACGGTGGTGTGCGCGACGTCCGGGATGCGGGAGACGAAGCCCGAGTCGACCAGGCCGATGAGCAGGATGAACAGGCCGATACCGATCGCGATGCCCTTGCGCAGCGAGCCCGGTACGGCGTTCATCACGCGCTCCCGCAGCCCGGTCGCGACCAGCAGCATGACCACGATGCCCGCGAGGACCACCATGCCCATGGCGTCGGGCCAGCTCATCCGGGGGGCGAGCTGGAGGGCGACGACGGTGTTGACGCCGAGGCCCGCGGCCAGCGCGATCGGCACGTTGCCGATGACGCCCATGAGCAGCGTGGAGAACGCGGCGGTGAGCACGGTCGCGGTGACCAGCTGGCCGCCGTCGAGCTGGTGGCCGTACATGTCCTTCGCGCTGCCCAGGATGATCGGGTTCAGCACGATGATGTAGGCCATCGCGAAGAAGGTCGCGAATCCGCCACGGATCTCGCGGGCTACCGACGACCCCCGCTCGGAGATCTTGAAGAAGCCGTCCAGGCCGCCGGAGGACGGGGAGGGCGGAGGCGGCGTGGCGTCGACCTTAGCGGGGGCCGAGGGGGACATGTATGACCTCAGTCAGGGTGCGTAGAGGGGTTCAAAAGCGGTCGGCTTTGGACTTTCACACGAATAATTCGAGCCAGCCATAAGCAGATTCAGTATGAATACATAAGGCGAAGATCGCTATCTCCGCGCGTAGACCCATGGGCCGACTGGCCCGACGAGGCGAAGTGGTCGCGCGACACGCTGGTTGTGTTGCGCGACCTAACATGTCTGCATGACGAAGTGGACACCCAAGCACGAGGCGCCGGAGCCCCTGGAGGGCCCGGTCGTCGCGACCATCACCGGCGGCACGATCCTCTGGTTCGTCCTCTTCCTCGTCCAGATCCCGTTCTACAACTGGTACGACGACCACGGCCACCTGTGGTGGGTGTGGACCTGCCTGGCCGGCGCGGGCCTCGGCCTGATCGGCATCTGGTACGTACGGGGGCGGGACGCGGCCCTCAAGCGCGCGGCGGCGGCAGCGGCGGCGGATCCACAGGCCGACTGAGGCGGAGCCCCGTACCGTCGAACCATGACGCAGCGGGCATCCGAACTTTCCGGGGGGCAGCGCACCGGCGCCTCCGGGCGCGGGCTCACCTCGGCCGAGGTCGCCGAGCGGATCTCGCGGGGCGAGGTCAACGACGTACCGGTGCGGTCCTCGCGGTCGCTGACCGAGATCGTCCGGGCCAACGTCTTCACCCGGTTCAACCTGATCATCGGCGTGCTCTGGGTGATCATGCTGGCCGTCGCGCCGATCCAGGACAGCCTGTTCGGCTTCGTGATCATCGCCAACACCGGCATCGGCATCGTGCAGGAGTGGCGGGCCAAGAAGACCCTGGACAGCCTCGCGGTCATCGGTGAGTCGAAACCCGTCGTCCGGCGCGACGGGAGATCCGCCGAGATCCACACCTCCGAGATCGTCCTCGGCGACCTGGTCGAGCTGGGCCCCGGGGACAAGGTCGTCGTGGACGGCACGGTCGCCGAGGCGGACGGGCTGGAGATCGACGAGTCCCTGCTCACCGGCGAGGCCGACCCGGTCCTCAAGAAGACCGGCGACACGGTGATGTCCGGCAGCTTCGTCGTCGCCGGGGGCGGCGCGTTCACCGCGACGAAGGTGGGGCGCGAGGCGTACGCGGCGCAGCTCGCCGAGGAGGCGTCCCGCTTCACGCTCGTCCGGTCCGAGCTGCGCAGCGGCATCTCGACCATCCTGAAGTACATCACCTGGATGATGGTGCCGACCGCGACCGCCCTGGTGATCAGCCAGCTGGTGGTCAAGGAGCACAACTTCAAGGACTCCGTCGCCCGCACGGTCGGCGGGATCGTCCCGATGATCCCGGAGGGGCTGGTCCTGCTGACCTCGGTCGCCTTCGCGATCGGGGTCGTGCGCCTGGGCCGCAAGCAGTGCCTGGTGCAGGAGCTGCCCGCCATCGAGGGCCTGGCCCGGGTCGACGTGGTCTGCCTGGACAAGACCGGCACGCTCACCGAGGGCGGCATGGACGTCACGGAGCTGCGTCCGCTGGGCGGTGCCGAGGAACCGTATCTGCGCCGCGTCCTGGCGGCCTTCGGCGCGTCCGAGCCCCGACCCAACGCCAGCCTCCAGGCCATCGTCGACGCCTACCCGGCCCCGGAGAACGCCCCGGAGGACACCCCGCAGAACGCCCCGGCGGACGGCGCCTGGACGACCACCGGGACCCTGCCGTTCTCCTCCGCCCGCAAGTACAGCGGCGCCGCGTTCACCGAGGACGGCGGCGCCTCCTCCGCCTGGCTGCTCGGCGCGCCGGACGTGCTGCTGTCCGAGGACGACCCGGCGCTCGCGGAGATCGGGCAGCTCAACGAGCAGGGCCTGCGGGTGCTGCTGCTGGCCCGGGCGCGGGGCGGACTGGACGCGCCGGACGCGGCCCGGGGGGCTGACCCGGCCGCCCTCGTCGTGCTGGAACAGCGGCTGCGGCCCGACGCGGGACAGACCCTCGCGTACTTCGGCGAGCAGCGGGTCGCGACGAAGGTGATCTCCGGCGACAACGCGGTCTCGGTCGGCGCGGTCGCCGCGAAGCTCGGCATGGAGGGCGCGGAGCACCCGTTGGACGCGCGCAGGCTCCCGAAGGGCACCGACGAGATGGCCTCCGCGATGGAGCAGAACGCGGTGTTCGGCCGGGTCACCCCGCAGCAGAAGCGGGAGATGGTCGCCGCGCTCCAGTCACGCGGCCACACGGTCGCGATGACCGGCGACGGCGTCAACGACGTCCTCGCCCTGAAGGACGCCGACATCGGCGTCTCCATGGGCTCGGGCTCCGAGGCGACGCGCGCGGTCGCCCAGATCGTGCTGCTGAACAACAGCTTCGCGACCCTGCCGTCCGTGGTCGCCGAGGGCCGCCGCGTGATCGGCAACATCACCCGGGTCGCGACCCTGTTCCTGACGAAGACCGTGTACTCGGTGCTGCTGGCCGTCCTGGTGGTCTGCTTCCAGGTCGAGTACCCGTTCCTGCCGCGCCATCTGACGCTGCTGTCCACGCTGACGATCGGCGTCCCGGCGTTCTTCCTGGCCCTCGCCCCGAACAAGGAGCGCGCGCATCCGCACTTCGTGCGCCGCGTCATGCGGTACGCGATCCCCTCGGGCGTCATCTGCGCCGCCGCGACCTTCGTGATGTACCTGGTCGCCCGCCACCACTACTCCGGTACGGGCGCGCTGGACGCGGAGACGAGCGCGGCGACGCTCACGCTGTTCCTGGTCTCGATGTGGGTCCTGGCGATCATCGCCCGCCCGTACACCTGGTGGCGGATCTGCCTGGTGGCCGCGATGGGCCTGGCGTTCCTGGTGGTGCTCGCGGTGCCGTGGCTCCAGGACTTCTTCGCGCTGAAACTGGTGGGCACGCAGATGCCGTGGACGGCGGTGGGCATCGCGGTGGTGGCGTCGGTGGCGCTGGAGTACGCGTGGCGGCTGGTGGGCCGCCGCTTCGGGGGGTGAGGCGGCGGCCCTGGCCGGGCTACTTCACGTCGACGTAGTCGCCCGTGGCGGTGGCGGCCGGGGTGGTGGACGTACCGGCGAAGCTGTAGCGCCAGTAGCCGTCGACCGTGGCCTTCACGGTCGTCTTGGCGTCACCCTTGTTGTTCGTCCTGACGGTCTTCACCGTGGTGTACGTGCTGCTGCCCTTCTTGCGGAACTGCAGCTTCACGGACTGGCTGGTGTAGCCGTGGTACTTGTAGTCGTCCCAGTTGGCCCGCGAGAGCCAGCCGGTGACGGTGATGGTCCCGCCCTTCTTGACCGGCTCGGGCGAGGCGTTGACGGTCTGCTTCGAGGCGCGCTGCACGAGGGTGGTGCCCAGGTTGTCCTGGACGACGAAGCCGATGTCGCCCGGGTCGACGTCCTCCGGGTCCTGGCCGTTGAGCGCGACCGCGTAGCCCACGGCCTTCCACTTCGTGGCGTCGGCGTTGCCGAACAGGTCGAACTCGGGGTAGACCGCGATGTTGCCCTTGCAGGTGGCGACCGTGGCGGACACCTTCTTGCAGACGGGCGTGTCGTCGCCGTAGAACTCGTTGGCCGGGTTGTCGAACGAACCGCGGTAGAGCCCGACCTCCAGCATGAAGTCCTCGGCGAAGATGTCCACGTTCGCGGCGTGCGTCACGGTGAAGGTGGTCGGGACGCGCTTGGTGTACGTGGTCCCCACCACCAGCGGCTTGCCGCCGTTGACCGTGAACTTCGAGAAGGTGAGGTCGAGCGGACCCGGCTCGTCCGCGGATGCGGCGGAGCGGGCGCCGGACTTGGCGCCCGTGGGCGCGGCGGCGGACTGCGCCGCGCGCGCCAGCTGAGCGGTGCTGCTGCCGGTCGAACCGTGCGCGCCGTCGGCCTGGGCGGCCGACGGAAGGGCGAGAGCGGAAAGGGCCAGGGCGCCGCTGACAGCGGCCACGGTGGCACGTATGCGCATGTTCGTTCCCCAAGGTGGAGAAGGGGGCCCGCCGCGACGGTCGTCGCGCGGGCCCAATCGTCTGTGGAGCCTGGTGGCTCGACAGACGAGACGGTCCCCATCTGTGAACGGTTGTGTGTGTCCTGAGACTTTTTTGTGAAGGCGTGCTTCCGGTTCACTCGGTCGAACGATTCGCTCAGTCGAACCAGCGGTCGCGGGCCAGTTCCTCCGTCCGGGACGGGTCTTCGAGCAGCGCCGCGACCTCGAAGCGGCGGGGCCACTGGCCGGAGGCCCAGGCCAGGCCCGCCGCGACGCCCTCCAGCGTCGAGGCGTGCACCACCCCGTCCGGGGTGCGCCGCCAGTCCAGTTCCACGCCGCCCGCGCGGAGCTCGCCGTGTTCGATGTACGTCGCCGGGGTCGCCGGCCCCAGCAGCACGCGCACGGACTCGGGCACCTCGTGCGCCTCGCCGTCGCTCGTGACCTCGGCCGCCACGGTCTCGCCGAGCCGCCGCACCTGGAACAGCTCGGCCAGCTCGGCCGCGTGCGCCGGGGCGACGGGCAGCAGCGGCAGCCCCTCGGTGAGCGGCAGCAGGTCCGGCGCGTCCGCGATCACCGCGTCCGCCGCGTCCACGACGCGCACCTCGCCGTCCACGACCGCCCGCAGCTCGTCCGGCAGCGTGACCTGTTCCGGGTCGAGCGCGGACAGCGCGGTGTACAGCGCGTGCAGGTGGACGCCGGTGACCGCGCGGTCCTCGTCGGCGAGCCGGCCGAGCAGTTCGGCGGCCCCGCCCGGCTCGTCCAGGAGCGCGGCGACCGAGGTCCGTACGCCCAGGGCGCGCAGCACCTCGGCGTCCTCGAAGCCGGTCGCGTCGGCGGAGTCGTAGAGCCCCGCGAGCAGCGGATCGCCGCCGTGGGCGCGCAGGCCCGCCGGGCGGCGGCCACCCAGCACCGGGTGGCCGCGCAGCCACCAGGCGGTGTACGGGCGGACGGACTCCGTGGTGCCGTCCGGGAGCAGCACCCGGACCGGCTGCGTGAGCGCGTCCCGCAGCGGCGGCCGCGCCAGCATGGCGAGCGCCTGCGGCCAGGCGTCGTCGTCCACCAGGTCCAGATCGCGTACGGCGACCAGCTCGGTGGCGACCGGCGGCACCGGGCTGTCCGGCAACTGGTCGAGGATGTCCTCGCACCACACGTCCACCGCGTCGAGCAGCCCGGCGTCGTCCGGCTCCGCGAAGTCGCTGTCACGCGGTTCCAGTTCGTCCGGGTCCAGCACCACGTCGGCGGCCCGTACGAGCGCGAAGGTGGCGAGCACCCCGCAGGCGGTCAGCGGCTGTTCGCCCCAGCGCTCGGCCAGCTCCGCGTCGCACAGGGCGAGTTCGCCCTCGCGCATGACCTGGGCGAACGGGCTGTCCGGCAGCACGAGTTCCCCGGCGGGGGCGAGTTCGCCGTCCTCGTCGGGCAGCGCGAGCGCGCCGAGCCAGGACTCCTCGCCCGGTTCCAGGGCGGCGTCGCGGACCAGGGTGAGCACGGTCTCCACCAGCTCGTCGCCGTCGAGCGCGTCCTCGTCCCAGATCTCCCCCGCGTCCAGCGACCCGGCGACGGCCGCCCGCACCTGCGGGGTCGTCAGCACGGCGCGCGGCGTGGCGGGCAGGGCCCCCAGCTTCTCCAGGAGCGGATGCGCGGCGTCCGGGTGCGCGACCTTGAGCCCGAGCCGGCCGAGGCGGTCGAGGACGGGGCCGGAGAGGGCGTCGGGGAGCGGGAGGAGGACCTGCCGGGGGCCGATGGTGGTGCGGGGGAGCGCGGGCGCTCCGGGGTCGCCGGAGGGGGCCTCCGGGCCGCCCCCGGCCAGTCCCGTACCCGCACCCGCCAGCGGGACCGGGAGGCCCGAGAGGCGGTCCGGGTCGACCCCGGCCAGGCTGTCGTAGAGCCGCCGCCACCAGGCGGGTTCGCGTTCCAGGCCGGCCAGGCGGTCGATCGCCTCGGTCAGCGGGACCCGGGCGACGCCGAGCGTGCGCAGCTCGACGCGCCGTTCCAGGCCGGCCGGGAGCAGGCACGGCAGCACCTCGGCCAGCACGGCGACGGTCAGGGCCCCGGCGCCCTCCACCACCTCGGCCTCGACCGGGCGCAGCCCGACGGTGTCCTTGCGGACGCCCTCGTCCCAGTCCTCCCAGCGCTCCGGTTCTCGCGGGGCGGCGGGCTCCAGGAACGCCACGCGCGGCAGCCGCTCCAGGATCGCGCCGCGCAGGGCGCCGTCCAGCACGCCCTGGCCGAGGGGGCCCGGGACCAGGGCGATCGTCGCGACGGACACCGGCTCCCAGTCGCCGAGCAGCTCCGCGTACGCGTCGGCGGCGCGCTGCACCAGGAAGTCGGTGAGCGGTCCGGGGGCGGGGTGCCTGCGGGTGGTGTCCAGCGGCAGCGAGGCGATGAGCAGCGCGGGCAGCCCGAGCGGTTCGTCGGTGGGCGTCGGCGCGTGCACGACGGGTGCGGTACGAGGGTGGACCGGGGCGCCGTCCGCGTCGACCGGGACGGCCCAGGTCACCGACCAGTGCGGGCGGAGGCGTTCCTCCAGCGGGCGGTCGGCGAGGAGTTCGGGCCCGATCGGGCCGTGGTGGACGGCGGTGCGCCAGCGGTGCGTACCGTGCGCGGAGTCCTCGATGTGCGTGTACGGGCCGTGCTGGAAGCGGCGGAGGGTGCGTACGCCCTCCGGGGTCTCGACGACGACCTCTTCGAGCCCGGCCAGGGTGAGGAGCAGGGCGTCGTCCACGGCGGCCAGCAGCCGTTCGACCAGGTCCTCGGCGACGCCGTCGCGCAGCGGCAGCACGACGACGGTGTCGTAGCCGTCGGGCGCGGTGCCCTCGGCGGGCAGCGGGAGGCGCAGCAGCGGTACGTGGCCGTCGCGGCGGCGCAGCTCGTCGCCGAGTCCGGGGCTGCCGACGGCGGCCTCCCGGGCGAGCTCGCGGGCCTCGGGGAGGGACCAGCGGACGCCGCCGTGCCGGCCCGTGATCGCCGGCTCGTCGCTCACCGCGAGGACGGCGGCGAACCCGACGCCGAACCGGCCCACGGCGCCCTCGTGCCCTTCCCGCTTCGCGGAGGCGCGCAGGGTGGACAGCGATTCGACGCCGGTGGCGTCCAGGGGGGCGCCGGTGTTCGCGGCGGCGAGGACGGCGGGGGTGCCGGCCCCTGCGGGGTGCAGCGTGAGCCTGAGGCGGCCGGGGGTGCCGGCGCGGGCCGCGGCGTCGGCGGCGTTCTGGGCCAGCTCGACCACGAGGCGGTCGCGGTAGCCGCCGAGCGCGAGGTCTTCCTCGGCGTTGGCGTCCTCCCGGAACCGGGCGGGTCCGGCGCCCCAGGCGGCGAGCACGCCGCGCCGCAACCGCGCGGTGCCGAACGGATCGCCCTCCGTCGCGTTGATGCCCATGCGCGTGCTCCCTCTGCCGGTGCGGTGTCACGTACCCCGCGAAGCTACCGGGTACAGCCCGGGCCCTCCGACTCCCCGCCCCCCGGGGTGCACGCCCCCCACCTCAAGGCTTCCGTCCTCAACGCCGGACGGGCTGGATGTGGCCGGTGCGCGTCGACAGAGGCTCGCGAGCCGGCAGCGAGCCTCAACCGGCCCGCACCCGGGAGCCCGCACCGGCACAATCGAAGCCCGTCCGGCGCTTGCGGACGGAACCGGTTCCCCGGGGAAGCCCGAGACCGCGTGGGCCCCGGGCAGCGCCCGGCTACGCGTGGCCCAGGTCCTCCGGCGAAGCCGAATCGTGCAGCGGATACTCATCCACCCGCACCGTGTCCAACCGATGCGGCACCGCCGCAGGCGGCTTCGGCATCACCGCCGCCTCCGAATGCCCCCCGCACCCGTACGACAGCGACACCACATGCCCGTCCGCCGGACCGAACTCGTTCGCGCACACCCCGAACGCCTGACGCAGCGAGCCCGCCAGCGGCATCAGGAAGGCACAGGAGGCGCACGACGCCGGCGCGGCCTGCGCCATCGGTGTCTTCGGGCCGAACTCCTCGTCCCAGCGGTCCGCCGCCGAGTGCAGCCCGTAACGCGACAGCACCCGCGCCCGCCGCATGCCCAGCTCGTCCGCCACCGCCGCGATCGATCCGCGCGCGGCCGGATCCGGGCGCGTCGTCAGCTCCGCGTCCTCGACGTCCACCAGGTCGGCCAGCTCATCCGTGGCCGGCGCGTTCGGCAGCGGCTCGTCCGCCCCCGTGTACCCGGGTTCGAGCCGCAGGTCGTCCGCCTCGGTCGGCAGCAGGTCGCCGGGGCCCATGTCCCCCGGCCGCAGCCGCTCGCTCCACGGCACCCACTCCGGCGCGAGCAGCGCGTCGGAGCCCGGCAGCAGCACCGTCTCGTCCAGGGTGACGTTCTTCGCGCGGGAGGCCCGGGCCACCGTCACGGCCCAGCGCCAGCCCCGGTAGCCGGGGTCCTTGCACTCGAAATAATGCGTGACGACCCGGTCCCCCTCGGAGACCACCGCCACATGCTCACCCACGATCCCCGGCGCGGCCGCCTCCTCCGCCGCCGCGCGGGCGAGGTCTACCGCCTCGGCGCACAGACGGTCGGGAGCGGGGGTACGGGCGGTCCGGGCCGTACGGCCTCGCGTCGTCGCAGCACTCACAGGTCTCGCTTCTCTCCTACGCCAGTCTCACGAGCGCGCCAGCACATCGACCATCGATTTCGGCCATACGGTCGCGGACGGAGCGGACCTGGGGGCCGCGTCGACGTCCACACCCGTTGAGCCAACCTCGGGCACGCCTTCCGCAATCCATTCTGCGGGATCGCCGAGAGGCGCGCGGCCGAGAACAACCGCCGGTGGCGCGCTACGCACGCTACCCTCTCCGCCGCTCCCCGCCCACCTGCCGTCCGAAACGCCGCCGTTTCCACCACCCGGCACCGACCCCGAACCGCCCCCGTGCCGGCCCCGAACCGAACTCCGACCCGGCCGTTTCGCGCCTTCGGCGCGCCGCGCGTGACCAGGCCCGACACTGACCCGACGGGGCGGTCCCGACCGCGCCCCGCGAGGATGCCGGTTCGCATCACACGGTCCTGGGGCACTATGACCAAGTGGCTTCAGCCAGGTCGCACGACGGTCCCGGCCCGCTCCGCAGTGCGGGCCGGTCGATCGGTCATGCCCTGCGCGTCCCCTTCACCGGTACCGCCCGGGGCATCCGCAAGGCGACCCACGCGCACGGCGCCGGTGAGAGCGGCCTCGGCAAGCTGATCGAGCTGCACGCGGTGAACGGCGCCGGGGACGTGATGATCACCGTCGCGCTCGCGTCCACCGTGTTCTTCTCCGTACCGACCGACCAGGCGCGCGGCCGGGTCGCGCTGTACCTCGCGGTGACGATGGCGCCGTTCATCCTGCTGGCGCCGGTCATCGGCCCGCTCCTGGACCACCTGCCGCACGGCCGCCGGGCCGCGATGGCCGGCTCCATGCTGGCGCGGGCGGTGCTGGCGCTGACCATGTCCGGCGCGGTCGCGACCGGCGACCTGGAGCTGTACCCGGCGGCGCTCGGCGTACTGGTCTGCTCGAAGGCGTACGGAGTGGTGCGCAGCGCCGTCGTACCGCGCCTGCTGCCACCGAAGTTCTCGCTGGTGAAGGCCAACTCACGGGTGACCCTCGCGGGGCTGCTGGCCACCGGGGCCGCCGCGCCGGTCGGCGCCGGGCTCCAGACGATCGGCCCGCAGTGGCCGCTGTACGGGGCGTGCGCGATCTTCGTCGGCGGCGGGATCCTGGCGTTCACGCTGCCGCCGAAGGTGGACTCGGCGAAGGGCGAAAGCCGGGCGCAGCTCGTACCGCCGCACGGCGACAACGCGCCACGCCCCTCCACGAAGGCGGGGGCCAAGTCCGGGAACAAGTCCGGCGCCAAGGGCCGCGAGCGGCGGCCGGGGCTCCGGTCGGTCGGCCCCTCCGTGCTGCACGGCCTCCAGGCCAACGCGGCGCACCGGGCGCTCTCCGGGTTCCTGATCTTCTTCCTGGCGTTCCTGCTGCGCGAGCACCCGCTCGCCGGGCAGAGCGCCGCGATCTCGCTGGGCATCGTCGGCGTGGCGGCGGGCGTCGGCAACGCGCTGGGCACGGCGGTCGGCTCCTGGCTGAAGGCGCGCGGCCCGGAGATCATCGTCGCCTCGGTACTGGGCCTGGCGCTCGGCGTCGCCGTCCTCGCGGCCATCTTCTTCTCCACCGTCATGGTCGCCGCGCTCGCCGCGACGGCGGGCCTGACGCAGGCGCTGTCGAAGCTGTCGCTGGACGCGATGATCCAGCGCGATGTTCCGGAGGAGGTGCGGACCTCCGCGTTCGCCCGCTCCGAGACGCTGCTCCAGATGGCCTGGGTGGTGGGCGGCGCGATCGGCATCGCCCTCCCCCTCAACGGCGTACTGGGCATGTCCGTCGCCGCCGGGCTGCTGGCGCTGGGTGCCTCCGCCTCCGTACGGGGGCTGCTGGGCGCCGCGCGACGCGGCTCGCCGCACCCCCGCGTGGCGTGAGCGGGAGCGACCGATAGCCTTCGGCCCATGACCGTTGCGTTCTTCTCCGGTAAGGGCCGTCGAATCGGCGTCGCTCTTGGTGCCGTGTCCGCGGGACTCCTCGTCCTCTCCGCCTGCGACAAGCCGACGCCGCTCGCCACCGTGACGGTCGGCGACAACTCGGTGAGCGCCGAGGCCGCCTGCTACAACGACGGCAAGGCCCTCAAGAACTCCGATGCCCAGAAGTGCCTGAACAAGGACGCGGAGAAGAGCATCGACGTATCGATGACCGACACGGTCCACTTCGGTGTCGACCCGGAGATCGCGGACAACGGCTGGACCCTCTTCGTCGACGGCCAGCGCGGCGAGCCGGAGCCCTCCAAGAAGACCTACCGGTCCATCACGGGCAGCGCGTTCTTCTCCAGCCAGAGCCAGACCGGCGAGGCCCCGAAGAACACGCAGATCAGCATCGTGGAGACCAAGGGCGCGAAGGTCATCGGCATCTGGCACTTCAAGCTGAAGAAGACCGACTGACGTGCACGTACTCGTCGTGACCGCGGTCCCGGTGGAACGGGACGCGGTCACGCGTGCGTACGGGGACGAGCCGGCGGTCCACGTGATCCGCGGCGCGGAGATCCACCGCACCGGTCCGCTGGACGTGCTCGCGGGCGGCGTCGGCCCGGCCGCCGCGGCGGCGTCGACGGCGTTCGCGCTGGCGGCCCACCCGTACGACCTGGTGGTTTCGGCGGGCATCGGCGGCGGCTTCGCACCGGCCGCCCCGGTCGGCTCGCTGGCCGTGTCCCGCCGCATCGGCGCGGCGGACCTGGGCGCCGAAACCCCGGACGGCTTCGTTCCGGTGACCGGGCTCGGCTTCGGCCGGACCTGGCACCTCCCGCCCCGCTCCCTCGTCCGCGCCGCCGCCGAGGCGACCGGGGCGACGGCCGGCGACATCCTCACCGTCTCCACCGTCACCGGCACGGCGGACCGCACCGCCGCCCTGCTGGCCGCCCACCCGCACGCGGTCGCCGAGGCCATGGAGGGCTTCGGGGTCGCGGAGGCGGCGGACCTGGCCGGCGTACCGGTCCTGGAGATCAGGGCCGTGTCGAACACCGTCGGCCCGCGCGACCGCGACGCCTGGCGCATCGGCGACGCGCTGACCGCGCTGACCGAGGCGTTCGGGAAGCTCATACCCGTACTGGAAGGCTGGACCCGCCATGACCGAGACGAATCCGCAGGCTGACGCGCTGCGCATCGCCTTCTCGCCCTGCCCGAACGACACGTTCGTCTTCGACGCCTGGGCACACGGCAGGGTCCCCGGCGCACCGGCGCTGGACGTCACCTTCGCGGACATCGACATCACCAACGGCATGGCCGAGCGCGGCGAACTGGACGTGCTCAAGGTGTCGTACGCGGTGCTGCCCTGGGTCCTGGAGGAGTACGCGCTGCTGCCGTGCGGCGGTGCGCTGGGCCGGGGCTGCGGCCCGCTCGTCCTGACCCGTGAGGCGGGCACCGACCTGACCGGGAAGACGGTCGCGGTGCCGAGCGAGCGCTCGACGGCGTACCTGCTGTTCCGCCTCTGGGCTGCCGAGACGGTTCCGGGCGGGGTCGGCGAGATCGTCGTCATGCCGTTCGACGAGATCATGCCGGCGGTCCGGGACGGCAAGGTGGACGCCGGTCTGGTGATCCACGAGGCGCGCTTCACGTACCAGAACTACGGCCTGCACAACCTGGCCGACATGGGGCGGCACTGGGAGGACACCACCGGCCTGCCGATCCCGCTCGGCGCGATCATCGCCAAGCGCTCGCTGGGCGCGGACACGCTGAAGCTCCTCGCCGAATCCGCCCGCACCTCGGTCCGCATGGCCTGGGACGACCCGGAGGCCTCCCGCCCGTACGTCCAGGCCCACGCCCAGGAAATGGACCCGTCGGTCGCGGACCAGCACATCGGCCTGTACGTGAACGAGTTCACCGCGGACCTGGGCGAGGACGGCTACGCGGCGGTCCGCGGCCTGCTGACCCGCGCGGCGGCGGAGGGCCTGGTGCCGCCGCTGGCCCCGGACGCGCTGTCGTTCGGCTGAGCGCACGTTTCCCCCACATTCCCCACGCCACACACGGGGCGCGTGGTGACATGGTTGACCGGCCGGCGTATCCGAGGCCGGTACATCAACCCTGGGGGGTATCCATGCGCGTCCGCGCCGCCGCGGCCTCTGCGGCCGTCGTCCTGCTCACTCTGCTGGGCTCGGCCGCCTGCTCGACCACTTCGGACAGCGCTCCGTCGTCCGGAAACGCCGAGCAGGGGGCCCGGAGCAAGCCCGCGATCGACCCGTCGACGTGCGCGGGGCCCGTGGACAAGATCCCGGAGGAGTGCGAGATCAAGGCGTCCTTCGCGGTTGTCGAGGAGGGGGTACCCGTCGAGGGAGCGCCGACCATGGCGCCCTAGGTGTATTGACCACGAGCGTTGTTAACTCGGATCAGGTCTTGATCATGACGAAGACCTCCGGTGTGGTGGAGGTGTCTAGGCTCCACACCGCACACGGAGGTCTTCGTGTCCCACCGTAATGCCCGGCTGACCGTGCACGGCAGGCGGATCCTGGTCGAGCGCGTCCAGTCCGGCCGTCC